>CAVZSO010000016.1:0-21874 GCA_963777975.1 uncultured Chloroflexia bacterium | reverse complement strand
GAATCGGGCGGGCGCTATACCGCCCGGAACTCGTCATCGGGGGCCTACGGCAAGTACCAGATCATGCCCTCGAACTGGCCGTCCTGGGCCAAGCGCTATCTGGGCAACGCCAACGCGAAGCAGACCGCGGCCAACCAGGAGAAGGTCGCCGCGGGCAAGTTCACGTCCCTCTACAAGTCGCTCGGGAGCTGGAAGCGGGCCGACACTGGTGGCTGACCGGCTGCCAAGCGCAAGTCCGGGTGGAACACGTACACGACGCGCTACGTGAACCGGATCATGCGCCTGTACAAGAAGGCCGGCGGCGTGAACTTCAACGGCGGCGGCGGGCGGCCGCTCGGAGCCGGCGGCCAAGCGCTACAGCAAGTCGAGCAAGCTCGCCTCGTACGGCGGGTCGTGGAAGACGGCCCGGCACAGCGCCTACGCCGGTGATGCGGTCCGCTACTCGACGAGGGCCGGCTCGAGCGTGACGTTCGAGTTCACGGGCCAGCGCATCCGCGTCTACGGTCCGCTCGGACCGACCCGCGGCAAGGCCAAGGTCTACCTCGACGGCTCGTACGCCAAGACGATCAACCTGTACCGCGGCGGCTTCGACGCCCGGGCCAAGGTCTTCGAGGCCGGCTGGAAGGCCAGCGGCGCGCACGCTCGATCCGGATCGTCGTCGTCGGGAGCAAGGGCCACCCGATGGTCGCGATCGACGAATTCGCGGTCGTGCCGTAAGACACGGGCGGCTGGCCGAACGACGCTGCGGGCGTTGCCGGCTGCGGGGCTTGCTCACGCACCGTCGGGTGCGCTCGCTCCGCTCCTCGCCGGCGCCTTCGCAGCCTCGCCCGGCCGGCCGCCACGCGGTCGACCGCGTGGTCGGCTCGCCTAGCGGACGCCAGCACCTCAACTCTTCGACGCGGAAGTCCTCGGCCAGCGCGGTCACCCCGACCGTCGCGCGGGTCGGTGGCTCGGTCGGGAAGAACTCCCGGTAGACCGCGTTCATCGCGCCGAACTCGCTGAAGTCGCGCAGATAGACCGTGCACTTCACAACGTCCCCGTAGTCGAGGCCGGCCGCGTGGAGCAGCCGCCCGACGTTCTCGAGCATCTGGCGGGTCTCGGCCTCGATGCCACCGGGCACGGCGCCGGCCTCGCCGGGGAATCGCCCACCTGGCCGGCCAGGAACACGAAGCCGTTGGCCTCCACGACCTCGGAGAACGGATAGCGGCTGGGCGGGATGCCCGGCAGGGCCGGGACGGTCTGGGGCATGTCGACCTCCTGCGGTGGGAGCCGCCAGTGTGCGCGACGGCGCAGTAGGCTGTCCGGCGTGCACGCCATCGAGACGCGAGGCTGACCAAGGTCTACGGCGCCCGGCGCGGGACGCGCCCGGAGCGGCTGCACCGGCGCGTGGTCACGGCCGGCCCTGGCCGACCTCGACATCGACCGTCGAGGAGGGCGAGATCTTCGGCTTCCTGGGGCCCAACGGCGCCGGCAAGTCGACGCTCATCCGCCTGCTCCTCGGCTATCTCCACGCGACGGTCGGCAGGCGACCGTGCTCGGGCACGACATCGAGCGCGAGAGCGTGGCCATCCGGGGCGGACGGGCTACCTGCCCGGCGGCATCGCGTTCTGGGACAACCTGACCGGCGAGCGCCTGCTCGACGAGCTGGCCGGGCTGTCCGGCCGACCGCCGGTCCTGCGCGACCCGCTCATCGAGCGCCTGGAGCTCGCGCCGGAGGCGCTGCGACGCCCGGTCCGCACCTACTCGCGCGGGATGCGCCAGAAGGTCGGCATCATCCAGGCGCTCCAGCATGACCCCGAGCTGGCCATCCTCGACGAACCGTCGGAAGGCCTCGACCCGCTCATGCAGCGGGCGTTCTACGACATCCTCGACGAGCGCCGGGCCGCCGGTCGCACGATCTTCTTCTCGTCGCACGTCCTGTCCGAGGTCGAGCGGGTGTGCGATCGGGTGGCCATCATCCGCCACGGTCGACTGGCCGCGGTCGAGGACGTGGCCGGCCTGCTGGCCCGTCGCCGACGCGTCGTCGAGCTGCGCTTCGACGGCGACGCCCCGGCCTCGAGGACCGTCCCCGGGGTGACCGACCTCGTCGTCGAGGCCGGGCGACTGACCTGCCGCCTGGCCGGCGACGTCGGGCCGTTCCTCGCGGCCATCGCCGGGACGACCGTGCACGACCTGACCATCGAGCCGGCCAGCCTCGAGGAAGCCTTCCTCGAGTACTACGCCGAGGACGTGGCATGAACCTCGCCCTGTTCGGGCACGTCTGGCGGGCCAACCGGTTCCGCTTGCTCGTGGTGGCCATCGCCCTGACGGCGTGGGGCTCCCTGCTGCCCGTCATCTACGCGGCCTTCGGCGAGCAGTTCGAGGCGATGATGGACTCCGGGCTCATCCCCGAGGAGCTCACGAACTTCGGGGGCGGCGACGTGTTCTCGCTGGCCGGCTCGGTCTCGCTCGGGTTCATCCATCCCATCGCCGTCGGGCTCAACCTCGTCTTCGCCATCGGGTTCGCGGCCAGCGCCGTGGCCGGCGAGCGACAGCGCGGCACGCTGGAGGTGCTCCTGGCGCGCCCGATCTCGCGCCGTCGCGTGTACGTCACGAACGCGGTCGCGGCCGGGATGTTCGTCGGCGTGACCGTCGCCGCCCTCGCCCTTGGCACGTTCCTCGGCTCAGCGGCGACCGGGAACCTCGACCAGCTGGGAGTCGCGCAGCTGCCGTTCGTGTGGCTGAACGGGGCGCTCCTGTTCGGGTCGTTCGCGGCCATCGCCCTCGCCGCCTCGGTGACCTTCGACCGCCTGGCGCCGGCCATCGGGATCAGCCTGGCCATCGTCCTGGCGTCCTACTTCCTCGACGTCATCGGCGACCTGTGGCCGGACGCCCAGGGACTCCAGCCCTTCTCGCTGTTCCACTACTTCGACGCGCGGGCGGCCCTGCTGGGCGATCCCGGTGTGGACCGATCTCGCGGTCCTCGGTGGGGTCATCGCCGTCGCGGTGGTCTACGCGCTCGTCGTGTTCCCGCGCCGCGACCTGGCGGCGCCGACCTGAGACGGGTCGCGGCCTAGGCCAGGCGGCGCTCGGCGGCCGCGACCGCGTGGGCGCACCAGAACGCCAGGTCCTCGGCGGCCGACAGGCCGGACGGCAGCTCCAGGCCGTCCTCGAAGTCGAGGCCCTTGCGCCAGCCGCGCAGGAGCAGCCCGACGATCCAGGTGAGGTCGACCTGGGCGTCCCAGTCGCCAAGGGCGTCGTCGTCGCCGGGCAGGCCGGCTGACCACGCGTGGTAGCGGGCCAGCACGTCCGTCGGGCTGCATCGGCAGCGAGCCGCTGTTCGACACGAGGAACCAGCCGAGCTCGACCGCGACCGGCGCGCGCATCGTCATCTGCCAGTCGATGAGGGCGACCGCGTCGTCGTCGAGGACCGCGACGTTGGCCAGCTTCAGGTCGCCGTGGAGGCCGCGGGCGGGCAGCCGCCGCCAGGGCGGCGAAGAGCGGCGCCGGATCCTCGTCGAGGCCGATCGACGAGCGCCCATCGCCGCCGGTGGCGCCTCGAAGCGGAACGCGGTCCCAGCCGTCGAGGAAGCGCGTCGCCGACGGGGTTGCCGGCGCGCCGCGTAGCCCGCCGCCGACGCGCGGCGTGAGCAGGCGCAGCCGCGGCCGCGAGGGGGCACCACGGGGCGTCCTCGAGGCCGTCGGACCAGGCGCTCGTGATGGAGCGCGGCGAGGGCGCCCGAGCACGACGTCGAGGACCGCCTCATCGACGACGGACTCCGATCCCGGGCCGGTCCCAGGCGATGAGCTCGGTCGGTCAGGTCGGGCATGAGGATGGCCGCGCCCTCGCCGTCGGCGGCCGCGCCCAGGTAGGGGCAGCCGGAGCCCGGGCGCCAGGCCGTCGGCCGCGTCGGCCAGCCAGGCCTCGCGCAGGCCGTCGTCGCTGGTCGCGCGGGCGATCCAGTCGCAGCTCGAGCGACGTGCGCTTGATCACGAACCGCTGGCCGTCGTCGCGGTCGACGGTCGTGAACGTCGCGCCAGACCAGCCGTCGGTCGGCAGGCGGCGCTCCGTGTGGCGCGTCGAGGCCGTGCTCGGCGAGCAGCTCGTCGAGCGTCCGGGCCGACCAGCCGGTCACGTCAGCAGGGCGCCGGCACGTCGTCGCTGCCGTCGGGCCCGTCGTCGACGTAGACCACGTGCGAGTCCGGGCAGTTGCGGGTCAGGACGACGACGAGCGGCTCGGTCGGTCGAGGCGTTCTCCTCGACGTGGATCTCGCCGGCCGGGATGTACACGAAGTCACCGGCCTCGGCGTCGAACGTCGTGCTCCAGGCCGGTCGGACCGAACGTGTAGCGCGCCGCGCCGCCGAGGATGTAGATCGACGTCTCGCACTCGCCGTGGTGGTGGATGCGGGTCTTGTCGCCGGGCGCGGTCGACACGATCGACGAGTACAGCCGCTGACTGCCGACGAGCGGCGCCGAGATCGCGATCGAGCGCTCCATGCCGGCGTGCTGGCCGACGGTCGTCGCGCGGTCGGACGGGGTGATGCGAGTGGCCATGGTCGCCGATGATACGAGCATGCCGATCGACGACCTGCCCCGCTTCCGCCTGTTCGACGGGCCATCGCCGTTCCAGCACCTGCCGCGCTTCGGTGCCGCGCTCGGTGGCCGGGTCGACGTGTGGGTGAAGCGCGAGGACCTGCTGCCAGTGGCCTTCGGCGGCAACAAGCTGCGCAACCTCGAGTTCCTGGTCGCGGCGGCGATCGCGGATGGCGCCGACACGATCATCACCAGCGGTCGGCGCTGGTCCAACCACGCGCGTCTGACCGCCGCGGCCGGGGCGATGGCCGGCCTGGACGTCCATCTCGTCCTGTCCGGACCGCCGAGCCCGACGCCCGGGCCCAGTGCCCGCATCTCGACGCGTCCTCGGGGCGACGGTCCATCAGCTCGAGACCGCCGACCGCGAGGAGCGGTCCCGCCGGGTCATCGCCCTGAGCGCCGAGCTGCGCGCGGCCGGGAAGTGGCCGTACGTCATCGGCGTGGGTGGGGCCGGACCGATCGGCGCGGTCGGGCAGTTCCTGGCCGGGCTGGAGATGTTCGAGCAGGCGACGGCCGCCGGCGTCGAGCCCGACGCGTTGTGGCTGCCGACCGCGACCGGCGGCACCCAGGCCGGCCTCGTCCTCGCGGCCGCCGGTCGAGTGCCCGAGACCTCGGTCGTCGGCGTCGTCGTGGCCCGGACCGTGGAGGAGCTCCGACGGGTCATCGGGGACACCCTCGGGGTGCTCGCCGACATGACCGGGCGGACCGTCACCGGACGAGACCATCGTGTTCGACCGCAAGCATCTCGGCGACGGCTACGGCCGCCGGACCGAGGCCGGCGACGAGGCCGCGAGCCTGCTCGCCGCGGACCGAGGGCATCCTCGTCGACCCCATCTACACGGCCAAGGCGCTGGCCGGCCTCATCGCCGCCGTCCGATCCGGTCGCCATGACGGCCAGACCGTCGTGTTCTGGCACGCCGGGGGCACGCTCGGGCTCCTGGAGCCGCTCGAGTAGCGCGGCGCCCGAGCCGGGCGTCAGCGGTCGCCGGATCCAGTCGTCGAGGTGCGTCGGGCCGAGCCGGGCACCCGGTCCGGGCGTCAGGGTCGAGTCGACGAGGACCTGACCGAAATACGGCACCGAGTCGTCCGCGACGACCGGCCGCGGGTCGTCGGCCGCGGTCAGGACCCGACGGATCAGCTCGTCGAGCCCGATCGCCTCGGGTCCGCCGACCTCGATCACCGCGCCGGCGGGTGGGCCCTCGGCGATGTCGGCGACGGCCGCGGCCAGGTCGCGGATGGCGATCGGCTGCAACGTCCTGGGGGTCGCCCGGATCGTCCCGTCGACCGCCAACGAGTCGGCGATCGAGGTGATGAACTCGAAGAACTGGGTGGCCCGGACGATCGTGTACGGCACGCCACCGGCCCTGACCAGCTCTTCCTGGGCGACCTTCGCTCGCAGATAGCCGCTGTCGGGCGCCCGGTCGGTCCCAACGATCGAGAGCACGACGTGATGCCCGACCCCGGCGGCCTGCTCGGCCGGCAGCAAGGTGCCGGTCGAGGTCTGGAAGAACTGGAGCACCGCCGTGGCTTCGAACGACGGCGCGTTGGACACGTCGACGACGACGTCCGCCCCGCGCAGGCCGTCCTCGACCCCGGCGCCGGAGATCGTGTCGAAGCCCCTGCTCGGCGAGGCCGCCACGACCTCGTGGCCTCGGCCCTGCAGCTCGCTCACGACCTGCGACCCGAGCCGCCCGGTCCCACCCACGACGACGATCTTCACGACGAACCTCCCTCCTCTGGACACGACGACGCTCTCGCTACTCCCCGGCGGACCGCCATGCGTCGCGGATCTTCATCCGGCCGGCGGTCTGGAGGACCGCGCCGGCGTAGACCCGGGCCCCGACGACGAACAGCACCCAGATCGCCCGCGACGTGATGAGGATCGACAGGACGATCTCGATCGGCCCGATGGCGTCGAACGCGGCACGCAAGGGCACCACGAACGGCGCCGACGGCGGCAGGAACGTGGCCACCGTCGCGACCGGGCCGGACGGGTCGTTGACGACCGCGAAGATGGCCACGAAGTAGCTGACCATGGCCACGACCGTGACCGGGGTCGAGGCGTTGGACGCCTCCTCCATCCGCGAGGCGAGCGCGCCCAGGAACCCGAGCGCCGTCGAGTACAGCGTGTAGCCGAGGATGAACCAGATCGACAGCATGGCGATGGCGCCCGGCGTGGTCGCCGGCAGCTCGACGTCGCCGACGATCGATGCCGCCGCCAAGGCCGCGACCACGAAGATGAGCAGCTGGAACAGGCCCAGGATGCCGATGCCCAGGACCTTGCCCATGAGCAGGTCGCGCGGCCGGACGGTCGACAGGACGACCTCCACCACCCGGCTCTGCTTCTCCTCGACGACCCCGGTCAGGACCGTGAACCCGAAGCTGAAGATGCCGACGAGGATGAGCACGGCCCCGATGTTGGCGACGAGGAAGCGACCCGGATCGCGCTCGCTCTCGGGCTCGAGGGTCACGACCTCGGGCGGTGCCTGGACGGCGGCCAGCTGGCCGCGGGTCGACCCCGGCGTCGACCAGCAGGTCCTGCATGCGCAGGGCGGTCACGCTGGCCGTGACGATCTGGACGATGGTCTGGTCGGTCGTCTCGGCGAAGCGGACCTCGCCCGGCCCGGACAGGTCGGCGGGCACGATGACGATGGCGTCGACCTCCTCGGCGGCGAGCGCGGCATCGGCCGTCGCCGTGTCTCCGTAGGTGCGCAGGTCGATGTCCTGGTCGAGGACACCCGCAGTCGTGGTCAGGGCCAGCTCGAGCCCGGGCGGCGTCGGCAGGACGACCCCGATCGGCGTCGGTGCGTCGTCGTCGAAGAGGACGGTGGGCACGATGATCGAGCCCAGCACGAGGACCGTCGTGAACAACACGCTGAACAGGAAGCCGCGGCTCCGGCCGCGCTCCATGATCTCGCGCCGGGCGACCAGCCAGATGCTCCGCAGGCGGCTCACGGGGCCACCTCCTCGGCCGGGGCGGCGATCGCCTCCATGAACAGCTCGGACAGCTTGGGCGGCTGGTAGGCGAAGCGCCGGACCTCACCAGCCGCGCTGGCCCGGGCGAGCAGCGCGGGCAGGTCGACCCCGGCATCGACGAGGAGCTTGACCCGTCCACCGTCGCGCTCGAGGACGGTCAGGGCACCGCTTCCGTCGAGCCACGTCCCGTCCGAGCCGGCGACCTCGACCTCGAGATGGCGACGACCGGAGCGCTCCTTGAGCTCGTCGATCGGACCGGCCGCCACGATGCGGCCCTTGGCGATGATGACCACGTCCTCGCACACGTCCTCGACGAGGTCGAGCTGGTGGCTCGAGAAGACGACCCCGACGCCGGCCGCGGCCCGGTCGCGCACGACGTCGGTCATCGTCGCGATGCCGATCGGGTCGAGACCGGTGAACGGCTCGTCGAGGACGAGCAGCTCCGGGTCGTGGACCAGGGCGACGGCCAGCTGGATGCGCTGCTGGTTGCCGTGCGACAGCTCCTCGAGCTTGCGACTTCGTCCGGTCGGCGAGGCCCATCCGCTCCAGCCAGCGAGCGCCGGCCGCGTTGGCGTCGCGCGACGACAGCCCGTGCTGCTGGGCGAAGTACGAGAGCTGCTCGCCGACCCGCATGCGCGGGTACAGCCCGCGCTGCTCGGGCATGTAGCCGAAGCGCAGCCGCGCCTCGCGGCCGACCGGGGTGCCCTTCCAGCGGACCTCGCCGCGATCCGGTCGGGCCAGCCCGAAGATGCAGCGCATCGTCGTGGTCTTGCCTGCGCCGTTGGGTCCCAGGAAGCCGACGATGCGCCCGGGCTGGGCCTGGAACGACGCCCCGTCCAGGGCGGTCACGGCCCCGTAGCGCTTGGCCAGGTCGATGATCTCGAGCACGTCGGTCCCCCGTCGATGGTCGCTGGTGCGTCCTAAGGCTACCCGAGGCCTCGGACACGGAGGGACCCCGGGTCCGTGCAGCAGACCCGGGGTCGAGGAGCAGCGAGGGGAACCACGCCGGACCGGCGCGCGGACCGCGCCGTAGCGGCGCGCCGCGATTCAGCTCGCGGTGATGGTCCCCGTCATGTTCGGATGGACCTCGCACAGGAACGGGTAGCTCCCGGCGGCCAGGGCGGGGATCGCGTTGACCTCTTGGCCCTTGTTGATGATCTCGCCCTTGAACACGACGGCTCCCGTCGAGTCCTTGATGGCGATGTTGTGCGGGATGTCCTCCTGGTTGTCGAGGACGATGGTGAACGGCTGGTCGGCCGGGGCAGCGACCTCGGTCGGCTGGAAGGCCAGGTCCTTGGCGACGACGGTGATGGCGTCGGCCGGGATGGAGGCGGGCGGGGTCGGCGCCGCGGCCGACCCGCTCGAGCACGCGGCGGAGACGATGGCCAGGGCAGCGAGGCCGAGGCTGAGGATGAGACGCTGCATCGGATCGGGGCTCCTACGGCTCGAGCGGTCGGGGTCGATGGAGGGCGGGAGGGACGAGGGTACCGGCTACGCGTTCGCGCCGGCGGTGCCGCGACCCGAGACGAGCGCGGAGAAGCTCGCGAACTCGCGCTTGACCACGGCGACGGGGTTGCCGTCCATCCGGGCGAAGTCGACGGCGACCAGGACGATGAGCGCGACCTCGATGGCCTTGGCGACGTAGGCGGTCTCGAAGTACGGACCCTGGATGGCCCAGCCGACGATGGTCGTGGCGGCGTAGCCGATGAGGCCGAGGCGGACGACCCAGCGGAAGCGGACGGCGAGCGCCAGCGGGATGACCATGGCCACGGCGGCCGTGACGTAGCCCAGCGCGTTCAGGGTGAACAGCAGGCCACCGAGGGTGGAGTGGATGTAGGCGGTGGACAGCGCCAGGACGACGATGCCGGCGCGGATCGCCACGTCAGTGGCGCGGAGCGGCGTGCGGGAGGCGAACATCGGGGTGAGACCTCTTGTGTGCTGGTCGTCGACCGGTGCAGGTGCCGGTCTGGCGGTGCCCGCATCGTCGGTCGCGCCACCCTCGTCGCGCCCCGGCCGGGAGACGCCGACCGGACCCGGATGAACGACCCCGACCCGAGCCGACGGCGGTCCACCCACCCCTCGGCCGGATGACGTAGGTCGCGTCGGCCGGATGGCGATGCTCGCGTTCGGCGGGCGCGTCGTATCCTCCGACCGTGGCCGCGCCCGCGAAGGCGCCGCGACCCGCCGGGTCGTCGCGTCCCACCAAACCCCGTCCGTCGACGCCCGATCCCGTGCCGACCGCCAAGGCCGGCCGGAACGGCGCGTCACGCGCCGCCTCGAACCCGACGAGCGACCTGCTCCGGGCCGCCGTCGACGAAGCCGCCCGCCTGCTCGATGCCGACGGGGCGATGGTCTATCTCGTCGACGAGGCGACCGGCAACCTGCGCTTCGCCCACGACGCCGGCATCAAGAGCAAGCGCAGCCGCGACGTCATCCGCGATGTGGTCCTGGAGCCCGGGACCGGCATGTTCGGGCGGGCCGTCGCCGAGCGTGCCGTCGTCCTGACCGAGGACTACGCCAACGATCCCTCCTTCCCGCACGCGCCCGGTCCCGACCGGGTGGTCGCCGACATGGGCATCCGCTCGATGGTCGTGGCTCCCCTCCGCCACGGCGACGAGGTGTTCGGCGCGCTCGGGGCGTTCAGCAAGCGGCTGGCGGCCTTCGACCCGGCGCACATCGCCCTCGTCCGCTCGCTGGCCGACCATGCCGCGGCGGCCATCGCCAACACCCGGTTGATCGCCGCCCTCGACGAGTCGAGCGCGCGCCTCGCCGACCGGGCCGAGGTCGAGCGCACCCTGCGCGAGATCAACGTCCGCATCTCGGCCGCGTCCGACCTGTCCGACGTCCTCCAGCGCGCGGTCGACGAGGCCGCCCGCCTGCTCAAGGCCGACGGTGCGCGGATCGACCTCATCGACCCCCGCTCCGGGCTGCTCCGCTGGGCCTACGCCTCGGGCGCCCTCAAGCCCGACGACACGGTCTGGCCGGACGATCCCGACGAGACCGTCGACCAGGGCGTATCCGGCCAGGCGCTCACCCAGGGACGTCCGTTCTGGACCGGTGACTACGCGCACGACGCGCGCTTCCCACACGGCGACGGGGCGGACAGCTACATCGACGTCACCGGCATCGCCTCGGTCATGGCCGCGCCGCTCATCGGCGAGACCGGGGCGTTCGGCACGCTCACCATCTTCACCGGGCGCAACGATGCGTGGGCCGAGCCGGACGCGGAGCTCCTCGAGTCGATCGCCGCGCAGGCCGCCATCGCCATCACCCGGGCGCGGCTCATCGACGAGCTCGATCGCTCGCGGGCGCGTCTCGGCCGTCGGGCGGAGGCCGAGCAGGCCCTGCGCGAGATCGCCGCCCGCATCACCGCCCTGCGCGATCCGGCCGAGATCCTCCAGGAGGTCGTCGAGCTGGCCAGCCGTCTGGTCGGTGGGCAGGGCGCCATCCTCGACCTGCTCGACCCGGGCAGCGGCAACCTGCGCTGGGCGTTCGACGATGGCCTGTCGCGGCTGTTCACGGACGAGGAGCGGACCAACCTGTGGATCTCGGTCGGGGTCGGCGCGACCGGCGTCGCCGTGGCCGAGGACCGCGTGGTCATCGCCGGCGACGACCTCGTCGAGATGTTCCCGCCCGGCCCGGAGTCGACCGAGTTCTACGAGCGCACCGGCTTCCACTCGATGATCGCCGCGCCGATCACCGGCGACGACGGCCCGCTCGGGGTCATCGAGGTGTACGCCGTCGAGCGCGACGCCTTCGACTCGAGCGATGCCGACCTCGTCCGGGCGCTGGCCGGCCAGGCCGCCATCGCCATCACCAACGCCCGGCTCATCCGCGAGCTGGCCGAGTCGCGCGCGGTCCTGGCCCGGACCGCCGACGCCGAGCGGACCCTGCGCGAGATCGCCGCCCGGGTCGGGGCGATGCGCGACGAGGGCGAGATCCTGCAGGCCGTCGTCGACGCGGCGACCCGCCTGCTGCGCGCCGACGGGGCGATGATCGACCTTCTCGGCGAGCTCGGGCTGACCGGCGCCTGGACCCAGCAGGACGACGAGAAGATCCGCGGCAACCGGCCGCTCCTCGAGGAGATCTCGGTCGAGCTCGGGGCCGGCGTGTCCGGGCTCTCGCTGGCCAGCCGCCAGGTCGAGGTCACCGGCGACTACCTGACCGACGACCGCTTCGAGCACACCCCGGAGCGCGACGCGTTCGTGAGCAGCGGCGACATCCACTCGGTCATGTCGGCGCCCCTCCTCCAGCGCGGCGAGGTCCTCGGCGCGATCACCGTGTACGCCACCCGGCTCGACGGCTTCGATGCGACCGACGCCGGCGTCCTGGCCGGGCTGGCCGACCAGGCCGCCGTGGCCATCGCCACGGTCCATCTCATCGACCAGCTCGAGCGCTCGCGAGTCGAGGTCGCCCGGCGGGCGGAGGCCGAGCGGACCCTGCGCGAGATCGCCGCGCGGTGTCGGCCATCCTCGATCCGGCCGACGTCCTGGAGCGCATCGTCATCGAGGCCGCCCGGATCCTTGGCTCGGACGGCGCGCGCATCGACCTGTGGGACGAGGACCTCGGCGCGTTGCGCTGGGCGTACGCCTCGGGCGACGCGATGCGCGACGTGCCCGACTGGGGTCGCACTGGCGGCCTGCGCCCGCGCCAGGCGGTGGCCGGTCTGGCCTTCGCCGAGCTGGCCCCGGTGATGACCTCCGACTACCTCGTCGACGAGCGCTTCGAGACGACCCCCGAGATCGAGGCGTTCGTGCGCCTGGCCGGCATCCGCGCGGTCATCTCCGCGCCGCTCATCGGCGACGCCGGTCCGCTGGGCGTCCTGTCGGTGGTGTC
The DNA here is from genome assembly GCA_963777975.1 of uncultured Chloroflexia bacterium. Classification (GTDB taxonomy): domain Bacteria; phylum Chloroflexota; class Limnocylindria; order Limnocylindrales; family CSP1-4; genus CSP1-4. The sequence goes on along the minus strand of CAVZSO010000016.1, from coordinate 9,488 downwards.
GCGCGAGCCCGGGGCGTACTCCGACGACGACGTCGAGACCGTGGCCGCCCTGGCCACCCAGGCCTCCATCGCCATCACCAACGCCAACCTCATGGACCAGCTGGCCCGCTCGCGGACCGACATCCAGCGCCGCGCCTCGGCCGAGCAGGCGTTGCGCGAGATCGGCGCCAGCCTGACCGCCATGCGCGACCCCTCGGACGTGCTCCAGCGCGTCGCCGACGAATCCGTCCGCCTGCTGCGCGCCGACGGCGCGGTCATCGACCAGTTCGACCCCGACAACGAGACCCTGCGCTGGGCCTACGACTCGGGCATCAGCGACGCCCAGCGCGAGGGCGTCAAGCTGACCAATCTGCGCCTCGGCGAGGGCGTCTCGGGCAAGGCCGTGGCCGAGCGCCGGGTCATCACCGTCGGCGACTACATGGCCGCCGAGTTCGAGCACGACGAGCTGGCCGACTCGCTGGCCGCCGGCGAGGGCCTGCGCGACCTGATCGTCGCCCCGATCGTCAGCGAGAGTGGCCCGCTCGGAGCCATCGAGGTGTTCAGCCGGACGCCCCACGCGTTCGATCCGCTCGACGCGGCGTTCCTGGGATCACTCGCCGAGCAGGCCGCCATCGCCATCACCAACGCCCGGCTCATCGAGGAGCTGCGGCGCTCGCAGACGGCCCTCGCCCGACGCGCCGAGACGGAACGCTCGCTGCGCGACATCACCGCGCGCATCGCCGCCCTCCACGACCCGGAGGCGGTCCTGGGGCGGGTCGTCGAGGACGCCATGCGCCTGCTCCGCACCGACGGCGCGCACCTGACCCGCATGGACGAGACCGGCTCGTACCTGACGCCGGTCGTCGTCGCCGGCGTCCACGACTTCGACGCCGAGTGGCTGATGGGCATGCAGTTCCCGCTCGGCGACGGCATCAACGGCCTGGCCGCGCAGCTCGGCGCGCCGGTCGCGACCTTCGACTACCTGACCGACCCGCGCATCCCGCATGAGGCCTCCGACCTGGAGGTCGCCGACACGTTCAAGCTGCGGGGCATGGCCGCGACACCGCTCCGGGCACCCGGGGGCGAGGTCATGGGCACGCTTGCCGTGTCGAGCGCCGAGCCGCGCATGTTCGAGCCCGACGAGCTCGACCTGCTGGCCGGCCTGGCGGACCAGGCGGCCATCGCCCTGACCAACTCCAACCTGCTCGTGCGCCTGACCCGCGAGGAGGCGCGCTTCCGGGGTCTGGTGCAGACGACGCCGGATGTCATCTGGCGGGCCGACACGGAGGGCCGGTTCACGTTCATGGCCGACAGCGGCGAGGCCCTCTTCGGCTGGTCCCTGGCCGAGGTCATCGGCCAGCACTTCTCGTTCCTGACCCACCCCGGGTCGCTGGACCTGGCCGGCCAGAAGTACGCGGCCGTCGGGGCGGCCCCGGACATCATCGAGCGTGTACCGCTCCTGCTCGTGCGCCGCGACGGTTCGACGTTCGAGGCCGAGGTGACCACCACCGGCGTGTTCGAGGATGGCCGCTGGGTCGGCAACCAGGGCACGGTCAGCGACGTCAGCGAGCGGGCCCGCCTGGAGCGCGAGCTGTCCGAGTCGGAGGAGCGCTATCGCTACCTCGTCCAGAACGCCCCGGACCTGGTCTGGTCGATCGATGCCGACTCGAAGCTGACCTTCCTATCCGACGCCTGCGAGCGGCTGACCGGGTTCAAGCCGGAGGAGCTCCTGGGCCAACACTTCGGGGCCATCGTCCACGAGTCGTCGCGCGACGTCGCCGAGATCGACTGGACGCTGGCCATGGCCGCCCCGACCCAGGAGCTGCGCGGCCGCATCAGCCTGCTCCATCGGGACGGCTCGGCCGTGCCCGCCGAGTTCATCGCGGTCGCCTCGCTCGATGCCAGCGGCCGGTTCAGCGGCGCCAACGGCTCGGTCCGCGACATGCGCGAGCGCGACCGCCTCGAGCACGAGCTGCGTCGCTCCGAGGAGCGCTACCGGTTCCTCGTCGACAACTCACCGGACATCGTCTTCGCCATCGACCCCGACGGGCGCTTCAGCTACATGTCCGAGTCGGTCCGCCGGGCGCTCGGCCGCGATCCCGGCGAGCTGCGTCGGAGCGACCTACAACTCGGTCATCCACTACGACCGGCCCGAAGCCGAGGGCATGCTCTTCGCGGCCATGCGCGCCGACCCCGACCTCGAGCTGATGACGCGCATGGAGCTGTGGCACGCCGACGGCCGGCTCATCCCGTTCGAGGTCAGCTCGGTCGGTGTCCGCGTCGACGGCGAGTTCGCCGGCATCCACGGCGCGGCCCGCGACATCGACGAGCGCGAGCGCCTGGAGCGGGACCTGCGCGACTCCGAGTCGCGCTATCGCTTCCTCGTCGAGAACTCGCCGGACGTGCTCTTCGCGACGGACCCCGAAGGCCGCTTCACGTTCCTGTCGGCGGCCATCCTGGGCATGACCGGCTACACCCACCAGGAGCTCATCGGCCAGCCCATCACGACCATCGTCGACCCGTCGTCGATGGGCCGCTCCGACGAGCTGTGGGCGGCCCTCGTGGCCGAGCCCGGCGTGCCCGCCCAGGGCGCGGTCACCCTGCGCGGCAAGGACGGCCACCAGATCCCGGCCGACATCCGGGGCATCGGCCTGGTCGAGGACGGCGAGTTCGTGGGCACCCAGGGCGCGACCCGGGACATGAGCGACCAGGTCCGTCTCGAGACCGAGCTGCGCCGCCAGGCCGGGGGAGCTGGCCGCCGGGGAGGAGCGCGCCCACCTTGCCCGCGAGCTCCACGACTCGGTCACCCAGGCCCTCTTCTCGATGACCATGGTCACGCGCTCGACCGAGCTCCTGCTCGACCGCGACCCGGACAGCGCCCGGGCCCAGCTGGGGCGGCTCCGCGAGCTGCAGCGCGAGGCCCTCGCCGAGATGCGCGCGCTCATCTTCGAGCTGCGCCCCGGGAACCTCGAACAGGACGGCCTGGTCCGGGCCCTCAAGACCCACACCTCGGCGCTGCAGGGCCGGCTGGGGCTGCCCATCGTGGTCGAGAGCGACATCGACGAGCGCCTGCCGCTGACCGTCGAGGAGACGCTCTACCGGATCGCCCAGGAGGCCCTCCACAACATCGTCAAGCACGCCAAGGCGAGCCAGGTGTGGGTCGGCCTGCACGCCGTCGGTGGCGGCGGCGTCCGGCTGCGCATCCGCGACGACGGCCGGGGCTTCGACCCGACCACCGTCCCCGACGGCCACCTCGGACTGGCCGGGATGCGCGCCCGCTCGGACCGGCTGGGTGGCACGTTCCAGTGCACGAGCAAGATCGACGCGGGCACGACCATCGAGGTCGCCCTGAGCGCCGACCGACCTGGAGCGCCTGCGTCGGGCCAGCCGGTGACACGCCGGCCGTGCCGCTCGATGCCTCCCCGTCCATCCGCGACGATTGACGTAGGCCGACTGCGTCATCCCGCCGAGGCTGACGTCGTCCTCGGTCCGTTCCACGCCGACTGGTTGCGCACGCACCATCCGGACCATGCTGGCCCCCGACCCCGCGAACCGCGCCGACCCCCTGCGGGTGCTGGTCGTCGATGCGGATGAGCGGGTCCGCGAGAGCCTGACCGGGCTGCTCGCCATCGGCGGCCGCGTGCTCGTCGTGGGCGGGGCCGGGCACCCGGGCGTCGCGCTCGACCTGGCCCTGGCCACGCATCCCGACGTCGTCATCGTCGATCCGCGGCTGCCCGACGTGGACACCGGGACGGCGTTCGTCGGCCGGCTCCGGGAGCTCGTGCCGGACACGCGACGTCCTGGCCATGTCGTGGGCCGCCCGGCTCGAGAATCTCACAACGTATGGAGTGACACATACGTCGCAATATCCAATAGCGCTTGATATGACACCAAAATTCGGGTGAGGAACTGTCCTTGCCCACTGGTCCCACTTCCCCTGCAAGACGCACGGGAGTCTATCAGGCAGCGTCACGACCACGGTCACCATCCAGTCGTGGTGCTGATCGTAGTATAGTCTGCCCCGCACCGCGTCGCTGCCCCTGTAAGATCTGATAACAGGCAATCTGTCACGGGGTGTGAGTAGCGGAGCCTATATGCGCTGCAGCACATATCTGTTTCGTTGCGACACAGGCCCCTGGGAGAGGGCGCCTGTGCTATGATACCACAAGAGCCTGCGCCACAGAGGCGATGGATCGCCAAGCCCCATGTGGAAAAGGTTGACTGTTCCGGTCTGTGATTGCAGCACGTATGCCTGGGCACTGCTGGATGACACCCCATGCATGGGCGCTCACACCCATTGGAGGTGGGAAACGGATCGTGGTCCAGTGGTCCGCATACCCAGCAGGGCATGGCCGTGTCTCGGGGGTTGGGAGTGGTGATGACTCGACATTCTTGCCAGGAAACGCGTTGGCATGGAGCGTCACGGATGGCCGATGTGCAAAGCGATAAAGTGGTCTATTTCGTACGTCATGGACAGAGCGAAGACAACGTCGCTCCGGTCTTTCAGTCTCCCGATTCGCCACTGAGTGCCGTGGGGAGCACCAAGCCGCACGTATTGCGGCACGCGTGGCCACACTTTCCTTTCAAGCCTTGCTGGCCAGCCCCTACCGACGCGCCCAAGAAACGGCAGCACGTCATTGGCAACATCACCGGCAAAGTCCCGGAGTTGTGTCGCACTCTTTACCGAGCGTGTGAAGCCCACCAGTATCAACGGCAAACCCTTTACCGATGTCACAGCGGCGCAGGTGTGGCGGGCATGGACCCAAAGTCTCTCGACGCCAGGCATGCGCGTTGAGGACGGCGAAAATTATGATGACTTACTCACGCGAGCTGATGCCGCGCTGGCGCTCCTCCAAGACCGTGCCGAATCCTCCATCGTGGTGGTGACCCATGGCTACTTCTTACGGACGATCGTGGCCCGAGTGATTCTTGGCACACGCCTTGTCAGGGGAGGCATTCCAGCACTTTCCACAGGGTGGCTGCCATCGAAAATACCGGGCTGACGGTCCTGCGTTATCAGGGCGGCTTTGAAGAAGATCCGTGCTGGCGCCTGTGGATTTACAACGATCACGCGCACCTCGCTGACTAGCAGACAGTAGTCTTGAGGTCGATAGACTCATGAGACCCCCCGACTGCCGCCTTGACGCATGCCTACAAGCAATCACTCACGGTGACGCACGTTCAGGGGTTTGCTCGGGATACGTGCTCATGGTGTGCTGACCATGAGCGCGTCTCCTGACCATACCCCAATGGCGGCGCGGTCAGCCGAGCGCTTCCGCCGCAGTCTTCAGGAGGCTACATGCTACGTTTTCTTCGGTGACCAGCCATAAGCTTTAGCGCAAGCGCCGCCCATCAGCATGGCGCGCTCGGCGTCGCTCAGGCGATCCGTCTTGAGGAAGGGCTCGACGGCCTGCTCGTAGTTGACGACGGCGAACGCGCGTGTCCAGTCGGTGCCCCACAAGCAGCGATCGAAACCCCAGGCATCGAACACGCGGGCGAGCGGGTCCCAGATGTCCGGGAACGGATACGGTTCGCGCGACAGCGTGCAGGCGCCGCTGACTTTGATCACCGCGTTCTGGCGCTTCGCGAGCTCCAGCACCTTCGGCAGGTCGGCCCAGGGCTGCGGCGGCGCGGGGGGCACGCTGGGCTGCACAGAGGCCGAGATGGTCGACGACGAACCGCGTATCCGGATGGCGGTCGATCAGCGACGTGCCCGCGTCAAGGTTCCCCCAGAACAGGACATTGACCGGGAAATCCTGGCCCGCCGCCGCGCGGCAGATGCGGTCGAGCCCGGGGTCATCCGGCGTGCGGTTCGCCTCCTTCGTCAAGATGATCCGGATACCGACCGTGCCTGGCGTCTTCTTCCAGTCCGCGATGACCTCGGCCACGGCCGGATCATCCGGGTCGACCGGCTTGACGAGCGCGAACCGGTCGGGATGGGCCTGCTGCACTTCCACGGCATAGCTGGCGTCGTAGCGGTACATCGAAAACGGGGAGACGGAGATCGCGCCGTCGACGCCGACTTTGTCCATCGCCGCCACCATCTCGTCGCCGGTGACGTGATCGGGCCAGTTCGGCACCCGGTACCACGGTCGCTTCGGCGTGTTCGCCTCATACGCATGGACCTGGGAATCGATGATCGGCACCGGGGAGGCGCCTCTGGGGCGCGGCTGCGCTTCGGCTTGCGTGCGACGCAGCAGCGCTGGCCCGGCGGTGGCCAGCGCCGCCCCAACCTGCAGCACGGTACGCCGGTCGATAAGCCTGTCTCCGGTACTGGATTGATTGGCCATTTCCCTCTCCATCGCGCTTCAGGATCGCGCGCTGTTCAGATCAATTGAGACATTGCAGAGTGCGTTTGGCCCCGGTCAAGGAAGCCGGTCCCTGCGCCCCCGGCACCCACTTGCGCCCGACAGCGAGCGTTCGCGGTGATGCACCGGCTGCGGCTCTCCCGTCCTTCGCAGGAGGGAGAGGCATTGTAAACGCCTTTTGCCCTACGCGCCACCTGGAGCCCTGGCCGCTCTTGTGCGGCCAGGCCGCGCCAAGGCGGGTCCAGATTTTTGTCCCTTGCTTGTCTCGCGCAATTGCTCGCCGTTTGTAGAAGGTCAAAGTGATCACACACACGTGACAAATGTCCCCTTGCGCTCCATTGCTGGCCGTTTGTCGCGCGTCAATACTGGCGGAAACGCCAGGCGACGTCGCATCGTTTGTCGAGCCCATGGCGTGGAAAACGGCGCGTCTGCGAGCGGTGCAAGCCAGTCTTTATAGATCCACTGCAACTATATACACATGCTGATACATTGAGCGATTTCTAGTAACCAATGGTGTTAGTTTCTTACAAACTATTCAATGATATATAGAACTATAAAAACTAATAGTGCACGTTTTTGGGCTTGCAGTCGTCCGACGACTCTTCCACGCTGGTCTGCGTGACATCCTTCCCCTGAGAGGAGAGCCGTATGATCACCGTGGAGTTTATCACGGCCTTGTTCTATGAGGTCGATGAGCAGCTGCGCGCCATCCCCAAACATCCCGAGGCCCACCTCTGGCCCAGTGAGGTGGTCACCTTGGGGCTGTTGCATGCGCTCAAAGGCGTGGGCAACCGGCCCTTCTATCGCTGGCTGACGCGCGACTATCGGCCGTTGTTTCCCCGCCTCCCCGAGCGCACCCGGCTCTTTCGTCTCTTCAAGACCCATCAGGACTGGACGCAGGCCTTCTTGGCCGCCCCGACCGTGCTCGGCGTCATCGACACCTATGGCATCGAGTTGATCCACCCCATGCGCGAAGGCCGCAGCCCCCAGCAGATCGGCCGCAAAGGCCTCTCGAATCACCGCTGGATTGTCGGCGGGCAAACTCTGTCTGCTGCTCAATCAGTGGGGGTTGATCGTGGGGTGGGCGTGTGCCACCGCCAATGTCGCGGATAACACCTTTCAGTGGCTGATTCGGCAGGTTGATGGGCGGATGATTGTCCTGAGTGATACCGGCTTCCATGCCGCGGAGGGCGATCCCAGCAACCTCAAACTGTGTCAGCGCGGCGAGTGGGAGGACCGTATGCTGGTGGAGACGGTGCTCTCGATGCTGACGCTCGTCTGCCATTTCAAGAAGGTGATGCATCGGGGCTGGGCGTATTTTCAGGCGCGCCTGGCGTTCACCATGGCCGCCTTCAATGTGCTGGTCCAGTGGCATGGCTTCCAGCCCAACGCGTCGGGCTTCGTGCCCCTCTCGATCGCTGAATTTAGTTTGTAAAATACTAATATCATTGTTTAGTTTGTCAGAGACTAACACCATTGGTTATTAGGCGATGAGCAGCCGGCGTCCCTCAAACACATCCAACCGGGTTACCGCGCCACTGTTCGCCAATGAGCGGTGTCGCACCATCCACCTCGACCATGGGGAGCTGACGGCGGGCGGCTGCAATGGCGTCGCCTTCTCTGGTGTGAGCCTTTTCTCGAACCCGCAATGCGTCCAGCTCCGCCTGGAAGGTGCTCCGATCGACGACCTGAGGGGCTCCAAGTTTATCTCTCATAATGTCTTTCATCGTGCTCTCCGTTCTACGTCTCATCTCTCTCCGTTTGCCTCCTCGCTCGTGTTCTTCACGAACACGCTGATTCCCTGCGTAGAATCCCCTTTGCCATCTGTCCCCCCCCCCGTAAGCGGGGCGAGGAGGGCGCGCAGGGCGCCTGCCATCCGTGCGCGCCGTCAGGCAGGCAGCCGCCGGTCGTAGTCCTGCTTCAGGCGGCTCCAGCCGTCCCAGAACGGCCCGGCTCCTTGCCGGTCATGCGGGCGACCAGAATGTCGAGATGCATGTGCCAGCCGGCGCTGACCTTCAGCAGCGTCGCGCGGTCGGGCAGGCGGCGATGGATGACGGTGAGCAGCACCTGGTCGCCCTGTCGGCTCCAGCTCGAAGGAGACGTCGCCGCTGCCTTCCCAGGTGAAGGCGAGCTTGCGGGGCGGATCGAGCTCGGTGATCCGGCTCTGCATCCGATGCTCGTCGGGAAAGCCGGCCGGCCGCTGGCCGGGCGGATCGGTCAGCTCGTCGTTGCGCCAGACGAGCTCGAACGGCGCGCCGACCTTCATCTCCATCTGCGCCCGCCGCCAGCCACTGGCGGCGCAGGTCGCTCTCCGTGAGATAGGCCCAGACGCGCTCGATGGGGCCGGGCAGAAGGCGCTGGATCGTCAGCGTGGCCGGCTCGGTCAGCACGCCATAGGCGTCCAGGGTCGCGAGTTCGGTCATTGGTCGTCTCCTTCTGGGGTGGGGGATGTGGCGTGCGTCCTCCTCGCGGAGGAGCCGTTCGAGCACATCCAGACGGTCGGTCCAGAAGCGCTCGTAGAAGCTCAGCCACTGGTGGGCGCTGGCGAGCGGTCCGGGGTCGAGGCGGCACAGATGGGTGCGCCCGCGCACCTCGCGGCGGATCAGCCCGGCGTTCTCCAGCACCTTGATGTGCTTCGAGGCCGCCGCGAGCGAGATCGCGAAGGGTTCCGCCAGCTGGCCGACCGTGCGCTCGCCGCTGGCGAGTTCGCGCAGCATCCGCCGGCGCGTGGCGTCGCCGAGGGCATGAAAGACGGCATCCAGCTGAGGGGGCTGTAATTCAACCATGTGGTTGAATATAACGGCGGTCCGTCAGATAGTCAACCGATTGGTTGAATATTCGGCTGGCGTGCGTGCGGCGGCTCGCACGGTCCGCGCTTCAGACCCATCCGGCAACCCGATCACGCGGTTCCAGCCCACGCCCACGTGCACGGTCGGCCGCCGTCTTTCCCTCTCCCCGCTTGCGAGAGAGGGCTGCCGCGCTCACCTCACGAGCGCTGCAGCGTCAAGCGCGCATGACATGGCATGCACCAGACCCCCTGCCGCAAAGTCCCCCAGCGCCGCACGCAGTAGCATCAGCCGTGCTGGGCAGCGCTGGAATCTGGTCGCGCACAATGGCTCGTGCGGCAGAGCGCTCTCGCGGATCGGACAGGGAGGGAGGAGATCGTAGGGCACGTCCATCGTCACAACCTGGCGCAGGCAC
>CAVZSO010000015.1:0-25924 GCA_963777975.1 uncultured Chloroflexia bacterium | reverse complement strand
AGACCCCGACGACGGTGGCGAGCACGCCGACGCCAGCAGCCGTGACGGAAGCGGCGGCCGACGGCGCCTCCTCCTAGGCGGCCCGATCGGATGCATCGGCTACATCGGGCGCATCGGCCACCGCCCGGGCCTCGATGATCGGGCACAAAAGTCCCTGGCCACCGCTCGGAGCGTGCGCGGGACATCCGCCTGCGTTAGGCTCGTACGCCCGACCGACTCCGACCCCCGCACGCCCTGTCCCAGCCCGAGGAGGCCCGCCATGGACTTGCAGCCCAAGTTGATCCGCCAGGTCGCGGAGGGGCTCCGCGTCGAGCCGGGGCGGAAGGTCCGACTCGCCCGCGACTTCGACCCTGCCTTCAGGTTCCGGGCAGACCCGGTCGGCAAGGCACAGCTGAAGCAGCTCCTGGCGCAGGGCATCGAGCTGCTGACCGAGTATCAGATGCGACTGGCTGCCCAGGACACCCATGGCGTGGTGGTCGTCCTGCAGGCGATGGATGCGGCAGGCAAGGACGGCACCATCCGGCACGTGATGAGCGGCGTCAATCCGCAGGGCGTCGAGGTCCGAAGCTTCAAGATCCCATCGTCGGAGGAACTCAATCACGACTACCTCTGGCGCTACCAGCGGCGCCTGCCCGAGCGTGGCCACATCGGCATCTTCAACCGCTCGCACTACGAGGAGGTCCTCGTCGTCCGCGTCCATCCGCAGATCCTGCAAGGCCAGAAGCTGCCCCCCTCGGCCAGGCGCGGCGACGTCTGGAAGCGGCGCTACCGGGAGATCAACGACTGGGAGCGCTACCTGACCGACAACGGCTTTCGCTTCGTCAAGATCTTCCTGAACCTCAGTCGGGAGGAGCAGCGCCGTCGATTCCTGGCCCGCATCGACGTGCCCGAGAAGAACTGGAAGTTCTCCGCCAACGACGCCAAGGAGCGCGTCCGCTGGGACGACTACCAGCGAGCGTTCAGCGACGTGCTCAGCAACACCAGCACTGAGTGGGCGCCGTGGCATGTCATCCCCGCCGACGACAAGCCGTTCGCCCGTGTCGCCGCCGCCGCGGTGCTCGCCGACACCCTCATCGACATCGACCCGAAGTACCCGAAGGTCTCGACGGACGCCATGGAGGCGCTCCAGGCTGCCAAGGTCGAGCTGGAGGGTCAGGCGGCGGAGGGCATCGCGCCGGATCCGATCGAGGTCGAGCTGGCCGAGGCCAAGGCGAAGAAGGCGGCAAAGAAGGCGGCCAAGAAGGCGGCCAAGGGCGAGGATCAGTCGTAGGACAACGGGCAGCCGAGCGGCCTCGCCACCGAGCCGCATCGAGGAAGGGATCAGGTCATGACCGTCGCGACACCCACGAAGCCCACCGCATGGTATGCCCTCAGCCCTGACGACGCCATGCGCCAGCAGGGAGTGGCGATCGACGCCGGCCTGACCTCCGCCGAGGCCGACGCCCGGCGCGCGAAGGTCGGCCCGAACAAGTTCACCGCGGCAAAGAAAGCATCGCGCGGACAGCAGTTCCTGGTCCAGTACGCCGACCCGATGCAGATCGTGCTCCTCGTCGCGGGCATCATCTGCCTGTTCCTGCCCGGCCAGTTCTTCACCGGCGTCATGCTCATCCTGCTCACCCTGGGCAACGCGACGATGGGCCTGAACCAGGAGAGCAAGGCGTCATCGGCCGCTGATGCCCTCAGCCAGACGCTGGTCGTCACGGCGAAGACCCGCCGGGGCGGCAACCTCGTCGATGTCCCGATGGACCAGCTCGTTCCGGGCGACGTCGTCAACCTGCAGGCCGGCGACCTCGTCCCCGCCGACGCCCGCATCCTCACGGCCGCGACCCTCGAGATCGACGAATCGGCGCTCACCGGCGAGAGCGTGCCCACGCCCAAGCAGGTGGACGCGGTCGCTGCCGACGCCGCCCTTGGCGACCGCTCGGACATGGCGTTCATGAACACCCAGGTCACGCGCGGTGCTGGCGTGATCCTTGTCGTCACGACCGGCATGGACACTCAGGTCGGCCACATCAGCGGGATGCTCCAGGCGACCGCGGTCGAAGAGACGCCGCTGACGAAGCAGATCAACGGGCTGACGCGCCAGATCCTGGTCCTCGCCGCCTTCGCACTTGCGCGTCGCTCGTCCTGGGAATCGCCCGAGGCGTGCCGTTCCAGGAGCTCTTCCTGACCGCCGTCGCGTTCATGATCGCCGCCATCCCGACGGCCCTCCCGGCGATCGACACGGCCATCCTGTCCAAGGGCTCCCAGATGCTCGCGGCGGCGGGAGCCATCGTGAAACAGCTCCGCTCGGTCGAGACTCTCGGGTCGACCTCGGCGCTCAACTCCGACAAGACCGGCACCCTCACGATGAACCAGATGACCGCCGTCCAGCTGACCATCGTCGGGCGCCGCTACTCGATCTCCGGCAGCGGCTACTCCACCGAGGGCAAGATCACCCAGGCCGCCGGACAGCCCGAGCTCAAGCTCGAGCCGTACCTGCTGCCGATGGCACTCTGCTCGGACGCCGAGATCAGGGACGGCGACCTCACCGGCGACCCGACCGAGGGCGTCGCTGGTCGTCCTCGCGGCGAAGGGCGGTGTCGATGCGGACCTGACCCGCGAGCAGTACCCGCGCGTCGCGACCCTGCCATTCGACGCGGCGTACAAGCTGATGGCCACCTTCCACGACTGGACGGACGACAGCGGCCGCAAGGTCGTCCGGGCCTACGTCAAGGGCGCGCAGGACCAGCTCCTCAAGCGCGCCGCGGCCGTCCATGGCCCCGACGGGACCGAGGTCCCGATCGCGCAGCTGCGCGATGCGTACGTCGCCGAGAGCGACCGGATGGGCAAGGAGGGCCTGCGACTCATGGCCACGGGTCGGAAGGACTTCGACGCGGCCACGTTCGACCCGAACGCCGACCTCCTGAAGGCGATCGACGGCCTCACGCTCCTCGCGATCGTCGGCATCACTGATCCGCCGCGGCCGGCCGCGCAGGCCGCCATCGCCACCGCCCAGGCCGCCGGCGTCCACGTCCGGATGATCACGGGCGACGCCGCGGTCACCGGCGCGGTGGTCGCCCAACAGCTGGGGATCGAGGGCAAGGCGATCACCGGCGCCGAGTTCGCCGCCATGAACGACGACGAGGCGCTTCGAGAGGTCGACGGCATCGGGGTCATCGGCCGGGTCACGCCCCAGGACAAGGTCCACCTGGTGGACGTCCTGCGCAAGCAGGGCCACATCGTGGCGATGACCGGCGACGGCGTGAACGACGCGCCCGCCATCAAGAAGGCCGACATCGGCATCGCGATGGGCATCACCGGGACCGCTGTCACCAAGGCCGCCGCCGACATGATCCTGACCGACGACAACTACGCCACGATCATCAAAGCGATCGGCATCGGCCGCAATGTCTACGACAACCTCCTGCGCTTCATCCGCTTCCAGATGGCCGCCTGCTACGGATACATCACCGTCTTCCTCGGCTCCTCGCTCCTGGACATCGTCGGCGGCATCCCGTTCCTGCCGCTCCAGACCATGTGGCTGAACTTCACGGTCAACGTATTCCAGGCGATCGGCCTCGGGTTCGGGAAGCCGCGAGACGGCCTCATGGAGGAGAAGCCGCGGCCGAAGGATCAGAAGATCCTGCCGCGCCCGCTCACCATCTGGCTCATCGTCGTGGGGCTCGTGATGGGCGGCGGCACGCTGGCGGTGATCGCGTGGGCGGCGACCGCGTTTGACAGCGACACGGTCGCGCGGACGATGGGCGTGACCACGTTCGCACTGTTCCGCATCGCCTCGTCCCTCGAGACGGCCGACGAAAACCGGTCGGTCTTCAGCGGCTACATCCTCGGCAACCCGGCATTGCTCAAGGCGACCGGCCTCTCCATCGTCACGATCGTCCTGGCAACCGAGCTCGGCATCCTCCAGAACGTGCTCGGCATGACCAGCCTCACCGGCGAGCAGTGGCTTGTGTGTATCGGAGTGGCGCTTTCGCTGATCGTCGTCGAAGAGGTCAAGAAGGCGCTCAAGATCAAGACCGAGGAGGCCCCCGCCCGGGCCGTCGTGGCCGAGCCCGCCTGAATCGGTGCTCGGCGGCTAGACAGGGCCCGGGCGTGACCGTACCCTCGCGACCGAGGGAGACAATGTGGAGGAGGGATCGATGACGACATCAACGCCACCTGCGGGTGAGCCGGTCCTTGAATGGTTCGCGCGTCGCACGGAGAACGTCCGCGCCAGCGAGCGCGCCTTCGACGACGGGAGCCTGGAGTATCGGCGTCTCTTCAGTGAGGTCTGGGGCACCTTCCTGCTCGTCCTTGTCGCCGCCGGTGGCGGGGTCATCGGTTCCCAGCCGTACGGCAGCGATCTGACATTGGCCATGAAGGCCTTGGCGCCGGGCATGATGGTCATGGGCGTCATCTTCTTCATGGGCACGATCTCCGGCGCACATCTCAATCCAGCGGTCACCCTCGCGTTCGCCGTACGTGGCAACTTTCCCTGGCGGCGGGTACCGGGCTACATCGTGGCCGAGGTCGTCGGAGCCCTTCTCGCGGCTGCCTTCCTGCAGGTGGTGTTCGGCAACATCATCGCCGGCGCGACGGAGCCAGGGACCGGCGTCACGGGCCTCCAGGCCGTCATCACCGAGGCGGTCCTCACGCTCGGGCTGGTCAGCGTCATCCTCGGTACGGCAGCCGGCGCCCGCAACGTCGGCATCGCCGGAGCGATCGCCGTCGGTGCCTATATCGGGCTGGTATCCGTGTGGGGCGCCCCTGTCAGCGGGGCTTCCATGAACCCGGCGCGCTCATTCGCCCCGATGGCCGTTGGCGGTGACCTCAGCAACTATTGGATCTACCTGGTAGGTCCCCTCATCGGGGCGATGATCGCAGTCGTCTTCGAGCGCATCCTTCGGGGCAAAGCCACCAAGGCCGGCGCCGAGGCAGCGCAGGGCGTGCTCGACGAGGACACGGCCGGACTGTGACCGTCAACGGTCAGCCGAGGACCGCCCAAGCGTAAGATCCGGGCCTAGACGCCCGATTCGGCGGGGAGCCGACGAGACTTGATGGCCGCGGTGAAGGCGGCGAAGTCGCGCTCGGTCTGATCGCCGTAGGCAACTGCGAACTCGCCGACGGCCTGGTCGAACGCGTCGTCGTCGCCGAGGTAGGCAGCGATCGATGCCGGGTCACCCGACCGAGCATGCGCACGCGCCAGCGCCCAGCCGCATAGCTCGGCCCAGGTCTTGAGATCGTCCGCGGTCATCGCCTCGATGACCGCGCTGCCCTTCTGGTCGTGGAGCTGGCGGATATAGACATGACGCCCGAGGCGTCCTTTGGTCCAGCCCAGCAGGATGTCGCTTGCCGCTTGCAGACGGCGCTGGCCGGCGACCACACGCTCGCCGTGGTTGTCGAACGGGCTGGCCGACAGGAACCGCTCCAGGACTGACGCCTCTGCTTCCTTGACCTGCAGGAAGAGCGGGTCGCCGGACGCGCCTTCGACCATCAGCACGATGATCGCGGCCAGGCCGACGCTGCCGACGCCGACGATCTTGATGGCGGCATCCACGAACCGGAAGCGGTCGAGGAGCTGGCGCCGATCCTCCTGTAGCGTCGAGCGGTAGTGCACGAGGGCATAGTGGGGATCGGCTTGTTCCATGAGGGGTGAATGGAACATCGTGGGCGGCCGGTCCACGAGGTGCAGGGCGCCGTCGTCGTCCACGGCGGTCAGCTTGGCGAACTCTGCGAGCGCGTCACGGTGCGTGGCGGCCTTGACGGTCGAGGCGAGGTACGGGCGTGCCCGCTTGTCGACGTATTCATCGATCTCGGCGACGTCGACGTGGGAGTAGTAGATGTCGAGGGCGCTCATCCCAGCGTAGCCATGCATGCGCTCGCGATAGGATCGGACCGCGACGTGGGCGGCGCGCTTGCCCTCGTGCTCGGTGAAGCCGCGTCCCCGGGCGGCCACGATGCAGCTCGCGGCCAGACGCTTGACATCCCATTCGAATGGGCCGGCCAGCGTCTCGTCGAAGTCGTTCATATCGAACAGCAGGTCGCGCTCCGGCGAGGCGAACAGGCCGAAGTTCGAGATGTGCGCGTCGCCGCCCAGCTGGACCTTCAGGCCGGTGTTCGGATGACAGGCCAGGTCCGCGGCCATGGGCAAGGCGGCGCCGCGGTAGAACGTCGCCGCCGAGACTGCCATCCGACCGTGCCGGATGGGGACCAGCTCGGGGATGCGCGTCGTCGCCTGCTCGGCGATGAGATCGATCGGGTCGGCTTTTCGATCACTCGCTCGCCAGGCGGCGTGGTCCGCAAGGGGCAGTCGCTGGCGCGCAGTCAGACCCGCTGCGACGAGCTCATCTCGATCTGCCAGTGGTGGCTGGCTCGGTGCCTCGCTTGGGGGAGGCGCGGACGATGCGGTCATGGCCCTCGCTACGCCGACGGGCTGCTGATGTCCCGCCTATCGTACGCGGCGATGACCTCCGACACGCGCTATGCCGAGGCGGCAGGGGTCCTGACCCGATCCGGCGGCGTTTCCAGCCGGCAACGGCGTATTGCCCAGGATGAGGTCGGCGGCCTTCTCGGCGACCATCATCACGGGCGCGTAGATGTTGGCGTTGGTGATGGACGGCAAGACCGAGGCATCGACGACGCACAGCCCGTCGAGTCCGTGGACCCGCATCGTGGCCGGGTCGACGACGGACATGGCGTCGGTGCCCATCTTCGCCGTGCAGGAAGGGTGCAATGCGGTCTCGGCGTCGCGGGCCACCCAATCGAGGATCTGGTCATCGGTCTCGACGGCCGACCCTGGGGACGTTTCGCCCCCGTCATAGGCGTCGAACGCTGGCTGCGCCAGGATCTCGCGGGCGACGTGGATCGCCTCGACCCATTCGCGGCGATCTTGTGCCGTCGAGAGGTAGTTGAACCGCAGCGCCGGATGCTCGTATGGATCGCGGGACCGGATCTTGACCGTGCCGCGCACATCGGAGGTCATCGGGCCGATGTGGACCTGGTACCCGTGGCCGCCCTTCGGTCCGCGTGCCGTCGTAACGGATGGCAAGCGGCAGGAAGTGGAACATCAGGTTGGGGTAGACGACCTCGTCGTTGCTGCGCGCGAAGCCGCCCCCCTCGAAGTGGTTGGTGGCGCCGGGCCCTCGACGGAAGACGAGCCACTGGAAGCCGATCCACGGCCGCCGCCAGACCTGGAGCGCCGGCTGCATCGAGACCGGCTGTGTGCAGGCGTGCTGGACGTAGACCTCGAGATGGTCCTGCAGGTTCTCGCCGACACCGGGCAGATCGGCCACCACGGGCACGTCGAGGGCCTCGAGCTCGGCCGCGGCGCCGACCCCGGAGAGCTGCAGGACCTGTGGCGTGTTGATGGCGCCGCCGCACAGGATGACCGTGCCGGCGCGCACCTCGCGGGATGGCCACGTCCCCTGGTCATAGACGACGCCGACGGCGCGCCGGCCCTCGAAGACGACGCGACGCACGAAGGCGCGGGTCTCGACCTTGAGGTTCGGCCGGTTCGTGACGGGGTGCAGGTAGGCCCTCGCGGCGGACAAACGGCGGCCGCGACGGATGTTGCGGTCGAACGCCGCGAAGCCCTCCTGCCGCGCGCCGTTGACGTCCGCGGTGAGCGAATAGCCGGCCTGCTGGACGGCCTCGAAAAAGGCGCCAAAGAGGGGGTTGGTGGCCGGCCCGCGCTCCAGGCCAAGGGGGCCGCCGTGTCCCCGGTAGGGGTCGTCCTCGGCGGCTGCCAGGCAGTCCTCCATGCGCCGGAAGTAGGGCAGACAATGGGCGTAGTCCCAATCGGCCATGCCCGGCTCCGTCGCCCAGCGCTCGAGGTCGAGCTGATTGCCGCGTTGGAAGATCATGCCGTTGATGCTGCTGGAGCCGCCAAGCACCTTGCCCCGCGCGTGATAGACACGCCGCCCGCCCATGAACGGCTCCGGTTCCGACTCGTAACGCCAATCGTAGAAGCGGCTGCCGATCGGAAACGCCAACGCCGCGGGCATGTGGATGAAGACGTCCCAGCGATAGTCGGGCCGTCCCGCCTCGAGGACGAGGACACGGTTGGCCGGATCGGCCGTCAGGCGGTTGGCGAGGGCGCAGCCGGCGGATCCACCGCCGACGATGATGAAGTCGTAGTCGACTGCGGGCACGCCGCCGATGCTAGCAGCGCGCTCGGAGGCAGCGAGCGCGACTGCCGCGGCATGGCTGACCGGGGCCCTGGCGGCGCTAGGTGCCGGCCAGTCGCTCCACGACGGGTGCCATCTCGTCCGCGTCACCGAGCATGAACGACGAGATGCCGAGTCGCTGGCGAAGCTCGACCAGCTTCTCGCACAACGAACCGACGGTGCCGATGTACTGGTGCGGCGAAGCGAGCAGCTCGTCAGCGGTGATGGCGACACCCGCCCGATCGGTGATCGCGGCCGCCCGTTCCGTGGCCATTACGCGGGCGTGATCGGTGATGCCCGACGGGAACTGCGACGGGTAGGCGTTGATCTCGAGCGTGGTGAATCGCTCGCCGGCGGCCTCGCGCACCCAGTCGAGCTTCTCGGCCGCCGCTTCGACGGTCAGGCTGCGTGGATCGACGTGCAGCGTGGTGCCCCACACGATCCGTGGCGCGAGGCCCACGATGTCCGCCTCCCGGCCGGCCAGGGCCAGCGTCCGCCGGCCGCCGCCGCCGATCAGGAACGGCGGGTGCGGTCGCTGGATCGGCTTCGGTTGGCCATCCGCCTGGTGGATCTGGTAGAAGGCCCCGTCGAAGTCGAAAGGGCACTCGCCGAAGAGACCCTTGAGCACCGTGACGCTCTCCTCGAGGCGCGCCTGGCGCCGGGCGGTGGGCTCGAATGCCAGCCCGGCCGCGTCGTACTCGGCCCGGTTCCAGCCGGCGCCGATGCCGATCTCCAGGCGTCCGCGACTGAGCACGTCGAGCGTGGCCAGGTCCTGCGCCAGCACCGCCGGATGCCGGAGGTCGTTGTTGAGCACGAAGGTGCCGATGCGCAGACGCTCGGTGGCGCCGGCGATGACGGCCAGAGCGGGCAGGGGCGCCAGCTGGTCGAGCAGATGGTCAGGGATGACCAGCGCGCTATAACCGAGCGACTCGACGTGCCGGGCGTGCTCGGCCAAGGTCGGCCCGTCGACGATGTCGCCGGTCGAGGCCAGGAATTGGAACGGTCTCACCAGCGGATGGTATCGGCCGCCGGTGATCCGGCAAGCGAGCGAGCACCCACTCGTCGGTGCCACGACGCACCAAAGCCAGCTCCGCGGCATTGCCAGCGCGCTACCATCGAAGCCCTGCGGATCATCGAGCGAAGGGAGTGTCCCGCCTGCCAGCGCTGCTCTTCCGCGATGCACGACTCGTCGACGGCCTGAGCGACGAGCCGCTCGACGGCGCGGCGCTGCTCGTCGTCGACGGTCGCATCGCCGAGATCGGCACGCCTGGCCTGCCGACCCCCGATCTGCCCGACCTGCGTGTCATCGACCTTGCCGGCCGCACCGTGATGCCGGGGCTCATCGACGCCCACGTCCATCCGACAGCGGCCGAGGTCATCGAGGACTTCCAGCGACCGATGCCGGCCAGCCTGCGGACGCTGGTCGCGAAGGCTCGGCTGGAGGCCATGCTCCGACGCGGCTTCACCACCGTCCGCGACGCCGGCGGCTGCGATGTCGGCCTCCGCCTGGCCACGGAGCGCGGCCTGATCGACGGGCCGCGGCTGTTCGTGGCCGGCAAGGCGCTCAGCCAGACCGGCGGCCACGGCGACGAGCGCACGGTCACCGACGTCGACCCTCCGGACGGCGCGTATCCGGGCGAGTTCGCGCGCATCGCCGACGGGGTCGACGGCGTCCGCCTGGCGGCCCGGCAGGAGCTGCGTCGCGGCGCTGACCAGATCAAGATCTGCGCCTCTGGCGGCGTGATGTCGGCGACCGACCCGGTGGACATGACCCAGTACAGCGAGGACGAGCTGCGCGCCATCGTCGACGAGGCCGCCTCGCGCCGCACGTACGTCATGGCGCACGCCTACGGTGCCGACGCCATCGTCCGTGCGGTCCGCTGCGGCGTGCGCTCCATCGAGCACGGCAACCTCATCGACGCCGACGCCGCTGCGGCCGTCGTCTCGAACGACGCCTTCGTCGTGCCCACGATGGTCGCCTACGAAGGCCTCGAACGCCATGGCCGCGAAGCCGGCGTCGACCCCTGGCGCCTGGCCAAGAACGACGAGGTCCGGCGGGCCGGGCTGGGCGCCTTCACCGTCCTGCGGACGGCCGGCGCTCGCGTCGGCTTCGGGACCGACCTGCTCGGCACGCTCCACGAGCTGCAGTCGCTCGAGTTCACCATCCGGGCCGAGGTCGAGTCGGAGGCCGACATCGTCCGCTCGGCGACCTCGGTCAACGCCGACCTGCTTCGCCGGCCCGACCTCGGCCGCATCGAGGTCGGCGCCACCGCGGACCTCATCGTCGTCGACGGCGATCCCCTGGCCGACATCGGCGTCCTGGCTCGCCCGGAGACGACGCTGCGGATGGTCGTCACCGAGGGCCACGTGCGGATGGATCGCCTGGCATGAACGGCGCGAGCCCCTCATCGTCCGACGGCGGCATCCTCGGCCGTGGCCCACTCGTCGGCGCCCGCTCCCTTCGGGCGGCTGGCGTGGCAGGCATCGTCTTCGCCGTCCTCTTCACGGCTTCCCTGCTCCTGTTGCTCGATCGTCAGCCTGCCAATGCCTCTGTGGCCGCTCTAGCGGCCTGGATCACCGACAACGAGCAGCGCTGGTTCATCGGGCTCCAGATGATCCCCTTCGCCGGCATCGCCTTCCTGTGGTTCCTGGCCACCATCCGCAACCGGATCGGGCGTCGCGAGGATCAGTTCCTGGCCACCGTCTTCATCGGCAGCGGCGTGCTCTTCGTGGCCATGATGTTCGTGGGCGGCGCGGCGGCAGGCGCGGCGGTCACGCTCAAGAGCCTGACCGGTACCACCATCGACCCCGACGCGGCGACCATCGGCCGCGGCATCGCCTACGCGCTGTACTTCGTCTACGGCATCAAGATGGCGGCCGTCTTCATCCTCGTCTCCTCGACCATCGGGCTCCGCTCCGGCGCCCTGCCACGCTGGTTCTGCCTGCTCGGCTATCCGACCGCGATCGCGCTGCTGGTCGTGGTCTTCGTGTCCGAGTACGTGGTCTTGGTCTTCCCGGTCTGGGTCGCCATCACCAGCCTGATCCTCATCTTCGGGCGCGACCCGCTCGCGGCCGGGACCGCCGGCGGGTCGGAGGCCGATTCAAACGGCCACGAGGGCTGACGCCGCCAGGCCGATGCCGACCACGATGAGCCCGACGTGGACGGCGATGATCGCCCAGCGTCCGGCGCCGTCGGGCGCATCCAGCGCGACCGGGCACAGGCACCACGCGGAACCAGAACCAGAGGCCCATCAGGCCGCCGAGCAGGACGCCGACCAGGATCAGCAGCCAGCCCAGCCCGGCGACGCCGCCGGGCGATGAGCCGACGACGATGGCCAGCAGCCCGAGCGAGACGAGCACCGACGGGACCGCCAGGCCGTAGCGCAGACGACTGTCGCGCAGGCTTGCCAGCAGGACGGTCGGCATCGACAGCCAGCCGGCGAAGAGGGTGACCGCGACCCAGGTCGGCGCTGCGGTCGTGGCGACGGCCAGCCACCAGATCAGGCCGAGGGCGACCGCGCTGACGGCGGCCAGACGCCGGACGCGTCGTCGGATGCGCGGGTCCTCGGTCAGCTCGACCGGGATCGGCCGATGGAGCGCCTCGTGGATCATGTCGACCCGTCGGTCACGCGGCGTCGCCGCTCGAGGTGAGCGCCGTTGGCAGAGCCACCGCGCCCGGCTACACGCAGGAAGAGCACGAAACCGACCAGGAAGGCCAGGTCGATCGCTGCCCATGGCAGGAAGAAGACGCTGGGCAGGAGCCCGATGACGAGATACCAGAGCGCGAGACCGGCGTAGGCCGCCTTGTAGGCGACGCCGACGCGAACGATGCCCAGGTTGCCCGGCGGGTCGCGATAGACGAGGGCGTAGCTCAGGCCCTGGACGAAGATGAAGACCGCGGCCAGCTGGATGTAGGCGACGTGGGGCGGCAGCTCCATGCCGATGGCGCTCAGGAGCTGCTCACCGAAGACGACGAAGGCGGCGCCGAGCAGCAGGTCGTAGAGAGCCGCCACCAGGAAGAAGGCGCGCCAGCTCGACGAGACCTGAGCACCTGCGTTGGCGTTCATGCACTGCACCTCATCGCGTTCTGGCGCCGCAGGAAGCGACGTCGCTGATCGTGGAATCGTTGACGGCGCGCAGCGCGCTCCTCGTCGGTGTACAGCCGACGCCCGAGCTCGAGCGCCTCGTGCTGGAGTGTCTCGGGCGACATCCGCATGGGCTGGAAGTTGACGTCGAAGAGGGTGCACTGCTCCCAGGCGCCCTCGACTCAGGAGCCGGCCCTCGGCCTGCAGCCGCGCGTAGAGCGGCGTGCCGGGGAAGGCGGTCATGACCGTGATCTGCACGTCGAACTGGCCGCTCTCGCGGACGAAGCGCTCGACCGCCTCGAAGACCTCCGGCCCGTCGCCATCGAGCCCGAGCACGAAGCAGCCGTTGACCGCGATGCCGTGCGACTGGATGCGCTCGATGGCCGCCTGGTAGTCGCCGAAGCGTGTCTGCTTCCAGTCGCGTCGCTGCTCGACGCCGGAGATGCCCTGCGTGGTCGGGCTCTCGAGGCCGATGAGGACCTCGGCGCAGCCGGCCTCGTGCATCAGGGTCAGCAACTCGGGGTCGTCGGCGACCGAGACGTCGGTCTCGGTGAACCACTTGATCCGTTCGCCCGCCAGCGCGCGCATGAGCTCCTTGGAGTGGCGGCGATTGACGAAGGTGTTGTCGTCGGCGAACTCGATGAACGGCCGCGGCCAGTGCCGTCGGATCTCGTGGATCTCGTCGAGCACCTTGGCGATCGGCTTGACCTTGTACTTCGGCGTCAGTCGGATCGACGCGGCACAGAACTCGCAGCGCCACGGGCAGCCGCGCTGGGTCTGGACGGTCAGCCGGTTGTAGCGCTCGACGTCGAGCAGGTCGTAGCGCGGCATCGGCGCATCGGCGAGGTCGAATTCCCGGCCGTTCGGCGTGTACATCCCGCGCAGCCGACCACGAGCGAGGTCCGCCAGGACGTCGGGCCAGCTGACCTCGCCCTCCCCGACCACGACGGCGTCGGCGTGTTCCAGCGCTTCGGCCGGCACGGCCGTGACATGGAGGCCGCCCAGGATGACGGTGACCCCGACCGCGCGGAAGCGGTCGGCCAGCTCATACGCCTCCTTGATCTGCGCCGAGTAGGACGCGATGGCGGCGACGTCGCAGTCGGGCAGCTCACCGAGCTCGCGGATGTCCAGGACCTCGTGATAGCTGACCTCGATCGGCTTGGGCGTCATGCCGGCCAGCGTCAGCAGCGACAGGCTCGGCAGCGAGGCGATGGTCTGGCTGCGCTCGAGGAAGCCCGGCATGGTCAGGCCGGCGGCGGTGATCTCCGGATTCCAGGCGCGGACGCCACTCATGGCCACGAACGCGATATGCATGTCATCCCTCGATCATTGCTCGATCGGCGGAAACGACCGGCGCCGGCCACCCTGGCGATCGCACGGTGGGACGCACGGTCTGGATAGACGTTACGCCCCGGTCACCGGCCACGGAAGGCCGTGGATGACCTCAGCCGCGCGCGATCTCCAACGTGCGAGCGGCTGTCTTCTCGAGGTCCGCCAAGGAGCCCTTGTGCGCCTGGTACGACTGTCCATCGAGCCCGATCCAGATCTGGCATGCGCGCAGGCGCTCCCTGAAGTTCGGCACGACCAGACCGATCGCGTGGAAGTGGTCGACGGCCGCGGCGACGAGATCGACCCCACGCCAGCCCGGCGACCAGGGAGCCCAGAAGTCGATCCAGGCCAGGTCCATCAGGAAATCGCCGTACATCCCGCAGCCCCAGTCGAAGACGCCGCTGATCCGATCCCCGGCCACCAGCACGTTCCGGTTCATGAGATCGGCATGAACGAGGTGGCGGACCTCCGGGACGTCGTCGACAAGCGTGGTCAGGACGTCGTACGCCTCGAGGAATGGCCCCTCACCCGTCGGCGATGCGGCCAGCTTCGACCTCCAGCCTCGCGTGTGCCTGGTCGGATGGTCGGTCGCCACATCGAGCAGCATCGCCCGCCAGCTCGGGTAGCCCCCGACGCCATCGGGGCCCCAGCCACCGTAGCCGACCGAGTCGCCGACATCGGCCAGGCGCATCGCGTCGAGGGTCGCCATGAGTGACGGCATGACCGCGCGCAGGTGCCGGCCGTCGATGGTCTCGAACACGTCGCCCGAGAGCCGCTCGGAAATCGCGTAGAAGCCATCACCGACCGCACCGACCTCCTTGACTCGCGGTATCGGGAGTTCGCCTGATGCGTACCGCACGGCCAACGCATCCTTGCGGAAGGCTTCGTCGAGCTCGCTGATCCGGATGACCCAGTCCTGTCCGCCATGGCGATAGGCGAAGGCCCGCGACCATTCGCCGGGGACGAGCCCGGTCACCGCGTGGACATCGATGCCGACCTGCTCCCGAAGGAAGGTCGCGACGCTCTCGGGATCGCTAGGGAGTGCGCTGGTCCGCATCATCGCCCAATCTTCGCAGGCGGACGTTTCGAATGCGCACGACGTCGCCCTATCGCCTGCCTAGCCTAGGTCGCCGGCCAGAGGCGCTCCATCCGCATCGTCACCGGGTCGAACGACACCGGCTTCGTAGGCCAGCACGACGGCCTGCACGCGGTCGCGCAGGTCGAGCTTGTCGAGGATGTGGGCCACGTGCGTCTTGGTCGTGTGCTCGCTGACGTGGAGCGTCTCAGCGATCTCGCGATTGGATCGGCCTCGAGCGATGAGCGTGAGCACCTCGAGCTCACGCGGCGTCAGGTCGGCCAGGCCGGCGGGTGGATCCGGCCGAGGCACGGCGAACGCCTCGATGACGCGCCGCGTCGCGTGTGGCGCGAAGATCGAACCGCCTGCGGCGGCGACCGCGATCGCGGCCACCAGCTGAGCCTCTGGCGCGTCCTTGAGCAGGAAGCCGCTGGCGCCGGCACGGAGCGCCTCGTAGACGTACTCGTCGAGGTCGAAGGTCGTGAGCACGATCACGTGCGGCCGATGACGGGCGCGTCGGGCGCCCTCGTCGCCGACGGCTCCGACACCCTGGGTCGGCGTGGCCGTCGAGGATGCGTCGCGTCGCCTCCAGACCATCGAGCTTGGGCATCCGCACATCCATGAGCACGACGTCCGGGCGAAGCCGCTCCACCTCCATCATCGCCTGGAGGCCGTCGACAGCCTCACCGACGACGGACATCCCGGGCTGCCCGCTGAGGATCATGCGGAAGCCGGCACGGACAAGCCGCTCGTCGTCGACGAGGAGGACCCGGATCGTCACTCCGGTCCCACCGGCAGCGGCAGCGTTGCACGGACCGAGAAGCCCCCGGCCGCGTCGGGTCCAGCGTCGAGCGTGCCGCCGAAGGTCGCCGCGCGTTCGCGCATGCCGAGGATCCCCCGGCCGTCGGACGAGCCTTCGACGGCTGGCGCTCCAGGGTCGTGAACGGTCAGCTCGAGGCCATCGGGCCGATAGGCGATCGTGACCGACGCATTGGCGGCATCGGCATGGCGCAGGACGTTCGTCAGCGCCTCCTGCAGGATGCGGTAGGCGGCCCGGTCGAGGCCCGCCGGCAGGTCTGTCGGTGCGCCCTCGACGTCGACGTCGACCTGGAGCCCGGCCTCACGAAGCTGCGCCACGAGCCCGTCGAGCTCGGCCAGACCCGGATCGGGAGCGCGCGGCGCGTCGTCGTCGTCCCGCAGCAGCCCCAGCATCTGGCGCATCTCCGCCAGCGCCTGGCTGCTCGTCGATTCGATGGCATCCAGGGCGTCGCGCGCAGCATCGGGATCGCCAGCGATCATGCGTCGAGCGCCTCGGGCCTGGAGAACGATGACGCTCATGGCGTGGGCGACGATATCGTGCATCTCGCGCGCGATGCGGGCCCGCTCCTCTGCCACGGTGACGCGCGCATGCTCGTCGCGTTCGCGTTCGAGGATCGCCGCCCGCTCCTCGAGGACCAGCTCGCGGTCTCGCCGCTCCCGGATGGCCAGGCCAGCCAGCCAGGGACCAGCCATGAACGTGAGCGGCAGGACGACGTCGCTGGCTTCCTCCACACCCGTGCTGGAGCGCGCGATCGCCAGCAGGACCAGCCCGGCCACGCCGCCTGCGGCCATGAGCGCGGACCGGCCACGCGTGTGCGCACCGGCCGAATAGGTGGCGACCATGAACGCTGCCGTCAAGCTGATCCTCGCATCGAGCGAGCTCGTCGCAGATGTCGCCAGGGCCGGAAATGCGAGCAACAGGACCACCATCGGGAACCGTTGGCGCCAGGCCAGGGAAAGCGTGAAGAGGAGCGCCGCGAGGGCGCCGGTAGCCTGGCCCCCGGGGAACACCATGATCGGGATCTCATCGGGATCGGGGCCTGGCGAGAGCCAGATCTCGGCCTGGACGAGCACGGTCAGGGCGATCGCCAGGAGCGCATCGCTGATGCCTCGAAGTCGACGAACGACCTCCATCGCCTGAGGCTAGCTCACCGATGCCACGAGGGCCATCGCTCGAACGGGCGATGCCGTTGTTGCGGCTTAGATGCCGATCTCGGCGGCGACCGTGCCCGAGCTGATGGCCGCGACGAGCGCGGCGTGATCGCGCTCGGTCTGGTCGGCATAGTCCGTCGCGAACGCGGCCAGGGCGTCGTCGAAGACCTCACCGACGCCCAGGTAGCCGGCGATGGTGGCCGGGTTGCCCGAACGTGCATGCGCTCGAGCCAGCGCCCAGGCGCAGACCTGGGCATAGAGCTCCATGCCGGGCGGACGGAGCGCGGCGGGGTCGATGCTGTACTTCATGTCATGGAGTTGCCGAACGTAGTACTCCGTGTCCGTGACCGGAGACTTCGTCCAGCCCAAGAAGCTGTCCGAGACGGCCTGCATGATCCGCTGGCCGGTGACCACGCGCTCACCCTGGTGCGGATGGCGCACGTGTTGGACGTATGGCTCGAGGACCGACGGTCGGGCCTCCTTGACCTGCAGGATGAGCGGGCCACCGGCCGGCCCTGCGAAGAGGGTGACGTAGCAGCGGGTCCCGACGCTGCCCACGCCGACGACCTTGAGCGCCACGTCGAGCAGACGGTGCTTCTCGACAAGCACGCGGCGATCTGCCGACAGCGAGCGGAGGTAGCCTTCATAGAGAGCGGGCAGCACGGCACGACCGGGGTCGTCCTCAGGCAGGCGCTGCAAGAGCGGGGGACGATCGCGGATCAGCCAGCCGCCGGTCGCGGGATCGAGGACCGAGAGCTTGCCCAGCGCGGAGATATGGTCACGTCGCCGCGCTTCGTCGAGCGGGATCCGGATCGCGTCGCGATAGCGGCGGGCGGGCGGGTTCGCGGCCGCGCGCGCGATGAGTTGCTCGACATCGATCGACGAATACCAGACCTCTAACGCTCGCATGCCGGCGTAGCGGCGGATGCTCTGGCGATACATGCGACCGACGAAGGTCGCCATCTGTCGGCAGGTCGCCTCGGAGTAGCCGTTGGCGCGGGACGCGACCACGAAGCTGGCGGCCAGGCGCTTGACGTCCCACTCCCAGGGGCCGGTGTGCGTCTCATCGAAGTCATTGACGTCGAAGACCAGGCGCCGCTCGGGGCTGGCGAAGATGCCGAAGTTGGAGAGGTGAGCATCGCCGCAGAGCTGGACGTTCTCGCCTATCGTCGGTGTCCGTGCCAGGTCGGCCGCCATGACGGCCGCCGACCCACGCAGGAAGGCGAAGGGCGAAGCAGCCATGCGGCCCATGCGGATCGGCACCAGCTCGGGCAATCGGCCCTCGTTGGAGGCCAGGACCGTGGCCACTGGATCGCGCTCGGTGGGTGCCGTCCAGCCGGCGTGCGCACCTCGCGGAACCGCCTTGCGCAGCAGGCGCCCTCGTTCGAGGGCCGCGATCGCGGGGACATCGGGCGGCAGGGCCGCCAAGGGGTCGGGATCCATGCTCGCTCCGTGGGGAAGGTCAGTGTAGTCAGCCCCGACGCCTTGGGTCGCCGAGGGGATCCGAGACGGGTCCGCGATTGACGATTGCGAACAGGCGGCGCACCGTTGGTCCGGCGACACGCCGACGACAGCGAGGAGCCCCGATGCAGGTCCCCAAGCCGACCGAGGCCGACAAGGATCGGTTCCGGTCCCTCGTCCCCACCGATCCGCGGGTCGAGATCAAGCCGATGTTCGGCAACCTCGGCGGGTTCGTGAACGGAAACATGTTCATGGGGCTATTCGGCCCCGACGTCGGCGTCAAGCTGGCAGACGAGGACGCGGCCGCCCTGCGGGCAGTCGACGGCGCAGGGCCCTTCGGGCCGGCTGAGCGACCGATGAGCGGCTGGGTGACGCTGCCGGCGTCGTCGCTCGGCAGCGCCGATGCCGCTGGGTGGATCCGCCGAGCCCTCGATCACGTCGCGGCGATGCCGCCCAAGCCGGTCAAGCGCTAGGGTCGCAACGGGGGCGCGTCGGGAACCGATCTCCGACGCGCGACGTAGACTCGGACGAGCGAGGGACCGCGACATCGGCCCTCGAAAACCCGGGCGCACAGGAGCCGACGTGATTCGCCGACCGAAGAACGGGCCGAGCGGGAACGCCGGTGACATAGACGGACCTGCCAGCTCGCACCTCATCGACCTGCGTTCGGTCGTCAAGGACTACGTCACCGACGCCGGGCCGTTCCGTGCCCTGGATGGTGTCGATCTCCAGGTCGATGCCGGCGAGTTCATCAGCGTCGTCGGCCGGTCAGGCTGCGGCAAGTCGACGCTCATGAACATGATCACCGGCATCGACCGCGCCACGGCCGGCCTGGTCGCCGTCGCCGGACAGGACCTGGCGCTCATGTCCGAGGGGCGGACCGCCGTCTGGCGTGGCCGGACGGTCGGCGTCATCTTCCAGTTCTTCCAGCTGCTGCCGACGCTGACCGTGGTCGAGAACGTGATGCTGCCGATGGACTTCGGTGGCTTGTGGACGCCGCGCGAACGCTACGACCGGGCCATGAGCCTGCTCGAGCGCGTGGGCATGGCCGATCAGGCTCGGAAGCTGCCGTCGAGCACGTCCGGCGGGCAGCAGCAACGCGTCGCCGTCGCGCGCGCCCTGGCCAACGACCCGCCACTGCTCGTCGCCGACGAGCCGACGGGCAACCTCGACTCGGCGACGGCGGATGTCGTCTTCGAGCTTTTCGAAGCGTTCGTCGAGCAGGGTCGGACGATCGTGACGGTGACCCACGACACCGAGCTGGCTAAGCGAACGCGCCGCACGGTGCATATGGCGGATGGCCGCATCCTGGACGGCTCGCTCGACGAGGATCCCGCCGCGGGGGCCGGAGCCGGTCCGCCAGCGATCCCGTCCCCGCGCCTTGCATCGTCGGTTCCCACCGAGCTCGCGGCGACCGAAGCGTCGGAGGGGGCAGGTGCGTAGCGTCCGCTGGCGCAAGGTCTTTCGGGATCTGGGCAGCCATCCGATGCGGACCGTCCTGGTCGTGTTGTCGATCGCCGTCGGCGTCTTCGCCGTGGGCACCATCGCCGGCGCCGACGCCATGCTGCAGCGCAACCTGACCGAAGCCTACGCGCGCAGCCAGCCCGCTTCAGCGACCCTCTTCACGGCACCCATCGACCAGTCACTCGTCGACACGGTGCGGCGCATGCATGGGGTCGCGGACGCGGAGGGCCGGCGAAGCGTGACGGTCCGCCTGCAGACCGCTGATGGTGGCTACGGCGAGATGCTCCTGACCGCCATCCCCGACTTCAAGGATCAGCGACTCGACCTTGTCACGCCCGAGCGGGGCGGCTGGCCGCCCCAGCGCGGTGAGGTCGTCATCGAGCGCAGCTCCCTCCAGCTCCAGCCGTTGACCGAAGGCCAGGCGCTGACGATCCAGACGGCCGACGGGAAGACCCACCCGCTCAAGGTCATCGGGATCTCCCACGAGGTCGGCGCGGCACCCGCCTTCTATGCCGGACGGGTTTCGGGCCACGTGACGCCGGACACGTTGCGCGACCTGGGCTATGACACGACGTTCGACGAGCTCCGCATCCGGGTGGCCGACGCCAGCCTCGACAAGGCCGGGGTGCAGGTCGTGGCCGACCAGGTCAAAGCCAAGCTCGAGCGCGCCGGTGTGACCGTGTTCGGGAGCTTCGTGCCGATCCCCGGGCGCCACCCGGCCAACGATCTGCTCCAGGGCTTCTTCCTGGTGCTCGGTTTCATCGGCGCGCTGGCACTCGTCGTCTCGGGCTTCCTGGTCGTGAACACCGTCTCCGCGATCCTTGCCCAGCAGACCCGCCAGATCGGGATCATGAAGGCCATCGGTGCCCGCAACGACCAGATCGCCGGCCTCTACTTGGGCCTCGTCCTGGCATATGCGCTGATGGCCCTGGCGGTGGCATTGCCCTTGGGCGTCGTCGGCGCCTACGGATTCGCCTCGTTCACGGCCGGGCTCGCCAACTTCGATATCGACACGGTCTTCGTGCCGCCCAACGTGTTGGCCATCGAGATCGCGGTCGGCCTCGTCGTGCCGCTGCTGGCGGCGCTGGTGCCGATCACTCGTGGCGTCCGCATCACCGTCCGGGAGGCGCTCGCCTCGACCGGCATCTCCGACCGCTTCGGCCATGGCCGGCTCGACCGCTTCCTGCGCGACATCCGCGGCCTGCCGCGACCGACATTGCTCTCGTTGCGCAACACGTTCCGGCGCAAGGGCCGACTTGCGCTGACCCTCGCTGCGCTCGGCCTCGGCGGCGCCATCTTCATGTCGGTCTTCGCCGTCCGGGCGTCCCTCGTCCAGACGCTCGACGATTCGCTCGCCTACTTCTCATACGACGTACAGGTCGAGCTGGCGACGACCGAGCGGACGAGCGTCCTGACCGAGGAAGCCCTCCAGGTGCCGGGCGTCGAGGCCGCCGAGCCCTGGCGCTTCGCGTCGACCGAGGTCGTCCATGGCGACGCCGCCGAGGGACAGTCGGTCTTCGCGTTCGGCCTGCCGCCGGATGCGAAGTCGGTCAAGCCGACGATGCAGGAGGGTCGCTGGCTGCTGCCAGACGACGGCAACGCGCTGGTCGCCACGGCCAACATCCGCGACAACGAACCCGATCTCGCGGTCGGCGACACGGTCACGTTGCGCATCGACGGCAAGGACACCAGCTGGACGCTCGTCGGCATCGCCCAGTCGCCAACCCGGCGGCCGTTCCTGTACACGCCGGAACGAGCGCTCGAGCGCGCGACGGGAGAGGTCGGACGGGCGGGCGTGCTGATGATCATCGGCCAGCCAGGCTTGACCCGGGCCGAGCAGGATGCGCTGGCAACCGCCGTCCGATCGAGGCTGGAAGGCGCTGGCGTCGACGTCGCGGCGACCACGACCTCGGGTGAGATCCGCGAGACACAGGAGACGCTGTTCGACGTGATGGTCGTCTTCCTGTCGACGATGGCCGTCCTGCTCGGCGTCGTCGGCGGCCTCGGCCTGACCGGCACGATGACCATGAATGTCGTCGAGCGGGCGCGCGAGATCGGCGTCCTGCGGGCGGTCGGTGCGTCCGACCGCTCGGTGCTCACGATCTTCCTCGTCGAGGGCGTCCTCATCGGCGCACTGTCATGGGCGATCGGCGTCGTCGTCTCGGTGCCCATCAGCAAGCTGCTATCTGACGCGCTCGGCCTCGTCTTCGCCGACCGACCACTCTCATACACCTACTCGTTCGTGGGCGCGCTCGCGTGGGCCGGCATCGTGCTGGCGCTGGCAGCCGTGGCCAGCCTGCTGCCATCCTGGCGAGCCAGCCGCCTCGCGGTGCGGGAGACGCTAGCCTACGAATGATGCCGTTCGACACCCGCCCGATCCGATGACCGACCGCCCACCGACTGAGAGGGAGCAGCAACGCTCGATGACACGCACCAGAGTGCTCCTCGTCGCCGTCGTCGTCGTGACCATCGCCGCCGTGATCTGGCTCCTGTCCGGCGGCCTGGGGACTAGCCCCTCGGCCTCACCCTCCCCGTCGCTGGGACCGGTCCCCGAGTCCGACACGGTCGCGGCCGACGCGCGAGCCGTGCCCGTCCGTCATGCCGAGCTGGCAGCCCCCGCCGGTGGCGGCGTGGTGGCCGAGGTGCTGGTCGAGGAAGGCGACACGGTGACCGCCGGACAGGCGCTGCTGCGCCTCGACGCCACGCGCCTCGATGCCGAGGTCGCCCAGGCCCAGGCGGCCGTCACGGCCGCCGAGGCACAGGCCCGCCAGGCCGAGGCGGCGGCGCGGCAGGCAGCCGCCCAGGTCACGGTCGCCGACGCGGGTGTGGACCAGGCGAGCGCGGCGGTCGACGCCGCCGATGCGACGCGGGACGGGACGCCCTCGGGTGCGGCACGTCGCGCCGCCAACGCGGAAGTGGTCCGGGCTCGGGCGGCGCTGCGCCAGGCACGCGCCCAGCTCACGGCCGCGCGGCGCGCGGCTGACGCTGCGACAGCCGCCGCCGAGGCTGCCGGCCGCCGAGACGGCTCGCTCCAAGGCTGCGTTGACGGAGGCCCAGGCCGCTGTCGCCGACCTGACCCTCGAGGCGCCGTTCGCCGGCATCGTCGCCTCGCTCGACGCGATCGTCGGCGAGACGGTGACGCCGGGCAGCGCCCATCGCGCGCATCGCCGACACGTCCGCGTGGCGCTTCGAGTCGGTCGACCTCGACGAGGCAGCCGTCGGGCGTCTGGACGTCGGCGCCGACGCCACGATCACGGTCGACGCACTGCCGGGCGTCGGAGATCCCGGCTCGCGTCGCCTCGATCTCGTCGTTCGGTGAGTCGTCGGCGGGCGACATCGTCTACACCGTCACGCTCGAGCCGACCGGCGACCTGCCCGACGGCCTGCGCTGGAACATGACCTCGAGCGCCGAGATCACGCTGCGCGGTAGCCGCGCCACAGTGGCTCCCAGCGCACGATCGTTCACTCGAGCGACTCCCGCCGGCAGGCGGAGCCACGCAGAAGGAGATGGCTATTGACATAAGCCATGAAGGCTATAGTATGTAGCCATCACGTCTTCGCCACGACAAGGAGCCTGGCCTTGACCACGACCACCGGTGCGATCGGCGCGACCGGCCTTCGACGACACGTCGACATCGACGCCCGGCATGGTCCAGGGCGCCGTTCGGAGCTGGCTCCGCCTGGAGGGCCTCGCCGCATTCGGTGCCGGACTCGTCCTCTTCGGGATGAATGGCGGCCCATGGCTCCTGCTCGTTCCGCTGCTTCTGCTGCCGGACGTCTCGGCGGTCGGGTATCTCGCCGGCCCGCGCGCTCGGCGCAATGACCTACAACCTGGCTCATTCCTGGGCGCCTGGGTTCGCCGCGCTCGCCTTCGGCATCTGGCTGGCCTGGCCGACGATGCTCGCGCTGGCGGCGATCCTGATCGCCCACGTGGGCATGGATCGCGCGGCGGGCTACGGTCTCAAGCTGTCGAGCTCGTTCCAGGACACCCACCTCGGATCGGATCGGACGCGCGAAGGCATGAGCCCCGCCCGGGCGCGAACGTCGTCCGAGGAGATCATCGCGGCGGGCCGAGCGCTGCTCGAGTCCGGCGGACTGGAGGCGGTCACCATGCAGGCGGTCGCTCAGCGCGTTGGCGTGCGAGCGCCGTCGCTGTACAAGCGCGTCCCCGGCCGTGCGGCGCTGATCGCGGCCATCGGTGCCGAGCGCCCTCGACGACCTGGCTCGATCCATCGCGCCGTGCGGGCGAGGACCCGGATGCTGCGGCGGGCCTTCGGGCCGTGGCGGTCGCCTATCGATCGTTCGCGCATGCCAATCCTCGTGCGTACGAGCTCCTGTTCATGAACCTGGCGGTCGGAATCCCGACCGCCGAGCGCGAGCAACGCGCTGGCCGCCGCCCCCCTCCTGGCGCTGGCCGAGCGCCTCGTCGGACCTGGCGGAACGCTGGAGGCGGCTCGGCTCATGACTGCCTTCGCCCATGGCTTCGTGTCCATGGAGCTGGCCGATCAATTCCGCTTCGGTGGCGACGTCGACGAGGCCTACGGCTATGGGGTCGACGTCGTGGTCGACGCGCTGGCTAGCCGGTCTCGAGCCGACGTCCGCGCCATCGACTCAGCCGAGTCAGCCCTCCGGGCAGGATGAGCAGCCAGCCGGACTGGACGCCCAGGTCGTAATCGGGACGGTGGCGCCTGACGAACTGGCGCGCCAGCGCATCGAGCCCGATGAGCTGGTCCGGTGCCGGTGCCCGGCCCCATTTCGACTCTGTGCGGATAGAGCGGGTCCATCACCCGCACACCGGTCACACGGGCGTCGGCGAGACGTGGGTCGCCGGTCGCCTCGAATCCGGTCATCAGCCATGCGTGGTGGCCGGCCCAGACGACCAATCCGACCGGCTTTCCGGTCTCAGCAAGGGCGCGCGCCGCGGTCTTCACGGCGGCATCGAAGTCGGGCACGCTGACCAGGCGATAGGGTCCCAGGCCGAGCTTGTTCAGCATGGCCGTCCAGCCGATGGGATTGGCCGCGTTGTAGGGGCTCGTCGGGCTGCGAGCTCGCGCTGCACGCCAGAGCCGCCGCTGCGTTCGCCGGGACCCATCGTGCTCACCGGTGATGATCGAGCGCGCCATCTGAAGGCTGGCGCCGACGCAAAAGTAGGACCGGTACTGCGGCACGAAGTCCGAGCGGTCGGCGAGGCTGATGGACATCCGCTCCATCGACGGCTGCTGCGCCGCACGGTGGAGGCTCGGCCGGCGGAAGACGCTGACCGCGCTGCTCGCGGCCACGGCTCCCGAGTGCCGGGTTCGATGCCCCCGTAGCCGGGAGCGTGGGCGCGGGCGCGCTGGTCGCTGAGGCTGGACGCACGAGCCGCAGGTAGCTTCGGTCGGAGACGACGCAGCGGCGACCGACGGGATCGTCGCGAGCGCGGGCCGAGTCCCGAGGTCGACCAGCGCGCAGGCGACGATGACCGCGGTCACGAGCATGGGCACCAAGACTCGGGGCATCGTTGGCCGCAGTATGCGTGGCAGCCGGGGTCGCGTCGCGTTCAGGTGGGTCGATTCGAGTCCGAGTGATGCGTTCTGGCACCACTTCGCGCCGGCCACAGAGGCCGGTCCGCGGCGATGGCCGCAGATCACAGGATCGATCTCGGTGCCGTCCGGTCACATGAATCCGGAAGCAGATTGACGGCCGCCGCGCGGCAGTGTCCAATGGCCGGGCCATGACCATGGACTGCGCCGTTGACGAGTCACGCGTCGATTACGCGATGTTCGCATGACGTCGCCTGACAACGGAAGAGTGCCAGGGGCGGGCGCCGGCCGTCCGTCAAGGGCTCAGTCGAGGCGTCAACCCGCGTGACGCCGAATGCACGCAAGCCCACCGACCGAGTGGCCGCGCAGGACAGCGTCCTCACGACCCTGCCGGCCGCCATGACCGGCAGGGCAAGCCCCGCGAAGACTGCGCTCGGCGACAAGCCAGTCTTTGCCTATATCAGCAGCTTGCCGCAGCCGCAACGCTCCATCGCCGAACGCGTCGATGCCCTGGCTGCCGAGACCCTGCCGGCCCTTCAGCGCTCCGTGAAGTGGGGCATGGCGTGGTACGGCGTCGGCGATGGCTGGTGCTTCTCGTGCGGAGGCTTCGCCGGCCACGTCAAGCTCACGTTCGGGCGCGGCACGGCGCTCACGCCCGTGCCGCCAGTTGTGCCGATCGGGATGGGCAAAGACTCGCGCGGCGTCGACCTCGAATCAGTGGACGACCTCGATGAACGCCAACTCGCGTCGTGGATGAAACAGGCCACGGCCATCCCCGGTTTTGGGGGGAAGAACAGATAAGCGCGTCCGCGCTGCCCGGCACAGGTCCGCCCACCTCGCGATCGACGACTTCAGGACCTTCCCTCGCTG
>CAVZSO010000014.1:0-35804 GCA_963777975.1 uncultured Chloroflexia bacterium | reverse complement strand
CGGGCAGGACGAGGTCGGCTTCCAGGACCGAGCCGGCCTCGATGCCGGCCTCCGCCCGCGCGTTCCGGATGGCACGCACGAGGTCGAGGAGCGACTCGACCGCCTCCTCGGTCGGCCGGTCGCTCAGCGTGCGCTCACGCTCGGCGGTCGGCCAGTCGGCGACGATGAGCAGGTCGGGATCGTCGAACTCATGGGGCAGGCGGGTCCAGATCGCCTCGGTGATGAAGGGCATCACAGGGTGCAGCAGACGCAGGTAGCGCTCGAGCACCCAGGCCAGCGTCCACCACGTCGCCGCCCGCTGCGCTGGCGTCGTCGTCGGATCGGCGAGGCGGGCCTTGGCCAGCTCCAGGTACCAGTCGCAGTACTCGTTCCAGGTGGCCTCGTAGACCAGGCGCGTCACCTCGCCCAGCTGATAGGCCTCGTGAGCGCGGGAGACGGCTTCGATGGTCGTCGCGCAGCGGCCCAGGATCCAGCGCTCGGCCGGTCCCAGGTCCGCGGCATCGGGCAGCGCCAGGAGCGCGTCGTCGGGCACCTCGGGCGGGCGGGCGCCGAGCACGAAGCGGGCGGCGTTCCAAAGCTTGTTGCTGAAGTTCCGCGCGCCGTCCAATTTGGCCGGCGCGAGCCTCAGATCGGCGCCCGGTGCGATGCCGTTGACAAGGGCGAAGCGGAGCGCGTCGGCGCCGATCACGTCGATGGTGGCCAGCGGATCTTCGACGTTGCCCTTCGTCTTGGACATCTTGGCACCGTACGGGTCACGCACGATGCCGCTCAGGTAGACCGTGCCGAACGGCGGTTCGCCGATGAGCCACTCACCCAGCATCATCATCCGGGCGACCCAGAAGAAGATGATCTCGTAAGCGGTCTCCATGACCGTGCCCGGATAGAAGCGCTCGAGATCGGGCGTCCGCTCCGGCCAGCCGAGGGTCGAGAAGGGCCACAACCCGCTCGAGAACCAGGTGTCGAAGATGTCCGGGTCCTGGGTCAGCTCAGCGGCCGGTCGACCGCAGGCGACGCAGACGTCGGGTCCGCCCGGCTGATCGCTGACCGTCACGTGGCCGTCCGGGCAGAACCAGGCCGGGATGCGGTGGCCCCACCAGAGCTGGCGGCTGACGTTCCAGTCCCGGATGTTCTCGAGCCAGTGGAAGAAGACCTTCTCGAAGCGAGCCGGCAGGATGCGCACGCGCCCCTCGCGGACGGAGGCCATCGCCTTCGCCGCCATCGGCTTGGTCCGGACGAACCACTGCGTCTTGAGGCGTGGCTCGACCGCGTCGTCCGAGCGCTGGCAGCGGCCGATGATCATCTCGTGCGGCCGCGACCCCTCCAGGTCGCCCCGCGCCTCGAGGTCGCGCAGGATGGCCTCGCGTGCCTGGTAGCGGTCGAGCCCCGCGTACGCAGCCCCCATCTCGTTGACCTTCGCCTCGTCGTCGAGCACCGTGATCTGGGGCAGGCCGTGGCGCTTGCCGGTCTCGAAGTCGTCGAAGTCGTGGGCCGGCGTGATCTTGACGGCGCCGGTGCCGAACGCACGCTCGACCACATCGTCGGCGATGATCGGCACGTCGCGCTCCACGAACGGGATGCGCACGGTCCGTCCGACCAGGGCCTGGTAGCGCTCGTCCGCGGGGTGGACCGCAACGGCCGTGTCGCCGAGGATCGTCTCGGGCCGCGTCGTGGCGACACTGATCCAGGCCGCCGGGTCGGGCCGGCCATCCGTGCCGACGAGGTGATAGCGGACCGTCCAGAGCGTGCCCGTCTCGGGCGTGGCGATCGTCTCCAGGTCGGAGATGCTCGTCCGGCAGCCAGGGCACCAGTTGACCAGCGCCTCGGTCCGGTACGCCAGGCCGTCGTCATACAGGCGCTTGAACGCGGTCCGGACGGCTCGCGTCGAACCTTCGTCCATGGTGTAGCGCTCACGGCTCCAGTCGAGCGAGGCGCCGACCCGTTCATGCTGGGCCTTCATGACGTTGCCGGTCTCGTCGATGAAGCGACGCATCCGCTCCAGGTAGCGCTCGCGACCAAGCGAGCTGCGGCTCTCGCCCTCCTTGGCCAGGATCCGGTCGAGCACGAACTGGGCGGCGATCGATGCATGATCCTTGCCCGGCAGCCAGAGCGTCGGACGTCGGGTCATCCGGGCGTGCCGGGTCATGGCGTCCTCGACCGTTGCCCGCTGCGCATGCCCCAGGTGCAGGGCGCCCGTGATGTTGGGTGGCGGCTGGATGATCACGAAGGGCGGCTTGGTCTGGTCCGCGCGGCTCCCGGCGCCGTCGGGGGCGAAGACGTCGGCCGCCAGCCAGCGCGCGTAGATACCGGCCTCGACGCTCGCTGCGTCGTAGGCCTTGGGCAGCTCCCTGGCTCGCTCCTCGCCCATCGCCTCGCCTCCACCTCGACATCGCCGTGTCACGGAATCGAACGCCCCGCTCATCCCAGCGGACGAACGGGGTCGTGGTACCACCAGCTGGTTCGGTCGCGGCGCCGTCCGGTCATCCCGGTCGGGGGTCGTGTCGCGGCCCTCTCGGCGCGCTAGCGGGCGCCACCCGTCACGACTCGCGAGCGACCTTCACGCGTCCCTGGCCCCGCGGGCTTGCAGCCCATGACCCGCGGTCTCTGGCGGCCGTCCGGCGCGCTACTCCTCTCGGTCCCTGCCGTGAGGCGCCGAGTCTAGCACTCCGGTGTCGGTGGCCGAGCAGCATCACGTCACCCGTGCCCGTTCGGTGGAAAGCGCCTCGTGCTCGCCCTCAGCCACCAGCCGGCGGAGGCGATCCATCGCCTCCCA
The DNA here is from genome assembly GCA_963777975.1 of uncultured Chloroflexia bacterium. GTDB lineage: Bacteria > Chloroflexota > Limnocylindria > Limnocylindrales > CSP1-4 > CSP1-4. Next base: position 33,034 of record CAVZSO010000014.1, on the reverse strand, counting down.
GACGTCGACGAACCGCGTGTAGGCGGCGACCGGCGCCAGGCGGATGACGTCGGGCGCCCGGAAGTCTGGGATGACGCCGGCACGTTCGATGAGCGCGCGATCGATGCGGTAGGCATCGCGATGTCGCAGGGCGACATGGCCACCGCGATACGCGGGATCCCTCGGCGAGCCCAGGCTGAACCCGAGTGGCTCGAGCCAGACATCGGCGAGCGCGATGAGGTACTCCGTCAGCGCCACGCTCTTGGCGCGCAGGGCTCGGATCCCGGTGCGTGCCAGCAAGTCCACGGCGGCTTCGACCGCGACCATCGCGATGACCGGTGGCGTCCCCGACTGGAAGTGCCCGATGCCGGGGATCGGGTCATAGGGGTGACCCATGGCGAACTGGTCGCGCTGGCCGAACCAACCCTGGATCGGTTGGCGGAGCTGGTCCTGGAGCGCTCGACGGACGTACAGGAACGCTGGCGCGCCCGGCCCACCGTTGAGGTACTTGTACGTGCAGCCGACGGCCAGGTCCGCAGCGCAGCCCTCGAGGTCGATGGGCACCGACCCCACCGCGTGCGAGCAGTCCCAGAGCATCAGCGCGCCGGACGCGTGGACGGCGGCGGTGATGGCCGCCAGGTCGGCCAGGGCACCCGAGCGGTAGTCGACGAGGGAGAGGCAGACGAGGGCGGTCTCGGTGCTCAGCGCGGCCGTCAGGGCGGCCATCTGCAGGCCGTCGACCTGATCGGGCTCGACGAGCCGGAGCTCGAGGCCGCGCGCCTCGGCCAGGCCCTGCAGGACGTAGCGGTCGGTCGGGAACTCGCCGGCCGAGACGACGATGACGCGCCGATCGGGTCGCGCGTCGAGGGCGGCGTCGGCCAGGCGATAGAGGTTGACCGTCGTCGAGTCGCCGACGATGACCTCGCCCGGCAAGGCGCCCAGGAAGGCGGACGCGATCTTGTCGCCGACCTGCAGCGGGAGGTCGATCCACTCGGCCCAGCGACGTACCCCGTCACGGCCCCACTCGTCGCGGATGAGGCCGGACACTCGTTCCAGGGTCGCCTTGGGCAGCCGACCGAGGGAGTTGCCATCGAGATAGATGGGCTCGGGGTCGGCGATCTCGAAGGCGGCCCGAAGGCCTCGCAGCGGATCGTCGGCGTCGAGGTGCTCGGCCGCACCCCGGTCGGTCAGCCCCGCGGCCACGGCCGCCGGTTCAGGCGCCGCGCTCGGCGAGCCAGGACTCGTAATTGGTCTCGTCGACGCCCTTGTCGACCTCCGCCTTGGTCAGCAGGAGGGGCAGTCGATGCGAGCGGATGGTCTCTTCCGTGATGATGCACTTGCGCACGTCGGTCCGCTCCGGGATGTCATACATGACCTCGAGCAGCGCCTCTTCGACGATGGCGCGCAGCGCTCGGGCGCCGGTCTTGCGATCGAGCGCGACCTCGGCCGCCGCTTCCAGCGCACCCGGCGTGAAGACCAGCTCGACCTTGTCGAGCGACAGGAACTTCTGGAACTGGCGGACGACCGCGTTCTTGGGCTCGGTCATGATCCGCACCAGGTCCTCCTGGTTGAGCGCCGAGAGCGTGACGATGACCGGCAGCCGACCGACGAACTCAGGGATCAGCCCGAACCTGAGGAGGTCCTCCGGCATCAGCTGCTCGAGGATCTTCTCGCGCCGCACGCGGTCGAGCTGGGCCTGCGAGCCAAAGCCGATGGAGCGCTTTCCGACGCGCTCCTCGACGACCTTCTCGAGGCCCTCGAAGGCGCCGCCACAGATGAACAGCACGTTCGTGGTGTCGATCTGGATGAAGTCCTGGTGGGGATGCTTGCGGCCACCCTGCGGGGGCACATTGGCGACCGTGCCCTCGAGGATCTTGAGCAGCGCCTGCTGGACGCCCTCACCCGACACGTCGCGGGTGATCGAGGGGTTGTCCGCCTTGCGCGCGATCTTGTCGATCTCGTCGATGTAGATGATCCCGCGCTGGGCACGAGCGACGTCGAAGTCGGCGGCCTGGATGAGGCGCAGCAGGATGTTCTCGACGTCCTCGCCGACGTAGCCGGCCTCGGTCAAGGAGGTCGCGTCGGCGATGCAGAAGGGCACATCGAGGACGCGCGCCAGGGTCTGGGCCAGCAGCGTCTTGCCCGAGCCGGTCGGTCCCACGAGCATCACGTTCGACTTCTGGAGCTCGACGTCGTCGACCTGGTGCCCGGCGTTGACGCGCTTGTAGTGGTTGTAGACGGCGACCGAGAGGACCTTCTTGGCGCGATCCTGACTGATCACGTAGTCGTCGAGCGCGTCCTTGATCTGGCGCGGGTTGGGGAGCTTCGCTGCCGCCGGCTTGGCGCGAGGCGTCTCGAGCATCTCCTCTTCGATGATCTCTTGGCAGAGGTTGATGCACTCGTCGCAGATGTAGACGCCCTGGCCCGCGATGAGCTTGCGGACCTGCTCCTGGCTCTTGCCGCAGAAGCTGCAGCGGTAGGGAACCTTGGGGCTCTTGCCAGATGTCGTCGCCACGGTCTCCCGTTCGACCTCCTTCACCGGCCGCCGAGTCAGTCCTCGGCGGCTGCCTTGCCTGTGCTCTTGGCCCGCTCGTCCTTCGCCTGGGCGATGAGCGAGCCGCCAGGGCGGGCCATGACCTCGTCGATGATGCCATAGGCCAGGGCCTGTTCGGGACTCATGAAATAGTCCCGCTCGGTGTCCTTGATGATCTTGTCCACCGTCTGGCCCGTGTGGTGGGCGAGGATCTCGTGCAGCCGCTGATTGAGCGTCTCGAGCTCCTTGACCTGGATCATCACATCGGGGGTGTTGCCGCGAAAGCCACCGGATCCCTGGTGGATCATGATGCGGCTGTTGCCGAGCGAGTAGCGCTTGCCCTTGGCGCCGGCTGCCAACAGGACGCTGGCCATGCTGGCCGCCATGCCGATGCACAGGGTGGCCACCGGTGCTCGCAGGTACTCCATCGTGTCGTAGACGGCCAGCCCCGAGGTGACGATGCCACCTGGTGAGTTGATGTACAGCGTGATGTCCTTCTCGGGATCCTCGGACTCGAGGAAGAGCAGCTGGGCGATGATCAGGTTGGCGACGTGGTCCTCGATGGCGTCGCCCAGGAAGATGATGCGCTCCTTGAGCAGGCGGCTGTAGATGTCATAGGCGCGCTCGCCGCGACTGCTCGTCTCGATGACCATGGGCACGAGCATCGCGCGGATGCCCAGCGCGGCGGCCAGGGCCGCCGACCCGCTCGCGAGGTCCACGACGTCGCGGCCGAGGGCTGCACGCGTGGTCAGCTCGGCGGCGGCGAGGGCGGCCCTCCGGGATGGTGTTCGGGGTCGGGTCATGCGGGGATCCCTTCTTGCGGCTCGGGTCGGGCGTCGAGCTCGGCGGCAGCATCGCCGGACGGCTGGTCGTGATCGTGGCCCTGATGCGCGTGATCGTGCTCGTCGCCGAGGGCAGCCGGCGCCGCCACGGCCTCCTGGCTGTCGTGGAGGTGCGGCAACGGCCCGACCTCGGGATGCGCCTCGAGCCAGCGATCGACGAGCAGCTCGACGACCTCGGTCCGGCGCAGCGTCGCCTTCAGGTAGGCGCGCCCGCGCGGCGACTCGAAGTACGAGATGAGCTTGGGGTTCTCTGCGTTCCGCGCGCGGGCCCGATCGATCTCCGCCTGGACGGCGGCATCGCTGGCCTCGACGCCCTCGGCGTCGGCGACCGCCGACAGGACGAGCAGGACCTTGACCCGGTGCTCGGCCGGTTCGTGCCACTCCGTGTGCAGCTGATCGATGGTCTTCTCGACCGCCTGCAGGTAGGCGGCCTCCTCGATGCCCTGCTCGGCCAGTCGCACGCGCAGCTCGTCGTGCATGACCTCGACCTCGCGCTCCACGAGCAGCTCGGGGATGGTCACCGTCGCGTTGGCCACGGCGAACTCGATGACGCGCTCCGAGAACGCGTGCCGCGCGCGATCTCGAGCGCTGGCGGCCAGCCGGCGCGCGATGTCGTCCTTGAGATGGGCGAGATCGCGGAAGCTGCCGATGGACTGCGCGAAGCTATCGTCGGCATCTGGCAGGTCGGGCACCCGAAGCTCGCGTAGCGTGACGGTGAACTCGACGTCCTGGCCGGCCAGCGACGCTTCGCCATAGTCGGGCGGGAAGGTCAATGGGAACGTCCGCTCCTCGTCCTCGACCATGCCCTCGAGCGCCTGCTCGAAGCCCGGGATCATGCGATCGGATCCCAGCCGGAGGGGGTAGCGCTCGGCCGTGCCGCCCTCGAACGGCACGCCGTCACGCCGCCCGACGAAGCCGATGACCGCGTAGTCGCCCTCCTGGGCGCCGCGACCCTCGACCGGCACGAGGCTGGCGTTCTGCTCGCGAAGCTGTTCGACGACCCGCTCGACCTTCTCGTCGTCGATCTCGTCGATGTCGATGCCGAAGGGGTAGTCGGTGTAGGCGCCGAGCTTGACCTCTGGCCGGATGGGCAGCACGACGCGATAGGCGGCCCCCTCGCCTTCGACGAAGCGGATCCACTCCGGCTGCGGGATGCTCAGGATGTCGAGATCCCGCTCGGTGATGGCCTCCACGACCGATGACTCGTAGAGGTGCTCCTTGGCGTCGTCGTAGACCGGATCGGGAGCGGCAGGGTCGGTGCGGCGGACACCGAGGGCCCGTTCGAGCATCGGCCGCGGCACCTTGCCGGGGCGGAAGCCCGGCACGCGTGTGCGGCGCCCAAGGTGGCGGACGGCCTCGTCGATGGCGCGCTGGACGGAGGCGGCCGGCAGTTCGACGTCGAGGACGACGGTGCTCTTGTCGGTGGGCGTGGCGGTGACGTTCATCGCCGCCGAGTATAGGGCGGCATCCCGCCTCGAGCCGGAGCGGCCGAGACCGCGGGTGACGAAGCCGTCAGTCCTGCGGCAAGCGCCAGGCCTGGTGGGCGAACCGAGACTCGAACTCGGACGCCGCTCACGCGGCACCGGCTCCTAAGGCCGGCGCGTCTGCCATTCCGCCACTCGCCCGCGGCGAGTCTAGCCCGTCGGTGCTCGGGCGACGTGGCCCGCGCCGACGATCGCCTCAGATGTCGTCGAGCTCCTTGTCAGACGGCATCAGGTCGGAATCCTCCAGCAACTCGGGACCTCCGCGTCCGCCCACGAAGAGGCGCCGGGCCAGCTCGCCGGCGACCCGTGCGGCGAAGACCGTGGTGAAGACGTTGGCGCCGCGCCAGAACGAGTTGGCGGCGCCGCTGCGGAGCCTGCCGCTCTTCTTCTGGACTCCGAGGTAGTCCGCGAACTCACGATCCAGGCGCGCCCGGATCTTCTCGCTGTCGCCGCCCAGCTCGGCTACCAGGCGCTCGATCTCGTCCGGTAGGACGGAGGCCGGCGGCGGCGTCTTGCCGCCACGCAGCGTCCGCGTCACGCGGCGGGCGGTGCGCTGCGGGCCGCGCAGCACGATGAAGGCCAGGCCCGCCGTCCCGGCCGCGAACTTGCCCGGATTCCGACGGACCTTGGCAGGCACGTCAAGGGCTGCGCGCGTGGCATCACCGAGCTCGTCGACCTCGACGAGGAGCGCAGCCCGCGCCTCGACTACTTGCTGTCGCGCCGCGGCAGTCGCTTCGTCCATTCCTGCTCCAACCATGTCTTCGTCTCGAGGGCCGTCTCATAGGTCTCGCGCGGCCAGAGCTTCTCGAAGCGCGCCTGCGGATCGAGGTTCGCCTTCGACGCGCGCCAGCCCATGAGCGCGATCCAGGCGATGAGTCCGACGGTCAGCCCGATGGCGGCGGCCACCCGCCAACCGAACACCAGGCCGCCGAAGAGGATGCCGATGAGCGCGCCCAGCAGGGCACCGACGATGAGACCCGAGACGGCCCCCAGCGCCCCCTGGCCACGCGCACCGACGATGAGGCCGACGATGCCGATGACGACGGCGAAGAAGACCATGGCCACGACCGCCGGTGCGTACTGCGGATCGAGGGTCGGGGCCACGTTGGCGATCACGATGCCGGCGACCCACTCCGAGAGGTTGCGCGGCACGTTGAGGCCGAGCACGAGCGTCACCCCGACCGCGGCCACGAGCCCCCATATGAGCGGCCGGCTGATGAGCGGTCGTGGCGCGTCGATGATCATCAGCGCCAGCGCGACGATGATCCCGACTGCCAGCAGCACGCCGTGCAGGACGCCCCAGCCGATCGAGCCGAAGATCCACTCCCCGAGGAAGAGGGTGCCGCCGATGGCCAGCAGCGAGATGGCATAGAGGGCCAGGACGACGATGCCGCCGACAAAGGCCGCGATCTGCTTGATCTGCTCGCCGATGACCGCCAGCTCGGCCCGCAGCAGGGCGAGATGGGCATCGACCAGGAGTCTGGCCGCGGCCCGGATACGACCGAGTTGCTCCCGAACGCCCGGACGTTCGCCGTCGGCGCCGCCGCTCGGCGGGGCCCCGGACGAGCCGCCCCCACCGGGTGGCGATGCACCGGCCGAGCCGGGTGTAGTGGGATCCGGGGCGGCCGACGGCGGGCCCTCTGCCGCAGCCTCCGAGACGTCGTCGATCGGCACCGCGTCATCGGGCGGCACGGGCGGCGGAGCGTCACCGCTCGGCGGGCGCTCGGATGGCGGCGGATCTGGGCGTTCGTCGGTCAGCGTGAGCCTCGCAGGCTGTCGTCAGAGAGGCCCGAAGGATAGCAGCGTGCCGGGGCGGGTTCAGATGCCGTCGGTCATCGGTCTGGTCATACCGCCGGCCGACGCGAGCCGAGCGTGCGCTTCGGCCAGGGCTTCAGCTGGCCAGTCGCAGCCCGCCATCGGACAGTCGGACCGCCGTGTCGAAGAACCCATACGTCCGTCGATAGGCGCCGGCGCGATCGCGTGGCCCGTGCCCGGTGGCCACCGACCAGAGCTCGCGCTCCAGCTCCTCGATGCGCGCGGCCAGCTCGCCCGGCGTCCGGGGCACCGGGATGTCGCCGTAGGTCCGCGGGCCGCCCGGGAAGTGGACATCGTCGGTCGGGGTGTGCGGCATCAGGGCCCACACGACGCGGGCATGTCCGACCGCGGTCAGAGGACCCGACGGGGCGGGTAGAAGCTCCCGTCGTCCGCCCGTCCCAGCTCGAGCCTGCAGTGCCTCGGTCAAGGCAGCCCGGACCTCCGCCCGAGACGTCGCCGGCGGTGCGGCCAGACCGACGGCGCGGACGAGCGCCTGGAGCTCGGCGAGATCCCCGTCGTGCGCGCGGAGGGTGGCCCGAAAGCCGAGGGCGACCTGCTCGACGTGGGGCAGGACGGCGTCGGCGATGAGGGCCGCGCCGCCCTCGGGCAGCGAGGGGTCGCGCATCGCCGCATCGAGCAGCGCACGGGTCGCCCGGAAGAGGCCGGCCAACCGGTCGAAGGCGGCGAAGCCCGTCGGCTCGAAGCCGCCAGGCCCGGTCGGAGCGTCGCGCTCGGACATGACTGCAGGATAGCGACCCAGCGAACCTGCCGGACCATCCCCCGAAGGTCCCGATGGCGACCCACGGGCCGGATGACTGCGCTACCGTCCGCCCATGACGCAGCGGACGCTGGCCAGCGCGACCATCCTCGCCGTCGGGACCGAGCTCACCACCGGCGGCACCCGCGATACGAACTCCGGAGACCTGGCGCGTGACCTCACGGACTGTGGCGTCTCGATCCAACGCCTGGTCGCCCTGCCCGATGACCTCGATGCGGTCATGGCGGCGATCACCGATGGCCTCAGCCGCACCGACCTCGTGCTCCTGACCGGCGGCCTGGGGCCGACGCCTGACGACCTGACCCGCGAGGCCATAGCCGGCGCGTGCGGCGAGACGCCCACCGTCGACCCTGACCTGGAGGCGTGGCTGGCCGGCCTCTTCGCCCGACGCGGCGTGCCGATGCCGGCCATCAATCGCAAGCAGGCCTGGTTGATCCCGAGCGCAACGTCGATCGCCAACGGGCGCGGGACGGCGCCCGGCTGGTGGGTCGATCGGCCAGACGGGCGCCTCGTGGTGGCGCTGCCAGGACCACCGTCGGAGATGCAGCCCATGTGGCAGGAGGACGTGCTGCCGCGCCTCCGGGCGCGGGGCTTCGGGCTCGATCGAGCCTCGGTCACCCTGCGCCTCAGCGGCATCGGCGAGTCCGCGCTGGCGGACCTCATCGGCGAGGACCGCCTGCGACGGGCCAACCCGCAGATGGCGACCTACGCGCGGAGCGACGCGGTCGACCTGCGCATCAGCGCGGTCGGCGATGGCGGGACGCGTGCCGCCGACCTCGTCGCGCAGGCCGAGGCTGCGGTGGCGCCGATGCTGGCCGGCTACACCTTCGCGCGCGGTGACGAGACATGGATCGATGCCCTATCGGGGCGCCTGGCGGGGCGCCGCGTGGCGGTGGTCGAGATCGGCACCGCGGGACAGCTGGCCGCCCTGCTCGGCGCCGCCGACTGGTTCGCCTTCGGAGAAACGCTGGCGCCGGGATCGCCGCTCGCGGTGGCGCACGCTGGCCTCGAGCCCTACGCCTCACACGTGCGCGCTGTGGCCGGGACCGAGATCGGCATCGCGGTGCGGGCCCGAGAGCGACGGGGTGACACCGGCGTGACGATCGCCACGGACATCGACGGCCGTGTCCAGCGGGTCACCCGCACGGTCTTCCTGGCCGGCGAGCAGGGTCGTCGCCGTGCCGCGCTGGCCGCGGCGTCCGAGCTCTGGCATCGACTCGACGGGGTGTCCGCCACGTAGGAGGCGGAGCGGGCTCGACGGCGGGCCCGCGTCGAGGGCGCTGAGCCGCGTCGAGGGCTCTGAGCCGCGTCGACGGTGCGGCGCTGTCAGCTGATCGAGAGGACCGGCGCCTGTCGGGCCGCTCGCACGCTCATCCGGGCAGCCACGGTCCTGGCCAGGGTGCGCAACACCTCGGCCGCGGGACCGGGATCGCGCTGGGCGACGGCCGGGATCCCCGCGTCACCACCCTGCCGGACACGAACGTCGAGCGGGATGGCCCCGAAGTACTCGATCTCGTGCCGCTCGGCGAACCGCTCGCCGCCGCCGCGCCCGAAGATCTCGGTCACTTCGCCGCAGTGGCTGCAGACGAAGGCGCTCATGTTCTCGACGACGCCCATGACCGGCACGCTCATGCGCTTGAACATCGCCAGCGCCTTCTCGACGTCGGCCAGCGCCACGTCCTGCGGCGTGGTGACCAGCACGGTGCCGCTGATCGGTACCGCCTGGGCCAGGGTCAGCTGAGCGTCAGAGGTACCCGGCGGCAGGTCGATGACGAGATAGTCGAGCTCGCCCCAGTCGACGTCGCGCAGGAACTGCTGGATGGCGCCGCCCACGAGCGGCCCGCGCCAGACGATGGGCTGGCCCTCGGGCACGAAGAACTGGATGGAGATGACCTTGACCCCGTAACGCTCGAGGGGCACGATCTTGTTGTCCGCGCTGGAGCTCGGCTGACCTTCGAGGCCCATCATGATGGGCACGTTGGGGCCGGTGATGTCGGCATCGAGCAGGCCGACCGAGGCGCCTTCCATGGCCAACGCGACGGCGAGGTTGGCACTCACCGTGGTCTTGCCGACGCCGCCCTTGCCGGATGCGACGGCGATGATGTTCTTGACGCCGGGCACCAGCTGCTGGGCCGACTGCGGGGCCGCGCGGCGGACCATCGAGGTCCATTCGACGGCGACAGTGCTGGCGCCGAGCGGCGCCAGCACGGCGTTGATGTTGCCCTCGATCTCGTCCTTCAAGGGACAGGCTGGCGTCGTCAGCTCGATGTTCAGCGCGACGCGATCACCATCGATCTCGACCGACTTGACCATGCCGCGCGAGATCAGGTCGCCGCCCAGCTCGGGTTCCTGGACCTCTCGCAGAGCGTCGCGGATGGCCGACTCGGTCAGGAGGCTCATGGATCGCGTTCCTTTGCTGGTCGGGCGTCGGCGGATGGGCATCGTCCGTGGGAGCCGATCGACCCGGCGGCACATGGTAGAACGGGTGCCGCGAAGGCGTCCCCAGGCGAGCATCCCGCGCGATCCGGCTGGCGGCGTCGAGTGCCGACCGCCGACGGGGCTGGCTCGCGACTGCGTCGAGCGTGGATCGCCAGCCCGGAGTGCCGCGGTGCGTCCCGCGGGCGGCCGTCACCTCACCTTGCGTGCGAATCACGGTTCTACGACGACGTATTGGCTACGAGATTCGCGGTCAACGTCCGCTTCGGCGACGAATTGACACAGCCGTCATACGCGCCGCATACTCCGGCCGGTCACCCGTGAGGGACGGGTGGCGCGCGTCATGCCCGGAGCAGCTGGAGCGGCATCAGCCCAGTGTCCACCATCGACGTCCGCCTCGTCGACGTGACCAAGTCGTTCGGCGACTTCAATGCCGTCGACCACATCAGCCTCGACGTCGAGGACGGCGAGTTCTTTTCCCTGCTGGGTCCGTCCGGCTGCGGCAAGACGACGACCCTGCGCATGATCGGTGGCTTCGAGCAGCCGACGAGCGGGCTGATCGAGCTCCAGGGCCAGGACGTGACCTGGCTGCCGCCGTACCAGCGCAACGTCAACACCGTCTTCCAGAACTACGCCCTCTTCCCGCATCTCACGATCTTCGAGAACGTCGCCTTCGGCCTGCGCCGGAAGGGCGTCAAGGATGCGGAGATCAAGACCCGCGTGGCCGACATGCTCGCCCTCGTCGAGCTGAAGGGCTATGACGCGCGCAAGCCGAACCAGATCTCGGGCGGCCAGGCGCAGCGCGTCGCGCTGGCGCGGGCGCTCATCAACCGGCCGGCCGTCCTGCTGCTCGACGAGCCGCTCGGGGCCCTCGACCTCAAGCTGCGCAAGCAGATGCAGGTCGAGCTCAAGCGCATCCAGCAGGAGGTCGGCATCACCTTCATCTACGTGACGCACGACCAGGAAGAAGCGATGACGATGTCCGATCGCATCGCCGTCATGAACAAGGGTCGCTACGAGCAGCTGGGCGATCCCGAGGAGCTCTACGAGCGGCCCAAGACGCGCTTCGTGGCCGGCTTCCTGGGCATCAGCAACCTGCTCCACACGACGCGCGACGGGAGCGCCGACGGATACGCCGTCTGCCGGCTCGCCGATGAGACGTCGATCCGCGTGCCGGGCGGGCTGATCGGGACGACCGTCAGCCCACAGATCGGCGTCCGGCCGGAGAAGGTCCGGCTCTACGAGACGGGCGACACACTGCCGGCCGGTCTGAATGCCGCGCGCGGCACCGTGCGCCACACGAGCTACCTTGGCGTCAGCACCCAGTACATCGTCGACCTGGCAGGCGACGAGAAGGTCACCGTCTACGAACAGAACGTCGATCGGGCGGCGAGGGAGTCGCTCTTCCGCCCTGGCGAGGAGGCCATCGTGGCCTGGTCGCCGGACCATACATTCGTCGTCGACGGAGGGGAGCCGCCGACCCAGGACGAGGAGTCATAGGCCGCGCCCGCGACGCAGCTTGGAGGCACCACCATGCAGGACGAGACTCAGACCCGGCTGGTCGATCGACAGATCAGCCGCCGCACGATGCTCCAGGTGTCGGCCGTGGCCGGCGCCAGCGCCTTCCTCGTCGCCTGTGGCGGCGGCTCGAGCGCGAGCGAAGGCGCGAGCCCCAGTGGCGGCGCGAGCGCGAGCGGCGGCACGAGCCCGACCGACGCCGCGACACCCGGCGAGGCGATCGCCGGCCCGTTGAACTGGGCTAACTGGCCGGGATACATGGACTGGAACGCGGACAGCACCGCGGCGCCGACACTGACCGACTTCCAGACCAAGACGGGCGTCGAGGTCAACTACGTCGAGGACATCGACAGCAACGAAGACTTCCTGGCCACCATCCAGCCCCAGCTCGATGCCGGCCTCGACACGGGTTGGGACCTGATGGTCATGACCGACTACATGGCCGCGCGCCTGATCAACCGGAAGTGGCTCGAGCCGATCGACCCGGCCAAGGTCCCGACGGCGGTCGCCAACCTGGTCGAGCGGCTGCGCGGCGCCTACTGGGATCCCGATCAGGCCTACCACTACCCATATCAGACGTTCGCCGACGGCGTGGGCTACAACCATGTCAGCACCGGCCTGGACCTGAAATCGACGGCCGACTTGTTCCTCCCGCAGTTCAACACCAAGGTGCACCCTGTTCGACGCCTACCAGGACACGTTCTCGATGATCGGCCTGATGCTCAAGGCGCAAGGAAAGATCACCAACGATCCGGCCGACTACACCAACGAGGACGGCGACAAGATCTACGCCTACATCAAGCCCTTCGTGGACGACGGCTTCGTCCGCGCACTCCAGGGCAACGAGTACATCCAGGACTTCAACAGCGGCGATACCTGGGCCGCGCTCGTCTGGTCCGGCGACCTGGCCAACTCAGCCGGCCCCGACGACTACTTCGTGTACCCGACGGAAGGGCTCGTGGCCTCGACCGACAACATGCTGATCCCCAAGGGGGCGGTACACAAGGATGCCGCCCTGGCGATGATCGACTTCCTGTACAACGTCGACATCGCCGCCCGCCTGGCGCTGGGCATCAAGTACATCTCGCCGGTCGAGGGCGCCGCCGAGGCCATCGCCGCGCTCGATCCGGAGGCCGCCAAGAACCCGCTCATCTTCCCGCCCGCGGATGTCCTCGCGCGAACCTACGCCTACCCGGCCTACGACGATACGAAGGATGCCTACTTCCAGGATCTGATCGACAAGCTCATCGGCCAATAGGCGGCCGGCCGGTTCGAGGGGCGTCGGACGATGATCGGGCGGTTCATCCACCGGTACCGTCGCGCGGTGCCCTACGTGTTGCTGCTGCCCGGGCTCATCTGGCTGATCCTCTTCTTCGTCATCCCCAACGTACCCATGTTCCTGTACTCCCTGTCCGAAGGACGGGCGTTCACGCCCACCTTCCAGCAGCCACCCGAAGTCTGGGCCTGGTGGAACTACCCGGAGTCGGTCACGCGCTATGCCGACAACTTCCGCAACTCGATCGTCTATGGCGGCCTGGCCACCATCTTCACGGTGCTCATCGGCTATCCCCTGGCCTATGCCATCGCCTTCCGCGGCGGGCAATACAAGAACCTGCTCCTGTTCCTGGTCATCGCGCCGTTCTTCACGAGCTTCCTGATCCGGACCATCTCGTGGAAGATCATCCTCGGCAACAACGGGCCCATCCTGACCATCCTGCGCGACGTGCTCGGCATCGTGCCGCAGAACTTCAACCTGCTCTTCACCCCCCTGGCCGTCGTGACCGGCTTGACCTATGAGTTCCTGCCCTTCATGGTGCTGCCGCTCTACGTCTCGATCGAGAAGGTCGATGTCCGGCTGATCGAGGCGGCGCGCGACCTGTACGCGGGACCCTGGCGACCGCGGGGCACGACCATCGGCGCCATCCTGGGCGGCCTGCTCGGGCTGGCCATCGCCATCGGACTGGGCTACGCCGAGCTGACAGGGCCCGAGGCGAATCCCGCCGTGGCCGTCATCGGCGCCGCCATCGGCGCGCTCATCGGTGGCGGCATCGCGCACCTGTTCGTGACCGAGGCCTTCGTGCGCATCACCTTCCCGCTGACCCTGCCCGGGCTCTTCGCGGGCTCGCTGCTCGTGCTCATCCCCGCCGTCGGTGACTTCGTCAATGCCGAGCTGCTCGGCAATCCCAAGACGCTCATGATCGGCAACGTCATCCAGAGCCGCTTCCTGAACCAGAACGACTACCCGACGGCGAGCGCCTTGTCGTTCATCCTCATGGCCGCCATCCTGGTCGCCATCGTCATCTACGCCCGTGCCCTGGGCACGGACGAGCTCCAGAACGCGGCCGTATGAGCGCCGATCCGCGCCCCGTGCCGGCCGACGGTCAGGCGATGGCAGCCGATCCCCGTCCGGCCGTCGCTGCCCAGGAGCGGCGCTCGCGACGGGCCCTGCGCAGACTCGACCACTGGGTCCTGCCGGCCTTCACGATCCTGGCCATCGTCTACCTGCTGATGCCCATCGCGGTCATGATCATCTACTCGTTCAACGATCCGGTCGGTAAGTTCAACTACGCCTGGAACGAGTTCTCGCTGGCGGCCTGGCAGAACCCGCTGGGACGGCCCGGGCTGCCGCAGGCCGTGGCCAACAGCCTGATCGTGGCCGTCCTCGCGACGCTGGTGGCGACCACCCTGGGGACGCTCATCGCCCTGGCCCTGACGCGCTACTCATTCCGCGGTCGGTCGACCACCAACCTCTTCATCTTCGTGCCCATGGCCGCCCCCGAGATCGTGCTCGGCGCCAGCCTGCTGACGCTCTTCGTCGGCTCGGCCAGCCTGGAGCCCTTCAAGTCGATCATCCCGGCTGGGCTGCTCTTCCCGCTGGGGCTCAACACCATCCTCATCGCCCACATCATGTTCTGCATCAGCTTCGTGGTGGTCACCGTTCGGGCTCGCATCCAGGGCTTCGACAACAACCTCGAGCAGGCCGCCGGGGACCTCTACGCCAACGAGTGGCAGACCTTCTGGCGAGTGACCTTCCCGCTCATCTTCCCGGGCATCCTGGCCGGCGCCCTGCTTGCCTTCTCGCTCTCGATCGACGACTTCATCGTCACCAACTTCGCCTCGGGCACCACGAATACCTTCCCGATCTGGGTCTGGAGCACGATCCGCAACAGCCTGCCGCCGCAGGTCAACGTGATCGGCACCATCATCTTCAGCCTGGCGGTCGGGCTGGTCCTGGTCTCGACGCTGGTCGGTCGCTACCGCGCTCAGCGCGCGATGCGCCCGTCCTGACCGCTGGGCACGTGCCCACGCGCATCCCGACGTACCATCGACGCCCGCCATCCCCACGTGCCGCCACCTGGCCATCGCCACTCGAGGTGACCCGCTCATGACCGCGCCGACCGTCCTTCCCTCGACGCTGCCCGACCATGCCGTCGTGCCTGGTGTCTGGAGCCGGATCACGAACATCGATGTCGAGCGAGGCGAAGGATCGTGGCTCATCGATCGCGATGGACGCCGATACCTCGACTACAGCTCGGGCATCGGCGTGACCAACACGGGACACGCCCACCCACGCGTGGCTGCCGCCGTCGCTGCCCAGGCGGTGAAGCTGCTCCACGGCCAGCAGAACATCGTCTTCCACGAGCCTGGGCTGCGGCTGTACGAGCGGCTGGCGCACCTTCTGCCCGGCGGGCCATGGGGTGCCTTCCTCTCGAACTCGGGTGCCGAGGCGGTCGAGGCCGCCGTCAAGCTGGCCCGGGTCGCGACCGGCCGACCGGCCATCATCGCGTTCCGCGGCGGCTTCCACGGCCGAACCGCGCAGACCATGGCCCTGACCAGCGCCAAGAACATCTATCGCGGCCACTTCGAGCCATTGCCTGGTTCCATCTACCACGCCGACTACCCGTACTGCTATCGGGCCGCCGGCGGCGCCCACGCCATCGACGCCTGCACCTGCGATTGGGAGGAGCGCCTGGACCTGCTCTTCCACCAGATCGTCTTTCCCGACAAGGTCGCCGCGATCATCGTCGAGCCCATCCTCGGCGAGGGCGGCTACATCGTGCCGCCGACAGGCTTCCTGCGGCGGCTGCGCGAGATCGCCGACAGCCACGGCATCCTGCTCGTGGCCGACGAGGTCCAGACCGGTTTCGGGCGCACCGGTGAGCTCTTCGCCGTTCGGCATTGGGGCGTCGAACCGGACATCCTGGTCATGGCCAAGGGCATCGCGTCGGGCCTGCCGCTGTCCGGCATCCTCGCTCGCCAGGCGCTGCTCGAGCGTTGGGCGCCGGGCGCGCACGGCGGCACGTTCGGCGGCAACGTCGTCAGCTGCGCCGCCGCCAACGCGACACTCGACGTCATCGAAGACGAGGGCCTGGTGGCCAATGCCGCGGCCCGCGGCCGCCAGCTGCTCGATGGCCTGCGCGCGGTCCAACCGCGCTTCCCGAGCCTCGGCGACGTGCGCGGCCTGGGCTGCATGGTGGGGCTGGAGTTCGTGGAGCCCGGCCTCGGCGACGGGCGCGTCCCGAACCCGTCGATGGTCAAGCACGTCATGGCCGGCGCGCTCGACCGGGACCTGATCATCCTCTCGGCGGGCAGCTACGGACAGGTCGCCCGGATCATCCCGCCGCTGGTCACGACCGCCGCCGAGGTCGACCTGGCGCTGGAGATCCTGACCGCGGCGATGGAGGCTGCCGGGGCCTGATCAGATCCGGGTGCTCAGCGCCTCGGTCAGCGCCTCTGGCATCGGCCGCCGATGGTGTGGCGCGGACACATAGGTCGCCACATGTCGGGACGTGCCCTGGACGGCGAGCTGCTCCATGAGGTACCCGATCTTGGCCTCCTGGGCGGCGATGATCTCGTCCTTGGCGGGCAGCTCCCAGAGCGTCCGCTTGTAGGGGCCGAGCGCCTTCTTGCGCGTCTTGTAGATGAACTGCGTGTCCGTCTCGCCCGGTTTGCGCTCGTCTTCGCAATTGGCGACGCACCAGGCCTCGATCTCGGCGTGCAAGCTCGGCCGGGAACGCCGGATGCTCGTAGAGCGCGTTCTGGAACCCGGTGGCGAGGTGGATCTCGGCCGTCTCGACGGCCGGGAAGCGATGGAAGAGCTCGTCGGGCAGCGTCGAGGCGCCGTGCTGGACGGCACCGGCCAGGCCGTACTGGCGAGCAACGGCTGACAGCCGCTCGAGCGTCCCGAAGTCGAGCTTGACCTCGGCCACGCCACCACCTGGCAGCGGCACGCCACCGTGGCTGGTGCCGGTCTGGACGCTGACCTTGCTGACGCCGATAGTGCCGGCACCGGCCATTCGGTCGAGCTCCCGACGGAAGCCATCGAGGTAGGCCCGCAGCTCGGCCTCGGTCGAGTTCTCCTTGCCGACCTCGCCGATCTCGCCGCCGATGCTGATGGTCATGTCGGCCGGCTCGAGCGAGCGGATGAGCGCCGCGATCTCGGCTGCCCGCACGTAGTTCACTCGCTGCTGATCGTCGACCGTCGCCTCTCCGAGGTCGACCAGCGTCGAGCTGTCGATGTCGATGTTGCCGTAGCCACAGGCCACCGCCTCGCGGGCGAGCCGTCGCACCCCCTCGGCCGTCGTCTCCGGATCGGCCGCGTACTTCTTGGCGTTGAACTGGTAGTGGTCGCCCTGGATGAAGACCGGCGCCGACCAGCCAGCCCCGATGGCGCCGGCCAGCACGCTGGTCAGGAACTCACCAGGCCGCTGGTAGGTGTACTCCTGCTCGCTGCGGGCCAGCTCGAGGATGACCGTGCCGACATCGCGGGCGGCGGCGGCCCGGAACGTGGCCGAGGCCATGTCGAAGACCTGCGTGCGCAGGTTCAGCGCCGGCACGGTGAAGCCGCCGATCTCGCCCCGACCACGAGCCGCGTAGAGCTCGTGGATCGAGGCCGAGCCGCAGCCGAGCTGCAAGGCAGCCTCAGCGACGATCCAACGCGCCGCGTCGCGGGTCGCCTCGTCGTCGGTGAAGGTCGCGGTCCAGGCCAGGTCGCGCACGGCGCTGGCGCGAAGCGCGGCCTCGTCGTCGATGGACAGCGCGTCACCAGCCAAGCTCACGCTCGGCGCGATGGCCGTAAGCAAGGCGCCGATGGTCGGGGCGACGGTCGGTTGCGACATGGGATGGGTCTCCCGCTCGCCGATGGCGAGCCTGGCGTTCCGTGGTCTCGAGCGAATCCTATCGTGCCAGCGCTTCAGGTCGCCGTCAGTGCGTCCGCTGCGGCGTGTCTCGCGCGGCCAGGATGGCCGACGCCACGGCAGCGGACGAGACGATGCCCCGCCGGGCCAGGTCGTCGAGCAGCCGAGACCGATCTGACCGGGCGCGCTCGAAGGCGACCGGTTCCCGCCCGACCCGTCCGGCCAGCTCGGTCGTGATGCCCCAGGCATAGTCATCGAGGCGGTCACGCTCGGCGTCCCATGCCGCCAGCAGGGCGGGCGGGCGGCGTTGCAGATGGCCCTCGGGATCCTGCTCGAGCGGTCGGACGTAGTGCGCGGCGCGGACGCGTCGGCGCCCGTCTGGCAGCTCGGCCAGGACGAGGACGACCCCGACGGATCGGATGGCGTCCTCGGTCAACGCGTACGGCGGCTCGGCGAGGCGCGCCTGGACCTCCTCGAGGCTGGTGGCCTCGACGCTGCGCGGGAAGGTCGACAGGAGCGATCGGTGGTCGACCGAACGCATCCAACGCGTCAGCCAGGGCCCGCCCGGCAGCGGCATCGCGGTCAGCGACGACGAGCGGCACGCCGCCCTCGGCCAGCAGCCAGACGACCGCGGCCAGTGGCGGGTCGATGGCGCCATCCGCGATCCAGCCGAGCGACGCTCTCGGGGAAGATGCCCGTCGGCGGAGCGGGATGGGGCGTCGTCCTCGGGCACACCGGCAGCCTATGGCGCCGCGTCGACGGGCCGTCAAACATGTTGAACGGCGGCCGGTGGGTCGGCCGCCGTTCGAAGCGCGAGGGATGGACCTTCTTCGGTTTGGGGACCCTTGTCGGGCCCGATCGGTCAGCGGCTCTCGTCCACGCGTGACGCCCAGCCGGACGCGGAGCCCATCTTGTGGGTCTCGCCGCCACCCTTGGCCTGCGGACCGTCGGGCAGGACGATCTGGAGCTTGTCGCTGCTCACCGTGTGCGACTGGACGATGGTCGTCGCGGCCGCTTGCGGAGCGCTGTGATCGACCTGGTTGGCGGCCGCACCAGCGGTGCCACCGGTCAGGCCGGCTGCCGGCGCGATGAGCGTCCCCACCAGCAGGCCGCCGGCAAGGACCTTGGTCTTGAACTTCGAGGCTTCCTCGGCCGAGATGAAGTGCAGCGTCAGGGCGTGGCCCTCGACGTCGTCCTCGCTGCCGGGCTTGCGCACGATCAGCCGGACGATGGCGCCGGCGCCGAAGAGATGGCCCTCGACGTCGTCCTCATCCTCGGGGGCCAGGCCGAGCTCGAACTGGCCTTCGGAGCCGCCCAGCAGGGCGAGGAGCTCGTCCGCCTCGTAAGAGTCGACCGAGGCAGAGATGCCTCCGGTCGACGGATCGCTCAGGATCTGGATCGTCTGTCTCGTCATGTGTCTCTCCATCCCACCGCGCTCAAGGTCCCACGAGTGCGGTATGCCCGGCAGTCTAGGCCTCGCGCGTGATCCGCATACGACCGACGTCCGACGTCTGGCCTGTCAAATCACCGACACCCGATCGCCTTGACATGGCGAACGCCGGCGGACTATCCTGCCACGTCCCCGCCGCCCGACCAGGTTCGGCGCACGACCAGATGACAAGGAGTCGCGCACAGATGTCCATCACCTTCCGCTCCGAGACCGCGGTCATGCCGCGGACGGTCGCGCCTCTCGGCGCCGCCGACAGCGGGAGATCTGTGCCCTTCACGACCTAGCGAACGGCGGCTGAGCCGCCAGGACGCTGGAAGCCGGAGGGCCCGGATCGGCCCCCCGGCTTTTTTGTCGCCCCTGATCGGTCAGGGTGCCAGGAAAGCCGAACGTCCCGCATCGCGGGGGCCTGTCCACCACGTTCGAGCCCAGTGCACCAGACCACAGGAGCCACGACCATGAGCATCGCCATCGAACCCCGCCGGACCGGGGATGCCCCGGCCGTCGCGCCGGCTGCTGCCCGTCCCGATGGACGTGCTCCGGTCGACGTCCCGGTCCTCGTGCCGGCCCTCCTCCTCGAGCACGTCTCGAAGGCCTTCATCGTCGGTCGCCGCAAGCGCCGCGTGGTGGCCGTGGACGATGTCACGCTCCGCCTGGAGCGCGGCGGCATCCTCGGCATCCTGGGCGCCAACGGCGGTGGCAAGTCGACCCTCATCCGGCTCATCAGCACGCTGTTGACCATCGACAGCGGTCGGATCGAGGTCTTCGGCCACGACGTCGAACGTGACGAGATGGCCGTCAAGCGGCTGATCAACCGGGTCAGCGTCGGATGCGGCCTTCTTCAAGAAGCTGTCACCGGCCGAGAACCTCGTCTATGCGGCTCGCCTCTACGGGCTCGACCCCAAGGTCGCGCGCAGCGAGGCGATCCGGATCCTCGGCCGGCTGGGCATCTCCGAGTCACGCCTCGACCGGCCGCTGGAGCAGATGAGCCGGGGCATGCAGCAGAAGGTCGCCATCGCGCGAGCCCTGCTGACGAGCCCGACCCTGCTGCTCCTCGACGAACCGACCACGGGCCTCGATCCACGATCGAAGCTCGACGTTCAGGCCTTCATCGAGGACCTGCGCGACAACCATGACGCCACCATCGTGCTCACCACGCACGACCTGACGGAAGCCGAGCGGCTGTGCGACGAGATCGTGATCCTGGACCAGGGTCGGGTGATCGTCAGCGGCACGGCCGACGAGCTCAAGGTCCGGGTCGCCATCGACCAGGACCTGCCACCGACCATGGAGAGCGTCTTCATGGCCTACACCGGCCGCTCCCTCGACGACGACGTCGAGGATGACGGATCGGACGATGACTGACCGAAAGGAGCCAGATCATGTTCATCAATGACGATCGCCTGGTCCGGCGCCTGCATGAGCGCCGTATCGACGACCTGCGCCGGGCCGCCCAGGTCCAGCGCATCCACCGCCATCAAGGCCTGCCTGCCGGACGACGTTCGTTGCGTCGTTCGGTCGGGCGCTCGATGGTCCGACTCGGGTCGCGCATCGCAGCCGACCCGACGATGACCCCGGTCCGCTCTCGATGAGGGCGGACCGGGCGACCCTCTCGGGAGATCCCGGATGACCACCATGGCGCGCGAGATGCGGGCGAGCTACGCCTTCATCGAGCGCAACTTCAATCTCACCCGGCGGTACTGGGGCTGGGAAGCCGCATTCATGGTCTACGCCATCGCCGGCGCCCTCTCGGTCACGCTCATCGGCCAGGAGCAGAACGACCCCACGCTCATCCTGACCCTGATGATCGGGGCCATCTTCTGGAACTACCTGTCGGTCGTCTTCAGCTTCATCGCCGAGACGATCTCCTGGGAGCGCTGGGAGGGCACCCTCGAGTACACGATGATGGCGCCCGTACGGCGCACCTCGCAGCTGCTCGGGGCGACGACCTACGCCATCCTCTACGGCCTCGTCAGCACGATCATCATCCTGACCGTGCTGGTCGCCTTCTTCGGGCTCGACCTGTCGAGCGCGGACTTCGCGACGGCGGCCGTGTTCATGGCCATCGGCTCGGTGTCCTTCGTTGGCATCGGCATGATGGCTGCCGTGCTGCCCCTGCTCTACGTCGAGCGCGGCGCCCAGATGACGTTCGTCCTGCAGTCGCTGCTCCTGCTCGTGAGCGGCGTCTACTACTCGGTCGACATCCTGCCGCCCTGGATGCAGTTCCTGAGCAAGTTTTCGCCCGCGACGTACATCCTCGATGGCGTCCGGGCCGGGCTGATCGACGGCACGCCCGTCAACCAGCTGACCCATGACGTCTGGCCACTCATCGTGATGGCCGTCGTCTTCATCCCGCTCGGCATCAAGACGTTCGGCTGGGCCGAGCGCTATGCCAAGCGGACCGGCAAGCTCAAGCGGGTCGGCTGATGGAATCCATCGGCTCGCCCGTGGCCGGGACACCAAGCGTCCCCATCGATCTCGCGACCTGGGGCTGGGACGACCACCTCGAGGCGGCCATGCCCGCCGAGAGGACCGGTGACGCCCAGCCCGGTCGCATCATCAGTGCATCGGCTGGTGGCACCATCGTGATGACCTCGGCTGGCCCCTGGCCGACGCGCCTGAGCGGCCACTTCCGCCACCCCTCCACCATCGCGACCGACCGACCAGCGGTCGGCGACTGGGTCGTCGGGCGCATCGAGCCACCGAGCGGTCCCGACGCCGCCATGACCATCGAGACCGTGCTGCCGAGGCGCTCCGCGTTCGTCCGAACGTCGCCGCAGGGCGGCATCGACCCCCAGGTCGTGGCCGCCAATGTCGACACCGTCTTCATCGTCCAGGCGCTCACGCGCGACCTCAACATGCGGCGCCTGGAACGCTACCTCGGCGCGGCCTGGTCGAGTGGCGCCGAGCCCGTGGTCGTGCTCAGCAAGGCGGACCTGTGGGCCGACCTCGAGACCGTCCTCGAGCGCGTCTCGCAGGTCGCGATCGGCGTACCCATCGAGGTCACCAGCGCCGTGACCGGGCTCGGTCGCGAGGGGCTCGAGGCCCATCTCCGACCGCGGCGGACCGTCGCGCTCCTCGGCTCCTCGGGCGTCGGCAAGTCGACCATCGTCAACTGGCTGCTGGGCGAGGAACGCCAGCTCGTGCGCGAGACCCGAGCCGACGATCAACGCGGCCGCCACACGACGACGAGCCGGGAGCTGATCCCGCTGCCCGGTGGCGCGCTGGTGCTCGACACGCCCGGCCTGCGCTCCCTGGGCGTCTGGGACGATGCCGGCATGGAGCGCACCTTCGCCGACATCGAGGCGCTGGCGGCTGGCTGCCGCTTCAACGACTGCGCCCATGATCGGGAGCCAGGCTGCGCGGTGCGCACCGCCATCGACGATGGCTCGTTGTCGGTCGCCAGGCTCGAGGCCCGGCGGAAACTCGAGCGCGAGATCGCGTCCCAGGAGCGGCGTACCTCGCCGGCCGCGGCACACGCGGAGCGGCGGCGCTGGGCGAAGGCCACCAAGACCGGCGCGGAACGCGCGGCGGCGCGCCGGCGTGGCTGGGTCGGGAGTTGCGGAGGAGAGCTGATGGCGTCGAGGTCGACTGCGAGCTCGTCGGTCGGCGTCCTGATCGACGGCCTGCCTGACCACCCCCGGCTCGTCGTCCGGCCCTACGCAGGGCCGTCGGATCACCCCGGCATGGCGGCTGTCAATAACGCCTGGC
This sequence comes from uncultured Chloroflexia bacterium, assembly GCA_963777975.1. Classification (GTDB taxonomy): domain Bacteria; phylum Chloroflexota; class Limnocylindria; order Limnocylindrales; family CSP1-4; genus CSP1-4. Next base: position 10,354 of record CAVZSO010000014.1, on the reverse strand, counting down.
GCGAGTCCATCGGCGTGTCACGAGCTCGTCACGACCGATGTGCTCGACAACCTCTACTCGCACCTCACGAACTCCGACCCGTACCGCGACTGCCTGGTCCTGGATGTCGAGGGCGAGATCGCCGGTTACGTCCGGACGGAGTGGCAGGACGAGCCAGGGTCGGAGGACCGCATCTCCGAGGCCTCCATCGTCCTGGCCCCCTCCATCGCCAGCCACGCGACCTATGCCGCTCTCCTCGCCCCCGCGGAGCGTCGGCTCCTGGCCGATAGCGCTGACCGGACCAGCCGGCCGGGCGACCGCTTCCGCGCCTGGATCCACGACACGGACGGCATCCAGGCGTCTGCGTATCGCGAGGCGGGGTACGCGGCGGTCCACCGCTGGTACGAGATGGTGCGCCTGACCCTCGACGACCTGCCCGACGCCCCGATGCCCGACGGCCTCCAGCTCCGACCGGTCCGGCCCGAGCATTGGCGACCGATCTGGGACGCCGACGTCGAGGCCTTCAGCGACGACTGGGATGCGCCGGACATGAGCGAGACCGCCTTCCAGCGTTTCCTCGGCGAGCCGCACCAGCTGCCCGACCTCTGGCAGGTCGCCTGGGATGGTGACCAGGTCGCCGGCCACGTCCTCGTGACGATCAACGCTGAGGAAGACGAGCGTTTCGGGCGGCGGCGCGGTGTGCTCGACTCGGTGGCCGTGCGGCGACCCTGGCGCAGGCGCGGCCTCGCCCGGGCGCTCATCGTCCGAGCGCTCGGCGCCCTCCGCGACCACGGCCAGACGAGCGCCGCCCTCGGCGTCGACGTCGACAACCCCAACCAGGCGCTCGACCTCTACACCTCCTGCGGCTTCGTCGTCGACCTCAGCGGCTCCGTCTACGAGAAGCCGATCGGACCACCGACCAACGGCTCATAGGGCGCGTTCGCGTCAGTGGAGCGGCCAGCATCAGGAGCGCTGTGCGCTTGGGGCCTGCATGGCGGACGGGCCCCGTCGATCGTCAGGCGAACAGGCGCCCTTGTCGGGCGACGAGGTCGAGCCACGACCGCTCCCGCTCGATGGTCGTCGTGGCGCCGTGGCCCGGCAGGACCCTGAGGCTGGGTTCAAGGCGTGCCAGCCGAGCCAATGACTCGGCCATCGCAGCCTCAGAGCCGCCCATCAGGTCGGTCCGGCCCCAGGCGCCGGCGAAGAGCGTGTCGCCGCTCAGCAGGACGCCCGACTCTCGCGCCAGCAGGCAGACCGAGCCCTCGGTGTGCCCGGGGGTGTGGAGGACCTCGAGGTCGAAGGCCCCGAAGACGACGCGCCCACCCTCGGCCAGCTCGACGGCCGGCACGCTGGGTGGGATCGGGAACGGGGCGTTGGCCGCAGCCGGTCGCTCGAGCCCGTGACGGTCGAGCGCGTGGACGGCGATGTCGGCACCGGTCGCCGCGCTGACCGCAGCGTTGTCGCCGATATGGTCCCAATGGCGATGGGTCGAGACGATGAGCTTGAGCGTCCAGCCCCGCTCGGCCAGCTGGCCGGTGAGCCAAACGACACACGGCGTCCCGGTGTCGATGGCGATCGCCTCGCGGCTGGCCTCGTCGCCCAGGACCCAGACATTGGTGGCCGCGGGGCCGACGACGCGATGCAGGATCTCCATCGTGGTCAGGCCCGGCGCGCGCGCGCTGGCAGCGGCACCGGGCTGCCATCCGCCGTCTCGAGGCGGACGAAGACCCCATCGACGAGGATGCTGGCGCGCGCCAGCCGATAGGCGAGATCGACCGGGAAGGGGTGTTGGCGCGACGCGCCGATGACGACGGCGTTCTGCTCGGGACCAGGTTCGATGCGCGCGGCATGGACCCGGAGCGGTGTGGCACCGTCCACGACCAGCCGCCCCTCACCCGTGGCGACCAGGTTGTGCAACCAGGCGGCCGAGGCGTTGGCATGGCCGACGTAGCGCCGCTCGCCGACGGCCAGCAGTCCGACGAGCACCCGGCGCTCTCGGCCGGTCCGCCGGCCGACGACGAGCAGCTCGACCGTGTTGCCCAAGCCGCGGCGTTCCGTGAGCCGGCGCCAGAACGGATCGGTGAGGCGCAGGAAGCCATAGAGGAAGGGAAAGAACCAGTGCCAGAACGCCCGGGTCACCGATCAGCCAACGGTGCCGGTGTCCGGCCCTGGCGCAGGCGACGGGGCCTCGACGCCGGGCCGCTTGCCTCTGCTTCGCGCGCGCTTCGGGAGCGCCTCGCGCAGGGCGTCACCCTCGAGGCTGGCTACGGCAGCTGCCTCGGCCAGGCTCCGCAGCTTCATCCGGGCCACCGCCGGCGAGCGATCCTCCAGCCCAGCCGAGGGCGCCAGGCCGATACGATCGAGGCCACGGGCACCCATCGATGCCCCGTAGCGGGCGGCCCAGACGGAGACCGGGACGGCATCGCGGTGATCGACGCGAGCGTCGGCCACGCCGAGGATGAGGCCGCGCTCGCGCGGCGCCTGGCGTGCGACCCGCCAGCCGTCCGGGCCAAGGATGAGGTCGAAGAGGTGGCTCGAGAACGGCGCGGCATAGAGCACCTCGGGTCCAGCGCCGCACGGGTCGCCGCCAACGACGCTCAACGAGACGTGACCTTCGATCCCGGCCATCAGCGCCTGGAAGACGTCGATCGCCAAAGCCCGCGCCGGCGCGTCGTCGGCACCGATGGCCGTCAGGCCGTCTTCCTCGACCTGGACCATGGGAGCGCCGGCGGTGAAGAGCGCCTTGAGGGCGAGATTGCCCGCCTGCGCCGCCGCCATGGCCGACGCGCGGTCGTGATGTCGCTCCGTCTCGAGCGGCAGGCTCGAGGTCCACGGGCCAGACAGTCGGGCCTTCAGCGGGCGTGGCTCGACGGCGAGCTCCGTCGCCAGCGATCGGGCCATGGCATCCGCTCGGCGCCAGGCCGCGACCGCATCGGGATCTGGCGTGACGGCTCCGTCGGCCAGCACGCCCACGTCGGCGAGCAGCTGATCCTCGATAGCCAGCCGCAGTGCAGCCTCGTCGTCGAGGTCATCGGGCCGCGGGTAGGGACCGACGATGGTCGCGAACATGGGCCTCCTGGGAACGTTGCCGTGCCTGCCGCTTACCCACCGCTTACACGGCGGGCGGGACACCACGCGTGTGCATCGTATCCTCGCCGGCATGAAGACGATCCTGATCGTCGACGACGAGCGCAACATCGTCGAGCTGCTGCGGCTCTACCTCGAGAAGGAGGGCTTCGCGGTCGTCAGCGCCCGCGACGGGCCGACCGCGCTCGAGCTGGTCGAGCGGCATGACCCGGACCTCGTCGTCCTCGATCTGATGCTGCCCGGCATGGATGGTCTGGACGTCACGCGCGAGCTGCGGCGGATGGGCGAGACGCCGATCGTGATGCTCACCGCGCGGGGCGACGACGTCGATCGCATCGTCGGCCTCGAGATCGGCGCGGACGACTACATCGTCAAGCCATTCAACCCTCGCGAGCTGGTGGCGCGGGTCAAGGCGGTCCTGCGCCGGACCGATGGGGCCGCCCGGGGCATCCGGCCCATCGAGGTCGGCCAGCTGCGCGTCGACCCGCGGCGGCGGGAGGCGTACGTCGGCGCTCGGCGCCTCGACCTGCGGCCGCGCGAGTTCGACCTCCTTGCGGCGCTGGCCCGCGACCCTGGCGTGGTGCTCAGCCGGGACGCGCTGCTGTCATCGGTCTGGGGCACCGACTTCCCGGGCGAGACGCGGACCATCGACGTGCATGTCGCCGCGGTCCGTGGGCAGCTCGGCCAGGACGCGCCACCGATCGAGACCATCCGCGGTGTCGGCTACCGCCTGGTGCCGCCGCCTCGCGAGCGACCGGCCGCCTGAGCCGGGCCCACCCACGATGTCCCTTCGAGCTCGCATCCTGGTTGCCTTCGCCGTGGTCACCGTGGCGGTCCTGCTGGCCGTCGGTGGCGTCCTCTTCATCCTGCTGCGCGACCTGCACGCCGACGCCAGCAGCGCCGCGCTGGCCGACGTGGCCGTCCCGCTCGTCACGCAGGCGCGCCTGCGGATCAACGAAGGCGCGCGGCCACGCGTCGTCATCCGGGAGCTCCAGGACCAGATGGCCGCGCGCGGCGTCATCGTCCTCCTGACGCGCGCCGACGGCAGCGTCATCGAGCTCGGCGATCCGGTCCCCGTGACGCATGTCGACCTCGTCTCCGATGGCACGTCGATCGCCGTCCAGCGGGGCTCCTTCCGCGTTCCGGGGCAGGGCGACTTCGTCTTCCTCGCCTCGCCCTTCAATATCCTCCGAGGCCAGGGAGCCGCAGCGTTGGTCCTGGCGCGTCCCGACGACGCCGGTCGTCGCGCCCTCACGGACCTCATGCGCGCCATGCTCGTGGCGCTGGTCGCGGTCGCGATCATCGGCCTGCTCCTGGCCGCCTGGGTGACACGCTCCGTGACCGGCCCGCTCGACCGACTTGCGGCCGCGGCAGGCGCGGTCGGCATGGGCGACGTGCCGCCGCCGCTGCCCGAGGACGGCCCCTTCGAGATCGCGCGCGCGAGCGCGGCCTTCAACACCATGAGCGCCGAGGTCGCCGACGCACGGCGAACGCAGAGCGACATGTTGGCCGGCCTCCGTCACGACCTGCGCACGCCACTGACCGTCATCGGCGGCTTCGCCGAGGCGCTCCTCGACGGCACCGCCCAGGGTCCGGATGCGACCCGCGCCGCGAGTGCCATCGCCGAGGAGACGGCACGCCTCGAGCGCATGATCGACGAACTCGGCGACCTGGCCGACCTCGAGTCGGGTGGCCGTCCGCTGGCCCTCGAACAGCTCGACGCGACGAGCGTCTGTGCCGCCGCCATCGAACGGTTCGCTGGTCTGGCCGAGACCGATGGCCAGATCCTCGACGCGCTCTCGGTCGCCGGATCCCTGCCCTTCGCGGCCGACCGGGGCGCCGTCGACCGGATCCTTGCCAACCTCATCGCCAACGGCCTCGCGCACGCTCCACGACCGGGCGGCCATGTCTCGGTCGAGGCAGCCGGGCTGCCCGACGGTGAGCTGCTCCTCGCCGTGCGCGACGACGGACCGGGCATCCCGCCGGCCGCGCTGGTCCACGTGTTCGAGCGCTTCTATCGCGCCGACCCCTCGCGCTCCGGGCCAGGCTCCGGCCTCGGCCTGGCCATCGTCGAACAGCTCGCGGAGGCACACGGCGGGCGCGCGTTCGCCGACAATCTGGCCGGTGGTGGCGCCCGCGTCGGCGTGGTGCTGCCTGTCTCGCCGCCGCCCCCGGAGGAGCCATCGATGCCCGAACCCAGCTCGTCGTGAGCGCCGCCCCTCGACCACCAGCCGACGTGCCGGTGGTCGCGCCGGTACGGCCCCGAGTCGGCCGCCACGGTGCCGTCGTCAGCCCACACCTGCTGGCCAGCGAGGCCGGGCTGGGCATGCTGCGGGCCGGCGGCAGCGCGGTCGACGCCGCCATCGCCACCAACGCAGCCCTGGCTGTCGTCGCGGCTCACTCGTGCGGGCTCGGGGGCGACGCTTTCTGGCTGATCTGGGACGGCCGCGAGCTCCACGGCCTGAACGGCAGCGGGCGCTCCGGCAGCGCCGCGAGCCTCGACGCTGCTCGGGCGGCCAACGGAGAGCGGCTGCCGCTGCGAGGACCCTGGACGGTGACCGTGCCCGGCGCCGTCCGATCGTGGGGCGACGCCCACGCACGGTTCGGTCGGCTGGCCTGGCCTGACCTGCTGGCGCCGGCCATCGAGCTTGCCGAGGGCTTTCCGGCGTCCTGGAGCTGGCAGGCCGCGGTCGAACGGTCGGCGCCGATCTTCGGTGCCGACTCCGACTGGGCGCGCGCGTTCCGGCCCGCAGGCCGTCCCTGGCGCTACGGCGAGATCGTCGTCGTACCCGGCCTGGCCACGACACTCCGCAGGATCGCCGACGAAGGCCCCGGGACCGTCTACGACGGGTCCCTCGCGGCGCGCGCGGCGGCATACCTGACGTCCCGCGGCGCGCGCATCGAGGCGGACGACCTGGCGGCCCACACGTCCGACTGGACGACACCGATCCGGACGTCCTATCGCGGCATCGAGGCGACCAGCCATCCCCCGAACAGCTGCGGTGCGATCGCGCTCCAGCTGCTCAATGTGCTGGGCACGGTCGCCCCGCCGCCGCCGGTGGCCTTCGACGCGCACGGGGTCGCCGACGCCGCCTGGGTCCATCTCGGGCTCGAAGCCGCGCGCGCGACGCTGGCTGAACGGGACCGCTGGCTGACCGACCCGGGCTCGATGGCGCCGGGCGCCCTCGAAGCCCTGCTCTCGAGCGAACGGGCCGCCAGCATCGCGGCCGGCATCGACCCCGATCGCACCCGCGCGCAGGCGCCGCTGCCCGACCGGGCCGGTGGCGGCACCGCCTACCTCGCCACCGCCGACCGATGGGGCGGCGTGGTCAGCCTCATCGAGTCCAATTCGTACGGGTTCGGCTCCGGGCTGGTCGATCCAGAGACCGGCATCGGCTACCAGAACCGGGGCGCGTCGTTCAGCCTCGATCCAGCCCGCGTCAACGTTCTGGCGCCGCACAAACGAACGATGCACACGCTGACCCCAGGGATGCTCTTCCGCGACGGCCGCCCGTGGGTCGTCCACGGCTCGATGGGCGGCGAGATCCAGCCCCAGATCTTCGCCCAGGTCGTGTCAGCCCTCGTCGACGGCGGCCTCGACGTCGCCACCGCGGTGGCCGCTCCTCGGTGGGCGGCGGAGATGCCCGAGCACCATATGCCGCCATCGATGAGCGTCATCGAGTCGCGCTATCACCCGCAGGTCGTCGAACAGCTGCGGGCGCGGGGCCACGACGTCCTCCAGCGAGCGGACTTCGATCCGGGGCTCGGACACACCCATGCCATCGAACTGCTGCGGGATGGCGATGGCGATGTGCCGACGGCCTTCGCGGCCGCTACGGATCCCCGAAGCGAGGGCTCGCCGGCCGTCTGGTGACCCGGCAGTCCGCGGGTTGACGCGCGATATACTCCGCCACGGCCGGTCGCGCCGCGCTCACGACCTCCGCGGCTGGCCATCTCCGACCCTGCCGATCGTCCCCACCGTCCACGGCCCAGGAGTTCAGCCTCGTGACCTCGAACGTCGCCCAGAACTACCCATATGGCAGCGAGACGGAGGCCGAGCGAGCGGCGGCCATCGAGCGTGCCGAGGGTGCCTTCGAGGGCCTGCACGATCGGATCGCGGCCGAGACGACCCCGTTGGGCGAGCCCGACGAAGGCGGGCGCTGGTGGATCTGGGTCTGCCCCATGGACGACTTCACGGGCCGACTCCACGCGGCCGGATACGCGCGCGAGCGGCATGCCGTCTACACCGTCTGCGACACCTGCGGCCGAAGCTTCCTCCGCTGAGCCCGTCGGGCTGCCGCTGGGGCGGCTCGGCGCCGCCTGATCCTCGACGCGGCCGGGCTCTCGGTCTCGGCCATCGCCTTCGGCCTGGTCTATGGGCTGGCCGCTCGGACCGCGGACTACTCGCTGGTCGAGATGCTGGCGATGAGCACGTTCGTGCTCGCCGGAGCGGCCCAGTTCGCCGCCATCGGCCTGGTCGCCGGAGGCGTCCCATGGGCAGCCATCCTGCTGCTGACCACCCTCCTCAACGCACGGCACGTCCTCTACTCGGCAGCTCTGGCGCCCTGGCTGACGGGTCGGCGCCGCCTCGAGCGCGCGGCGATGGCCTACGTCCTGACCGACGAGACCTTCGGGCTGGCCCTGCCGCACTTCCGGCGCCTGGGTCGGGCCGATGTCGGTGGATATTGGATCGCGACCGCGTTCATCGTGCCGATGTGGTTCGCCGCCAACCTGGTCGGCTTCCTCGGCGGTCAGGGCATCCCGGACCCCACCCGATTCGGCATCGACATCATCTTCCCGGCCGCCATGGCCGGCATCGCGGCTGCGCTCGTCACCGGCCGGCGGGAGCTGGTCGCTGCCGTCGCTGGCGCCGCCATCGCCGTCGGCTTCGGGGTCGTGGTCGGCCCGTCAGCAGGCATCGTGGCCGGCGGCCTCCTTGCACCACTCGTGGCGCTGCTGGTTCGTCACGGCCCGGCGCGATCCGACGTGGAGGGGTTCGAAGGGTTCGTGATGGCTCCCCTGCCCCACGACGCTTCGGAGGCCCAGCCCGACACGGACGTCACGCGGACATGAGCACCGAGCTCGTCCTCCTTGCGCTGCTGATGGGCGCCGTGACCTATCCCTGGCGCGCGGTCCCGCTCCTCTCACCCGGCTTCGATCGCCTGCCGCCGCTCGTCATCGCGTACCTGCACCTGGTCGGCCCGGCCGTCCTGGCCGCCCTCGCCGCCGTGGGCATCCTCGTCGTGACCGAGGCGTCGGGAGGGCACCGGCTCCAGATCGGGATCGAGCTCGTGGCCGTCGTCATCGGGGTCGCTGTCGTGCGCTGGCGACGCAATGTCTTCTTCGGCATCCTTGCCGCGGTCCTCATCGTCGCCGTCGTGCGCACGGCGACGGGTGGCTGATCGGGTGGGCGTCAGCCGTGGATCGGCTGGCGCCGCCGCTAGCCGGCACCGACACCACCATCGCGGGCGACCGCCAGGAGCAGGAGCGCCAGCAACGTCGTCCGGGGCGCGATCGAGTCCACCTCCAGGTACTCGCCTGGTGCGTGGTCGTCACCGCCGATGGGACCCAGTCCATCGAGCGTGGGCACGCCCAAGCCGGCGGTCGTGTTGGCGTCCGAGGCACCACCGGTGGTCGCATCTCGGAGGCTGAAGCCGAGACGACCGGCGAGCTCGACCGCCTGATCGACGAGGCGGACCGAACCGGCCAGCTTCTCCATCGGCCAGTGCCGGCCCATCTCCTCGATCGTGGTCGTCACGTCGGGCACGTGGTCGATCGTGGCGATGGTGCGGACCTCGCGTTCGGCCGCCTCGAGGTCCGCCCGCGTCGAGCTGCGCAGATCGACCTCGAGGGTCACGGTCTCGGCGACCACGTTCGGACGGGTGCCACCGTGGATGACACCGACATTGCAGGTCACGTCGGCCCATCGGCCATTGAGCGCCTGCAGGGCGACGACCTGGTGGGCGGCCGCGAGGATGGCATTGCGCCCCTTCTCGGGCTCGACGCCGGCATGGGCCGCCCGACCGTGGACGGTCAGGCGAACGTCGAGCGTGCCCTTGCGCGCGCTGACGATGTCGCCGTTGGCGCGCGCGCATTCGAGCACGAGGGCCACGTCCGACTCGAGGGCGGCCGCACGGATATGTGGCGTGCTGGCCGGTGAGCCGATCTCCTCGTCCGGATTGGCGATGAAGATGAGGCGACTGAAGGGCAGCCACGTGTCCGCATCGTGTGCCATCACGCGCAGGGCGGCGAGCGCGTGAAGGCCGGCCAGCAAGCCGCCTTTCATGTCGGTCACGCCAGGGCCATAGGCACGGCCATCGACGATGCGAAACGGACGGGCCGCGGCCGTGCCAGGGTCGAAGACGGTGTCCATGTGTCCGATCATGAGCACCCGACGGCCGCCCGGGCGGCCGTCGAACGTGGCCACGACCGTATCGCCCAGGCGCCCGGCCGGGTCGGGCCGACGTTCGACGCGCGCACCGATGTCGGCCAGGGCGGCCGCGGTCCAGGCGGCGACCTGATCGACGCCGTCCCGGGTGTACGAGCCGCAATCGATGCTGACGAGCGTCGCCAGCTCTTCGAGGAAGCGGGGCAGGCTGCCGTCGACTGCCAGTCGAACGGCCTCGATCTCGGTGCCGGAGACGGGCGCGGCGGCGATGGGCTGGGTCATCGGCGGGCAGTCTACGGCAGGACCGGCGACCTATACTCGGCCGACCGTGCGCCTCGTCGAGATCCGGCTCCTCGAGGGCCCCAACCTCTACCGCCTGGAGCCGACCGTCAAGATCGAGGTCACCGTCGGGCGACGTCCGGACCTGGTACGGACAGCGCCAGCCCGGTGCCCACGCGGTCGTCGAGCTGGGGCGTCCGGTACGAGCTCGCGATGTGCCGATGCCGGTCCGCGACTGACGGCCTGGGTCCGTCGGCTCCATCGCCTGACCGATGCGGACGGCCTGTCTGGCTCGACGAGGCGCTGCTCGGTCGTCGGCCGAGACTGCCGGTCACCGTCCACCGCACCAGCGAACCGGGCGCATGGATCGTCGCCCTTCCCCTGGCGCGAGCACGAGCGGGCCCTCGAGATCGCCGAGGCGGCCATGCGCTGCTGCGATCGGGACCTGGCCCCGACTACGGCAGTCCGTCGCAGCCGAACGGTGACGCGCGCCGTCGCCCGCATCCGAGCAGCCGGTGAAACGCCGCCCGCCTGGCTGCGCGATGCCGACCGGCGCATGCCGATCATCAGCGTCAGCGGCACCAACGGCAAGACGACGACGACCAGGATGATCGCGGCCAT
>CAVZSO010000013.1:0-461554 GCA_963777975.1 uncultured Chloroflexia bacterium | reverse complement strand
TGGAGCCGATCCCGGGCAGCGCCTCGGCGAGGTCGGTGTACCGCCGCTGCCCGAGCATGAGCTCGCGCACGATCAATAGCTCCCAGCGATCGCCGATCCGGTCGAGCGCGTGGGCGACGGGGCAATACTGGCGGTAGCTCTTCATGCCTCTATTGTATGCCTTCACTGAAGGTTCGGTTGTCCGCACTATGAGTACGGAACACCGTACTTTCAATTAGCAAGCTTCCATCTAGCCTGCGGTTCATCAAGCGAACCGAAAGGTGACATTCATGGTTGCTTCCTCCAAGAGATGGTGGGCGTTGGCGCTTCTCAGCGTCGTCCAGTTCATGCTCGTGCTCGACATCGCGATCGTGAACGTCGCCCTTCCGTCGATCAAGGTCGACCTCGGGTTCTCCCAGGAGAACCTTCAGTGGGTGATCAGCGCCTATGCGCTCGTGTTCGGCGGGTTCCTGCTTCTCGGCGGGCGCGCGGCGGACATCCTGGGTCGCAGGCGCATGTTCATCTACGGTCTCGTGGTGTTCACCGGCGCGTCGCTTCTCGCGGCACTCGCGTGGAACGAGCCGTCATTGATCGGCGCCCGTGCCGTCCAGGGCCTCGGCGCGGCGATCATCGCCCCGGCGGCGCTCTCGATCCTGATGACGACCTTCTCGGAGGGCAAGGAGCGCAACATCGCGCTCGGCGTCTGGGGAGCCGTCGGCGGGTTCGGCGCGGCCGCAGGCGTGCTGCTCGGCGGCGTCTTCACCGACCTCCTGAGCTGGGAGTGGATCTTCTTCCTCAACATCCCGGTCGGGATCACGGCGCTGGCGCTCGCCCCCGTGCTGCTCGGCGAGAGCCGTGACATCCGCACCCAGGGCTTCGACGCCCTCGGCGCGGTGCTCGTGACCGCCGGCCTTTCGACGGCCGTGTTCGGGATCACGCAGGCGAACGACTGGGGCTGGAGCTCCACGCGGACGATCGGCATGTTCGCGGCCGCCGTGGTGCTGCTGGTCGGCTTCGCGATCCGCGAGACCCGTGCCACGCACCCGCTCATGTCGTTCTCGATCTTCCGGATCAAGACGGTCGCAGGCGCGAACATCGCCGGGTTCATCCTCGGCACGGCGCTGTTCTCGATGTTCCTGATGCTGACGCTCTACATGCAGCAGGTGCTCGGATACTCGCCGCTCAAGACCGGCATCGCGTACATCGCCGTTGCCGGTTCGTCGATCATCTGGGCGATGGTCGCGCAGCAGCTGGTGACCCGCGTCGGCGTGAAGCCGGTGCTCGTCACGGGAATGAGCCTGCTGACGATCGGCCTCCTGTACTTCACCCAGGTCTCGGTCGAGGGCTCGTACCTCGGCGACTTGCTGCCCGGTTTCCTCGTGATCGCGGTGGGCATGGCGTTCTCGTTCGTCTCCATCTCGATCGCGGCGCTCGCCGGCGTGCAGGCGAAGGACGCGGGTCTCGCGTCCGGGCTGATCAACACGTCGCAGCAGATCGGCGGCGCACTCGGCATCGCCGTCCTCTCTTCGGTCGCCGTCGCGCACTCGAACAGCGCGGCGAACGCCGGGGACGCTGTGCCACAGGCGCTGACGTCGGGATTCCAGGCCGCGTTCTGGGTCGGTGCGGGCATCGCCGCCGTGGGTGTGGTGGCAGCCCTCGCGCTGATCCGCAAGGAGGAGCTCGCGGCGGCTCCGTCCTACGAGTCGGAGGGCGACGTGCTCGCCGAGGCGGCGTAGAGGACATCGCAGGCGATCCGGGGAACTCCCGCCCCCGGTGGCACCTGCGACGACCGGAGCAACCGGGGCGCATCCGGCGCTCCAATCGCGCGGTAGGGCCCGGCAGCCGCCGGGCCCTACCGCGGTACGAGGCCGGTCGCCGGTGCTTGGATCTTCGCCGAACACCCGGAGCCCGGCTCTACCTGCTGGGTGGCCGCCGACGCATGCAGTGACCAGATCGCCGCGGATCGGCACGAACCTGGCACAGAGTTGGCACGGACACGTCACGCTCTCGCCGCTACCGTCCGTGTCCCCGCGGGTGGGTGGGGGCTAGGGATGGGACCAACAACCGCGCGGCAAGACCGCAACGAGCGGCCCGCATCGACCGCTCGAAGGGCCCAATCGGCTGAAAACGGGTAGGAAACGCGTCATGACGACAAACCAGCACGAGCTCCCCGAGGCGAGCCTCGCGACCCGGCTCCCCGACCCCGAGCCGGAGCGCAACCGCACGCTCCTCGAGGCGGTCGGCGGCCTGTACGACCAGGTGATCGACCGGATACTCCTCAGCCCCGACCGGGTCACGTCGGCGGCCGAAGGGAAGCGTTTGATGTCGAGCGACGACGACTCCGAGGCGCTCACCGACACGGTCCAGCGCGTCGCCGTCGTCGCGACGCCGATCATCCGGACGCTCGCGCGGGGCGCGAGGTGGCTGCCGCGCGTCCCCTGGGTGCTCGTCGCGTCCACCACGGCCTCACTCGTCATGACACTGCGCGCCGGCGTTCGCGAGGTGCGAGTCCTCGGCTCCCTCGTCGCGCACCGTCTGGAGCGCGAGACGGGCCGTCCGGCCGACCCTGCACTCGTCAAGCAGCTGACGCTCGAGCTCTACCTCTCGCCCCGCCGCACGCCTTCGCTCGACGGCGGCCTCCCGCTCGGACGCCTGGTTCGCCGCTGGCTGTTCCGCGGCGCGATCGGCAAGGACACCCGCCGGGTCGCGGACAAGGCCCTCGAGGCCGCGGAGCGGCTCGACGTCGCGACGCTCGAGTCCCGCTGGCGCAACCGTTAGGGCCGCCGGAACGGTCGAACGTTTCGACCTTCGCTGGCTCTTCGCCCGGCATCCGTCTATCCACACCGCGAGACCCGCTGGACCCGACCGGTGGCGCCATGCCGTCACCCGACGACTTCGATTTCTAGCTCGGCACCTGGAAGGTGTGGTGGGGACGGGAGACGACGAGACAGGGAGGAGCGTGATCAGCCGCGTGAGCTCTGGCGGCTCCAGTACGAGCGGGTCTGAAGTGCGCTTGCGGTGTCTGGCCGAGCCAGACATCGATGGAGGACGAGGCGACGCCCGGGATTCCTCGTAATATCGCGCCCGACGTGAGCCGGACTCCTACGGTGATCCATGATGAACGCGATGCCGAAGACGCGAAGCTCCTGGCGAGCGGCGACCTCCAGACGCTCTGGGAGCACTACCTGGGTGTCGTCTTCGACCGCTGCCGCGCGAAGCTGCCGGCGCACGACGCGGACGACGTGGCGTCCAACGTGGCGCTGCGCATCCTCGAGGAGCTCGGCCGGGGCCGTGTGTACCGCTTTCCGTTTCGGGTCATCGTCCACATGGTGACGACCTGGAAGATCAAGGAGCATTTCGCGCCGAAGAAATGGACGTCCGTCGAGCTCGACGAGCGGCTCGCGTCGGACGACCCCTTCCGCGACCTCGAGAACGACCTCGACTTCGCGACGGACGTCGACCTCCTGCTCAAGGGGCTTGCCCCTCGCGAGCGCGAGGTGGCGATCCTGCGGATCGTCCACGACCTCTCGCCCGGCGAGATCGCCAGCCGGCTCCGGATCACCCGCAACAACGTCGACCAGGCGTGGAACCGCGCCAAGCGCAAGCTGGTCGAGAGAATTGCGACGTGATGGCCGGCCGGGGAGTCGACGCCCTGTTCGAGCGGTACCTCGAGGCGCGCGAGCGCGGGGAGACGCCCGACGTCGCCGGGTACCTCGACGAGGCGGGGGACGGGCGCGAGGCGCTCGGCAGCCTCATCGACGCATACCTGCGGTCGGCGCCCATCCGGGCGCCGACCGAGGAGCAGCTTCTCACCATGCGCGCCCGCGTCTACGGCTCGACGCCGCTCACCGAGGCACGGACTGCGCGCGGGCTACGAATCGACGACGTCGTGGACGAGCTCGAGCGGAAGCTCTCCATCCCGAAGCAGCTGCGGGCAAGGCTGCGCACCGCTTACCAGCGCCTCGAGGGCGCCCAGCTCGACGTCGGCGGCGTGGACGCGAGGATCTGGCAGGTGCTCACGGTGTTCTTCGGAGGCCTCGACGTGCGCCGGCTCGCAGCGACGATCCCGAAGCCCGCTGCCGACGCAGATGTCGTCTATGCGCGAATGGAGCTGCACGAGAAGCTGGTGCTGCCGTCCCTCGCAGCGCGCGCCGCGGAGGATGCTCCGGACGAGCCCGACGTCGTCGACCGGCTCTTCTACGGCGCCTCCTGACCACGAGCAATGCTGCGTCACCGAGTGACGCTGCACATCTGAGAGAGGAGGGCCGCCCGGGAGGGCGGCCCTCCTCGCATGCCCCCTTACGCCGTTCCCACCCGATTTCGTCGGGCGGCAAACGCCGCTGCGGCGATGAGCAGCCCCGCCCCCGCGAGGCCTCCGATCGCCGCCGCTGCTCCGGCGTCGACCGACGGCAGCTCGAAGCTCGAGCCCGAGTCGGCTACCACCGGCACCTCGACGCCACGAGCCGCAAGCGTGGCCTCGTCGTGGCTCGCGGGAAGCGACTGCGGCTCGATCCCGCGGGCCGCGAGCGTCGTCTCGTCCATCCCGGGCACGGTGACGCCGACGCCTCGCGCAGCGAGGGTCGCCTCGTCATGGGTCGCCGCGGGAGTGCCTGCATCGATCCCCCGTGCTGCGAACGTCGCCTCGTCGTGCCCTCCAGGCGCGACGGTCTCGATGCCGCGTGCGGCGAGGGTCGCCTCGTCCATCCCGGGCACGGCCTGACCGACACCACGGGCGGCGAGCGACGTCTCGTCGTGGATCGCCGGCGGCGCCGCGAGGTCACGCGCGGTTGTCGCCTCGCCTGCACCGGCGGCCGCGATCGCCGTGGCGATCGGCACGTCGACGCCGCGGGCCGCGAGCGTCGCCTCGTCGTGGCCCGACGTTGCGAAGGCTCCGGTCGCCGTGTCGTGTGCCGCGATCGCCGTCGCGATCGGGACGTCGAGCCCGCTCGGCGCGAGGGCGCTCGCCGTCCCAGCCTCGCCATGGCCGGGCGCGACCACGACGGGCACCGGGCCGCCGCCGCCACCGGCGTCCGTCACCTGGCCCTGCGCGGTCGAGACCGCCATCGCGGCCGACGCGGAGGCCGCTGCGACGGTCAGCAGCATGACCTCTCGGATTCCCTGTCCCTCGAAGTCCGGCTCGTCGATCGCTCGCTCGAGCCCTACTCGATCGAACGAGAGGGTGATCGCGTCCGCGTTTATCCCAGCCAGCAGCGACTCGAGGTCGCTTCGCTGCCAGGTAACCGTGACATCCGTCGTCTCGACGCCGCCGTCCTTCGGCCTCGTCACGTCGAGGATGAGGTCGAGCGGCTGGTCCGATGCCAGCGCCTCCTCGATCTCGTCACGCGGAATCGTGGCCGTGACGCCCGGATGTCCCCCAACATCTTCGGGCGTGCCGACGAGCATCGCCGTCATGCTCGTCCCCATAGGTGCCTCCCTTCGTGGGTTCGCCGCGCGTTGCGGCTCATCCTCTGGACGAGCCACGCGGCCAGGATCTTCCCGCGATTGTCTCATGGGTTACAAGCCGAGGGAAGGACGCGGCGTTCGCCTGGTTCTCGAGCAGCCCCTGCTCGGCGAGCCAGGCCTTCGCGACACGCTTCTGCGCCCGCGTCAGCCACGCCAAGGCGACGAGATCGCGCAGCTCCTCGCGATCGATCCGCCCGAGCGAGGGAATCCGCACGAGGACGGCGGAGTACCCTTTCCAGTGCGGCGTCGTGAAGAACACCCCGCGGTCGTCGGCGACCATGATCTCCTTCTCGCCGAGATCCGCGACGCGGAACACGAGCACGTCGTCCAGCCGCTCGCCGGTCTCCGGGTCGACCGCGTCGGGCCGTCGGCTGCGGTGGAAGCAGAAGAACTTGCCGTGCACGGAGTAGGTCGGACGCCCGTCGTCGGAGACGTGCTTCTCCGCCTGCGGCATCGCCAGCGCGAGCTCGTCGAGGTCCTTCATCGTGGCCACGCGGAGACTCTGCCATCTCGGGCGACGGGGAAGCTGTTCAACGAGGGATCGGACGCTCTCGACGAGGTCGGGCGCGGCGACGTCGTCACCGCGAGCGTCCCACGCCCCGGTAACGTCGCGCCGACGTCGCAACCGACCGAGGAGCAGCCATGTCCGACATCACCGTGACGACCATGAACGACCTTCCGGGCTACCGCGTGACGCAGGTGTTCGGGGAGGTGTTCGGGCTGACCGTGCGCAGCCGGAACATCGGCTCGGACATCGGCGCACAGCTCAAGGGGCTCGTCGGCGGCGAAGTGAAGGGCTACACGAAGATGCTGGCCGACAGCCGCCTGCAGGCCGTCGAGCGCCTGCGCGACGCGGCCCGCGAGGCGGGCGCCAACGCGGTCATCGCGATGCGCTTCGACTGCAACGAGCTCGGGAGCAACATGACCGAGGTCGCGGCGTACGGCACCGCGGTCACCGTCCAGCGCGCATAGGCGCATGGCTTCCCGTGTAGTAGACGCCAGCCCGCGTCTCGTCCTCGGGCCCGAGCCGCTCGGCGACGCGCAGCGCGATCAGCACGTGCTCCATCGGCTGCCCGTAGCCGAGGTCGACCCCGAGCGAGACCGCCGCCACGAGCTCGACCAGCCGGACGGCCGCCCGGTCGGCGTCGGTGCTCACGCGAGTCTCGGGTCGAGCGCTCACTCCGCGGCCGCGCGCGCCGCGTCGTCGATCGTCTTTGCCCAGCGGCGGGCGGCCTTCACGACGTCGGATTGACACGGGGTGCAGCTGCTCACCGCCCAGGGGTGAAGCTGTTGCTGAACGAGATGTGGTCGGCGGAGATCGCTCGGCAACTGCACACGCGCGGCGTGGACGTGGTCGCAGCGACCGAGCTTCCCTTCCGCTATCGCGGAGCCCCGGACCAGGACGTGTTCGCGCGCGCCAGCGAGGACGGGCGCGCGATCGTGACGGACAACGTGCCCGACTTCTCCACGCTCGTCGCGGACGCTGCCAGCCGCGGAGAGGCTCATCCGGGGTGATCTTCGCGGTGCGTCCTGCGTTCGACCGTGGGAATCAGACGATCCTCGGCCAGATGGTCTATGCGCTGCGGGCACTCGTCGCGTCCGAGGACGCAGACCGGATCACGGGTGGTGCCGTGTTCCTCCGACGTTCGTGACCGTTTCTACACCAGCCGGTGCTGCGTCGCCCAGCGCGCGAGCTCGTGCCTGGTCGAGAGCTGGAGCTTGCGCAGGACGTTCGAGACGTGGCTCTCGACCGTCTTCACAGACAGGTGGAGCCGTGCGGCGATCTCCTTGTACATGTAGCCGCGCGCGATCAGCTGCAGCACCTCGCGCTCGCGCGGAGTGAGCTCGTCGAGCTCTGCGTCGCCCCCGACCTGCTCGCCTGCCCGGAAGGCGTCGAGCACGAAGCCGGCCAGGCGCGGCGAGAACACGGCGTCCCCGCTCGCGACGCGCTCGATCGCGCCGGCCAGCTCAGCGCCGGAGATGGTCTTGGTCACGTAGCCGCGGGCCCCGGCCCTGATCACCGCGATCACATCCTCCGCCGCGTCCGACACCGACAGCGCCAGGAACCGCACGCCTGGCCGATCCGGCGCGACCGCGTTGATGATCGCGTCGCCGCTCCCGTCGGGCAGGTGCACGTCGAGCAGGACGACCTCCGGGTCGAGCTCCTTGATGAGCGGCACCGCGTCGGCCACGCTCCCGCCTGGCCGACCACCTCGACCGCGTCGCCGAGCTCGGCGCGGACACCGGCCAGGAACAGGTCGTGGTCGTCGACGAGCACCACGCGACGCTTCACGACGGCCTCCGGGGCAGGTGCAGCTCGACCTCGGTACCGCCGCCGCGGGCTCGTCACGATCGACGCGCTGCCGCCGGCGCGCTCCATCCGGCCCTCGATCGACTCGACCAGTCCCCGGCGGTCGGCCGGCACGTCCGCGCGGTCGAAGCCGGCGCCGCGATCGCGGACGAACACGCTGACCGCGTCGTCCGCGACCTCCGCGTAGACGTCGATCTCCTCGACGCCGGCGAACTTGGCTGCGTTCGTCATCGCCTCGCGTGCGGCGAGCACGAGCGCGCCCACCGACGAATCGACCGGGCAGTCACCGGCGCTCGCCAGCTCGACGCGCACGCCGTGGAGCTCCTCGACGTCGCCTGCCGCCGCTGCGAGCGCCGCCGTCACCGAAGCGCTGTCGTCGCCGAGCGGCTGGTCGCCGTACAGCCAGCCGCGCAGCTCTCGCTCCTGCCGGCGCGCCAGCGACGCGACGCGCCGGGGCTCGTCGCGCGTGCCGCTGGATCAGCGCCAGCGTCTGCAGCACCGAGTCGTGCACGCGGGCAGCCATGTCCGAGCGCTCCTCGCTGCGAATGCGGGCGGTGCGTTCCACGTCGCGCTCGAGCGCCAGTCGCCACACCCAGGGGCCTGCGATCAGGAGCAGCGCGCCGGCGACGGCGCCGGGCGCGAGCAGCGTCGAGGACGTTCCCCCGCCCGAGAGGAGCACGCACCGCGCCGAGCGCGGCGAGGGCGAGACCGCCGTAGGAGAGCGGGGCCTCCGGGTGGAAGCTGCCGCCCTGGCGCCACGCGAGCGCGAGCCCGCCCGCGATCAGCGCGATCCCGACGACCGACCGGTTCGAAAGGCCAAGGGCGCCGAGAAGTGCGGCGCCCGCGACGAGTCCACCCACCGCGGCGATCCAGGCGCGCCGCCCGTCGGCCCACGCCCACAGCGCGAGGTAGAGGATGATCCCCGCTCCCCCGGCCAGTGCGAGGAGCGCGAAGACGAGCCGGACGAGGGTGGCGTCGACCGCGAGGGTCTGCGCGATACCTGCGCAGACCCCCGCGATCACCCGGTCGTCAGAGCTCGATGCGAACGTGCGCAGCGACATGCCGCGTCATCGTATGGTGGCCCGCTCGACGCGGAGGTTCCCCGCGCCGACGTCCGCGTCGAGCACCAGCACCCGCTCGCCGGTCTGGCTCACGTCGACGTCGGCGTTACGGCCGTCGTCCTGGGTGCCGAGGATCTCGATGTTGCCGACCTGGACCTCGCCGTGAGCACGGAGCGCGACCCCGGCGGGGACGATCACGCGCAGGTCGCCGACGTCGACGCTCGTCACGATGTGCGTCTCGCCCGACGGGAGCTGCAGCTCGCCGAGGTCGAGCTCGAGGGAACCGATCCCCAGCCGGTAGTCGTCGCGCAGCTCCTGCGTGGTCGCGGGGACGTAGATGCGGTCGCCGACGCCCCGGCCGAGGTGCACGTCGAACACGGCCATGAAGATCGCGGCGGCGACGACCACCAGCGCGACCAGGGATGCGACGACGATGCCGACCCTGCGCAGCGCCCGTCGCACGCGGCGAGAGTCCTCCGCCGCGAGCTCCTTCGCATCCACCGCCGGGTCGGCCGCCGGCTGTCGCGTGACCCAGAGGATCAGGACACCGGCGATCAGGAACAGCCACCACGAGTCGCCGTCGGGCCACAGCGTCGCCCGCGACAGCAGGATGGCGCCCGCCACGGCGAGGAGGCCGAGCCCGATCAGCGGCCACGGGCGGTCGCGCCTGTTGCGGAGTGCCGCCGTGGCGATCGAGTCCTCCTTGCCCTCGTCGGGTATGACGAGCGCCGCGGCGGCGTAGATGAGGATGCCCGCCCCGCCCAGGAGGGTGAGGACGACGAAGCCGACGCGGAAGACTGCGGGGTGGATCTCGAAGTAGCGAGCCAGGCCCCCGCTGACGCCGGCAAGCATGCGGTCGGAGCGGCTGCGCTGCAACCGCCGGACCTCGGGGATGTGTGTTGTGTACCGCTCATGACCCCAGGATGGCGCCGCGCGACTTCGGAGACCATCCGGAATGACCCTGAGTCGACCCTGAGCTCACCCCGGCCCCGCGATGGATAATTCTTGGGGCGTGACCGACACGCGGCGTATCCGGAGCGATGGTGTCGGCCTCGACGTCGAGCTCGAGGGGCCGGAGGACGGAGCGCCCGTCCTGTTCGTGCACGGGGTCGGCTCGAGCGGCCGGACGTGGGAATGGCTTCCGGACGAGCTCACCGCGGGGGCGGCGGATCGTCCGGGTCGACCTGCGCGGTCACGGGCGGTCCGACCACGCGCCGGGCACCTACGTTCTTCCGCGCTACGGCGGCGACGTCGTCGCCGTGCTCCGCTCGGTCGCGTCGCGCCCGGCGGTGGTCGTCGGGAACTCGCTCGGCGGCGTCGTCGCCTGGTGGCTCGCGCAGAACCATCCAGGCCCGGTGACCGCAGCGTTGCTCGAGGATCCGCCCCTGCTCGCCGGCGAGACCCCGGAGCCCGAGGTCAGGAGGTTCCGGGACGTCTTCCATGGCGTCAAGGCTGTGATCCTCGAGAGCCGGGATCGCGGGCTCTCGGAGGAGGAGACGGCGCAGCACATCGGCACGATCCGCTGGGGCCCGCCGGGCACGCCGGCGCTCGGCGAGATCCTCACGGACGACGGGCTCGCCGGCATGGCCTTCGGGTACCGCCGGCTGGACATCGGGGTGATCGACGGCGCGATCGACGGCTCGACCCTCGCCGCGGCCGAGACGTGATGGCCCGTCACGCCGCCAGTGGTCGTCGTCGCAGCGGACGACGCGGCCGGCGCCGCCTTCTCGACCGGCGACGAGGAGCGCCTCGCGCAGACCGAGCCGACCGTCGAGGTGGTTCGCGTCGCGGGGAGCGGGCACCGGATCCACGACATGCGAGACCACCGCGACGCCTTCGCCGGCCATCTGCGCCGGTTTCTGGACACGTACGCGCGCTGAGGGGCTCGCAGCCGGGCCAACGATCACAGATGACGTTGACCCGTGACCATCGGGCGGCCGACGGCGGCCGCCTCATCCCGGCGACTGGCTACGCCCCTGGTACCCGAGCCAGGAGGTCGTCGGTACGAGTGCGACTGGCGCATCGCTTCTGCGAGTGAGCCTGACCGACCGAAGAGGCTGGGTTTCCGCTTGACATTGCCCTGAACGCCGAAGTCAGTTTTCTTCTGGGAACGTTCTCAAAGAACGTTCCCAATCGCTTGAGGTGACCGACGCTGGTGACAGAGGTGACGCTTCGGGAGGTCGCGCGGCAGGCTGGCGTGTCGGTATCGACGGTCTCACGCGTCCTGAACAACCAGCCCTTCGTGCGGAGCGAAGTCCGTGAACGGGTGATGCTGGTGACGCGCGAGCTCGGCTACAGGCCCGACGTCGCCGCGCGGAGCATGCGCACTGGGACGACCGGGGCGTCGCGCTCGTCGTCAGCGACATCTCGAACCCGCTCTTCGCGACCGTCGCGAAATCCGCCGACGAGGCGCTCAGTCCTCAGGGCTACTCGCTGATGATCGCGAACTCGTCGAACGACCCCGAGCACGAGGAGGAGCTGATGGCCGCGCTCCGCCAGCGACGCCTCGACGGTCTGGTGATCGCGGTCGCGGACGAGCGCGCGCCCGGACTTCGAGAGCGGCTGGGGGATTCCAGGCCGTCGTCCTGCTCGACCGTGAGATCCCGGCCGCGCGCATCGACTGCGTCCTTTCCGACCATGCGACCGGTCTCGCGGAGGCGATCGGCATCTCGCGTAGATCGGTCACACCCGGATCGCACTGATCGCAGGAACGACGGCCCAACGAGGAAGCCGGGTGCGACTTTCGACCTTCCGCGAGGAGGTGCAGCGTCTCGGCCTCGACTCGAGACGAAGAGCTATGCCGGGCCGGTGAGCTCACGATCGACGACGGATACCGTGCCGTGACCGAGATCCTCGGCGATGGATCGGCCGCCCACGGCGATCATCGCGGGGAACAACCAGCTCTTCGCCGGGGTGTTCGCCGCGTTGCGCGACCTGCGCATCTCGATTCCGGACGACCTCTCCGTCGTGGCGTGCGAGGACACGGAGCTCACGGCGCTCCACAACCCGCCGCTCGACGTCGTCCGACGGAGCCTGGCCGAGCTCGGGCGTGAGGCATCCGAGCTGCTCCTCGCTCGGCTCGACCAACCACGCCGGCGAGCGCGGCGGGTCGTGCTGCCGACGACCTTCGAGCCCCGTGGCAGCAGCGCGCCGCCGTCCCGACCAACCCGCCGGAAGGCCGCGGTTGAGCTGGGAGATCACCCAGCCTCCGCCCGAGCACGAGGCCCTACCCTCGGCGGGATTGCTGCCGGGGACGGTGTCGAAGCGGTCTCTCGCGGGGCGACCCTCGGGTCTCCAACCTCGGTGGAGGGCGCGGTTCCGCAGCTCACGCTCACGACCACGGTCGACGCCGGGGAGTTGATGCTCTTCCGTTCCGACCTCCAGAGCACGCTCGAAGGCGTGGTGGTGTGCGCTGCTGGCCGTGCCCTCTCGGCGATCCCCCAGATGAACGTCACGGTCGCAGAGCGGATCGGCGGTCCGGCCATCGTCCCTGCCGCCTCGTCGTTGGTGCAGCTCCTCGTGCTGTGCGACGACGGGATCCGGGTGGGGACGGTCGATGCGGGCGTGGCCCACACTCTCACGGAGGTGCGTGACGCGGTCGCAACGTTGGTCGACGAGCTTCGCGGCGGGCGTGTGTCGCAGCCGGCCGGGACAGCAGCCCTCTCGCTGAGCACGTTTGCGCTTTCCGGCGCCGCGCCACCCAGAGGGGTCGCTTCGCCCATGAGCTGTGCGCTCGCTGTCGGCAGGCTCGTGGGCGGGATGACCATGCAAGTCGGACTCTCAGTCGACGCTCGCGTTGTCGACGCGGATCAGGCATCCCGGCTCCTTGCGACCATCGTCCGGCTGCTCGAGCACCCGTACCGGAGGCTCCGGTGAACGGCCTCCCTCCGAGCGATTCCCCGTTGATCACGGGCATCCATCATTTCGCGCTCACCGTGTCGGACATGAACCGGTCGGTCGCGTTCTACACCGGGCTCTTCGGCCTCGAGCTCCTCTCGGACCGCGAGGTGGACCGCGACTACGTCGAGCGGATCACCGGCGTGGAAGGGGCCCACGTTCGGATCGTCCACCTGCGGGGGTTCGGCGCGCAGATCGAGCTCCTCGAGTACAAGCGACCCCGCGGCGCCGGGCGCGCACGGGCGTTGCCGGACGCTGGGAGCGCCCACGTCTGCTTCACGAGTGACGACCTCGACGCGGACGTGGCACGCCTCCAGGCGGCGGACGTCGTCTTCCGGTCGCTTCCGGTCGAGACGACGAGCGGCCCGAACCGCGGCGGCCGTGGCGTCTACGTCGAGGACCCCGACGGCAACGCGGTCGAGGTCGTTCAGCTGGCGCCCCTACAGGAGGGATCGTGAACCTCGATCTCGATGGGAAGGTCGTCCTCGTCACCGGCGCCGCCGGCGGTCTCGGCCTCGTGCTCTGCCAGGCCTTCGCGGACGAAGGCTGCCGTGTCGTGCTCGCCGACCTGGAGGTCGACCGTGTGCAGGCGGCCGCCGCCGAGGTTCCTGGGGGTACCGCGGAGGTCGTCGACGTCACCGATTCCGCCGACATTCGCCGGCTCGTGGACTCGACCGTCGCGGCGCACGGCGCCCTCGACGTGCTCGTCCCCGCCGCCGGTCGCTACCAGGGAACCGGGATCGACGACGTGGAGCCGGCTGCGTGGGACGACCTGCACGCGGTGAACGTGCGCGGCACCTTCCTGTCCGCACAGGCGGCTCTGCGGGTGATGACGCGTCGGCGCAGCGGGTCGATCGTGATCCTGGGGTCGATCTCGGGTCAGGTCGGCGGCGTCCAGTCGGGCGTCGCCTATGCCACGTCGAAGGCCGCCGTCATCGGGCTCACCAAGGCCCTGGCGCGATACGCCGGGCCGTTCGGTGTGCGCGTCAACTGCGTCAACCCCGGCTACATCGAGGCGGGCATGAGCCTCGAGATGACACCGGAGGACAAGCAGCGGACAATCGATGCGACGCCGTTGCGGCGAGCGGGCACGGCAAAGGACGTGGCAGCTGCGGTGGTCTGGCTGGCATCGGACGCCGCAGCTTTCGTCACAGGAGCGCAGCTCGACGTCAACGGCGGGCTGCTGATGGCGTGACGCGGACGCGCACGCTGGATATCGGAGGTAAGGAGGAGACATGGAGGCCAAGATCAGCAGGGGATCGTGGTGCCTCGCGTTCGGGATGGATCCCAGCCCTTCGCTGGAGCAGGTCGTCGACGTGCTGTCGGCCTTCGGCTACGACGGGATCGAGCTGGCCGGCTTCTTCGACCACGCGACGATCGAGAAGTACCCGGACGCGGCGAGCCGCAAGAAGCTCGTCGACTGGCTCTCGAGCAAGAACCTGGAGATCGCCGGCTACGCGCCGGGACCGTACGGCGACTTCGGCCGGCTACCGTGGGCGACGGGTGGCGACGACGTCGTCGCCGAGTACGAGAAGTTCTTCGAGGACCACCTGCAGTTCTGCGTGGACTGCGGGATCACGGCGATGCGGGTCGATCCCGGCGACTTCGGGCCGATGGCGCACGACGTCGACTACGACAAGACGTGGGACCGCGTCGTGACGATGTTCCGCAAGCATGCGGAGCGCGGCGCCGACGTCGGAGTCACGATGCTGTGGGAGCTCGAGTCGGGACAGCTGTTCGTCAAGCCTTCCGAGGCCGTGAAGCTGCTCGAGGACGCCGGCCACGACAACCTGCAGCTGATGTTCGACGTCGGCCACGTCGAGGCGTGTTGCGTGATCGCACACAACCAGGTGCAGCCGCAGGAGCGGCTCGAGGGCGGTCAGGTCGAGTTCGTCAAGATGATGGCCGGGAAGATCGGCCACATGCACGTGTGCGACACCGACTCGAACACGTGGCACAACGCCTTCGGCACGCACCTCGGGATCGGCAAGGGCGTCGTCGACTTCGACGCGCTCATCCCGGCGGTCGTCGACTCCGGGTACACGAGCAAGTGGTGGTCGGTGGACGCGATCCCGATGACGGCAGAGACCTGGGCCGACACGTGGACGGATCGCATGACGCTCGACGCACTGCTCGACAAGCACGTCCGGAACGGCTGAGAGGAGTGAGAGCGAGATGAAAGCAGCTGTCTTCTACGAGCCCCACGACATCCGTGTCGAGGACATCACCGAGCCGACGATCGCCGAGGACGAGGTGCTCGTCGAGGTCGCAGCGTGCGGCTTCTGCGGCTCCGACGTCGAGTACTACTACGGCAAGAGCCCGGTCGGCACGGCCGACGGCAAGGGGCCGCTCGTGCTCGGCCACGAGTTCTCGGGCAAGGTCGTCGGCCTCGGCAAGATCGCGGGGACGTACGGCCTCGAGGAGGGCGACCGCGTTGCGGTGTGCCCGATCCAGAGCTGCGGCGCCTGCGACTCCTGTCGGGCCGGGCGCCCGAATTTCTGCGCCAACCTGTCGGTGCTGGGCGTCACCACGAACGGTGGCTTCGCGCAGTTCGCGAAGTCGAAGGCGGCGCACGCGTACAAGCTGCCCGACACGCTCAGCGACGAGCAGGGTGCGTTCGTCGAGATGCTCGCGGCCGCGGTCAATGCGGTGCGCAAGGCCGAGGTGGAGCCCGACGACTTCGCGGTCGTCTACGGCCCTGGGCCGGTCGGCCTCTCGATGGTGCAGCTGCTCAAGAACGAGGGCGCGCGGGTTGCGATCGTCGGCACGGGCGGCTATCGCCTCGACGTGGCGAAGGCGCTCGGGGCCGACTTCGTGTTCGAGGCCGGCGACGACCTCGCCGAGAAGGTCCAGGAGGCGAACGGCGGCCGGCTCGCCGACCGCGTGATCGTGGCCACCGGGTCGATGGCGGCGAACCAGCAGGCCCTCGAGATCTCCGGGCCGGGCTCGACCGTCATCTTCATGGGCGTCACCGGCCCCGAGGACGCGGTTCAGGTGCCGATGCTGACGAGCCTGATCCAGGACAAGACGATCCGCTTCTCCCTCTGGTATCCGTTCCAGTGGCCGCGGACGATCGGCATTCTCGCCCACAACGAGCTCGACACCGGCCCGATCATCACCCACTCGGCGTCGCTCGACGGCATCGGCGCCGCGATCGAGCGCGTGGTGAACCGGGAGGAAGGCGTCCTGAAGACGGTGATCAAGCCCTGACCCGACTGGACGGAAAGGTCGCTCTGGTGACCGGTGCGGCGCGCGAGCGCGGCATCGGCCGCGGCATCGCGGAGTGCCTGGCCGAGGAAGGTTGCGACGTCGCCGTGAACGACGTTGCAGCCCAGGACGAGGCGGCCGAGCTCGTCGATGCCCTCCGTGGGCTCGGCCGCCGAGCCCTCTTCGTCCAGGCCGACGTAACCGACAGGGAGGCCGTTGACGCGATGATGGAGCGCGTCGAGGCCGACCTCGGCCCGCTCGACATCGTCTGCTCCAACGCCGGCATCGCCGACTGGCGTCCTCTGCTCGACGTCACGGAGGAGAGCTTCGACCGGGTCGTCTCCGTCAACCTCGGCGGAGCGTTCAACGTATGCCAGTCGGCCGCTCGCGCCATGCTTGTGAGCGGGAGAGGCGGCCGCATCGTCGTCACGTCGTCCGTGCACGTCCAGATGCCGTTTGCAGAGATGTCCGTGTACGGCGCGACGAAGGCGGGGCTCAAGGGGATGGTGGAGACGATGGCGATCGAGCTCGGGCCGAACGGGATCACGGTCAACCACATCGGGCCGGGCTGGGTCCGCTCGTACATCAACGACGCCTCCCCGGCGCTGCAGACCGACGAGGACGTGCGCACGACCCTCACCCTGATCCCGGCGGGGCGGCCCGCCGAGCCGCGCGAGATGGGTCGTGCCGTCGTGTATCTCTGTTCGGGGGACGGTGACTACGTCACCGGTGAGTTCCTCCGCATCGACGGAGGCTTCGTGGTGGGGAAGTACTGATGCGCTTCTCGGTCGAGGGCCTGTCCGACAGCCTCGCCGCAGGCGTGCGAGAGGGCTTGGCGGCAGCCGGCCACGAGCCGGGCGAACCCGCCGATCTGTCCGTCGTCGGCGTCGATCTCTCGGTCGGCACCGACGTCGTGGACGTGACTGGGGCCGACTGGGAGGAAACGATCGCGTCCGTCCGGGCCGCGTTCTTCGCGCTCCGGCGGGCAGCCGCGTCCATGGTCGAGCGCGAGGTCGGAGGACGTCTCCTCGTGCTCGTGCCCGCCCATGCGGTGCGCCCGTCCCGCGGATGCGGCACCGCCGCTATTGCCGGCTCGTTCCTGACCACGGTCGGGCAGGTCGCGGCAGTAGAGCTGGCGCCAAGCGGGATCGGCGTGAACGTCGTCGCCGTCGGCCCGCTCGAGGGTGAGGCTCCGGAGCGGGTTGCGGATGCCGTGCCGACCGGTCGGCTCGTTCGACCCCGCCAGGTCGGCGACGTGTGCGCGTTTCTGGCAGCTCCCGGGGCGGACGCGGTGAACGGGGCTGTCCTCGCCGTCGACGGTGGGTATGCCGTGACGAAGGCTGCCGGAGGTAGCCCGTTCGCCCGCTCGGCGTGACGTCAGCCGGTGAGCGCTGCGAGGAGGGCGTCGCGATCGGCGGCGCCGCTCTCGATGAGGACGCGAACCTCGGGTCGGAGCGACGCGTCGAGTGCAGCGGCGAGCGCGCGGAGTGCCGGCAGCAGCACGCCGGTGGCGCCGCCGTCGGCCGGCGGCTCGACGAGCACGATCACCCCGCCGCCCTCGAGCTGCGGCGCGAGCTCGCGCACGGCGCGCGCGGGAGCCTCGACGAGGAGGTTGCACGCGCGACGCCATGTGAGGTCGTCGACCACGGCGACCGCGCCTCCCGTTCCGGCGCCCGTACAGCGCAGAACTGCGCCGTCCAGGCGGCCGAGCACGATCGGGACCGACGCGCCGAGCGCGTTGACGCCGTCCGCCGTGGTGAGGTCGACCGCGAGGGCCAAACCCGCGTCGCCGAGCGAGGCGGCCACGGCGTCGGCCGCAGCCTCGTCGGCCGCGACGGCGAGCACCCGCGCGCCCCCCTCGACGAGTGCCGTCGCGACTTCGGCGTCGGCGGGGAACGTGACCTCCACGACGAACGCCTTGCCGGCCAGGCGCAGGCTCACTCGACCGCCTGGCGTACGCGTTCGGCGAACCCGTCGATCTCGTCCCCACCGTCGAGCGCGCCGAGCTCGAGGTCGTAGCTCCGCGATTCGCCCGCGGCGAGCTTGATCAGCTCGCCACGCTCTCGGGCGTCCAGGCGCCCTGCCGTCCGGTTCGTACACGGCTCCAGGCCGACGACGTACGTGCCCTCGCCGAGGGTGCGCCAGACGAAATGGTGTGGAAGCTGGGCGCGGTCGAACACCTGGTAGATCCCCACCCCGAGCGTGCGGTTGACGACCGCCGCGGGCACGCGCCCGTCGGGCTCGCCACCGAGCCGGTGCTCGAACACCTGCTCCACGAAGCCGGCCGCCGGCGCCGTCATCGTGGTGTACCCCTCTACGGGGTGGTCCCCGCGTGCGTGAACATCGGTCGCCGCGACGAGCAGCTCGGAGCCCTCGTCGACGACCGGGAAGCCGGCGTTCACGTGGTACAGCAGCATGTGCGGCGTGAGGTCGTGCCCGACGTTCTCGACGACGTCGTGTACGCGAAGACGGGATTCGCCTACGACGGCCTCGATACGGCGGCGCAGCACGAGCTGCTCCCCGAACACGGCCGCTACCTGTGTCTCTCCCTCCGCCCACAGCGTGCACGTGTCGACGTCCCAACGCTCTCCGTAGCCCACGAGGCGGGCCGGGCGATTCGCCACGCGTCCGTGCAGGCCGAAGCTCTCGGTCGGCTTCGGCGGGTAGTGGTACTGCTCGGCAGTGTCCTCCGCCATGAAGAGCGAGTGCTCGATGCCACACGTCGTGAGGAGGCCGCCGTAGAAGGTGCGGAAGAACCCGAGCCCCTCGTGCTCCGCGAACCACGGCCCCTCGACGCCGACGGCCGATGTCCACGCGAGCGGGACGCCGCGGAGGTCGCAGCGGCCGATGTCGAACGAACGGTCCACGAGCACGTCGAAGGAGAGCCCGCTGCCGGTGCGGAACTCGAGCACGCGTACGCCGCGACCGCCGCCGTCGCCGAGGGTTGCGAGCCGCACGCCCGCAACCTGCTCGAGCCGTCCGATGCGGCGCGACAGCGCGCTTCTCGAGTAGCTGCGTCCGAAGAGGTCCGGCACTGCCCGAGCCTACTCCGCCGCCTTCGTGATGGTCGCGCCCGGGTGCGCCGCCCCGTAGGCCGTGTAGCCGCCGTCGACCACCAGCGTCTGCCCCGTGACGAAGCCGGCGTCGCCGGAGCAGAGGAGCACGACCGCCCGGGCGACGTCCTCCGGCAGCGCGAACCGGCCCGCAGGCGTTCGTCCGACGACGTCCGACGGGTCGACGATCCCTCGTCCGATCGCTTCGTGCACCATCGGCGTCAGCACCGGACCGGGAAGGACGGCGTTCACCCGCACGCCACGCCCGGCCCATTCGACACCGAGCGTGCGGGTCAGTCCGACGACACCGCCTTTGCTGGCAGCGTATGCCGCCCGGCCCGGCATGCCGACGACCGGACCGATGATGGACGCGACGTTCACGATCGTTCCCCGTCCGGCGACGAGCATCCGGAAACCGAACGCCCGGCAGGCCCGGAAGACGCCCGTCAGATTGGTGTTCACGACCAGCTCCCAGTCGTCGTCGGCGTACGTCTCGGCCGGCCCGATGCGGTTCACTCCGGCGTTGTTGACGAGCACCGTGGGCTCGCCAAGCGCGTCTACGATCGCCACGACCGCCGCGTCGACGCCGGTGGACGACGACACGTCCATCCCGACGCCCACGTGCTCCGCTCCCAGCGCGGACGCCACGCGCTCCGCGTCCTCCGCCCGGCGGGAGGTGACGGCGACGCGCGCGCCGGCGCCTGCCAGCGCAACCGCGATCGCCTCGCCGATGCCCTTGCCGGCGCCGGTGACCACGGCGAGCTCCCCGTCGAGCACGCGCGGCATGGCCCGGCCGGTCAGTGCATCACCCAACCGCCGTCGATCCCGATCATCTGGCCGGTGATGAACGAGGAGGCGTCGGAGGCGAGGAACGTCACGAGGTTGCCGATGTCCTCCGGCGTGCCGCGGCGCTTCAGCGCCTGCCGCTCGAGGATGAGCCGCGTGTACCCCTCGGGGTCGGGGTGGATCTTCTCTGCGTCCGTCGGGAACGCCCCCGGGGCGATGCAGTTGACGGTGACACCCTCTGGGCCGAGCTCCCGGGCGAGCGCCCGGGTGAAGGCCATCACGCCGCCCTTGGAAGTCACGTACGAGAGGAGGTTGTCCCAGCCGCCGTGCAGGGTGATCGATGCCATGTTCACGATCCGCCCGTGGCCACCTGCGACGAGCCACGGGTGGCAAGCCCGCGCGCAGAGGAAGTAGCCCTTGACGTTGGTGGCGAGGACCTCGTCCCACTCCTGCTCCGAGATCTCTGTCCACGGACGGTGCGGGTAGATCGCCGCGTTGTTGACGAGCACGTCGATTCCTCCGAGCTCGCCGGCGACCCGCTCCGCCATTGTGTCGATCGACGTCTTGCTCGACACGTCGGCGACGACCGTGCGCGCCGTGCCGCCCGCAGCCTCCACCTGAGCGGCACGCGCCCGGCACCG
This sequence comes from uncultured Chloroflexia bacterium, assembly GCA_963777975.1. Lineage (GTDB taxonomy): Bacteria > Chloroflexota > Limnocylindria > Limnocylindrales > CSP1-4 > CSP1-4. The sequence continues at coordinate 441,156 of CAVZSO010000013.1, read as the reverse complement.
CTCCTCGTCGTGGTCGACGACGGCCACGGCGGCGCCGGCGGTCGCGAGCGCGAGGCAGATCCCTTCGCCCAGGCCGCCGCCGCCGCCGGTCACGACCGCGACACGCCCGTCGAGACCGAACGGGAGCCCGGTCAACGCTCGAAGCCGGGAGGCGACGTCTCGGCGAGCGGCACGGCGCGGCCCTCGTGCGCCGACTTGTAGGCGGCCTCGACGAGCGCCATGGTGCCGACGGTCGTGCGCCCCGAGATCTCCGGCTCCGCGTCCTCCTGGATCGCCCGCATCAGCTGTCCCATGGTGCCCTTGAACGCCTGCGGGAACCAGCACTCCTCCCACGTCGGGCGCTCCCACGCACCCTCCATCGCCCTCGTCGTCCAGGTGATCGTGGAGGGGCTGCCGTCCGGGTAGTCGGGCCAGCCGATCGTGCCCTTCGCGATGCCCTCGGTGCCCTCGACGCGCCACTGGATGTTGTGGTCGGCCCACGTGTAACAGTTGTCGAGGCCGATCGCCCGCATCCCGTTCGCGTACTCGAGGACGTAGAAGGCCATGCCGTCCTCGTGCGGGAAGTCGTGGCTCGGGTCGTCCCGCACCGAGACGAGGATCCGCTCGGGGTCACCGAACTGATATCGGAACGCGTCGAGATGGTGGATCGACATGTTGAGCAGCGCGATCCTGCCGTACGGCTTGATGAACTCCTGCCAGTGCGGTCGGGCGTTCATCACGATCTCGGCCACGACCGGCTCGCCCAGCTCGTTCGCCGCGAGCAGCGAGCGCAGCGCCCGCATCGACTGGTCGTAACGCATGTTGTGGTTGACGCCCAGCTTCACCCCGGCCTCGTCGCAGAGCCGCACCATCTCGACGGCCTCGTCGAGCGTGAAGGCCACGGGCTTCTGCGCCAGGATCCCCTTCACATGGGGCCGCTTCACGGCCTCGCGCACGATGCCGAGCTGCTGGTCGGGCGGGAACGCGATGTCGACGATCTGCACCCGTTCGTCGTCGAGCAGCTGCTCCCACGTGTCGTACGTCGTGGCGACGCCCCGCTCTGCCGCCGCTGCCTGCGCGTTCGCCGGCGTACGGGACGCGAGCGCGACCACGTCGAAGCCTGCCTCCGCGTACGCGACGAGGTGGATGTCCTTCATGATGAATCCGGCGCCGACGCAGCCGATCCCGTAGTCCGTCTTCGGCGGCAGGTTCGGCCCGGTGTTGAGGTCGATGGCTCCCATGTCCGGCCTCTACGCGCGGACGCCGAGGTCGCGCATGATCTCCGCCGTGCCGTCGTAGGCCTTCTGCGCCCACTCGACGATCTCGGCGGGGTTCGGGGCGTACTCGAGCTCGATCGAGACGGTTCCGTCGTACCCGGTGTCGCGAATCGCTGCGAGGTACTCCTTGATGGGCGTGACACCCATGCCCGCGGGCATGTCGCCGTGCACCTTGCCGTCGCAGTCGGAGAGGTGGATGTGCCCGATCAGACCCGTCATCTCGTTTACGTCCTCGAAGGAGGCGTCCGACAGGTGGAGGTGCGAGATGTCGGCGTTCGCACGCACCGCCGGATGGTCGATCTCCTTGACGAAGCGGACGAGCTCGTGGACGTCCTTGAGCAACGCCTCGTTGAAGGGCTCGAGCTCCAGCACGATCTCGAGGCCCTTCGAGTGCGCGTACTCGCCGGCCTCACCAACCATCTGCTTCGCCATGTCCCAGATCGCAGGCCGCGGGAAGACCTCGCCGTCCCAGTAGTACTCGCCGACGACCAGCAGGACGTTGCGCGCGCCCAGGAACGCACCCTGGTCGACGTACGCCTTGATGCGGTCCAGCGTGAAACGGCGCACCGACGGGTTGAAGTCGACGATCCCGAAGGCAACGCAGACGACGGAGCGGATGGGGAGGCCCGCCTCCTCGCACGCCTGCTTGATCTCGGCGCGCTCGTCGTCGGTGATGTCGAGCGGATCCTCGAAGATGTCGTACGTGTCGAAGCCGATCTCCTTCGCCTTCTTGATCCCCTCGAGACGACCGACCGGCGTGTCGAACCAGATCGAGCTGATGATTCCGAGCTCCACGGTTGCTCTCCCTTCTCGTTAGGCGGTTGTCCAGTGCATCCCGGACGCGTCCTCCCGGGCGCGGCCCTCGAGCACGAGGGCCTGGAGGTGCGCGCGCATCGTCCCTCCGAGCTCGTTCGCCATCGCCGTGAACGGGCCGAGCTCGGGGTCGGCGCGCCCGACGAGGTCGGCCAGGCTCAGCTCGTCGGACTCCTCGAGCGCCGCCGCGACGAACCGGCCGGCGTCCTCGACGAAGGCGACGGTGTCGGCGAGGAAGCGCTCGACCTCGGCCCCTTCCATCACGTCGTAGTGCGCCGTCAGGAGCCGCCGCGGCCGGAGTGCGGAGACCGTTCGCGCGGCGCGGAGGTAGCCCTCGACGTCGAAGTACGGCGGCGGGCTGATCACGTTGCCCTCCATGTCGAGCAGGCCGCGGCCCATCACGGCGTCCATCACGATCGCGGTGCGGGACGCGGGATCCCAGAGCCCGACGTGCCCTGCCGTGTGCCCCGGAAGGTGGAGGACCTCCACGACGAGCTCGGGCCCGAGGCGGATCCTCTCCCCGCCCCGCAGGCGGATATCCACCGGGCGGTCGGGGCCCATGGCCTCGGCGAGCCATGTGAGCACGTCGGGCGGGTACGCGAGGCCGTGCGGCGGCGTACCAGCCGTAGCGCTCGCGCAGGATCGCCTCGGCGCTCTCGATCCAGGGCACGTCGAGCTCGTGTGCCAGGAAGACGGCATGCGGAGCCGCGCTCCGGATTGCTGCGTTGCCGCCGAAGTGGTCGACGTCCGCGTGGGAGTTGAGGACGAAGTCGGGCTGATTGCTCCCGAGGAACGGGAGGATCACCTCGGCGGGCGTGTCCTGGACGCCGGTGTCGACGAGGAGCGAGCGCTCCCCGGAGAGCAGGTACTGCGAGAACGGGCGCGGCCCGAGGACGCTCTCGATGCGGTGGATACCGGGTGCGACTTCCATGGCGGTCAGACGGCGCCCTCTGGGCGCTTCGCGCATTCAACCGCGCGCGCGGGAACGGCGAGGGGCGAGGCGGCGAGCGGGAGGCGGCGCGGGGGACGAGTCGCCGTCACGCGCTCTCGACTTCGTCGGGGGCCAGCGCGTAGAGGCCGAGTACGAACTCGTGGTGGCGGCTCATCAGGTCGAAGAGGATGCTCCGCGCGAGGTCCGGCCTCGCCCGCCTCGATCGCGTCGACGAGAGCGCCGTGCGCGTCGACGCTGAACTGGAGGCTGCCGAAACGCTGGATCCCTGCGGCCGCCGCGAGTTCGATGTCGGTGCGCAGGAGCGCGCGACAGGTCGCGGACAGCGTGAAGGAGGAATCGGTTGCTGGCGGCGCGAGCGAGCGCGAGGTGGAACTCGATGTCGGCTTCGGGGTACACGGCCGCGTCGGCCGCCGACTCCTGCATCCTCTCCACCGCGCCCCGCAGGTGTTCGACGTCCTCCGCGGATGCGCGCTCGGCCGCCATGCCGGCGAGGCCCAGCGCGAGGAGCTCACGGGCTTCGATCAGTTCCTCGATATCCTTCCGGCCCACAGGGACGCCGTCGCGCTGGAGTGACGGGGCGAGCTCGGCAACGTATGTCCCACGTCCCGCCCTGGTCTCGACATGCCCGTCCCCGATCAGGATGCTGATCGCCTCGCGGGCCGCCCCGAGGCTGACGCCGTAGTGGGCGGCGAGATCGCGGTGGCCGGGGAGTTGATCGCCCGGTCGTAGCGCTCCTTGGGCGATCTGTGACCGCAGCTCGTCGGCGATCTTCGCCGGCAGGCTGACTCGCGTTGAGGGCCGTGAGGCCAGTCGTTCCCTCCCTACTGTTCTGAACAGCGAGGCGCCCGACGCTAACAGCGCGTGAGAGCGACGTCAACGACAGGTACTGCGGTGACGAACTCATTGATCTTCTAACATCCGCGCGGTGCATGCCGTCGTAGTGATCACACTCTGGACAATCGCGGGAACCCTGGTATAGGGTCGCGCGCAAGAAGAGTTCGGAACTGTGACTCGCAGTTCCGCGTCCCCGACGAGGGAGGGCTTCATGCACGACGAAGAGAGGCTCGAGGAGCCTGCCGAGGCCGGCGTGGAAGGCGAGGTGGGAAGCGGGGACGGCGCAGCCGTCAGTCGCCTCACGTTCCTGGCTGGAGCCGGTGCCGCGGGCGCCGGGCTGCTTCTCGGATCCGCTGGTGCTGCCGCGGCGAAGGGCTTCGACAAGTCCGCGTACAACGCGCATCTCGGCAAGCGCGCCATGTCGCGCGGCATGGTGGGAGGCCCCACCGGGTTCCCCGGGGCTTCGAGGTACCAGTACCCCGCGAACTCGGCCGAAGGGCGAGCGATCGCAGGCCTGCGTCGGCTCACGAACAACGGCCAGAACCCCATCACGCTCAGGTGGCGAATCTGGAACGGCGCCGTCGGTCAGTTGAACAAGCCGTATCCCACGAAGACCGCCCCGAGCGTCGAGCAGCTCCTCGAGAAGGAAGCCGGCATCAAGCTCGAGTTCGTCCTCTCAACGCCGGACAACAATGATCAGAAGAACCTCCAGACCGTCTCGACGCGTGACGGAAGCCTCCAGATCCTCCAGACACAGACCAACCAGAACGGCGATCTGCGCGAGGCGGGCCTCCTCCGGCCGCTGGACGACTTCGTGGCGAAGTACAGGCCCGACTGGAATGACCCCAAGTGGGGTTACGCGGGCGGGAAGGCCACGACGGCGCTCTTCAACGAGTACAACGGCGAGGCAGTCTCGGTCTCGACGGACGGGGACTACCAGGTCTGGGTCTACCGGATCGACCTGTTCGACAACGCGAAGAACCAGCGGGACTTCAAGGCCAAGTACGGACGCGACCTCGAGTTCCCGAAGACCTGGGAGCACCACGCACAGGTGGCGGAGTTCTTCACCCGGCCGGACCAGAAGCTCTACGGCTCCGTCGATCTGAAGAACCCGTTCTGGGGGTACGTCAACTGGATGATGCGATACGTCTCGAGCGGGCGGCCGAACCGCCAGTACTTCGACGCGCGGACGGCGAAGCCGCTGATCAACAGCCCTCAGGGCATCAGGGCGACGAAGGAGCACCTCGCCTCGATGGCGTGGACCTACCCGGACACGCTCTCCAAGGGCTGGCCGGAGGAGTACGCCGCGCTCGGTGCCGGTCAGGCGGCCATGGCCAGCGTGTTCTCGAACGCGACGAAGTTCATCGTCAAGGGCAGCCCCCTCGACAAGGGCTTCGGTAAGTTCCTGCGCCCCGAGCTCGCTCCGGGCCGAGTCGTCAACGGCAAGCTGGTGCGCCGGCCGGTGATCTACTTCAACTCGCAGTTCGGCGTCAATGCGTTCTCCGACAAGAAGTTCCACGAGGCGGCGTACCTCGTCCTCCAGTACATCTCGGGCGGCCGGATCTCGTCCTGGTACACCGGGAACCCCGGCGGGTACTTCGACCCCAACCGCCTCGCCCAGCTGAACGATCCGCTCGTCCGGGCCTCGTACAAGCCGTACGCGGCGGACAAGCTCAAGCAGCTCATCCCACGGACTGCGCCCACGATCGCCGGCATGATCGGCGCGGCCGAGTACACCCAGGCGCTCGACACCGAGCTCCAGAAGGTGCTCTCGAAGCAGACGTCGGCGGAGGCGGCGATGGCGGCCGTGGCGAACTCATGGGAGAAGATCACGAATCGCCGCGGGCGGGCCAAGCAGATCACGGCGCTCAAGGCGCAGCAGGCGGCTTGGCCGAAGCTCCTCTGATCGACGAGGCCGAGTCGACGGGCCAGCAGGCGCCAAAGGGGCGCTTGCTGGCCCGCTTCGCGCGGTCGGAGGGAGCGGTCGCCCAGACCCTGATCACGCCGGGGCAGCTGCTGCTGCTCTTCGTGATCCTGTTCCCGGCGGTCGTCGCGATATACATCTCGTTCACGGGCTGGACGCCCCAGAGCGGGACGCCATGGTACGACGCCTACAGAGACTGGCTGTGGTTCGACAACTACTGGGAGGCGATCTCGGGGGACGCCTTTTGGTCAGCGCTGTGGCGGACCGTGCTCGTCACCGTGCTTGCCGTGACAATCGAGTTTGCGCTGGGGTTCGCCCTGGCGCTGCTCGTCCTGAAGCAGTTCCGCGGGCGCAGCCTGCTCGTCGTCGTGTTCCTGCTGCCAATGATGGTCGTGCCGGCCGTGACGGGCTTCATCTTCTACATGCTCTTCCAGGGGGACGGGCCCGTGAACGCGGCCTTGTCGTGGCTGTTGCCCGGGACGATCGACATTGGCTGGCTGACGGACCCTGACATCGCGCTCTACTCCGTCGTCATCGCCGACGTGTGGCAGTGGACGCCCTTGATGTTCCTGATCCTGCTGAGCGGGCTGGTGGCGTTACCGGAGGATCAGATGAACGCCGCCCGCATCCTCGGCGCGGGGTGGTTCTTCCAGCTCCGCCATCTCGTGCTCCCGATGATGAAGCCGATCATCCTGATCGCGCTGATCATCCGCGCGATGGAGACGCTCAAGCTCTTCGACTCCGCCTGGCTCATGACACAGGGCGGCCCCGGCGACGCGACCCAGACGATGTCCGTCTACCTCTACCGGGAGACGTTCATCGGTACCCGCTGGGGATACACGAGCGCTGTCGCCATTCTCGTACTGATCATGGTCAGCCTGATCGCGATGCGGGCGATCCGTCCCATCGAGGCCGCGTCGGAGGAGATCGCGGAGGAAGGCGCCCCGCCGCCGACGGGGGAGGTCGGCATCACGCTCGAGGAGGCCATCGAGGCTGAGGCTACGGCACGATGACGGGTCTCGAGGTACTCCGGAGAGGCGGCAAGGTGCTTTCGATCCTGCTCTTCGCGGTCGTCTTCCTGTTCCCGCTGTACTGGATCGTGACGATGGCGTTCAAGCCGCAGGACGAATGGCAGCCGGTCGACGGCGTCTACTGGCTACCGCACGACTGGACGCTCGAGAACTTCAAGAAGATCTTCGGCCGCGGAACGGAGACCGGGTTCTTCGAGGCGGCGCCGACAGACGCCACGAACTCGATCGTGAACAGCCTCGTCTCTGCGACCGGAGGGACGATCCTCGCAATGCTCGTGGGGACGCTGACGGCCTACGGGATCGCGCGCTATCGCGCGGGCGGCCCGTTCCTGCCATTCCAGATCCTGCAGCTGCGCATGTTCCCGCCGATCGCGATCGTCATCCCGCTGCTGATCATGTACTCGTACCTGGAACTCGTCGACACGTACATCGGGCTCATCCTGATCTACGGCGCGGTCACCTTCCCGTTCGTGGTGTGGCTGATGCGGAGCTTCTTCCAGGAGGTACCTCGCGAAATCGCGGAGGCGGCGATCGTGGACGGCTGTAGCCAGTGGGGCGCATTCTTCAAGGCCGTGCTGCCACAGGTGCGCGGTGGCCTGGCCGCGACGGCGCTGTTCGTGTTCATCCTCAACTGGAGCGACTTCCTGCTGGCTCTCGTGCTCACGGCCGAAAAAGTCGAGACCGCCCCCGTCTTCCTGAACGGGCTGCAGTCCGCTGGGGCCGGGCCAGGAATATGGACCTCAGGCGGCGCTCGGACTCATCCTCATCATCCCTCCGGCGATCCTGGGGCTCGCGATCCAGCGCTACCTCGTACGCGGGTTGACCTTCGGCGCGATCAAGCGGTAGTCGTGGCCGAGATCCGCATCGAGTCGCTGACGAAGGAGTTCCCCGGTGGGGTCGTCGCCGTGAAGGATCTCGAGCTGCACGTACCCCACGGATCGTTCGTCGCCCTGCTCGGCCCGTCGGGCTGCGGCAAGACGACGACGATGAACATGATCTCTGGGCTGGAGTCCCCCACGCAGGGGGAGATCCTCTTCGACGGCAAGCCGATCACGCGCGTCTCCCCCGGCAAGCGCAACGTCGGGTTCGTGTTCCAGAACTACGCGATCTTCACGCACATGAACGTCTACGACAATCTTGCTTTCGGCCTGCGGGCAAGGAAGAGCGACCGCTCCAAGGCCGACCGGGACGGTGAGGTGCGTCGCGTCGCGGAGATCGTAGGGCTATCCGGCAGCCTCGACCGCAAGGCGGCGGCCCTCTCGGTGAACGACATGCAGAAGGTCGCGCTCGGCCGGAGCATGATCGTCAAGCCCGCGATCTTCCTGCTCGACGAGCCGTTCTCGAACCTCGACGCGGCCTTCCGCGCGTACATGCGCACCGAGCTGAAGCAGATCCAGCACGAGATCGGCCAGACGATGGTCTACGTCACGCACGACCAGGTCGAGGCCATGAGCATGGCCGACCAGATCGCGGTGATGAACTTCGGCGAACTCCAGCAGTACGGCTCGCCCGAGGAGATCTACCACCGGCCGCGCAACCGCTTCGTCGCCGGGTTCGTCGGATCGACCCAGATGAACTTCCTCCCGGCGACGGTGCTTCCCGAGCAAGCGCCCGAGGGGCGCACGGAGTCGCTCACCGTCGGCGTCCGACCGGAGGCCCTCTCGCTGGTCGCACCCGACGACGCGGCGGCCCGGCTGCAGGCCCGGGTCGTGCTCGTCGAGCCGCTCGGGGCCAAGGACATCGTCCACCTCGAACTGGGCGAGCACGCGCTGCGCGCGATCGGGGCCCCGGGACGCCGGCCGCACGTGGGCGAGAACGTCGGCGTCGCCGCCGACACGGCACGGCTCCGCTACTTCGACGACGCAACGGGTCTGGCGGTCTGATGGCCGGGATCAGGCTCGACGGCGTGACGAAGCGGTTCGGGGCAGTGACGGCGCTCGACGACGTCTCTCTCGAGGTGGAGGATGGCGAGTTCTTCGCCGTTCTCGGCCCTCCCGGCGCAGGAAAGACGACGATGCTGCGCACGATCGTCGGCCTGGAGAAGCCCGACCAAGGCGACGTGTACGCCGGGGGCGAGCGCATCACCGACGTCTACCCCGGGGACCGGGACATCGCGATCATGTTCCAGAACCTCGCGCTCTACCCCGACAAGTCGGTGCGCGACAATCTCGCGTTCCCGCTGAGGCAGGCAAGAGTGCCGAAGCGGGAGATCGAGCGCCGCGTATCGGAGGTCGCGGCGGTGCTGAAGATACAGCCCCTTCTCAAGCGCAAGCCCGCGAAGCTGTCGGGAGGCGAGCGTCAGCGGGTGGCGCTCGGCCGCGCGATGGTGCGCGACCCCCGGGCGCTCCTTCTCGACGAGCCGCTCTCCGCGCTCGACGCGCTGTTGCGCATGGAGATGCGCGCCGAGCTGAAGCGGCTCCAGCGCGAGCTCGGCCGCACGGTCGTCTACGTCACTCACGATCAGATCGAAGCGATGAGCATGGCAGATCGTGTTGCCGTCCTACGGCAGGGGCGGCTCCAACAAATCGCGCCCCCGGAGGACATCTACCACCGGCCCGCCAACCGGTTCGTGGCGACGGTCGTCGGGTCGCCCCCTATGAACTTTCTCCACGGAGCCGCGGCCTGGGCCGACGGCCATCTCGAGGTGCACCACACCCAATTCGACCTCGAGGTTGCCGCCGACGCCTCCACTCCTCTGCGCGGGCGCGTGGAGGAAGGCGCCGTGTGCATGATCGGCGTTCGCCCGGAGGACGTCGGCGTCCGGTCGGAGGGCGGCATCCCTGCGACCGTCGTCACGACCGAGCCGCTCGGCGGTGAGACGGTCGTCGATCTCGAGCTCGGCGACAGGATCACCAAGGCGCTGGTCGACCCGACGCTGGACCTCGCCGACGGCCAAGCCACGACGGTCGCGCTGGACGTCCGCCGTCTGCACCTGTTCGACCATGCCGGCGAGGCACTGCTCTCCGCGGCCGGCGACGACATCTTCGGCGTCCGGGTGCGATGACCGGACGCGACTCCGCGTCGAGACGAAGGAGGCCGTGGTGTTCACAGCGACGAAGGACCTGATGCTCCCCGCGACGGTGACGGGCTCGTGGCCGCGTCCCCGTTGGTACACGCAGAACATGTGGGGCCGGCCGCTCGACACCGCGATGATGGATCCGTGGTTCCGGGAGCAGTTCGCCGACGCACACGCGATCGTGGTCTCCGACCAGGAGCGGGCCGGCCTCGACATCCTGACGACCGGGGACTACCACCTCGACGAGGACGTCGCGGGCCGCTCGTGGCATCACTATCCGCTCCAACGCTGGAGGGGGCTCGAGCACGAGGAGCTGCAGACGCGCAACACGCGCTCGCCGCTGCTCTCCTACCCGACGGGGACGATGCTCGACTCGATCTACAAGACATGGCGCTGGCCGCGGGTCGTCGTCGAAGGTCGAGCACGACCCGAAGAACCCGCTCGAGTACGCGAAGATCTGGCGGATCGCCCAGCAGAGCGCGGCGTCGGGCAAGGCGATCAAGTTCGGGACGTGCTCCGCGCAGGTGCTGGCGTTCTTCCTCGACAGCCACTCCGACCACTACGACCTCGACGACAAGATGCAGCTGACCTGGGACATGGCGGAGGCCATGAATCTGGAGCTGCGGCAGCTGGTCGCGTCGGGCTGCAAGGTCATCCAGGTCGAGGAGCCGACGCTTCATTTCATAGCCTGCTACTACCCGGAGGAGACGAAGCTGCTCGACTTCCTCGTCGACTGCTTCAACCGCGAGATCGAGGGCCTCGACGATGTGGAGATCTGGATCCACACCTGCTGGGGCAATCCGAACATGCAGAAGGTCTTCAGCGACGAGTCGTACGCGAACTCCGTCGAGATCTACCTCGAGCGTCTCAGAGGTGACGTCTGGACGGTCGAGGCGACGGAGAACGACCTCCGCGAGCTCCCGCTCTTCGGGCCCTACCGGGACTCCTTGAAGAAGAAGGTCGCCGTCGGCGTGGTGAGCCACCGTTCGCTGCAGGCCGACTTCCCCGAGGTGGTCGCCGACCGGATCCGTCGAGCGCTGGAGTACATCCCCGCCGACAAGCTCGTGCTTTCGACCGACTGCGGCTTCGGCAGACAGGGATTCAACCGGCATCTCGCGTTCTACAAGGCGTCGGCGATCCCACAGGCGCGCAACATCGTGCTGCACGAGCTCGGCCTGGATCCGCGCTATATCGCCGCCCAGGACGACGGGCTCGCGTGGGACCAGCTGCCCGACGACGAGCCGTTCACCCACCTCAAGCCGCTGCGATAGGAGAACCGACACCATGCCACGCTTCGCCGTCTCGGAGTTCTCGACGCTCAATCTCGGCTTCGACGAGGACCTCGTCGCCTACGCGGCGGGCGGCGCCGAGGGAATCGGTCTCGCCGAAGCGAAGCTGCCCGACGGGGAGGACGTCGAGTCGCTCCGCAAGCTGCGCGAGAGCGGCCTCACCGCGACGATCTGCCTGCCGACGATGCTGTCGGTGCTCCCGATGCCGCCGTTCCCCGGGCCGGACGACCCGCACGAGCGAGTCGAGTCGCTCTGTGCATCGGTCAGGCGGCTCGCGGCCTTTGAGCCGGTGACGTTGCTCGTGCTCACCGGGCCCGCCGGCGACCGCGATCCGGCCGAAGCGCGGCAGATCGTCGTGGAGGGGTTGCGCGAGGTTGCCCGCACGGCCAGGGAGGTGGGCGTGCGGATCGCGCTCGAGCCGATCCACGCCTCGGCCCGCGACGAGTTCACGATGGTCGACACGATCCCGGACACCATTGCGCTCGTGGAGGAAGTCGGCGAGCCGATGGGGATCATGTTCGATACCTGGCACCTGTGGGACACGCCGAACGTGCTCGACCACATCCGTGCCGAGGCGCATCGGTTCCCGGCCGTCCACATCAACGACTGGCGGGAGGAGACCCGCGGCTGGGACGACCGCGCACTCCCGGGCGAGGGGGTCATGGACCTGCCCGCGATCTTCGGCGCCCTCGAGGACGGCGGTTTCGACGGCTGGTTCGAGCTCGAGGTGTTCTCGACGGAGACCTATCCGGACTCGTTGCTCAAGCTCGACCCTGCGGAGCTCGTGCGACGGGGGAAGGCGGGGTTCGAGGTCGCGTGGGCGTCGCGACGGGGCTGACGGGAGGAGACGTCACGAGCGACGCGCTCCCGGCTCACTCCTCGTGGATGCCGCCCGACCGTGCGAGACGGAGGAGGAGCTCACGATCGTGGGCGGCGTCGAGGCGCTCCACCTCCGCCGTCACCTCCGTCTCGAGATCCGCGCCACACGGCCTGGTGGTGCGGCGCCAGGCCTCGAGGTAGGCGTCGCTCTCGATCAGGCCGGCCGTCATCGCGGCCGCGTCGATCGCCTTCTGAAACCGGTCTGGAAGCTCGCGGCGCGCCGTGGTCAGCCCGTCGCTGGCGGTGACCTGGGCCGGGATGTCGCGCCACAGGATCGTGGTCAGCTCAGCCACGGCGTCGCTCCTCGACGAAGCGCTCCAGTGCCGGCCGCAACCCGCCGTAGCCCGTGCGACGCAACTCGAAGCCGAGGCCGAGTCGTTCCGCCGCGGCCTCGGCTTGCACGACCAGGGTGGGGTCGTCCGTCTGGGCGAGATAGACCAGTCGCCGGTAGTTGCCGAACACGTCGTCGCGAAGCTCGGGGTGCCGGTCGAGCCCGAGGCCGCGGATCACGAGCGCGTCGAAGTGCCGGACGAGGAAATCAGTGAGATAGAAGGTGCCCGGCTCCGCCTCCTGCAGCTCGTCCCAGGCCGCGGCCCGGCGAAGAAGGCGTAGCAGTGCGCTCCGGGAAGCCGCTCGACGCCGTGCTGCTCGAGCACCGCGTCGAGCGCGCCGGCCGTACCACAGTCGGCGTACGCGACGAAGACGGCGTCGTAACCGGCTGCCAACTCGCGGAGCATCGCGTCGACGGCGCCCGCGATCGCGCGGGCTCGTTGTGCAGGCGTGCGGGCAGGCACCGCACGTCGACGTGCGTCCACCCGTTGAGCCGGACGACGGCGAGCACCTCGCGCGCGACCGCACCGCAGGCGACGACCAGCCGGGTGGGCTCGGCCTCGGGGGAGGAGGCAGCCTCATGGTCGACGAGGGTGCTCATTCGAGCGCAGGGAAGGACAGCTCGTCCAGGAACCGGTCGTTGAAGTCTGGCCGGTCGGACAGCTCGACATACGACACGCTGTCCAGCATCGCGGTCGGCCGCGTGGCGCTCCTGCATCGAGAGGAGCGCCATCTTCGCTCCTTCGCCCGCAACGTTGCCGGCGGGCACGATACGCGTGCGCGGCAGGTGCGGGACGAGGCCGATGCGGATCGCGCTCGCCGGGGAGAGGAACGACCCGAACGAGCCCGCGAGCAGCACCTGCTGGATCTCCGACTCGTCGATCCCGAGCTCGTCGACGAGCAGCCGCCAGCCGGTAGCGATGGCCGCCTTCGCGAACTGGAGCTCCCGCACGTCGCGCTGTGAGAGGAAGACAGCGTGCGCCGGATCGCGCTCCTCGCCCGTCCAGTGGAGGACGAACGCCCGCTCCTTGTCGTCGCGTGTGATCAGGCGTGCGGCGAGCGCCGGTGAGAGCTCGGCGGCGCTCTCGTCGTCGACGAAGCGTCCGCTCGCGTCGAGCAACCCGACTCGGACGAGCTCGGCGACGGTGTCGACGAGGCCCGACCCGCAGATGCCTGCGGGCTCGACGTCTCCGATGACTCCCAGCTCGAGACCCTCGGGCACGATCCGGACGACCTCGACGGCGCCCTCCGCCGCTCGCATGCCGCACTTGATCTGCGCCGCCTCGAACGCCGGGCCCGCCGGCGCCGCGGTGCAGAGCAGCCGCTCGGACGAGCCCAGTGCGATCTCGCAGTTGGTGCCGACGTCGATGAACAGCCGCAGGCGCTTGTCACGCGTCATCCCGGTCGCGAGAAGCCCGGCGACGATGTCGCCGCCGACGTAGGCTCCGAGGGCGGGGAGGACGTTGGCGCGCGCCTGCGGGTGGAGGCGCAGCCCGAGCTCGGACGCCGGGAAGTCTGGGTAGTCGCGTGTGGCCAGGATGAAGGGCGCCACGCCGACCGGCTCGGGGTCGATGCCGAGCACGATCTGCGTCATCGTCGCGTTGCCGGCGAGCGCCACCTCATAGACCTGCTCGAGCGGGATGTCGCCTTCCTCGCAAACCTCCTCGGCCAGACCCTGCAGCGTCTCGGCGGCGAGCGCACGGAGCCGCCCGAGCGCGTCGGGGTCGAGCATCGTGGCGGAGATGCGCGTGATCACGTCCGCGCCGAACGGCTGCTGCTTGTTGAGCGTGGAGCGGACGGCGACGGGGGTGCCCGTGCCGACGTCGAGGAGCGTCGCGACCACGGTCGTCGTGCCGAGGTCGAACGCGATCGCGTGCAGCGAGCCCGTCGTGTCGCCAGGCTCGACGTCGATCAGCAGATCGTCGACGACAACGGCCGTCACGCGGTAGTGCGAGGAGCGCAGGACGCCGGGAGCCGTCGCAGGACACCGACCTCCACGCGGAGCTCGAGGTCGTCGACGGCGTCGCGGATCCGCTCGAGGTCGGTCCGCTGGTCGGACAGCGCAGGCGTCTCCGAGCTCGACGTAGCGCTTCTGCAGCGCGGGATGGAGGATCACCTGGCGGCCGACGCCGACCGTCGCGGCCTTCGGCCGCGTGACGAGCGGGGGCACCTCGATCACGAGGTCGTGCTCGGCCTGGGCGCGGCAAGCGAGCCGCCAGCCGTCGGCCAGCTCGGCCTCCGAGAACGCGCGCGCGTCGAGCGGCGAGGACGGGACGGCGCCCTCGACGACCTGCACCCTGCACTTCTTGCAGGTGCCGTGCCCACCGCATGTGGAGTCGATCGCGATCCCGTTCCAGGACGCGGCGTCGAAGACCGTGACGCCCGGCGGCACCCGAACGGCCGTGCCCGAGGGCTCGAAACGGAGCGCGACGCGGGCCGGCAGGTCGGCCGTGCCCTCGGCGGTGTCCGGCGGCTCCACGATCAGGCTCACGGCGCCGCAGCCGCCTGTGCCTGCCGGTGCGCGGCGATCCAGGCCATACCCCACTCGTCGCGTCCGAGCAGCAGGTCGGCGGCGCGGCAGGCGTCGACGGTCTGGGCGGTCCGGGCGTCCATGATCGCGCTCGTGAGGCCCGCGTACGAGGCGATCACGAGGAACGCGGCGTTCAGCGCATGCCGGCCGGGCAGGCCGAACGAGGTGTTCGACGCGCCGAGCGTCATGTTCAGGCCGAACTCATCACGGATGCGGCTGATCGTCTCGAGCGTGACGACGACCGCCTGCGGGTCGGCGCCGACGGTCATCGCGAGTGGGTCGATCACGATGTCCTCCATCGGCACCTCGTACTCGCCGTGCACGATGTCGACGAGCCGGCGCGCACACTTCGAGACGCTCGTCGGCCGTCTGCGGGATGCCGGTCTCGTCGTTCACGAGGCAGATCACGGCGGCGCCGTGCTCCTTGACGAGCGGGAGCACCCGCTCGAGCCGGTCGCGCTCGCACGTGACCGAGTTGACGAGCGCCTTGCCCTCGTAGACGGCGAGCCCGGCCTCGAGCGCCTCGACGACCGAGGAGTCGATGCAGATCGGCACGTCCGCGTGGTCCTGCACCAGCATGACCGCACGAGCGAGCAGATCGGCCTCGTCGGTCAGCGGGACACCCATGTTCACGTCGAGCACGTGCGCGCCCATCGCAACCTGGTCGTCGACGTCCTTGGCGATCTCGGACAGGTCGCCTGCCCGCAGCGCCTCGGCGAACGCCTTCCGCCCGGTCGGGTTGATCCGCTCGCCGATGATGCAGAACGGCTGGTCGGCCCCGATCGTGACCTGCTTAGACCGGGAGCTGAGCACGGTATGCATGCGCTCGCCTCTCCTCCTTGGTGGGGATGCCGAGATCGCGGCAGAGCTGCGAGACGGCACCGTCGTGACGAAAGTCGGTGATGTGGAGCCCGCGCACGCCAGGGAGCGACAGCGCCTGCTCCGCCTGCTCGAGCGCAAGCTCGTAGGCGGCCTCGCTCTGATCGGCAGCCTGTCGGACCCGGGCGAGCGTCCCCGCGGGCACGTCGATGCCGGGGACGCTGGAATCCATGAACGACAGGGCGCGCGCGCTGCGCACGAGCACGATCGTCGGGAGCAGTGCCGCCTGCTCCGTGAAGCCACCGCCGTCGAGCGCGCGAACGAACGACTCGAGCCGGTCGGGGTGGTAACAGATCTGGAGCTGCAGGAAGCGCGCTCCCGCGGTGATCTTCTTCGCCGCGCGGCGTGCGCGGTGCTCGAGCGGCGGGGCGGCGGGGTTCTCGACCGCTCCCACGAACAGCTGTTGCGCGAGCCCGGCCGGCCGGCCGGAGAGGTAGCGGCCTTCGGAGAGCCCGGTGGCGACGCGGACGAGCTGCGGCCCGTCGAGGTCGAACACGCGTCGCGCCTCCGGCTCGTCCCCCGCGGTCACGTCGTCGCCGGTCATGCAGCAGACGTTCTCGACGCCGTGCAGCGCGGCGCCGACGATGTCGGCCTGACAGGCGATCCGGTTCTTGTCGCGGGCGACCACCTGGAGCACCGGTTCGATACCGAGCCGGACCAGTGCGACCGCGACGGCGACGTTCGACGCATGCGCGTGCGCCGCGGGGTTGTCGGTTGCGTTGACGGCGTCGGCCCACGATGCGACCTCCGCGACGCGCTCGCCGAACGCGGCGACGTCGCCGCCGTCGACCGTCGGCGCCTCAGCGGTGAGAATCGTGCTCTCGCCGTCCTCGACGAGGTCCCGCAGCCGGCTCACCTGGGCTCCTCCGCGTCCGGGCGGCGCTCCCAGCCGACGGGCCGTAGCCTATCCCGGCCGGTCAGCAGGTTGACCCATGACGACGTGCCTTGCAGGCGATTGTCGACCGGCGGGCGCAGCTGTTCGAAGTGGGACCGCCAGGAGGCGGGAAGCAGGGGCAGGGTGCGGGAGCGGTGCTCCGCCTTCACCCAGACGCAGCGCATCTCGGGCTTCACCTCGCAGTGGCCGTTCTCGCGGACGCCGCCGCAGGGCCCGTTTCGCAGGGTCTTGGGACACGTCATGGGGCACGTCATTCCCGTGTCGTGGAGCACGCACTGGCCGCACATCCGACAGCCGAAGACCGGTTTCTTGACGGCGTGCTCGACGAAGGCGACGATTCCCATTGCGGTCTCAGGCGAGGGCCACCGCCCGGCGCCGCTCGAGAAGCTCCTTCGCGCGCTTCGTGGCGCTCGCCGCGTCGGCCGCGTAGCCGTCGGCGCCCACCACGTCGGCGTACTCCTGAGTCACAGGCGCCCCACCGACCATGATGATCACGTCGTCGCGCAACCCGGCCTTTTCGATCGCCTCGATGTTCACCTTGAACATCGGCATCGTCGTCGTCAGGAACGCGGAGAAGCCGACGACGTCGGGCTTGTGCTCCTGGATCGCCTCGATGAACGTCTCGGGCGCGACCTGCACGCCGATGTCGACCACGTTGAAGCCGGCGCCCTCGAGCATGATGTCGACCAGGTTCTTGCCGATGTCGTGCACGTCGCCCTTGACCGTGCCCATCAGGAACGTGCCGATCGGCTCCGAGTCGGTCTTCGCAAGCAGCGGACGCAACAGCTCGAGCGCGCCGGACATCGCGCGACCGGCGATCAGCATCTCCGGCACGAAGAAGTCGCCGCGCTCGAAGCGGGCTCCAACCTCCTCCAGCGCCGGGATCAGCGCCTCGAACAGCATCGTCTCGGGGTGCATTCCCGCGGCGATGCCCTGCTCCGTGAGCCCCACGACCTCGGGCTTGTTCCCCACCAGGGTGTAGTCGTAGAGACCCTGGAGAATCTCGTCGGCGTTCATGACCCTCGTACTCCTTCCGGATGGTAGAGACGGATCAGCTCGGACAGCGCGCGAGCCTCCTCGACGACTTGTTGGGCGACATGCATGAGCCGCTCCCTGCTCGTGCGCACCGTCGGCGCGGAGACGGAGATCGCGGCGATCACCGAGCCGCGAGCCCCGTATACGGGCGCAGCGGCCGAGCAGAGGCCTTCGTCGAGCTCCTCCCACGTCGTCGCGTAGCCGTCCCGCCGAACCCGATCGAGTTCGGCGAACAGGGCTTCCAGAGAGGTGATCGTCCGAGGACCGAGGCGAGCGAGGCGGCCGAACGGGGGCTGGGCGGCGCCGAAAGCCATGAAGACCTTGCCCATCGACGACGCGTGGATCGGGATGCGACGGCCGACCCAGTTGCCGGCTCCCAGGGGGTGATTGCTGTCGACCTGTGCGAGGCGCGCGACGCCCGCGGGAGTCGGGATGCCGATGTTCGCCGTCTCCCCCGTTGTCGCGCCGAGCCGCTCGAGGAACGGCAGCGCAAGGGTCGCGAGATCCCCCACGGCCGAGTCCCTGCCGCGCGTATTCCACGAGTACCGGGCCGGGGCGAAAGCCCCCGCCGCGCCGACGTTGCGCGAGCCCGTTCCGCTCGAGCGCGCGCAGGAGGCGAGCGGCGGTGGTCTTCGGCAGCCGGGTCTCCTCCATCAGGCCCGAAAGGCTGACCGCGTCCTCGCTCTCGATCAGGCGAACGAGGATCCGCGCGGCGCGGTCGATGGACTGACTTCCGTCTTCGATCTTGGTCATCGGTACCGGATTATGGTACCAAACCTGCGCTTCGCTCATGTATATGGTCGTCTCATCGGCTAGGATAGTACGGGTGAGTGCCGCATGGTGGAACTCGAGCCGGTCGGGCGACGCCGCGAGGCTGTGGACGCGGCAGCGGTTCGGATCGCTCCTCATGATCCCGGACGGGCCTCCGTGACTGCATGCTCGCCGGCCATTCGGCGCGGGGCGTGGCGGTGTGCGACAGCCGTGTGCTCTCCGGCGGCCGCATGCCTGAGCGAGCCCGTCGTGGCGCAAGCGCCGATCAGGCACTCTAGGCCCGAGCGAGGAAGCGAGATAACGGCGCCTCTCGGCGATCAGCTCGGCTCCGAGGCGCTCGCACATCTCGACCAGTCGACGGCCGGACGTCCAGTCGTGCAGAGCAAAGGAGAACGACCGTGAAGACCGCCGAGCGCACACGCATCGCCTTCCAGCGTGGAACTCCCGACCGCGTGCCGATCCACTGCTGGCTGGGGCTGCCGTTGATCAAGAAGCTCCGCCTGCCCGACCAGTCGTTTCTCGACCTGTTCGAGCTCTGGATCGACGATCCGATGGGGTCGATCGTGAAGATGCAGCAAGATCTCGGGCTCGACCCGATGATCACGACCTACAGCCAGCACATCGGCGAGCACGAGATCTGGCCGCGCATGCTGTTCCCTCGCCCGTACGGGGACGGGCCGATCACGGCCAACGGTCCGATGGGCGTCCATCACGCCTGGGGTCGGACGTACAAGGATCTCTATCAGCGCTACCACGCCATGCTCGGCCACGATCAGCGCTGGCAGAACGGCTTCGACTGCCAGGGGCTATGGGTCGAGGTCAACGTCGAGCGCGAGCTGGGCTTCACCAGCAAGCGCGACATCGAGGCGTACGGCATCGCCGAGTTCATCAGCCTCTGCAAGCAGCGGGTGCTGACGCAGGCGGCGCGGATCACCGAAGCATCCATCCGCCTGGGCATGTGGATGGACTGGGATGACCCCCACGAGCTGCGCCGGCTGCGCGACCTGCTGGCCACAGACCCGGCGGCTACGGTCACGGTGCAGGGACCCGATGGACCGGTCACGGACAGCGTCGAGATGATCGTCGGGCGATTGGGCATGCCCGACCTGGGCGGCTCGTACTTCACGTTCAGCAACGAGAACAACGACCTCATCTGGGGCTTCCTGGCCGCCTGCCACGAGCGCGGCTGGCTGATCAAGGGCCACGACACGATGCCCTGGTGCGCGCGCTGCGGGACCGGCATCAGCCAGCACGAGATGACCGAGGGCTATCAGGATCGCGAGGATCCCGGCCTGACCATCCGGCTGCCGCTGCTCGATCGACCGGGCGAGTCGCTGCTGGTCTGGACGACCACCCCCTGGACCTTGACCTCGAACGTCGCGGCGGCGGTCGGTGAGGCCATCACGTATGTCCGCATCCGGCAGGGTGAGGACGTCTTCTGGCTCGGCCGCGGCACGCTCAAGGCAGCGGTCCTCGGGCCCTTCGAGGTGCTCGAAGAGCGGCCCGGTCGCGACCTCGTCGGCTGGCGATACGCCGGCCCGTTCGACGAGCTGCCCGCCGTCCGCAACGCGTTCGGTGCCTGGGTCAGCCCGGAAGGGACCGGGCCCTACGAACACCGGGTGGTCGCCTGGGACGAGGTCGGGGAAGAGGAGGGGACGGGCATCGTCCACGTCGCTCCCGGCTGCGGAGCCGAGGACTTCCAGCTTGGCAAGCGTCTGGGGCTGCCGGTCATCGCACCACTCGACGAGTCGGGCATCTTCATCGAGGGCTTCGAGGCGCTGTCCGGTCGCGACGTGCGCGACGTGACCGAGCCGATCATCGAGCGCCTCAAGCATCATGGGCGGTTCTATCGGCTGGAGACGATCACCCACCGCTATCCACACTGCTGGCGTTGCGGCACGCCGCTCGTCTTCCGCCTGGTCGACGAGTGGTTCATCAGCATGGGCGAGGTCTATGACCAGCCACGCGAGACGCTGACCGCGGAACAGGTCGATCGGAGTCTCCGCTACCAGATCATGGAGGTCGTCGATCGCATCCGCTGGATCCCGTCGTTCGGTTACGAGCGAGAGCTCGACTGGCTGCTCAACATGCACGACTGGATGATCAGCAAGAAGCGCTATTGGGGGCTGGCGCTGCCGATCTACGACTGCGCCGCCTGCGGCGCGGTCTCGGTCGTCGGCGGGCGCGAGGAGCTTCGCGAACGAGCCATCGATGGCTGGGAGGCGTTCGAGGGCCACACGCCCCACCGACCCTTCATCGACGCCGTGCGCATCGCCTGCACGGCGTGCGGCGAGCCGGTCTCGCGCATCCGCGACGTCGGCAACCCATGGCTGGACGCCGGCATCGTGCCCTTCAGCACGGTCCACTTCCGTGAGGATCCCGACTACTGGGCGCGTTGGTTTCCGGCCGACTTCATCACGGAGAGCTTTCCGGGGCAATTCCGCAACTGGTTCTACTCGATGCTTGCCATGAGCACGGTCCTCCGTCGCGAGGAGCCATTCAAGACCATCTTCGGTTATGCCCTGGTCGTCGGCGAGGACGGACGGGGGATGCACAAGAGCTGGGGCAACGCCATCGAGTTCGACGAGGCCGCCGATCGGATGGGCGTCGACGTCATGCGCTGGATGTACGCCAAGGCGCGGCCCGAGGACAACATCCTCTTCGGCTGGCATGCCGCCGATGAGGCACGCCGCGAGCTGCTGGTCCTCTGGAACGTCTATGCCTTCTTCGTGACCTACGCCCGGCTCTCCGGCTGGCGTCCTGACGACGGGCAGACACCGCCTGTCGGCGAGCGCCACGTGCTCGACCGCTGGCTGCTGACCAGGGCAGCCGGCGTGGCGGCCGAGGTCGGCCGGAAGCTCGACGACTTCGATGCCTCGGCTGCCGCCCGCGCGTTGTCGAGCTTCGTCGACGACCTCTCGACCTGGTACCTGCGCCTCAGCCGGCGTCGCTTCTCGCGGACCGCGACGCCCATCGAGCGCAGCGGCGCGTTCGCGACGCTGCACGCGGTCCTGGTAGCGACCAGCGGCCTCCTGGCGCCCATGCTGCCGTTCCTCGCCGAGTCGATGTACGACAACCTGACCTCGGAGCTGCCCGGCGCGACCGATTCGGTGCATCTCACCGCCTGGCCGACGGCCCGCCTCAGCGCGGATCGCGACGAGGGCCTGGAGATGTCGATGGCCATCGCTCGCCGGGCGGTCGAGCTCACGCGCACCCTGCGGTCGAGTGCCAAGCTCCGCTCACGGCAGCCGCTCGCTGCGGCCTGGCTGGCGGTCCCCGGCAGGGCGACCGCCCTGACGCCGGCGCTGCTCGACCTGGTGGCCGCCGAGGCCAACGTCCACACGGTCACGGTCATCGATGACGACTCGGATCTCGTCGAGCGTCGCGTCAAGCCCCTGCTGCCGCGCATCGGGAAGCGGCTCGGCGGTGCCATCCCGGCGGTCATGGCCGCGGCCCGCTCTGGCACGGTCGAGTTCCTGGCCGACGGGGGCGTGCGACTGGCGGGTGTCGAGCTGACGGCCGACGAGGTCGAGATCCAGGCTGCGCCGCGACCGGGCACTGCGGTCGCTGCCGACGACGGTCTGGTCGTCGTGCTCGACACCACGCTGACCGAGGAGCTGCGCCTGGAGGGCGACGCGCGCGAGATCCAGCGGGCGATCCAGGAGCTGCGCCGGACCGCTGGCCTCGAGCTGGACGACCACATCCGACTCTGGCTGGAAATGGACCCAGGTCTCGCCGAGCGACTCGGCGGCGCGGTCGAGCGGCTGGCCGCGGACACGCTGGCCGACGACCTTCGGATGGCCTCGCCACCCGCCGGGGCGACGGCCGAGACGGTCGAGGTCAGCGGCGGGCGCATCGGTATCGGGCTGGAGCGGATCTCATGAGCGAGGCTCGACCGACGGCGACCGTGGAGGGGGACCTCGAGCCCGGCGTGCGTGGCGCGGCCGATCCCGCGGATCCGGCGGTCGACACCGGCGCAGACGTGGACCTGCGCGCGAGTGGCCTGCGGCGCTGGCTCGTCTTCTTCGGACTCGCTCTCGGTGTGGTGGTCGCCGACCAGGCGTCGAAAGCGGTCATCGACAACGCGTTCAAGCTGGCATCGACGCAGGGCACGATCGCCGGCTTCGGCGAGCCGACACAGGTCATCGGCGACCTCGTACGGATCGCCAAGTCGTACAACGACGGCGGCCTGTTCGGCCTCTTCGATGCCGCGGCGCCGATCCTCGCCCTGGCCAGCCTGGTGGTCATCGGCATCCTGGTCGTCGTCCAGGCGCGCAGCGGACCGCGAGCTTCGTGGCTGACGACGGTCGCGCTGGGGCTCCTGCTGGGCGGAGCGATCGGCAACCTGCTCGATCGCATCCGCTTCGGCTACGTCATCGACTGGGTCGACATGGGCATCGGCAGCTGGCGCTTCTATACCTTCAACGTCGCCGACTCGGCGATCAGCATCGCCATCGTCCTGTTGCTCGCGGCGGCCATCTTCGGGCGGCAGTCTGCGGACGAGGCCGGTCGCTGAGATGGTCGGCCGGGTGGTGGTCGCGGTGCCTGAGAGCGCCGCGGGTACCCGGGCCGACCGCTTCGTGGCCGATGCCGCCGGCCTCTCGCGCTCGTACGTCCAGCGGCTCATCACGGAAGGTCGGCTGACGTCTGGCGGCGCCGCCATCAAGGCCAATGCCGTCCTCCGCGCCGGCGACGAGCTGGAGCTCGACGTCCCCGAGGTCCGACCCCTCGAGCTCGAAGCCGAGGCCATCCCGCTGACCGTGGTCTATGAGGACGCCGACCTGTTGATCATCGACAAGCCGGCCGGCCTCGTCGTCCATCCGGCCCCAGGCCACGCCAGCGGTACGCTCGTCAATGCGCTGCTCGCCCGAGACGGCAGCTTCGGCGGCATCGCCGGCGTCGCCCGACCGGGCATCGTGCATCGGCTCGACCGTGACACGAGCGGGCTGATCATGGTCGCCAAGAACGATGTCGCCCAGGCGCATCTGATGGCGCAGCTCAAGGCGCGGCGCGTGAAGAAGACGTACCTCGCGCTGGTGGCCGGTTCCGTCGGCGCCGCGGTCGGTCGGATCGAGGCCCCCATCGGCCGCGACCCGCGGCACCGGACACGCATGGCGGTGGTGCCGGATGGTCGCCCCAGCGTGACCGGCTATCGGGTCCGCGAGCGATTCGAGGGCTGGACGCTGCTCGAGCTCGACCTCGTCACCGGACGCACCCACCAGATCCGTGTCCACCTGGTCGCCATCGGACATCCGGTCGCGGGTGACCCGGTCTATGCCACGGGCCTCGCGCGGCGGGGTCCGCCCGGCCTCGACCGCCTCTTCCTCCATGCCTGGCGGCTGGAGCTGATGGCGCCGTCCGGCGATCGCCTGATCCGGGCCGAGGCGTCGCTGCCCGACGACCTCGAGCGGCCGCTGGCGGAGCTGCGACTGATGGTCGAAGGCGTCGTCCGATGAACAGTGGGCGGGTCGGATGACCGGCAGCTCGCGACCGACCGTGGAGGCGGACGCCGCCCGACCGCATGATCCGGCGGCGCTCGAGGCGGGAGCCCCTGGCGCCATGCTGGTCATCATCAGCGGACCGTCGGGCGTGGGCAAGGACACCATCATCGAAGCGCTCCGGCGGCGACCCCATGACCCGGAGCTGACGTACGTCGTGACCTGTACGACGAGGGCCCCCCGGCCCGGCGAGGTCGAGGGCAGCAGCTACCACTTCATGAGCCAGGTCGCATTCACCGAGCTCCGTGACGCTGGGGAGCTGCTCGAGTCGGCTGAGGTCCATGGCCACTGGTACGGCACGCCCCGGCGACAGGTGCTCGACGCACTCCAGGCCGGCCGCGACGTGATCCTCAAGATCGATGTCCAGGGCGCCGCCGCGGTCAAAGCCCGAGCCTCGAACGCCCTGCTCATCTTCCTCATCCCGCCGTCGCTCGAGGCGCTCTTCGGGCGCCTCCGTGCGCGGGCGACCGAGACGGCGGATGAGCTGGAGGTCCGCCAGCGGAACGCCGCCGTCGAGCTGGCCCGCTCCGAGGACTACGATCACGTGGTCGTCAACGAGACCGGCGAGGTGGACAGGACCGCGGCCGCCATCGATGCCATCCTCGATGGCGAGCGTGCTCGCCATCCACGGCGCAGGGTCCGACTCTGACAGCGAGCATGTTCGAACCGAGCACGGTCGAGGTCGCCGTCGATGCGGTGGGCGCGGCCGGCGGCAGGACCTATACCTACACGGTCCCCGACCGACTCGTCGGCCTGGCTGCTGGCGAGGCGGTCATCGTCGAGTTCGGCCGACGCCAGGCACTCGGGATCGTGCTCGGCTCGGTCGCCGCGCCAGACGGCGTGACCACGGACCTCAAGCCCATCCTCGAGCGGGTCCGATCCGAAGGGCCCTTGCTGCCGCCGCTGCAGCTCGCTCTGACGCGCGTCATCGCCCGTCATTACCTGGCGCCAGCGGCGATGGTCGTTCGTGCCGCGCTTCCGCCCGGGACGCTCGAGCGTCTGGAGTACGTCGCCCGGGTCGCCTTGGCCGCAGACGGGTCGACGACCTCGGTCGGTCGCCGAACGAGCTCCACGATGGCGCAGAACGCCGCCGATGCCGAGCTCCTGGCGCAGGTCGCCGATGCCGGCCCAGCTGGCAGTCGCGGTCGCCCGCCTGACCGGAGCGCGTGATCGCGCCGCCACCATCCGACGGTTGCGCGCGCTCGGTGCCGCCGGTGCCATCGATCTCGCCTGGGAGCTGCGACCGCCGAGCGTGCATCGCCGGTACGTGCGGCTCGTCCGCCTGACGGACGAGGGTCGCGCGGCGCGTGGCCTGGACCGGCCGGCGGGCGGACGACCGCTCGGCCACCGACAGCAGGCGGCGATCGCGATGCTGGCGGACGATCAGCGGCCGGCCGTACCAGCGCCGGAGATCTCGGCGCGCTTCGGCGGCGGTGCCGTCACCAGCCTCGCCGCACGAGGGCTGGTCGAGCTCGAGGCCACGGTCGCCGATCGGGTGCCGTATGCGGACCGCGATCGCCACGCACCGGCCATGCCGGCCGGGTCGGCGCTGAACGCCGACCAGGCGTTGGCCACGTCCGCGATCGTGAGCGCAGTCCAGGCGAGGTCCGCGTCGACCTTCCTCCTCGATGGCGTGACGGCGGCTGGCAAGACGGCGGTCTACGTGGCCGCCGTGACGGCGGCTCGTCGACTCGGTCGCGGGGCCCTCGTGCTCGTGCCGGAGGTCGCCCTCGCCACGCCGTTGCTGGACCGGTTGCGCACCGAGACGTCCGAAGATGTGGCCATCTTGCACGCCGGCCTCGGCGAAGGCGAGCGAGCCGATGAGTGGCGGCGGATCCGGGAGAACGGCGTCGGTGTCGTCGTCGGCACGCGGACCGCGCTGCTGGCACCGATCGCCGACCTGGGGGTCATCGTCGTCGACGAGGAGCACGACGCCGCCTACAAGTCCGATCGCACGCCGCGCCTCCAGGCCCGGGACATGGCCGTCGAGCTGGGCCGGCTGGCATCGGCGCCGGTCATCCTCTCCAGCGCCACGCCGGACGTGGTCACCATGGGCGGCGTTGCCGGCGGGCGCATCGAGCGCATCACGCTTCGGGAGCAGGCTGTCGGCCGGGCGCCCGTGGTCGATGTCGTCGACCTTCGCCGTGAGCTCGCCGATGGCAATCGGTCGCTGCTCTCGGCGGCGCTGGCCACTGCGTTGGCGAACCTGGACACGGAAGCTGGCGATCGGGCCATCCTGGTCCTCGATCGTCGCGGCACCGCCAGCATCGTGCTGTGCCGCGACTGTGGGTACGTCCAGGTCTGCCCGGAGTGCCAGCGGCCGCTCGTCTTCCATGCCACCGGCATGGCACTGCGCTGTCATCACTGTGGCGCGACGGCGCCCCCTGCCACCCGTTGCCCGGCCTGCGGGTCTGCCCGGATCCGCTACCTCGGCGGGGGCACGGAGCGCCTCGAGCGCGAGGTCGGTGATCGCTTCCCGAGCCTGCGTGTCGGACGCCTCGACCGGGACGTCCTGGAGCGCAAAGGTGCTGCCGATCGCGTCCTGGACGCGTTCGCCGATGGAGCCCTGGACGTGCTCGTCGGCACCCGCCTGGTGACCAAAGGCCTCGACATCGCGGCCGTGGCCCTCGTCGGCATCGTCTCGGCCGACATCGCCCTCAACCTGCCGGATGAGCGGAGCGCCGAGCGGACCTACCAGCTCCTGCGCCAGGCGATCGGTCGGGCGGGGAGGGGAGCGAGGCCGGGCCGCGCCATCATCCAGACCTACGTCCCTGATCACCCGGCGATCCGCGCGGTGGCCGACGGAGACAGCGAGACCTTCTATCGCGATGAGCTGGCGGCTCGACGACGATTCGGCGCGCCGCCGTTCGGGCGCTACATCAAGCTCACCGTCGCACTCGAAGATCGCGCGGCGGCCGAAGCCGCAGGGCGAACGATGGCTGGGAGCCTGCGGACGCTGGCGCAGGAGGTGGGCAGCGACACGGTCGTCCTGGGGCCGGTTCCGGCCTATATCGCCCGACGGGGAGGCCGCTGGCGGTTCCATCTCGTCCTCCGGGGCACGGATCCGGGCGCCGTCCTGCGCGCCGACCCTGGACCACCGTGGAGCGTCGACGTCGACCCCGAAAGCCTCCTCTAGGCTTGCCGGGCGCTGGCCGCCCGACAGCGCCCTTTATACTTCGACCATGAGCGTCATCCCCATCGTCACGCTCGGCGATCCGCGCCTGCGCCTGAAGGGCGAGCCCGTGGACAGCTTCGGGCGCTACCTGCACACCCTGCTCGACGACATGACCGAGACCATGCGCGACGCACCCGGGGTCGGCCTCGCTGCGCCCCAGGTGGGGATCGCGCTGCAGGCCTGCGTCATCGAGGTCGAGGGTCAGCTCCACGAGCTCATGAACCCTCGCATCGAGCGCGGCACCGGGGACGATCGCGATCTGGAAGGCTGCCTCTCGATCCCGGGTTACGTGGCCTACGTGACTCGGCGGGAGCGTGTCTGGGTGGTCGCCCAGAACCGATTCGGACGCGCGATCAAGGTCGCCGGCAGCGGCCTCCTGGCGCGCGCACTGCAACACGAGCTGGACCACCTGGCGGGCAAGCTGTACATCGACTACCTCGATTCGATGGACGACCTCATCTCGGTCGCCCAGGCCCGGCCGGGCGACGACGTCGAGGCCGCGGAGCCCGCGACACCGCTCGCGTGACCGTGCGGCGCCGGGCCGTCTTCTTCGGCAGCGGCGCCTTCGCGGTCCCCATCCTCGATGCACTCGTCGAGGCACCCTCGGTCGAGGTCGTGACGGTCGTCAGCGCCCCAGCCCGACCGGTCGGCCGTGGCGGCACCGTGACCCCGACCCCGGTGCAGCGAACGAGCCGAGATCCTGGGACTGCCGACCCTGACGCCCGAGCGCCTGCGACGCCCGGAGCCCATCGACGCGGTCGCTCGGCTGGCGCCCGACCTGCTCGTGCTCGCCGACTACGGCCAGCTCGTGCCACCGGAGATCCTGGCCCTGCCGGCCGCGGGCGCGCTGAACCTTCATCCGTCCCTGCTGCCCCGACATCGCGGCGCCAGCCCGATCCCGGCCACCATCCTCGCGGGCGATCTCGAGACGGGCGTCAGCCTGATGCTCATGGACGCCGGCCTCGACAGCGGGCCGATCATCGCCCGAAGCCGTCTGCCGCTCGATGGCACCGAGACCGGCCCCCATCTCGAGCGCCATCTCGCCGAGGCCGCCGCTGACCTGCTGACGACCTCCATCGAGCCTTGGCTCGCCGGTGCGCTGCCGGCCGTGCCGCAGGCATCCGAGGGCGCGACCATGACCCGGCCGCTGCGTCGCGACGACGGACGTCTCGATCCCTCGTCGAGCGTCGTCCACATCGAACGCATGGTCCGCGCGTACCAGCCCTGGCCAGGCTGCTGGTTCGAATCGCCCTTCGGGCGGATCATCGTCTGGGCCGCCCAGGCGGTCCCGTCTGCTGGCCCCGAAGCCACCCCCGGCGGGTCGGCGGGCGGCCCGGGCACCGTCGCGGCCGACGGGGACGGCCTGGCCATCGACGTCGCCGACGGACGGCTGCGTCTGCTCGAGCTGCAACTTGCCGGCGGGCGTCGCCTGCCAGCCGCGGAGCTGCGTCGTGGTCGACCCGGCCTCGTCGGCAGCCGAGTCGCCGGTCCCTCGCTAGGATGAGCGCCGCCATGCCCGACGCAGACCACGACCGAGCCGAGCTTCCGCTGCTCGTCGCCGCGCGGCCCGGCGCCAGGGATCCCCGGCCCGGGCTGAGTGGCCTGCCGCCCGAGGCGCTGAGCGCCTGGATGGTCGAGCATCGGCAGCCGGCCTATCGAGCGCGGCAGGTGGCCGACGACGTGTGGGGCAAGTCGGCGGCGGGATTCGAGACCATGCGAACGCTGCCCGCCGCGTTGCGGGCTGACCTGGCCGGGAGCTTCCGTGCCGAGACGATGACCTCGACGGCCATCCGTGCCGGCGACGGCGGCCTGACCGAGAAGGCGCTGCACACGCTCGATGATGGACGGCTCATCGAGTCGGTCCTGATGCGCTATCCGGCGCGGGCCGGGCAACGCGAGCGCAACACCGTGTGCATCTCCAGCCAGGCGGGCTGCGCGGTGGGCTGCCCGTTCTGCGCGACTGGGGAGCTGGGCTTCATGCGCGATCTCGAGACCGCCGAGATCGTCGACCAGGTCCGGACCTGGCAGCGACGCCTGGCACCGGAGGGCCGACGGGTGTCAAACGTCGTCTTCATGGGCATGGGTGAGCCGCTGCTGAACGTGGAGCGGGTCATCGCTGCCGCCGAGGCCATCACCGATGCGCGTCGTTTCGGCCTCGGGGCACGCCACGTGACGATCTCCACCAGCGGCGTCGTTCCCGGCATGGAGCGCCTCCTACGCGACCGACCGCAGTACACGCTGGCGGTCTCGCTGCACGCGGCACGGCCGGCACTGCGTGACGTCCTGGTGCCCCTCAACCGACGGTACCCCGTGCTCGACGTGGTCCGTGCTGCGTCCGACTACGCGCGCCTGACCGGCCGCCGCGTGAGCTACGAGTCGGTCATGATCGACGGCATCAACGACACGCTCGCCGATGCGCAGGCCATGGCGCAGCTCCTGTCCGGACGATCGGCCCACGTCAACCTCATCCCCATGAATCCGGTCGCGCACACCCCGTGGCAACCGAGCCGGGCAGAGCGCATCGCCGATTTTGCCGAGGTGCTGCGTTCGGCCGGCGTGACGACCACCATCCGGCGCAACCGAGGCATCGAGATCGGGGCGGCATGTGGACAGCTGGCGGCCGAGCTCGCCGGCACGCCCACGCCGGACGCCGTCTTACGGCGGCGCAGCCGGCTGGAGGCAGAGAGCAGCGCCGCGCTGGCCGACGTGGCGCGATGAATGCATCCGGCCCGATCATCGCTGCGAGCATCCTGACGGCCGACTTCGGCAACCTCTTCCGGGTCGTCCGCGCGCTCGAGAAGGCCGGCGTCGACCGGCTTCACCTCGACGTGATGGACGGGCACTTCGTGCCCAACCTGACCTTCGGTCCCGATGTCGTGGCGGCGATCCGTCGGCTGACGCGACTGCCGCTCGATGTGCACTTGATGATCGATCAGCCGGCGCTCTTCATGACGTCATTCCTGCGCGCCGGGGCCGATTCGGTGACCTTCCACGTCGAGGCGCCGGAGCCCGAGCTCGTCAAGCGTGAGAGCCTGCAACGGATCCGAGACGAGGGCCGCCTGGCCGGCCTGGCCATCTCACCAGGCACGCCGGTCGCCAGCCTGATGCCGTATGCCGACCGACTCGACATCGCCATGGTCATGACGGTCGTCCCGGGCGCCGGCGGTCAGCGCTTCCTGGCCGACGAGGCCCACAAGATCGCCGACGCCCGGCCGGCCGTAGCGTCGACGGCTGCCGGTGAGATCCACGTCGATGGCGGCGTGAACCGGGACACGGCCGGCATCGTGGGTGCCTTCGGAGCGGATGTCCTGGTCGTCGGATCCGCGCTCTTCCAGCGCGGTCGCGATACGGCCGCCGAGGTCGCCCTCGTGCGACGTGCGGCCTGGGCCGCGGCACAGGGCGAAGCGGCGGCACCCGGCGATGCCGCGACCATGACGGCGCCGCTACCCTAGGGGCTCCAGTCTGCCGAGCCGGAGGATCCCATGCGCCTGCTGCTCCAGCGCGTCATTCGTGCGTCCGTGACGGTCGAGGGCGAGGTCGTCGGTCGGATCGGCCCTGGCCTGATGGTCCTCGTCGGGGTCGGTCACGACGACGACGAAGCCCGGGCCGATGCCTTGGCCGGGCGCGTGGCGGATCTGAGGATCTTTCGCGACAGCGAGGGCAAGACCAACCTGAGCCTCGTCGACGTCGGTGGTTCGGCGCTCGTGATCAGCCAGTTCACGCTCTATGGCGACACCCGAAAGGGCCGCCGCCCATCGTTCCTCGACGCAGCGCCCCCGACGGTCGGCGAAGCCCTCTACAAGCGGTTCGCCACCGCCCTGGCGGGCCGGGGAGTACCCGTGGAACGCGGTGTGTTCGGCGCCGAGATGGAAGTCGAGCTGATCAACGACGGCCCGATGACCATCTGGCTGGACAGCGCGGCCTGATCGGGCGGACATGGTTCGACCCGGGTCCAGGACCCGGGTCGTCAGTCGCGCGGGTTGCCTCCGCTCAGGCGGTCGTGCGCTTCGCTCAGGCGGTCTTGCGCATCGTCCGTCGGCAGCGCGAGCAGACCAGGATGCGTGTCGCGGTGCCACCGCGCTCGACGCGAAGGGGCTGCAGGTTGGGCTCCATCCGGCGATGGGCACGGACGCGGTTCATGCCGCTCGATTGGGGGTTGAAGCCACCCATCGAGACTTTGCCGCAGATGGCGCAGGAGCGAGCCATAGGACCTCGACAAGCACGGGAATGGAGGGTCAAACGGTCGTCCGACTGGACGGCTGGGTACTATACCACGCGACGGACGAGCGTCCGGCGGGAGCGGAAGGAGATCGATCGATGGCGGAGACGCCGATGCCGGGTCGCGGCCTCGTGACGCGTCGTGCCGTCGGTGATGTCGTCCGCCGCGCGGCCGTCGGCTCCTACGGCGTCGTGACCGTCTCCGGCCCGCGGCCCTGGCACGACGTGTTGGCCTGGATGGGGCGCGCCGCGCCTGGCGTCCGGGTCAGGCTTGGGCCGCCGTTGAGCGTCGACCTCTACCTCTCCGTGGCACGCGGCGTGCCCATCGCGGAGGTGGCACGCAACGTGGACTCCGCGGTCCGCTATCGGGTGCGCCAGGCTCTCGGACGGGAGATCGACGAGCTGGCCATCCACGTCGACCGGCTGCGCACGCCGGTCAGCCCGGCGACCGACGGCAGCCAGCCGCTTGACGGTCGTGAGGCCCAGCCGACCACTCCCGACGCCGAGGCACCGCCCGTCGAAGCCGGCCCGGAGGCGGCGTGAGTCGGCGCTCCGCCGATGGCGCGGCGCTGCTCCGTGCCTTCACCGCCGCCGTGGCACATTTCGAGGCCCACGTCGACGCCATCAACGCCCTCAACGTCTTCCCCGTGCCGGACGGGGACACGGGCACGAACATGATGGCCACCTTGCGCTCGGCGCTCGACGAGGCCGATGCCGTCCCCGAAGGCGAGCGCGACGCCGGCAGGGTCGCAGCGGCGATCTCGTTCGGGGCCCTGATGGGTGCGCGCGGGAACTCGGGCGTCATCCTGAGCCAGGTCTTCCGGGGCATGTCGGAAGCGGTCAAGGGCCGCAAGCGGATCAATGGGCTCGACCTCGCCCATGCGCTCGCCGCCGGCCGCGTGACCGCCTATGCCGCCGTCGCGAAGCCGGTCGAGGGCACCATCCTGACCGTCATCCGGGAAGCCTCGGCGGCGGCCGTCGCCAGCGCCGAACGAGATCCGGACATCGAGACGGTCCTGACCGCGACCGTCGAGCAGGCCGAACGGGCGGTGGCCAGGACCCCCTCGTTGCTGCCCATCCTGCGCGAGGCCGGCGTCGTCGACTCGGGGGGCGAGGGCCTCTATCGGTTATTCCAAGGTGCGCTCCTGCATCTCGTCGGCGGGCAGACCGCCGAACCGCCCGTGCGCGGCGATGGCGTGCTGCCGCGTCGAGCGACGCTCGTGGCCCATGCCGACGACGGTTTCGGCTACGAGACCATGTTCCTACTGACGGCCGCCCAGCACACCCTTGACCTCGATGCCGTCCG
The DNA here is from genome assembly GCA_963777975.1 of uncultured Chloroflexia bacterium. GTDB lineage: Bacteria > Chloroflexota > Limnocylindria > Limnocylindrales > CSP1-4 > CSP1-4. The sequence goes on along the minus strand of CAVZSO010000013.1, from coordinate 408,525 downwards.
CAACGCCCTGGAGGGGATGGGCGAGTCCGTCCTCGTCGCCGGTGATCCACGAGCGATCAAGGTCCACGTCCACAACGAGCGCCCGGATGCGGTCATCGCCTACGGTCTGTCCTTAGGAAGCCTGTCACGCATCAGCGTCGAGAACCTCGACAACCAGGCCCGCGACGTGCGGGAAGCGCGGGCCGACGCCTTCACCGGCGCGCCCGCGGGTGCCGGATCGGCATCGGGCGTGGTCGTCCCGGTCGCGCGACCAGGCGTGGTGCACGTCTCGTCGGAGGGTCCGGTGCCCGGCCCGGACGGCAGGGATCACGTGGATGGGCTCTCGGTCGTGGCCGTCGCCGTCGGCGACGGCATCGAACGGCTGCTGGGCAGCGTGCTGCCGGTCAGCCTGCGAGCGGGCAGTGCGGGCACGGTCGCGATCGTCCGTGGCGGACAGTCGGCCAACCCCTCGACCGGCGAGCTGCTGCGCGCCATCCGCGAGGCCCCCACGCACCACGTCATCGTCCTGCCCAACAACCCGAACGTGAAGCTGGCCGCGCAGCAAGCGGCGGCCCTCGTGCCCGAGAAACGCGTCGCCGTGGTGCCGACCCGCAATGCCGCCGAGGGCATCGCCGCGCTCCTCGGCATGGACCCCACGCGCGGTGCCGACGAGAACGCCACGATCATGCTCAAGGCCGCGCGCGGCATCCAGTCGCTGCAGGTCACCGACGCGGTCCGCGATGCCCGGATCGGTGGCCGCAAGGTCAAGAAGGGCCAGACGATCGTGCTCGATCCCGATGATGGCCTGGTCGCCGTCGGCGGCGATCGCCGCCAGACCGTGCTCAAGGGCCTGGCCAACCTCGAGCCCGGCTTCGAGCTCATCTCGATCTACTTCGGGACCGACATCGGCCTCGACGAAGCCGAGGCCATGAGCAGCGCCGTGACCGAGGCGTTCCAGGGTGTCGACGTCGAGCTCATCAACGGCGGGCAGCCGCATTACCACTACCTCATCGCGACGGAGTAGCCGGCCTCCGGGCCCGACCGCGGCCAAGGGGTCGCGAGCCGGGCGCGAGGCCACGCCGCCGGCACCGACCACGCCCTTGGCGCGTAGCGGGCTGGCGTCGCCGGCGGTGGCCCGGCGCCTCCAGCGACTAGGCATCGAGACGGTCGGCGACCTGCTCTTCCACCTGCCCCGCCGATATGACGACTTCCGGACGCCGACACCACTTCGGCGGCTGGCGGAGGAAGCGCCCAGCGACCCGGTCTCGGCTCGCGTCCGCGTCATCGATGTCGCCGTCGAGCCGACGATGCGACGACGGATCCACCGTGTCCGGGCCTGGCTGGAGGACGACAGCGGACGCGCCGAGGCCGTCTGGTTCGGTCGCCAGTACGTCGAGCGACGCCTGCTGCCCGGGCAGGACATCATCGTCTCCGGCAAGGTCAAGCTCCAACGGGCGACGCCGCGGGCGGGTGTCTCGATGCGCTTCGGCGAGACCGTCGTGGCCGTCTTCCAGGGCCCCGTGTTCGGGCCAGCCGATAGCCAGCTGCTCGATACCGGCAGGATCGTGCCGGTCTACCGTCTGACCGAGGGCGTCTCGGCCAGGGTCCTGCGGCGGGCCATCCGGCGGGCGCTCGACGAGGTCGGCGCGAGCTACCGGGAATACCGGCCGGACGACCTGCCATCGGAAGATGCCCGCGCCCCTGACATCGCCCGGGCCATCGAGGACGCGCACTTCCCCGATGACCCGACGGACAAGGACCGGGCCCTCGGGCGGCTCGCCTTCGACGAGCTGCTCGCCTTGCAGGTCGGCATGGTCGCTCGCGATCGCCAGCGACGACGCGCGACCGGACGGTCGATCGAAACGGACGACGCCCGAATGTCGGTGGTCATCCGTTCCCTCGAAGCGACGCTCTCCGAGCAGGTCAGCGCGCGGACCGGAAGCCCGACCGCTGTCGAGCTGACCGGCGACCAGCAAGCGGCTGTGGCTGCCATCCGGACCGACCTGGCCGCCGCTCGGCCGATGTTGCGCCTGCTCCAGGGCGATGTCGGGTCGGGCAAGACCGCGGTCGCGGCCGTCGCCATGGCCATCGTCGCCGACGCCGGCCGTCAGGCTGCCCTGCTGGCTCCGACCGACCTGCTGGCTCGCCAGCACGCGGCGACCCTGACGCGGTTCCTCGAGCCGCTCGGCCATCGGGTGACCCTGTTGACGGGTTCCCTGCGACCGGCTGCGCGACGCGAAGCACTCGACCGCATCGGTGCGCCGGGTCACGGGCTCGACGCCACCAGCGAGGGCCGCATCGTGGTCGGCACGCACGCCCTGGTCGAGGACGCCGTCGCCTTCGACGACCTGGCGCTGGCCGTCATCGACGAGCAGCACCGTTTCGGCGTCGCGCAGCGCGAGTCGCTCGGCGCCAAGGGATCGTCGCCGCATGTCCTGCTGATGACCGCGACGCCCATCCCACAGACCCTGGGACGCGTCCTCCACGCCGATCTCGACGTGACCGACCTGCGCGTCGCGCCGGCCGGCCGGCAGTCGATCGCGACCGGCATCCGGCGCAGCTCACAGCTCATCTGGCGGACGAAGGACGTGCCTGGTCAGGTGGATCAGCCCGGCGCCTACCCGCTTCTGCTCGGTGAGATCGCGGCCGGCCGGCGGGCCTTCGTGGTGGTGCCGCTCGTGGAAGAGGATCCAGCCTCGGAAGCTCGCTCGGCGCAGGCCACCGCGGCAGACCTCGGGCTCGTCCTGCCGACGGTCGCCGAGACCTTCGCCATCGACGTCGCGCCGCGCGTCGGCGTCGTCCATGGTCAGATGCCGGCCAGGCAGCGCGATGAGGTCATGGACCGGTTTCGCGCCGGCGACATCGATCTCATCGTGGGCACGACGGTGGTCGAGGTCGGGGTGGACGTGCCCGAGGCGACGGTCATGCTCATCTTCGATGCCGATCGCTTCGGGCTTGCCCAGCTCCATCAGCTGCGCGGCCGGGTCGGCCGTGGCGCCGACCGCTCGTACTGCATCCTCGTCTCCGACGCCTACGGCCGCGACGAGGTCGTCACCGCCCGGCTCGATGCCGTGGTCGCGACGCAGGACGGCTTCGAGCTGGCAGAGAAGGATCTCGAGCTCCGGCGCGAGGGCGAGCTGCTGGGCCTGACGCAGAGCGGCCTGCCGCCGCTGCGGATCGCCACCCTGGCCGATCCGGACGACCAGCGCCGGTCCGTCCGGGCCCGCGGCGTCGCCGAGGCACTCGTCGACGAGGCCGGGATCCTGCGTCCGGGTCACGAGGCCCTGGCGCACGAGATGACGGCCGGCTGGTTGCGTCGCGTCGGGGCTGGCGAGGCGCTGGCGGCCGCAGGCGAGACGGATGACGATGCCTGACGCGGGCCGGATCATCGCCGGCACCGCCCGCGGCATCCGACTCCGTGCGGCCGGTCCGGCGACACGACCGATGGCTGACCGCGTCAAACAGACCACCTTCGGCATCCTCGACGCCGGGACCCTCGGACCCTGGCCGACGCCGTTCCTCGACGTCTTCGCTGGTGCTGGCGGCGGTGGCCTCGAGGCCCTCAGCCGTGGCGCGCCACGGGCGGCGTTCCTGGAACGGGATCGGCGCGCGCTGGCGGCGATCCGAGCCAACGCCGGGGCCTGCGGCTTCGCCGCACGCGCCGTCATCCTGGAGGGCGACGCCGTGGCCACCCTGATGGCGTCGCCATCCCCCGCGGCGCTCGCGGATGGGCCCTTCGGTGCGGCGCTGCTCGACCCACCCTACGGCGACGCTACACTCATGGTCACGCTGGACCGGCTCGCCGAGCCCGGGTCCGGCTGGCTGGCCGAGGAGGCCGTGGTGGTGGCCAAGCACTTCTGGCGAGACCTGCCGCCCGAGCGCATCGGGCGCCTGTCGCGGGTCCGTGAGCGCCGCTTCGGCGAGACCACGCTGACCTTCTACGCCACCGATGCCGCGTCATGACCACGGCCATCTATCCCGGCTCGTTCGACCCTGTGACCTTCGGCCACCTCGATGTCGTGGCACGTGCAGCCGACGTCTTCGAGCGGGTCGTCGTCGCCCTCCTGGTGAACACCAAGAAGTCGCCGCTCTGGTCGACGGAGGAGCGTCTGGCATGCCTGCGCGAGGCGGTCGATGGGACCCTCGACGGTGGTGATGCCGCGCGAGTCGAGATCGTCGCCTTCGAAGGCCTGACGGTCGACGCCGCGCGGCGCGTCGACGCTCGCTTCATCGTCCGCGGCCTGCGAGCGGTGAGCGACTTCGAGTCGGAGATGCAGATGGCGCACACCAATCGGAAGCTGGCGCCCGAGGTCGACACGGTCTTCTTCATGACCGCCCTCGAACACGCCTACCTGAGCTCCAGCCTGGTGCGCGAGATCTCGCTCCTCGGCGGCGATGTCTCCGGCATGGTCCCAGCCGCTGTCTTGACTCGGCTGAGGGCGATGACTGACGTGGGCTAGAATGTCGCGTCAGCCTGCCTGAGGAGGGCCCTCTCATCGACATCATCTTCCTGATCGAGCAGCTCGAGCGCCGCGTCGCCGATGGGCGCAAGGTGCCGCTCTCGAACAACGTGGTCATCGACCAGCCGTCCGCCCTCGATCTCATCGACCAGCTGCGGGTCTCCGTACCCGAGGAGATCCGCCAGGCGCAGCGCATCACCCGCGAGCAGGATCGCATCCTTGAGAACGCGCAGGCCGAGGGTGATCGGATCATCGCCCGCTCCCAGGAGCAGGCAGCCTTCCTGATCGAGGAGCGCGAGCTGACGCGCGCCGCGCAGGAGCAGAGCGCTCGCATCGTGGCCGACGCGGAGGCGCAGGCGACCGACATCCGTGCCGGCGCCGACGACTACGCCGCATCCGTCCTGGTCGGCCTCGAAAGCGAGGTCGTCAAGCTCCTGCAGGGCATCCGCCGCGGCATCTCGATGCTCGACGATCGACAGCCCCTGGGCGTCGATCTGGCCGCCGTCGATGAGGACCAGGAAGCGGCCGTCTGATCCGATGCTGAGCTACAACGTCGCCGGCCTGCTGCGCTCGGCACCCGGCACGAGCCGCGAATACGCCGTCCGGGCCGACGCCTTCGAGGTCGCCGATGACGTCCGCTTGATCGCCCCGCTCGAGGGCGAGGTCAAGCTGTCGCGGACCGGCCGCAGCATCCTGGCCCATGCCGTCGTCCGCACCGCCTTCGAGGAGCGCTGCAGCCGCTGCCTGGCGGTCGTCGCCGCGCCGATCGAGGTGACGCTCGACGAAGAGGCCCTGCCGTCCGTCGACATCGACAGTGGCCAGGCCGTCGATCGATCCGCCGAGCCCGACGCGCTGCGCCTCGACGACCACCACGAGCTCGACCTGACCGAACCCATCCGTGAGGCGGTCTCGCTGGCGGAGCCTATCGCCCCACTCTGTCGTCCCGACTGTGCCGGTCTCTGCGAGACCTGCGGCGCCGACCTCAATGCCGACCCGACGCATGCCCACGGGGATGCCTCGATCGATCCCCGTCTGGCCGTCCTGGCCAGCTGGGACCCGACCACGATCGACTGACGATCCGTCACCACCGACCGAAGGAGTAGCCATCCATGGGTGTCCCGAAGCGCCGCGTGTCGCACGCCCGTCAGGGTGATCGACGTTCCCATCACGCCCTGACGGTGCCGAACCTCGAGCCCTGCCCGCATTGCAGGGAGATGAAGCTCATCCACCACGTCTGCCCGACCTGCGGCTGGTACGGCGGTCGAGAGGCCGTCAAGATCAAGGTCAAGAAGGAGTCGGCCGCCTCCTAGCGCGACAGTCCGCTCGACCGATGGACGTCTCGACCGTCCGCAGCCGCCTCGAACCGGGCGGCCGGCGGATCCGCGTGGCGATCGATGCCATGGGTGGAGACCACGCGCCGCAGGAGGTCGTCGAGGGCAGCCTGGCATGGGCGCTCGACAATCCAGGCACCGACATCATCCTGGTCGGTGACACGAAGCGCATCACGGCTGTCATGGCCGGCCGGAGCGCACCCAACATCGAGATCGTCAACGCGTCCGAGAACGTGGAGATGGAGGAGCACCCCTCCGCCGCCGTCCGACGCAAGCGCGATGCCAGCATCAACGTCTGCATGCGGCTCGTACGGTCGGGCCAGGCGGACGCGGTCATGTCGGCCGGCCACACCGGCGCCGGCGTGGCCGCCGCGATCCTCGGGCTGGGCCGTCTGGCCGGCGTCGATCGTCCGGCGCTGGCCGTCCAGATGGTCACCGACAAGGGGCCATTCGTGCTCCTGGACATCGGCGCCACGACCGATTCGACCGGTCACAACCTCGCCCAATACGCACGCATGGGGGCGATCTTCAGCGAGCAGGTGCTGGGCGTCCATCAACCGACCGTCGCCCTGCTCTCGATCGGTGAAGAGGGCGGCAAAGGCGAGCAGCGGGTCCAGGACGCGTCGGTCCTGATCGCGGCCAGTGACCTGCGCTTCGTCGGCAATGTCGAAGGCAAGGACCTCGTCGCGCATCTGGCGGACGTGGTCGTGTGCGACGCGTCGGTCGGCAACGTGACCGTCAAGTTCTTCGAAGGACTGTCGAGCTTCATCTTCTCCGCCCTCCGAAGGGAGTTCCGACGGCCGCCGTGGGGCCCGCTCGGCTACCTCTTCATGCGCTCGGGCATCCGTCGCATCCGCGATCGGTTCGACTACGAGCGACTGGGTGGGGCGCCACTGCTCGGTGTCAAGGGCACCGTGCTCATCACGCACGGACGCGCCACGCGACGGATGATCGGCTACGCGGTCGGCGTCGCGGCCGTGGCGGCGGCCGCCTCGATCCCGATGCTCATCGAGGAGGCCTTGCGCCTCGACGAGGCGGCCATCGATGCTGCTGGCGCGGCGGTCGTCGGCGTACAGACGCCCTCTGCCCCGAGCGAGATCGAAGTCTGATGTCGGTCGGGCCGGGATCCCCGGACGAGCTGATCGTCCGTCGGCGCGTGATCCGCAGCATCGCGGTCACCGCCGCCGAGGACGTGCCCGGCGTGGTACGCGTCGGGCGCGGCGGGCCGCGTCCGCTGGCCTGGCTGGTCGGCCGGCCGGTCAGCGCCTGGACGGACGCCGGTCGCGTCCACATCCGCCTGTGGCTCATCGTCCGACCGGGGGAGTCGTTGCCGTCGCTCAGCCGTCGCGTCAGGACCGCGGTCAGCCAGGCGGTCGAGCGCCAGCTGGGCCTGGATCTGGGCGAGGTCATCGTGCTCGTCGACGGCGTCGGTGGCTGAGTCGCCCGATCCGCCGCGCCAGCCTCGTGGTCGAGCCGCGGAACGCGAGGGCAGGCGCCTCGCCTTCGTCGCGATCTTCGAGGCCGACTTCGGACAACGCACCGCGACGGCCGCGCTGGCGCGCCAGCTCGAGGAGGCTGACGCGCCGCCAGCGGCCGCCGAACTGGCCTCGACGATCGTCCGGGCGGTGGTCGCCCGACGCGATTCCATCGACGATACGATCGAGCGTCTGGCACCCGCCTACCCCGTCGTCGGACTCGCCCGGATCGACCGCTCGCTGTTGCGTTCCGCGCTTGGCGAGGTGCTACACTGCCCGGCGACGCCGGTCAGGGTCGCGGTTGCGGAGTGGGTCCAGATGGCCCGCACATACAGCGGCGAGCCAGCTCGGCGGCTCCTGAACGGGGTCCTCGGCCGGGTCGCCGAAGACGTGGCGGAGTCCGGTCGGGAAGCGATCCCCGTGGACGACTGAACGCGCGGCCATCTGCCGCGACTGGAGGGAGTGACTGGTGGCTTCGACGTACGAACGGCTCAAGAAGATCGTCGTGGAGCAGCTCGGCGTCGACGAAGAGGACGTCAAGCCCGAAGCCTCGTTCGTCGATGACCTGAACGCCGATTTCCTCGACCTCGTCGAGCTCATCATGAGCCTCGAAGAAGAGTTCGGGACCGAGATCTCCGATGAGGATGCGGAGAAGATCCGCACCGTCGGCGACGCCGTCGAATACATCGACGAGCACGCTGCCCAGTAGCGAGCCGGCCCCGGCCGGCCAGGCCGCGCAGCTGGCCGAGCGCCTCGCGCTCCCGGTCGAAGACCTGAGCCTGCTCGCCAGGGCGCTGGTCCACAGCAGCTACCCGAACGAGCATCCCGACGCGTCGGCGCTCTCGAACGAGCGCCTCGAGTTCCTCGGTGACGCGGTCATCGCCCTGATCGTCTCGGATGCGCTCTACGCGCGCCACCCGACCGAGGACGAAGGACGCCTGACGCAGCGACGAGCCGCGCTCGTGTCGACCCGTGGCCTGGCCGCCTTGGCGCGACGCATCGACCTCGGCTCATCGCTCCTCCTCGGCGCCGGCGCCGATCGAGCCAACGAACGAGAACGCCCCTCGGTCCTGGCCGCCGCGTTCGAGTCGGTCGTCGGCGCCCTCTTCCTCGACGCCGGGCTCGAGGTGACGCGCGACTGGCTGCTGGAGATCGCCGGCCCCGAGCTCGACGCCCGCCGCTCGGCCTCGAGCTTCGTCTCGCCGAAGAGCCGTCTGCAGGAGCTGGCCTACGCGCGGACCGGCCTGGCGCCGGCCTATCGCGTGCTGCGGGCCGAGGGGCCGGATCACGAGAAGCACTACGTCGTCGAGGTCGAGCTCGACGGCACTGCCATCGGCACCGGCGAGGGCCACAACCGGCGTGAAGCAGAGACCGCCGCAGCAGCGGTGGCCCTGACCGTCCTGCGGACGGGCTCCACAGCGGCCGGCGGCGGCGGGTCTGCACGAGGCGGGTCTGCACGGTGACCGAGCCGCGCCTGCGCGAGCTCCGTCTGGTCGGCTTCAAGTCCTTCGCCGAGGCGACGCGCTTGGAGTTCGGAGCCGGCATCAGCGCCATCGTCGGTCCCAATGGGAGCGGCAAGAGCAACCTTGCGGACGCGCTGCGCTGGGCGCTCGGCGAGCAGGGTCGCTCGCTTCGGACGCGAAAGTCGGAGGACGTCATCTTCGCCGGTTCCGCCCGCCGGCACGCCACCGGCATGGCCGACGTGAGCCTCGTCATCGGCAACGATGATCGGCTGTTGCCCGTCGAATACGGACTCGTCGAGTGCGGCCGGCGGCTCTTCCGCTCGGGCGAGAACGAGTACCTGCTCAATCGCCAGAAGGTGCGCCTGCGCGACCTCGTCGATCTCCTCGATGCCGCCAACCTGGCCGACAACGCGTTCCTCTTCATCGGCCAGGGCATGGTCGATCAAGCGCTCTCCCTGCGCCCCGAGGAACGCCGGCCACTGTTCGAGGAGGCGGCCGGCGTGCGACGCCACGAACGTCGACGCCGGCAGGCCGAGGAGCGGCTGATGGAAGCCGAGGCGAATCTGGCTCGGGTCCGGGACATCCTGGGCGAGCTCCGGCCGCAGGCGCGTCGCCTGGCGGCGCAGGCCGAGCAGCAGGTCGCGCGTCGCGATGCGGCCGGCGAGCTGGCCGATGGCCTGCTGGCGGCCGGCCGCGCGCGATGGACCGCGACGGCAGGCGAAGCGGCCCGGACCCATGGGCGGCTGGCGGCGACGCGAGCAGAGATCGACGACGGCGATGCGCGACCTGTCCGCCGCCGAGGACGCGGTCGCGGTCCTCGCCCGCGGCTTGAGCGAGCGGGCGGAGGCGACCCGGGGCGCGCGCCTGGCCGCTCGAGGCTGCGCGCATCTCGGTGACCGACATCCGCCTGACCATCGAGCGGCATGACCGAAGTGCTGGCCGGCCTCGAGCGCGAGGAAGGTCGCGCCATCGAGGAGCGCGAGGCCTCGGAGCAGCGCATGGCTGCCGCACGGCGCGTCCTTGCCCTGCCGGTGCCCCCGCCGGACCTTGCCGGCCCAGCATGCCCTGGCCGAGATCGATGGCGCGCTGGCGGCCGCGACGGCGGAGCTGGCCCGGGCGGAGGCATCGATGCGTGCCGAAGGCGAGCGGGAGGCGTCGCTGCGGCGTGCGCACCAGGCTCGTGAGGCCGAGCTCGCCGATCTCCGGCGACGCAGCGTCGAAGCGGAGCGTCGATCCTCGGAAGCCGCCGCTGCCCGGGACACGGCCGCTGCGACCGCAGCGACCGCGGCATCCGAGCAGGAAACGGCCACACGCGCCGTCCAGGTCGCGCACGTGGTCGAGGCGGATGCCGAGGCGGCCGAGGTCGCCACGCGCGCGGCGGCCGATTCGATCGATGCCCAAGCCTCGGCGGCTGCCGGACGAGCCTCCGCCGCGGCCGACCGCCTGGTCCTGTTGCGTGAGCGGCTCGCCGCGCTCGACGCGATGCTCGAGTCGACCGAGGGTGGCGGCATCGTCCCGGCCGCACGTCGGCGAGGCGGCCGTCGCCTGGCCGAAGGCCTGGAGGTCGATCCCGACCGGCGGGTCGCCGTCGAGGCCGCGCTCGGCGACCTCCTGCGGGCGCGTCATCGTCGGTGACACGGTGGTCCTGCAGCTCCGCGGCGAACGCGGGCATCTCGTCCTCGACGATGCCGACGAAGGGGATGGCTCCGGCACGGCTCGAGGCCGCTGCCGAGCGGCTCCTGTCGGCGCGCTCGGCGAGGTCGGCGGCGGCCGGCTCGGCGATGCCGTGCGCCGGGACCCCGCCGGCCACGTGACGCGCCTGTTGCGGAGCGTGGCATGGATCCCGAGCCTCGAGGACGCCCTCACCCTGCGGGATCGGCTGCCCGCCGGCTGGCGGCTGGTCACCGACGCCGGCGAGATCGTGACTGCCGACGGCGTCGTGCAGCTCGGTGCGCCGGATCCGATCCTGGAACGCCGCACCGAACGCGAGCGCGTGGCCGCCGAGATCGATCGGGCGACCGCGGAGACCGCCGCTGACGACGCGCAGCTGCTCGAGGCGACGACCCGCCTCGCCGACGCGCGCGGGGCGCGCGACACCGCGCGCGCGAGCCTCGAAGCGGCGCGAGGCGAGCGCCGCCGGCTCGAGGAGATCGCCAGAGCGGCGATGCGTGCCGCGGAGGCGACCGCGCGCGAGGCAGCCTGGGAAGCGGCCCAGGCCGAGCGCCTGGCAGGGGACGCGCGACGAGCCGCCGCGATCCTCGAGCAGGCCACGCTCCAGGCCGCGGTCCCGCCGTCCGCTGCATCGGCACCGGGTGCGGACGCGGATGCGTCTCGGGGAGGATGGCCAGGCAGCCGCGGCCTGGCGCGATCGCGCGCGCGACCTGCGCGAGCGACGCGAGGGCATCGCGAGCGCCTGGGAGGCTGCAGAGCGAGCGCGCGGCGTGGTCGAGGACGAGCGGCGACGGGCGGAGATCGCGCTCTCGATGGATGACGCCCGCCTGGCGGCCGAAGAGCGGCTGACGGCCGCGCGAGCGGCCGAGCTGCAGCGCACTCGAGACGCCCTGGCCGCGGCTCACGCCCGGCTCGCGAGCGCCGGCGAAGCCGAAGCGTCAGCGGCCGCCGCCTTGCGGGCTCCTCGAGACCCGTGAAGGCGACGAGCGTCAGGCCATGCTCGCCCTGGAGGCGGACGTGCTCCGTCACCGGGAGCGGCTGCGGCGCGCCGACGAGCAGGCACGCTCGGCCGAGGTGGCGGAGATGGAGGCCAGGCTGGGACTCGACAACGCCAGGGAGAACCTGCTCGTCGAGCTGGCGGCCCTGGGACCAGCCGGGCTGTCGGCCCTTGTCGGCGACGGCCAGCCACCAGTCCCATCCGACGTGGCCGACGAGGAGACCCTCGCCGCCTCGCTGGAGTCGGCCCTGGACGCGGCCATCGAGTCCTGGTCGTCCTGCGGCCGGGAGCGCCCTGTGCTCGAGGCGCCGACCGCCGCCCGGCTCGGGCTGCTGCGTCGTCGCTACAGCGAGCTGGGCGCCAGCAACCCGTTCGCGGCCGAGGAGTACGTCGAGGTCCGCGACCGACTGGCCGAGATGGAAGCGCAGCAGGCCGACCTCACGTCGGCCATCGCCGCCACGCGCGAGCTGATCACCGAGCTGAGCGGTCGCATCACGGAACAATTCCTGGCCACCTTCGCCGCCCTCGAAGGTGCCTTCGGGCGCCGCTTCGAGCAACTCTTCGGCGGTGGCGCCGCCAGCCTGGTGCTGACCGATCCCGAGGAGCTGACGCAGACCGGCGTCGAGATCATGGCCCGACCGCCGGGCAAGAAGCGGCAGGCGCTGGCGATGCTCTCGGGCGGCGAACGCGCGCTGACCGCGGTGGCGCTGCTGTTCGCCATGCTCGAGGTCCGGCCGGTCCCGTTCTGCGTCCTCGACGAGGTCGACGCCGCCCTCGACGAGGCGAACGTGACGCGCTTTGCGACGGCGCTGCGCGAGCTGGCCGAGACGACCCAGTTCATCGTCATCACCCACAACCGGGGGACCATCGAGGCCGCCGACGCGCTCTATGGCGTGACCATCGGGGACGACGCGGTCAGCCGCATCATCTCGCTCCGCCTGGCCGAGGCGACCGAGCTCGTCGCCGCGGTCGGCGGCTGACGATGTTCTGGCGGCGGCCGAAGTCGCCGAGCACGAGCGACCTCGATCCGGATGCCGCGCCGACGCAAGCGGACCCGACAGAGCCCGGCGGTGAGGCGGATCTGACCGCCGTTCCCGCCGCCGATGTGGACGCCGTGGCCGCCGAGCCGGTGGCCTGGGAGGCGATCGATGCGCCTGGTCGACCCGACACGGAGGAGCCTGCCCCAGCTGAACTCTCGCCACCGCCCGGCATCGACGCCGGCCTGCGCCCGAGTCGTGGGTTCGTGGCCCGGCTGCGATCGATCCTCGGAGCGGGGACCGACGAGGCGGCCTGGGAGGCGGTCGAGGAGACGCTCATCGCCGCCGATGTCGGGGCGCGCCTCGCCATCGATGTCGTCGAGGCCGCTCGGCGCCGCTCGGACGCCACACCGGTCGCGGCCGTCCAGGCCGAGCTCCGTCAGCTGCTCGTCGACCGCACCGCGACCGGATGGGCAGCGCCCCGACCGGATCCCGCCCAGCCAGCGGTGATCCTCGTCGTGGGCGTCAATGGGACGGGCAAGACGACGAGCATCGCCAAGCTCGCGGCGCGCTACAAGGCCGGCCGTCGACGCGTCCTGCTGGCTGCGGCGGACACGTTCCGGGCAGCCGCCATCGAACAGCTCCAGGCCTGGGCCGCGCGGCTCGAGCTGCCGGTCGTGGCCCACGCCGCGGGTGCCGATCCGTCGGCGGTCGTCTTCGATGCGCTGGACGCCGGCCTCGCGCGGCATTCGGACGTGGTCATCATCGACACCGCCGGGCGCCTGCACACGAAGCACAACCTGATGGACGAGCTGGCCAAGATCCGACGCACGATCGACAAGCGCCTGCCTGGCTCGGAGCCGGCCGTGCTCTTCGTGCTCGATGCCACGACGGGCCAGAACGGCCTGACCCAGGCACAGGCCTTCAACGAGGCGAGCGGCCTGACGGGCGTCCTGCTCAGCAAGCTCGACTCGACGTCCAAGGGCGGCATCGTCTTCGCCATCGAGCGCACGCTCGGCGTCCCCGTCCTCTTCGTCGGGGTCGGGGAGCGGCTCGAGGACCTCGTGCCGTTCGACCCCGATGCGTTCATCGAGGCGCTCTTCGCCTGACTCAACCCCCGATCGGCTCATCGCGGCCGATCTCGACCATGACCTCGGCCGCGCTCGCCGCCCCGGACGGCTCCGATCCCGACGGCGCACCCGGCAATCGGACCAGCCTGCGCACGGGCCCGGCGAACAGGATGGCCGCGCCGATCAGCCCGCCGATGGGTGCCAGGACCGCCGTCGCCCGCAGCCCGATGGCCTCTGCCAGCAGGCCGGCGCCGATGGTCGCCACCAGCTGCGCCAGGCCGGCGGCGACGCGGAACGTCGACGTGACGCGTCCAAGCTCTCGGTCCCCGACCAGCGTCTGGCGGACGGACGTCTCGGTCACGTCGTAGACGGTCACGGCACTGTCGCCGATGAGCTGCTGCCCGGCCAGGAAGAGCGCCGCCAGGAACGGGGCTCCCGCCGGAGCGAGCGGGATGAGCGCGTTGCCGAGGGCGGCCAGGAGCATGGCGCCGATGGCGACCGGGCCGATGCCCCAGCGGCGCGTGCTGCGCTGCGCCACGAGTGCCCCGATCAAGGAGCCGATGCCGCCGAGACCGGTGATGACACCCAGGGCCGCCGGTCCGAGGTCCAGCTCGTCGAGGGCGAAGAGGATGTACGTCGCGCCGAAGACGCCCCACAGCGCGGCCAGGGCCATCTGCGCGCCGGCGAAGGAGCGCAGGATCGGGTCGCGCACCACGAGGCGCAGCCCGGTCCGGATCTCCCGATAGACCGACGATCGGGCGGACCTCGGTGGCGGCGGCTGCTCGACCTGTCGGATGCCGCCGATGAAGACCGCCGAGACGAGGAACGAGATGGCGTCGAGGGCCACCGCGAAGGGCGCCGACAGGACCTGGACCAGGATGCCGCTGATGCCGAAGGCGGTGAATTCGGCGGCCGATCCCGATGCCGCCAGGGCGCTGTTCGCCTCGACCAGCCGCTCGCGCTCGACGATCGTCGGCAGGTAGGCGTTGTCGGCGGCATCGAAGAAGCTGGTCAGGACGGCGGCCGCGAAGGTGACCAGAGCAGCTGGGCGTAGGTCAGCCAGCCGCCGACCGCCGCGACCGGGATGGAGCCCAGCAGGATGGCGCGGCCCAGGTCGGCCCAGATGAGCACCCGCCGGCGAAGCAGGCGGTCGACCCAGGCGCCCGCGACGAGGCCGACGATGAGCGTCGCCGCCAGGTCGATGGACCGCAGCACGGCGACCTCGATCGCCCCGGCATCGAGGACCATGATGGCCAGCAGGGGCAGCGCGAGCCGCGTGATGAGCGACCCGAAGATGGAGATCGTGGACGCTGTCCAGATGCGCACGAACGCTCGGTTGTGCCAGAGCGGCGAGCGGAACGCAGAGCTTGGCAAGCGCACGATGGCCGAGGATAGCGGTCCGGGCGCCGCCTGCGGCCTCGGCCGACCCTGCGTTACACTGCGTCCCACCTCGGTGTCGCCAGAACTCGCGCACCAGCCGATCGGCCAGCACCGGCCGCCGGCACGCCTCTCGAAGGAGATCCGCCGCTTCCGTGTTCGACACGCTCAGTGAACGCCTGCGCAAGACCCTCGCCGGTCTGACCGGCCGCGGTCGCGTCAGCGAGGCCGACGTCGATGCCGCGATGCGCGAGGTCCGTCTCGCGCTTCTCGAGGCAGACGTCAACTACAAGGTCGTCAAGGACTTCGTGGCGCGCGTTCGCGAGCGCGCCATCGGGGCGGAGATCCTCGAGAGCCTCAACGCCGGCCAGCAGGTCATCAAGATCGTGTACGAGGAGCTGACCGCGCTGCTCGGCGCCGGCGACCGCACCTTCCGTCTGTCGGGCTCCCCCTCGGTCGTCGCCATGGTCGGTCTCCAGGGCTCGGGCAAGACGACATCGTCGGCCAAGCTCGCCCGCCACCTCGTCCGGCAGGGCCGGCGGCCGCTGCTCGTCGCGGCCGACCCCTACCGACCGGCAGCCATCGACCAGCTCATGGCGCTCGGACGCAGCCTGGACATCCCGGTCCACGCTGCGCCGCCGGGCACGCCGGTGGTCGACATCGCTCGCGGCGGGGTGGCCGAGGCCAGACGGTCGGGACGCGACACGGTCATCCTCGACACGGCCGGCCGATTGACGGTCGATGCCACGCTCATGGCCGAGATCAAGGACCTCGCGGAGGCTGTCGGGCCGAGCGAGACCCTGCTCGTGGTCGACGCCATGTCCGGGCAGGAGGCGGTCGCGGTGGCCGAGGCCTTCCGGGATGCCGTTCCGCTGACCGGCCTCGTGCTGACCAAGATCGACGGCGACGCCCGCGGCGGCGCGGCCCTCTCCATCAGCAGTGTGACCGGCGTCCCGGTCAAGTTCCTCGGCACCGGCGAACGGACCGATGCGCTGGAGGTCTTCTACCCCGACCGACTCGCCGGCCGCATCCTGGGCATGGGCGATGTCCTCTCGCTCGTCGAGCGCGCCGAGGAGAGCTTCGATGCCAAGGAGCAGGCCAAGCTGGCCGACAAGCTCCGCAAGAACCAGTTCACGCTCGACGACTTCCTCGAGCAGATGCAGCAGCTCAAGAAGATGGGCCCGGTCGGCCAGCTCCTGGACATGATCCCGGGCATGGGCGGCATGGCCAAGGAGGCGCAGGGCGCCGTCGATCGCGGCGACCTCAGCCGCGTCGAGGCCATCATCCGCTCGATGACCCCGGCCGAGCGCCGCGAGCCGTCCATCCTCAACGCCTCCCGCCGCCGGCGCATCGCCACCGGCTCCGGGACGACCCTGCCGGACGTCAATCGGCTGGTCAAGCAGTTCGGCGAGATGCAGAAGCTCATGAAGCAGCTCGGCTCGGCGCAACGCCGGGGCGGGCAGCCGTTCGCACGCTGACGAGGAACCGATGACCGACGAGAACGAACGACCGACCTGGACGCCACCGCCCGAGCCTCCCGCCCCGTCGCCGGAGTCTCCTGTCGCCCCAACCGAACCTGCCGCGGCTCCCGCCGAACCTGGCGCTACAGCCGAACCCGCCGCGACCCCCGCCGAACCTGTCGATCGATGCCGCTGCCGAACCCGCGGCGAGCCCAGCCGGTCGCCGTGGCGCCGCCGGCCGCCGCCCAACAGGCTCCGGATCCGACGCCGCAGCCGGCCGATGCGGTCGCTGCGCCAACGACCCCCGCGGCCGGCCCACCGGTCGACCCCACCGCCGACCAGCCGGCCGCGGTCGCGAGCGGCGGCTCGAGCCGGAGGCGCTGGGCCGTCGCCATCGGCGTCGTCGCGCTCATCGCCCTGGGCATCGCCCTGGTCGCCATCCTTGCCGGACGCGGCGGGCTGGATGCGATCGCGCCCCGCTATCTGCCGGCGACCACCATCCAGTACCTCGACGTTCGCTTCGACCTGCCCGGCGACCAGCGCCAGGAGGTCGCCAAGCTGCTCGCGCTGTTCCCTGGCTTCGAGGACGCCTCGACGCTCGATATCAAGGCCGACGATACGTTCGAGCGACTGGTCAAGGCCGCGACCGACGGCAAAGCCAGCTATACGAGCGATATCAAGCCCTGGTTCGGAGGCCAGGTCGCCGAGGGCGTGACCGGCCTGCCCGGTCTCGGTGCCCTGATCACCGGCGGCGGGTCGTCTGGGCTCGAGCTGCCGGTCATCGGGCTGCTCAGCGTCAAGGACGCGTCGGCGGCCAAGGCGGCCGTCGATCGCCTCGGTCGCGGCGTCCGAGGCTGCCGGGATGACCGTGGCCTCGACGGAGGTCGACGGGCATCCGACCTGGACATTCAGCGGCGGCAGCGGCGACGACGACCCGCTCGGCGACCGCGACGCTGACCAACGACATGCTGGTCGTGGGCATGGATGCCGCGGACGTCGCCAAGAGCGTCACCCTCGGCACGCAGGGCGGCGCGAACCTGGCCGGGTCGTCCGCGTTCAAGGACGCGACCGCCGACCTGCCCGACGCTCGACTGGCGACCATCTACGTCGACGGCGCGGCGCTCAAGCTGACCGCCGGTGCGCTGACCTCGGTCCCCGGGCTCGAGAGCGCGCTGGCGGCCATCCCGGTCTCGATCGCCGGCGCCCTGACCGTGCAGGACGACCAGCATCATCGGCACCGCGCGGGCCGTTCGACCGGACGATGCGCCGAAGACTCGTCGACAGCGCGTCGACCCTGGCCGCCGACGTTCCCGGCGCGTCGCTCGTGTACGGCGAGGCCCACGATGTCGGGACCGCCATCAGCGTGCTGCTGGCGAGCGTGAAGACGCAGCCCGGCATCGAGGCGTTCGGCGTGCAGGTCGAGTCCATCGAGAGCCTGCTCGGTGCCAAGCTCGAAGACCTCTTCACCTGGGTCGGCGACGTGGCCGTCGCGGGCTGGACGACCGATGGCAAACCGGGCGGAGCGGTCGTGGCCGAGGTGACCGACGCGGCCGCGGCCTCGGAGCGCATCAAGCAGCTGCAGGCATTCCTCCAGCTGGCGAGCATCGGTGGTTCGGTGACCACCGACACGACGACCTACGCCGGCACGACCATCACCAACGTCACGGTCAGCGATGCGAACCAGGACGTGACCATCAGCTTCGCGTTGAGCGACACGACCTTCGTGCTCGGCATCGGCGAGGCGAGTGTCAAGGCCGTCCTGGACGTCACCCCGGCGACGGCGCTGGCCGCCGATCCCGGCTACCAGGCGACCATGAAAGCCGCTGGTCCGAGCACGAACTCGGGCTCGGCCTATGTCGACCTGCGCGGCATCCGAGACGCCATCGAGCCGCTCGTGCCGGCCGCTGAGCGCAACCGATACGAGCAGGAGATCAAGCCCTGGCTGCTGCCCTTCGATCAGTTGGGTGCGGTCATCTACCAGGACGGATCGACCAGCGTGAGTCAGACCGTCATCACCACCCTGCAGCCCTAGAGGAGGGAAACGCCACCGTGGCAGTCCGCATCCGTCTCACCCGTGTCGGCTCGACGAAGCAGCCGGCCTATCGCGTCGTCGTGACCGACGGCCGCAGCGCCCGCGACGGGCGGTCGATCGAGACCATCGGCCACTACAACCCGCGCAGCAACCCCGTCGAGGTCAAGATCGACGCCGAGAAGGCGACCGCCTGGATGGCCAAGGGCGCTCAGCCCTCGGACACCGTCGCGCGCCTGTTCCGTCAGACCGGCATCCTGCCGGACGCGAAGTAGGAGCGAACGATGGCAGCCGCTGATCTCGTCGCCTACGTGGCGAAGAACCTGGTCGACGATCCCGACGCCGTCGTCGTCGAGGTCCACGACGAGCCGGATGGCACCGTCATCGAGCTCCATGTCGCCGAGGGCGACATGGGCAAGGTGATCGGCCGGAACGGCAGCGTGGCCAAGGCCCTGCGCACGCTCCTGAAGGTCATGTCCGCCCGCGAGGGTGAGCCGATCTCGCTGGAGATCGTCTGACGGCCCCCGCCAACGCAGAGGCGCCCGAGCGCCTCGTCGTCGGGCTCGTCCGTGGCATCCAGGGCCTGCGCGGTACCGTTCGCGTCGAGGTCTTGAGCGATCGCCCCGAGCGGTTCGAGCCAGGCAGCGTCCTCTTCCGCGAGGGCGACACGTCCTCGCTGACCGTGACCTGGCGCAGCGTCGACGGCCCCGGCCTGCTCGTGCGATTCAAGGAGATCCGGACCCACGAACAGGCCGTGGCACTGCAGGACATCTACCTCGAGGCGGAGGCCGGCCCGACCCCGTTGGCCGGCGACGCCGTCTGGTGGCACGAGCTGCAGGGCGTGCCGGTGGCCACGACGGACGGCGAGGCGCTCGGCACGGTCGAAGATGTCTTCCGCTCCGGTGGCGGTGAGGTGCTCGTCGTGACCGGTGGCCGTCGGGGCGAGGTGCTGGTGCCGGTCGTGAGCGCCATCGTCATCGACTTCGCCCCTCGTGATGGCCGCATCGTCGTCGACGGCGAGGCCCTCGGGTTGGGACCGGAGCGCGTGCGCCGGCCGCGCGGCCGCCGCTCGTCGCGCGGCGCGCCCGGCGGCCATGGAGCACCCCGGCCGACGATGGAACCGATCCGCCTCCGCGGACACCGAGCCGTCAGGCGACCCCGCGCCACCGACTGATCCGCCCGACGCGGACGGGGCCGCCGGATGACGCTCGAGATCGACGTCGTGACGCTCTTTCCCGAGGTCTTCCCGGGTCCGCTCGAAACATCGATCCCAGGCCGCGCCCTGGAACGGGGTCTGGCCCGCTTGACGGCACACGACCTGCGAACGTGGGGCATCGGCCGGCACCGAAGCGTCGACGACTATCCGTACGGCGGCGGACCGGGCATGATCCTGCGACCCGAGCCGGTCGCCGGCGCCCTCGACGCCCTCCGACGCCCCGATTCGACCGTCATCCTGCTGGACCCGGGCGGCGAGCCCTTCCGCCAGGCCCGCGCCCAGGACCTGGCCGGGCGTTCGCACCTCGTCATCGTCTGCCCTCGCTACGAGGGTGTCGACGACCGCATCCGTGGCCTCGTCGACCTGGAGCTCTCGATCGGCGACTACGTCCTGTCTGGCGGCGAAGTCCCCGCGCTGATCGTCATCGACGCCGTCCTGCGCCTGCTCCCGGGCGCCATCGATGAGGCCTCGATCCTCGACGAGTCGTTCAGCCACGGTCTGCTCGAGTATCCCCAGTACACGCGGCCGGCCACGTTCCGTGGTGATGCCGTGCCCACGATCCTCTTGAGCGGCGATCATGGGGCGGTCGATCGCTGGCGGGAGGAGCAGGCCTTGGAGCGAACGCGACGACGCCGACCCGACCTGCTGGAGCGCCTGAGCGACGTCTGAACCGGCACGCCAGCGGCGTCTCAGTCCCGCGCCGGGGACGTTCGAGCCGCCGCGCGACGAGGGGAGGGGCCAGAGCCTTCTGCTATACTGCCGCCGCGTCGCGGGCGCTCGTCGCCCGTCGGCCTGATCCCGTCCGATCCGACCCTTCAGTGAGTAGCGCCCCGTGAACGTCCTCGACGAAATCAGCGCGGAACAGATCCGCAGCGACCTCCCTGTGCTCGCCTCGGGCGACACCGTCCGCGTCTCGGCCAAGGTGGTCGAGGGCAACCGTGAGCGGATCCAGGTCTTCGAGGGCACGGTCATGCGGCTGCGCGGGGGCGGCGTGACCCGCTCCATCACCGTTCGTGCATTGCGCAGCGGCGTCGGCGTCGAGCGCACATTCAAGATCAACTCGCCGCGCATCGACAAGATCGAAGTCGTGCGCCACGGTGTCGCGCGTCGCGCCCAGCTCTACTTCCTGCGCAAGCGCGTCGGTAAGGCTGCCTCGCTCCGCGAGCGCCGGACCAGCTGACCGAGCGGGGCGGGATGGCGGTCATCGTCCCGCGCCTCCGCCCCGAGCACCGACTCTGGCGTTCCGGACTCCGGCGCATCGCCGGCGTCGATGAGGTCGGCGTCGCACCGACCTGCGGACCGGTCGTCGCGGCGGCCGTGATCATGCCACCCAACGCGCGCAAGATCCCCGGCGTTCGAGACTCGAAGATGCTCTCGAGCGTGCAGCGGGAGCGGCTCGACCCCATCATCCGCGCTCGAGCCGTGGCCTTCGGTGTCGGCGCGGCATCGGTGGCCGAGATCGACCGACTGAACATCTATCACGCCACCCACCTCGCCATGCGTCGGGCTATCGCCCGCCTCGGAGGCCATGACCACGTGCTGGTCGACGGCAACCGGATCGTCGGCTTCGAAGCCCACGTCGGCCCCTACACCTCGATCGTCGATGGCGATGCGACGTGCTACTCGATCGCCTGCGCGTCGATCGTGGCCAAGGTCGTCCGCGACCGGCTGATGTCCCGCCTCGCGCAGCGCTATCCAGGCTACGGCTGGGAGCACAACGCCGGCTACGCCACGCCTGACCACCGCGAGGCGCTCGCCACGCTCGGCCCGACGCCGTTCCATCGGCGCAGCTTCGCGCCGGTCCAGGCGGCCATCCACGGCGCCCAGCTCGGCTTCGACCTGCCGGACATGGCCGAGGGATCTGGCGCGCTGGTGCCGCCAGTCGATCTCGACCTGACGCTGGTGGTCGACATCGACGCCGCGACCGCCAACGACCTGGCGACCTTGATGCGTGAGACCGACCCCGCCCGGGTGACGGCCGGCGGCTAGCGGAGACGCTCGAGCCGCTCGCCGGGCAGGGCCGCAGCCACGTGCACGTCTGGGGCGCTGATGGCGGCGTAGGCAGCGAACTCGCGCGGCGGGTGGGTCAACCGACTGGGCGCCAACCGACCGCCGCCTCGGAGCCAGTACGTGCCCCAGTGGATCGGCACCGCTACCTTCGGTCGCAGGAGCTTGAGGGCCTCGGCCGCCCGATAGGGGTCCATGTGACCGGGACCGAGACGCGGTCCCCAGCCCCAGATGGGCAAGAGTGCCAGGTCCAGGGCGCCGAGCTCCGCCATCTCCGGAAAGATGTCGGTGTCACCGGCGAAGTAGATCCGGCGATCGGGGTCCTCGATGACGTAGCCGAGGCTCGGTGCGTCCGGACCGAAGGGCGGTCGGAAGCCCCGATGGACGGCCTTGGTGGCCGTCACACGCACGCCGCCGAAGGTTGCGGCGTCGCCGGGCCCCATCTCGACGACCGTCGTCGAGCCGTTCCGTCGCAGCAGCTCGCCGGCGCCCTTGGGAACGACCATGATCGGATCACCGATCAGCTGCCGGATCGACGGCAGGTCCAGGTGGTCCCAGTGAAGGTGCGAGATGACCACGATGTCGGCGCCCGCGTAGCGCGCCGGCGGCACCACGTCGACCTGGCGCTCCAGGAAGGCCAGATGCGGCCGAAGCACAGGGTCGGTCAGGACGCGCAGGCCACCGAGCTCGACCATCGTCGTCGCGTGGCCCAGGAAGTCGAGGTAGCTGCCGAGCTTCACCGGTCCATTATCC
Organism: uncultured Chloroflexia bacterium; assembly: GCA_963777975.1. Classification (GTDB taxonomy): domain Bacteria; phylum Chloroflexota; class Limnocylindria; order Limnocylindrales; family CSP1-4; genus CSP1-4. The sequence goes on along the minus strand of CAVZSO010000013.1, from coordinate 386,260 downwards.
GGGCGCGCGTGGGTGGCCGCCTGCAACCGAGTGCGGGGATGCCGACCGTCTAGGTCGGCATCCCCACTTGACGACATTGATCGATCCCTGGCGTCCTTCCGACGGGCCGACGTCACGTATCGCTATCGCGTGCCGCCCAGCTCTCGCTCCTCGGCCCAGAACGCGGCCATCGCGGGCGCGTGCAGCGCACTGGTCACGGCAGCGGTCGTGCCGCCCAGCTCTCGCTCCTCGGCCCAGAACGCGGCCATCGCGGGCGCGTGCAGCGCACTGGTCACGGCAGCGGTCGTGCCGCCCAGCTCTCGCTCCTCGGCCCAGAACGCGGCCATCGCGGGCGCGTGCAGCGCACTGGTCACGGCAGCGGTCGTGCCGCCCAGCTCTCGCTCCTCGGCCCAGAACGCGGCCATCGCGGGCGCGTGCAGCGCACTGGTCACGGCAGCGGTCGTGCCGCCCAGCTCTCGCTCCTCGGCCCAGAACGCGGCCATCGCGGGCGCGTGCAGCGCACTGGTCACGGCAGCGCTTACCGCGCCCGGCCGCTGGTCGATCGAGCCGTGAGTCGATGTATCCCTGACCAAGGCGCCGATGATGAATGCCTCGGAGATCGCCACCACCGTGAGGATCGCGACCACCGCCGCGCTGCTCACGCGGCGTGATCGTGGACCAGCTGCCTGTGGTGAGATCGTGCTGCGTTGCGTGAGTTCCATGGTCTTGCCTCCCGATATCGGCACCCGATCGACGGATGCTTCTACTCATAAGGCGTGACCGTTGCGGGAACGAGCGTTCCAGGGGAGGGAACACGGAGCCGACCGTCGGCCGGATTCGGTCGGAACAGATGTGCGGTTGCGGCCCTGTCCAAACGTGAGTGTCGGCCGGTTATCCTTCGACGGAAGCACAGGGAGGGGGGTGGATCGTGGCGCAGCTGCACACCAGGACCGTCTTCGTCGGTCGCGAGGCAGAACTTCGAGAGCTTCTCGACCAGCTTGATGACACTGCATCAGGCCGTGGACGCCTCGTCCTACTCGGGGGTGAACCGGGCATCGGCAAGAGCCGCCTGGCCGACGAACTGGCGACTCAGGCCAGGGATCGGGGATATCAGGTCCTATGGGGGCGCGGCTGGGAAGACGCGGGTGCTCCGCCGTATTGGCCGTGGGTCCAGGCGCTGCGCGGCTATCTGCGATCCACAGCCCAGGACGAAGTTCGTCTGCACCTCGGGTCCGGCGCACGCGATATCGCCCAGATGCTCCCGGAGGTGCGTGACCTCCTGCCGGAGCTTCGCCCGCCGCCCGACGCCGGGTCCGAGTCCGCACGGTTCCAGCTGTTTGACTCGACGGTCACATTCCTCCGGAATGCCGCACACGCACACCCACTGCTGGTGATCCTGGACGACCTCCACGCAGCGGACACGCCGTCGATCCTCCTGCTCCGCTTCCTTGCCAGCCAGCTCGGCGACATGCCCGTTTTCGTGGTCGGCACCTACCGTGACCTGGAGCTGACGCCAGATCACCCGCTGACGTCGGCGATCGCCGAGATGGCCCGCGAGCCAGTGACCCGGATCGTTGCGCTCCGCGGACTTGACGCCGACGCTGTCGGCGACTTCATCGAGGCGACGGCGAACGTCGCCCCGCGCGATCACCTCGTCGCAGCCGTGTGGCGAGAGACGAACGGGAATCCGCTCTTCGTCGGGGAGGCGGTTCGACTCTTATCGGCTGAGGGCCGCCTCGGAGATGTGGCCGACCTGTCCTCGCTGCGGGTCGCAGTCCCGGCCGGGGTGCGCGCGGTGATCGCACGGCGAATCGGGCACCTGAGCGAGGCCAGCGCGCGCGCGCTCGGGCTCGGAGCCGCGCTTGGCCCCGAATTCAGCCTCGAGATCATCCGCCGGGTCGGCGCGTACGAAGGTGACGTTGCCCTGGATCTCATCGATGAAGCGGTCGAGGCCGGTCTACTCCAACAGGTCTCTGGCGTGCACGGTCGATATCGGTTCTCCCATGATCTCGTGCGCGAGACGCTGTACGACGAATTGCCCCCTGCGCGTCGCCCACAGCTCCACCGACGGATCGCCCGGGTCCTCGAGGAGGTCTATCGCGCGTCCATCGATGCGCATCTCGCCCAGGTCGCCTATCACTTCGTCCTGGCGGCGGAAGCCGACGACACGAGCCGGCCGGATGGCGATGGGGAACGCGCCGGACCCAAGGCCATCGACTACGCCAGGCGAGCAGGGGATGCCGCGGCGAGGTCGCTGGCGTATGAGGAAGCCGCCCGCTTCTATGGGATGGCCCTGACCGTGCTCGAACTCGAAGACGAGGCCGACGACGGGACCCGCGCCGAGACGCTGCTCGCTCTGGGCGACGCAAGGGCTCGCGCAGGGGAGCTCGATGACGCCCGCTCGTCGTTCCTCGAGGCTGCGGAGATCGCCCGGCGGACCGGCATCGGGCAGCATCTGGCTCGAGCTGCACTCGGTTTCGGCGGCCACTTCTCGTGGACACGTCCCGGCAAGGACTCGCGGCTGATCCCACTCCTGCAGGACGCGCTGGTCGTGCTCGGAGGCATTGATGAGCGCCTCCGTGTGCGCCTTCTGGGCCGGCTGGCATGCGCGTGGCGAAGCTCACCGGAGCGGCGGACCGATAGCGAGGCGCTCAGCCGTCAGGCTGTCGAGATCGCGCGTCGCCTCGATGATCCTGCGAGCCTGAGCTATGCACTGGTGACCCGCTTCTATGCGACATGGTGGCCTGAGAACCCGGCAGAGCGACGATCGATCGTGCCAGAGATGGTGGCCATCGCCGAATCGCTCGGGGACGGCGAACGGATCGCCGACGCCCATTTGATGCGTTTCCTGAGCTTGACCGAGCTCGGCTTGATGGCCGAGGCGCGAATCCAGCTCGTGACGCTCGGCCGTGTCGTCGAGGAATTGCGTCAGCCGGGCCAACTCTGGCTGCAGCCGGTCAATCGCGCGGGGTTGGCCCTGCTCGAGGGTGACTTCGATGTCGCTGAGGAAGTCGTCGCGCGCGAAATGGCATCCGGACGCACCTTCACGCCCGCCGGCGACGATGTCTCGGCGGCGCGCATGCATCGGTTCCTGCTCCGTCGTGAACAGGGTCGCCTCAGCGAGGAGGAAGGGGCCGTCCGCGCTTCGGTCGAGGACTTTCCGTGGTATCCGCTCCATCGCGCCGCGCTCACGTGCCTCCTCCTCGACCTGGGCCGTCCGCAGGACGCTCGTGCGGTCTTCGACGAACTTGCCCGCGATGATTTCAGGGCGCTCTACCGCGACAATGAATGGCTCCTCGGGATGGGCCTCGCAAGCGAAGCGTGTGCCCTGCTCGATGACGTATCGGGTGCAGCGCCCCTCTACGAGCAGCTTGCCCCGTTTGCGGGCAGGCATGCGATCGGGCATGCGGAAGGAAGCGTCGGCGCGGTTGACCGCTATCTTGGGCTCCTGGCCGCCACACTCGGCCGGTTCGATGACGCGGACCTCCATCTGACTGCGTCAATCGAGATCAACGAAAGCATGGGAGCGCGGCCCTGGACCGCCCACTGTCAGCACGACCTCGCGAAGGTCCTCATGCGGCGCTCTGCACCGGGAGATCGCGAACGAGCAGCCGAGCTGGAGCGCGCCGCACTTGCCACCGCGAGGACGCTCCGCATGGCGTTGGCCGGACAGATCGACCCCGACCTCCAGCAGGTCGCCCCCACCGAACACTCTAGTAAGCCGGCCCTCGGCACCTTCCGGCGCGAGGGCGAGTATTGGACGATCGAGTTCGAAGACGATGCATTCCGGGCCCGTGACAGCAAGGGCATGCGCTACCTGGCCCGTCTCCTCGATGCACCCGGCCAGGAGCTACACGCGCTCGAGCTGGCGCGTGTGGGGTCGCCTTCGTCACTTCAGCACGCGCTTGAAGCCGGCCTGGGCGGCGATGGGCTGGGGGACAGTGGGCCGACGCTCGACGCCCCGGCTAAGGCGGCCTATCGGGAACGGCTGGCAGAGCTTCGGTCCGAGTTGGCCGAAGCTGAGGCCTGGAACGACCACGGGCGCGCCGAGCGCTCTCAGACCGAGATCGACGCCTTGACTCGTGAACTGGCGGCAGCGATCGGGCTCGGTGGCCGAGACCGGACTGCCGCTTCAACGGCCGAGCGTGCGAGAGTCAGCGTGACCCGCGCGATCCGTGCCGCGCTCGCTCGGATCGCCGAACAGAGTCCGACTCTTGGCAGCCACTTCGATGCCACGATCCGAACGGGCACGTACTGCTCGTACCACCCCGACCCTCGAGCGCCCATCAGCTGGCAGTCGTAGGTTCGCGATCGCTCATGATCGAACCCAACCGAGCTTTGAGGGGGAGCCGGCGCCCCATCGTGGTAGCGTTGATGGCGCGTCGGCGCCGAGTCGTCATGTCGGTCGGGCGGGAGTAGCTCAGTCGGTAGAGCGTCAGCCTTCCAAGCTGAATGTCGCGAGTTCGAACCTCGTCTCCCGCTCCACACCCTTCAGCTGCGTCGAGGTCCTCGCGCTGCCGCCGCCAGCAGTCCGACCACGCTCACCACGGTCAGGATCGGGATCGCGGCCTTGGCCGCGCGGGGCGGCAGGACGAGCTCGAAGAGCGGCACCGGGTCGCCCAGCCGGGCCTGTACCGGCCCGAACGGGCAGTTCCCGCGGCCGACGACCAAGGCCGCCGCCTCGAACGACAGGACCGCCAGGCTGGCAGCCAGGAGACGGTCGCGCCGACGCGTGACGGCGCTCAGCCAGACATACGCGAGACTGCTCATGCTGACGACGGCGAACGCAGCATGAGCGACCCGGAACGCCTTGGCTCCCGGGTTCAGCTCGGACCAGCTCATCGCTGATCAGGATAGGTCACGGCCTGACGCGCTCGATCGCCCTGGAGCGAAGCGACGCTCGAGCGGTCACGGTCGATGGAGCCGGTATCATCTGGCGGCGCAGCCGCCAGGAGAGCCCGTGACCGTCCCAGAGATCGGCATCATCGTCCTCATCGTCCTCCCCATGCTCGCTATCTGGCTCTTCGTGCTCGTCGATGCCATCCGGCGCGAGGACCTGACGGCCGGCCGCAAGATCTTCTGGGTCCTGGCGGCGCTCATCGTGCCGCTCGTCGCCATCCTGGTCTACCTGGTCGCCCGACCGCGACGGCCGCCAGCCGCTGGCGCCGGATCGCCGACCGCCGGCGCTGGAGTGCCGCCGGCTTCCGGCTGAATCGCACCGTCCGAACGGCTGGGAGAGCGCTCGGCGCAGGGACAAGAGAGCCGCAGGCAAGCGCTGCCGTTCAGCATGGCGCGATGGGCGGTGCGGCAGACGGATCGAACTCCGATCATCGGACGCCGCGCCGTCGGGCCGGAGACGCAGCCGAGGCACGGGTCGCCAGGATCCTCGCTCGACAGGGCTGGACCATCGTCGAGCGACAGCTGCGTGTCGGCCCCGACGAGCTGGACATCGTCGCGCTCGACCCTGGTCCGCCGGCGATGTCGGTCGTGGTCGAGGTCCGCAGTCGCCGGTCGGGGCGATTCGGTGCCCAGGAGGAGCGACTCGACGAGGCCAAGGTCCGTCGCCTGTACCGGGCCATGAACGCGCTGCGAGCCGCGGGCTGGTCGACCGGTAGCTCCGACCATCCAGGCGGCATCGGCTGGCGGGTGGACCTGGTGGCCATCGACGAAGGCAACGGCACGGTGCGCCATCTGAAGGGCCTCATCCCTCGCTGACGGCCGGGATCCCAAGCGGGCTTCCCGAGGACCCTGTGCTAGACTTCCGCCGCCATCCGACAGGAGGGCGTCGCGATCATCCGCGACATCTCACACGCACGTCGCTCCCCGCGGGGGTGCCGGCAGTCGCAGGTCGCGAGCCGGTCCGCGGAACACGAGACGCGCGGAGGACAGAACCGCACAGGAGGTCCACGCCCCATGCCGTCCGCTTCGATGCGCCAGCTCCTCGAGGCCGGTGTCCACTTCGGGCACCAGACTCGGCGCTGGAATCCCAAGATGCGCCCCTTCATCTTCGCGGAGCGCAACGGGATCCACATCATCGACCTCGCCCAGACCGTCAAGCGCCTCGACGTCGCCCTGCAGTACGTGACCGAGACGACGGCCCGCGGCGACGGCGTGCTCTTCGTGGGCACCAAGAAGCAGGCTCAGGAACCGATCGCCGAGGAGGCCACGCGCGCCGGCCAGCCGTACGTCAACCAGCGCTGGCTGGGCGGCATGCTGACCAACTTCGTGACCATCAAGAAGCGCCTCGCGCTGCTCGAGCAGCTCGAGGCCAGGCAGGCCAACGGCGACTTCGAGCGCATGTCGAAGAAGGAGGCCTCGCGCCTGACCGACGAGATGACGCGCCTCCAGCGGACCGTCGGCGGCATGCGCAAGATGAAGCGCCTGCCCGGGCGCCGTCTTCATCGTCGACCCACATCGTGAGCACATCGCGACCGTCGAGGCCCGCAAGCTCGAGATCCCGGTCATCGGCACCGGCGACACGAACGTCGACCCGGACGAGCTCGACTACATCATCCCGGCCAACGACGACGCCATCCGCGCCATCCGCCTGCTCTGCAACCTGGTCGCCGAGGCGGCCATCGAGGGCGCCCGGCAGCGGGCAGCCCGCTCCGAGACCGAGCTCCTCGTCGAGGAAGAGGAGCAGGAGCCGACCTTCGAGGTCCAGGAGGAGACCGCCAGCGAGGAGCTGGTGGCGCAGCTGCGTGCCGGCGGCTCGCTCTCCTACGCGCCGGACCCCGAGGAGGATGAGACGGCGCTGCTGCCCGTCCACGGCCGCCCCATCGAAGCCCACCCGCACCGACCGGCCGAGGGTGAGGCGGCAGCCGAGGCCTAGGCCTGGGCCGCGATACCCGCCGAGGGGCTCCACGCATCGAACGAAGACCCGCACGACCAGAGGATCACGAGAACCCGATGAGTACCACCAGCGTCAGCGCCGACACCGTCAAAGAACTTCGAGAGCGGACGGGCGCCGGCTTCATGGACTGCAAGCGCGCCCTCGAGGAGACCGGCGGCGACCTTGACAAGGCCGTCGTCCTGCTGCGCGAGCGCAATCAGGCGTCGGCGGCCAAGAAGGCGGGTCGTGAGGCGCGCGAAGGTATCGTCGCCTCCTACATCCATACCGGGGGCCGGATCGGTGCCCTCGTCGAGGTCAACTGCGAGACCGACTTCGTGGCCCGCACCGAGCAGTTCCAGAAGCTCGTCCGCGACATCGCCATGCAGGTCGTCGCGTTGCGCCCGCTCTACCCGTCCATCGAGTCCATCCCGGCCGAGACGATCGCCGCGCGCCGCGCCGAGCTGCTCGCCGACGAGGCGGTCCAGAAGAAGCCGGAGGCGATCCGCGCCCAGATCGTCGATGGTCAGCTCAAGAAGTGGTTCGGCCAGGTCGTCCTGGCGGAGCAACCCTTCCGCGATACCGAGATGACCGTCGGCCAGCTCGTGACGGAGGCCATCGCCACCATCGGCGAGAACATCCGCGTCCGACGGTTCGTCCGCTTCGAGCTCGGGGAGGAGCTGTGAGCGACGCCGCCCAGAGCGGCACGGCCGAGGTGCAGCGACCGCGCTATCGGCGCATCCTGCTCAAGGTCTCGGGCGAGGCGCTCCTCGGCGATCGTCCATACGGCGTCGACCCGGCCTTCTGCTCCTTCATCGCCGCGCAGGTGGCCCAGGTCCAGGCGCTCGGCGTCGAGGTCGCCATCGTGGTCGGTGGCGGCAACATCTTCCGGGGCATGGCCGCCGCGGCCAAGGGCATGGATCGCGCGACCGGCGACTACATCGGCATGCTCGCCACGGCCATGAACGCGCTCGCCCTCCAGGATGCCATCGAGAAGGCCGGCGTACCGACGCGAGTCATGAGCGCCATCGCCATGAACGAGGTCGCCGAGCCCTACATCCGGCGCCGAGCGCAACGCCATCTCGAGAAGGGACGTGTCGTGATCTTCGCGGCCGGCACCGGCAATCCATACTTCACGACCGACACCGCGGCCGCCTTGCGCGCGGTCGAGATCGGGGCCGAGGTCATCCTCAAGGCGACCAAGGTCGACGGCGTCTACGACAGTGATCCGCTCACCGATCCGTCAGCCGTCCGTCATGACCACCTGACCTACACCGACGTGCTGGGCGGCCGACTGCAGGTCCTGGACGCCACGGCCGTCTCGCTGTGCATGGAGAATGACCTGCCGATCATCGTCTTCGACCTCAACCAGCCGGACAACATCCGACGCGTGGCGAGCGGCGAGCCGGTCGGCACCCGCATCGACGGAGGTGACGCGCGATGAGCCACGGAGCAGCCGACATCGAGGCACGCATGGCCCGCGCCGTCGAGGCCATGGAACGCGACTTCGCCTCCATCCGGACCGGTCGAGCCTCGCCTGCCATCGTGGAACGCCTGACCGTCGAGTACTACGGCACGCAGACCCCGCTCAACCAGCTGGCCGGGATCAGCGTGCCGGAGGCCCACCAGATCGTGATCCAGCCGTGGGACCGATCCGCGCTGGGCGCCATCGAGAAGGCCATCCTCAAGAGCGACGTCGGCCTGACGCCCAACGTCGACGGCACCGTCGTGCGTCTCAACATCCCGCCACTGACCGAGGAGCGTCGCAAGGAGATCGTGCGGGTCGTCCACAAGCGCATGGAAGACGCCCGGGTCGAGATCCGCAATCAGCGCCGCGAGGGTCTCGACGATCTCAAGCGTCGCGAGCGTGATGGCGAGATCGGCGCCGACGATGGGCGGCGCGAGCACGACCACCTGCAGAAGCTGACCGATCGTTGGATCGACGAGGTCGATCGCCTGGGCAAGGTCAAGGAGCAGGAGGTCCTCGAGGTCTAGTGGCCGCGGTCGACCGGGCTCACGCTCCCGTCCCGGCGACGGTCCCCGGAGGGTCCTCGGACCGGTCGCCTGTGACGGCAGTGGACGAGCCGATGACCGACGACGTGGCCATGCTGCCGCGCCACGTGGCCATCGTCATGGACGGCAATCGCCGCTGGGCCCGCCAACGGGGGCTGCCAGAGGCCGAGGGTCACGCCGCCGGGGTCGAGGCTATCCGGCCCATCCTGCGTCGCGCGGTCGAGCGCGACATCGCCGTGCTGTCGATCTACGCCTTCAGCCGCGAGAACTGGTCGCGTGGTGAGTTCGAGGTCGGAACGCTCTTCGCCCTGCTCGACGCGGCCATCCGCGACGAGACGCCGGAGCTCGTCCGGCAGGGCGTCCAGGTCCGGTTGAGCGGCCGGCTCGAGGAGCTGCCCGACGCCATCCGGACGTCGATCGTCGAGGCCCTGGCGGCCACCGATGGCGGTCATCGGCTGACCCTCAACGTGGCCCTCAACTATTCCGGGCGGTCCGAGATCGCGGATGCCGTGCGACGGTGCATGGCCGATGGGCTGGCACCCGAAGACATCGACGAAGCCGCCATCGCCGCGCGCCTCTACACGGCCGATCTGCCGGACCCGGACCTCGTCATCCGGACCGGCGGCGACCAGCGCCTCAGCAACTTCCTCGTCTGGCAGTCGGCCTACGCCGAGTTCTACTTCTGCGAGAAGCTGTGGCCCGACTTCGGACCGTCCGATCTGGACGAGGCGCTGGCCGACTATGCCGGTCGCTCGCGGCGCTTCGGGCGCTGAGGGGATGCTCCGACAGCGACTCATCAGCGCGGCCATCCTCATCCCGGTCGTCGTCATCGTCCTGTTCCTGGGCCAGCCCTGGCTCGGGCTGCTCATCCTGGTCGTCGCCGGACTCGCCGCGCGTGAGGTCTTCCCGCTCTTGCGCGGCGCTGGCATCGCCAGCGAGCCGCTGCTGGGGATCGCCATCGCGCTCGTCGTGGCGGCGGGTGGCTGGCTGCTGTCCGACGCCATCGGCGAGACCTGGATCCTGGTCGGGCTGGGCGTGATCATCGCCGCCATCGGCGCCTTCCTGCGGCCCGATCCACGCGAGGGCTTCCAGGTCTGGCTGGGCACCGTCTTCGGCGCCATCTACATCGGCATGCTCGGGTTCCTGCTGCTCATCGTCGAGCACGCGCCACGCATGCCGGCCGGGGCGCCGCTGGCCCCGTGGCTGGGCGCCGGCCAGGCCTGGCTGGTCGTCTGCGTGCTCGGCGTCTGGGCGTTCGACTCCGGCGCCTACGCGGCTGGTCGGACGTGGGGGCGACGGGGGTTCATGACCCACATCTCGCCCAAGAAGACGCTCGAAGGCGTCATCGGGGGCGTCGTCGTAGCAACGTTCGTGACCGCTCTGACGCTCTGGGCAGCCGGCGCCAACCCGATCGGTGCCATCGCGCTCGGGCCGTTGATCGCCATCGCCGCCCAGGCCGGCGATCTCGCCGAGTCGCTCCTCAAGCGAGCGGCCGGTGCCAAGGACTCCGGTGCCCTCATCCCCGGCCATGGCGGCATGCTCGATCGCGTCGACTCGATCATCTTCGCGGCGCCCATCGTCTACTTCTACATCCTGATCCTTGGCTCGCTCGGCTGACGGCCCGACCCGGGTCGCCCTGCTCGGATCGACCGGCTCCATCGGCCGCCAGACCCTCGACGTCCTGGCTGGGCTTGGTGACGCCTTCGAGGTCGTGGCCCTGGCTGCCGGGCACGGCGGCAGCCGCTTCGTGGAACAGATCGCGACCGTCCACCCGAGGGTCGTCACGCTGGCTGACCGGGCGGCCCTGAAGAGCCTCGACCTGCCGGCGGGGACGATCGCCGATGCCGACCCCGACGCGATGCTCGCGATGGCCATCCGCGACGACGTGGAGATGGTCATCGTGGCCACCGGCGGCGTGGTCAGCCTGCGACCCGTGCTGGCCGCCCTGGCCGCTGGCAAGGTCGTGGCCACGGCCAACAAGGAGACGCTCGTCGCGGGCGGCCACCTGGTCATGCCACTCGCCCGCGCGCTCGCTCGGCGCGTCGAAGACGAGATCGGTCCGACCGACGCCATGGCGACCGCCTTGGCCTGGCTGCGACCCATCGACTCCGAACACTCCGCCATCTGGCAATGCCTGGTCGGCGAGCGCATGGACGCCGTGGCCCGGCTCATCCTGACGGCATCCGGCGGGCCGTTCCGCACCGCCAGCGCCGCGTCGCTGGCCGGCGTCACGCCGGCCGACGCCCTGGCACACCCGACCTGGCGCATGGGCGCCAAGATCACCATCGACTCGGCCACGCTCATGAACAAGGGCCTGGAGGTCATCGAAGCGCACTGGCTGTACGATTGCGACTACCAACGGATCGACGTCGTCGTCCATCCGCAGAGCGTCATCCACTCGGCCGTCGAGTTCGTCGACGGGTCCGTCAAAGCCCAGTTGGGACTCCCCGACATGCGCATCCCCATCCAGTACGCCCTGACGCACCCGCGTCGGTTCGCTTCCCCGGCGCCACGTCTCACCTTGACCGACCTGTCGGCGCTCGAGTTCGAGCCAGCGGACGAGACGCGCTTTCCGGCCCTGCGCATCGCGCGTGAGGCCGGCCTGGCCGGCCCACGCGCCACAGCCAGCCTCATCGCCGCTGACGAGGTCGCCGTCCAGCGCTTCCTCGATGGCACGCTCGGCTTCACCGGCATCCCACGGCTGGTCGAGGCCGCCGTCGAGCGGTTCGGGTCTGGGTCACCGGCGGAGCCCGACGTCGATGCACTGATCGCCCTCGACGCCGAGGTGCGGGCCTGGGCGGCGGCCGCGCCGGGTGGAGCCGCCTGATGCCCTTCGTCGACGGCCTCATCAACATCGTCCTCCTGCTCGCGGTCCTTGTCGTCCTGGTGCTCATCCACGAGTTCGGGCACTTCGTCGTCGCCCGCCGGGCGGGCGTCAAGGTCCACGAGTTCGGCATCGGCTTCCCACCCCGCGCTCGTGTCCTCCACCAGGGCCAAGAGACGGCCTACACGCTCAACTGGCTGCCCATCGGGGGTTTCGTGCGGCTCGAAGGTGAGGACGGCGACTCGGACGACCCTCGCAGCTTCGTGCGACAGCCGCTCCGGACGCGGCTCGTCATCCTCTTCGCCGGCGTGGTCATGAACCTGTTGTTGGCATGGGCCCTGATGAGCGCCGTGGCCTACAACGAGCCGACGATGACGATGATCGTCAACGAGCTGCCCACATCGGCAGATGGATCTCCCTCGCCGGCGCAGCAGGCCGGTCTCGTCAAGGGCGACGCGATCCTGGCCGTCGACGGTCAGACCTTCGCCTGGTTCGCCGATCCGACCGGCAAGACCGGGACGCCGCTCGTCTATCTGCGCGAGCATGCTGGTCAGGCGGTCACCTTGACCGTGCGGCACGCGAACGGCGCCGTGGAGCAGGTCCCCGTCACCCTGCGTGACGCGGCTGCGGCGGTCACCCAGGGCGCGCTCGGGGTCAAGTCACCGACGCTCGCGGTCGGCGACAACGTCCAGCGCACGATCCTCGAGTCGATCCGGGTCGGGCTGCAACGGACCATCGAGGCCTGTGGCTTGATCCTGGTCGCCGTACGCGACCTCTTCGCCGACATCGCCAACCCGCAGGTCTCCGGGCCGCTCGGCATCCTCAATGCCGTGGGCATCGTTCGGGAGCTGCCGCCGGTCTACTTCGTCTACCTCATCGCCCTGCTGTCCGCCAACCTGGCCGTCGTCAATGCGCTGCCGCTGCCGCCCATGGACGGCGGGCGGGTGGCCGTCTCCCTGGTCAAGGCCGTCTCGGGCGAGCGCATCAGCGTGCGCGCCGAACGGATGACGTATGCCGTCGGCTTCGTGCTCCTGATGGCCTTCCTCGTCTACATCACGATCTTCGATATCGCGCGTCTCGGCGCCGCGCCGTGACCCGCGCCCTCCCCGACGGCGTCGAGGTCGAGGGCCTGCCCCATCTGCCAGGTCGGCGCCAGACCCCGACCGTCGATGTCGGCGGCATCCTGGTCGGGAGCCGGCACCCGGTCGTCGTCCAGTCGATGACCAATACCGACACCGCCGACGCGGACGCCACTGCGCTCCAGGTCGCCGCACTGGCCCACGCTGGCTCCGAGCTGGTCCGCGTGACGGTCAACACCGACGCTGCCGCCGCGGCCGTGCCCGAGATGGTCCGCAAGGTCCGCGATCTCGGCATCGGCGTGCCGGTGATCGGTGACTTCCACTACAACGGGCACCAGCTGCTGGTCGAGTACCCGGCCATGGCGCAGGCACTCGACAAGTACCGCATCAACCCCGGCAACGTCGGCGCCAAGCGCCACGATGAGCACTTCCAGACCATCGTCGAGGCCGCCATCGAGCATGGCAAGCCTGTTCGCATCGGCGTCAACTGGGGCTCGCTGGACCAGGCCCTGCTGACCGAGCTCATGGACGCCAACGCGCGGCAGGCAGACCCCCGGGATGCCCGCGACGTGATGATCGAGGCGATGCTCCAGTCGGCGCTTCGCTCGGCCGAGCTGGCCGAGGCCACCGGCCTGGGTCACGACCGGATCGTCCTCTCGGCCAAGGTCAGCGGCGTCCAGGACCTGGTCGACGTCTACCGCCTGCTGGCCGCGCGCTGCGACTATCCGCTGCACCTCGGCCTGACCGAGGCCGGCATGGGCATGAAGGGCATGATCGCATCGGCGGCCGCCCTCTCGATCCTGCTCCAGGAGGGCATCGGCGACACGATCCGCGTCTCGCTGACACCCGAGCCCGGCGGCGACCGCACGGAGGAGGTGCGTGTCGCGCAGCAGGTCCTGCAGTCGCTCGGGTTGCGCTCGTTCCTGCCCCAGGTCTCGGCCTGCCCCGGTTGCGGCCGCACGACGTCGACGTTCTTCCAGGAGATGGCTCAGCGGATCCAGACGCACCTGCGCGACGAGATGCCTGGTTGGAAGGCGCGCTACCCCGGCGTCGAGGAGATGCACGTGGCGGTCATGGGCTGCGTCGTCAACGGCCCCGGTGAGTCGAAGCACGCCGACATCGGCATCTCGCTGCCCGGCACCTTCGAGGAGCCCGTGGCGCCGGTCTTCATCGATGGCTCGCTCTCGACCACGCTGCGAGGGGAGGGCCTGGTCGACGAGTTCATCGCCATCCTCGACGGCTACGTGGAGCGGCGCTATGGCAGCGCGGCGCCACGCTGATCGGACCGTGCGTCGGGCCCGTCGCGATTGCATCTCGCCCCCAAAGGAAGCCGAGATCGCCGTCGATTTGGTCGCCGAGCGAGCAAACGGGCACACGGACACGGGCATTTCGCCGAACCCATGCTACTTTCGCCGTCACTCGCGCGGCAGTGTTAGCCGTTAACGGTTAACGAACACGACGCCGCAAAGCGTTCACCGACTGGGGGCGGGCACCGGTGGAGGCCTCATTCGTCCGTTTGCACGCTACGCGAGCATCGTCCGCGGCCGGGAGAGATTGGCTCTTTGCAGGTGCCCAGCCGCACATACTTCGCTGGCCGCATCGGCGCCGCAGATCCTGCACGTAAGTCAGAGCCAAGCGCCCACGTCGTGTCTCGGCGCACCGCTGCGTTAGCATAGGCAGCCGGTCGGGGGAGGGGAGACGCCCCGGCGCGCTCGTCATCGAGCACCGGACATCGAGCGAGCCGGCACCCATCGTCGACATCGAGCCAGGAGGATCCGTGGCCAAGGACGGCTTCGTCACGAGCATCGCGCGCCAGTCGGAGGACTTCCCCGGCTGGTACAACGACGTCGTCCTCAAGGCGCAGCTGGCCGATTACTCACCGGTCCGCGGCTGCATGATCATCCGACCCTACGGCTTCGCGCTCTGGGAATCGATGCGCGACGAGCTCGATCGCTACATCAAGAAGACCGGCCACGACAACGTGTACTTCCCGCTCTTCGTGCCCCGCTCCCTCCTCGAGAAGGAGGCCGAGCACGTCGAGGGCTTCAATCCCCAGGTCGCCTGGGTGACGCATGCCGGCGGCGAGGAGCTCAGCGAGTGGCTGGCCATCCGGCCGACGAGCGAGGCCATCATCGCCGACGTCGTGAAGGACTGGATCCAGTCCTATCGCGATCTGCCCCTGCTCATGAACCTGTGGAACAACGTCGTCCGCTGGGAGCTGCGCACGCGGCTCTTCCTGCGCACCGCCGAGTTCCTGTGGCAGGAGGCGCACACCTTCCATGCCACCGAGGCCGAGGCCGCCGACGAGGTCGCCCTGGGCCTCGAGGGATACCGCAAGGTGGCCGAGGACTGGCTGGCCATCCCGGTCATCCGCGGGCGGAAGAGCCCGGCCGAGACGTTCCCCGGCGCGGTCTACACGCATGCCGTGGAAGCCATGATGCGCGACCGCAAGGCGCTCCAGGCGGGCACCAGCCACATGCTCGGCCAGAACTTCGCCAAGTCGGCGGGCATCGAGTTCCTCGATCGAGACAACATCCGCAAGAATCCGTGGGGTACGTCGTGGGGCTTCTCGACGCGCATGGTCGGGGCCACGATCATGGCCCACGGCGACGATGCCGGGCTCGTCCTGCCACCCAATGCGGCGCCGATCCAGGTCGTGGTCGTGCCCATCTTCCGGGACGAAGAGGGGAGGATCGCCGTCGAGGGCGCCATCGAGCGCCTGGAGGCGTCGCTGGCTGACGTCCAGACCGCATCGGGCCCGCTGCGGCTGAAAGTCGATCGCCGCGAGGAGTCGCCGGGCTTCAAGTACAACCATTGGGAGCTGCGCGGCGTGCCCTTCCGGCTCGAGATCGGGCCGCGAGACGTCGCCGCGGGCCAGGGCGTGCTCGTCCGTCGGACGGACCGCGGCAAGGAACCCGTCCCGCTCGACGCGCTGGCCACCGAGCTGCCGACCCGCCTCGCCGCCTATCAGGCTGCTGTCTTCCAGCGTGCGCTCGACTTCCGCGCCGAGAACACCCATGACGTCGACGAATACGCCCGATTCCGTGAGATCGCCGAAGGTCCAGGCGGGTTCCTGATGGCCCACTGGTGTGGTGACGCCGCCTGCGAGCGGAAGGTCAGCGATGAGACGGGGGCCACCATCCGCGTCATCCCGTTCGACGCGCCGCGCGAGTCCGGTGCGTGCATCGTCGACGGTCGCCCTTCCGAGCAGCGCGTCCTCTTCGCCCGCGCATACTGAATCGCAGCGCCTCCGGGGGGCAGGCCGGCGCCGCATCCGCTGCGGGTGCCCGTCGGCCGCTGGCCCTGCGCTGCCGCGCGTGCATGAGCGTGTATACTGGCGCTCGACATCCGATCCGGCCGCCTCGAAACGTGGGTGACCCCCACGTTTTCGTATGAGCGGAACGGGATAGAACGAGAACGAGAGGAGGTGCGACGTGAGCCGCGATTTCATCGGCGCCCTTCTGCAGCTGAACGCAGAGAAGAACATCTCGCGCGAGGCCCTCATCCGCACCGTCGAGGAGGCCATCGAGTCGGCCTATCGACGTGTCGCCCCGGGAATGAGAACGTCTGGGTCGAGGTCGATGCCGAGACCGGCAAGATCCGCGTCTTCCGGGCCATGGTCGCGGTCGCGGAGGTCGAGGATCCGATGCTCGAGTTCACGCTCGAGGAGGCCCGCGCCGTCAAGCCCGACGCCGAGCTCGGTGAGCGGGTCGAGCTCGAGGAGCTCGATGCCTCCTCGTTCGGGCGGATCCATGCCCAGACCGCCAAGCAGGTCGTCCTGCAGCGCCTGCGCGAGGCGGAACGCGAGCAGGTCTTCGGGCAGTTCGCCAACCTCGAGGGCGAGATCATCACCGGCACCGTCAGCCGCGTCGAGCCGCGCGCCATCATCCTCGACGTCGGTCGCGAGCCGAACCGCGTCGACGCCATCCTGGCCACCACCGAGCAGTCGGCCATGGAGCACTATCGCCTGGGCCAGCACGTCAAGGCCTACGTGCTCGAGGTGCGCCGCACGACGAAGGGTCCCCAGATCCTGGTCAGCCGGACCCACAAGGGCTTCCTGCGCCGCCTCTTCGAGCTCGAGGTCCCCGAGATCCATGCCGGCACCGTCGAGATCCGCGCCATCGCGCGTGAAGCCGGCAGTCGCAGCAAGGTCGCCGTCTCG
This sequence comes from uncultured Chloroflexia bacterium, assembly GCA_963777975.1. Lineage (GTDB taxonomy): Bacteria > Chloroflexota > Limnocylindria > Limnocylindrales > CSP1-4 > CSP1-4. The sequence continues at coordinate 369,374 of CAVZSO010000013.1, read as the reverse complement.
AGCCGCGAGGAGAACCTCGACCCCGTCGGTGCCACCGTCGGCCAGCGCGGCAACCGCGTCCAGGCCGTCGTCGCTGAGCTGGGCGGCGAAAAGGTCGACATCATCCCCTGGTCGGACGACCCGGCGACCCTCGTCGCCAACGCCCTCAGCCCGGCCCAGGTGGTCGGCGTGCGCATCGACGAGGAGCTGCGCATCGCCAACGTCACCGTCCCCGAACGGATGCTCTCGCTGGCCATCGGCCGCGAAGGTCAGAACGCACGTCTGGCGGCCAAGCTGACCGGCTGGCGCATCGACATCCGCAGCGACGTGGCCGCCTCGACGGAGGCCGCGATCCCCGTCGCCGCCCCCCTCGACGCAGAGGCCGTGGCTGACGAACCCGTCCCAGCCGCCGCTGCACCCAAGGAGCCCGTGCTCGCGGAGGCTGCGGCCACCGACGGGGTCGCGCCCGCCGCCACCAAACCCAAGCGCGCCAGCCGCGCCAAGAAGCCGGCCGGCGAGCCGGCTGCCGAGGTGTCCAGCCAGCCGACGGAGGTCGCCGTGGGTGCGGCCGTCGCCGACGAGCCAGCGCCAGCCAAGCCCAAGCGCGCCAGTCGAGCCAAGAAGGCCGACGCTGGCGAGGTGGCGTCGTAGTCGCCGCCGTGGCAGCCGCCGTCCGACCCGTGCCGCTCCGCACGTGTGTCGCCTGCCGCACGGAGCGCCCCAAGCGTGAGCTGGTGCGCGTCGTACGGCTGCCCGATGGGGTGATCGCGCTCGATGCCACCGGCCGCCATGGCGGGCCGTGGCGCGTACCTCTGCGCCGACGGTGCCTGCTGGTCGGCCGCCCTCAAGAAACACAGCCTCGAGCGAGCGCTCGAGGCGTCCCTGCCGCCGGCCCTCCGTGCCCAGCTCGAGACCGGCGATCCGATGACCATCGAAGGAGGCATCCGTGGCTCGTAGCCGAAGCGGCACGCGCAATCGGCGCGGACCCCGCAAGCCACCCCGCACGCCGATGCAGAGTGGCGCCGGCGGCGTCATGACCATCGATCCGTCCGAGCGTGGCGCGATCGAGATCCCCAGCTCCATCACCGTCAAGGAGCTGGCCGACCTGCTCACCGTCAACCCCGCGGACGTCATCCGCGAGCTCATCAAGAGCGGCATCTTCGCCAGCATCAACCAGCTCATCGACCGCGACACGGCGTCGCTGGTCGCGACCGAGCTGGGCTACGAGGTGGCCGAGGCGGTCGCGCCCTCGGTCGGCGGCGAGCCGAGTGCCGAAGCACCCGTCGCGGAGGCTACCAAGGAGGTCCTCTTCGAGGCCGACGATCCCTCCACGCTGGTGCCGCGAGCGCCGATCGTGACCGTCATGGGCCACGTCGACCACGGCAAGACGAGCCTGCTCGACGCCATCCGGGCGACCGAGGTGGCGGCCGGCGAGCGGGGTGGCATCACCCAGCACATCGGCGCCAGCGAGGTCGTCAAGGACGGCAAGCGCGTCGTCTTCCTCGACACGCCCGGCCATGAGGCGTTCACCGCGATGCGGGCACGCGGCGCCCGGGTGACCGACATCGCGGTCCTCGTCGTGGCCGCCGACGATGGCGTCATGCCCCAGACGCTCGAGGCCATCGACCACGCGCGGGCGGCCAAGGTGCCGATCATCATCGCCCTCAACAAGATCGACAAGCCCGATGCCAATCCCGATCGCGTCAAGACCGAGCTGTCCGAGCACGGGGTCATCGTCGAGGACTACGGCGGCGACACGCCGCTCGTCCAGGTCAGCGCCAAGCAGGGCCTGGGCATCGACGAGCTGATCGAGATGATCCTGCTGGTGGCCGACCTGCAGGAGCTGAAGGCCAATCCCAAGCGGGCCGCCGTCGGCACCGTCGTCGAAGCCGAGCTCGACAAGGGCCGTGGCCCCGTGGCCACCATCCTCGTCCAGACCGGCACCCTGCGCGTCGGCGACACCGTCGTCGTGGGCGACACGTCCGGCCGCGTCCGGGCGATGGAGAACGGCAAGGGCGAGCGGGTGGCCAAGGCCGGTCCTTCGTCCGCCGTCGTGCTCCTCGGCCTGGCCGACGTTCCGGCGGCGGGTGACGTGCTTCGCGCGGTGCCCGACGAGAAGACCGCCCGCGCGATGCTCGAAGAACGCCGCTCCATCACGACCTCGCGACCGGAGGGTTCCGGGCGCGCCACGCTGGAAGACCTCTACCGCCAGATCCAGGCCGGCCAGACCAAGGAGCTGCGCCTGGTCATCAAGGCCGACGTGCAGGGCTCGTTGGGTGCCATCCGCCACGCCGTGGAGCAGATCGCGACCGACGAGGTACGCATCAACATCATCCACGAGGGCACGGGCGACATCACCGACAACGACATCATGCTGGCGTCGGCGTCGGACGCCATCGTGGTCGGCTTCAGCACGCAGGTCGTCGAGACGGCGCGTCGGGCGGCCGAGGCCGAAGACGTCGACATCCGCCTCTACGACATCATCTACAAGCTGACCGACGACCTCGAGGCCGCCCTCCAGGGGCTCTTGGCACCGGAGATCGTGGAGACCGTCGAAGGTCGCGCCGAGGTCCGCCAGATCTTCCGCGTCGGCAAGTCGACCGTCATCGCCGGCTCCTACGTGACCGAAGGACGCATCGTCCGCGGAGGTGCGCGGGTCTATCGCAACGGCAAGCTCGTGGCGACCGACCGCATCGAGTCGCTGCGGCGCTTCCGGGACGATGTCCGTGAGGTGGCTCAAAACCTCGAGTGCGGCATCGGCCTGGCCGGCTACCACGAGCTCGAAGAGGGCGACATCGTGGAATGCTTCACGCAGCAGACGGTCTCGCGCGCCCCGAGCGCCTGAGCGCCTGTCGTCCCGCGATGACCCAGCGCACCCTGCGTGTCGATGAGCTCCTGCGCGAGGAGATCAGCCGCATCGTCAGCCGCGAGATCGAGGATCCGCGCGTCGGGTTCGTGACCATCACACGCGTCGAGGTCTCGGCCGACCTGCGACACGGCACGGTCTGGGCCTCGGTCATCGGCACCGCCGACGAGCGCAAGGCGACGATCCGGGCGCTCGGTCGAGCGATGCCCTTCATCCGGCACCGTCTCGGCGAGCTGCGTATCCGCCGGGTCCCGGAGCTCCACCTGCGGCTCGACGACTCAGCCGAGAAGGGCACCCGGGTGCTCTCCATCCTCCATGAGCTGGAGGCCGGCCACGAACCGGCCCCGGCACCGACGAAGGAGACCTTGCCGAGCCCGAGACGCGCCTCGCTGGAGCCGGAGACCGTGGAAGACGCCAGTCCTGAGTCCGAGGCCAGCGACGGCCCTGACGCCGCAGGGCGGGGCGCCACGCCGCCGAGCCCGTGAGCGCCAGGCGTGCCGACGTTCAGTGCCCTCACCGCCGCCGATCTGGCCAGCGTCCCTGGAGCGGTCGTCGACCGGCTCAGCGCGGCCCGCACCGTGCTCACGGTCTGTCATGAGAACCCGGAGGCCGACGCCCTCGGCTCGGCCCTCGCCCATGCCCTGATCGTCGAGGCGCGTGGCGGGCGCGCGACAGCGATCTGCGCCGATCCGGTGCCGCCGATGTACGACTTCATGCCCGGCATCGGGCGCTTCCGGACAGCCCCCGATCCCGACCTCGACTACGACCTCATCGTGGTCGGCGACTGCGGCGAGCTCGAGCGGACCGGGCGCGTCCTGATCGACCATGCCGACCTCTTCGGTCGCGTGCCGATCCTGAACATCGATCATCACATCTCGAACCGGGGCTTCGGCGCCCTCGACTGGGTCGACGGGGCGGCCGCCGCGACGTGCGAGATGACCACGCTCCTGGCGTCGGCCATGGACGTTGGCCTCGACGCCGCGGACGGGCAGCTGGCCGCCAGCCTCATCGCGGGCGTGGTCATCGATACCGCCAACTTCCAGCACCCCAACACGACGCCCCGGACCTTGCGCGTCGCAGCGGAGCTGCTGGCCGCCGGTGCGCCGCTCTTCGAATCCGCGCGGGCGCTCTACCGGACCAAGCCCAACCGGCAGCTGCGGCTCTTCGGCCTGGTGCTCGGGCGACTCCACGACGAGCTCGATGGCCGGATCGTCTGGTCGACGCTGACCGACCAGGACTACCTCGACGCGGGTGCCGGCCCGCAGGACACCGAGGGGCTCATCGACCTCCTCAGCCAGTCGGCCACCGCCGACATCGCGATCTTGTTCAAGCAGGACGGCGACCGGACGCGGATCAGCGTTCGCACTCGCGAAGGCGGCGTCGACGCCACCGTGCTCTGCGGTCGCTTCGGCGGCGGCGGACATGCCCGCGCGTCCGGCGCGACCGTGCCCCTCCCGGTGGCCGACGCGACGGGCGTCGTCCTGGCCGAGGCGCGCGAGCCTCCTGGCCGCCCTGGACGCGAGCGCATGACGCGCTCACGTGCCCTTGGTGACGGGACCTACGACGGCATCCTCGTGGTCGACAAGCCCGTCGGTCCCACCTCGCACGATCTGGTCGACCTCGTCAGGCGCCTGACCGGCGTGCGACGTGTCGGGCATGGCGGCACCCTCGATCCGTTCGCCGGTGGCGTGCTGCCGGTCTTCGTCGGTCGTGCCACGCGGCTCGTGGAGTACCACATGGCCGACGACAAGGCGTACCGGGCGATGGTCGCCTTCGGCGCCAGCTCGACGACCGACGACCTTGATGGCGAATTGAGCCCAGGGGAGGGAACTGCCCCCGACAGGGCTGCCCTGGAGGCCGCCCTGACCCAGTTCCGGGGCAGGATCAGCCAGGTGCCGCCCGACCACTCCGCCGTTCGCGTGCAGGGCCGCCGCGCCTACGAGGTCGCTCGGGGCGGTGAACGACCGGTCCTCGCGGCACGCGAGGTCGACGTCCGCACCCTCGACCTCGTCGACTGGGATGCGACGGATCCGTCTCGACCGACGGCGACGCTCGAGATCGCTTGCTCGGCGGGGACCTACATCCGAGCCATCGCCCGCGACCTCGGAGCACAGCTCGGCTGCGGCGCCTACCTCGTCGCGCTGACTCGTTCACGGAGCGGCCCGTTCACGCGCGATCAGGCTCATGCGCCGGAGGCCATCCGGGCGGCCTTCGCCACCGATCACGGTGCCGCGCTGCTGTTGCCGGCGGACGCCGGTCTGGATGCCTTCCCGATCATGACCATCGACGGTGGCGACCTGCAGGCCCTGTTGCGCGGCCAGGTCGTTCGCGCGCCGGTGGCCGGAGCGACCAACGGGATCGGGCACGCTGCCGCGCATCCTGGCGAGCAGGACGACCGGGACGGCCACGACGGCCGCGGCAACGGTCACGACCTCCTGCCCAAGACCGGCCGCTGCCGCGTGCGCGATGGGCAGGGACGCCTGGCTGCGATCGCGCGCCTGGAGGGTGGCCGGCTACATCCCGAGAAGGTCCTCCTCGAGCCGGAACCCAGAAGCTAGCCATGGAGCGCCACTCAAGCCTGGAGGCGCTCCCGGAGGGCCTCCGGATGGTGGCCGCCATCGGCGTCTTCGACGGCGTCCACCGTGGCCACCGGGCGTTCATCGGCCGGCTCGTCCAGGAGGCGCGTCTGAGGGATGCCCGATCCGTCCTGGTGAGCTTCCAGCCACATCCCGCGAGCGTCCTTCGGGGCACGCCACCCAGCGTCCTGTGCGAACCGCTCGAGCGGGCGGCCCGCATGGCTGAGCTGGGCGTCGATCACCTCGTCGTCGAGCGCTTCGACGCCGCCCTTGCCGCTCAGTCCGCAGAGGACTTCGTCGGCACGACTGCAGGCCGGACGACGTCTGGTCGCGCTGGTCATGACCACCGCCTCGGCCTTCGGTCGCGGGCGTGCCGGCAACCTGGCCTCGATGCAGGCCCTCGGCGCCCAGGAAGGCTTCGATGTCGTCCAGGTCGGTCACCACCACAGCCAGGGCGTCGCCATCTCGAGCAGTCGGATCCGCGCAGCCATCGAGGCTGGCCGACTGGCCGAGGCAGCACGACTGCTCGGGCACCGGTATGCGGTCACCGGCACCGTCGTCCACGGCGATGCACGAGGCCGGGCGCTCGGCTTCCCGACCGCCAACCTCGCCTTCGAGGCTCCGGTCGCCCTGCCCCCCGACGGTATCTACGCCGTCCGTGTCAGCTGGGGTGGCGACCCGCTGCAGCCCGACCGCCGCGCCGACGGCGTCGCCTCGCTCGGGGTCCGGCCCACGTTCGGCCACGGGTCGCGCGTCCTGGAGGTCTTCCTGCTCGACTTCGACGAAGACCTGTACGACGCGCGCCTTCGCGTCGAGTTCGTCCGACGTCAGCGCGGCGAGCGTCGGTTCGCGAGCATCGAGGAGCTCGTCGACCAGATGCAGCGTGATGTCACGCGCGCCCGTGCCGTGCTGGCCGCCGCGCGACCCTGACCTGCCGTCGGCCCGTGGCCGGTCCGCGCAGCTTGGAAGGCGCCCGCCGAGCGTGTCAGGGCGCGGACCGAGCGTGTTTGCCCGTTCCCGGCCCGACTGCTAGACTTCGCCGGTTCAAAGATGGAAGAGAATCTTCGGAGGACCGGGTGCCGCTGACGCGGGAGATCAAGGAAGCCGTCATCACCGATTACGCCGTCAAGGACGGCGACACGGGCTCGCCGGAGGTCCAGATCGCGCTCCTGACGGAGCGGATCAAGGACCTCACCGGGCATCTCCAGCGCTTCCCCAAGGACAACCACTCGCGTCGCGGCCTCCTCAAGCTCGTCGGGCAGCGCCGTCGACTTCTTGCGTACCTCGTGCGCAAGGACAACGCGCGCTACCGCGCCGTCATCGCACGGCTGGGGCTGCGCCGCTAGTCGGCCCGCCGCTGGGGTGGGACGCCCCGCACGAACGACTCTCGGCAGCCAGCCCTGAGCGTCCGCACACCGGATCGACGTTCCAGCTCGACATGCCACGGTCCGTCCTCCGAGTCATGGAGGACTGATGTCAGTCACGCTCTCAACAGAACTCGGTGGCCGCACGCTGACCATCGAGACCGGCCGGCTCGCACGCCTGGCCGGCGGCTCGGTGACCGTTCGCTACGGCGACACCCTGGTGCTCGGCACCGCCAACCGCTCGGATCCGCGGCCCGGACTCGATTTCTTCCCCTTGACGGTCGAATTCGAGGAGCGCATGTACGCCGCGGGCAAGATCCCGGGCGGCTTCATCAAGCGCGAAGCGCGCGCCTCGGAGGCCGCCACGCTGGCGGCGCGGCTGACCGACCGCCCCATCCGGCCGCTCTTTCCGGAGGGCTACAAGGACGACATCCAGCTCGTCATCACGGTCCTCTCGACCGACCAGGAGAACGAGCCCGACGTCCTCGGCACGGTCGCCGCGTCGGCCGCGCTGAGCATCAGCGAGATCCCCTTCCACGGCCCCGTCGGCGCCGTCCGGATCGGCCGCATCGACGGCGAGTTCGTGGTCAACCCGACCTTCAGCCAGCTGGCGGAGTCGGAGCTCGACCTGGTCGTCTCGGGCACCCGTGACGCGATCATGATGGTCGAGGCCGGCGCCAAGCTGCTGCCCGAAGACGTCATGGCCGAGGCCATCCTCTTCGGTCACCGCGCGCTCCAGCCGCTCGTCGACATCCAGGAAGAGCTGCAAAAGGCTTGTGGCAAGGCCAAGATCACGCCCTTCCTCGAGGCCGGCACCGGGACCGTCCTCGACTTCGCCAAGACCGCCGAGGCCGGTGGCGAGTTCGTCATCGTCGACGTCGAGACGACCGGCACCGACCCCAAGATGGCCGACCTGATCGAGATCGCCGCGGTGCGGGTCAAGGGCGACAAGATCGTCGATCGCTGGTCGACCCTGGTCAACCCCGGCCGGCCCATCATCGGCAACCAGATGCACGGCATCACCGACGCCGACGTGGCCAAGGCCCCGACGCCGGCGGCAGCCGCAAAAGATGCCCTCGCATTCATCGGTGACGCGGTCATCGTCGGTCACAGCGTGGGCTTCGACCTTGCCTTCCTCGAGAACGCGCTCGGCGACGGGACGCATTTCGAGCAGGGTCGTTACCTCGACACGCTGACCATCGCGCGCGAGGGCTATCCAGACCTCGAGAACTACAAGCTGCCGACCCTCTCGAACTTCTTCGGCATCGAGCTCTCGCAGGCGCACCGCGCGCTGCCGGATGCCGAGGCCACCGCCAGCCTGCTGATCTGGTTCGCCAAGGACCTGCCCGCTCGGCTGGCCACGCTCCGTGCCTCGGTCGCAGATGCCGTACGGGCGACGCGATCGGGCGGCGATTCGAAGGCCATGCTGGAGGCCGCCCGTCGTGAGGCGCGTGTCAGCAAGAGCCTCTACAGCCTGGTCAGCAAGAAGACCTTCCGCGCTCTTGCCCTCGACGAGGGCATCCGCATGGATGGCCGTGCCCTGACCGAGCTGCGCCCGATCTCGGTCGAGGTCGGGTTCCTGCCTCGCGCGCATGGTTCCGGCGTCTTCACCCGCGGTGAGACGCAGGTCCTGACGATCGCCACCCTGGGCTCTTCGTCAGACGTCCAGCGCATCGACACCATCAGCCCCAGGACCGAGAAGCGCTACATCCACCACTACAACTTCCCACCCTATTCGACCGGCGAGAACAAGCCCATGCGTGGTCCCAGCCGCCGCGACATCGGCCATGGCAACCTGGCCGAGCGGGCACTGCTGCCCGTGCTGCCGGACCACGATGAGTTCCCGTATGTCATCCGGCTCGTCTCGGAGTGCATGTCGTCCAACGGCTCGACGTCGATGGCCTCGACCTGCGGCTCGACCCTTGCCCTGATGGACGCTGGCGTGCCCATCAAGGCGCCGGTGGCCGGTGCCGCCATGGGACTCATCAGCGAGCCCGACGGTCGCTTCGTGGTGCTCACCGACATCCTCGGCAAGGAGGATTCGGTCGGCGACATGGACTTCAAGGTCACCGGCACGCGCGACGGCATCACCGCCCTGCAGATGGACATCAAGGTCAAGGGCATCAACGAGGCCATCATCCGCGATGGCCTCAAGCAGGCGCTCGCGGCCCGGCTGTCCATCCTCGACAAGATGACCGAAGTGCTGCCCGAGGCGCGTGCCGACATGAGCGACTTCGCGCCGCGCATCATCACCATCAAGATCAACCCCGAGAAGATCCGCGAGATCATCGGCAAGGGTGGCTCGATGATCCGCAAGATCCAGGAAGAGACGAGCACCGAGATCAACGTCGAAGACGACGGCACGGTCGAGATCGCCGCCGTCTCCGGCGAGAACTCGCGCAAGGCCATCCAGTGGATCGAGAGCCTGACGCGTGACGTCGAAGTCGGGGCCCTGTACCTCGGCAAGGTCACCCGCATCATGGGCTTCGGCGCCTTCGTCGAGATCCTGCCCGGCAAGGAGGGCCTCGTTCGCATCGGCGAGCTGGCCGACTACCACGTGCCGACGGTCGAGGACGTCGTCTCCATCGGGGATGAGGTCATGGTCGTCGTCGTGGAGGTCGACCGTCAGGGACGCATCAACCTCTCGCGCAAGGCGGCCATGCAGCGCCACCTCGCCCGGGAGACGACGCCGGCCTGACCACCGTTCGCGCTCCAGCACGCAGCCTGCGGCCGCCGGGAGACCGGCGGCCGCGGTGTATCATCGCCTGCGTGCCCCGACGGATGACCGCCTGAGCGAGCCATGCCCAACCACGAACAGCCAGCACTCACCGTCGCCATCGTCGGCGCCACCGGCGTCGTCGGCACGACGATGATCCAGGTCCTCGAAGAGCGCGGCCTGCCCGTCGCCGAGCTGCGCCCGATGGCCTCACGCGCCGACGGCCGGAGCGTCACCTTTCGCGGTCGGACGATCGACGTCGTAGAGGCCAAGCCCGAGGCGTTCGCGGGCGTCGATATCGCGCTCTTCTCGGCCGGTGCGTCGGTCTCGGCGGTTCTTGCGCCGGAAGCGGTGGCACGCGGCGCCCTGGTCATCGACAACTCGGCCCAGTGGCGCATGATCGATGGCATCCCCCTGGTCGTGACCGAGGTCAATCCGGGCGATGCCGCGATGCACGAGGGCATCATCGCCAACCCGAACTGCTCGACCATGCAGCTCGTGCCCCTGCTCATGGCGCTGCGCGATGCCGTCGGCCTGGAGCGTGTCATCGTCGATACCTACCAGGCCGTCGGTGGCACTGGCGTCGAGGCGATCGACGAGCTGCAGGCGCAGATCCTGGCGCATGCCGCCGGGCGACCCAAGGTTGCGACGGTCTACCCCCATCCCATCGCCTTCAACGCCGTGCCGGAGATCGACGTCCTGCTCGACGACGGCTACTTCAAGGAGGAGTGGAAGGTCATCCACGAGAGTCGCAAGATCCTGCACCTGCCAGACCTTCGGATCTCGTGCACGGCCGTCCGTGTGCCGGTCTTCGTGGGCCATTCCGAAGCCGTGCATGTCGAGACGCGCGGCCCCATCGGGCCCGACGCGGCGCGCGAGCTCTTCGGCCAGGTGCCCGGCGTCATCGTCATCGACGAACCGGCTGCCCATCGCTACCCGCTCGCGACCGAGGCGGCCGGCCGTGATGAGATCTTCGTCGGGCGCGTTCGCGCCGACGCTTCGATGCCCGATGGGCGCGGCCTCGCCTTCTGGTGTGTCAGCGACAACCTGCGCAAGGGGGCGGCGACCAACGCCGTCCAGATCGCCGAGCTGGTGCTCGACCGAGGTTGGCTCTCGCCGGCCTCGATGCGTGCCGGTCGGGTCGCGTGACCGACGCGCAGCGGCGCGAGACGCTCGAGGCGATCGCCGACGAGGTCAGGGCGTGCACGGCCTGTCGCCTGCATCGCGGGCGCACCCGAGCCGTGCCGGGGGAGGGGAGCTCGGAGACCGAGGTCGTCTTCGTCGGTGAAGGGCCCGGAGCCAACGAGGACCAGCAGGGCCGGCCCTTCGTCGGTGCCGCAGGTGGCCTGCTCACCGAGCTCATCGGCTCCATCGGCTGGAAGCGCGACGAGGTCTTCATCACCAACGTCGTGAAGTGTCGGCCACCCGGCAATCGCGACCCGGAGCCGGACGAGATCGCCGCGTGCTCGGGTTACCTGCATCGGCAGCTGGAGGCGCTCGATCCTGCCCTGGTCGTGACCCTCGGCCGCTTCTCCCTGCAGACGTTCATGCCCGGTGCCCGGATCAGCAGCGCCCACGGCACCATCCGGCCGGTCGACCCGGCGACCGGCGCGGCCGATGCCTCGGCCATGGCGCTCTATCACCCGGCCGCAGCCTTCCGTCAGGCCGCGCTCAAGGAGACGCTGTTCGAGGACATCGCCGGGGCCCCAGATGCGCTCATCCGCTCGAGGCAGCGGCGCGCCGAGCATCGCATCGTCCCGGGCGCGCCGGCACTCGATCCGTCGGTCGACGCCGAGCCGCTCCCGGGCGACGGACGAACGAGGCACGGCCGACGATGCGCCGCGGCAGGTCGACGCCCAGCCGGATCCGACCGACCCTCCGCCATCGCTCCTCGACGCCGAGGCGGCGTCCACCGACGTCGCGCCCGAGGCTGCCCTCGTGGCCGCCGATGACCCGAACCAGATGAGGTTCTTCTGATCATGCCCCGTCGCTCGACCCCCGCCTCGGCCGCGACCGATCCCGATCCTGCGCATCATCCCGCTCGGTGGGGTCGGCGAGATCGGCAAGAACATGTACGTCTTCGAGTACGGCGACGAGATCGTCGTCATCGACTGCGGCCTGATGTTCCCCGACGAGGAGATGTTCGGCATCGACCTCGTCGTGCCCGACGTGACCTACCTCAAGGAGCGCCGCAAGAAGGTCAAGGCCTTCCTCATCACGCATGCCCACGAGGACCACGTCGGTGGCCTGCCGTACGTCCTGCCGGAGTTTCCGGGCGTCCCGGTCTACGCCTCGACGCTTGCCCGCGGCTTGCTTGGCAACAAGATCAAGGAGCACAAGCTCACCAAGAACCCGATCCTGCCCTTCGAGCCCGGCGACATCGTCAAGCTCGGCTCCTTCGAGGCGACCGCCTTCCGCATCGGGCACTCCATCCCCGACGCCATGGGCATCGCTCTGCGTACGCCCGTCGGGGTCGTCGTCCACACCGGCGACTTCAAGTTCGACCACACGCCGGTCGACGGCAAGCTGTCCGACTTCCACACGCTGGCCAAGCTCGGCGAGGAAGGCGTCATCTGCCTCCTGTCCGACTCGACCCGGGCCGAGAACCCGGGCTACACGCCGTCCGAGCGGACGGTCGGCGACGCCTTCCGGGAGATCATGGAGCCGCTCGACGGTCGCATCATCGTGGCCACCTTCGCCAGCAACATCGCGCGCATCCAGCAGGTCTTCGACGCTGCGGCCACCTTCCAGCGCAAGGTCGCCGTCATCGGGCGCTCGATGGAGCAGAACGTCCGCATCGCGACCGACCTCGGCTACCTGACCTACGACGCCGGGCTTCTGGTGCCCAAGGATCGCATCAAGGACATCGCCGATCGCGACCTCGTCATCGCCACGACCGGCGCCCAGGGCGAGCCGATGGCGGGCCTGGCGCGAATGGCCAACCGCGACCATCGCTTCGTCGAGATCGTGCCCGGTGACACCGTCATCGTCAGCGCCAGCCCCATCCCGGGCAACGAGGAGGAGGTCGCCCGGACCATCGACAACCTCTTCAAGAACGGCGCCAACGTCTACTACCACACCATCAAGCGCGCGCATGTCTCGGGCCACGCGAGCCAGGAAGAGCTCAAGCTGATGCTCGGCCTGACCAAGCCGCGCTACTTCATCCCCATGCACGGCGAGTTCCGCATGCTCGTCCAGCACGGCCGCCTGGCCGTCGACTGCGGCGTCGAGCCGCAGAACATCTTCATCATCGAGAACGGGCAGCCCATCGAGTTCCTGTCGGATGGCTCTGCCCGGCGCGGCGAGCCGGTCGCGGCGGGCTACGTCTTCGTCGACGGGCTGTCGGTCGGCGAGGTCGGCGACGTCGTCCTGCGCGACCGTCGAGCGCTGGCCAACGACGGCATGTTCCTGGTCGTGGTCACCGTCGACAAGCAGACCGGCTCGGTCATCGGGCGGCCGGAGATCGTGACCCGCGGCTTCATCGGCGGCTCGGACGATCCGGTCATCGCGGCCGCCGTCGAGCGGGTCCTGGCCGCGCTCGACACTCCGGGCGACCACACCAGCGAGATCGGCCTGATGAAGGTCCAGATCAAGGACAGCCTGTCGCGCTTCCTGTACGAGCAGACGAAGCGCCGGCCGATGGTCTTCCCGGTCGTGGTCGAGGTCTGAACCCGGTGGCCCAACGGCGTCGCACGACGCGTACCGGCCGCTCCCGGAGCACGCGCACGCGGGCCGTCGATCTCGCCGCGGACGCTGCGCTCGATCCTCGGCATCGTCCTCCTGGTAGCGGGTGCGGTCACGCTCATCGCGCTCATCCTGCCGGGCGAGGGCATCCTCAACCGCTACGTCAACGACTTGCTCCGACCGGCCTTCGGGCAGGGTGCCTGGCTGTTGCCCATCCTGCTCATCGTGGCCGGTGTCTTCGTCGAGCGCGCGCCGTCATCGGGACCGTCGTGGGAGATCAGCGCGGCGGGCGGCATCATCGTCTTCCTCGGCGCCCTCGGGCTGATGTCGATCGCCTGGGGCGAGGGTGACAAGCCCGCCCAGCTGGCGCGGGCCGGCGGCTGGTTCGGCGAGACGCTCTCCAGCCTGCTCGCGACGCTCATCAGCCAACCGGGTGCGGTCGTCGTGCTGGTGGGCATGATCGTCGTCGGCGTGCTGCTGCTCTTCAACCTCACGGTGCGCGATGTCGTCTCGCCGGTGACCAGCGGCGGGCGGGCCATCGCCGGCGCGATGACGCGTCCACTCGAGCGCCAGGAGGCCGCGCCGGCCAAGGCGGCGCCGCCCGCACGCGGCAAACCGACTGGGACGCCCGCACCGAACGCCGCCCCGCAGGCCGCAGCGGAAGCGGATATGCCCTCGCCCATCTCGAGCCCGGCTCCCATCAGCCAGACGGTCTGGTCCGGGCGCGGCACGTCCGTCGGATCGCCGGCTGGAGTGGCTGGCGTTGCGGGCACCGGCGGGCGGCGCCACGCAATGGGCACGCACCGGCATCAGGGCCGCGTGATCCCGACGCGCCGGGCGACGAGCTCCTGGCGGCCGAGGACACCCCGGTCCCGGTGGGCGTCAGGGATTGGGCACTGCCGGGCACGGAGCTCCTCGAACCCGCCCGTCCGGAGACCGGCAAGGGCCAGAAGCTCGACCACGAGCGCAACATCCGGATCATCGAGGAGAAGCTGCGCAGCTTCCAGATCCTGGCCACGGTCACGGGCACGAACGTCGGGCCGGTGGTGACCCAATACGAGGTCCGCCCGGACGCGCGCATCAAGCTCTCGCGCATCGAGGGCCTGGCCGACGACCTGGCCATGGCGCTCGCCGCCCGGACCATCCGCATCGAGGCGCCGATCCCCGGCAAGGACGTCGTCGGCATCGAGATCCCCAACCACACCAGCGAGGTGGTCGGCTTTCGCGAGCTCATCGACGACGCCAACATGCTGGCCGCGACCGGCAAGCTGACCTTCGCCCTGGGACGCGACGTGAGCGGCGCGGCCTATGCCGTCGACCTGGCCAAGATGCCTCACCTGCTCATCGCCGGCGCCACCGGCTCGGGCAAGAGCGTCTGCGTCAACGCCCTCATCACCAGCCTGCTCATGCGGGCCCGCCCGGACGAGGTCCGCCTGGTGCTGGTCGACCTCAAGCGCGTCGAGCTGGCGCCCTACGATGGCCTGCCTCACCTGCTGACCAACGTCATCGTCGAGGCAGCCGATGCCAAGGCCGCCCTGCACTGGGCCGTCAACCAGATGGAGGAGCGCTACAAGGCCTTGGCGGCCAAGACCGAGCGCAACATCACCGCCTACAACGCCAGCCCGCGTGTGTCCGAGGAGGAGCGGCTGCCGTACATCGTGATCGTCATCGACGAGCTGGCCGACCTGATCATGCGCGAGGGCCGCAAGGTCGAGGACCCCATCGTCAAGATCGCCCAGAAGGCGCGCGCCGTCGGGATCCACCTCGTGTTGGCCACCCAGCGGCCGAGCGTCAACGTGGTCACCGGCCTGATCAAGGCCAACGTGCCCAGCCGGATCGCCTTCGCCATGTCCTCCAACGTCGACAGCCGGACGGTCCTCGATCAGCCCGGCGCGGAGGACCTCATCGGGCGCGGCGACATGCTGTATCAGCCAGCCGACCTGCCCCGACCGGTGCGCCTGCAGGGCGTCTTCGTGTCCGATGCCGAGGTCAACGCCGTGACCGCCCACTGGCGCGCCCAGGCGCCACAGCCGGACTACGATCCGCTGGTCGTGGCCTTCAGCGACGGCGAGGGCGGCAACGGCGGCCAGTTCGGCTGGCTGGCCCAGATGGCCGAAGACGACATGACGCCGCGTGCGGCCGAGCTGGTGATGGCCAGCGGCAAGGCCAGCACGTCGATGCTCCAGACCAAGCTCAAGGTCGGCTTCAACCGCGCCAGCCGGATCATGGACGAGCTCGAGCGCTACGGCGTCGTCGGACCCCAGGATCCGCGCAATCCGGCCGTGCCGCGACAGATCTATGGGCCCGAGAACTGGCTGCGCAGCCTCGATGCCGTAGACGACCCGGGCTACTGAGAGGGTCGGACGCGGTGCCGGGATGCACCTCTAGGTCATCCTGCTGAGGGGCCGCCCGCACGAGAGCGGGTATCCTAGGCGCGCGCGACACGACGTCATGCCGCGTGATCGCACCGGGGATCCGTAGCTTCGTGACCTTTCCATGACCGCCCGCGACCAGGCTCGGCCGAGCGAGCGCCGCCTCGCGGCACGCCAGGACCGCGACGACGTCGTCCCGGTCGCCAGCCTCGCGCCCGAGCCCAGCCAGCGCCTGGGCGCCATGCTCCTGGCCGCCCGTGAGCGCAAGGGCGTCGACCTCTATCGGGCCGAGCGGGACACGAAGATCCGCGCCAAGTTCCTCGAGGCGCTCGAGAACAGCGACTTCAAGGCCCTGCCCGGTGCGGTCTACACCAAGGGATTCCTGCGCAACTACGCGCTCTATCTGGGCCTCGACCCGGAGCTCGTCCTGGCACAGTGGCGGACGGAGGTCGGCGAGAGTCGGCGGAACGAGCCGACGACCATCGCGCCGCGTCCGCTCGAAGCCCCGCGCGGTGGCTTCACGTTCAGCCGGGGCCTCCTCGTGGCGGCCGTCCTGACCCTGGCCGTGCTCGCCTTCGCCGGCTACATCGGGCTGCAGCTCTTCCGCTTCTCGCAACCACCGGGCCTGACCGTCGCCCAGGCCGCTGTCAGCAACGCCGCTCCGGACGCCGAGTCCACGACGCTCAGCGGCACCGCCTCGCCGGGCACGACCGTCGCGGTCGAGGCCCTCGGACAGGAAACCTATCGAGTCACCGCCGACGCGAGCGGCGGCTGGCAACAGGTCGTGCCGCTCAAGAAGGGACGGAACGACTTCACCATCACGGCCACCGACCCGGACACCGGCAAGGACTCCGAGGCCGTCAAGCTCATCGTCACCGTCCCGGTCGCGGCGGGCCGGGAAGCCCCGACGCTGAGCGTGACCAGCCCCAACCAGGGGACCATGTTCACCAACGGCGCCATCCCGGTCCAGGGCACGACGACCGGTGAGCAGGTCATCGTGACCGCCACCTACGTCGGACCAGCCACGGACGGCGGCGGCAAGGCGCCCGCCCAGCCGCCGGCCGATCCCGATCCGCAGGAGATCGCCGTCGACGCCGACACCGGCGCCTTCTCCGATGCCTACCAGCTTGCGCCGGGCGTCTGGGACCTGACCATCAGCGCCACCGGCGCCGCCGACAAGACCACCACCGAGCAGCGCCACGTGACCGTCGCCTACACCGGCGTCGCCCTGGTCATCCGCGTCCGGGACGCCCGGGCCTGGCTCAAGGTCTGGGTCGACGACCAGGTGGTCCCGGGCTACGAGGGTGGGCGCGTCATCCAGCCCGGTAAGTCGGTCGAATTCACCGGCCAGAACAGCATCGAAGTCCGGACCGGCAACTCTGGCGCGACCTATTTCACGCTCAACGGGACCCGACTCGGCTCCCTCGGCAAACCCGGTCAGCCGGAGACATGGCTGTTTGCGCCGCCCGGCGAGCCGGAGAAGACCGGACGCACGAACTGAGCGCGCCACCGGCCGTCGAGGACGCGGCTCTCGTCGAGCGCGGCGGGGCAGGTGATCGCCATGGCTCGAGCCTCGGGTTCGACCATCGCCACCGCCGAATCCTGCACGGGCGGCCTCGTCGGCCACCTGCTGACCGAGATCCCGGGCTCGAGTGAGGTCTTTCGGGGCGGCATCATCGCCTACGCCGACGCCGTCAAGGTGGCCAGCCTCGGCGTGCCCGGTCCCACCCTCGCGTCGCATGGCGCGGTCTCGGCTCAGACGGCGGTCGCGATGGCCGAGGGCGCCAGGCGCGCGCTCGGGGTCGACGTCGCCGTGGCGGTGACCGGCATCGCCGGCCCTGGCGGTGGCACGGCGGAGAAGCCGGTCGGCCTGACCTACATCGCGGTCGCCGATGGCCTCGGGCATGCCGTGCAGCGATCCCAGTGGTCCGGGGACCGCCACGCCAACAAGATCGCCAGCGCCGCGGCCGCGCTCGACATGCTCGCTGGCCGGCTCCCATCAGACGCCCGATGAGGCGTCAGCCGGCGCGTCCGGCGTGGCCGGCGAGGTGCGGCCTGGCGCAGCCGACCGGCAAGCTCGCGTGACCCGATCCGCGGCGGACATCGGGGCTGGCCTGGCGCCGGCGCGGGCAGCCCGCCACATCCGACCGGGAGAGCGCATCCACGTCGTCGGCGCCGCCGGTGCAGGAGCATCCGCGGCCGCGCTCCTGGCGACAGAGCGTCGGAGCCCAGGTCACCGCCTGCGACCCCGGGGCGCCGTCGCCCTACACGGCCGCGCTCGAGGCGCGCGGGATCGTGGTCGTCACATCGCACGACCCCGCGCATGTCGCCGCACCGACGGGAGCGGTCGTCGACCGCCTGGCCGTCTCCAAGGCCCTGACGGCGATCGCTCCCGAGCACCCGGAGCTGGTCGCGGCGCGAACGCTGGACGTTCCGGTCGAGGCCTGGCAGCAGCTGGTCGCCGACGTCGCCGCCACGACCGGACAGACGCTCGTGGCGGTCGCCGGGACCCACGGCAAGTCGACCACGACCGGCTGGCTGGTCCACGTCCTCGCTGAGGCTGGACGCGATCCGAGCGGCTTCGTCGGGGCGCTCCTGGCGCCGGAAGGCCCGGCACAGCCAGCTTCGACGGCGCGCCTCGGGCAGGGCGACGTCCTCGTCGTCGAGGCCGATGAGTACGCCGGCAACTTCGCGCCGTACCACCCTGCGGTCGCCATCCTGCTGAACGCGGAGTGGGATCATCCGGACGTCTTCGCCGACGAGGCTGCCGTGCTGGCTGCGTTCGACGGTTGGATCCGCGCGATGGTCCCTGGTCCGGATGGCCCGCCGACACTCATCGTCAACGTCGCCGATGCTGGCGCACGGCAGGTCGCCGATGGCCTCGACGACTGGCCAGGGACGCGCGTCCGGGTGGCGCTCGAACCATCCGAGGATGAGCGCGCCGCGATGCGTCCCAGCGATCCCGAGCATGTCCTCGGCGGTGTCGACGTCATCGGGCGCCTGGTGCCCTCGGCGACGGGGTGGGACACGCTCGAGGTCCGAGGCAGCTTGACCGGCGACCTCCGTCTGCCGATGCCCCTCGCCGGCCGGCACAACGCCGCCGATGCGCTGTGCGTCGCAGCGGCGGCGGCCGTACTGCGCGTGCCGGGCTCCGCCATCGAGGCCGCCGTGGGCAGCTTTGGGGGCGTCGGGCGTCGGATGGAGGTCAAGGGCGAGCCGGGCGGCGTCCTGGTGATCGATGACTACGGGCACCATCCGTCGGCCATCCGCGCCACCCTCGAGGCCGTCCGGGACGCCTACCCTGGTCGGCCCGTCTGGGCCGTCTACGAGCCGCTCACCTTCCACCGCACGGCGGCCATGCTGGACGCCTTTGCCGACGTGTTGAGCACGGCCGATCACGCGGTCATCGCCGACATCTGGGCCGGGCGCGACCCGGATCAGACGATCGTCTCCCCGGCGGACCTGGTGGCGGCCATCTCGGCACGAGCGTCGGTGCCGGCGCTCGCCACCGGCTCGCCCGAGGCCACCGCCGATCGCCTGGTCGAGCTGGTGCGGCCTGGCGATGTCGTGCTCGTCATGGGTGGCGGCCGCTCGTACGTCATCGCAGAGCGGCTCGTCGAGGGCCTGGCGGCCCGCGTCTGACCCAGCCGACCGGCCGCGACAGGGAGGTGCAGCCCGCGCGGCTAGAATCCGTCCATGGCAGAGCTGACCCACGGCGACGCGCAGGATCTCGTCGATCGCCTCAAGCGCGCCTGGGAACGGCGCGACGTCGATGCCGCCGTCGACTGTTTCGCCGACGGACGCCGAGCTCCGGCCCGACCCTTTTGCACCGCCACTCCGGGACCAGACCGCCATCCGGGCCTGGTGTCAACGGCGTCGCCGCCTCCGTCGTCCACACCGAGATGGACGCGGAGCACCTCTGGCTGTCCGGCGACACGGTGCTGGTCGCCTTCCACGGTGCCTGGACCGATCGGGCCTCCGCCGCGCGGACCCGTATCCGTGGCATGCTGACCATCGAGCTCGACGCCGATCGACGGATCAGCCGGGCGAGAGCATGGGCGCTGACCCACGTGGTGGGCACGGACTCGACCATCGAACCGACCGGCGAACAGGCCGGCGCGCATCCATCGACAGGGAGGTAGCGTGGCTGGAGAGGTCTCCTTCGACGTGGTCAGCGACTTCGACCGCCAGGAGCTGGTCAATGCCCTCGATCAGGTGCGTCGCGAGGTCGGCACCCGATACGACTTCAAGAACGTGACCGTCGATCTGCAGCTCGGCAAGGAGGAGATCAGCCTGCTGACCGATGACGAGTATCGGGCGGCGGCGGTCAAGGACCTCATCGAGTCCAAGGCCATCCGGCGTGGGCTGTCGCTCAAGATCTTCGACTGGGGCACGGTCGAGCCGGCCGGTGGCAGCAAGGTCAAGCAGACCATCAAGCTGCGACGTGGCCTGCCCGAGGACCTGGCCAAGAAGATCAGCAAGCTCATCCGCGACGACTACCCGAAGTGTCACGCCCAGATCCAGGGCGACGCGGTCAGGGTCAGCTCAAAGAGCAAGGACGACCTGCAGAAGGTCATCGCGCGACTGCGCGAGGAGGGGGAGGGGTACCCGGTCCCGCTGCAGTTCCAGAACTACCGATGAACACGCAGGGTCGCGCGGCCCGGATCGTCATGATCCTGATCATCGTCGCGCTGGCCTTCTCGTTCGTGGTCGGCGCGGTGATGATGCCGCGCTAGGTCAACCCTCGACGCCGCGCACCATCGCCAGCGCGTCGTGCGGCGCACCGAGCTCGGCATCGGGTCCGTCCCACTGGACCCTGAACCCGAGGCGTTCGTAGAATCGGATGGCGGGCTCGTTCGAGCGATAGACCCAAAGCACGAGCATGACCGCCCCCCACGATCGTGCCCAGCCCGCGATGGCGTCGACCAGGGCGCGACCGACACCCCGACGGCGAGCCGTGCCCGCGACCCAGACCGAGAAGACCATGCAGGTGTCGGGCGGCCGCCGTCGGCCCATCGCCAGCCCGACCGTGACGTGTTCGGCCGACGAGCCGGGCTCTGGCACCAGCTCGGCCAGGAACCAGGCACGACGTCCGCCTACGCTCGCCGCTCGAGCCCGCGCCATGAACTCGGCCTCATCGCGCGCTTCGGCCTCGGCCACCGACTCGCCGAACGCCTCCGGCTCCTCGGCCAGCGCGCGCACACGGAGCGTCTTGAGCAGCGCCCCCTCGTCTGCTCGGATGCGCCGGACTCGGGCCGGGATCTCACCGCTTTGCGGAGCGCTGGCCTGAGTCATCGGCTCGTGCACCGATCCATGATGCCGGGGATGGCGATCAGCGCGCCTCGAACGAGCGCTTGGAGAGCCCGTAGGCATAGCCTTCGATGGCGTAACTGGGCGCATCGTCCGGCCTGGCGACCGCACCGAGCGTCACGAAGAGCGGCGCGAAGTGCTCGACGGTCGGGTGCGCGAACGGCATCCCGGGCGCCTTCGTCCGGAAGTCGAAGAGGGTGTCGACATCACCGCGATCGAGCGCCTCGGTCGCCCACTGGTCGAAGTCGATCGACCATTGCGGCGCCCCTGGCTTGCCCATGAAGTACTCGTGGATGAAGGGCAGGCCGTGGGTCAGGAAGCCGCTGCCGACGATGAGCACGCCTTCGTCGCGCAAGGGCGCCAGGCGCCGGCCGACCTCGAAGAGGTGCGCTGGGTCGAGGTCGGGCATCGAGAGTTGCAGGACCGGGATCGTGGCCTCGGGGTACATGGCCTTGAGCGGGACCCAGGCGCCGTGATCGAGCCCGCGCGTCGGGCGCTCGAGAACGGGCTCGGAGGCAGGCATCAGGCGGCGCACACGCTCGCCCAGCTCCGGCGCACCCGGCGCGTCATAGGTCATCTGGTAGTAGTGCTCGGGAAAGCCGTAGAAGTCGTAGACCAACGGCACCCTCGTCGTGGCGCTGATGGCCATCGGCGCGGTCTGCCAGTGGGCGCTGACGATCAGGATCTGCTTCGGCCTCGGCATCGATGCCGCCCAGCCACCGAGCTCGGCCATCCAGTCGGCGTCCTCCAGGAGCGGCGGCGCGCCATGGCCGAGGTAGATGGCAGGTAACCGGCTGTCCGCGGGCTGCGTTTCCGATTTGGCCGGGGGCCAACCACTGTTATCCATGACCATAATCGTCCCATGGATCGGCCATGTCGGTCAAGCCTGCCGTAGATCGGTTCCAGCGGCCGTCCGCATCATGTAGCCTCTCAGGGGCCGGGCTGGCGGCCCCGACGGGGTAGGGAACAGTCGGAGACGAGACAGGGAGGCCGACCGTGGATCTCGTCCTCGTGCATGGATCCTTCCACGGAGCGTGGTGCTGGGAACGCCTGATCCCGGCCCTCGAGGCGTATGGCCATCGCGTGGTCGCGGTGGATCTGCCGATCTCGGAGCCCGGCCTGGGTGCGGACGCCTATGCCACCGTCGTGAGCGAGGCCATCGATGGCCTCGGCCACGGCTCCCCGCCCGCCATCGTCGGCCACTCCATGGCTGGCCTGGTCGTCCCGCTCGTCGCCGCGCGCCGACCGATCGACCGGCTGATCTTTCTGGCGGCCTTCCTGGCCCAACCGGGACGGAGCGCCAACGACCAGCGGCAGGCCGAGCCCATCGACGGGCTGGTCCCGCCGACGACGGCCGAATGGACCGACCTGGGACGCGACGTCTGGCAGATCGGCCCGACCACGGCGACCGAGCTCTTCTTTCACGATGCCATCGCCGACGTCGCCGCCTGGGCCAGCTCACGACTCCGACCCCAGTGCTACCAGGTCATCGGCGAGGCGAGTCCGCTGGAGGCCTGGCCGGCCGTCCCCAGCAGCTACATCGTCTGTCGGGACGATCGCGCGATGAACCCCGAGTGGGGGAGGCGAGCCGCACGGCGAGCGCCTGGGCGTGTCTCCGATCGAGATCGACGGTGGGCACTCGCCGTTCCTCACGCGGCCGGAGGAGCTGGCGCGGGTCATCGATTCCATCCTCGAGGACCGCTTCGTCGACGGCCGGCCGCTGGCGACGTAGGCTGCCTCGCGAATGACGCACGACGGTCCCGGGAGCCCGGTACCCGGAGATCGAGCCGTTCTCGCACGGGCATGCTGGACGTAGGCGACGGCCAGCAGGTCTATTGGGAGGTCTGCGGGAACCCGGCCGGCAAGCCAGCGGTGGTGCTGCACGGCGGCCCAGGCTCAGGCTGCACCAGCGGGCTTCGGCGCTACTTCGACCCCGCCCGGTATCGGATCGTCCTCTTCGACCAGCGCAACTGCGGCCGAAGCCTGCCGCATGCGAGCGACCCGACCACGGATCTGGCACGAACACGACCGAGCATCTCCTCGGCGATCTCGAGCGCCTCCGTGCGCACCTGGACATCGAGCGCTGGCTCGTCTTCGGCGGGTCATGGGGCTCCGCGCTGGGCCTGGCCTATGCCGAGCGCCACACCGACCGTGTCAGCGAGATGATCCTCGTCTCGATCGCGACCGGGCGCCGCGCCGAGACGGACCTGCTGACGCGCGGATTGGGCGTCGTCTTCCCCGACGCCTGGGCACGCTTCGTGGCCGGCGTCCCAGAGACGGAGCGCGACGGCGACCTGGCCGCCGCGTATGCCCGACGACTGGCTGATCCCGACCCGCTCGTTCGTGAGCGGGCCGCCAGGGACTGGTGCGACTGGGAGGACGCCATGCTGCCGGATGTCCCGCCGCTCGCCCGATACGAGGATGCCGACTTCCGGATGGCCTTCGCCAGGATCGTGACGCACTTCTGGAGTCACGGCTCGTGGCTCGACGAAGGCGCCCTCATCCGCGACGCCGGCCGATTGGCATCGATCCCGGGCGTGCTCATCGAAGGCAGCCTCGATCTCGGCAACCTGCTGGGCACGCCGTGGCTGCTGGCCCATGCCTGGCCCGGCAGCGAGCTCATCCTCATCGACGAGGCGGGCCACACCGGCAGCCATCCCGCCATGCAGGCGGCTTTGGTGGCAGCCACCGACCGGTTCGCCTGATCAGGCGACCTGCATCGCCAACGTGACGGCGCGTGGGCGAAGCAGCGCGAGGTAGATCGGGCAGCGTTCGCGCCATGCGTCGAACATGGGCTCCGTCTTCTCCGCCGAGTCGGGCGTCGTGACGGTGATCTCGAGGCCGATGTCCATCAGCTCGGGCGACGCATCGTCCATCCCGAGCAGGCCCGCGCAGGTCAGTCGAGCAACGGGCGACCGCCGTGATGCCCTCGATCCGCACGCCGAACTGCGGTGCCAGCGTGTCGTTCAGGAACGCGACGCCACAGCCGGCCAGGGCGCCGAGGAGGTAGGCGGTCGGGCTCGGAGCGAGGTTCGTTCCGCCGATCACGGTCGGCAGGTCGGCATCCCAGTCGAACGTCTCCCGCCGTCAAGTGAGCTCGCCCGTCGACCAGCGTCGCTGTCACTGCGGGCGTACCTCGGGCCGTGCCGGGCTCTGCCCGGAATCGCCCTTCGGTCTCGGATAGGGTCGTGGCCGTCATCGGATCCTCCAATGGATGCGCGTTCCGCGGATGGGGACGCCATGCGTGAAGGGTCGCGCGGAGGAGACGGTGCCGGAACCGCGCAGGCACCCAATCTCCAGGCTGGCCGCGTGGCGTGCCCTGTCGGGCTGCACGCAGTCAGGCGCCACCCGGACGGGCTGATGAGCAGCTCGCTGGCCGCTCCGAACCTGCCCCATCGGTCTCACGATCCCGCGGCTGATGGCAGCCCCAGGACACCCGTCAGGCCAGTCCGCGCCGAATGACCTCCGCGACGGCGGCCGCTCTGGCCGACTTGCCGCCGACGCCCAGCTTGCTGTACGCGTTCGAACAATGCCGTTCGACGGTGCGTGGGCTCAACCCAAGCTCGGCAGCGATGGCCCCGTTGGCCATGCCGCGCGCCGCCAGTCGCAGGACGTCGAGCTCGCGAGGGGAGAGGGGCTCGACGGCTTCGAGGCGATGCCGGTCGTCGGCCCACCGATCGGGTTCGAGGAAGTCGCGGACCTCAGCCACGAACGTCGCCCATGCCGCCTCGTCGGCGAGCAGGATGTGGTTCGCGCTGTCGAGCTCGACGAGGCGAGCGCCCGGGATGCGTCCGGCGACCTCGACCGCGTTGTCGAACGTCGTCGAATGATCGCCGATCGCCTGGAGGATGAGCGTCGGCGCGCTGATGCGCGGCAGCTCGTCGGCGATATCGACCGCCTGCCGCCCGAGCCTGCTGGCCACGGCGTTCTCGGGCGACGTAGTCATCCGTTGCAAGGCGTCGAACCAGCGCATCTGCTCCTCGCTGGCATCCGGGATGAAGATCCGCGTGAAGACCCGGCGGAAGAGTGGATCCTCCTTCGCCCAGCCGACCCGGATCATGCTCCGGAAGGTCTCCTCCTCGGCCAGCGCGTCACCGTCGAACGAGACAGGCCGGCCACAGACGGTGCCGTACAGGATCAGCCGCGTCACCCGCTCCGGATGGCGGGCGGCGTATGCCATGGCGACCGATGAACCGCCCGACATGCCGAGCAGCGCGAAGCGCTCGAACCCGGTCGCCTCGACGAGCGCCTCCAGGTCACCGTAGCGAGCCTCCAACGAGAAGTCCGTCACATCCCAATCCGACATGCCGAAGCCACGCTCGTCGTAGCGCACGAGCGTCGCGAACGCGCCGAGGTCCTCGAGGAAGTGGCGCCAGACGGGGCTGCGCCAGTCGTGCTGCAGGTGGCTCAGCCAGCACGAGACGACGATGACGGGCGGCCCGCTGCCGTGAATCGCCCACGCCAGTCGGGCGCCTTGGTGCCCGAGGCAGAAGCGGATGTCCTGCTCCTGCCGCTGGCCGGTGCGACGCTCGGGGGAGGCGATGCCGGCAACCATCGTGCACCCGATCGTACGCCACGAGTCCAGCAGCGTGGCGCTCAGCCACGATCTGGATCTGGATCTCGGCGGATCGGGGCTTGACAGAGCCTGGTCGGCGATGTATAGTTCCGCTAGGTTATATAACCCACAGGTGATATAGATGCAGCGACCGGATCAGCTCAGCACCACGTTCGCAGCGCTCGCCGACCCGACTCGGCGGGCGATCCTGGCCCGCCTCGCACAGGGCGAAGCGTCGGTCAAAGACCTGTCGGCGCCGTTCGTGATGAGTCAACCCGCGATCTCGAAGCACCTACGGGTGCTGGAGCGGGCCGGGCTCATCGAGCAGGGGAGGCAGGCACAGTGGCGACCTCGACGGCTGCGGGCCGACCCGCTGCGCGATATCGCCGATTGGGTCGGCCAGTACCGACGGCACTGGGAGGAGAGCTTCGAACGGCTGGATGCCTACCTCCGCGATGTCCAGGAAGCAGAGGAGCACCGAGATGGAGACGACGATGACGGCGACACGGATCGACCGAGGTAGCACCGAGACGACCACCATCTACTCGGAGGGTGGCGATCTCATCTTCGAGCGCACGTTCGATGCCCCGCGCGAGCGAGTCTGGAAGGCGTTCATGGATCCCGAGATCGTGCCTCGCTGGTGGGGCCCACACGGCACGACGACCACCGTGGCCGAGATGGACGTGCGACCGGGCGGCAAGTGGCGCTATGTCAGCCGAGCGCCCGATCGCGAGGACGTGGCCTTCTATGGCGAGTACCTCGAGATCGATGCCCCCGAGCGCTTCGCCTGGACCTTCATGTTCGATGTCGAGGGCATCGGCCCCCAGGGCGGGCCGGAGACGCACACCTTCGAGGACCTGGGTGCCCGGACCAGGATCCGCTCAGTCGGCCACATCGGCTCGCCTGAGGCCGTCGAGGGCGCCCTGGCCAGCGGCATGGTCGCCGGTGCCATCGAGACCTGGGATCGGCTCGAGGCCGTGCTCAGCGAGATCTGACACGCGGCAACGCACGCGAACCGGGCACCACGACGTCGGTGTCCGGTTCTCGGTGTCCGGGTCTCGGAACGACATCGAGCTCAGCCGCGCTGAGAGGGGAGTCGGCGATAAGGCCGAGTCCGGCGTTGGTCCTCGGTCCGCGGCGGTCTAGGCTGACGTGCGACATCGTCGCCGACATTGCGCCTGGGGCGTCACGCTCGACCAGTTTGCGCGTACCCTTGGGCTCGGTCGTCCGAGGCGAGCAGGAGCTCGGACTACATGTTGGTCCGCTTGTCGGCGACGACGGTGGTCCTCGAAAGCTCCCCGCCGGCTACGGTGCCGTAGATCACCCGATGCTCGGTCGCGTAGGCGACTCGAGCCTTTCCATCGTGGCCGATCCGAACCACGCCCGAGTGCGCGCCGGGCAGGGCGACGCGCGTGAGAGCAGGCCCTGCCTTTGACTCGTACGACAGCGGTCCGGCGTCCTCCGCGTTCACGATCGCGTGGAGGACGCCGTCGGCGACCTGAAGGTCGTGCAGTCGGTCGCCGCGGGCGCCGACCCTCGCCGCGTCCGACCAGGCCCCTTCGGGCACATGCCTACTCCGGATGAAGACGCCGATATCGTGAGGAGCCCCGCAGTCAGTGTCATCGCCGAACCGGGTGACGCCGAGGTAGAGGGTGTCGCCATCGATGGCCAGATGGGGCAGCCACTCGGTTCGATGGACCGGCGCCGCCATCAGCGTGTCCGTCCACGTCGATCCATCCTTCGAGCTGAACACGTGGACTCCGCCATCGCAGTCCGCCGCCACGTGGTACCCGCCGCCGCTGTCGATGACGGCCGTGAGGTCGTCACAGAAGTCGATGTCAGTCAAGCGCCGCGCCTTCGTCCAGCGGGCGACGGCCGCGGTCGGACTCGGGGCAGCCAGCGCCGATGCGGTCGGCGCAGCCGTGACGCTCGGCATCGGGCTTGGTGTCGCGCTGAGCGCCGCCGCGCCGGGCGACGCAGATGACTCCGGGGACGCCAGTGCCGTCGGCGATACCGCCGGCGGCGTACACGCGGCGAGCAGCGCCATGACCGGCACGAACCAGCCTACGAACCTGAGCCGGCCGATCATCGCCTCCTCCTCGAACGCAGTCGAGCCCGCGCGCCGCTCGTAGGACGTGCCTACGCGCCCGATGTTACGGGCAGGACCCGAACCATCCACAAAACCAGCCAAGGGGGAGCGACTGACGGTCGGCGGCTCGAGCCGGAGCCTAGCGGTCCGCGCTTCCCACCTCGAACAGCTCCCACGCGCCCGGCACCCCGCGCAGGCTCGTCGGTCCGAGCGACGTGAACGACAGGTCGATGCCGGTCACCAGATCGCGGACGGTCGAAGTCACCACGACGTGCCCTGGCGCCGCCGAGCCCAGGAGCCGGGCGGCGATATGGACCGCGATCCCGCCGATGCCCGTCTCGCGCCGCTCGATCTCTCCGGTGTGGAGGCCCACCCGGATCTCGAGCTCGAGGCCGTGGGCCGCATCCACGAGCTCGAAGCCGCACCGGAGGGCCCGCGTCGGCGCGTCGAAGACCGCCATCACGCCGTCGCCGGTGAACTCGACGTTCCGGCCGTTCCACCGTTCGATGACGGCGCGGACGTCCTGCTGGAAGGCGTCGAGCAGCTTCCGCCACGCTCGGTCGCCGATGGCGTGGGCTCGCCCGGTCGAATCGACGATGTCGGCGAACAGGACCGTCGCCAGCGTCCGATCGAAGTCCTCGGCCGCCTGGAGCGAGCGGATCTGTTCTACCGTCCAGCGGTACTCCTCGACGAAGCGGCTCGTGGGAGCGTCGGGATCGGGCACGTACGTCAGCAGGACGACGCCCGAGCTGAAGGTTCGTGACTCGGCGAGGCGCAGATGGTGGGTGTCGATCCGGTCGCGGAACAAGTGCTTGCCGCTGCCGAGGATGACGGGATAGATGAGCAGCCGGTATTCGTCGACGAGGTCGTGGCGCAGGAGCTCATCCACCAGGTCCGGGCTGCCGTAGACGATGAGCTCGCCGCCGGGCGCAGCCTTCAGCTTGCGGATCTCGGCGGGCACGTCGCCAGAGACGATCGTCGTGTTGTTCCAGTCGGCTCGCGTGAGCGTGTTCGAGACGACGTACTTCGGGATCCCGTTCATCTTGCCGACCATGTCGACGTCGCCGCCCGCGGTCGGCCAGAACGCGGCCCAGATCTGCCACGTTCGACGGCCCAACAGGAGCGCGTCGGCGCCCATGATCTGGGCACGGTTGTAGACCTCATCCTCGTCGTTCTGGACGCGCAGGGCCCAGGCATTCCGCCCGGTCCGGTGTTCGTCGAAACCGGGCCCCTCGACGACACCATCGAGCGTCACGAACGCGGTCACCACGAGCTTCATGAAGCAAGACTAGACGGCCCCGTCGGCGGTGACCACCGTCGCGAACGACCACGCCAGGCGGGAGGCCGTCCATGCGACCATTCCGAGCATCGACCGAACGGAGCAACCACGGAGGAGAGAGGATGGTCGAGGCCACCGCTCGGATCGCGTCCCGTCATATCGATCAGCTGCGCCGGTCGTGCGCCGAGGTGATCGCGCCCGAGGACGCCGGCTATGACGAGGCGCGCCGCCTCTGGAACGCGATCCACGATCGGCGCCCGGCGGTGATCGCCCGCCCGTCGATCGCCGAGGAGGTCGCCACCGCGATCCGCTTCGCGCGCGACCACGACCTCGAGATCACGGTCCGATCCGGCGGCCATAGCGCGGCCGGGCTCGGGGGCGCGAATGGCGGGCTGCTCGTCGACATGTCCGGCATGCGCGGCGTCGAGGTGGATCCCCGGACTCGGACCGCCCGGGCGAACGGCGGCGCGCTTCTTGGTGAGCTCGACGTGGCAGCGCAGATGCACGGTCTCGTCTGCCCAACAGGCGTCGTCGGCCACACGGGCGTCGCCGGGCTGACGCTCGGTGGGGGAGTGGGCCGCCTTCAGCGCCATTTCGGGCTGACGATCGACAACGTCACGGCCATCGAGCTCGTCACCGCCGACGGCCGGCTCGTCCGCGCGACCGAAGCCGCGGAGCCCGAGCTCTTCTGGGGACTGCGTGGCGCGGGCTGGAACTTCGGGATCGCCACGACGTTCGAGTTCCGGCTCCATCCGTTCGGCCCCGAACTCCACCGCGGCGTCCTGACCTTCCCGGCGACCCAGGGCAAGGAGCTCTGGGACCGCTTCAGCGAGTACGTGCCGAATGCGCCCGATCCGGTGTCGGCCATCTTCGGCATCGCGCTCGCCGGGGAAGGTGAGGACTACCCCGAGGACGTCGTCGGGAAACCGATCGTCTACCTGGCATGGAACCATAGCGGACCCGCAGCCGATGTCGAGCGAGAGACAGCCGGCCTGCGTGTAGGACCGGAGCCGCTGACCGCGACGATCGGCAGCTCACCGTATCTCGAGGTCCAGACCGCCCACGACCTCGCGTTCGCCTGGGGAAACCGGTCATTCATCAAGAGCCACAACGCGAACGGTCTCCGACCGGGGGCGCTGGACGAGCTGGTCGAGCTCGTCCGTGAGGCGCCGGGCGACTCGAGCTTCTCGATCACGGCGCTTGGAGGGGCGATCGGCCGGATCGCCGAAGATGCGACCGCGTATGCAGGCCGCGCGGCGGCGTTCGATCTCAGCGCGGACTCATCCTGGACCGACCCGTCCGTGGATGACGCAAATATCGAGTGGTGCCGGCGGGCGATGCAGGTCGTCGAGCCCGACCGGACGCTCGGCGCCTACGCCAACGGCAATAGCGACGTCGGCCCGGAGGCGACGCGCCGGGTCTACGGCGAGGCGAAGGTCGCCCGCCTCGCCGCCCTCAAGCGGACCTGGGACCCCGACAACGTCTTCCATGTGAACCCCAACGTGGCGCCTGCTCGGGACGAGGCTGAACTCGCCTGACGTGTCCGGCCGCCCGGAGGCGGCCCGCTGTCATTCCCCGGCGTTGCCGAACGTCGCCCGCCCGGCCGGTCGATACGTCTGGATCATCACGCCGGATGGCGTCGATCGCGACTCGATCAGGTCCAGATCGTGCGTCTGGCCGCGCTCCGGGAAGAGCCGAAGCCCATCGCCGACGATGACGGGAGAGATCCGGAGGTTGAGCTCGTCGACGAGATCGCGCTCGAGCAGCCAACGGAGCAGGGCGCCGCTGCCGTGGACCTGGAGCTCGCGCCCGGGCTTCGCCTTGAGCTCGCGGATCGCCGCCTCGACGTCGCCATCGATGACGTGGGTGTTCTGCCAGTTGGGGTCCTTGAGCGTGGTCGAGGGTACGTACTTGGGCAGGACATTGATGCCGTGGGAGACCGGGTCGCCGCTGTCGTGGAGCGGCCAGTACTGCTCCCAGATCTCCCAGGTCTTGCGCCCAAGGAGCAGCGCATCGGCGCGCTCGAACCACGAGACCAGGAACGGCCACATCGCCTCGTCGGCGTGCGCCACGGTCCAGCCGCCTCGTTCGAACCCGCCGCGGCGATCCTCATCGGGGCCTCCGGGACCCTGGTAGACACCGTCCACGGTCAGCATCATCGTGGCTGTCAGCTTCATCTTCATCGCTCCGTGCACGTGCTCGTCGAAGGTTGGGACCAACATTCGAGCCTCATCGGCGACCTGCCGCGGAGATCTCGATCGCCAGGCGTTCAGAGACATGCAGCGGCCAATGCCCGCCGTCAGGGCTGTTCCCCCCGATTGCCTTTCTCCGACCGTTTCAGGGCGTAATGTTACATAACTTCCATTATCGGTAGTCACACGGGCGGGATGTCGTCCCAGCCCGTCACGCACCCTCTCCGGCCGCGGAGCGCCAGCGTTCCGCAGACAGACGCAGTGCGGCTGCCAGCGATGGCGCCACGCGGCCCCGGACCCGCACATCGCGTTCGCGGTAGCTGACCTCGACCGTACCGCGCTCGCGGACCCGCGCCAGCAGCTCCCCGTCGGCGTACGGGACGGCCACGTCGACCTCCTCCCATAGCTCGGCCAGCAAGGTCGAGAGGCGAGTGCGGAGCGTCTCCAGCCCGTAGCCTGTCAGCGCCGAGACCGGCACCCCCTCCCCCACCATCGGCGCCGGCCGCTGGCCATCGGTCGCGCCAGGGTCGACGAGGTCGGCTTTGTTGAAGGCCACCAGGCGAGGCTTGTCGCCCGCCCCGAGCTCCTCGAGGACCAGCTGGACCGTGGCACGGTGCTCCGGCAGGTGGGCGTCTGAGAGATCGGCGACCTCGAGCAGGACGTCGGCCCGGTTGACCTCCTCGAGCGTCGCCCGGAATGCGTCGACGAGCTGGTGCGGCAGCTTATGGATGAAGCCGACGGTGTCGGTGGCGATGACGCTTTGCCCGTCGCCGAGCTTGACGGCCCGGCTCGTCGGATCGAGGGTCGCGAACAGCTGGTCCGCGGTCATGGCGGCCTGGGCGCCGACGAGGGCGTTGAGCATCGTCGACTTGCCGGCGTTCGTGTAGCCGACGATAGCGACCGTGGGAACGAGACGGCGGTCGCGGGATCGAGCGGTCGTCTCACGCTGCCGACGGACGCCAGCCACCCGTTCCTTGAGCTTCTTGATCTTCTCGCGGATGATCCGCCGGTCGGTCTCCAGCTGCGTCTCACCGGGTCCCCGGGTTCCGATGCCGCCACCGGTCCGTGAAAGGTGCGTCCACATCCGGGTGAGGCGCGGCAGCTGATACTCGAGCTGTGCCAGCTCGACCTGGAGGCGCCCTTCGTGCGTCTGGGCATGCTGGGCGAAGATGTCGAGGATGAGGCCGCTACGGTCGAGGACCTTGACCTTGAGCAGGCTCTCGAGCGCCTTCTGCTGATTGGGCGACAGCTCGTCATCCGCCACGAGCAAGGTGAAGCCGGTCTCCGACTTGGCGTCGAGCAGCTCCTCCGCCTTGCCCTTGCCGAGATACCAGTTGGGGTCGATATGGCGTCGGTTCTGCCATTCGGCCCCGACCACGTCGGCCCCGGCCGTGTCCGCGAGGGCGGCGAGCTCCTCGAGCGAGGACTCGGCGCTCCAGCCGGGATCGGCGCCCGTGTCGACGGCGATCAGGAAGGCGCGTTCCTGTGGTGGGGCGAGGTCGATGAGGCTCGAGGTCGGCACGGGTCAAGCATAGCCGCGGCGTCGGGCGGGGCGCCTCGAGCCAGCTCCGCGCAGGCTCACGCGACGAGCCGGCGGGCCGCCTCGATCCCCGCCGACCCTGGGTCGGCGGCGTCGAGCCATCCGATACCTGGTTCGGCGCGGAACCACGTCGCCTGGCGCCGCGCATAGCCACGGGTTCGCCCGACATCGCGCCCGATGGCGGTCGGTGTGTCGATCTCGCCATCGGCGACGGCCAACGCCTCGAAGTAGCCGAAGGCGCTGAAGGCCCGCGGATGGATCCCGTAGCGAGCACGGATGTCGACCGCTTCCGCGATCAGGCCCGCGGCGAACTGTCGGGTCGCGCGGGCTTCGATCCGAGCGTCCTGCTCGAAGCGCGGGAGGCGCAGGCCGATCCAGACGGTGGCGGCCGGGTATCCGCGCGGCGGGTCCGGCAGTCGGTCGCCGACGATGCGGGCGCGCTCCAGGGCGCGGACGACCCGTCGCGGATTGGCCAGGTGCGTGTGCGCGGCCAGCTCGGGCGCGATGGCCTGCAGCTCGGCGGCCAGCGGAGCCAGGCCGCCGTCAGCGAGTCGAGCCTCGAGCTCCGCGCGGACAGCGGGATCCGCGTCTGAGCTGTCGAACGGCATGCCACGGCCGACGCTCCGCAGGTAGAGTCCCGTCCCGCCGACCAGGATGGCCAGGTGGCCCCGTGCCGCGATGCCGGGCAGGACGCCATACACGTGGCGCTGGAAGTCGGCCGCCGTGAAGAGCTGGTCGGGATCGACCAGGTCGAGGCCGTGATGCGGGATGCGCGCTCGGTCGGTGGCTGCGACCTTGGCCGTGCCGATGTCCATGTGGCGATAGACCTGGCGGGAATCGGCGCTGATGATCTCTGTATCCCCGAGCGCGTCGGCGATGGCCAGCGACAGCTCCGTCTTGCCGGTCGCGGTCCCGCCCGCGATGACCAGAAGCGGCGGGTAGCGAGTGTCGCCGGCGGCGGTTATCGCGTCAGGTGCGCTCGCCTCGCTCACTCGAGGCGTCGGCCGACGAGCGCGTATGGTCCAGCACGCTCGATGCGAGCCGCGACCAGCTGGCCGACGAGCGAAAGGTCGCCGTCGAGGTGGACGAGCCGGTTCTCGCGGTTGCGTCCGGTCAGCCGCTGCGTCTTGACGCCGTCCCGGGACTCTCCGTCGTCGTGATCGTGGACGCGCGGCGCCTGGACGGACTCGACGAGGACCTCGGTCTGCCGCCCGACCCAGCGCTCGTTGCGCTCCAGGCCGATCGCCTCCTGGACCGCGAGCAGCGCGTTCAGGCGGCGCCGCTTGTCGATCGCCGACACATCGTCGACGAGCCGTGCAGCCGGCGTGCCGGGCCGTGGCGAGAAGGCGGCCGCGAAGACCTGGTCGTAACCGACGACTTTCAGCAGGGCCAGCGACGCCTCGAACTGTGCCTCGGTCTCGCCACAGAATCCGACGATGACATCGGTCGTCAGGCTGATGCCTGGGATCGCACTGCGCAGCCGCTCGACGAGCCCCAGGTAGGCCCCGATGGTGTACTGCCGGCCCATCCGGCGCAGGACCGCGTCGTCGCCCGACTGGACCGGCAGGTGGAGGTGCTCGCAGACCGAGGGGCTGGTGGCCATCGCCTCGATGAGGCGCTCGGTCAGATCCCAGGGATGGGAGGTGATGAAGCGCAGCCGCGGGATGGCGGGTCGCCCATCGGCCGTCCGCAAGCCGTCGATGGCTCGCAGAAGGGCGGCGATGTCCGGCCGCCCGTCGAGTTCCAGCTGGCGGCCGAGGGTGCGCTGGCCAAGCACGGCGGAGAAACGTGGCTCGGGCGCCAGGTCGTGACCGTAGGAGTTGACGTTCTGGCCAAGCAGCGTGACCTCGCGGTAGCCATGGGCAGCGAGCGCGCGCGCCTCGTCGACGATCTCATCGAAAGGTCGCGATCGCTCCGGGCCACGACTGAAGGGCACGATGCAGTAGGTGCACGTCTTGTCACAGCCGTAGATGATCGGCAGCCACGCCTGCGTCGCGCTGCCACGCGCGACGCGGTCCTCCCCCACCGCCGCCGCTCGGCTGGCGGGCAGGTGGTCGGCCGTCGCGGCGATCGAGACCCCGACGCGCTGGAACGCCGGGGCCGCCCCGACCTGGAGGACCCCAGGCGCCGTGCTCGATGCGAGACCGAGGCGAGCAACCAACTCGGGCTCTTCGTCCGGGCGAAGGAAGACATCGACGGCCGGATATCGGCGCGGAAGGCTGGCCACGTTGTCGGCGCGCACGGCGCAGCCGGTGAGCACCACCCGCAGGCCGGGGTTGGCCGCCTTAAGGCGCTCGAGGGCGCCCATCCGGCCGATGACCTTCTGCTCGGCGGCCTCACGGATGGCACAGGTGTTGATGACCACCAGGTCGGCGGCCTCGAGCGACGCGGCCTCGGTGCAGCCCGCCGCAAGCAGGGCACCCGCCATCTCCTCCGAGTCGCTGCGGTTCATCTGACAGCCAAGAGTCCAGACGTGGAAGCGTGGCAGCACCAGATCCTCGGTCGCGAACTCGGCCAGGGCGTCGGGCGCGCGCACGGCGGCGCGTGCCGCGGTCGGGCGCGTCAGGAGGCCGGCGTCGACGACCGGCAGCTCACGGACCGTCATCGGTCCGCCCTGGCTTGGTCGAGGGCGGCGAGGAACGCGGCTTCGACGGCGTCGGGCACCTGGAGCTCGACGGTCGCCTCCGGGTAGGGCATCTCGTCGCCATGGTAGTCGCTGCCCCCCGTGGCAACGAGGCGGCGGGCCTTCGCGAACGCCGCCATCGCCTTGACCTCGGCAGGCGTGAACGGCCGACCATGGCCGCTGTAGTAGACCTCCAACCCGCCCAGGCCCCAATGCACGAGGCGCTCGACCAGGAACCGGCGCTCGATGGCTTCACGGAAGTGCGCCAGCACCGCCAACCCGCCGGCGGTGCGGATGGCCTCGATGGCCGCGCGCGCGCCGAGGCCCCGGCGTGGGACGTAGCCCGGCTGGCCACGAGCCAGGACGCGCGCGAAGGCATCGTCGACGCTCGTCGCGTGACCGGCGGCGATCATGGCTCGGGCGACATGTGGCCGGCCGATGCTGTTGGGATCGGCGTCGGCGACGATCGCTGCGAAGGCCTCGTCGATGGGCATGCCCAGCTGCCGCAGTCGATCCATCATCTCTGCGACCCGCACCGTCCGCCCGGCTCGCTGGCGCTCCAGCGCCGCCTCGAACGCGGCGTCAGCCTCGTCCATGCCGAAGCCCAGGATGTGGAGCTCGCCTTCCCACAGCGTCGGATCGTCGGTCAGGCTGTTGATCTCGACCGCACCGATCAGCCTCGGACCCGACGACTCCCCAGACGGCGAGTCGGGCGCCCCAGAGCCGGCCGCCCGCAGCTCGCGCACCCCGGCCAGCGTGTCGTGGTCGGTAAGCGCCACGAGCCGCCGCCCGGCGATGGTCATCTGGCGGTAGAGCTCGGCGGGAGGCAGGACGCCGTCAGAGCGCGTCGAGTGGGTGTGCAGGTCGATGCGCGACGGCAGCGTTCCGCGCTCCATGATGCTCAGCCCTCAGACGTCGACCAGGCGGGCCATCCGCTCGACCGCCAGGGCTCGACCGGTCACCGCGTCGACATCGACGAGCAGGCCGTTGAAGACGACCGGCCCCTCCCCCACCTCGAAGCGGGTCGGCAGGGCATTGATGAAGCGCGGCAGGACAGTCGATGGCTCGAAGCCGATGACGCTCCACACGGGGCCGGTCATGCCCACGTCCGACTGGTAGGCCGTGCCACGCCGCAGGATCCGCTCGTCGGCGGTCGGCACGTGCGTGTGGGTGCCGACGATGACGCTGACGCGCCCGTCCAGGTGGACCCCGAGCGCGTTCTTCTCGCTCGTCAGCTCGCAGTGGAAGTCGACCAGGCGGACCACCGGCAGCTCGTCGGCGCCCTCGTCGAGGAGTGCGTCGGCGACCGTGAACGGGTTCTCGATCGGCTGCATGTACGTCCGGCCCTGGAGGTTGATGACCGCGACCTCGGAGCCGTCTGCGGCGTGGAAGACGCCCCAGCCACGGCCCGGCACTCCGGCCTCGCCGTAGTTCAGCGGTCGCAGGATGCGTGGCTCACGGTCCAGCTCGGCATAGATCTCGCGCTTGTCCCAGATGTGGTTGCCGCTCGTGATCACGTCGACGCCGGCTTCCAGGACCATCCGTGCGGTGGCTGCCGTGAGGCCCATGCCACCAGCCAGGTTCTCGCCGTTCGCGGTCACGAAGTCGACGCCGCGCGCCTCGCGCAGCTCCGGGATCAGCCGCTCCGCGGCCAGCCTGCCCGGCTTGCCGATGAGGTCACCGACCATCAGCACCCGAACGACGCCAGGACCCGCGCGCTCTGGCGGCGCGGGCAGCCGATCGGCGGCCAGGACCGGCTGGACGTCGCGCGTGTCGTCGGCGCCCATCTCAGGCCAAGGCTACTTGGCGTATTCGACGGCGCGCGTCTCGCGGATGACCGTGACCTTGATCTGGCCGGGGTACGTCAGGGAGTCCTCGATCTTGCGCACGATGTCGCGGGCCAGACGCATCGAGGCCAGGTCGTCGATCTCCTCCGGGCGGACCAGGATGCGTACCTCGCGGCCGGCCTGGACGGCGAACGACTTCTCGACGCCCTCGAAGCTGTTGGCGATGGCCTGGAGGTCCTCGAGCCGCTTGACGTAGGCGTCCATCGACTCGCCGCGAGCACCCGGACGGCTGGCGCTGATGGCGTCGGCGATCTGGACGATGGGCGCCTCGACGCAGGCGTACTCGATCTCCTGGTGGTGGGCGGCGATGGCGTTGATGACCTTCGCCGGCAGGTTGTTGCGCTGTGCGATCTGGCCGCCGATGGCCGCGTGGGGGCCCTCGACCTCGTGGTCGACGGCCTTGCCGATGTCGTGCAGCAGGCCGCCCATCTTGGCGATCTGGATGTCGGCGCCGGTCTCGGCCGCGATGATCGAGGCCAGCCGGCTGGTCTCGATGACGTGCTGGAGCACGTTCTGGCCGTAGGACGTGCGGTACTTGAGCCGCCCAAGGAGCTTGATGATCTCCGGCGGCAAGCCGGGCACGCCGGCCTCGTAGGCCGCCGCCTCGCCGGTCTGGCGGATGACGATGTCGACCTCGGCGCGGGCCTTGGCGACGACCTCCTCGATCCGGCCGGGGTGGATCCGACCGTCCTGGATGAGCTTGGTCAGCGCCAGGCGCGCGACCTCGCGGCGGACCGGATCGAAGCCGCTCAGCACGACCGACTCGGGCGTGTCATCGATGATCAGGTCGACGCCGGTGGCCTGCTCGAGAGCGCGGATGTTGCGGCCCTCGCGGCCGATGATGCGGCCCTTCATCTCGTCCGACGGCAGCGGGACGACGGTGACCGTCATCTCGGCCGTGTGGTCGGCCATCACCCGCTGGATGGCGGTGACCACGACGTCGCGCGCCTTGTCCTCGGCCTCGTCGCGGGCTTTGCGCTCGATGGCCCGAGCGATGCGCACGGCATCGTTCTCGGCCTCGGCTCGCACCGCCTCGAGGAGCTGCTCCTTGGCCGCCTCGCGGCTCATCCCGCTGACGCGCTCCAGCGCAGCGACCTGCTCCAGCTTCGCGCGCGACAGCTCCTCGCGGTTGATCTCCAGCTCCCGTTCACGTTCCAGGAGCTTGCGGTCCCGGGCCTCGAGCATCTCGGACCGCTCGTCGAGCTGCGCGTCGCGCTGCAGCAGGCGATTCTCGAGCGTGGCCATCTCCGCGCGCTTGGCGCGTGCCTCATCCTCGGCCTGCCGCTGCAGATTGACCTGCTCCTCCTTGCCCTGGAGGATGAGGTCCTTCTGCCTGGCCTGGGCCTCGGCGATGATCCGGCCGGACTTCTCCTGCGCGTGCTTGACCGCCTGGCTGCCCCAGTAGCCACGCACGATGTAGCCCAACACGAGCCCGGCGCCGAGGGCGATGACGATGCCCAGCGCTAGATAGACGGATTCCATGGCTCCCTCCGTCCAGCATCCCACTGGAGGTCTGGCGTTCTCGGGCGACGCTCCCACAAGCGTCGGCGGCGCGTCAGGGCTGACGCGTCGACAGAAGGCTCGCCCGCCTCGGCGCGCTGGCCGGGCGACCCGGCCGTTGTCCCGCGGAGGACGTCTGAACGAATGCTGGTCGGAAGCCTACGCCCGTGTCAGGGGGGCGTCAAACGGCGCTGCTATCGCCCTCGTCTCGAGCGCCGCCGGGCACGAGGTCGGCGACGAATGCCGCCGCGACTCGGGCGCAGACACCTGGATCGAACCCGTTCCGCGCCAAGAGGGCGTAGGCCTTGTGGCGCCGCTTCCGAGGGTCGGGATCGCGCCGGAGTGACGCGGCCCGTCGTTCCAGCAAGCGACGTGCGGCGATCTCGTCCGCCTCGTCCGGATGGCTCTGCATCGTCGTCGAGCCATCACCCGCGGCCGCTCTCCGTGGCGCTCCCATCGGTGCGCTCCGAAAGGACCTCGCTGATGACCTCGCGATCGATGCCCTTGAGCATCAGCTCGCGGCGAAGGGCCGACTCGCCCCGCGGGCGAGCCCGGTCCCGGCTCTCGACCCACGCACGCGCGAACGATGCGTCGTCGAGGTAGCCGAAGGCAAGGAGTCGGTCGATGACGACATCGATGAGATGAACCGGATACCCCAGATGCCTGAGACGTCGACGCGTCTCGTCGACCGAGCGCGGCCGAACCGCGAGGAACGCGGCCGCCGCCTCGAGGACGACGCCCGCGTCTTCGATCGCGCCGCGCTCGGCACGTCGGGCGTCGGCGCGGGCGCGACGCTCGGCGTAGGACGCAGCGCGAGCGCTCACGATCGGCGGTCTAGACCGGCAACAGCGGCCGTGCCTGATCATCGAGCCTACTCGGCCTCGGCGATGCCCTCGACCGGCAGCGTGATGGTGGCCACCCGGTTGCGGATGTCCGCGTCGATGCGCTCGGCGACGTCCTTGTTGAGCTTCAGGAACTCCTTGGACGCCTCTCGGCCCTGGCCGAGGCGGGTCTCGCCGTAGTTGAACCAGGCGCCGGTCTTGCTGACCACGTCGGTCGCCACGCCGACGTCGAGCAGGCCACCTTCCTTCGAGATGCCCTCCCCGTACATGACGTCGAACTCGGCGATGCGGAAGGGCGCGGCGACCTTGTTCTTGACGACCTTCACCCGGGCGCGGCTGCCGATGGCATCAGTGCCCGACTTGATGGTCTCGATCCGCCGGATGTCGAGTCGCACGCTGGCATAGAACTTGAGGGCGCGGCCGCCGGGCGTCGTCTCCGGGTTTCCGAACATGACGCCGATCTTCTCGCGCAGCTGGTTCGTGAAGACGAGCGCGGTGTTCGAGCGGCTCACGGCGCCGGTCAGCTTGCGCAGCGCCTGGCTCATGAGGCGAGCCTGGATGCCGACGAACGAGTCACCCATCTCGCCCTCGATCTCCGCGCGCGGCACGAGCGCCGCGACCGAGTCGACGACGACGCAGTCGATGCCACCCGAGCGGATGAGGGTCTCGGTGATCTCGAGCGCCTGCTCGCCGGTGTCTGGCTGGCTGACCAGGAGCTCGTCGACGTTGACACCGCAGGCGCGAGCGTAGGTCGGATCGAGCGCATGCTCGACGTCGATGAAGGCGACCACGCCACCGCGGTGCTGGGCCTCGGCCAGGATGTGCTGGCAGACCGTCGTCTTGCCCGATGACTCGGGGCCGAAGATCTCGGTGATCCGACCGCGCGGCACGCCGCCGACGCCGAGCGCGAGGTCGAGGGCGATCGAGCCGGTCGGGATGAAGTCCACCTGCTGACGCTCGGACGAGCCGAGCTTCATGATCGAGCCACGGCCGAACTGCTTCTCGATGGCCAGGATGGCCGCATCGACGGCCTTGCCGCGCTCGTTGAGCGCGCGCTCGCTCGTCTTGTCCACGCCGTTCCTCTCGCCGGTGGTGGCACCGGTCCCCGTCATCGTCATCGCCTGGGGTCTCCTCCTGGGCTGGGATCGGGGCCGGTCATCGGGTCCGCCGACTATTCGGCGCTCCGTTCCTCCTCGTCCCAGCGGGGCTTCCGCTTGGGCTTGATCACTTCCGCCTGCTGTGGCGGGGCGTCTCCGAGGGACTGCAGCCCGGTCTTCGCGGACTTGTCCTTCGGCTTCTTCTTGGCTTCTCGGTGGGGACGATCCTTGGATGCCATCCGAACACCACCTCCACCAGCCGCCGTCATCGTGGACGGCGCGGGTCTACGACGAGTTCACCCTCCCTTCGCGCCAGCTTGCGTGTCACTCGCCGGGGTCGGGGCAGGGTCCTGTGTAGCGCGCCCATCAGTCAGGTCGCGGACGAGATCGGGGAACGTCCCGGCGGCGATCGCCGCACGGATCCGCCCCATGAAGTCTAGGCAGTAGGTCAGGTTGTGACAAGTCGCGAGCCGGTAGGCCAGCAGCTCATCGGCGCGGAAGAGATGCGCGAGGTAGGCCCGCGAGTGGTGACGGCACAGGCGGCAGGGACAATCGGCCTGGACCGGGCCCGGGTCATCGAGGAAGCGGGCGTTGCGCAGGTTCAGGCGCCCCTCCGGCGTCCAGAGGGTGCCATTCCGAGCGACTCGTGCGGGCAGGACCGAATCGAACAGGTCCACGCCGCGATGGACGGCATCGAGCATGTCGAGCGGCGACCCGAGGCCCATCAGGTAGCGTGGCCGGGGGTCAGCGGCCAGGAGCGGCACCACGACGTCGAGCGCCGTGGCGCGCTGCGCGGGCGTCTCGTCGCCCGCCAGGCCGCCGATGCACAGGCCGTCGAAGGGCAGCGCCGCGATCGTTCGCGTGGACTCCGCCCGCAGGTCCGGCTCCAGGCCACCCTGGATGATGCCGAACAGTGCCTGATCGGGCCGGTCATGCGCAGCCAGAGAGCGCTCCGCCCAGCGATGGGTTCGCGCCGTCGCCTCGGCCACCTCGGCGCGCGACGAGGCGTGTGGCGGCACCGGCTGGTCGAAGGCGACGGCGATGTCAGGCCCGAGCGCCTCCTGGACGGCGATCGAATGTTCCGGCGTGAAGCGATGGGTCGAGCCATCGAGGTGGCTGCGGAACGTGACGCCTTCCTCATCGACGACCCGCAGGTCCCCGAGGCTGACGACCTGGAAGCCACCCGAGTCGGTCAAGATCGGCCGATCCCAACCCATGAATCGATGCAAGCCGCCGAGCCGGGCGATCCGCTCGTGGCCCGGCCGCAGGTAGAGGTGGTAGGTGTTGGCCAGGATGATCTGCGCGCCGACCTCGGCCAGGTCGTCGGGATCCAGGGCCTTGACCGTGGCGTTCGTGCCGACCGGCATGAAGATCGGCGTCTCGACGGTGCCGTGTGGCGTCTCGAGTCGTCCCAGGCGCGCCCGGGTCGAGCCGTCCGGCGGCGCCGGGGCGAGGACGTCGAAGCGGACCGGCCGCGCTCGATGCCACGCGCTCGGCGGCCTCCGCCGTCACCCGGTGATCTCCGCGCGCTCACCGTAGACGGCGGCCACGACCAACGAGCCGATCAGCCAGGCCAGCACGACGACGAGCGCGACACCCGGCTCGAGGGGGTTGCCGGCGCCACCGCTCAGCCCGCTCTGATCGGCGCTCGCGATGACGGCGGCAGCGGCGTTGAAGGGCATCCAGCGCACGACGTCCGGCAGCAGCAGCCCGGCGAACGACTCCACGAAGTAGAGCGCGATGCCGGCGCCGACGCCGGCCAGCGGACTGCGCGCGACGGTCGCGAAGGCGAACCCGATGGCGCCCGCCTCGGCCAGCGCCAGCCACGCACGCCAGAGCTGGTTCGGCAGGCCGAGCAGCGCATCCGAGTCGGCGATGCCGTCGGTACCGACGCCGGCGAGGCTCGCACCCAGGACGGCGGCCGCGATGCCGACCAGGAAGACGACGACGAGTCCGATACCGGCCAGGAGGCCAAGGGCGCCATAGCGCTCAGCAGATAGCGGCTCCGACTCTCGCCGCGCGCGACGGCGTTCTTGAACGTCCCCCAGTTCCATTCGGAGCCGGCCACCGCCGCGAAGTAGATGACGGCGAAGAGGCTGCCGATCTGGATGGCGAACGTGAGCACGAACGTGTAGGCCGTCGGGAATGCCAGGAGCTGGAGGATGGCCGCGCCGCCGGGTTGTGAAGCGGCCTGCTTCGCCGACGCACCGAGGGCGATGAAGACGAGCGCGATCATGGCGGCCAGCATGCCCAGCGTGATCCAGCTCGCCGGCCGGCGCACGAGGCGGCGGAGCTGCGACCCGACGAGCCTCATCCGGCCGTGCCCAGGCTGCGCCCGCCATCGGCCGACGCGCTCGCCCTCGCCGGTCAGCTCCAGGAAGATCGACTCGAGGTCGCTGCCGGCCTCGATGCCGGCGGCGTAGATGCCGGCCTCGGCCAGCGCGCGGTTGACCTCGGCCGATCGGCCCTGATCGATCGCCACGTCGAGCGTGCCCGGCTCGCCATCGCTGACGCGAACGGCATCGGCGCCGGCGAAGGCCGTCAGGACCTCGGCGGCACGGCCGACTTCGGTCGCGGCGACACGCACGCGGACGACGCCGCCCGTCGCCAGCAGCTCGGCGATGCTGCCCTCGCGCACCAGGCGCCCCTTGGCGATGATGCCCGCGATGTCGGCCAGCTGCTGGACCTCCGACAGCAGATGGCTGGAGACGAAGACGGTCTTGCCCTGGCCGGCCAGGAAACGGAGCGTGTCGCGGAGGGCCGCGATACCGGCCGGGTCGAGCCCGTTGCCTGGCTCGTCGAGGAGGAGCAGGCGTGGGTCGTTGAGCAGGGCGCCCGCGATGCCCAGGCGCTGCTTCATGCCCAGGGAGTAGCGCGAGACCTTGTCGCCGGCCCGGTCGCGCAGGCCGACCAGCTCGAGCAGCTCCTCGATCCGGCCGCGAGTCACGGGCGCGCCGGAGCCGCCCAACGCGCGCAGGTTCTCCCGACCCGACAGGTAGGGGTAGAACGACG
Source organism: uncultured Chloroflexia bacterium (assembly GCA_963777975.1). Taxonomy (GTDB): domain Bacteria; phylum Chloroflexota; class Limnocylindria; order Limnocylindrales; family CSP1-4; genus CSP1-4. Next base: position 325,931 of record CAVZSO010000013.1, on the reverse strand, counting down.
GCGACTCGATGATCGCGCCGACGTCGAACAGGCGCTTGCGGTCGCCGCGCCCGAAGGGCCGGCCGAGCACCTCGACGGTGCCGGCATCCGGGTGCAGCAACCCGGTCAGGAGGCGCATGGTCGTGGTCTTGCCGGCGCCGTTGGGGCCCAGGAAGCCGTAGACGACGCCGCTGGGGACGGTCAGGTCGAGGCCGTCGAGCGCGGTCCGCGAGCCGTACCGCTTGACCAGGCCACGCGTCGCGAGGGCGAGCTCAGCGGTGCCGCTGGCCGCTGTCACTGCGTCGGCTCGCCGGAGACCGTCACGCCGTCCCAGAGGCCGACGTCGGTCCGCTCCGGGCGCCGAGGCGGCGGGACGTCGTAGCCGAGCTTGCGCAGGTGCTCGCGTGCCCGCTCGGTCGCCACGCGTCCCTGTGGCGTGCGATCCAGGAAGCCGAGCTGCAGGAGGTACGGCTCGTAGACGTCCTCGATGGTCTCGACCTCCTCGCCCAGGATGGCCGCCACGGCGGCACCGCCGACCGGTCCCGACGCGAACTTCTGGACGATGGCCGCCAGCAGACGTCGGTCGGTCGTGTCGAGGCCCTCGTCATCGATGTCCATGGCCAGCATCGCGGCATCGGCCTCGCGCTCGGTGATGTGGCCGTCCGACTGGACCTGGGCGAAGTCACGCACGCGCTTGAGGAGCCGATTGACGATGCGCGGCGTGCCCCTCCCCCGGCGGGCCAGGATCTGGACCGCGTCGGGATCGATGGCCACGCCCAGGATGCCGGCCGATCGAGCGACGATGGTGGCCAGCTCGTCCATCTCGTAGTAGTCGAGTCGATGGACGGCGCCGAAGCGGTCACGCAACGGCGAGCTGATGCGCCCGGCGCGGGTCGTGGCGCCGACCACCGTGAAGGGCTTGATGCTCAGGCGCAGCGAGCGCGCGCTGGGGCCTTTGCCGATCATGACGTCGATGGCGAAGTCTTCCATCGCCGGGTAGAGGATCTCCTCGACGGCGTGATTGAGCCGGTGGATCTCGTCGATGAACAGGACGTCGCGCTCGTCCAGGTTGGTCAGGATGGCGGCCAGGTCGCCGGGGCGCTCGATGGCGGGACCTGACGTCGTGTGGATGGAGACGCCGAGCTCGCGGGCGATGATGTTGGCGAGCGTCGTCTTGCCCAGCCCGGGCGGGCCGTACAGCAGGACGTGATCGGCAGCCTCCCCTCGCTGGCGCGCCGCCTCGAGCAGGATGCGGAGGTTGGCCTTGACCTTCTCCTGGCCGATGTACTCCTCGAGGACGCGCGGCCGAAGGCTGGTCTCGACGATGGCCTCTTCGACCGCCAGCGCCGCCGAGCCGACGATCCGCCCGTTCTCATCCATCGGAGTCGAGTCTAGCAGGTTCGTGCGTCAATGTGAACAGGTGTTCGACACGAAACCGGCGGCCTCAGTCCCGTCGCAGCACGCGCAACGCCGCTTTCACGCGATCCTCGAGTGTATCCCCGGGCGTCCCGGCCATCGCCGCTCCCCTGGCCGCCTCTCTCGCCTCCCCGGTCGAATAGCCGAGCGCCTGGAGCGCTGCGACGACCTCGGTCTCCCCGACCCCACCGGCCGCGCCGCGCGCTCCGGCCACGCCGGCCGCCGTGCCCGCTGCGGCGACCTTCTCGCGCAGCTCGAGGATGATCCGTGCCGCCAGCTTCTTGCCCACACCGCTGACCGCGACGAGGACGGCCTCGTCGGCCTGCAGGATGGCCAGCTGCAGGTCCGTCACGTTGCGCGACGAGACGATGGCCAGCCCGACCTTCGGCCCGACCCCGGTGACCGTGATGAGCAGCTCGAAGAAGCCCAGCTCGTCGGTCGAGCGAAAGCCATAGAGGGCCTGGGCATCCTCGCGCACGACGTGGTGGGTATGCACCTTGAGCGTCGAGCCTGCCCGAGCGGCGGCCAGCGTGCCGGGGCCGCAGAAGACCCGATAGCCGATGCCGCCCACCTCGAGCACCAGCGAATCGGCGCCGACCGACCCGACGACCCCTTCGACCGACGCGATCACGCGGTGCGAGCCCTCAGGCCGCAGGACGATGCGCGTGGGCCAGGCAGATGGCGATGGCCAAGGCGTCGGCGGCGTCGTCGGGCCGGGGCAGCACCGCCAAGCCCAGCACGACCTGCACCATGCGCTGGACCTGCAGCTTCTCGGCTCGGCCGTGACCGGTCACCGCCAGCTTGACCTCGTGTGGGCCGTACTCATGGACCGGCAGGCCGTAGCGCGCCGCGGTCAAGAGCGCCACGCCGCGCGCCTGGCCGACGGCGAAGGCGGTCTGCACGTTCTTGTTGAAGAAGAGCCGCTCGACCGCGACCAGGTCCGGCCGGTGCGTCTCGACGAGATCGATGAGGCCGTCCTGGATGAGCAACAGCCGTTCGGGGAGCGGCATCCCGGCCGGCGTCTCCAGGCAGCCATAGTCCACTGCGCGCAACCGGCTCCCGGTCCGCTCGACGAGGCCATAGCCGGTCATCGCCGTCCCGGGGTCGATGCCCAGGACGATCAAGCCGACGCCGCCTCGGCGAAGACTTCGTCGGGGATCTCGAAATTGGCGGTCACGCGCTGGACGTCGTCGTGATCCTCGAGATGCTCGATGAGGCGCAGGTTCGAGCGCGCATGGGCAGCGTCGACCTCGACCGTGTTCATGGCCTGCATGGCGAGCTCGGCGGAATCGATGGCCACCCCGGCGGCTTCCAGGTTCCTGCGCACCGACTCGAGCTCCATGGCGTCCGTCTGGACTTCGATGGGGTCGGACTCGGTGTCGACGTCGGTCGCCCCGGCGTCGATGGCCAGCAGCGCCACCTCATCGGGATCGTTGCCGGTTCGCTCGACGGTGATGTAGCCGCGCGGCTCGAACTGCCAGGCGACGGCGCCGGAGCCTGCCAGCTGGCCGCCGGCCTTGGTGAAGATCGCGCGCACGTCGGCCGCGGTCCGGTTGCGATTGTCGGTCGCCGCTTCGACCAGGATGGCCACGCCGCCCGGGCCATAGCCCTCGTAGATGATCTCCTCGATCTGCTCGCCCTCGCCCGCACCGGCCGCGCGCTCGATGGCGCGCTTGATGTTGTCGGCCGGCATGTTCACCGCGCGCGCCTTCTCGATCGCCAGGCGCAGCTTGTAGTTGCCGTCGGGGTCGGCGCCGCCGCCCGAGCGCGCGGCGAGCGTGATGTCGCGCGCGACCTTGGTGAAGGCGGCACCGCGTTTGGTGTCGTTGACGCCCTTCTGGCGTTTGATCTGGGACCACTTGGAGTGACCGGACATCGCCGCGGATTCTACTAGAATGCCCCTGCGGCCCCGCGGCCCGGGCATCCACCCTCGCCCCCTCATGCATCGAGGTTCGCCCAGCCCATGAAGAGCGTCGATCTCGCGCACCTCCGCAACGTCGTCCTGGCCGGTCATAGCGACGCCGGCAAGACGACGCTCGGCGAGCATCTCCTGCTCGCCTCCGGCGCCGTCACCCGCCTGGGCAGGGTGGATGACGGGACCTCCATCCTCGACTTCGAGCCCGAGGAGCAGAAACGCAAGCTCTCGCTGTCCCTGGCGGTCGCCAGCTTCGACCACGACGGGCATCGCATCACGATGATCGACACGCCCGGCTACGCCGACTTCGTGGGCGAGGTCGTCGAGGGCTTCGAGGCCGTCGATGCGGCCATCATCTGCATGGATGCCTCGGGCGGCGTCGAGGCCGGCACCGAAACGGCCATCGCCCTCGGCCGGCGGCTCCGGACAGCGGCCCTCTTCGTCCTCACCCGCTGCGAGCGCGAGAACGCCGACCCGATGCGCGCGCTCGACGCACTGCGCGCGGAGTTCGGTCCCAAGATCGCACCCCTCCACCTGGCCATCGGCGCAGCGGCCACGTTCAGCGGCTTCGTCGACCTCCTCCATCGCAAGGCCTACCGGTTCGAGAAGGGCGTGCGCACGGAAGTCCCCATCCCGGACGAGCTGGAAGCCGAGGTCGCGCGGCGACGCGACCAGCTGCTCGAGGCCGCCGCCGAAGCCGACGATGACGTCCTGACCAAGTACCTCGAGGGCGAGGAGATCTCCGACGCCGAGCTCGAGGCCTGCCTGCACAAGGGCGTCCGCGAGAGCGTCCTGGCACCGGTCATGGTCAGCAGCGCTGCCCACGACATCGGCATCAAGGACCTGCTCGACGCCATCGTCACCTACCTGCCATCGCCCGGCGAGGAGCCGCCGACCGGCGCCCAGGACGGCAAGGGCGCGGCGGTCGAGGTCGCCCCGGATCGGGCCGGCCCGCTCATGGTGCGGATCTTCAAGACGACCGCCGACCCCTTCGTCGGCCGCCTCTCCTACGTCCGCGTCCTGTCGGGCGTGCTCAAGACCAACGACCACGTGTGGAATGCCGAGCAGGGCGAAGACGAGCGCATCGGCCAGATCCTGCTGCTGCACGGCAAGGAGCAGGAACCGGCCGCCGAGCTCGGTGCCGGCGAGATCGGCGCCGTGCCCAAGCTCGCCCATACGCACACCGGCGACACGCTGTCGACCAAGGAGCGCCCGCTCCGGCTGCCGGCCATGGTCTTCCCGCCGCCGACGCTGCCCGTCGCCATCGAGCCGCAGACGAAGGCCGACCTCGACAAGATGGGCGCCGCCCTCGCCCGCCTGCTCGAGGAGGACCCGACCGTCCGCCTCGACCGGCCGCCGGAGACCGGCGAACAGGTGCTCTACGCCCAGGGCGAGAACCAGGTCGCGGTCACGGTCGAGCGGCTCAAGCGCAAGTTCGGCGCGGCCGTGCTGACGCATCCGCCGCGCATCCCATACCGCGAGACGATCCGCGGCTCGACCAAGGTCGAGGGTCGCTACAAGAAGCAGACCGGTGGCCACGGCATGTTCGGCCACGTCTGGCTGACCATCGAGCCCAATCCGGGCGGCGGCGTCGAGTTCGCCGAGCACGTCGTCGGAGGCTCGGTGCCCAAGGGCTTCTTTCCCGGGCGTCGAGAAGGGCGTCCGCGAGGTGGCCTCGGAGGGCGCTCTGGCCGGCTATCCCGTCATCGACTTCAAGGCCACCCTCTTCGACGGCTCGTTCCACACCGTCGACTCGAACGAGATGTCGTTCCGCATCGCCGCCGCCATGGCGACCAAGAAGGGCATCCAGGAGTCGAACCCCATCCTGCTCGAGCCGATCATGGACGTCACCGTTCGCGTGCCCGAGCAGTACATGGGCGACGTCAACCGCGACCTCAATACGCGCCGCGGGCGTGTGATGGGCCTCGACACCGACGGCGGCATGCAGATCGTCAGAGCCCAGGTGCCGGCCTCCGAGCTGCCGACCTACGCCACCGAGCTGCGCTCGCTGACCCACGGCCGCGGCTCCTTCTCGGCCGATCTGGCCTCCTACGAGGAGGTTCCGTCGCACGTCGCCCAGAAGGTCATCGAGGCGCACAAGAAGGAGACCGAGGCCGGTCATTGACGTCGACGGATGACGCTCGCGACCGGGCTCCGTCGATAGCGAGCGACGCCGCTCGATGACCGACGCCGGACGTCGCACGGGCACCAGCCAGGTCTACACCTGGGAACCGTCGAACCAGGCCATCGCGGCCCGCTACGGCGTGGCGCCCGAGTCGGTCGTGCGCTTCGACACCAACACCTCACCGACCGAGCCGGGCTGGCTCGGCGAGGTGCTGCCGGGACCGTTCGACCCGACGCTCAACGAGTACCCCGACTCGGAGTACGCCAGCCTGGCGTCGGCGGCCGCGGCCTATGTCGGCGCCGATCCGTCGGAGATCCTGATCGGTGCCGGCGCGGACGAGGTCCTCGACATCATCGCCAAGACCTTCCTGCCCGCCGGCGGCGCGGCCATCGTGCCCATCCCCACCTATGGCATGTACGGCGTGCTGACCTCACAGCGACCGGCTCGAGTGATCGTCGTCCCCCGACTCGGTCCCGAGGCCGGCTTCGCCCTCGATCTGCCCGCCATGCTGGCCGGTCTCGGTGAGGCCCAGCTCGTCTGGCTGACGGTGCCCAACAATCCGACCGGCCGCGACGAGCCCGCGGCCAACGTGCAAGCCATCCTCGATGCCGCGGCCGGCCTCGGCACGGGCGGACCGATGGTCGTCGTCGACGAGGCCTATCACGAGTTCACGGGTCGCACCGTCGTGCCGCTGCGCGACCGCTATCCGCAGCTCGTCGTCGTGCGCACCGTCTCGAAGGCCTTCGCCCTGCCCGGCATCCGCATCGGCTACGCCGTCGCGACGCGCGAGACCATCGCCCGCCTGGAGCGCTACCGGCCGCCCGGCTCGGTGTCCACGATCTCCGCGACCATCGGCGCGGCCGCCCTGCGCAGGCCCGACATCGCCGCCGCCAACGTCCGTCGGTTGGTCGAGGAACGGGAGCGGTTCGCCGCTGGCCTGGCCGCGGCCGGCTGGGCGCCCCTGCCCTCGGTCACCAACTTCCTGCTCGTTCGCATCGGCGACCATGACGCGGCAGAAGCCGCCGCCGAGCGGCTCCTCCACCGGGGGCTCGTGCCGCGCACCTTCGGACCTGCCAACCCGCTGCGCGGCCATCTCCGCCTGACGGTCCGTTCGGCCGACGAGAACGCCCGCCTCATCGCCGCCATCGACGCCTGACCGCACGGGGGATCCGGTCGTCTGGTTCTCCAGGGCCGACCTCGAGCTCGAGCTGCACCTCATCCACGGCCGCGCAGGTCGGATCGATGGCCGCGCAGGTCAGATCGATCGGTCAACCTGCTTCGATCGGTCAACGTGCGGATGCCGTGACTCCCTTGCCAGATTCCAACCAGGACGGGTGCTGAGCCGACCGGAGTGGTCGGCTATCACGTCGGAAGGCCTGGAGTTAGCCGCCAGAGGCTAACTCCGATGAGCCTCTCAGGGCCTGAACGAGCCGCTGGCGGCGTCCGGCGCCACAGAAGGCCAGCCAAACTCCAGCCACGACCGTATCTGGCGGAACCCCTGGTAAGCGCCGCTCCTTGATCGCGGCCCGCCAAGGGACCGGAGTACCGCTCCGGTCGCCCGGCAGGGACCGGAGTACCGCTCCAGTCGCCCGACAGGGGACCCCGAGCTACCCACCGCTCCAGCCGCCCGACCAGGGACCGGAGCTAAGCCTCCAACCGCCCGACGGCCAGGCGCCGTTTGCCGGAGCGGACCACGAACCAGCGCTCCCCGATGGGCGTCACGGCGGCATCAGGTGCGCCGACGCGCTGGCCGTTGATGGTCAGGCCACCCTGGCTGATCGCGCGCCGAACCTCGCTGTTGCTGGCGAAGAGACCGGATGCCTGGGCAAGCCCGGCAGCGCCCGCGCGCAGCGTGTCGGGCGTCGCCACGAAGCCGTCGAGCTCCTCGTAGAGCTCCTCGAGCAGGGCCGGGTCGTCGATCGTGGCGGCACCGAAGGCCGCCTCTGCTACGCGCGCCTGTCGCTCGGCCATCTCGCGACCGTGGACGCGGGCGGTCAGGTCGTGTGCGAACGCGCGCTGGCCGGGCCTGCGGTCGGGATGGGCGGCCTGCTCGGCCTCCAGCGCCTCGATCGCGGCGGCGTCGAGGAGCGTCAGCCAGCGCAGCAGGCGGCCCACGAGGTCATCAGGTTGGTTGACGAGGTACTGATAGAAGTCGAATGGCCGCGTGAGCGTCGGATCCAGGAAGACGGCGCCAGACTGCGTCTTGCCCATCTTCTGGCCGTCGGTGGTCGTCAGCAGCGGGCTGCAGAGCGCGAATGCGTGGGCCTCGTCGCCCTCCTCGGCATCCTCGACGCGACGGATCAGCTCCAGGCCGGCAGTGATGTTGCCCCACTGGTCGGCCCCGCCCATCTGCATCTCCACGTCGTGCTCGCGATAGAGGTGCAGGAAGTCGGCCGCCTGGAGGGTCATGTAGCTGAACTCGGTGAACGAGAGGCCGGACGCCAGCCGCAGCTGTACGGACTCCTTGGCCAGCATGTATGGGACCGTGAAGTGCTTGCCGACGTCGCGCAGGAACTCGAGCAGCGTGTAGCGGCCAAGCCACTCGCGGTTGTCGAGCATCACCGCACCGGCCGACCCCGCCGAGAAGTCGATGAAGTGACCGAGCTGATCCCGGAATCGGGCCTTGTTCGCGTCGAGCGTGGCATCGTCGATGAGGTTCCGCTCGGCGCTCTTGCCGGACGGGTCGCCGATCATACCGGTGCCACCCCCGATGAGGGCGACCGGTCGTCCGCCGGCGCGCTGGAGATGCGTCAGCAGGAAGACCTGCACGAGATGGCCGACGTGGAGCGATGGGCCGGTCGGATCGAAGCCGACGTACGCGCTGATCGGGCCACGCTCGAGTCGGGCGTCGAGGCCGTCGGTGCTGGCCTGCAGCAAGCCGCGCCAGCCAAGTTCGGCGAGGAGGCCGGGAGCGTGGGACATCAGCAGGCGCTCCTCACGGACGGAACAAACGTCACGGCCCAAGCGTCAAGAGCAGACGGGGTCCGCGCACTGCGGGTCTGGCCGTGCGTCCAGCTCGCCGGAAGGGCAAGCCGACCAAGTATGGTAACGTAGCCTCTCGCATGCAAACGAGCCTCCAGCGCCGCCGTGCGCGCCGCCGAAATGGCGGCCGCGGGCGCAGCGGAGGAGTGGCGCGCACAGCGGCGGTCGCCCTCCCCCTCTTCCTCTTCGCCACCTTCCTGGCTGTCGCCGGTATCGCCTTCATCGGCGCCGTCTCCGCGTACGCGTTCTACGCACGGGACCTGCCCGAGCCGACCGCGCTCGAGGACATCGCATTCAACCAGCAGTCGATCATCTGGGATCGCACCGGGAAGGTCGAGCTGGCCCGCTTCGGCGCCGAGCGCCGCGAGGTCGTCACCTTCGACGAGATCTCGCCTGCGCTGCTCGACGCCCTGACCGCGGTCGAAGACAAGACCTTCTGGACGAACTCCGGCTTCGACCCGGTGGCCCTCGGCTCGGCGGCCCTCGACACGCTCAAGGGTGACGGGCGCGGTGCGTCGACCTTGACCCAGCAGCTGGTGCGCCAGCGGCTCCTCGACCCCGCCCTGGTCCAGGACCCCGACCGCACGGTCGAGCGCAAGATCAAGGAGATCATCCAGTCGATCCGCGTCACGCAGGCCTATCCGGGCCTCGACGGCAAGCGACGGATCATCACCGCCTACTACAACCAGAACTTCTTCGGCAACAACAACTACGGCATCCGCGCTGCGGCCAAGGACTACTTCGGGGTCTCGGACCTCAACAAGCTGACCCTGGCGCAGTCCGCCATCCTGGCTGCCATCCCGCAGTCGCCCAGCAACTACGACCTCATCCGCAATGCCGAGGAGCAGGACGACGGCACGCTGGTCGTGCCACAGGACGCGCGCGTCGTCCAGCGTCGCAATACCGTCCTGGACCTGATGGAGCAGGGCCGCACGCCCATCAGCACCGAACGCGGGATCCACTACACCGCGGCCGACTTCGATGCTGCGCGCAAGGAGGCCGTCGTCCTCGCCCCGCGCGTGGCGCCCATCTGGAAGGCTCCCCACTTCGTGTGGGCCGTCCGGCAGCAGTTGACCGACCTCCTGTGCGATCCCGGCGCCGCGACGTGTCCCGTCCTCGAGCGCGGTGGGCTGAACATCGTGACCACGCTCGACTGGCGGCTGCAGCAGCTCGGCGAGCGCTGGGTCAAGGCGGCGGCCATCTTGCCGCACGCCAAGGATCCCAAGGCGTACGGCAAGCAGATCGGCATCGCCTACAAGCCCTGGATGGCCAAGCTGCGCAACAAGAAGATCTTCAACGGTGCCCTGGTGGCCATGGACTGGCAGACCGGCGAGGTCGTGACGTACGTCGGATCGGCCGACTACTACGCTGCCAAGGCGACCAAGAAGCTGCAGCCGCAGTTCGACGTCCTGGCGAACGGCTGGCGCCAGCCCGGATCGGCCTTCAAGCCCTTCAACTACGTGACGGGCATCGACGCCGGCACCATCACTGCCGCCACCATGTTCATGGACGTGGCCACCAACTTTGCGAAGAGCGGACGCTCGTACATCCCGACCAACGCGGACAACCTCGAGCGCGGACCGATCCGGATGCGGAACGCCCTCCAGTTCTCCCTCAACATCCCGGCTATCAAGGCGCTCTCGTACACGGGCATCGATCGCGTCTTCGCGACCTCTCGCAAGCTCGGCCTCCACTTCCTGGGCGACGAATCCCAGGCCGGTCTGAGCCTGGCCATCGGCAGCGAGGAGGTCCATCCGATCGACCTCGTCAACGGCTATGCCACGATCGCCAACGGCGGCCGGTACATCGGCCACACCACGATCCTGACCGTCAAGGATGCGACCGGCAAGGACGTCATCACCCCCTACCAGCCGCCGGCCGGGACCAAGGCCGTCAGCCCGCAGGCGGCCTACATCGTGACCGACATCCTGACCGGCAACACCAACCCGCGGATCAACCCGGTCTGGGGCAAGTTCAACATCCGCAACAAGGCAGGCCAGCGCCGTCCGGCGACCCTCAAGACCGGTACCAACAACGACGCCAAGGACCTCAACGCCTACGGCTTCATCGCCGCTCCTTCCAAGGCGGGTCGCGAGAACGGCGAGTACGCGCTGACGGTCGGGGCCTGGAACGGCAACAGCGACAACACCGTGGTCAGCACGCCTGGCAACCCGGTCTTCTCGATCGACGTCACGACCTATGTCTGGCAGGGATTCATGCAGGCGGCATCGCGTGACTTTGCCATCCGTGACTTCACCCGGCCGAAGGGCCTCAAGGAGGCCACCGTCGACGCCTTCACCGGCCTCAAGCCGGGTCCCTTCTCGAGCAAGACGGTGCGCGAGATCTTCATCGACGGCACGCAGCCGACGCAGGTCGACTACACGAAGGTCGGCATGCAGATCGAGAAGGAGACCGGCACCCGCTGGCAGGACGGCTGCATCGGGACGCCGGTGACCAAGGGCTTCCTCGACCTGTCGAAGGTCGAGTCGGCGTTCCCAGCGTGGCAGAAGCAGAACCAGCGCTGGATCGCCCGAGCCAGGCGGGGCGCCGGCGTCGGGGGCGGCCTCGACCGTTCGACGACCTCGTACTTCTACAACCTCGGCAGCTTCCATCCCTACGGCCGATCGTGGGGCGCGCCCTTCCCGCCCAAGGCCATGTGCATCATCGGTGGCGCCACGCCAGTGCCATCCGCCGAACCGAGCGGGGAACCGACACCGGATCCTGGCAACGGCGGGGGCGGACCACCCAAGCCGACCCCGTAGGGCTGACCCGACCGGATCAGAACGTGGCGATGCTCGCCCCGTCGCCACCCTCACCGCGCTCGCCGGGGCGCCAATCCCGAACCAACGGATGGCTCTCGAGCATGGTGCGCACGGCATCGCGCATGGCGCCCGTGCCGTGGCCGTGGATGATGGTCACCCGTGGTGCACCGGCCAGGCTGGCCTGACCGAGGTAGCGGTCGAGTGCTTCCAGCGCCTCCTCCACCCGGGCTCCGCGCAGGTCGAGCGTGGACGGCACCGCGAGCGGCCTGCCGCTGCCATCAGGCCCGGCGATCGTGGACGATGGCGTCGATCGGTCGTTGGGCTCGCGCGCCGTCCCGCCTTCTTGCGCGCCGAAGTCCCCGCGGCGACCGAGACGCGGCGCACCGCCTCGTGCCTGGGCGCTGACCTCGGCGACCGTCATCGGCTCCAGGTCGCTGCGATCGACCACGACCCGCAGGTCTCCGGCCTGCAGCGCCACCGAGGCACCGTCGCGCTCGAAGGCCACGATCTGACCCGTCCAGCCACTGGTCCGCGCTCGAGCGTGGTCACCGATGGCCCATGGACCGGCGGCGGTCGTCGCGGTCGGTGGCTCCGGCTGGGGCTGCGGGCGCCGCCGGGGACGTGGCAGGGCCTCGACGCCACGATCGAGGCGAGCCTCCAGCTCGTCCAGGCGAGCCACGCTGAGCGGCTCCTGCTCCAGCACGCCACGAGCCTGCCGGATCTCGGCCCGGAGGGCCGCCAGGGCTCGGTCGGCTTCCTCCCGAGCGCTCATGAACGCGTCGTCCCGCTCGCGACGGGCACGGGCTCGCTCCAGCTCCGCCGTCCGTTTCGCCTCCCCAGCGGCAGCCTCGGCTGCCTCGCGCCCGTACGGTCGCCGCCTCCGCCTGGTCATGCGCTTGACGGATGCTGGCCAGGGTGGCCTCGAACTCGACCTGGAGCTGAGACAGTCGGGATCGCGCGTCGTCGACCAGCACCGTGCGGCAGCCCAAGGCGTTCGGCGATGGCGAAGGCATGGCTCGTGCCGGGTAAGCCGATCTGGAGGTGGTAGGTCGGGCTGAGTGTCTCGAGGTCGAATTCGACCGACGCATTGCGCGCCGCCGCCTCGTTGTGGGCGAAGGTCTTCAGCTCGGCGTAGTGGGTCGTGGCCGCGACCAGCGCACCAGCCCGGATGAAATGATCGAGCAGCGCCTGCGCCAACGCCGAGCCCTCGGTCGGATCGGTGCCAGCGCCAAGCTCGTCGAGCAGCACGAGGCAGCCCGGCCCGGCGGCCTCGACGATGCGCACGATCGAGCGCATGTGCCCCGAGAACGTCGACAGCGACTGGGCGACCGACTGCTCATCGCCGATGTCCGCAAAGACGTCATCGAAGATCGGCAGTCGGCTGCCCGCGGCCGCTGGGATGTGCAGCCCGGCCTGATGCATCAGGGCAAGGAGGCCCAGCGTGCGCAGGGCGACGGTCTTGCCGCCGGTGTTGGGCCCCGTGATGACCAGGGCCGTGTACCCCTCGCCGAGGCGAAGGTCGATGGCCACCACACGGCCGGCTAGGCCTGGGTGGCGGGCACCGAGCAGCTCGACGATCGCTTCGTCGCTGGTGGCGGCCCGCACCCCGTCCAGCTCGGCGGCCAGGCGTGCCTTCGCAGACCAGAGGTCGAGATCCGCAAGTGCCGCGAGGTCCTCTCGGAGCGCCTCCGCGGCTGTGCCCACGAGCGCAGACAGCTCATCGAGGATCCGCGCCTCCTCGGCCTCGACGGATAGCTGCGCCTCGCGCCAGGCATTCCCGAGCTCGACGATGACCAGTGGCTCGATGAACAGCGTCTGGCCGCTGCCCGACTGATCGTGGACGATGCCACGGACCCTGCCCTTCGCCTCGGCTCGGACGGGGACGACGTAACGGCCGTTCCTGAGCGTCACGATCGGCTCCTGGAGCGCCGATGAGAGCTCCGAGCTGTTGATGAGGTGCTCCAGGCGCGTCCGCAGCCGCTCGTAGGTCACACGCACGTTGCGACGCAGACCGCCAAGGGCCGGCGAGGCCGAATCGAGCAGCTCACCGGCCGGATCAAGGCTCGACTCCAATCGGCCGCGGACGTGCGGCAGCGGCTGGATGCGCCGCCCGAGTTCGCGCAACAGCGGCCGACGCTCGTCGGCCAGCGCATCCCGGACGCGCGCCGCTGCATCGAGCGTGACCATCACATCGACCAGCTGGAGCGGCTCGAGCCGACCGACGCGGGCGGCGCGTTCGATGGCCGGCCCGATGTCGCGTGCGCCCCCGATGCCGACGCCGGGCCGTTCTGTCAGCAAGGCTCGAGCCTCGTCCGTCTCGTCCAGCCATCGGGCGACCAGGACCGGATCCGCGCTCGGCTCGACCGCTTCGGCCAGCCTGTGCGACGGGGCGAAGCCCGTCGCCGCGGCGAGTCGCTCGCGGATCGCCCCGAATTCGAGCAACGCGATCGACTTGGCATCCATCTTCAGGTCCTCCGAGGGAAGGGCCGGGAGAGCGCCGGATGGCCGCGCAGGCCGAATCGGCGCGGGCGCGCGGACCAGTCGGGTCCGGCGTAGGCGACGCCGATCCGCGGCCCGCGGGCGATCTCATAGCCCACAGCCGCACCGTCCTCGAGCCACAGGGGGCCCGTTGCCGTCAGGTCGGTGCCGTCGAGCGCGAGGTCGATGCCGAAGGCCCGTCCGACGTTGCCTGGCCCCGATGCCAGACGCGTGATGTCGATCGGTGCGCCATCACGACGGACGCGTCGCGCCCGAAGGTGGGCGTCGTCCTTGTCGGGCATGACGGCACGAACGAGCACGGCCCCGGCCGCGTCGGGATCGTCGGCCACGATGTTGAGACACAGGTGCAGGCCATAGACCCGGTAGACGTAAGCGTGTCCAGCTGGTCCCCACATCGTCGCGTTGCGAGCGGTCCGGCCGCTTCGCGCATGGCTGGCGAGATCCTCGGGTCCGCCGTAGGCCTCGACCTCGACGATCAGCCCGCCGCTGTGCGCCCCGTCCGGCCAGGCACGGATGAGCCGCGTCCCGAGCAGGGCTGGGGCGAGCTCATCGACGGAGCGTGCGTAGAAGGCCCGCGGGAGCCGGTCCGGCGGGGGTCCTCGCCCAGCTTCGGAGGCGATGCCCGCAGCGACCGCGGTCACGCCGGGCCGAGGACCCGCCGTTCGAACTCGTCAGGGATGATCGGTCCGAAGACGGTCATCAGGAAGGGCACGATGGTGCTGTTGATCCAGCCGCCGATGACCGACCCGGTGAGCGCCTCGTGCAACGACGTCAACCATGGCACGTCTGAGTGCCCACGCCAGCCCCAGCGGGTAAGCGCTGTCCAGGGCAGCCAGGATGGCGCCGGTGATGAGCAACGCCAGGACGACGAAGAGGACGCCGCCGAGCACCTCGTCGACCAGCGGCCAACGTGGCAGGAGCGCCGAGCGCTTGGTGAACGTGACGATCACGATGCCGCCGATGACCAGGGCCGTGATGAACCCGATCAGGAAGGCGAGCATCTGGTTGTAGGGCAGGCTGTAGAGCGTCCAGGACCCGCTCAACCAGTCGCCCAGCGGCTGCCAGACGGTGACGCCGATGACGAACGCGAAGAGCCACGCCAGGAGTCCAAGCAGTGCACGGGTGCCGCCCTGGAAGAAGCCCAGGATGAAGGCACCGGCGTAGATCAGCAGGAGTGCGAGGTCAGCCGCCGTCAGGCTGTCGAGGAACGACCCGAGGTCCATCTCCACTCCGTGCTGGCTGGCAACCGCCAGAAGGGTAGCAGCGCCGCGACCGGCGCGGCAACCGACCGGCGTACCGAGGCACCGACCGTGGCAGCGACGTCAGACGCGAAGCCGGGCCCCGCAGCGGTCGCGCAGAGCGGCGACGACAGCCGCGACGATCGCTTCGATCGCCTCGTCCGTCAAGGTCTGCTCGCCTTGGAACCGCAGCCGGTACGCGAGGCTGACCTCGCCGGCCACCAGGGGCGCGCCATGGTAGCGATCGAAGAGCCGGACGTCCGCCAGCAGCGGCCCGGCGGCTTCGCGGACGACCGACTCGACCATCGCCGCCGGTGTCGCATCGTCGACGATGACCGCGATATCTCGCTCCACGGCCGCGACGCGAGGGATGGGGACCAGGCGCCGTGCGGTGGGCGTGGCATCGGCCAGGGCATCGAGCTCCAGCAGGGCGAAGCCGACACGCTCGGCGCGCACGTCGGCAGCTGCCACATAGCGCGGATCGAGCTCGCCGGCGCGGCCGATGACCAGATCGGCCTCGACGGCTCGCATCGCCGACACCCGTCCAGGGTGCTCGACGCGGTCCCAGGGCGCGCTCGCCAGGCGTTCCAGGCGGCCGACACCGAGCCGTGCCGCCAGCCACTCGACCAGGCCGACGACGTCGGCTACCTCGGCCGTCCGGGCGGGCCGGTCCCACGCACCCGGGATCCAATCGCCGGCGAGCAGGATCCCCAGCACGACCGTCTCGATCGGGACGCCATCGGCCAGGTGATGGACGCTGCCGACCTCGAAGATCGCGACGTCGGAACGCCGCTGGCGCTCGTTGTCGGCGAGGACCGTGAGCAGGCCCGGCAGCAGCGATCGTCGCAGTTGCACGTGATCGTGGGCGACCGGGTTGGCGATGCGGATGGTCGCTGGGTCGTCGCTCGCGAAACCCAGGCGTTCGTGATCGGCCGCCCCGATCAGGCCGTGCGTCATGACCTCCGAGAGGCCCTGGCCCGAGAGCAGGTCGCGCGCTTGATCGATCGATCGTCTCGGGTCCGGTCGGTACGAAGGCGACCGCGTCGAGGGCAACGCCGGCGGGATCGTCTCGTATCCGCGGACGCGGGCGACCTCCTCGACGATATCGGCCTCGATGGCGAGGTCCCGACGATGCCCGGGGATGATCGCCACCAGGGCCTCGGAGTCACCATCGGCGACGACCTCGATGCCATCGGAGATGGCGATGGCCGCGCCAGCGGTGGCGGGTTCCGTTTCGACGCCAACGCGAGCCAGCAGCGAGCGCTGCTCCACGGCCGTGACCGCCACGCCGAGGATGCGATCGACGCGCGCAGGTCGGAACGTGACCCGGCGAAGCGGCCGCTCGACAGGGTCGGAATCGACGACGCCCTGGGCCACGCGCCCGCCGGCCCAGGCGGCCACGAGCTGTGCCGTGCGATGGGCGGCCGTCAGGGCGACCGCGTGATCCAGACCCTTCTCGAACCGAAGGCTCGCTTCGCTGCGCAGGGCGTATCGTGCCGCGGTCCGGCGGATCGAGACCGGGTCGAAGATGGCCGACTCGACGACGACCGTGGTCGTCCCCTCCCCGACCTCGCTCGAGGCACCGCCCATGACGCCGGCGATGGCCAGCGGCCCGCGCGGATCGGCGATCAGCAGGGTGTCCGGGGTCAGGTCGCGCCAGACGTGATCGAGCGTCTCGAGGCGCTCGCCGGACCGTGCCAGCCGGACGCTGATCGCGCCCTCCGCGACCGCTGCGCCGTCGAACACGTGGACGGGCTTGCCGAGCTCGAGCATCACGTAGTTGCTGGCATCCACGACGTTGGAGACCGGACGCTGGCCGGCGGCCGTCAGGCGAAGCTGGACGTCGAGCGGCGATGGGCCGACGACGACGCCGTCGATCCAGCGGCCCACGAAGCGGCTGCACAGCCGAGCGTCCTCGACGGTCACGGTGAGGTGCTGGCTGGCGCTGTCACCCGAGCCCAGGATCTCGACAGCGGGCAGCCGGAGCGGGGCGCCGGTCGAGGCCGCGATCTCGCGCGCGAGGCCGACGATCGAGAGCGCGTCGCCCCGATTTGGCTTGACGTCGATGTCCAGGACGACATCGCCATAGAGCTCGGTCAGCGGCCGACCAACGGGGCTGCCCTCCGGCAGGATGAGGATGCCATCGGCATCGGTCGTCAGCCCCAGCTCATCGCCGGAGCAGAGCATGCCTTCGCTGGTGACGCCCATCTTGGTCGTGCGCTCGATGCGGCGATCGCCGGGCAGCACGGCGCCTGGCAGGGCGACCGGCACGCGCTGGCCGGCGGCGATGTTGGTGGCGCCGCAGACGATGGACAGCTCGGTCCCCGTCTCGTCGACCCGGACACGGGTCAGCGACAGCCGGTCGGCGTTGGGGTGCGGGGCGACCTCGAGCAGCTCGCCGACGACGACCGACCGCCAGTCGTCGCCGCGTCGTTCGATGCCCTTGACCTCCATGCCCAGCAGGGTCAGCCGGGCGGCCAGCTGCTCGGGGGTGAGGTCGATGTCCACGAACTCCCGCAGCCACGAGATGGGCACGAACATCAGAACTGCTCCAGGAAGCGGAGGTCGTTCTCGAGGAAATAGCGCAGGTCGTGGATGCCGTGCCGGAGCATCGCGATGCGGTCGATGCCCATGCCGAACGCGAAGCCCTGGAACATCTCTGGGTCGATGCCACCGTTACGCAGCACGACCGGGTGGACCATGCCGGCCCCCAGGATGGTCATCCAGCCGGTCCGACCACAGGCTGGGCAGCCGACGCCATCGCACACGAGGCAGCCGATGTCGAAGGCCACCGATGGCTCCGTGAACGGGTAGTAGCCCGGCCGGAAGCGGGTGGCACGGCCGGCTCCGAACATGGCGTGGGCGAAGGCATCCAACAGGCCGCGCAGGTGGCCGAGGCTCGTACCTTCGTCGACCATCAGCCCTTCGAGCTGGAAGAACTCGAAGCCGTGGCTGGCGTCGACCGCCTCATAGCGATAGCAGCGACCCGGCAGCAAGGCACGGATCGGTGGCTCGGTCTGGCGCATGACCCGGATCTGACCCGGCGATGTGTGCGTGCGCAAGAGCAGGCGGTCGCCGTCGACGGCCGGAACGTCGACATAGAAGGTGTCCCACAGGTCGCGAGCCGGGTGGTCGGCCGGGATGTTGAGCGCCTGGAAGTTCAGCGCGTCGGTCTCGACCTCCGGGCTGTCGTACGTCACGAAGCCGAACTGGCCGAAGATCCGCGCGATCTCGCGAGCGGTCTCCGCGATGGGGTGGAGTGAGCCACGGCGCAGCGGTCGTCCGGGCAAGGTCGGGTCGAGCCGTTCCGCCGCCAGCCGGACCTCCAGGGCGATGCCCTCGAGACGTTCGCGGCGACTCGCCAGGGCGGCCTCGATCTCCAGGCGCAGGTCATTGGCCAGCGCACCGACCCGCGGCCGATCCTCCGCTGAGAGAGCTCCGATGCCGCGCAGGATCGCCGTCAGGTCGCCTTGCTTGCGACCGAGGACCGACAGCTCGACCGATTCGAGCTCGGCGAGATCGGTTGCGGCGCCGATGGCCGCCAGGGCACGGCCGCGGAGAGCGTCGAGATCCGCGCTGACCGAGTCAAGGTCCACGTCGCGGCGGCCCGACCGGCCGTCAGGCTGGGCGGGCGACCTCGACGATGCGGCTGAACGTCGCCGCATCGCGCACGGCGATGTCCGCCAGGACCTTGCGGTCCAGCTCCACCTGCGCGAGCTTGAGGCCGTTGATGAGCTGCCCGTAGGTCAAGCCATTCTGGCGCGCGGCAGCGTTCAGCCGCACGACCCACAGGCTGCGCATCTGGCGCTTGCGCTGTTTGCGGCCGACATAGCTGTAGGCCATGGCGTGGAGGAGCGCCTCGCGCGCCGGCTTGATGAGCTTCGAGCGGGTGCCCTTGCGACCCTCAGCGGCCTGCAGCAGCCGCTTGTGGCGCTTGTGTGCGGCGACGCCGCGCTTGACGCGTGCCATCGGTTCGGTCTGCTCCTAGAGGTACGGCAGGAGTCGGCGGATCTGCTCGGCATGGGTCGCATCCAGGACGACCTTGCCTGCATAGCGCCGGGTACGGCGCGACGACTTGATCTCGAGGTGGTGGCCGCGCCAGGCCTTGACCCGGACGACCTTTCCGCTGCCCGTGACGCCGAAGCGCTTCTGGGTCGCCTTGTGGCTCTTCATCTTGGGCACGGCTATCGATCTCCTGCGGGCGGTGTTGCCTCGGTCGCCTCTTGTGCGACCGCGACGACCGCGGGGGCTGGTTTCGCGGGGGCTGGTTTCGCCGGGGCGCGCGGGGGCTGGTTCGCCGGGGCCGTCTTCGCGGCGGCTGGTTTCGGTGTGGCGGCTGGTTTGACGGGCGGTTTCGCGGGAGCAGGCTCTGGCTACTGGTACCGGGACGGCAGTAGCGCTCGGCTCCGGGACCGAGGCTGCCGGCGTTGGCACCGGCTCAGCCATCTCGCTGGCAGCCTCGCCGTCGACGTGGCTGGCCGCCTGGACCTTCGGTTTGTGCGTCGAGGTGATGACCATCCACATCGACTTGCCTTCCAGAAGCGGCTGGCGTTCGACCGTGCCGTGGTCCTGGACCTGATCGGCGAACCGCAGCAGGAGGTCCCTGCCCAGGTACGCGTGGGTCAATTCGCGTCCCCGGAAGCGACAGGAGACCTTGATCCGGTCGCCGTCCTCCAGGAACTGGATGGCGCGGCGGACCTTGGTATCGAAGTCGCCCTTGCCGATCTTCGGGGTGAGCCGGACCTCCTTGAACTCGACCGACCGCTGGTGGCGGCGGGCCTCTTTGTCGCGGCGGGTCTGCTCGTACTTGTACTGGCCGTAGTCGAGCAGACGTGTGACCGGCGGAGCGGCCATGGGAGCGACCTCGACGAGGTCGACGCCCCTCTCCTGCGCAAGTGTGAGAGCCTCACCGGTGGCCATGACCCCCAGCTGACTCCCGTCTTCGTCCACGACCCGCACCTGCGGGACGCGGATCATCTCGTTGATGCGCAGGTCTCGACTCAGGCTCGTTCCTCTTCCGTACGGACTCCTTGGCGGCGGGCTCGGCGGTATGTCGACCGTGGGCCCCCGTCGCCCGCGGGACTATAGCATGGGCGTTCAGCGAGCGGCAATCGAGGCCCGCTGTCGCCCTCGTGCCAGCATCGCTGACGTCGTGGCTGTGTCACGGCCGCCGATCAGCAGCCTCGGCGGCCAGCCGGTCGGCCAGCGCCTGCCAGGTTTCGGCCTGCTGCTGTTCGCCGGCCCGCGTGCGTGGCGCCGCGCTGCGCGCCTCGACCTCGCGATCGCCGAGCACGAGCATGTATGGCACCTTCTGCTCCTGGGCGAGGCGGATCTTGTTCTGCATCCGGTTCGAGCTGTCGTCGACCTCGACCCGGATGCCGCGAGCCCGAAGGACATCGGCCAGCTCCTTGCCAGCTTCGACATGGCGGTCGGCGATGGGCACCACGACCGCCTGGACCGGGGCGCACCAGAAGGGGAAGGCGCCGGCGAAGTGCTCGACGAGCACGCCGATGAACCGCTCCAGCGACCCATAGATGGCGCGATGGATGGCCACCGGCCGCTGCTGCTGACCCTCCTCGTCGATGTACCACAGGTCGAAGCGCTCGGGCAGCATGACGCGATCGACCTGGATGGTCGCCGTCTGCCACTCCCGGCCCAGCGCGTCCTCGATCTGGATGTCGATCTTGGGCGCGTAGAAGGCGCCGTCCTTGGGCTTCTCGCGGTAGCGCAGCCCGGAGCGGGCGAGCTCCTGGCGCATGATCGCCTCGGTCTCCTCCCAGACGATCGGGTCGCCCAGCGCCTCGTCGGGTCGCGTGCCGAAGGTCAGCGTCGGCGTCAGGCCGAACCAGGCGTACGACTCGCGGATCTCTCCCATCAGGGCTTCGATCTCGGCGCCGATCTGCTCCGGTCGCAGGTAGATGTGGGCATCGTCGGTCACGAAGTGCCGCACACGGGTCAGGCCCGACAGGACGCCGGACAGCTCGGCGCGATGAAGGATGCCGTATTCGGACAGGCGCAGCGGCAGGTCGCGATACGACCGCGTCCGGCTGCGATAGATGAAGGTCGACTCGGGACAGTTCATGGGCTTGAGGCTGAAGGTCTGCTCTTCGGCCTCGACCAGGAACATGTTGTCGCGGTAGTGGTCCCAGTGCCCCGAGCGCTCCCAGAGCTTCTGGTGCACGAGCGGCGGCGTGTAGATCTCCTGGTAGCCCCGCTCGGCCTGCAGCTCGCGCATCGCGCCGCGCAGCGTCTGGTAGAGCGTCCAGCCCTTGGGATGCCAGAAGGCCGCGCCGGGCGCCACGTCATGGAAGCTGAACAGGTCGAGCTGCACGCCGAGGCGGCGGTGGTCGCGCTTCTTGGCCTCGGCGCGCCGCCAGAGGTAGCGGTCGAGCTCCTCCTGGGTCGCCCAGACCGTGCCGTAGATGCGCTGCAGCATCGGCCGCGCGGAGTCGCCCCGCCAATAGGCGCCGGCCACCGACAGCAGCTTGACGGGCCCGATGGCGCCCGTCGAGGCGACGTGCGGGCCCCGACACAGGTCCGTGAACGGCCCGTGCTCGTAGGTCGAGACCGGCGGCATCGGCTGACCAGCGGCCATCGCAGCAGCCGCCAGATCGTCGAGGATCTCGACCTTGAAGGGTTGCCCATGCTCGGCGAACCAGGCACGGCCGGCCTGCGGGTCGAGCTCGTGGCGGACGAAGGCATGGTCGGCGGCGACGGACGCCGCCATCCGCGCCTCGATGGCCGCCAGGTCGTCCGGCGTCAGCGGACGCGGCAGCTCGAAGTCGTAGTAGAAGCCATCCTCGATGGCCGGCCCGATACCCAATCGCGTGCCGGGGAAGAGGTCCATGACCGCCTCGGCCATGACGTGGGCGGCCGAGTGGCGCATCGGGTCGAGCGCATCGCCGGCGCTCGCGTCGAGGAGCTCCTCGACCGAGCCGCGCTCGGGTGCGACGAGCACCTCCTCGTCGAGGCATCGCGTCTGCTGCCTGGCCCTGTTCATCGCTCATCGTCGAGACCTCCGGAGAATCGAACAGCCTTCCGTCCATCGACAGGACGAAAGGCTGTGCCTTCCGCGGTCCCACCCGCCTTCGCCGCGACCGATGGTCGCAGCGCGCTCATGGCCGCGCTAACGGGCGGCGCCCGGGCCGGTTCGCCGGCCGCTCACGGGTGGTGACGCCACCTCGGCACCTGTCCGGGCTTGCAGCCGCGGTCCGGACTCTCTGGAGGTGCCAGCCGGGATGGCGCGTCCCGATCGACGCGTCTACGTATGGTGGGCGACACTGGACTCGAACCAGTGACCTCTTGCATGTCAAGCAAGTGCTCTAACCAGCTGAGCTAGCCGCCCGCGAGGACGGGATGATACCAGAGGCCCTCGGCGCGACCGGCTCGCCAGGCGCGGACGACCGGCCGCAGCGAGCATGGAAGAACCCCCGCAGCGAGCTGTCTCACCTGGGGAACCGGGTGACGCCGCGGGGGCTCTCCTGCGAATCGAACGCCCGCCGCCTTGCCGCGGACCTTGCAATCCGGCGCGCTGCGGTGCACGGGCGCAACGACCGGCAGATGCCGGTGACGAAGCGCCACGCGGCAGCTTCCTCAGCGATCGAATCCAGGCGCGCGGTAACGCTCTTCGCCATCGAGCATGGTCAACAGCGGCGCGATGGTACGGACGGCTTCGGCGGCAGCGCCGGCGTCGTCGTGGTCGCCGAGCGCCACGACCACCAGGTCCGCCGCTTCGCCGACGACGAGGCGCCCGGCGAGCGGTTCGCCCGCCGATCGTCGCGGGCCGATCGTCGCTGCCCGAAGCGCCGCGGCGAGCGTCAGGGCCTCCGAGGGCTCGGCTGGCGGCACGTCGGTCCCCCACTCCGGCGCCCAGCGCGTCGTCGCCATGGCCAGCCCCGGCCACGGATCGGGCGGTTCGACCGGCGCGTCGGTGCCACAAGCGATCAGCGCCCCAGCCGCGGCCAGGCTGCGCCAGCGGGAACGCCAGCGAGGTGCGCGAGCCGATCGCACGGCGCATCGTCTCCAGATCGCTGCGCAGCTGGATGGGCTGGACGGAGGCGGCCACGCCGAGACGCGCGAACCGAGCCCGGTCGACCGGCTGCACGACCTGAGCGTGCTCGATGCGCGGCATCAGGGTGGGCACGGCGAGCCGCCGGGGATCGACGACCTGGAAGACGTCGAGCGCCGCCCTGACGGCCTCGTCGCCGATGGCATGGATCATCGTCGCCAGACCGGCGCCGGCTGCCCGTTCGACACGCTCCCTCAAGACCTCTGGCGGATCGAGCAGGCCGCCACGCGCGCCGGCAGGGCCGGGTCGCGTCGACGCATCGTCATATGGCTCGAGCAGGGCCGCGCTCCGGGAGCCGAGGCTGCCGTCGGCGAAGAGCTTCAGCCAGCCGACCCGGAACCGGTCGATCGCGCGTCGCTCGGCCCGCCTCGGCACCTCGTTCGGGCTCGACGCGCTGACCGCTTCGCAGGCCGGCATCGATGGCCGATTCGAGCTGGGCGCTACGGATGCCGGCGTGGACACGCAGGGGCAAGCGACCACCCTCCGCCATCGCCTTGATGGCCGAGAAGCCGCCGGCCAGCGTCGCATCCATGGTCAGGCTGCCGGGATCGTGCACCCCGGTCACGCCGACGGCGGCCAGCCGCCTGGCGTATCGCGTGATCGCATCGTCGATCGCCGCCGGGCTCGGCCGAGGGAGGACGGCGTCGACGAGGCTGATCGCGTGTTCGTGGAGCAGGCCATCGGGATGACCGAAGGCGTCGCGGCCGACCACGCCCCCGACCGGATCCAGCGTCGAGGCGTCGATGCCCGCGTCCGCCAGCGCCGCCATGCTCAGCCACATCGTGTGGTGATCGTGCGACCAGAGGGCGATCCGGCGGCCGGGCGCCACGCGCTCGAGGTCGGCGGCCGTCGGCCGGGCGGCCCATCCGTCGGTCGCCCAGCCGTGTCCCAGCAGCCAGCCGTCGCGTTCGCCATCGGCCAGGCGTGCCGTATCGGCACGCGCTACGCGTTCGAGTGCCGTCTCGAGCGTGGCCGAGCGCTCGAGATCGACCTCGTCCGCAGCCAGCGCCGCGTCGACGAGGTGAAGGTGAGCATCGGTCACCGATGGCAGTGCGACCTGGCCCGGCGCCAGCTCCATCGTCCGCGTGCCGGCGCCCGCCAGCTCGGCGATGTCGTGGCGACGTCCGGCGGCGATGATGCGCCCGTCGAGGACGGCGAGGCCCTCCTGCCATCCGAACCCCTCCTCGCCCGCCAGGCTCGCGATGCGACCGAGGACGATGAGGTCCGGTGGCCGGGTCATGGCCCGAAGAGGTCTCGCAGTCCGGCAGGGTCCAGCCCAGCGCCGAGACCCAACGCGAGCGCGATGCGCGCCTTGGGTCCACCGAGCGGCCCGGCCAGGATCGCACCGGCCGCGAGCCATCGCAGCGCCGCCGCCGGGGAATGCGTACGTGGCGCTCGCCCGCCCATGCGGCGAACGGGTCGTCAGCACCATCGGGATACCTGTCGCCATCCCCTCCTCGGCCGCCGCCAGCAGATCGGGATGGGTGTTGCCAGCTCCGGGTGCGGCGATCACGACGCCCCTCGCGCCGCCGGCCAGCGCCAGGCGCAACGGACGGCCATCCTGCCCGACGACGTGCGTCACGAGGTCGATCGGCTCGACCGCGGACTCGGGGATGCGAGGCAGGAAGCGACGTCGTGCGCGACGGCGTGTCAGGTGGACTACGACCGTCGGCGACACTCCCCAGCGGGCCGTCGTTGGCGGACGCGAAGGCGGCGTACGCGCTCGTGTGCACCTTGATGGCATCGTCGCCGGCCAGGACCGTCCCACCGAGGATGACCACCGCGCCCTGATGGCGGGCCTCCGGGGCGGCGGCCAAGCCGGACCGCATCGCGCAGGTTCGTCGGGCCGTCGTAGCCGTCGTCGTCTGAAGTGCGCATGGCGCCGGTCACCACGATCGGCTTGGAGCCGGGCACCAGCAGGTCGAGCGCGAAGGCCGTCTCATCGATGACGTCGGTGCCCTGGACCACGACGGCGCCGGCGACGTCCGCTCTGGCGAGCGACGTCCGGACGGTGGCGGCAAGGTCGAGCAGCTGGGCGAACGAGAGGTGCGATGCCGGCACCAGGCCCCAGTCGACCGCATCGACCGTCGCGATCGCCTCCAGCCCGGACGTCCGCTCGAGGATCGCCGCACCCGCCAGCGTCGGGACCGCCCCTCCGGCCTCGGGGTCGCGCTGCATGGCGATGGTGCCGCCCGTGAAGACGACGGCGACGCGGCTCATCGGCTGACCGGCCCTGCGTCGTCCGCGCGCGGCCCGGGCTCGGCCGGCGGGCTGACCCGACGCGGCCGCGGCTGCGTGGTGACGGTGACCGGATCGGTCGGCTCGAGGTGGCTGGGCACGGCGGATGCCGAGACGAGCGGCGGCGCGGCGACCATCGATCGGATGCCGGCGGCGAAGACGAGGACGGCGCAGGCCAGCAGGACGGTGTCGGGACCGATGCCGTCCGCGATGTAGCCGACCAGGATGATGGGCAGGAAGCTGGCGATGTTGACCAGCATGTTGAGCACGCCGAAGACGCGGCCTCGGATGTCTTCCGGGAGCTCCTCCTGGAGCTGCGTCTGGGCGGGCACCGCCACGAAGGCATAGCCGATGCCGGACGCCAGGGCCAGCATGACCACGATCCCGAGCAGTGACACCAGGTTGCCGATGCCGCCTGGCGTGCCCTTGAGGAACGTCGAGATGGGTTCGGCCAGGGCCAGCAGCGCGATCGAGACGGCCAGTCCGATGAGGCCGCCCTCGATGACGCGACGGCGGGGAAAGAGCCGCCCGTAGGCGTTCAGCAGCAGGATGCCGATGACCAGGCCGGCGCCGAGCGGCAGCAGCAGGACCGCCAGGCCCTCGCCGGTCAGCCCGAGCACGTCCCTGGCAAAGGCCGGGCCGAGGACGCCCATGACGCCGATGAGCGAGGCGCTGATGGCCAGGTAGCTGAGCGACCAGAAGATGCTGCGGTTGTCACGGATGTAGGCGATCCCCTCGCGCAGATCGCCAGCCATCGAGGCCATCGCCTGCTCGGCCTCGCCGATGGCACCGCCGGCCGGCGCTTCTTCCCGGGGCGGCGCCGCGGGCAGTGTCACGCACAGCGCGGCGGCCACGAAATAGAGGATGGCCACGAAGATGACCAGCGCGACGACGCTCGATAGGCTCACGGCCAGGGGCCCGAGCAGCGCGAAGCCGATCGCAAAGGCGGCCTGCAGCGTCAGCGTGAAGAGGCTGTTGGCGGCCAGGAGCTGACGCCGATCGACGAGCATCGGGATCATCGAGGCCTCCGCCGGAGCGAAGAAGACGGTCAACGTCGAGACCACGATGTTGAGCCCGTAGATGACCAGCAGCCGCGTGTCGGTCGCCGTGATGTTGGTGACCAGGACCACGAGCAGGATGAAGACGCCACCGCGTGCGACATTGGTCGCCACCAGCACGATACGGCGGTCGACCCGGTCGACGAAGACCCCGGCCGGTGCCGAGAAGACGACGGCGGGTACCAGGAAGGTCAGGATCAGC
This sequence comes from uncultured Chloroflexia bacterium, assembly GCA_963777975.1. Taxonomy (GTDB): domain Bacteria; phylum Chloroflexota; class Limnocylindria; order Limnocylindrales; family CSP1-4; genus CSP1-4. The sequence goes on along the minus strand of CAVZSO010000013.1, from coordinate 299,449 downwards.
AGGCTGACCGATGCGCTCGAACCGGCGATATCGGCGACCATCACGGTCAACCCGAAGAGCACCATGTTGCCGCCGATCTGGCTGGCGACCTGAGCCAGCCAGAGCGCCAGGAAGCGCCGGTTGCGCAGCACGCCCCCGACCGTCGCGTCGACGTCCGCGGCGTCCTCGACGGCCAGGAAGGCCTCGTCCGCCGTGGCCGACGTCCCCGACGAGGCGGTCGAGGCCGCGGTCACGGCAGGATCGCCGTGCGTGCTCTCATCGGGCCCGAAGGGCAGCTCCAGGGTGCCCGGTTCAGTGGCCGCGTCCGAGAGCGGCCTTCGAGTGCGTCGCGGCAGCCAGGTCGTCAGCGCTGCCGACGTGCGCCGGTGGCTCGACCGTCGTCACCTGCGCCGCCTCGCCGACCGGCTCGGGCAGGTCGTCGAAGGGCAGGCGGGTCTGCTCGTTCACGGGGCGCCGTCCCGGACGATCGGTCCGCGCAGCCGTCGCTCCAGATCGGCGCGGGCCAGCAAGACCCGCCGGTCGCAGCCGAGGCAGCGCAAGCCGATGTCGGCGCCGACGCGTCGAACCTCCCACTCGCGCGAGCCGCAAGGATGCGGTCGCGCGAGGGTGACCCGGTCGCCGAGGCGCACGTCCAGCACCGGGCGCGGGGTCGTCACGAGGGTGCTCAGTGCTCCGTGGCGCCCGTGAAGTTGAAGGCCGAGATGCGCACGGCCGGGACCACGACGGCGCTGAAGTCGCCACTCACCCGTCGACGATCGCGACCGACCGCCTCGACCCCGGCCAGGGCGGCCAGGTAGCTCTGGGTGAAGCGCAGGTTGCGGACCGGTCCGACGATCTCGCCGCGCTCGACGAGGAAGACGCCGTCCCTGGTCATGCCGGTCACGATGGCCAGCTTCGGGTGGACCGGATTGGTGTAGTGGAACCGGGTCACGATCAGCCCCCGGTCGACGCCTGCCACGAGCTCCTCATGCGTGGCGTCGCCTGCCTTCATGAGCATGTTGAGCGGGAACGGACCGAACGAATTCGGCGCGGGCAGGCCATGCCCGGTCGATCGCCGCCCCGCGCGGCGGGCGGTCTGTTCGTCGTAGACGACGTCGCGACAGACGCCTCGCTCGATGAGCGTCACTCGCTCCTTGGCCACGCCCTCGTAGTCGAAGCTGGCCGGCTCGCCGGCCTGGTCCGCCGCGTCATCGACGATGGTCACCAGCTCCGAGCCGACGACCCGCCCCGGCTCGTGGAACGAGCGGTCCTCCTGCACGGCGAGGGCCGAGAAGCCGACGTAGCCGAGCGTCTCGAGCAGGTCCGCCACGGCATATGGCTCGAGGACGACCGGATAGTCGCCCGGATCGATGGCCACCGCCCGACGCGAGTCACGGGCCCGCTCGGCCGCTTCTCGTCCGATGGCGGCGGCATCGATGTCGGTCACGTCGACCGCCGCCGACGACGCATAGCCCGCCTCGCCGTCGCTGCCCATCGAGACCGTGATCAGGGCCGCCGACGTTCGCTCCTCGACCACGTCCACGCCACGGCTGTTGACGACGCCGATGCGTTGGACCGATGTCGTGAAGGAGCCGAAGGCCAGCACGCCGACGGCATCGGCCGCGGCGATGACCGCCCGGGCCGCCACAGCACGTGACTCCGGCGATGCATCCCGCGTCGCGGCGCTGCTGGTCCCGGCCACCGGCGTCATCGGCCCCGGTTCCGGCAGCTCGATGACCTCATCCTGCTCCGGCTGGAGCCGCGCGATGGTCGCCGCGCGATCGGCCAGCCGGCGCAATGCCTCGTCATCGAGCCGATTGGTGGCCGCGCAGCCAACGCGGCGGCCATCGACGAATCGGAGGCTGACCTGCGCGTCGCGCTCGGCCACGTTCTGGTGGATCTCGCTGTTCGCGAACCGTGTGAGGGCCGAATCGCCTTCGGAGAAGAGCACCTCGGCCTGCGTGGCGCCGGCGGCCGCGGCATAGGCCAGGACCACGCGTGCGGCTGCCTGTGCCTGGCTATCGGGACGCGCTCACCACTTGCCGACCCCGACCTGGACGTCCCGGAACCGCGCCCCGCTCGCGCCGTGACCCACGTGACCGATCTGGCTTGGCTCGCCCTTGCCACAGTTGGGTGTCCCGAAGAGCACGTAGCTCGAGGCGTCGGCGACGGCGTCGCAGGAGCGCCAGAACTCGTACGTGATGCCCGTGTAGGTCGGGTTCTTGACCAGCCCGCCGAGCTTGCCGCCCTTGATCTCGTAGGCGACCTCGGTGGCGAACTGGAAGTTGAGCCGCCGGTCGTCGATGCTCCACGAGCGGTTCGCGGCGAGATACAGGCCGTCGTCGGTGTCGGCCACGATGTCGGCCAGGGTCATGCCCTCACGCGGCAGCAGGTTGATGTTGGTCATCCGGATGAGCGGGATCCGATCCCAGCCATCGGCGCGCATGGCGCCGCCGCTCTGGCGGCCGATGCGGGGCGCCGTCTCACGCGACGTCAGATAGCCAGCCAGGATGCCGTCCTGGACGAGCGGGACGCGCTGGGCGGCGACGCCCTCGTCGTCCCAGCCGAAGGTGCCCATGCCGCCGGGCGACGTGGCGTCGGCGACGATCGTCACCAGGTCGGAGCCGTAGCGAAAGCCATCGTCGAGCTTGTCGGTCGTCAGGAAGCTCGTCCCGGCGTAGGAGGCCTCCGTGCCGAAGACCCGGTCGAGCTCGGTCGGGTGCCCACAGCTCTCGTGGACCTGCATGTAGAGCTGCGTCGGGTCGAGGATGACGGTCCGACGCCCCGGCTGGCACTGCGGCGCGGAAAGCAGGGCGACGGCCTCGGGGGCGATGCGTCCCGCATTGCCGACGAGATCGAGGCCGACGACCCACTCCCAGCCGGCCGCCTGACCCGAATTCGGGGTACGACCGCCGTTGCAGCTCATCGCCGTCGACGGCGTTGACCTCGAGCGCGGCCACGACGTGGGTGATCTCCTGGTCCGTCTCGGAGCCATCGGAGGCAGCGAACCACTTCCACTCGCGCTGCGCCGAGTAGGACGCCTCGGCGAAGGCGACACCCGACGTCTGGCCCATCGTCCGCTCCGCCTCGAGCAGGAGCGCGACCTTGTCTTCGATGGACACCGCGAAGGGGTCGATCTCGTACGGTGTCCGGTAGCTGCCCTTGGCCGCCGGACGGTCGTCGAGCGCCACAGCCCGGCGGGCGGCCGTGGCCGACGCCCTGGCGATGCGGACGGCCTCCGCCGCGACGCGGTCCGCCTCTTCCCCGGTCAGCGCGTTCGATGCCGCAAAGCCCCAGGCGTCGTCGACCAGGACGCGGACGCCGAATCCCTCGGTCTCTCCGGAGCCGACCGCGTCGACGCGGCCCGACTTGACGGAGATCGACTCCTCGCTGCGCCGCACGACGCGCACGTCGGCATACGTCGCGCCGCGTTGGACGGCGGTGTCCAGCGCGCGCTGGCTGAGGTCTCGCACGAGGCGGCAGGATACCAGAGGGGGTCAGATGCGGGGCGTCGCGCCCTTTGGGATGAGGTCGCGCTGGGTGGCCGGCAGCTGCATCGGTGTCTCGCTCGTCGTGACGTCGACCAGCACGTCCGGCTGGCCGACCGCGATGCGGCTGACGATGCCGCCCGGCCGATCGAGGATCGCCTGCAGCGCCGGGGGCGAGCCGATGGCGACGATGTCGAAGGACGACCCCAGGTCGACACCTTCGACCACGAGGTCCGCCGGTCGACCGGAGACGGTCGTCCCTGCCACGACCCGAACGTCCTCGATGGCGATCGCCTCGGCTCCGGCAAGACGAAGCTCATCGAGCAGGTCGTTGACGGCGTCGGCCGTGATGGGGCCGGAGACACCGACACGCACTCCCCGGCCTTCGATGGCCTCGGTCCCGGTCCACATCCCCAGGCGGGTCAGATCGGATCGCAGTCGATCGACGTTGCTCTCGCGGCTGGCGCCGGAGGCCTCGACCGCCCGCAGGTCGGACTCCAGCTGGGCGACCTCGGCGCTCAGCACGCCATTGCGGTCGTTGAGGTTCGCGATGAGCACCGTCAGGTCGGCCGCGCTCAGCTGCTCCAGGCCGCCGGCCGCGTTCTGGGCCCGGAGCTGCATGACGAGGAGGACACCGAGCACGAAGGCGACCAGCGTCACCGCGACCAGCGCACGCGGCTGCCTCACGGCGTGGCCCCCGCTCCCCCGCCGGCGGGCAGCTGGCCGCCGGGCGGCGTCGACGCGACCGGGCCGCCATAGACGAGCTTGACGGCGCCGGCGAAGGCAGGCACGACGACGTGGTCCGAGGGCAGGAAGCCGAGCTCGAGGCCGTAGTCCTGGACCCGGGCACGCACCAGCGCCACGAAGCTCGGCGAGGTGGTCAGCCGGTCGTAGAGGTCCGACGGCCCGATGACGCTCACGTCGTACGGTGGCTGGAGGTACGCGCTGTTGACCAGGATCGATGAGCCGATGTCGGTGAAGGCCGTCGTCTCGACGATCCGCTCGCCGTTGACGCTGATGGCCTGGGCGCCAGCCTGCCAGAGCTCGACGATCAAGTCGCGCAGGTCGCTGGCCGTGACGAGGTAGTCGGCGGCCGCGGCGCCGGGGGGCAGCGGCAGGCCGGAGTCATCGATGCGGACGGTGATCCCGGGGCCCTCGACTTCGACCAGGCCGGCCGCCAGGCGCGCCTTTGCCAACGCGTCGTTGAGCTGCATGACGGCCTGATCGTTACCAGCCGAAGCGGCCTCGGCGCCGGCGACCTGGGCCCGAAGGTCGAGGATGCGCGCCTGAAGGCTGGCCTGCGTCGCGTCGAGCTCCCGGGCGGTCTCGAGCAGCGGCGGCCGTTCCGAGCTGCTGTAGCGCACGCGCGGTCCCTCGGCGCCGAGCTGGACCGCGATCAGGAAGCCGAGTGCGAACAACGCGACGGCGAACGTCCACTGCCAACCAGGCACGCCGCGGATGCGACCGGCAAGGCTGCTCATCCGACGCTCGGGCCGTCCGGCGCTATGGGGCCCTCGGGTGTCGTACGTGCCGCTGGCGCCGGTGGTGAGGTGTCGCCGTCCGATGCCGGAGACCACGCGACGATCCCGGGCGCTCCGGCGTCGGTGGCGGTCTTCACGACGGCATCCGTAGCCGTCGCCGTGGCACGACGCCGCCGAACGGCAAGGCCGCCGAGGAGCACCAACGCAACGATGAGGGCGAGCGCCGCGAGCCCGACCGCGGCCGAGGCAGAGCCGTCCGGGCTCGGCTCGCCCGGCAGCACGCCACTCGGGATGCCATCGGCCGACGCGCCGGGCGATGCCTGTGGCGCAGCGTTGCCGATCCATCCGGCGGGCGTGGGTCCCGGTCGCCCTGCCTGGGGCCCGATGGCTCGTGGCGCGCTGACCCCGAGGTCAGCCAGCCACGCCGCCTCGAAGGCTCCGTAGTCAGCACCGGTCGCGGCCGTGAAGGCCTCGTCATCGGTCTCACCGGTGGCGTACGAGCGGATCAGCTCGACGAGCTTCTCCTGGCCATAGGTTCGGACGAAGAAGTCGATGGCCGACGTGCCCTCGGCATAGCCGAGGTAGAAGAGATCTTCGCGGGCCGACGGAAAGCCGTTGGCCAGCGCCGAGAGCGGCAGCAGGGTTCCGCGATCGACGGCGTTCGAGACGCGCTGGCGGTCGGCGTTCGAGTACCCCTCCGAAAGGTAGACCGCCAGACCTTCGTTCATCCAGTGCGGCGGCTGGTTGTACGGATTCCTGGTGGCCGTGTCGAAGACCAGGTGCACCAGCTCGTGGGGGACGACGATCGACAGCCAGGGCGAACCGATGTCGCTGACGGCGACATCGGCGAACAACGTCCGGATCTCGGCGATCGCCCGGCCGGCCACGAACTCCTTGGTGCCCGGCCCGAGAGCGGTCCGGAATTGGTCGCCGTCGGAGTACACGAAGAAGTCGATCGGGTCGGTCTCCGTGACCCCCAGGAACTCGGACGTCTTGGCGACGGCATCCTCGGCGATCTTGAGGGCGCGCTGGGCATACGCGACGTCGCCCGACTGCCAGTGGATGGTGACCAGGTCGCCCTTCAGCGTCTGCCAGTCGATGCGATCGTCGTTGACGGAAAGGGTGGCCTCCGGACCCGTCTCCGGGGGACCGGAGGCGGGTGTCACCCGGAAGCGGTAGCGGATGCGGCTGTTGGGCAGCTGGAACGTCGGGTCGGTGAGCGTGACCTCGAAGCCGTCCTTGCCGACGGCCGAGAAGCCGACCTCCTGGACGAGCCAGGTCTCGGTCCCTTCGAGCCGAGTCATCAACTCGACCCGACGGGGTGCTGCTGCCACGTGGAAGCCCTGCTGGAATCTGGTTCCGACGGGGAAGAACGACTGGGCCGTGGGCCGACCGAAGTCGACCTTGTCGGCAGCGACGACAGGGAGCGGGACCAGGCACGCGACAAGGTACGTACCGACGACCAGCACCGCCGAGGCCAGCGCTCGCGATCGCCGAAGCATCACGGAGCAACCCGATCGAGGCTGGCAAAGCGCAGGATGCCCAAGCCGCTGACCTCGGTGCCGACGAGATCGTCGCGTCCGAGAGCCCAGCCATCGTGATAGGCCATGGGCACGACCGGGACGGCGTCACGGACGATGGCCTCCGCCTCGGCATAGCGGCGAGCCTGCTCCGCGGGGTCCTCGGTCGAGGCGGCAGCGTCGATGGCCGAGTCGTAGTCCGGGTCGCTCCAGCGACCATAGTTGTTGGTGCTGCCCGATCCGAGGAGCAGCCCCAGGAAGTCCTGCGGAGCCGGGTAGTCTGCGACCCACGACATGGCCCAGAAGGTCGGGCCGTCGCCGCCCTCGAGTCGCTGGAAGTACGTTTCGAAGGGCATCGCCTCCTGGCGCAGGGTGATGCCCAGGACGTCCTTGACCTGTCGGGCGATGGGACCGTCCCAGGCGTAGCCCTGCGTCACCAGCGCCGTCTCCGGGAAGCCCTTGCCATCCGGATAGCCGGCCTCCGCGAGCAGGCGACGGGCGCCGTCGGGGTCGTATCCGGGCACGCCATCAGCGTCGCTTCGGCCGGGGACACCGGGTGGCACGAGTGATGTGGCGGGGATCGCGTCCGGGGTGGTGAGGCCGACGATCCGCCGCCAGTCGACGGCTTTCCCGAAAGCCTGGCGAACCCTCACATCATCGAAGGGCGGTCGCGTCGTGTCGAAGCCGTAGTAGTCGACCGACTCCTCGGTATGCCGCCGGAGTTGCGGCCCGAGCGTCGCGTCATACGCGATCCAGCCAGCGTCGAAGTCGGAGATGCGGCCATAGTCGATGTCGCCGGCCTCGAAGGCTTCGACGACCGACTGGTCACCAAGGTCGGTGGCCACGAGGATCGTCTTGAGCGCAGGCTCTCCGGCCCAGTACGCTGGGTTGGCCTTGAGCGTCACGCCGTCGGGCGTCTCGGAGGTCGGGCGATAGGCACCACTGACCACAAGGTTGGCAGGCAACTGGCCACCATGAAACGCGGCGATGGTCGAGGGCGCGAGTACGGCCAGCGTCGGCGATGCGGCGATGGCCGGGAAGTAGGCGCTCGGTCGCCGGAACTCGACGGTCACATCGCGACCATCGGCGTGGATGCCGACGGCGTCCTCCCCAGCCCGACCGGTCAGGCGATCGTTGGCGCCGACCACGTCGGAGAGCAGCGATGCCAACGGTGACGGCTTGGCCGGGTCGAGCAGGCGCAACCAGCTGGCCACGACGTCGTCGGCGGTGATCGGCGTGCCGTCCGAATACGTGACCCCGTCGCGCAGCGTGAAGACGAGGCGATGGCCGCCGTCCTCCACGCGCCACGACTCCGCCAGGGCTGGCTGGACGACGCCCTGCGCGTCGACCGCGGTCAGGCCTTCGAAGACCTGCGCGATGGTCGACGCCGAGCCGTAGTCGCTCTGGACGGCGGGATCCCAATCGGATGGGGCACTACCGACGATAACGGCATCGACCCCGTTCGGTCTCGCGCGGAGCGGGGCGTCGGCCGTCGGCCGGCTGGCGGGCGCGGTGTCGGGTGCGGGCTGGTTCCAGGTGACCGCTGAAACGACCAGCGCGACGACCACCAGCAGCGCCACGCCCGCCAGGACGTATCGGGCCCGCGACCGATCCGGCGGGGTAGCCGGCTCGGCGGACGGCGCCGACGGTTCGTCCGGCGGAGCGACCGGATCTGTCGGCCGTGCCTCGCGCTCCGTCGCCTGGTCGCCGAACGGGGCGGGCTGTTCCTCGGGCGGGGTGGCCTGGTCGGCGGGCGGCGCGGCGTGGTCGTCCGGCGTCGTCATCATCGGGAGTCTAGCCCGACCGACGGCGAGGCCCCGTCTGCGGTCCGGGCGGCGTGGGCCGAGGGGCGGAAACGCTTCAGGCGCTCGTCAGGTGCCCTTCAGCTGATGGGCATTGCCCTTTAGTCGAAGGTCGCGAGGATCTCAGGCCCGAGCGATGAAGACGAGGGTGCCATCGTCCGATGTCGCGGGCCGATCCTGGTAGGCGGCCTCGACCCGCACGTCGCGAAAGCCGGAGATGTCGAGCAACAGGAGCAGCTCCTGGGCGAAGTACAGGTTCTCGGTCAGGCGGCCGACCTCTTCGCGCACCAGGCTGCCCTCGTGCCAGAGTCGGGCGCGCATCTCGAGCGCATGCCGTTGGCGATAGGGATCGAATTCGATCAATCGGCTGATGAGCTCGATCTCGTCACCATCCGCGGCCCGACGGCGATCGCCGGTCGTCCTCCACGGCCGAGGGATGTCCGCCCGGTGTCCTGGCAGCCAGCGAGCCCAACCGGGCTCATCGTGGCCCTCCCAGGGCAGCTCATGCCAGAGCACCAGGGTGCCGCCGGGCTCGAGGTGGTCGTGGAGGCGTCGCAGCGCCTCGCGATCATCGTCGCGGTCGCCGCCGAGGCCGAAGACCCCGCAGACGTAGATCGTGCGATAGCGCCTCGCCAGCTCGAGCTCGTGGAGCGGCTGCACGAACAGCCCTGGCGAACGACCGGCGGCCGTCGCGCGCTCCCCGGCCAGCGCGATCATGTCCGACGAGATATCGACCCCGTCGACGTCGAGGCCGTCTGCCAGCAACGGCAGCAGGATGCGCCCGGTCCCACAACCAGCGTCGAGCGCCGGTTCCCCGAATCGGCGGATCGCGGCCGCGTAGAACGCGACCTCCTGCGCCTCAGGCACGTTGAACTCATCCCACCAGCGCGCCACGAGGCCGTAGTGCCAGGTGCCGCTCTCGTCGGTCATCACCGAGATCCTCCGGGACGTCTGGGTTTCACTATGGGGTCACCACGTCAGGCTCGCCCTGGTCGCGGTAGACGGAATTGGCAAGGCCGCAGTATCGGGTCCCGAACAGGCGAAGCGGGATCGGCTGCGAGGTCTGCCAAGGGACCTCGATGGTCACCGGAGGCAGGTCGATCGGCCCCGCCGATGTGCCGTCCACGAGCGGCTCGAGGGCGACCTCCAGCGTCCACTCCCCTGGTGGATAGTCGCAGCGCACATCTCCGCGCTCCAGCGCGGCGTCGACGTCGATCGGCTGCTCCGCGGGGATCTGCGAGTGGCCCGAGGCGTCGGTCGGCAGCTGCGCGGCCAGAAGAGCTCCGACATCAGGATCGCCCCAGCATCGGTCGGACAGCCCGGCATCATCCGGCGCCGAGTAGGGGCCGACGAGACAGACCTTCGGCGGTCTGGCCAGTGTGATGGACGCCGGGGCCTCGATCGACACCTTCAGATGCAGACCGTCCACGATCCGCACCCTGACGAGTCCGACCTTGCCCGCGATCCCGAAGTCGGCGATGGCTTCGGTGGCGGACAGCGACCTGGTCGATGACCGCGGCCGACAAGCGCACCCGACCGATCGCCTCGGTCGCGATGCGGAGGCGATCCGCCGACGACTCCGGCGTGGCGGCCGTGCATCCGCTGAGCACGAGCGCTGCCAGGAGCAGCAGGGCCGGACGGGCGCGCCTGGTCGCCGCAAGGAGATGGTCGGGTGACCGGTGATCGATCGCACACCTCGCACGTCCACCTGCCCAAGGTCCATGCCCACCGTGACGCGTCGTCCGCAGGCTCGCTCGGACAACGATATCCGGCCGAGGCCGCGCGCGGCGCAGCGGAGGCCAGCCGACCTGCCGACAGCGGGGCCGGCGACCGGACCGGATACCGCCTTGTCTCTACCGATGGGCGCACAACCTCTAGACATCATGGCTGTCGGGGACCGATAATCCGCGGTATGGCGAAGGAGAGCGCTGGCACGCGAGCCGGTCTGCGGGTCGGACAAGCCGCCGAGATGCTCGGCGTGTCGGTCGAGACGTTGCGTCGCTGGGAGACGGAGGGACGGCTCCAGATGGAGCGGTCCGAGGGCGGCCAGCGCCTGGTCGACCTCGACCAGGTCAGGCGGCTGCTCGACGAGCGCCGACAGGCAGCGACCGATCGGCCGATCGTCGCCCAGTCAGCGCGAAACCGGTTTCCCGGCATCGTCACGCGCATCGAGATGGATCGCGTCGCCGCCGTCGTCGAGGTGATGGCCGGACCGCATCGCCTGGTCAGCCTCATGACGGCCGAGGCGGTCCGAGACCTCGGGCTCAAGGTCGGCGATGAGGCGGTCTGCGTCGTCAAGTCCACGAACGTCATCGTCGAGATCCCCGCAGCCAGGGAGTCGCGCGCATGAAGGCCCGTCTCGCTCCCCTGTCTGGCGGCGCTGCCGCTCGTCCTCGCGTCTGCGCGACAGGCGGCGCACCAGCGCCAAGCAGCGAAGCCTCGGTCGTGCCGCCGACGACCGCACCTGCGCTCCCCTCGCCGTCACCGACCCCGGTCGAGCTCACCATCTACGCGGCAGCCTCGCTCAAGGGCGCCCTCGAGGCGGCCAAGCCGGTCGTACGAGACCGCCAATCCAGGCACCACGCTGACCATCGCGACCGACGCGTCGTCGGCGCTGGCGGCCCAGATCGAGCAAGGCGCGCCGGCCGACGTCTTCCTGTCGGCCGATACGAAGAACCCGACAGGCGCTCGTTGACAAGGGCCTCGCCGACGGGCCTCCGGTCGAATTCGCGGACAACGAGCTGACGATCGTGGTGCCGATCGGGAACCCAGCCGCGATCTCGACACCGGCGGACCTCGCGAGACCAGGCATCAAGATCATCGCCGCCGGCGACGAGGTGCCGATCACCAAGTATGCCAACCAGCTCATCGGCAACCTGGCCAAGGAGACGGGCTACCCCGCCGACTTCGTGACCGCGTATCAGGACAACGTGGTGTCCAAGGAAGACAACGTCAAGGCGGTCCTTGGGAAGCTCGAGCTGGGCGAAGGCGACGCCGCCATCGTCTACGTGACCGACGCCAAGGCTTCGACGCTCGTCGCCGACATCGGCGGGGTGCCCGAGTCGGCCAACGTGATCGCGACCTACGCGGGTGTCGTGATCGCCGAGTCGCCCAACAAGCCGGCAGCGACGTCGTTCCTGACCTGGTTCGCCGGCCGCGACGGCCAGGCGATCCTGAGCGGATACGGGTTCCAGCCACCGACGCCGTGATCGGACAAGCGACCAAGCAGCAGGGCGCCACGCCGGCCGCCATCGGTTCGGCACACCGTCGGCGACGATCCGGCAGCTGGGGCGAGCGGTCCGTCACCGCCGTCGCCGTCCTCTGCGCGCTGTTCCTGGGCGTCCCGGTCCTGGCGCTCGTCCTGCGCGCGTTCCTGAGCGGGTCGCTGGCCGTCGCCGTCTCCTCGCCGGCCGTGAGCGACGCGCTCATCCTGAGCGTGGTGACGACGACCATCAGCCTGGGGGTCAGCGTCGTGCTCGGACTCCCGCTGGCCTTCGTGCTCGCGCGGACGGGAGTTCCGTGGCAAGGGCGTGATCGAGGCGGTCGTCGACCTGCCGATCGTGCTGCCGCCGTCGGTCGCCGGACTCGCCCTCCTCCTGGTCTACGGCCGGCGCGGCCTGCTTTCGGCACCGTTCGAGATCCTTGGCATCTCGGTGCCCTTCACGACCATCGCGGTCATCCTGGCCATGACCTTCGTCTCGGCACCGTTCTTCATCCGTTCGGCTCGCATCGGGATCGCCGGCGTCGAGCGCGATCTCGAGGACGCCGCCAGGGTCGACGGCGCATCCGAGGGTCAACTCTTCCGGGCGATCACCGTGCCCATCGCGAGTGCCGCCTTCGCCGGTGGACTGGTCATGACCTGGGCTCGATCCCTGGGCGAGTTCGGTGCCACGATCATGTTCGCCGGCAATGTCCAGGGCCGGACCCAGACGCTGCCGCTCGTCGTCTACAGCGAGTTCCAATCCGGCGGTCTCGACTCGTCGCTCGCTGCCGCCGCGATCCTCGTGCTGGCGGCCTTCGGCGTCCTCGTCGCCGTCCGTGTCTTCCACTGGGGCCGAGCGGCGGACGTCCGCAGGCTCGCCTGATGGGCACGTACGATTCCGATGCGATGAAGCAATGACCTTTCCGTTCGCAGTTTGGGCGCCGCGATTGCGTGGCCGCAGAGGACTTGACCATGACATCGCGGCCGTGACGCTGGTCAAACAGATCCGAGGCCTCGACGCAGAGGCCTCGGTCATCAGAACTGGTGCCCGGGATCGAGTCCCAGCAGCTACGACTCTGCCTATTTCGCGGCCTTGAACAGCACCGCCGGAATGTACAGGCCGCCACACAGGGGTCCGTGCCGGCACGTGGTTCAGCCGCACGGTGCCCGGGTGCGGTGTCAGAGCCGGCGCTCACGTCGTCCTCGGTGGACAGGGCGACGTTCAGCGAGTCGTAGCCGCAACCGGCTGCAGACGAGTAGCAGGTTGCGCTTTCGCCGATCGGCGCGTAGCCGAAGTGCGTGGTGTTGTACGCGATCCCGTACGTGACGCCGTCGGGAAGTCGTCTGTCCTGCGAACGTAAAGGTGACGTTCGTCGCAAGCCCGTTGAAGCAGGTCTTCAACGCGTTGTCGAACCATCTTGGCCGTCAGTGCACTTCGGGCTCGCCGACGGGCGAAACGGGATCGCGAAGGTCTTCGTCGACGAAGCGATCACGGCTCGCCGTCGTAGACGTTGAACGTCATCGGCACCGCGAATGTCGCGCCCAGCGTGGTCAGGCAGTCGCCAGTGGTCCAGTGGCCGCGTCTGGCATCCCCAGCTGCTCATCGTCACAGTGACGCTGCTCAGCGACCGGTTCTTGCCCGTGAATGCGACGTCGTTGCCGATCTCGGAGAAGGCGTATGCCTCGGGGCCGACGCTCGGCTGGTTGCCATGCAGCGGATTCGGCAGAAGGCTGTTGTAGATCGTGCTCGCGCCACCGGCCGCGAAGGCCGATCCGGCGAGTGCAACGACCATGAGCATCGCTGTCATCGCAGCAATAAGCTTCTTCATCAGAAAACCTCGTGTGATGCGTGCGGGGCGGTCGGAAGACTGCCCTCGCAGCGAGCACAGGAGCACCGAGGCTCCTGCATTAGGTACTTCCCTTCGGGCGCCCACGCCCTCGGTTCTGGATCAGTGCTCGACTTGAGTGCCAGCCGAACGTACCGAGTACCGACGCTCGGGCGATATGTCCTATGTCCTAATCCCCCGTCGACGGTCCGGTTGACGGTGCGTGGATGCACCGCGCGCTGGCGCTGGGTCGATGGCCTCGTCGTGTCACCGAGTTCGCCTGGGCTACGATGCGCGGAACGCGAAGGGGGTCTTGATGAGCGCGACCGGACCCGTTGGGCAGCACGTCGCTCGGCTCCTGCCGGACGCCGCCTCGAGCACGGTCGATCGCCTCGAGCAGACGGCTCGGACGCAGGACTTCGCCCGCCGGGATGTGCTGTACGCGAGGGGCATGCATGTCCCTCCGTTCGTCCTGCTCGAAGGGCATGTCATGTATCGCCGTGTCGTGGAGACCGGACAGGTACGCGCCGCGCTCATCGCGAGCCCTGGGTACCTCGGTGGATTGCGATCGATCAGCAGCCAGGGCGCCGACGCGCTCTATGAGCTTGTGGCCCTGACCGACGGGTCCTGGGCGACATGGGATCCGCAGCTCGTTCGGGAGCTCGCGCTCGGAGATGCCAAGCTAGCCGTCGGTCTCCTCGACCTGTCTTCCGAATTCGCACTCGTGCTCAACGTGCGGCTTGACGAGCAGTCCTTCGAGAGCGCGCGCCAGCGCATGGCAGCGATCCTGACGACGTACGGCGACGAGATCTTCGACACGCGCCATCCGGTCGCGCAGCGTGGCGACCTGGCCGCCATGATCGGGACCAGCCAGGTGATGATGTACCGGACCTTGAAAGGGCTGGAGGCCGATGGCTTGGTGAAACGCCACCGCGGCGGCGGGATCAGCATCGCGGACCCGGACGGGTTGGCGCGATTGATCGAGGTCGCCGCGCCCGACGAGGCTGCCGCCCTCTGAAGATCGCCGGAGGCGGTCTCCCGCGGCGTGGGTCCCGTGCTTCAGTCGCGGCTCCGCAGGGTGGCCACGTCGGCCATCACGGACGCGTCCGATACCAGACCGCGCCGGTGGTGCCGTGCAGGCCCACGGCAACCTCGACCGTGTCCGACGCGGCGGCTGCATATGGGCCGAAGCCTTTGAACTGAGGGCTCGAAGCGTCGCATCGCCATGCGCGGCCGTCGGTCGATGCCCAGATGCCGCCGAGACAGCTTGTTCCCCCGGACGGTCCGGTCGCCAGGAAGCCGTCCGGCGTCGCCGTGACACTGAACATCTGACCGTCTATGGCCTGCTCGACCGAGGCTTTCGACCACGTGTCCCCGTCGGCCGACCACCATGCCCGTGCACCGGGGCATCGCCGCGCCGGGACGCCGGGACCGCACGCGTCTTGGGCATAGGCCTGCCCAACCACCACGATGGCGCCGTCGCGCTCCGTGACACCGGTCGCACCGACGGCAAACGCTCCCGACGACTGTGGGACACGGAACATCGGCGCATCCGGGACGCGAGACCATGTCAAGCCATCGGGCGATGTCCAGATCGAGGCATGGCTCGCGGCGATGCCGGCTGCGGCGAAGCCCGTGCCGGTCTGCGCGACGGCATCCATGCCTCCACCCTTGAATGCCTTCTGGTCGGCCACCCTCGTCCAATCGGCACCGTCGCTCGACGTCCAGACGTAGGCCCGCTTGGGGTCGAGATCGCAGTTGATCATGCATGCCGGATCGCGGCGTCCCACGGCCAGCCACCCGCGATCGCGGGCGACGACATCGGTGACCGCGACGACGTCCTCGTCGAGCCGCGAGCCATCCGGCGCCTTTGGGAATGCCTTCGGGTGTGCCGTCCACGACAGCCCATCGGTCGATGTCCAGCTGGCGAGGCGTCGGCCGATCGTGCCCACGGCCACCACGCCCATCGGTCCCGTCGCCAGGCGCACAGCGCCTGCGCGGTTACCCGACTGTCGATGCCATTCGACGCCGTCGGTCGAGTCCAGGAAGACAGCGCCCTTATCTCCGTCGCCGATGGCGACGAAGCGTGCCCCCGTCCAGATGACGTCCTGGAACTGCACGCCACTCACCGAGGGTTGCGGCGGGGCCTCGCTCCATGCCGAGGCTGCCGGCACGGGGGTCGCCGTCGGGACCGCGGTCACCGTGGGCAACGGGCTGGGTACGACGGTCCCTATCTGGGTCGGTGCGGAAGTCAACTCGGGCGTTGCGGTCGGACTCAGGGCTGGCGTCGCCGTCGTGCAGCCTGTGCTCACGACCACGAGCGCGAGCATCGCGACGGCGGCCTGCAGCCGGTGCTGCGCAACCCTTCGGTTCATCGAGTGCCTCCCAGGAAGCAGCCGTGTTCGGCCGCGACGGTGATCGAAACCAAAGACAGGACGCGTAGAGGACGTGGAACGTGTCGCGCGGTCGCAGCCCCTCGAAGTGGCGATGTCGGCGTCGCTACGTGCGCTCGAGCAGGTCGCCGGCGATGGCAGGTGCGTGCTCGATCTCACTCCCCGACAGATTGGCGGTGTAGCCGGTCAGGTCCGCGGTAGCGAGGAAGCCGGTCTCTCGGAGTCGCCGGCATGGCACGAACCGTAAACCTTGGAGTCGCTCCAATGTCAATACCGTAATGACCGATGCGCTGGCGACGCGGACGTCCAAGGTGAACTCGCCCGGCGCGGTCTTGTCGCAGGCGTCGCGTCGCGGCTCCCCGACGACCGCCAGGTGAGCCGCGCGCGCGTGCCGAATGGCGCTAGCCGATCGGTTCGGGGTTGCCCAGCACCGGGCAACGGAAGTCGGCGGCGGCGTTGCGCACGAGCGTCAACTGGCCGCTCGCCGCAAGCGACTCCAACTGCGACCAGCTGGTGACGAGCGTCGAGGCGTCGCCAGTCGTCCAGGTCGCGGCATAGACAGCCCAGCGGCCGCCGTGATGGCCGGTCGGAGAACCGGGAGCGAACTCGGCAACGCCGTATTGAGCGGCATTCGTCGAGTTCGTGAACTTTGCGAACGGGTCGGTCCCGGTGCCATCTGGCACGTTCGCCGCATTCCCGAAGACGCGATAGACCTGATCACTGGCATAAACGGCGCCAAAGCTCCGTGCGCCGACGGGGCCCGCCATCGTCATAAGGGCGAGCATGCCGATCGTTGCGGCCACCAAGATCCGCTTCATCCGATCCTCCATCCCGGTACGTCGGGCATGCCCGATGCTGCCCGTTCGGAGAGCGTGGCCGAGGACGGTGACAAGCCGACGACGGAGGCGTGACTGTTCGATGACGGAATCCTGGCTCCCACCGCGGGCGTCCACTGCCGCCTGGCGACCACCCTGCGTCGGACGGGTGATCGATTCTCGCCGCCGGTACGCGAAAACGGTGAGCGCATAGGTCCCTAGAATCAGCACGTGAAGAAGATCGGCTTCCTGTCGTTCGGACATTGGTCGGCGTCGCCCTACTCGGAGGTCCGCTCGGGATCCGATGCGCTCATCCAGTCGATCGAGCTCGCCGAGGCGGTCGAAGACCTGGGTGCCGACGGTGCCTACTTCCGGGTCCACCATTTCGCCCAGCAACTTGCGTCGCCGTTCCCGCTCCTCGCTGCGATCGGCGCTCGTACCAAGCGCATCGAGATCGGGACCGCCGTCATCGACATGCGCTACGAGAACCCGCTCTACATGATCGAGGATGCCGGCGCCGCGGACCTCATCGCGGGCGGTCGTCTGCAGCTCGGGATCAGCCGCGGATCGCCCGAGCAGGTCATCGATGGCTTCCGGTACTTCGGCTACGTGCCGCCCGACGGCGGGACCGATGCCGACATGGCCCGCCAGCACACCGAGGTCTTCCTGCAGGCGCTGTCCGGCGCTGGGTTCGCCCAGCCGAACCCCACCCCGATGTTCCCGAACCCGCCCGGATTGCTTCGCCCCGAGCCGCACTCGCCTGGGCTGCGTGACCGGATCTGGTGGGGAGCCGGCTCACGCCCGACCGCGGAGTGGGCGGCCCAGCAGGGCATGAACATGCAGTCATCCACGCTCATGACCGAGGACGCCGGCGTGCCATTCCACGAGCTCCAGGCCGATCAGATCCGGCTGTTCCGTGAGGCATGGAAGACGGCCGGTCACGAGCGCGAGCCGCGGGTGTCGGTCAGTCGCAGCATCTTTGCGCTCGTCGACGACCGCGACCGAGCGTACTTTGGGCGCGGCAATCAGGAGTCGGACCAGGTCGGCTACATCGACGCGCAGACCAAGGCGATCTTCGGACGTTCGTACGCCGCGGAGCCCGACGTCCTGGTCAAGGAGCTCGCGGGGGACACGGCGATCCAGGCGGCGGACACGCTCCTGCTGACGGTCCCGAACCAGCTCGGCGTCGAGTACAACGCCCACGCGATCGAGAGCATCCTCAGATACGTCGCCCCGGAGCTCGGCTGGCGCTAGCCGTTCCGATGGCGGTCGATCGACCGAGCTAAGCCGGCGCCTCCTCCGGCTTCGGCGCAAATATGAACCTGTAGAGCAACGCGACGACGATGGCGCCAAGGACCGGCCCGACGGTCCAGACATACGCATCCGTGAAGTCCCCGGACGCTGCGGCCGGACCGAACCAGCGCGCAGGGTTCATGGCAGCGCCCGTGACCGGGCCGATGACGAGGATGTCACCGACGATCGCCAGGCCGATGAGCAGGCCGCCGAGCTTCGCGGCGCGCGGATCGACGGCGGTCAGGAAGACCGCGACCACGAGGAGGGTGGTCATGATCGCCTCGAGGATGAGGCCGATGGTCGGATCGATGCCGGGCATCATGGTCGGCTTGCCGTAGCCGGTCGCCTGCCATGCCTCCTCGCCGAACGTGGCACGGATGACGACCGCGCCCAGGAAGGCGCCGATCAACTGGGCGACGATGTACAAGGCGGCTTTCGTGGCTCCGATCGAGCCGTTCACCCACAGCCCTACGGTCACCGCCGGGTTGATGTGACCGCCCGAGATCACGGCGAACGCCGTCACGACGACGGCCAGCGTGATCCCGTGCGCGAGCGCCACATCGAGGAGCGGCGACGGTGCGCCGGTCAAGCCTCCGAGCACGATGCACCCGACGCCGATGAGCACGAACAGGAATGTTCCGATCCCTTCGCCAAGGACCGCCCGGGTCAGTTGCCTATCCATGACTCCCTCTCTGGCAGGCAGCGCCACCGCCCCGTCGGGTCATGACGATCCCGTACGGAGCACTGCCCGCACCTCCATGTCGTCCTTCGGGACGCTCGGCTGATCGGATCGGCGTGACCCGCGGAACGACCCGTAACGGTCGCGGCTCGCGGGTCCGCGGCTCTAGTGTCGGTTGTAGGTCGCCAATCCCGACCAGTCGCCCCTCGCCGCGTACGAAGCCTGCGTTGGCCACGTGTCGAGGCTCGAGGGTGGCAAAGCGCCGCCTTGGGCGATGATCCCGCGCAACTCTCCGGTATTGGCGTGCTGGAGCTGGTCGTAGGAGGTGATCCCACCGTCGGAGAGGATCGTCGCGATCCGCGGCCCGATGCCGCTCAGCTGGGTCAGGTCGTCATGGGCCGCCGCCTTTGATGAAGCGGCCTTCTTGGTCGCGCCCTGGCCCGCTGTCGACTGCTTCTTGTTGTACTTCATGAGGCCTTGCCAGTCGCCCTTCGCGGCGAAGCTGGCCTGCATCGGCCAGGTCCCGACGTTGGCCGGCGGTCCCATGTCAGCACTGTGCAGAGCGTGACGGACTTGTGGCTCGTTGGCCTCTGCCAAGGCCGCATACGTCGTGTATCCGCCCGCGGCAAGTGCCGCGGCTGCCTTGGGCCCGACCCCAGCAAGCTGCGTCAGGTCGTCGCCGCCCCCTGACGTCGCCGCGGCTGCGGCGGCTGCGACGGCCGGCGCCTCCTCCACTTCTTCGGCGGCCGCCCGCTCCTCTTCGACGTCGATCTCGTAGTCCGTAACCACTTCTTCGCCACCGAGCTGCTCGGCGACGGGCTCGAGGAACGCCTGGAACGCCGCGGCTGTCTCGGCGGGCATGGTGCTATACGACAGCAGTGCCCCCTCATCCTGGACCGCCTGCTTCACGAGGTCGAGGGAGTGCAGCCAGTGCCCCTCATAGAGGATGAAGACGGCGCTCCGCCCTTTGTCGACCTCGCCTGCGACCAGCTTCATCATCTTGTCGTCGATGCCGAAGTCATGGAGCCTGTTGTGTACGCCACCGAGGGCGGCACCGGCCGCGCCACCGGCCGCCGCGCCGACCGGGCCGAGGAGGATGGCACCGACGACGATGCCGATGGCGCCCCCATGCATGGCGTTGCCGCGTGAGCCGACCTGCTTCTCCTGGTGGATCTTGACCCGGCCGTGCTTTGTGTGCTCCGCGATCGCCGAGTCGATGATCTTGACGTCCGGGTCGGCTTCGTCGATGACCTGGACGCGCTGCAGCAGGCGCTCGGCGCCCTTGTTGTCCGAGACCAGGAAGACCGCCAGGGTCTGTTCGGACGTGTCAGTCATCTCGCACCCTCCTCACGTCGCCGCCTGCGACGGTGGCCATCGGTCGCTGGCGGGGGATGCCTGCGCCCGGATCGACTATGGGATCCTCGATCGGTCCACCGAAAGCGGACTCGATATACCTAGGGCTGTGATGCCTCGCGGCACCGTGAGCTACGGGGCGGCCCGACCGCGGGTTGTCTGTAGGGGTCTGTGCCCGTGCGGCCCGCGAGGGCGTCTACAAAGCCCTGGGCACCTCCTAGGAAGCATGTCCGGCCGGGCGATCTCGCCGGCGCGTGCCGACGATGCTAGTCCTCCAGCGGTCGTGCTGCAACGTCGATCTGGTCCTGGGCGTGTCGGGGACCGCGGCAGCCGCGGAGCGACGACGATTTCCGCCGCCAGGTCGACAGGTCCTTAGCGGTCGGGATGGACCATCTGGTCGACGACGACCAAGACCGCTAGGACGAGCGCATCATCGTAGCCCGGGGCGATCTCGACGCCATACGTATCGTGGACCCGGTCGCCGCCGCACTGGTCGCCGACGAGAGATGGCGTCCCCGGCAGGATTTGGGTCACCGATAGGAGGTGCCAGATGGACGAGAAGAGAACGACGGCTCGAGCCTTCCACGATGCCGACGGCGTCGAAGACTGGCGGGTCCTGTTCTCGGGCGCGCATGCCTACTACCGCGTCTCATCGTTCTCGGAGGGCGCCAGATTCGTCGCCGCGATCGCGGAGGTTGGCGACGCCGTGGGCCACTTTCCTGACGTGGACCTGCGTCCCGAAGGCGTGACCGTCCGTACCTGCTCCGGAGAGTACGGAGCGTTAAGCGAGCGTGATGTCGAGATGGCTCGCCGGATCTCGGCCGCGGCTCGGACGCTGCGACTGGAGCCCGACCCCTCCGAGGTGCAGGCATTGGGCATCGCCGTCGCACAGGATGCCGGCAGCGACGTAGGTCCGTTCTGGGCCGCCGCCCTCGGGTATAGGAGCCTCGGGGCAAATGAGGATGTGGTCGATCGGCACCGACGCAACCCGCACGTTTCGTTCCAAACGCTCCATCCACCCAAGCCGGGCCGGGGCCGTATCCACATCGACGTCAGCGTGCCGGCCGACCAGGCCGAGGCTCGCGTCGCGGCCGCATTGGCAGCCGGCGGAAGGCTCGCCGACGACACGCACGCGCCCCACTGGTGGACGCTCGCTTCTCCCGAGAACCACGGCGTCGACATCGCCGCTTGGCCGGACTTCGAGGACCACGAGGGCTGAGCAAGCGCCCGATCAGCATCAGCGGGTGGCTTGCGGACCGCATTGGCGAGGATCCCGACTACGTCGTACCGTTGCGGCATGGCGACCGAGGACACGAACGGGCTCGGGTACCACCGGGTCGACGACGATCCGAACATCGACGTGCTCATCGCCACGATGGAGGGAACCGCCGGATGGGACGCGACGCTCCGGCTGCGGTCGTGGGAGCGAGCGCATCTCGGCCTGGTTCATGGTGAACGACTGCTCGACGTGGGCTGCGGCCTCGGGGAGGCCGCGCTTGGGCTCGCCCAGGATCTCGGCGACGACGGGGAGGTCGTCGGCGTCGACCTGTCCGAGCGAATGTTGCGCGTCGCCCGTTCCAACGCCGGAGCCGCGCGCTGTCGCGTGCGCTTCGTCGTCGGCGATGCGTGCTCCCTCGACGAACCCGACGACTCTTTCGACGCCGCGCGGTCCGAACGCACCCTCCAGTGGCTCGCCGACCCCGCCGCCGCGGTCGCCGAGATGGTGCGGGTCGTGCGGCCCGGCGGCCGCGTCTCGCTCATCGACACGGACTGGTCGACGTTCACGATCCATGTCGGCGACGACGGACTCGCTGCACTGGTCCGCGACGCGGTGCGAACGGAGCGCAATCGACCGTCCAACGTCGGCCGGCGACTGCACGACCTCGTCGGCGCCGCTGGTTGCATCCCGCTCGCGGGAACTAAGGCGACGCAGACCTGGACGACCTGGGACCCCGACGAGTCGGCAGCACCGCCTGGTTGCTTCTCGATGGAGAGTCTCGCCGACGACCTCGTCGCCACCGGTCGCCTGGCGACCGCCGACCGCCTGCGGTTCGTGTCGACGATCCACGACGCCGCGCGGCGAGATCAGTTCTTGATGAGCCTCACGATGTTCGGGGTCGTGGCAGTGGCCCCGTAGGGAGTTCTTCGCGCCGCTGTTGTGCTGGCGCCCCCGGACGGACTCGAACCGCCGACGCAGGCCTTAGGACGGCCTCGCTCTGTCCACTGAGCTACGGGGGCGCTATGGCCATCGTACCCCCAAGCGATGCGCCACCAAGCTTGAGGCCGCCCTCAGGGACGGTTGCGCATCGCCTCGGCAGCCATGCTCACGTATTCATGGAGGCGAGCTCGGACGGTCTCGTCGGCGTCGGAGGCATCGATAGAGGCCCGCATGTGGAGCAGCCACCGGTCCCGCTCCGCGATGCCGATGGCGAATGGGCCGTGGCGCATCCGGAGGCGCGGGTGGCCGCGCTCCCGGTCGTAGGTCGACGGGCCGCCCCAGTACTGCGCCAGGAATAGCGTCAAACGCCGACTGGCGGGCGCCAGGTCCGTCTCGGGGTAGATCGGGCGCAGGAGGTCGTCGGTGCCGACGGCGGCGTAGAAGCGGCCGACGAGGGCCTCGAAGAACGGCATCCCGCCGGCCTGTTCATACAGGCTGACCTGCGGCTGGTCGGCCGTCGCGGGCCTCGACGTCGGAGCGTCAGCCACGCCGCAGGCGACGCCCGACGACGATGGCTGTGAGCGCCGGGATGGCCAGCCACAGGTCGAGCAGCACGAGGAGCACGATGCCGATCGCCAACGCTCGGCCAGTCTGATCGAAGGGACCGAGAGCGTCGATCCGCGCGCTCACGGCATCGAGCCGAGCCTGGAGGGTCGAGAGGCTGGTCGAGATGCCGGCCGTCCCGTCGGCGACCGCGGTCACGGCCGGGCCGATCGCGTCGAGGTCCGTAGCCACCGAACGGATCTGCGCGCCGATGCCGCTCATCTGCGCGCCGAGGCCGGCGAAGGGCTGGAAGCCCAAGACGGTGACGTCCATACGGGATGCCAGATCGTCGGCGGCGGTCCCGATGTCGCCGGCCACCCCGCTCAGCTTCGAGGTCAGGTCGCTGAGTTGGTCGATGCCGGGCCGCGAGGCTTCGACCGTCGTGACCACGCTCGCGAGCGCGTCCGCGGCGGCCCCGACGGTCACAGCCAGCTCCACTCGCTGGGCTTCCACGCGGCTCAGGGTGTCATCGAGGCGGAATGCGCCCCACAGTCCCGCGCCGGCGACCAGGATGGCCAGGATCGTGCCCACGATGCCGTAGGCGATGAGGGCCGACCCGATCTGTCGACGCGAGGAGCGCGACACGAGCAGGGGCGTCCGTTCGTCCGAAGCCGGCGGGGTCAACCCTGGCGATCCGTCCGGCCCGACCGGCTGTGTCAGGGGCCGAGTGGCGTCGGGCGCGGTCGATGCGGCGTCTGGCGTGGGCGGCACGGGTTCCACGCACCGAGGATAGGGCATCGTCGGAGGGCTGTGCGGCGGCCCGACCTACAATGCGCGGCGATGCACGAGCGCGCCACCATCGCATTCCTGACCAGGCCTGGCTGCGGTCTGTGCGACCGTGCTCGTATCGACCTGCAGTCGCTGCTCGAGGAGCGCGCCAAGGCGGGTCGCACCGCCGCGCGCGTGCACGAGGTGGACATCGCCAGCGACGCCGACCTGGAGGGACGGAACTTCGACCGGATCCCGGTCCTTGTCGTCGGCGACCAGGAACTTCCGCTCGCGACCAGCGTCCGGGCGATGCGAACCTTCCTCGAGCGGACGCTCGACGGACACCTCGCCTGACCGGCGGACGATGCCCGACCTGACCCTCCTGGCGGCCTTCGTGGCCGGCATCATCAGCTTCCTGTCGCCCTGTGTGCTGCCGGTCGTGCCAGCCTATCTCGGTCAGCTCGGAGTGGTGACGGTCGCCGGCGCCAGCCTCGCGATCGCAGGTCAGGGGACGTCAACCCCATCGCTGGCCGTGGGCGGGACGTCGGCGAGCATGCTGGCGACGACCGCCGGTCCGCTGGTCATGGAGCCCGGCCTGTCGCGCCGCAGGTGGCTGGCGATGCGCGCCGCGATCGCCTTCTGCCTCGGCTTCGGGGCCGTCTTCACGCTCCTGGGCATCACGGTCTACGTGGGCGGCTCGCTGGGCATCCCCCTCCCCTCGCTGCGGCTCATCGGGGGCCTCGTCCTCATCGTCCTCGGCCTGAACATGATGGGCATCATCCGGATCGATGCGTTGTGGCGGTCGTGGCGACCGCTCGAGCAGACCGCGATGCCGACGGGTTCGGGTCGACGCCTCGGCGCGGGACCGGTCGGCGCCTTCAGCCTGGGCGCGATCTTCGCCGTCGGCTGGACGCCGTGTATCGGGCCCACGCTGGGCGCCATCCTTGGCCTGGCGGCCCTGGGTCCGAGCATCCAGGCGGTCGGGCTCTTCATCGCCTACGCCATCGGGCTGGCGGTGCCTTTCCTGCTGCTGGCCCTGACGCTCGACCGCGCACCGGCCCTCATCCGCCCCCTCGTTCGCCATGGGCGGGCGGTCGAGCTCATCGGCGGTGGGCTGGTGGTGGTCATCGGCCTGGCCCTCATCTTCGATTGGCTGGGCGCCTTCGCTCGCGCCTTCTCGTTCCTCTGGCCGCAGGTCTAGGGCGGTGACCGAGCCGATCGGCCGGCCGCCGACGCGAGCCGGCCTCATCGGGCCGTTCAGCGCGCGACAGATCCTCGTCTTCCTGGTCATCGTCCTGGCCGCGGGCGGGCTGCTGGCCTTCATCACCTCGCCCATCTCCCCGCCCGATGCCCTGCTGCCATCGCCGGGCGCGACGTTCTATGTCATCGGGGCACCGACCGAGGGGCTCAAGCCCGGTGACGTGGCACCCGAGCTCGAAGGCGTGGTCGACGGCAAGACTGTCGGTCTGACGGGCCTCGACGGTCGGCCGATCCGCCTCGCCGATCTGCGCGGCCGCCCGGTCTGGCTGACCTTCTTCGCCACCTGGTGCCCGCCCTGCCAGCAGGAAACGCCGATCCTCCGCGACGCCTATGAAGCGCACCGGGCCCAGGGGCTCGAGCTCGTCGGGGTCAGCGTCCAGGAGACGACCGCGGACGACGTGCGGGCCTACGCCGAGACGTACGGGCTCGATTTCCCGATCGGCTTCGACGCCTCCTCGGCGGTCTTTGGCGCCTACCAGGGCTATGGCCTGCCGACCCACCTGTTCATCGACCGCTCCGGCACCATCCAGAACGTCTGGAGGGGCCCGCTGACCGGATCCGAGGCGGAGCGGCTGCTAGCGCCATTGCTGGCCGATACAGGCCCGTCGCCCAACGCCTCGGCACCTGCCTCACAGCGCCCCGCCGCGACGCCCTGAGGCCTAGCGGGATGCGGGCCGTCCTCGATCGGCTGCTGGGGCTGCTCCCACGCGGCGCCATCCTGCTCTCCGCGCTGACATTTGCGGGCTATGTCATGGGGCTTCTGCGTGACCGAACGTTCGCAAGGACATTCGGGGCTGGTATCGAGCTGGACGCGTACAACGCTGCGCTCATCGTCCCCGAGCTGGTCCTGGACGTGCTCGTCATCGCCGGATTGTCGGCCGCCTTCGTGCCCATCTTCAGCCGATCGCGGCAGGACGACACCGAGGGCGCGACCGCGTTCAGCCGGACCGTCCTGACCGTGGCCATCCTGCTCATGGCCGTAGCCGACGTGATCCTCTTCGTCATCGCCCCGCTGACGGCCGCCTGGGTCGTGCCCGGCTTCGACGCCGCCGAGCGCGAGCTCTACGTCCAGCTCTTCCGGATCATGCTGGTGACCGCACTCATCTTCGCCGCCTCATTCGCTCTCGGCGAGATGCTCGTCGCCCGGCAACGCTTCCTGGGCTACGGCCTGGCGCCGGTCCTCTACAACCTGGGCATCGTTCTCGGGACGGTCGTTCTGAGCCCGGTCATCGGCATCTACGGGGCGGCCGTCGGGACGGTCATCGGGGCGCTTCTCCATCTCACGGCGCGAAGCCTCGACATCCGACGGACGGACTTCCGATTCCGGCCCCGCATGGCGATCCGGAGTTCGACATTCGTCGAGTACGTGAAGCTCTCCATCCCGAAGGCGGTCAGCCAGCCCATCGAGCCGCTGGTCTTCCTGTACTTCACCGCTGTCGCCTCGACCTTCGCGGCCGGCAGCGTCACCTCGGTCAGCTTCGCCCGCAATTTCCAGAGCGTGCCGGTCAGCCTCTTCGGCGTCGCCTTCTCGGTCGCTGCGTTCCCCGTCCTCTCGACGACCTATGCGGCAGGCGACCGCGCCCGTTTCACGGGGCTCGTGCGCACGAACCTGATCACCATCACCGTCCTGACGGCCGCCGCAGCGGTGGCCCTTGCCGTCGTCGCCGAGCTGGCCATCTCGCTCCTGTTGGGCGGTGAGGCCTTCGATGCCGAGGACGTCGCCCGGACCACGCTCCTGCTGGTCGCCTTCGCGATCTCCGTCCCGCTCGAGAGTGCGACCCACCTGCTGGCACGAGCGATCTACGCGACCCACAACACGATCCTGCCGGTCCTCGCCTCGATCGTCGGCCTGGTCACGACGGTCGCGGTCGCCAACCTGCTGGCAGAGGCGGTCGGTCTCGTCGCTCTGCCGCTCGCGTTCGCAGCGGGCATGGGCGCCAAGGTCCTCGTCCTCGGCGGTACGGTCGTCGCTCGGGCGCGAGCCATGGATCCGACCTCCCCGCCGGCGGTCGCATGACGGTCAGGGGGTCGAGCTGATCGGGACGCCGCCCTCCGCACTCGTCGGGACGATCGCCAGGAAGAGGCCATCGCGGTCGGGATAGCGACCCTCGGGTCGCCGCCAGGGCAGGTAGTTGCGGCGCATCTCGGCCGTGTTCTGGAAGACACCCGGCTTGTCCGACGGACCCCAGATGGTCGAGACGCGTGGATACCAGGGATCGTAGATGTAGGTGCCGGTGACGTTCGCATCCTCGAAGACGAGCGGGTCGGCGTCGGCCCGGTAGCCGGTCATGACCCAGGTGTGGGCGCCCCGCCAGGCGACGAGGATGACCGGCTTGCCGGTCGCGCTCAGGGCCTTCGCGGCATCGAAGAGGGCGTCCGGTCGACGTTCGTAGGCGCGCAGCTCGTAGCCCGTCGCCCCGTATGCGGCCAACGCTTCGGCGATCGCCCCTGGGCCCCAGCCGCCATTCTTGCTGTCGCGTCGGCTCTCCCACTCCTTGATCCGGTCGGCGATGCTTCGCTGTGTGCGCTCTGAGTTGTCCGTCAGGCCCAGGATGGCGAGCGCGATCTGCGTGCCAGCAACCGCACACCAGTCCTTGCGCTGCTGCGAGATGAAGTCCTGCTGGGGATCGGCGGTCAGGCGGACATCGACCGTTGCCCGGATCGGCAACGGGCTGATCGTCGGTGTCAGCGATGACGTCGGCGCCCCGCTGCCGATCGTCGACGTGGTCGCCGTCGGCGTGGGAGTCGGTGGTCGCGGCGTGACCTGGACGGTCGCTACGGTCGGGCGATCCGGTGGCGGGTCGATGATCAGGTCGATGCGGTGCAGCAGGTGCTCGAAGCGGTCACCCGCGCCCAACGCGTTCGTCCAGACCGCGCCCGCCGTCAAGGGCAGTGCCACCAGCAGGGCGATGAGAAGGAGCAGTGCTCCCCGCCTGAGCAGCCTCCGTCGCCGTGCCATCGCCTCTCCATGCCGTCAGGCTCCCGGACCCGCGGCGCTTCGCGGCGGATGATGACACAGGCTGCCGTCGGACCCCGGCGACGAGACGCCTCAGACGATCGGCTCGAAACGGAAGCGGTCACCCCTGTCCGCGAGGAAGCGCCCGACGGGCTGCCGCGGCTCGTGGGACAGGACCACCGTCCAGCCCTCGTCGAATGCCTGACGGAACAAGGTCGACTTGACCTCGACGCTGGTCAGCGGGAAGTCGTCGAAGCTCGGCACCCAGCGTGGGTTGCCGCTCCAGGCGCGCATGCAGAGATCGCCGAAGAAGCCGACCACGCGATCGCGGCCGCGGACGACGACCGCCTGGTGCCCGCCGGTGTGTCCGCCCGTGCGGATCACCTCGACACCCGGGATGAGTTCCTCCCGACCGTCAGCCGCGCCAGCCAGGCCGGCAGACTCGAGGAGGCGCAGCTCGTCCTGCTCGTAGGAGGCGACGAGCCGCGGGTTGTCGCCGAGGGCGAACGCCCACTCGTCCTTCTGCGCCACGATGCGTGCTCGCGGGAAGGCCGGGTCGCCGCCGCTCGCGAGCAACCCGCCAGCGTGGTCCCAATGCAGGTGGCTCATGGCCACCGCGTCGATGCTGGCGGGGTCGAAGCCGGCGCCTCGCAGCGCCGGCAGGATCGGCAGTCCGCGCACCCCGCGCTGGGTGGTGCGCCGATCGTCGAGTCGCTCGCCGACGCCCGTCTCGACCAGGACCCGTCCGGAGGCCGTCTCCACGAGCAGGCAGTTGAGCGCCTGCGTCAGCGTCGAATCGGGGTTCAGCTCGTCGGCCACGAGCGGCTCCCAGATGACGCGCGGCACCGGCCCGAAGGCGGTCCCGGCGTCGGTCGTGAACCAGCCCGCCTGGACCAGCGCGACGCGCACGCCGGCGCCGAGGTCGGCCTGCCAGTCGACCTGATCGAAGTCAGGCATCGATCGGCACGCCGGGCGGCCTCGGTCGGGCGGGCCTACGAGCGGCCGGCGCCATCCGGGCCACCCTTGACGGCCCGCCGGTCGCGCTCGAAGTCCCGATAGAAGGCCGACGCGGTGGGCGTCGATTGGCCCTGGTACTTGGAGCCCAGCTCGGCCGAGCCGTAGGGCCGATCGACGGCGGACGTCATCTGGAAGAAGCTGATCTGGCCGATGCGCATGCCGAAATAGAGCGCGATCGGCAGGTTGGCGACATTCGACAGCTCGAGCGTCAGGTTGCCCTTCCAGCCGGGGTCGACGTATCCCGCGGTCGAGTGGATGAGCAGCCCCAGACGGCCCAGGCTCGACTTCCCCTCGAGCCTCGAGACGAGGTCGTCGGGCAGCTCGACCCACTCCAGGGTCTGACCGAGCACGAACTCGCCGGGATGGAGGATGAAGGCCTCTTCGTCCTCGACAGCGACGAGCTCGGTCAGGTCCGGCTGCGGCGTGCGCACATCGATATACGGGTAGCGGTTGTTGCGAAAGACGCGGAACTCGCGGTCCAGGTGAAGGTCGACCGACGATGGCTGCAGGCAGGTCTCGTCGTACGGGTCGATGCGCACGCGACCCGCGTCGATGGCGGCCCGGATGTCGCGATCGGAGAGGACGGCCATCGGTCTGGGTTCAGCCTCGCTTGGGGCGGACCACGCCGCCGGGCGGGGGCTCGACGGGCGTCGAGCGTTCCTCGAGCAGGGTATCGACCTCGCGCTTGAGCTGCTCGATGTCCTCGAAGCTTTGGTAGACCGACGCGAAACGGATATAGGCGATCTGGTCGAGCGCACGGAGCCGGTCCATGGCCAGCTCGCCGATCCGGCTCGACGGCACCTCTGATGCACCCGACGCACGCAGCTCGGCCTCGATCGAGTCGGCGGCGGCCTCCGCGGCGTCAGGCGGCACCGGGCGTCGGGTGAGCGCTTTGGCCAGCCCCGAGGCGAGTCGGTCGTGGTCGAACTCGACCCGACTGCCGTCGCGCTTGACGACGGTCAGACGGGCGGCCTCGACGCGCTCGAAGGTCGTGAACCGGGACTCGCAGGCGACACACTCCCGGCGACGCCGGATGGTCGTGCCCTCATCCTGGTCGCGCGAGTCGATGACGCGGGTCTCGGCCTCTCCGCAGGTCGGGCAGCGCACGATCGAGTCTCGAGCCTCCATGGGGCGGGACCACAAGAACTTGTGGTCTCCGACTCAGCGTACCACTAGATGCAGGGTCCGGGAGCGGACTCGGGCGCGTCGCCCGTCGACCTAGGCGGCCGTCCGGGCGCGGTCGCGGTCGCGGCTCGCCTTGGCACGTTCGGCGACGGTCGCCGCGTGATCCTGGAACGACTGCCGCGCGTGGAGCAGGTTGAGGTAACCACGCTTGATCGCGGTCTGGGCCTCGAGCTCACGCTGACGGCTCGTGCCCGTGACCTCGAGCTGGGCCCCGAAGTCGATCGTCTCGATCGCCCGAGCAAGGCGTTCGAGGTCCTCGGCCACGTCGGCCACGATGACGGTGAAGCCCGGCGGCAGCTGCCACGCAGCGATGGTCTCTCGCTCACCTTCGAAGGTGCCGTGGGCCTCGGCCAGGACCTCGCGGATCTCCTGGGCCGGCAGCTGATGACGGCGAACGGCGTCCACCCGTCGGATGAGATCCTCGATGACCGGCGTCACACGCGCTGCCAGCCCGGTGACCTCCTGCTGGAACGCGCTCGAGGCGCGCGTCACAGCGAGCGCCCGTGCGGCCCGCCGGGCAAGCACCACGAGGACGAAGACGAGCAGCGCGAGCAGGAGGAGCGGCAGGACGACGCCGAGGGTCACCCGACCGCCTCGCGCCTAGCCGCGGCGCGCGCGAACGGCGGCGGCCAGCCGAGGCGCGATCTCGAACAGGTCGCCCACGATGACGAGGTCGGCGAAGTCGACGATCGGTGCATCCGGATCGCGGTTGATGGCCACGATGGTGCCCGACGTCTGCATGCCGACCTTGTGCTGGATGGCGCCGCTGACACCGACGGCGATGTAGAGGGCGGGCTTGATGATCTTGCCCGTTTGCCCGACCTGCTGCGCGTATGGCAACCAGCCGGCATCGACGACGGCGCGGGTGCCGGCGACGGCGCCACCGAAGGCGTCCGCGAGGTCCTCGATGACGCCGAAGCCGTCCGGTCCGGCGACGCCACGACCGCCAGCCACGACGACCTGGGCGTCGTCGATCGAGACGGCGGCCCCGGACGTCGCCACGCGCTCGACGACGCGGACGCGCTGGTCGACGCTGACGCCGCCGTCAGCCACGGCCGAGACCGTGCCGACGCTGCCGCCCTCGCGGGCCGTGGTCGCGCCCGGCCGCACGACGATGATGCCGCCACCCGCCGTGAAGCCGCTGCGGGTGATCAGCCGGCCACCGAAGGTGCTCATCTCGACGACCGGGCCGCCGTCCTGCCAGGCGACCGCGGCCGCGTTGACCAGGACCGGCAGGCCGAGGCGAGCGGCGACGATGCCGGCCACGTCCTTGCCGTCCGCGGACGCCGGGACGAGCACGAGATCGGCGGGCGCCGAACCCAGCTGATCCACCAGGTGCGCCGCGATGACCAGTGCGGCCGGCGTGGCGCCGTCGGTGTCGGCCTCGATCGCCAACACCTCCGGTGCGTAGCGGGCGACCTCCTTGGCGCCGTCGGCTGCCCCATGGCCGACACAAGCGACGATGGTCCGGCCACCGGAGGCGGCAGCCAGCTCGGTCGCCAGCGTGGCCAGCTCCAGGGACAGGCGGGTCGGGGCGCCGGCCGACAGCTCGGCCAGCGCGAGGATCGTCGGGCCGGCCATCAGGCGAGGCCCCGCGCGGCCAGGAAGTCGATCGTCGCGGCCACGGCCGAATCGGGATCCGTGCGCAGGATGGTCGCGCCGGCCCGAGGCGGCGGCGGCGACACGTCGATGACACGGGTCGTGGCTGCAGCCGTGCCGACGCGCGCTGGATCGACGCCGATGTCGGCCAGGGAGGTCGCCACGACCTCCTTCGAGCGCGCCGACATGATGCCGCGGAGGGACGGGTAACGCGGCTCGCCCAGGACCTGGGTGCCCATCACCAATGCCGGCATGGGCGCCTCGAGCACGTCGTGGCCCGTTGGGCTGAGGCGCTGGATGCGGACGGTCGCCCCATCGGCGGTCGGCTCGATATGGCCGGCGTACGAGAGGTACGGCAGGTCGAGGAGGGTGGCGATCGAGGCCGCCAGCGTGCCACCCTGCCCGTCGGAGGTGTCGGCGCCGGCGAAGACCAGGTCGAACGTCAGGGTCCGCAGGGTCGCCGCCAGGACCTGCGCGGTCGCCTGCGCGCAGGAGCCCGGAAGCGCGTCGTCGACGACGTGGACCGCCCGGGTGGCACCCATGGCGAGGCCTTTGCGAAGGGCTTCGGCGGCGCCCGTCGGGCCCATGGTCAGGAGCGTCACCTCGCCCCCATGCGCTTCGATCAATTTGAGCGCTGCCTCGAGCACGTACTCATCGTTGCCATTGGCCTCGAGGCCAGCGGCCCGATCGACGCGCCGCCCTTCGGTCAGCCGCTCGTTGCCCACGATGGGCACCGCCTTGACGAGGACGACGATGTGCACGCTGGCTCTCTCCCGGTGCGCGGCTCAGCCGCCGTGTGCGAGGACGTCGCGCCCGATGACAAGGCGCTGGATCTGCTGGGTACCCTCGTAGATCTGGGTGATCTTGGCGTCGCGCATCATCCGCTCGACGGGGTACTCGCTGATGTAGCCGTAGCCACCGAAGACCTGGACGGCATCGGTCGTCACGGCCATCGCGGTGTCGCCGGCGACGAGTTTACACATCGCTGCCCAGCGGGCCGCCGACGCGGAGCCGGCCTCGACCTCGACGCAGGCGGCATAGAGGAGCTGGCGCGCCGCCTCCGTGCGGGCGGCCATGTCGGCCAGCATGGCGGTGATCATCTGGTGCTCACCTATCGGGCGGCCGAACTGCCGTCGCTCCGCCGCATAGTGCGCTGAGGCCTCCAGGGCACCCTGGGCGATGCCCACCGCCTGTGCGGCGATGCCAGGCCGGCTGCGGTCGAGCGTGCGCATGGCGATGGCGAAGCCCTCCCCGACCTCGCCGATGCGGTTCGCGTCAGGCACGATCGCACCGTCGTACACGAGCTCTGCCGTGGGCGAGCCACGGATGCCCATCTTGTGCTCCACGCGCGCGGTCGTGAAGCCGGGCGTGCCCTGCTCGACGATGAAGCACGTCAGATGGCGGCGACCGCGCACGGCCGCCTCGTCACTGTCGGTGACGGCGAAGGTCGCCACCACCTTGGCCACGTTGCCCTGGCTGATGAAGCGCTTGGTGCCGTCGATGCGCCACCCGTCGCCGTCGCGTCGCCCCGCGGTCCGAGCGGCACCGGCATCGGACCCCGATTCCGACTCCGTGAGCGCGAAGGCCGCCAGCGCGCGACCCGCGGCCAGGTCCGGGACCCAGCGGCCGCGCTGCTCCGGCGTCCCGGCCAGCAGCAACGGCAGCGAACCCAGCGCGTGAACGGCGAGGATGAGCCCGCTCGTGGCGCAGGCCCGGCTGATCTGCTCGATGGCCAGGCAGACCGACAGCAGGTCGCCGCCCAGCCCGCCGTGCTCCACAGGAAATGGCAAGGCCAGGATGTCGTGGCTGGCGAGGAGCTCGACCACGTCCCACGGAAACTCCGCGCTGGCGTCGATGGCGGCTGCGCGCGGGGCGATCCGCTCGTCGGCCAGCTCGCGGACGGCGTCGCGGAGGTCGCGCTGCTCGTCGCTCAGGCGGAGGGTCATCGGGCGGCCCCGCGGATCACCCTGCCATCGTAGCCGGTCGCTGTCGTGCGTAGGACTGACACACAGCGCCTCGGCGTCCGCGGTCGTACCCTTGCGTTGCCGGTGTATGGATGCCGGCGATGGGCTCTGAGGGACGCATGGACCCCGTTGTCGGCACCCTCCTCCTGACGGTCGCTGCCTTCGTCGGCGTGCTCGCCACGGTCATCCTGCTGGCCGCTCGCGGGCGCGGCACCGACGAGATCGTGGAGCCGCGGTTCGCAGCTTCGAGCGAGGGCATGTCCGCCTGCCCATCATGCGGCCGCGCCAACCTGGCGACGGACACCGACTGCTTGAACTGTGGATCGCCGCTGCCGGCGGTCCGGCCGCCGATCTGAGCGCCGAGGTGCGTCCGGCCTGATCGGTCCGAGGTCGACGCTGGCCTCGGGGCACGTCGGATCAAACGACGGGCAGCTGGCGCTCCGGGGCGGCTGCGATCCGGGCGGCCAGGACCTCGGCCACGTCACGCGCTCCGACCGTGCCGCCGGTCGCGTCGTCGAGGCCATCGCGCATCATCACCAGGCAGTACGGGCAGGCCGTGGCCACGCCTTCGGCGCCGGTGGCCAGCGCCTGGCGGGTCCGCTCGGCATTGATTCGGGTACCGCGCGTCTCCTCCATCCACATCCGCCCGCCGCCGGCGCCGCAGCAGAAGCCCTGCTTGCCGCTGCGCTCCATCTCCAACAGCTCGATGCCGGGGATGGCATCGAGGACGGCGCGCGGATCGGCGACCACGTCGTTGTAGCGCGCCAGGTAGCACGAGTCGTGGTAGGTCAGGGTGCCCGGGGCCTCGCCGTCGGCTGGGTCGGTGGCCTTCAGACGGCCGTCGGCGACCAGGCGAGCCAGGTAGGTCGAGTGGTGAACGACCTCGTAGCGGCCGCCGAACTGTCCGTATTCGTTGGCGATCGTGTTGAAGCAGTGCGGGCAGGCCGTGACGATCGTCTTGGGCCGGTAACGCTCCAGGGTCTCGATGTTGCCTTGCGCGAGGATCTGATAGACGTACTCGTTGCCCATCCGTCGCGCCGGGTCGCCGCTGCAGGACTCCTCCTGGCCGAGGACGGCAAAGTCGACGCCGGCGGCATCGAGGCACGTGGCGAAGGCGCGGGCGACCTTGCGGTTGCGATCATCGAACGAGGCCGCGCAGCCGACCCAGTAGAGGCAATCCAGAGCGGCGACGGCGTCGGCACCACCGTCGTCAACGACCTGAGCGGCGGTTCTGACCGTGAAGGGCAGGCCACGCGCCCAGTCGAGCCGGGCGCTGGCCGGCTGGCCCCACGGGTTGCCGTGTCGCTCCATGTTCGTGAACGCAGCGGCCAGCTCGGTCGGGAAGCGCGAGTCCTCGAGGACCAGGTTGCGCCGCAGGCCGACGATCTTGTCGACGTGCTCGATGAGTACCGGGCAGGCCTCCACGCAGGCGCCGCAGGTGACGCAGTCCCAGACCGCGTCATAGGGGATGGCGGTGTCGACGATGGCGCGGCCGAGGGCGTCACGGCTGGGCGCACCGGACGGTTTGCCGGGTGCATCGGAGCCGCGGATGAAGGGGATCGACGGCAGCAACCCGACGCCGTGCTCCGCGTCGACCGACATCTCCCGCAGGCCCATGATCAGCGTCTTGGGGTTGAGCGGCTTGCCCGTTGCCCAGGCCGGGCAGGCGGCCTGACAGCGGCCGCACTCGGTGCAGGTGAAGCCGTCGAGGAGATCCTTCCAACCGAGGTCTTCGATGGTCTTGACGCCGAAGCGCGCGGTCTCCGCCTCGAGATCCATCGCCGGCAGCTCGCCCCGGGGCTGGAGCTTGCGCAGCGCCGTGTTGAAGAAGGCGGTCGCGATGTGGAGGTGCTTGGAGCGTGGCAGATAGACCAGGAAGAAGCTGATGATGGCGATGTTCGCCCACCAGAAGACGGCGAAGGCGGCCAGCTGCACCTCTGGCGCCAGGCCGCCGAAGATGACGCTCAAGGGGTTGGCGACCACGTCCCAGGCGGCGTCGGGATCGCCGAAGCGGGCCAACCGGGCGGCCTCGGCCAGGAGCTCGGTGGAGACGACACCACCGATGAGCAGCAGGATGGTCAGCGCGTCCCGCGACAGGGTCAGACGCGTGGGCTTGAGCACCAGGCGGCGGGCCAGCGCCCAGCCGATACCGAAGAGCACCCCAAGCGCCAGGAGATTCGAGCCGAGCAGCAGGAGGCGCCACAGCCAACCATCGACCGGCCAGCTGATGAGCGCCTGCGGCAGCCCGAACAAGACGCGATTCACGGTGCCGATGGTCAGGATCACGAAGCCCCAGAAGATGGCCGCATGCATCAGGCCCGGACCCGGATCCCGGAACATCTTGACCTGCACGATGGAGTAGCGGATGAGCGCATCGAGACGCCTCTCCGGCTGGTCGGCGACGGCCGACCGCTGGGCGACCGCGAAGACCCGCAGGTGGCGCGCCATCTCGAGCACGAAGACGACGGCCGCGGCGAAGAAGACGAGCGGCGCCAGGGCGTAGAACGGCACCTGCTCGACGATCATCGCGGCCAGTCGCCCAGGCGCTCGGTCATCGGGGGCTGGTGGTCACATGGCGGCTCGAATCGTCGGCCAGCGTCTCGAGTGCGTGTGGGATGACCGGCAGCACGGCCTCCAGGGACTCGAGAGCCCCCTTCGGGCTGCCTGGCACGGCAATGACCAGCGTGCGCCCGATGACGCCGGCGAGCGATCGTGAGAGCGCGGCATGCGGGGTCGATCGGACGCCCTGGGCGCGCATCAGCTCGGCCAGCCCGGGCACCAGGTAGTCCAGGAGTGGCTCGATCGCCTGCGGGGTGACGTCCCGGCTCGTGAGGCCGGTGCCGCCGGTCGTGATCACCAGCCGATGCTCGTTGACGCCCTCCCGGACCGCGCTGGCGATGGCCGTTGCCTCATCCGGTACGGAGCCACGCTCGACCGCGAACCCCTCCTCCACCAGGCGTTCGGCGATGCGCTCGCCGCTCTCGTCGGTCCGCGTACCCGCGGTCACACCGTCACTGACGGTCAGCACCAACGCGGTCGGCTGCGCGTCGATGATCATCGGACTGCGGCCGTCATCGACGATCAGGCGCCTCGACGCGGGCCGCGCACGCCTTTCGGTCGCTCTGCGCGCTTGCCGTCGCCATCGGCACGGTCGACCGGCCTGCGCCAATCACCCGATCGCCCTCCCGACTTCTCGAGAACCCGCACGTGGCGGATCTCGGCGCCCCGGTCGACCCCCTTGACCATATCGTAGACCGTGAGGGCGGCCACGGAGGCTGCCATCAGCGCCTCCATCTCGACGCCGGTCGGGGCCACCGTGGCGGCCGTGGCACGGATGACCATGGCGCCTTTGGATCGGTCGGGCTTGACCTCGACGACGAGGTCGGTGAGCGGGATCGGGTGGCAGAGGGGGATGAGCTCGGCCGTCCGCTTGGCGCCCATCACGCCGGCGATCTCGGCCACGGTCATCACGTCGCCCTTGGCGCCGCCGCCGTCGACGATGAGCGAGATCGTCGCCTGCTCCATGGCCACCTCGGCCTCGGCGACCGCCCGGCGCGCCGTCGGCGGCTTGGCGCTGACGTCGACCATCCGCGGTCGGCCGGCGCGATCGACGTGCGTCAGCCGACGCTTGTCGGCGCGCTTCGGAGGCTCCATCGGCTCAGGCTCCTTCCAATCGCCAGACGTCCACCTCGGCGCCGGCCGGCAGGCCGTCCACGTCCTCGGGGATGATAGCGAGGCCGTTCGCCGCCGCCAGCGCTGAGAGCACGTGCGAGCCCTGGCCGCCGGCGCTGACCGCCAGCCAGCCGCCAGGCGTCTCGGGATCCGGCTGCCACGACCACGCGCAAGAAGGCTCGCCGGCCATGGGCCTTGGTCATGGCCGAGGCCAGTCGTGCTCGGACGACGTCACGCGCCAATGGGTCGCGATCGCCCGACAGACGCCGCAGGACCGGGCGCACGAAGAGCTCGAAGGTGACGAAGGTCGAGACCGGGTTGCCGGGCAGCCCGAAGAAGAGGACGTGACCGCCATCGGGGCCAACGGCCCGTCCGAAGGCGAGCGGCTTGCCGGGCTGGATCGCTACCCGCCACAGATCGAGCTTGCCGAAGCGCTCGAAGGCGGTCTTGACCACGTCGTGGGCACCGACGCTCACGCCGCCGCTGGCGACGACGACGTCTGCCCAGGCCATCGCCTCGGCCAGGCGTCGCTCGACCTCGGCCAGGCTGTCGCCTGCGATGCCGAGGCGACGCACCTCCGCCCCCACGAGGCGGGCCTGGGCCGCGATGGCCGGCGCGTTGCTGTCGTGGATCTGCCCCGGGCCGAGCGGCGCGCCGGCCTCGACCAGCTCGTCGCCGGTGGCCAGCACGGCGACCCGCGGCCGGCGATGGACGCGCACCGCGCCATGCCCGGCGGCGACGATGACGGCCACGGCCGCCGGCGAGACGCGGACCCCGGGCTCGAGCAAGCGGTCGCCCTGATGGAGGTCGCTGCCGGCGAGGCGGATGTTGGCGCCAGCGGCCGCAGCGACGCGGACCGTGACCATGTCAGGCAGGTCCGCGATGCCGGGCGGCGCGTCGGTGTCCTCGACCGGCACCACGGCGTCGGCGCCAGCCGGGACCATGGCGCCCGTCAGGATGCGTACGGCGGTCCCGGCCTTGACCTCGGCGTCCGGCGCATGCCCGGCGCTCGACTCGCCCACCACTTGAAGCGTCTTGGGCCAGCGCTTGGTTGCGCCGGTCACGTCGGCCGCTTGTACGGCGAAGCCGTCCATGGCGCTGTTGTCCCAGGGCGGCATCGTGATGTGCGCCACGATCGGCTCGGCGAGGACGCGGCCGACCGCCTCGTCGACCCCGACGGTCGTCGCCGGCAGCGGTTGCAGGCGGTCGAGCATCCGCGCCAGGGCGGCCTCGAGCGAGAGCAGGCCGCTCATGGGGCTGTGGCGGCTTCGAGCCCGCGCACCTGACGCCTGGCGAGCCACCAGATCAGGCCGCTGGCAGCGATGACGATGCCTCCGAGGACCATCGTGGCCTCCTGCCAGAACGGGATCGGGTAGAGCTGCACGAGGCGCTCGGTCGCGAAGTCGAACGACCAGTTGCCGCCCGGGAAGAAGATCTCGTGGAAGAGCGTGAAGGCAGCATCGAAGGCGACCAGGAAGAGCACGCCGATGACGACGAAGGCGATCGCCAGGACGCCGGCACCGACTGATATCGCCCGCCACAGGCGCGCCACGCGCCGACTCCGACTCACGCCGACAGCGAGGATGACGATCGACAGCCCGGCCAAGGCGAGCAACCCGTAGAGGACCGTTCGAGCATCCCGCAGGTGGCTGGCTTCGGCGGCATCGTAGAAGCTCGGGCCGCCCGCGCCGAAGGCGATGACGAAGGTCCCGGGGCCGAACAGCAGCTCGCTCACGGTCGCGTCGGAGAGCTCGTGGGCCTGGGCTGGTGCGACGCCGAGGAAGCCCGGCGAGCCGGCGCGATCGAGCGCGCCGTGCATGTAGATCGGGATCATCAGCGCGAGCACGGCAAAAGCCACGATGACGACCATCGTCGCCAGTGCGACCCCGAATGCGAGCACCCACCCGACAGCGTGCGCACCGGCCGTGTCGTCGACCGCTTGGGCGCCCGTCTCCGTGGTCGTCGCCACCGGCTGGTCCGGGGCCTCGATCGACGTTTGGGTCATGCGCGCATCGTCCCACGGCGGGCCGGTGCCTGCCGTGCAGCCGAGGTCGGGATCAGGTCTCGGCGAGCGTCTGGGCCTGGTCCCACCAGCCCTCGATCATCAGCGGGGTCGGGGGCTCGATCTCGAGCATCGAGGCCGCCTGCTCGAGGCGCTCGGCGAAGGCGTCAAGGTCGAGCTCGAGCAGGTCCTCCAGCCCGATGATGCCGGCCTGCGCGAAGAGCACCTGCGTGTCGTGGCTGAAGCCGGCGAGGTTGAGGAGCAGCGCCTCGTCGCGCCAGGCGTTGACGTCGTTCGTGGTCACGCCGACCTGGTCGGCGAGCGTGATGCGCCGGGTCGGCGTCTCCGAGACCTCGAGAAGAAGCCCGGTCGTGAAGATGCCCTGCCGGCCGAGCTTCTCGATCTCGTGCGCGTCGGGTCGCTGGAGCTGGTCGATCGGCGGCACGGCTGAGCGTCCTCCTAGGCTGCGTCGGGGCAATCGTAGCGTGGAGGGCGGGCCATGTGCCACGATGCACGGGAAGCCAGGTCGGCCCCGGGAGGGAGGTGTCCGTGGGACTCATCGACCTCGTCGCGGTCCTGCACGTCGGCGGCGGCATCCTCTACACGGCCGGCACGGCTACTCGTCAGCCCTCCAGCGTCGCTTCGACGGTCAGCTCGACGTTGCCAGCGAGCGCCTTCGAGATCGGACATCCGGTACGGGTCGCCTCCGCGGCCTCGGCGAACGACTCGGCGGTCGCGCCTGGCGCCTTGCCCCGGACCGAAAGCGCCGACGACTTCACGCCCCAGCCGCCCTCGCCCTTGTCGAAGGTCACGGTGGCCGACACCGCGAGCGATGTCGGTGGCGTGCCTGCCCGGCCCAGTGCGCCGGAGAGAGCCATGGCGAAGCAGCTGGCATGGGCCGCTGCGAGCAGCTCCTCGGGGCTCGTCTTGCCGCCTGGAGCCTCGGTCCGCGCCGCCCAGCTGACCGGAAGCGGGCCGAACGCCGCGCTGCCGACCTTGGTGATGGTCCCATTGCCGCTGACCAGGTCGCCCTCCCAGGCGACCTCCGCTGTCCGTATCGCTGCCATCGTCCCAGTCCCTTCTGTCTCGCAGCTAGCCGTCCGGCGGACCGAGTCGCTGTGCCGTTACCCAAGCCGCCCGCTGCCCAGCCGTTCGGCCTTCCCCAGATCTCTGCCACATGCCAGCCTGGTTGACCATTGTCAGCCTGTTCTCGCCAACTGTCGTCCTGGACGCGAACCTGGCGACATCCACTCCTGACCGATCATGCCGAGGGCGTCGCGACCTCGCTCTGGTCAGCCCCCAGCCTGCGGCCGTGCTCGGACACGAGCTCCCAGGCTCGCTCGACGTGGCGCTGCTTCTGTCCGCACGCCGCCCAGCGCAAGCCGAAGCGTGAATCGGCCAGCCAGGCGAGTGTGCGAGATGAACACGTCACCGCTCGCGTTGACCGCCTCCATGAGCCGCTCGTTGAGCTCGTCCAGCTCCGCGTCGGCGGTCGGGTCGCCTTCGAGCTCGACGAGCCGGCGTGGCCGCCAGCGGAAGCAGACGGTCGCGAAGGGAGTCGGGGCCAGGATCTCGGCGTCGGGCTCGGCCTCGACCTGCAGTCGGAACCAGCGCGCGTACTCGATATGGGCCGCCAGGCGCCGGCGGATGCCTTCCAGGCCGAAGTAACGGAGCACGAACCAGACCTTCAGCGCGCGGAAGCGTCGACCGAGCTGAGGCGTGTACTCGTTGAAGTCCCGGACGGGCGTGGCCTGATCGAGCGTGCGCAGGTACTCAGGGACGAGGCTGAAGGCCGAGCGGAGGACGTCCATGCGCCGGGTCAGGGCCAGCGAGCAGTCGATGGGCGTGAAGAGCCACTTGTGCGGATTGACGACGATCGAGTCGGCCCGGTCCCAGCCGGCGAACGGCGCCCGGCGATCGGGGAGCAAGGCCACGACGCCCGCATAGGCCGCGTCGACGTGGAACCAGAGCCCTTCTGCGGAGGCGATCTCGGCGATAGCCCCGACCGGATCGATGGCGGTCGAACCGGTCGTCCCGATCG
Source organism: uncultured Chloroflexia bacterium (assembly GCA_963777975.1). Lineage (GTDB taxonomy): Bacteria > Chloroflexota > Limnocylindria > Limnocylindrales > CSP1-4 > CSP1-4. Next base: position 258,453 of record CAVZSO010000013.1, on the reverse strand, counting down.
TCGCCACGACGGCGGCCGGCCGCCAACCCGCCGCACGATCCTCGGCGATGGCGGTGCGCAGCGCGCCCGGGTCCATGGCCAGCTCGCCGTCGACGCCGATCCGTCGCAGGCCGTCGCGCCCGATGCCCAGCGTCATGCAGGCCTTCTCGATCGAGCTGTGCGCCTCGGCCGATGCATAGACCCGCAGGCGCCCCCGATCGCCGAGACCGGCCGAGGCCGCGTCGCCGGTGGCTTGCTGCCTGGCGGCCGCCAGCGCCATGAGCGTGCTCGTCGACGCCGTGTCGGTGAACAGCCCGTCGAAGTCGGTCGGCAGCCCGAGCGCGTCGCGGAGCCAGCCGACGGTGACCTCCTCGAGCTCCGTGGCCACCGGGCTGGTCCGCCAGAGCATCGCATTCGAGACCAGCGTCGACATGAGCATCTCGCCGAGGATGCCGGGGCCGGATGCCGTGCTGGGGAAGTAGGCCATGAACCCGGGATGCTGCCAGTGGGTCACGTTGGGTACGACGAGCCGAAGGTAGTCGTCGAGGATCGAGCGCAACGGCTCAGGCTCGTCAGGCGCGGACATCGGAAAGCGTGCCGCGGAGCTCGCCGGGCGTCGCGTTGGGCAGCACGCGGAACGACTCGACCCCGGCGAGGTAGTCGGCCATCAGGTCCACCACGGCGTGGCCGGCCGCTCGAAACGTGGCTGGGTCCATATCGCCAAGACCCACCCGCTGGGCCTCGTCGAGCACCGCGAGGACGGCGTCGAGCTGCGCCGGATCGTCGGTCGCGGTCATCGCCGAAGTCTACCCACGCCGTCGCCCGCGGCTATCCTCCGAACGTGGCCCGCACCATCCTTGCCGTCGCGTTGGCAGCCAACGGCGCCCTGCTCCTCGCCGGCTGGTGGCGGCTGCGCACGATGCCCGACACGGCACCACACACCGGCCCGCTCAAGGCACTCCTCGGCCTCGCCTTGGTCACGCTCGCGGGTTCGGTCGCCATCGTGGTCTTCGTGCCAGGCTGACCGTCAGCGGACGACGAGCGTGTCCAGCAGCCGCCGCGAGCTGGCGGCGATCTCATCGACGGCGGCCTCGAAGGCGACCTGGTTGCGCACCGCCGGCGCTCGATAGCCGCTCACCTTGCGGACGAACTGGAGCGCCGCCGCCCGGACCTCTTCGTCGGTCGCGGCCGGCTCCTGGCCACGCAACGTCTTGATGCTTCGACACATGCTCTAGGTCCCTTTCCGGTGCGATGTCGCTGGCGCCCCTATCATCGCGCCTCATGCCGAATACCCGCCACGTGCCTGCCCTGCTGCTGGGCGCCGTGCTCATCGCCAGCGCCTGCGCACCGGCCGCCCCGGCCGCGACATCGCCGGATCAGACGAGCAACGCGGCGCCGAGCGGCAGCCCGGCCCCGAGCGGCAGCGACGCCGCCGCTGCATCACGCCCCCCGAGCTGCGCCTCGCTGGAGGCGCCGCCCGACGAGGGACGGGCCCACCTGGCTGACGGCAAGACGTGGAGCTACGACAGCTACCCGCCGACGTCCGGCCCTCACGCCATCACGCCGGCGAAGCCGGGCTGGTACGACGTGTCGCCGCCGATCGAGCAGCTGGTCCACAGCCTCGAGCACGGCTTCATCGTCGTCTATCGCTCGGGCCTCGACGCGACCGACGAGTCAGCCCTCAAGGCCCGCTACGACGCCCTCGTCGCAGATGGCTTCGGCGCGCTCATCTCGGTACCTGACGAGTCGATCAAGGACCCCATGACGCTGACTGCCTGGGACCGACTGCAGCGCTGCGTGACCGCGGACCCGGACGCCTTCGAGGCCTTCGTGCGCGACCACTACGCGCAGGCGCCCGAGGCGTCTGTCGCCTGTTCCTTCCAGGGCGCGGCGGACCTGCCGGCATGCCAGGCCCTGCTGGCCAACGGCTCACCTGCTCCGTCGCGATCGCCGACGAGCTCCGATGACGCCTTGCTGACCCGGATCCCAGAGGCATTGCGGGCGGCCTGCCGCCCGACATCGACGCTGGCCGACGGCGCCGATGCCGGTTGGGATTGCTTCCCGGTCGGGGGCGATCTCGTCTATGGCTACGCGTCATTCCCGACGACCGCCGCCCGGGATGGCTACTTCGATGGCATCGTCTCGACGCTCGGACAGCCGCCTGCCGGCGACTGCTCCGCCGGCACGACCGGGCTGGGACCGTTCACGCGCGCCGACGGCAGCTCCGGTCAGCTCGCCTGTGCCGAATCGAACGGCACGCGGGCCTACTACTGGACGATCGACGGATCGAACGACCTCGGCGCCGCCCTCGCGCGTGGCGAAACCGACCTCAAGGCCTTCTGGGAGTCGGCCGGGCCATTGCCCATGCCGTGATGGCCGGCTCTGCCGTTGACGCACCGCAACGAGGGCCCCGATGAGGCTATCCCATCGTTGCGGATTCGCTGCCATCATGACGAACCGCTCCTCATCGAGGTGACCTGATGATCGACCGCCGCGGACGTCCACGACGTCCACGAACGACGCTCCGGACCCGGGCGGCCTTCGCAGCCGCCGTCGTCAGCTTGCTCTGCCTGCTCGTGCCCTTGCCCGCGATGGCGGCCGTGCCGAGCGCCAGCCTGGTGCTGGTCGATAGCGGCTTCACGAACCCGCTCCTGGTCACCAACGCCGGCGACGGCAGCGGTCGGCTGTTCGTGGTCGAGAAGCGCGGGCTGATCAAGATCATCGATTCGGGGTCGACGCTGGCGACACCGTTCCTTGACATCCGCGCCAAGGTCGGCACCGACGGCGAGCGCGGGCTCCTCGGGCTGGCCTTCCACCCGGCATTCGAGACCAACCGGAAGTTCTACGTCTATTACACGCGCCCCACCGGGCGCCTTGTCATCGAGGAGTACAAGGCCAGCCTCGGGGATGCGAACGTCGCCGACCCGGCCTCGGCGCGCACCATCCTGACGATCGCCCATCCGGCCTCGAACCACAACGGTGGCAATCTCGTTTTCGGCCGCGGTGGCTACCTCTACATCGGGACCGGCGACGGTGGCGGCAGCGGCGACCCGAGCAACCACGCTCAGGACAAGGACTCGCTCCTGGGCAAGCTCCTGCGCATCGACATCGACCACAGCGACGGCAAGCGGGCCTACCGTCGGCCCGCATCGAACCCATACGTCGGCGAACCTGGCCTGAACGAGATCTGGTCGCGGGGCCTGCGCAATCCGTGGCGCTTCTCGTTCGACCGTGCCACCGGCGACTTGTGGATCGGCGACGTCGGTCAGGACAGGTGGGAGGAGGTCGACCGTTCGACCGTTTCGCACGGGGCCGGCAAGGGCAAGAACTTCGGCTGGCGCGTGATGGAAGGCAACCACTGCTATCGACCGTCGACCGGCTGCAACAAGAACGGCAAGTCGAGGCCCCTGGCGGAGTACAGCCACAGCTACGGTTGTTCGGTCACCGGCGGGTTCGTCTATCGGGGAACGCAGTCGCCGACGCTCTCCGGCCTGTACATCTTCGGGGACTTCTGCAGCGGACGCATCTGGGTCCTGCCGCGGGGTGCCGCGCGCCCGGCCGCTGAAGCGCAGCTCATGAACACGTCGTTCATGATCTCGTCGTTCGGCGAAGACGAAGGCGGCGAGGTCTACGTCGTCGACTACGGCGGCGGCGCGGTCTACCAGCTTGTGGCGCCGTAGGTCGGTCGTGCGCGCCGGGGCGCGCGATCGACACGGTCGGACCGGTGGCGCCCATTTGACAGGTCACCCGTCCGCCTCCTGACCGCGCGACGGGCATGGTCGGGCCTAGCATCCCCGTATGAGGGCCGAGTCCGGTGACTGGCAGGCCCGGATGGGAGCGAGCCATGATGCGTGGACAGACGATCCAGTTCAGCGGGGAGCAGGACGCAGCAGCGATCCTCGCCAGCCTCGACGATGACGTCTCGATCGACGCTCTGACGTGGGGCGGGCGCACGACGCCGATCTTCCTGGCCACCGACCACGCGGAGCAGCGTCACCTGATGGGTGACAACGTCGTCCGCGTCGTGTTAGGCGCCGATCCGTTCGACGTCGAGGCGCATACCCTCACGTTGCGGTTCCCGAATGCCGAGGAGGCCGCGCGTTTCCGAGTCAAGGTCCTGGCCGGCACCCTGATCATCGGCACCCTCGCCGTCCCGACCGCGTTCGCGGCCTCTCAGATGGCGTCGAGTGGGGCGCAGGACGAGACCACGGTCGCGCCCATCGTCGCTCCCGCGGCTGTGCCGCAGGCAGCCCCCGTGGACGAGGCGGCCCCGGTCGTGATCAAACAGGCGGCGCCCGTGGTCGACACGCCGGAGAAGCCCGGCTTCACGATCCAGTCCAAGGGCACCAAGGAAAAGACCGGTGAGGACAACAGCACCGGCTCGAGCATCACCTGGGTCCACAGCCGGAACGACGAGATCAAGTAACGTCGCCCGCGTTCGCACCCACCCGACAGAGCGACCCCTGGCGTCTCCTCCAGGGGTCGTTCCGTGTCCGCCGCGGGGACAGGCGGTGCCGGCTGGCACCGAGTCGGGCCGCTCGGTACCAAGGTACCGGGCTCCGGTTGAAACCTAGACGCCCATCCTTGTCTCGGACTGGTCGATGACCTCGATCACGGGGCCCAACTGGGAAGGGGTAGGGAGACACCACATGCGGAAGGAACCATTGCGGAGCTTGAGCCTCGCCGTCGGTGCGACCGGGTTGCTCGGCCTCGCCCTCGTCGCTCCTGCATTCGCGGGGGCCAACGCGACGCCCACTGGCTCATCGGACGGCGGATCGTGGGGCGACTGGGTGGCGGCCTACCCGATCGCCGCCTTGATGACCGAGGTCGAGTCCGACGACGACGAGGTCGTATCGGACCATAACGACAACGACGACGAGCAGGCCAACGACGACGACCAGGGCGAAGACCAGCAGGGCGACGTCCAAGACGACAGCGGCGACGCCGCGCCGGAGGCCAAGCCGGCTGAGCACCATAAGCATCACCATCAGTCGAATGCCCAGGACGAGAACAACGACGAGCAGGCCAACGACGACGACCAGGGCGAGAACGACGAGAACGAAGTCGAAGACGACAACGATAACGACGACTCGAGCGACTCAGAGGACGACGGCGGATCCGAGAGCGACGGAGGCGGCGACTCCGGAAGCGACGACTGACCCAACCCGCCGATCGCCAACACAGAACGGCCCGGTCCACGACCGGGTCGTTCTTCTTGCCCGGGCCCCGTCCGATGCCCGCGAGGGTCGAACGACCCCGGATGGCCTACGCTGCCGCCATGAGCGATCCGGCTCAGTTCGTCCCGACCGGCTTCGTGCCGCCTCATGGACTCGACGATCCCGACTTCCGGCTGCGGCCGCTGGGCCCTGAGCACAACGTATCCGACTATGCGGCATGGACCTCGAGCGTCGACCATATCCACCGCACGCCCGGCTTCTCGGCCTCCGGCTGGCCGCGACCGATGACCCTGGCAGAGAATCTGGCCGACCTCGAGCGACATGCGGCCGACTTCGCCGGCCGGATCGGCTTTACCTACACCGTCCTCGCGCCAGCCTCCGACGAGGTCATCGGCTGCGTCTATATCTACCCCGCGGCTGATGGCGACGGCGCGAGCGTCAAGTCATGGGTCGACGCGGCACATGCGGCCTTGGACGAACCGCTCTACCGCCGCGTGTCTGGTTGGCTGGCAGGCGAGTGGCCATTCACCAAGGTGACCTACGACCCGCGCTGACGCAGAGCATCTCCTGATCCGGCCGGACATCTGACGATCGTATCGGCCCGTCAGCGCGCGGCTGCCCGCCCGCGGACCGTCGTGTCGAGCGTCCGATCCTTGGATCGAAGCGGTCAGGTCGCGTTCTCGGCAGAGAGGTCCTTGTCTTCCATCTCCCACGCGTGGTCGAGCGTGTGGAAGGCAGAGTGTCGGATGAGGAATGGCAGGGTCCAGGATCGCATGCGCCGCGTGACCTCCCCGGCGTTATACGCACGCATCGCTGCGACGTAGGTCTCGCGATGCTGGCGCAGTCCATCCGGGGTCAGCGCCCCCTCCTCCGGGATCCGCAACCCCACCTGCTTCGCGAAGTCCTCGCTCTCGGTGCGGATGGTATGGCGGACGATCCGGTACCGGTCGCGGCCGCCCCCGCGCGGGCCCTTGCGCATCTCCGGCGAGACGCGCGCCGCGACGCCGTCGAAGAATGCCCAGCTTGCCCGCAACAACGTGATGCCGCGCTCGAGCTCGGCCTCGTCCATCGGGTCATCACGCTCGGTCGATGAGGGCGAGAAGGAGATCCCCCAGAAGTCGGTCGAGCCGGTCCCGACTCGGTCCTCGACGATCTCGAGGGGGCCGGCGGCGTCGAACTGGCGCGCCATCCCGGCCAGATCCGCGATCGGCCGATAGCGCTCCCGATAGGACTCGAGCGTCGCCAGGGCGACCTCGGCGCTCTTCGCGCCGCGGCTCCAACCCTGCCAGTCGAGGCTGAACGCCACCGACCGCTTGTCCTTGGGCCCACGTTCGATGACGGTGCGGACGGGCATGGCTCAGTATCGCATCGGGGCGGCGGTCTCCGAGCCTTGGCTCGGGGTTCGTATTGCGATTCGGACAGCGGCGTGCCGAGTGCTACCCTCGCCACCACGATGATGGCCTCACGGCACGATGTGGATGCTCCGATGACCGTCCGGGCGCTGCTGCGGCAACCGACGGGGTACCTGCCCGTGGTGATGTCCGTTGGTGCCCTGACGATGATCGTCTGGTTCGTGGCCGTGCACGGCGTCGTGCATCAGCCCGACGAAGGCGCGCAGGCCCATCTGTGGCAGCTCCTCGTGGCCGGTCAGGTCCCGCTCATCGCGTACTTCGCGTTCAGATGGCTTCCGACAGCGACGCGCCCAGCGCTCGTCGTCCTCGCCGTGCAGGCCGCGGCTGTGGTATTGCTGGCACTCGCTCCCCTGTGGGCGCTCGGGGGCCTGTAGGAGCGGCGACTCTGGTCACGCCGATCTCCGCCGAGATCCAGCTGGCTCGACGGACCAACGTACGATGCTGTGCTCATCAACGACCACCGGGGGCCAACCCGCCAGGGAGGCGAACCATTGAGCGTTCCAGATGTTAGATCGGTGCGGCGTGGGCCGACCGATGGCGAAGCGGTCTGGCTTCTCGGCGGGCTATATCGGTACCGTGCCGTTGGAGACGAGACCGCAGATGTGTACTCACTCTTCGAGGTGCAAGGACCGGCCGGCCTCGCATCGCCCGTCCACGTCCACGACCACGAGGCCGAGGCGTTCTATGTCGTGGACGGGCAGGTGACGATCTTCGTCGGCGATGAGCAGATCCAGGCGACGCCCGGCTCATTTGCGCTCGTCCCCGCCAAAGTCGCGCACACCTTCCGGCTAGACTCGGCCGACGCGAAGCTGTTGCTTCTCATCACGCCGGGGAACGCCGGGCACGAGGGGCTCTTCCGAGAGATGGGGCAACCCGCGGACAGTCTCCAGCCGCCACCGCCGTCCATGCCCGACTTTGCCGAGCTCGGGGCGATCGCGGCACGACATGGGACCACCATCGTCGGCCCTCCGCCCGGGCCGAAGGACGCCGGACGGAGCTGAACACGTGCGTGAGATCGCGAGCTGCATGGACGGCGTGCTCGGAGGCAGGCTGCGAACGGCAAGATGTGGCCCGGGTCGCGCCAGTCCCATCGACGACCGTCGTCGAGTGTGAGGCGGTTGGCGTTGCCCGGGCCTAGCCTGAGCCCATCTGCCGTCGGTTTCCCTTAGCCGACCGCTCCCGGTGCGGCTTGCGCGATCCGCGTGACTTTCGTACCGTCCGGTCCCGCGATGACATAGATCAGCATCGCCACGAAACCGAAGCTCAGCAGCCCGAGCACGAGAAGGAGCACGAACCAGGTCTTGTCCTCGAGGTAGGCGGTGTTGATCACCGCGCCGATCCAGGCCACGAACTGGCCGATGGCTCCACCGATCATGGCGATGATGCCGACGATGGCGAGCCCGACCATCGACCAGGCGAACGGCGATGATTCGATGCCCGTGACATCTGGGCCCGACATGACCAATGCGCTGTTGGCCAATGCGAGCCACACGCCGACCAGGAGAACGACGAGGCCGCCGACGACGGCGATCAGGCTCCCGACGAAGAGCTTGGTGACATTCGACTTGGACATCTGTCCACCTCCGCTACGGATCCGCGTTCATGTTCGTCCCGGCCTCGGCGCATCCGCCAGTGCCAGACGGACAGATCGGCCGCGCGGGCGAAGATCCACGTTCGGCGTCGAGGTAACGGACGCGGGACGGGGGCCGCGGTAGGCCGGGGCGGGCGGGTCTACAGTGGGACGGTGATCCCTGAGGCGCCGTTCGTGTTCTCGATCGCTGCGATCAGCGCAAGCCTGGCCGCCCTGGCGGGCCTTGTGGCGGGCTTGCGGCGAGGCGAAGGCTTGCGTGCGCTCGATCTCTTCCGGCTCCGGGAGATCGTCGAGTTCGCCTTCTTCAATGTCCTCCTGGCTCTCGCGATCATCCCGATGGCGACATTGGTCGGGCTCGATGGGGCCATCCGGGTGGCGGGGGCGGTGACGTTCGGGTACCTCGTCGGGTACGGGCTGTTTCTCGAACGCCGCCGCCGCCAAACGGGGATCGCACCGTACCGATCGTGGGCGATCCTGGTCGCCACGGTCAACCTCCCCGCCCTGGTCCTCGCAGCGATCGCGGCTGCGACGGGAGCCGTCTGGGCCCTCGAGATCATGTTGTTGTTCTTGTTGGCTCGCCCGATGGCTGCCTTCTTGCTCGTGTTGTCCACCTTCGGTGGCCCGCCGCAGGACTGATTGCGGGAGCGTGGAACGCGTGCGCCGCCATGACAGATCAGGTGTCTCGGCATGGACACGCGCCGGAAACGCGGCGCAAGCTTTCGTCGCGAAGGATTGCCTTCGCCGTCAAGCCTTGGAGGACTGAGCCATGAGCGAGCTTCTTGGCATCGGACGATTCAAGTTTCACGAGGGCAAGCGCGAGGAGTACCTGCGCTTGTCCGATCAGGCGATGGACATCGTGCGGACGAAGGACTCCGGGACGCTGCAATACGACCTCTACCTGAACGGCGATCGGTCCGAGTGCATGTTCATCGAGCGGTATCGAGACTCCGAGGCGGCGATCGAGCATGCAGCGAATCTCGGCCACTTGTTCGACGCGGTCCTTGCGACGGTCTCCGTGGTTCACGGCGAACTGCTCGGCGAGCCGAGCGCAGAGCTCAGGGCGAAGTTGGCTGGCAGCGACCTGCCCGTTCTCTTCACTCCCTACCGGTCCATGTAGACCTTGCTCGCCAGCTTGGGGCGTCATAGCGAAGCGGATCGGGTTTCGTGTGCCTTCGCTCCATTCGAGCGGCCGAAGGTCGGCCCACGAAGCAGGGAGTCGAGGGAAATCGGCGCGACGGAGCTCGAGTGCCTGCGCGAGACGGCGCGCTGCGGGCGGCAGCTCGGCGCGGTCCGGCTGCCCCGATAGCGTCCGCCGCGCTTGGTTCAGGCGATGCGGCGACGCGTGACCAGGCGATAGACCGCGACCACGATGACGGCCCCGATGACCGCCACCACGAGGCTCTCGAGGTTGAGACCGGTCACGTCGGCGACGTGCAGGACGGTGCCCATCAGCCAGCCTCCCACGACCGCCCCGACGATCCCCAGGATGACCGTGGCGATGACGCCTTCCTTGCCGCCCATCAGCAGGTTCGTGATGAACCCCGCGATGGCACCGAGGACGATCCACGCGATGATGCCCACGACAACCTCCATCCGACGAGCTGGCGCTGCGTAGTCAAGCCACGCCATCGCGCGGCCAGTATTCGCTAGCTGATGGTATCCCCCATCCGAACAGCCTCGGGCTGCCTCAGAGGCCCGGCACGAGATGGCCCGCCGTCTCCGGGAGCTGGACCGGGCGGGGCGACTCCCTGAGACCGATCGCTCCCGTCGGTCATTGCCTTGACACGGTCAGGGTCTCACCATCAGCCACCTAGGCGGACGGTGAGACCCCTATCGGCAACGGCTGAGCGATCAGGGAGCCGGGCAGGCCGGAGTATCGAAGCCGCCGTCACCAACCGTGAGCGGTGCGTTCCCCACGTCCCGCGGGATGAGCCCGAAGATCGGGCCGCCGTTGGCAGACGACGCCGGCGTGTCGTCGGTCCGGTTGGCCCCATCGTCGGCGACCCCGACGCATCGGAGTGGCGTGATGCCGTGGACGTGACCCAAGGCCGATCCAGCCATCGTCAGGCCGAGGGTCAGCGCCAGTGTCAGGCTGAGCATGACGCGTCGCATCGGAGACCTCCTCGTCTTGTGGTTCCCCAGCTGACCATCGATACGACGACCGCAGTCGATCGGATCTCGAACCGCGTTGGAGTGCCTGCTCGAGATGGCGCGCTGCCGGCGGGAGATCGGCGCTGGCCGCGTGCCACGATGACGATCTCTACGTGGTGATGGTGAACGTCGACACGATGGCCACGATCGCCAGCAGGAGCAAGATACCGGCACCGATGGCGTAGGCAGGCCACCATCGACCGGCGGGTGCCGTCGACCGGTACACATGCGCCGACTCGACGCCTGTAAGTCGGCGCATCCACAGGAACCCCACGGCGAGTCCGGCCGCCTTCTATGGCCAAGAGCATCGGCCCCATGAACATTTCCGCCCCTCGCCCCAGTAGACTCCGCCGATGCCGAAGCGCGACCTGGCCGTGATCCTGATCATCGCGGTATTCCTCGCTGCTGCGGCGACCTACCTCCTCAACGAGCAGATCAGCCTCATCCTCACGACGACGACCGGCGCGCTCTAGGACGACAAGACCCCGCCGGCCTCGGGAACCGGCGGGGGTCTCTGCGACATAGGATATCTAGACACGAGCTTGGATACCTAGGCATCGCGCACAAACGTGGCCGACGCCAGGACAAGTTCCCAGGCGCGTGACGCGATCGCCAGCAACCTCTCGTGATCGTCGGGCCGCGTCGGCCGGATGGTAAGCGGAACTCAGCAAGGATGGCAGATGGCGCGCGGCCTGCGGGAGATTCGCGCGGGGCGAATGCCGCGCTGACCACGCCCTACGGGGTCAGTCGGCGCGCCGCTCCAACACAAAGACCGGGATCACTCGGCTTGTCTTGCTCGGGTACGCCGCGAATTCAGGGTAGAGCCGGGCGTGCTCGTCGTAGAGCCGCTGGCGCTCGTCGCCGGTCGTTTCGCGCGCGACGACCTGGAAGGTGTCGTTGGCGGCTTCGAACGTCGCATCGGGATGTGCGACGAGGTTGTGGTACCAAGCGGGGTGCTCGTCGGCGCCGCCTTTCGTGGCCGCGATGACATACGTATCTCCGTCGCGGTGATACGTCACGATCGCGGTCCGATCCTGGCCGGTCTTCGCGCCTTTGGAGGTCATGATCGCGAGCGGACGACCTGCCAAGGGACCAGACGACGGCGTGCCGCCGTTCGCGCGGAGGTCTTCGATCATGTTGCGGGTCCAGGCATCCGGGTCCCGGTCGGCCATGTCGTCTGTCTCCCGTTCCGATGGGTCCGTCGCTGTTGCAGACGAGCTCAGGATGGTGTCGACGGTGTGTCGCGCTGCTCGATGACCATGTGTGCACCTGCAGGCCTAGCCGCGGTTGAGGCGGATCCATTCCATGAGCCAGAAGGCGACGTCCGGAGTGAACACGTCCGCGGCTCCGAGCTACGGAATGGGGTACGGACCTCGCCGGGGCCGCCGGTCGCGGGCCCGGCCCCGGCTTCCGACTATCCCGTTACCTTCGAAACGACATTCCTGATCGCGGCTCCTCGATCCCCTCAGTGGCCGCCACCGAACCAGTACCAGCCGTCCCAGTACCAGATGGACGCATCAGCATTCGCCGTGACGTCAACACGAAGATGGAACTGGGTCAACCGTCCGCTCCCAGGGCTGAACGTGCACACCGCGTTGACCAGGCTGCTCCAGACGCAGACACCGTTCGTGCTGCCGTTCTTGATCGTGATGGTGGCCTGTACGACATCGCCAGCCTGGTTCTGGCTCGTGTAATGCACCTTGGTACCAGCCGGCATCCATTTGAAGGTCGAATGCTGGACGGTGCAGACGTACCCGAGGGGTTCAGATGCATCGGCTGCGCAGGTCTTGTCCAGGTGGAAGGCCTTGGGCGAGGCCGCCGATACCGATGAGACCAGGAAGGTCATGGCGACGATCGTGGCACCCACCACGAGGAACCTCCGGAGTGACCCCATGAGCGACCCCTTCGCGCGCTTCGGCGGGTCGGTCTCGTCATTGGCTCGACACGGTCTCGGACGACCAGATGGGCGACCGTGCGTCATCGCCTCCCCGTCAGGACGGGAAGTGTGCGCGCACCGGCCGGGAATGGATAGGTCGGACCCACCATCACCGGTGCGTCTGGACACCGCGGCCCGCTGGGAGGATGCCACTGTCGCCCCCCAAGGCCGGCTTCGTGCTCAGGAAGTGGAGGCGACGACCGACGACCTCGAGGCCGCCTGAGAGGCCGTCTACGACGCCACGTAACGTGGCACGCTGGCGGGCTACGATGCCGCGATGCGGGTCGCGAGATGGCGCTGGGTGCTGCTCCCGATGTTGGTCCTGGTCGCTGGCTGCCTGCCTCATGCCAGCACACCCGACCTACCCCCTTCGCTCCTCCAGGCGTTCGGCCCGACGCCGCCGACCTTGACGATACTGCCGCCGCCCGACGGTACGTCGGCGCAGGAGGTGGTTTCCCACCTCCGTCCAAACATGGGCGAGCCGATGTTCGACGGTCGCGCGGTCCCGTACTTTGTCGGGGTCGACTGCCACGGCAACCCGCAATGCTCGACGGCTGCATTGGGTGCACCGGGGGGCAGGGAGTCAGTCTGGGTAGTGCTCTATCCCGACTGTACCGGTCCGGACGGTGACATCGGGTGGGTGATGGTGGACGTCGACGAGCGTGAATACAGCCAGAACACCCCGTGCCACAACTGACCGACGACGACCTAGAGGCCGCTTGGGGTGAGGTTTTCGACGCGCTGCCGGCTGGCTGGGCCGTTGGCAGGCCGTCCTACTACGACGAGCGCCACGGAGTGGACGATGTACGGCTGGGACCGGAAGGAGCTGGCGAAGGTCGGTGTGCGGAGCCGAGAGTGAACGGCGATCGGCGCGACGGAGGTCGAGTGCCTGCTCGAGATGGCGCGGTGTCTTGGGGAGATCAGGGCGGGTCGGGTGCCGCAATGAGTGGCGTAGCCCCGTCCGCCAGGGGGGCCGCCTCTGCTTCGGATGCCACGGCCAAGCGCAGGTGGCGCGTGTCGGGCGGGTCCTCAACACCCTTCGGGCGTCATGGCACTTCCCGGATTCGCCCGACCGCGGCCAGGATGATGATCGAGATCTGTTGCTCGCGTCCCAGAAGGAGGTAGCGAGATGGAGTTTGCCATCACGATCGGGTTCGGCGGCTTGGCGCTTCTGATCGCCGGAGCCCTCGTCTTCGGCGTCATCGCCCAGTTCGTCGGTGAGACCAAGACAGGCTATGAATGGCTCGTCGATGCGATCGCTTTTGGGGTCGGCGCTCTGATTGCGAGCGAGTTCATCGTGGGCTTGCAGACAGTGGGGCCCGTGTGGGACGGTCTGGTGCTCGTTCCCGCCCTGATCGGCGGCCTGGTCCTCGGCATCGTCGTCGAGGTCGCCACACGGTATTCGACCGGCGGCACGTATGCCGGCCACCACCCCTCGGCTGCCTGATCGTCATCTCGAGCGATGCGAGGCCTGTCGGCAGGTGCCGGCAGGTCTCGCTTCATTCGGGTCGTAACGCGTCCGACGTGCTGAATGGACGCAGTACGCCTTCGACTCGTTCGAGGTGGCGAAGGTCGGCGTTAGGTCAAAGGAGTGGACGGCGGGCGCGGATTCCGAGGTCGGGGTGCTGCTCGAGATGGCGCGCTGTCTGCGGGAGCTGAGCGCAGGGCGAGTTCCGCAGTAGCGGGGTGCGCCAGTCACCGGCGAAGCGCGCCCGCTCGCCGGTCACCGCCGACCTGCGGCAGCGGCGCCTTCAGTGCAGCCAGGCGAGCATCTCCACCCAGCGCGTGATCGGCGCGAGGTGTCCCTCGCCCGGGAAGATCACGTAGGTCGATCCTGGGATCGCGGCGGCGAGGAAGTCCGACTCGTCGCGGTCGGCCGGGGCCTCGTCCCCCACCCAGACCGCCGCATCGCACCGGATCTCGGCGAGCGGGAACCCCCACGGCTGCATGAACGCCATCGCGTCGGCGACCACACCGGCCGAGCCCTGTCTGGCGGCGTCGCGGGCCCACTCGTTCATGGCCTCGCGCACGTCGGGCCGCGCGAACAGCCGGGCGTCCGGGCTGGGGGGCTGATCCGAGGCCTCGTACCCGTACACCGACGTGGGATCGTCGGCGAAGCCCTGCCACTTCTTGACCACCTCGTCGAGGACCCCCTGCGGATCGTCGGGCAGCAGGCGGCTCAGTCGGCGGGCCTGCTCGCTGAACGAGCCCGGGACCTCGGTGATCTGGCCCGACGCTGCCCGCCACGCCGACCGACGTGACGATGGCGGGCAGGCGGAAGGCGCAGGCGAGTGCATAGGGGCCGCCGCCGGACCAGCCCATGACCGGGCACGGCGGCAGGTCGAGCTGGGTGTGGAGCTCGGCATAGTCGTCCGCCCAGCCCAGGACCGAGCTGCCGGGTTTCGGGTCGGACCAGCCGTAGCCCGGCCGGTCGACAGTCATCAGACGGACGCCAGACTCCATGGTGGCATCCGCGTCCGGGCACTGGAGCCGGGTGCCGGGCTGGCCGTGGAACATGACGACCGGGCGTCCCTTCGGGTCGCCCCACTCGGCGTAGGCGAGCGACCTGCCGTCGCGGAGCGTGATCCGGCCCTCGAGCCGAGGGGCCACTGAGACGGTTGCCATCCCAACCTCCACACCCTGGCACCAACCTGCGCGGTGTTGCCCGGTCCAACCCGACTATAGCGACGGGCGCATCGTTGTCGCCCAAGTCCAGCCCCTGCATGTGGTGCACCAGCGCGTCTTCCTCGCGCCTGATCGCTCAGCGCGCCATTGGCAACGTCGGGGCCACATCTTTGATCTCGGGCTCGGCGTCGACTCGGGCGAGCCTGTCCCGTCGGTCAACTGACCGATACCGAGACGGGCCAAACGGCACGGAGTCATCCACAAGATGTCGGGGCCCGCGGACCGCCCAGAGTTTCCACCACTTGCGGATCTGCTCGGCGTCCTGATCGAGATGGCGCGCTGCCTGCGGGAGGTCAGCGCCGGCCGGGTGCCGCGATGAGAGGTGCCTAGATCGCCCCGGTGACCACAGCGGAGGCGGTCGTCGTGGCGACGGCGGTGATCATCACCTTCTTGCGCTTGTCGTCGTCCCTCAGCCACTCGGCGACGACCTCGGCTGCCGCCTTCGCCTGCTCCTCAGACAGCCCAGCTCGTTCCTGGAGCTCCTTGATCAGCTCATCCATACCTCCTCCTTCGTCGGCACGAGTCTCAGACCACATGGATAGCGCGGCCATGCCGAGCAGCGACAGAGCCAGATCGCCCGGTTCGGCGCCAGGAGCCGGGTGTAACGAGTTGGCGGTCAGCCCGGTGGCGCGATCAGGGGCGACAGGATCACAACCGCTGTCTCCCGCGAGCGACGCGCAGCGAAGGCGTCGAAGATCCTTGTCGTAACCCGCCCATCTCGCCCACAGGCGCGGCCGCTCGTCCTTGTCCGCTGCACGTGCGTGGACGGCACGCGATCCGCCAGCCAGGTCGACGGTGACGTCGGGATGCGCCTGCAGGTTGAGCCACCAGGCGGGCTCGGGATCGGCCCAGCCGTTCATCGCCATGGTGACCAGGTCGGGACCATCCTCGAAGTAGCTGAGGATGGCCGCCCGTTGCTCACCGGTGCGACGCCCGATCGTCCGCAGGCGCATCATGCCCTGGTGGTCGGCCGTCGCGGCCCGGAGGCCGAACCGGCCGAGTGTGACCGAGTAGAGGGCGCGCTGCACCGCCCAGAACGAGCGGATGAACCAGCGCGGCGGCAACGTCGCGACTCGCTTGTGCTCTTCACCGTGGGTCGTCTCCATCGTTGACCTCGGACTGTCATGTCGAGAAGGGCTAATCGACGCTGGGAAGCGTTCATGGCCAGTCCAGCACCCAGCCTCCGTCATCCAAGGGCCGATCGACACGTTTGCTGCCGGTGGCCACCAAAGCGGCTATTGGGCGATGTGTCGTGAGGCGTCGGCGAGCTTGTGAGGGCGTCATCCAGCCGTGGGCTGCGGCTCGCTGTTGGGGCCTACGGTGGTACGGCGGGTGGTACGGGCCGAATCAGAGGCCCCTCCGGTGGGCGCCGGAGGGGCTGATTCGTGCGTGGGTCGGTGGTCGGGGCGACTGGATTCGAACCAGCGACCTCTTGAACCCCATTCAAGTGCGCTACCAGACTGCGCTACGCCCCGACGTGCGTGAATCTACCACCGGAGGCGTGTCGTCCCGGCTCTGTACGACGACGTGTACCACTTAGCACTCGGCCGCGGTTGCTCGCGGGCGGCCTGCTCCCGGAGTAGATCTAGCGTCAATCGGTAGAACAACAGCCCTGGTGGCGAAGCGAAGAGCGTTATGCCCACCAGGAAGGTTAGAGACGCGCCAAGGATCAGTCCGAACTGGCAGCAGATCACGGGAAACGGCCGACTAGCAGGAGGGCTGTGGTCCGGTCGGACAGTCGACCGCCCGCCAGAGTCGCACTTCGACAGGGCGGCTGATGACGGCCGCTACGACCACTAGTGCAGCGAGAGCTCCTTCCATCCACACAAGCCTGGGACTGGGGCGACCGCGGTCAATCGAACGGCCTACGCCGTCGACCCTTCTCGTCGCAGGATCGTTTCCATGCGATATGCGACGCGCTACGACATGGCTGTCGTGAGGTGCGCGTAGACGTTGGCCGTGGGGGCGATCTTCGAGTGTCCGAGCTCCTTGCTCACCACGCCGAGCTCCTCCCCTGACGCAGGCGTACAGTCCACGGGTGATGGAGCCGATGTTCCTTGACGACCCGGTCAACTGGGCGATGCGCCTGAGCCTGGGGGCTATCGTCGTGTCCGGGTTGGTCGTCGGACTGCTCTGGATACGACGACTGACGAGCGTGGAGTCGGAGGCGCACGTGTTCGCCTCGACTGCACCCGTCGGTCGACGGTGGCCCGCCTACGCTATCGGTGCCGGTATCGTGCTCCTCCTGGCGGTCCTCGCCTTCCTGTCGACGTTCGCCATCACCAATTAGAGATCGTCAATGAACACGCCCACGCGTCCTCTCGACAGGAAGCGGCTCTGGCTCGTCTCCTTCGTCAGCATCGTCGCGATCCTCGCGGTCAACTACATCGTCTCCGGGCCGGAGCACGTCGGATCGCCGATCGTCGTGCGCCTCGCAGCGGCAGCGATCGTCACTGCGTTCGCCGCCGTCGCCAGGTTCGTCGCCGGACCGAGGGCCGCAGCCGTGACGGCTGTGGTGGGCGTCCTGATCGCGGTCGTGCTGCTCAGCCAGCCGGGATAGGGAGTCTTCCAGACCTGATGCTGCCGTCCGCCCAATCGGCCGTCAGCGTGGCACCCGACCCTAGCTGATCGCTCGCAGACAACGCGCCATCTCGCGCAGGCATTCGAGCTCGGTCGCGCCAACCGCCGTCCACTCCCGGCTCCGCAACCCGATGTTCGGCTGCTCGAACGAGTCGAAGGCGTACTGCGTCCACTCGTGCCGCTCGTCGTGGTACGAGGGCCTGCCGACCGACCAGGCGGCCGGCAAGGCGTCGAACACCTCGCTCCAGGCAGCCTCGACGTCGTCGTCGTTCACTGGTCCAGCCGATCGTGCAGGCTGAAGCTACTGACGAGCGCGACCGCCCCTCGGCGGGTCAGATCGGCTCCGAGCTCGCCACTTCCTCCTTGAACCGAAGCCCGAGCCACACCGTCCAGATGGGCAGGACGATGCCCGTCAGCGCCACCGTCAGCCAGTCCGAAGCCTCTCCGAATCCCAGGATCCCCGCCAAGACGTTGATGACGACCAGGCCTCCGAGCGCATAGGAGAGCAGCGTCCATGCGCGAGGCATCCCTCGACCCTGGAATGCTCGACCGGCGACGACCGCGCCTGCCGCCGACAGGAGTCCGGCGCCGTTGATGAGCCACTGCACCGCACCTTCGATGAGCATCTGGGCCCACGCCTGGCTCACGAGCTCCGTGTCCTTGAAGCCGCAGTCGCAATAGGGGATGTCGATCGTCGCCTGAACCGCGCCGACGAGGATCAACGAACCCACGACTCCGAGAACGCCACCCGTGCCGAGGGTCCACAGCAACAGGTATCGCCTGCCGTCCGTCGGCGCCAACCGTGCGGCGAGCGTGACCGCGAGACCGACCAGGACCGCGAATCCGGCGCCGAACAGGAGATTCGTGGCGAAGTAGATCGGCCAGATGCTCTGGCGATAGGGGATCTGGGCCAGCAGCCGCTCGACGAAGTTCGCGGACTGGGGGATATCTGGAGGCGTGTAGAAGACGTTCAGCCGGTCAGCGAGGAAGAACAGCGTCGCCGCAAAGAAGAGGGCTCCGGCCGCGACCGCCAGGCGTCGCATGACAGTGGTGGTCGTCACTCGTCGCTTCCTCCCGAACCGATGACCGGCAGCAGTGGCCCATGATGCACTGCGAGCGCAATCCCCGACCGATGGATCGGATCATCGTCGGGACCAGCACCCAGCGCCACCTCGCGACAGGCACCGGCATCGTCCGTACGTAGAAAAGTCGCCACTTCGACCGGCTGACGCGTTGAAGCGGACGTCTCCGCGCTTGGGCACGAGCACACGGCGCACTTAATCTGAGACACTGTCTGGCCTTGGACGCCGTGGCTGTTGACGGCCCATCTACGATGTCGGGAACCGCTGAGGGAGGGTGCGCTCGTGAGCGCAGTTGCCAAGGCCGCGGTGAGGCCGGTGCCTCGGAGCCGCGTGGCCCGGCTTGGGGAAGCGCCGATACGGCCGATGCGGGTGACGTGCGCTCGCTGCGGCTGCTGGCATGCGCTGCTTTTGCTCCAGCCGACGCAACGCGGCTCCGGTATCTGTCCGCGATGCAGCTGGGGCGTCGACCACAGCGACGAACGTTAGCTGACGCGCTGAGCTAGCCAGCTGCGTCGCCGAGCGCATCTTCAGTCGTATCGGTCCGCGCTACGCCCCAAGGCAAGCCAGCAAAGCGAAGGGGCGGGACCGTTGCCGGCCCCGCCCCTCCTGTCGTCGACGGCCGCCTTTCAGGGGAGGCAGCCGTCCAGGCAACGTCAACCTGCGCGGCGGGCGTTGCGTCGATGTTCGGCGAGCAGACGATCCTCGGCCATGACCATGGCGACCTCGATGTCGTCGTCCGGCCCGGGGCTCGCCCAGCCCATGGACAGGCTCAGGGCCACGGCGCCCGACTCGAGCCAGAGGTCACACGCCTGGCGGACGCGCTCGACGTAGTTGATGGCACGGACCTCGTCCGTCTCGGGCAACAGGATGTGGAACCGGGCATGCCCGACCCGCGCGACGCGGTCGGTCGTGCGCCCGTATCGGCGGAGCGCCTCGGCGATGGCCGGCACCAGGCGATCGGCCGCCTCGGGACCGACGCGCTCTGCCAGTGCGTCGAGGCCATAGAGCTCGGCGATGACGACCGAGACGGGCCGGCCGTAGCGGCGCTTGCGCTCGTTCTCCTGGTAGACGGCGCGATCCCAGGCCAATCGGTTGTCGAGGCCGGTCGCGGGGTCGGTGAGGATGCTCAGCAGGCCTTCTTCGTCGAGGTCGGCGTCGTCGTCGGCAGGTTCCGCCTCGGCCTCTTCGTCCTCTTGGTCGGCTGATCCCATGGCGCTCATGGGCTCGATGGCGTCGATGGTGGGCGTCTCGACGGCCGCCGCAACGGATGGGCCGTAGGAGGTCGAGACGGCAGGGGCGGGTTCGCGACGGCGCCGAACCAGGGCGATGACCAGGACCACCATGATCGCGATATTGATCACGACGGCAACGGCCAAGAGCGTGAGGAGAGCCTCAGGCGTCAAGCGGACAGACTCCTATGGATGAGTGCAGGAGGGCGAGTCTAGGTGCACGGACGCGCCGTGACGAGTGGCTTAAGGGTACCGGGACCAATCTCCGTTGCTCCTATCCACCACTCTGGGCGGAGGGGTGCGGTCCGGTGGGGATGAGCTCCGCACGACTGGACTGTCGAGCATCCCGCGTTCCGGTGTCGAAGGCACCGGGTCAGCCCGCGGATGGCATCCGCGACCACCCTTCGAGACCTGCCAACTCATCCTTCGACTCGCGGGCGAGCAGGTCCGCGAGACAGTCCTGGACGCTCTTGCCCTCGAAGAGGGCGTTGTGGACCTCCTGGGCGATGGGCAGCTCGACGCCCAGGCGCGCCGCCAGGCCGAGCGCCGCGTCGACCGTGTAGGCACCCTCGGCCACGCCGGGCAGATCGGCCTCGATCTCGGCCCACGTCCGGCCGCCTGCCAGTTCCTCGCCGAGCCGGTGGTTGCGGGAGAGCGTCGAGCTGCAGGTCGCGATGACGTCGCCCACTCCTGCCAATCCGGCGAAGGTCAGTGGGTTGGCGCCGGCCGCGACGCCGAGCCGCGTCATCTCGGCCAGCCCACGTGTGATCAGGCCGGCCTTGCCGTTATCGCCGAAGCCCAGTCGCTCGGCTGCGCCGGCGGCGATGGCCACGATGTTCTTGAGCGCGCCGCACAGCTCGACGCCGATGACGTCGCGGTTGGTATACAGCCGGAAGGATCGCGAGCCGAGGACATCGAGGACCCGTTGCCCGGTCCCCTCCTCGACCGAGGCCACGACCGCACTGGCCGGCAGGCCCCGCGCGATCTCGAGCGCCAGGTTGGGACCCGACAGCGCGCCGATCCGTCCGAGCGCACCTGGCATCACTGCTCCCAGCACCTCGGTCATGCGCAGCAGCGTTCCCTGCTCGAGGCCCTTGGTGACCGACAACAGGACGGCGTCGGGGTGGAGATGCTCCGCGATCCGTTCAGCCGCGCTCCGGATGGCGGATGCGGGCACAGCCATCACGACCAGCTCGATGGGCGTCGGCGATGGCTGTCGGGTCGGCGGTCGCCTCGACCTCGACCGGCAGCTGGATCCCCGGCAGATGTCGTGCGTTCTCGCGTGACCCGGCCAGCGTGGCGCTCGTCGTCTCGTCTCGCGCAAGGAGCGTCACCGGGCCCCGCCGCGCCAGTTGGAGGGCCAGCGTCGTGCCCCAGGCTCCGGCGCCGACGACGGCCGCCGTCGGGCGGGTCATCGGGCCGTTCGGGTCGCGCCCTTCGCCGTCCGAGCGTGGCCCTTGCTCGTGCCCTTGGCGCCCTTGCCCCGGGCGGCGGCCCGGCCCTTGGCGCCGCGCGGCTTGTGGTGCCGCTCGAGCTCGACGCGACGACGGTCACGGAAGACGAGCCGCAGCGGCGTGCCGTCGAAGCCGAACGCATCCCGGAGCCGGTTCTCGAGGTAGCGGCGATAGCTGAAGTGCACGCTTGCCGCGTCGGAGCTGAAGACCACGAACGTCGGCGGCCCGACGGCTACCTGGGTGGCATAGAAGATCTTCGGCCGACGACCCTTGACCGGCGGCGGGGTCTGGCGGAAGACGGCCTCGCCGATGACCCGATTGAGCTCGCCCGTCGGGACGCGCTTGCGGCGCTCGCCTGCGACGTCCATGGCCAGCTCCAGGACCCTGCCGGCGCGGAGGCCGGTCAGGGCGCTGATGGAGACGACTGGTGCGAAGTCGAGGAACGGGACCTGTGCCCGGATGCGGGTGGCGAACTCGTCGAAGGTCCGGTCGGTCTTCTCCACGAGGTCCCACTTGTTGACCGCCACGACCAGCCCACGGCCCTCGTCGACGACCGACCCGGCGACATGGGCGTCCTGGGCGGTCAGCCCATCCGCGGCGTCGATGAGCAGCACGGCGACGTCGGCGCGTTCGATGGCCCGGAAGGAGCGCAGCGCAGAGTAACGCTCGGAGTCCGCCCCCGACGCGACCTTGCCGCGGCGTCGCAGCCCGGCCGTGTCGATGAGCCGGATGGCCGCCCCGTTCCAGTCGACAGCGGTGTCGATGGCGTCACGGGTGGTGCCCGGGATCTCGCTCACGATGGCCCGCTCCTCGCCCAGCAGGCGGTTCAGCAACGACGATTTGCCGACGTTCGGGCGGCCGACGAACGCGACCCGGATCGGCTCGCTTGCACGGGCCTGGTCGGCGGCGACCTGGGCGTCCCAGGCGGCGACACGCGGGTCGACTTCGCCGTCGTCGGCGACGGCGGCTGCCTCGAGCTGCCAGGAAAGGGCTTCCTCGCCGAAGGCTTCGACGTCGGCTTCGATCTCGGCCTCGCGACGCTTGCGCTCGACCTCCGATGCCGACTCGGGCGGCAACGCCCAGACGACCGCGTCGAGCAGGTCGCCCGTGCCGCGGCCGTGTGCTGCGCTGATGGCGTAGGTCTCGTCCCAGCCGAGGCGGTGGAACTCGGCGCCTTCGAGCTCGAGGCGCTGGTTGTCGGCCTTGTTGACGACCAGGATGACCGGCTTCGATCCCCCTCGTAGCAGGTCGTTCGCCTCCTGATCACCAGGGGTCGGGCCGGCCGCCGCGTCGACCAGGAAGAGGATGACATCGGCCTCGCTGATGGCCAGCCGTGCCTGCTCCTGGACCTTCTCTTCGATGGCGTCGCCGGGTCGATGCTCGAGACCCCCGGTGTCGATGATCACGAAGCGCCGGCTCGTTCCACTCCGCCGTCGCGTAGAGTCGGTCGCGCGTCGTTCGCGCGCGATCCTCGACGATCGCCGTCCGCTCACCGACGACGCGGTTGAAGAGCGTGCTCTTGCCGACGTTGGGACGGCCGACGATGGCGACCACGGGCAGACCATCGATGGGACCCGACGCCTCCGAACCGCGCGAGGAGCGGCGTCCCTTGCGACCCGCCACGCTCAGGCGACGCCCGAGGTCGAGACCACCGGCGCGCCACGTTCGGCGCGCCCGATCGACGTGCTGCGATAGGCCGGCTCGGCGACCGTGACCAGCGCCTCGCGGGCGAGCTCCTCAGCGTGGGGCTGCCGCTCCGTGGTGCCGGCGATCTCGTAGACCCGGGCGGCGACCGCCTGCAGGTCCTCGATCGGTGTCGACGTGCCGCCGGTGATGCCGACCACGCGCACGCCCTCGAAGGCGCTGCCGTCGACGATGTCGTGCGGCGTCTCGATCTGGAGGACGGGCTTGTCGGCCATCCGGCAGAGCCGCGTCAGCTCGGCCGTGTTGGCGCTCGTGCGACCGCCGACGACCACGACGAGATCGACCTGCTCGGCGAGCTCCATGGTGTCCTGCTGACGGCGGATGGTCACCGGGCAGACGGTGTTGATGATCTTCAGCTCGTGTGCCCGCGAGGTCATGAACGCGGCCAGCCGCTCGAACTTCCAGGGTGGCTGAGTGCTCTGGGACATGAGCGCCATGCGCTTGCGCCGAGGGATGGTGTCCCACTCCGACTCCTCGTCGACCACGATGGCGTCCGGCGCGTGGCCCAGCAGGCCGATCGTCTCGGGATGCTTGGGCGTACCGAGGAGGACGATGGTGTAGCCCTCATCGACGAGCTTCTTGAGCTCGCGCTGCTCGGCCAGCACCCACGTGCAGGTGCCGTCGATGACCTCCAGCCCACGCTCTTCCGCGCTGGCCATGACGGCCGGCGTCACGCCATGAGCGCGGATCACGACCGCCGCTCCGGCGTCGACCTGGTCGAGGCTGTCGACGGTGCGGATGCCCTGCGCCATGAGCTCCTCGATGACGCCCTCGTTGTGGACGACCTGGCCGAGGGTATGCGTCTGCTTGCCCTCTGCGGCGGCCACCTTGGCGTAATCGATGGCTTCCCGGACGCCATAGCAGAAGCCCGTGCGGCGCGCGATGACGACCTGATCGACGGTTCCCATGTCCAAGCCAGTATCGCACGGGGTGCCTGAGGGACCCCTAGCGACCGCTCTCGACGGACGATACGGCCCGATCAGGACGGTCGGCGCAGCGGGCGGTCGCCGGTGCCGATCGCCGTAGCCGATGCGAGCTCACGACGGCGTTCCGCCCAGGCGAGCCGCGCATCGCTGGCGCTGATGACCGTGAATGAGATGTCGTCGCCAGGCTGGCGTTGCGCCACGACCGGAAGGTCCGCGCGTGCGACCACGGCCGGCACGGGATAGCCGCCGATCGTCGGCGCATCTGCGAGGAGGACGACCGGCAAGCCCGATGGCAGGAGCTGGATGACGCCGGGGAGGACGCCGGTCGAGACGAGCGTGGCGGCGGTCTCGTCGGTGGGGATCGGCGCGCCATCGAGCCGGGCGCCCGTCCGATCGCCGACCGGAGAGACGGTCCATGCTTGTCCGACGAGCGCCGCGATGGCATCGCGGTGCACGCCTGGCGCGTTCTCCAGCGGCACGATCCGCACGACCCGTTCAGCGAGCGGATCACCCTCCATCGACGGCCACACCTGGTCGGCCGTTGCGTCCCCCGCCGCGCGCGCCGGCTTCAGCTCGTCGCCGGGTGCGATCGCGCGGCCGTCGAGACCGCCGAAGCCGCCCGTCAGGCACGTCGAACGCGAAGCGAGCACCAGCGGCACGTCGATGCCGCCCGGCAGCGCAAGGTAGGACCGCATGCCCGACTGCGCGGCTGCGAACCGCAGCGTGGTGCCGCGCTCGACCTCGTGGCTCCGACCCGGAGCGAGCTCGCGTCCATCCTCGACGACCACGGCCTCCATGTCGGCGCCGGCGATGCCGATCACGCCGCTCGCGAGGACCTCGAAGGTCGCGCCCTGGAGCGTCATCTCGAGCACCGCGGCGCCCGGTGCGTTGTCGAGCAGGCGATTGGCCACGGCCATCGACCAGGCATCGCAGGCACCCGAGACCGGCACGCCGAGGTGCACCGCGCTGGGTCGGCCGCCATCCTGGACGGTCGAGAGGAGGCCGGGCTCGACGACGCGCAGCACGTCAGCGCGAGACGGGTTCGAAGCGGACGCGGTCGCCGGCCGCGAGAAGGGCCGGATCGGAGCGCCGCACGTCCCAGAGGACGGCGTCGGTCCGGCCGATGAGATGCCAGCCGCCCGGTGTCGACGCGGGATAGATGGCGGTCTGCCAGCCGGCGATGGCGACGCTCCCTGCCGGCACACGAGGCCGCGGCTGGTCCCGACGTGGCACCACCAGCTCGGCTGGCAACCGCCCCAGGTAGCCGAAGCCGGGTGCGAAGCCGAGCACGAAGACGCGGTACTCGACCGAGGCGTGGAGCTCCACGACCTGGCGGGCGGCAAGGCCGACCCGCTCGGCTACAGCGTCGAGGTCGGGGCCATCCGGACCGCCATAACGCACCGGGATGCGGTGCAGCCTCCCCGTCCATGCGCCACGATCGCCTTCCAGCGCCCTCGCGACGAATCCCCGGAGTCGGGTCTCGGCCTCCGCCGGATCGAGCCGATCGGGATCGAACGGCACCAGGACCGAGTCGTACGCCGGGATCGGTGCGCCCCAGCCCGTATCCGCGTCATCGCGAACCCTGGCCGCGATGGCCAGCGCCCTGGCATTCGAGATGACGTCGATGCCGCCGCCGAGGTCGACCATCAGGGCGGCCTCGCCGAAGGCCCTGATCCGCGGCTCACCGCCCGCGGTCGTCCCGTCGGACGCGGCATCCGATGGACTCCACGGTGGCTGGCCTGGGTCGCTCACGGCGTCGGTCGACCCCCAGGCACCTCGTGGCCAGCGGCGACGAGGGCGGCCCGGACGGCGCCCGCGATCGCGGGCGCTCCGGGCGTGTCGCCGTGGATGCAGATCGTCTGCACACGGCCGGAGGCGGCCAGGTCCACGGCCTGCCGAGCCGCCCGCCGCGGATCGGTGTGCACGGCACCGGGAAGGGCCCTCGATCGAAGCGACCCATCGGGCTCATACGCTCGATCGGCGAAGCCCTCGGCCATGGTCCGAAGCCCGGCCGCCTCGGCGGCCTCGAGGAGGCGCGAGCCGGGTGGCCCGACCACGATCAGGCCCGCTGATCCGCGCGATATCCCCCGCACGACGACCTCCGCGAGCTCGGCGTCAGTCGCCGCTTCGTTGTACAGGGCGCCGTGGACCTTGACATGGCGCAGCGGGCAGCCCAGCTCCTGCGCAGCCGCCGCGACCGCCTGGACCTGTTCGGCAAGGCTTTCCTCGAGCGCGATGGGAGTCATCTCGAGGTGGCGCCGCCCGAACCCGGCGCGGTCTGGATAGCTCGGGTGGGCGCCGACGGCGGCGCCGGCCTGGCGCGCAAGCGCGATCGTCTGCCGGATGGTCGGCGCGTCGCCGGCATGCGCGCCACAGGCGACGTTGACCGCGCTGACCAGGGCGATCAGCGCGGGCATCCTGACCAGCGGCGAGTCCGCCCTGCCCCTCCCCCACGTCGCAGTTCAGCTCGATGCGCACGGTCTCATGGCTTGGCAGCCAGGTCGGGTCCGTCGAACCGGCCGCGCTGATCGGCATCCACCAGGGCGGCGATGCGGCGCATGATCTCGTCCGTGGCCGCCGTCGTGGCCGCCCGTCGATCGAGGCTTGGGTCCAGTGCGATGGTGAACGGCTGGCCGGCACGAAGCGTCAGCCGCGTTCCGAAGACCGGCAGACGGCGGTGCGGCGGCAGGAAACGATGACCGCCCGAGATGCCCGACGGGCAGGATCGGCACCCCGCTGCGGGCAGCGATGAGTGCGACCCCGGCATGCGGCTCCCGCATCGCGCCATCGAGGCTGCGCGTGCCCTCCGGGAAGATGGCGACCACGCCGCCGCCGCGCAGCACGGCCACCGCGGACCGATAGGCCTCCACGTCCGACCCTCCGGCCCGCACGAGGATCGCGCCGAACATGTGCAGGATCGGCTTCATGAGGGGCACGAAGAGCTGTTCCTTGGCCAGGAATTGCAGCGGCCGGCCAAGCGCTGGCTGGAGCCATGCGGCCACGAATGGCGGATCGGCCAACGTCGTGTGGTTGGCCACCACGATGAGTGGCCCCGCCTGGGGCAGGCCATCGAGGCCGCTGGTGCGCACGTGGGCGAAGGCACGGAACAGGAAGCGGAAGCCGGACGCCGTGAGGCGCATGCCCAGGGTCGTGCGGGTGAGGGTGACGACGGGCTCGCGCGGAGGGCCTGTGGTCATCCGCTGGGTCCGTCCGAGCCGCTCGCCGGCGTGGCGGCCGCCCGGATCGCGGCGACCATGGCGCCGACGGTCTCGTCAAGCGTCCGTCCGTCGCTGGCGATGATCGTGGCGCCGTCCGGGATGCGCAGCGGGGCGGCGACGCGCGTCGAGTCGACCTCGTCGCGGCGACGCAGATCGGCCAGGATGGCCGCTCCTTCGGGGCTCTCGAGACTGACCCCGCGCTCGGCGGCCCGGCGGCGTGCGCGCTCCTCGACCGAGACCTCGAGCCACAGGCGGAGATCGGCGTCCGGCAGCACGACCGTCCCGATGTCGCGGCCGGCCATGATGATGCGGCCGCTGGCGGCGATCTCGCGCTGGCGCGGAAGGAGCGCAGCCCGTACCGCCGGCAGGCGGGCCACCGTGCTCACGTGACGGTCGACGTCCGCATCGCGGACATGCTCCGTGACATCGAGCCCAGCGACGCGGACGCGCGTCAATCGGCCTGTGGCATCGGCCGCCAATGAGACATCGGCAACGAGGGCGACGAGGCCCGGCTCGTCGCCCAGATCGACGCCGCGGTCGAGGGCCAGCCAGGTCACCGCCCGGTATAGCAGGCCCGTGTCGCAGAAGCGGTAGCCGAGGATAGCCGCGGCAGCCGCCCCGACCGAGCTCTTGCCGCTCGAGCCCGGCCCATCGAGGCTGACCACGATGCCTCGCTTGGCCGTCGGCGGCCCGCTGTCGGCGGGCGCCGCTCGACCGAGACGATCTCGTTCGGCTGCCGTCAGCTCGCGCACCTCTCCGACGTGCATGCCGTCCAGGCGCAGGGTCCCGATGCGCACCCGGACGAGGCGCGCCACGGGGACCCCGACCGCCGCGAACATCCGGCGGAGCTGGCGTCGCCAGCCCTGTGCCAGCGTCACCCGATACCAGGTCAGGTCCTGCGGCCCGAGCGCTGTCGAGCCACGGAGCTTGGCCGTCTCCGGGGCGGTGGCGTCACGCAGCCCGACCATCCGCGCGAGGCCCTCGTCGAGTGGGATCCCGCCACGCAGCGCGCCGAGCTCGGCCTGGCTGAGCGGTCGCGCCAGGCCGACCGCGTACTCGCGCTCGACCCCGAAGCTCGGGTGGCTGAGTCGTTGGCCCCAGTCGCCGTCGTTGGTCAGCAGGATGAGCCCTTCCGAGTCTCGGTCAAGGCGACCGACCGGGAAGAGGCGGCCCGCGCGGCGGCGGAGGTCGGGTGGGACCAGCTGGAGGACCGTCCGTTCGGCATGCCGGTCGCTGACCGTCGATGTCACGCCGACGGGTTTGTCGAGGGCGAGGTGGACATGGCGTGCGGCCGCGCCGATGGGCCGCCCATCCACGGCCACGGCCTGACGGTCGGGATCGACGCGCTGCCCGACGGAGGCCAGCGACCCGTCGACCGTCACCCGACCGGCGGCGATGAGCACCTCGGCCGCGCGACGCGAGGCCACGCCCGCGTCGGCCAGGGCCTTCTGAAGTCGGACCTCAGGCATCACCGGCAACCTCGCCTGGCCCGCCCCCCATCGAGCTGTCGCCCACCGGCTCATCATCGCCGTCGGGAACCGTCACCTCGGCAAGTCGACCGGCGGTCTCGGCGTCGAGCGTCGGCAGGTCGTCGAGCGAGGTCAGTCCGAAGCGCTCCAGGAACTCGAAGCTGGTACCGAAGAGGATCGGCCGTCCCGGCGTCTCCGCGCGTCCCTGCTCGGCGATCAGCCGGCGATGCAGGAGGCTGCGCATGACCGAGTCGGAGTCGACACCGCGGATCCGCTCCACCACCCCACGCGTGACCGGTTGGCGATAGGCGACGATGGCCAACGCCTCCAGCGCGGCCGGCGAGAGCTTGAGCCCTTCCGCGCCGGTGTAGCGAGCGACGATCGAGCCGGCCTCCGGCGCCGTCGCGAGCTCGACCCGATCGCCGACCGAGAGCAGCCGGATGCCGCGATCCCGGAGCAGCACCTCGAGATCGCCGAGGCGTGCATCGACCGTCTCGGGCTCGACCCCGGCCAGGCTGGCGAGCTCGCGCCGGGTCAGCGGCCGCTCGGCGACGAAGAGGAGCGCCTCGAGCTCGGCGACCGACAGATCCGTCTCGCCGGGTCCGGGAGCGGTGCCCGCGATGCGGCCGATGATCGAGTCATCGATGTCATCGATCGGCCCCGGTTCGCCCCCCGACTGCGCCGGTTCGATGCCCATCGACGGTTCGCGCTCCATCGACTCAGGCGAAGTCGGCCAGGGACTCATCGATCGGCGCAGACGCGTCGGCTGCGATGCCAGCGCGCTCGGCCATCGTCGTCGCCCGGCAGGTGATGGGGCCCCACGGCTCCGTCTGCTCGGCGACGACCTCCCGGCGCTTGACGAGCTCGAGCAAGGCCAGGAAGGTGACGGCGAGCACGACCCGGTCGTGGACGTCGGACAGCAGGTCCTGGAGGACGATGGTCGGGGCATCCGCGAGAGCGGCGCGGATGACCGACGCGCGCTCCGCCAGCGTGATCGATCGCGGCATGATCTCCGGCGGAAGAGGCGGCGGCGGCACCAGCTCGACGCTGCGCACGAGGGCGGCGCGGAGGAGATCCGGATCGAACGGTGGCTCGTCTGCCGGTCGTGCACCGGCCAGTCCGGCTGCCAGTGCGGCGGCCGCTTCCCGATGTTGCAGCCGCGGCTTGGCGTCCAGACGCTGGCCCAGCTCGAGGCTCGCGTCCCGATAGACCCGGTAGAGGATGAGCCGCTGCCGGAGCGCCTCCTCCGGGTCGATCTCGTCCGGGGCCAGGCCGACCGGCGGCACCGGCGGCCGGGGCAGCAGCGCACGGGACTTGATGAGGATGAGCTGCGCAGCGACCGTCACGAACGTGCTGACGTGCGGCAAGCGGTCGCCGGGCAGGCGCGCGAGTGCCTCCAGATACGCTCCCGCGAGCTCGCCGAGTGGGACGCTGAGGACGTCGAGCTGGCGCTGCTCGATGAGCGACAACAGCAGGCCGAGCGGTCCATCGAACGCGTCGAGGTGGACCTGGGTGGCCGACTCCGGGCGGCGCTCGAACGTGAAGCTGACCGCCGTCGATGGCGGGGTCGCCGGCGCATCCATGACCGGCACCATCGGACGTCCCATCAATTGGCCTCGTCGGCCAGGCGCAGGGCCTCGCCGGCCACCGGGTCGGCCGGCTCAGCCTGGTGGCGGATGAGATCCGCCGTGCGCGGGCTGCAGCCAGCCGCCCGCGCGAGGGTCGCCGAACGGTCGGCGTGGTCGCGCAGGATGTCGAAGGCGCCACGGAAGCCAGGCAGGTGGGCGAGCGGGCGTTCGACGAGCGGGCCGTAGTGCTCGCCGAGCGACCATGCCACCCGGTGCCAGACCCCGACCGTGGGGCCCTTGGAGGCGTCGTGCAGGAGCCCGGCGAGCAACAGCTCCGTGTCGTCGCCGTGGCCAGCCGCACGAAGGGCCTCGACGACGTCGAGCCCGTGGCGCTGGTCGGCGGGGTGCATCGCATCGAAGAGCCGGATCTGCGCCGGCTCCAGCCAGGCGGTCAATGCTGCGCGCTCAGCCGGCGTGACGCGGCCGGTCAGGTGCCGGACGAACTGGCGGGCCTTGCCCGCCCACCAGCTGCTCACCCGAGGGGTGATGCGAGGCCGGTGAGCAGCGAGAAGGCCGCTGCGGCCACCCTGCCGAGGACGAGCTGCAGCGGTCCGATCCGCGGATCGATCAGGCCGATGGCGAGCAATCCGATCAGGATCATCGGTCCGTACCGCTCGACCTGCGCCAATTGGTATCGGTATTGGTATGCCTGGAGGGGGCTCAGGAAACCCTTGAGGACCGCCCAGCCGTCGAGCGGCGAGATCGGGATCAGGTTGAAGAAGGCCAGGATGACGTTGATCCAGACGAAGAAGACCACGACGCTGAAGGTCGCCGACAGGAACTCGCTGCCAGAGATCGTGGCTTGCAGGTCTGGGCTCGCGCCGATGATCCGGATGGAGATGGAAACGACCGCCGCCATGATGAGATTGGAGAGCGGTCCCGCCAGCGCGACGAGCGCCTCGCCGCGATGACCACGACGGAGGTTCGCGGGATTGATCGGCGTCGGCTTGGCCCACCCGAGCGGGATCCCGAAGCCGACCGCGCTGATCAACAGCAGGATGCCGCCCATGGGGTCGAAGTGTCGCCGCGGATCAAGGCTGATCCTGCCCATGAAGCGTGCGGTGGAGTCGCCCAGGCGGTCGGCGGTCCAGGCGTGGCTGAACTCGTGGATCGGGAAACCGACCAGGAGGATGATGATGGCCGCGATGAGCGGGACGAGGCGGTCCTCGAGGAATGCCACCTACAGCCGTCCCAACAGTTCGGCCTTCTTGGCCTCGTACTCTTCCGGCGTGATGGCGCCGCGGTCCCGCAGGTCGGAGAGCTGCGCGAGCGTGCGCGTGATGGTCTCGGCGTCATCGGCCTCGGGCGAGGCGGGCTCGGGTGTCGGACTGGCGGTCGGCGCCGCCGAGGCCCCGGCCGACGGCGATCCGCTCGCGTCCAGGCGAACGGGCGGCGTCGGCATCGAGCCGCCGATCTCGAGGTCGAGGGCGTGCTTGCGGTTGAGCATCTCGATCTTGAACGCCGCGGCACCGGCCAGCATGCGGTAGCGGTCGATGGCCGTGTCCGCGGCGGTCAGGATGTCGAGGTCGCCGTAGCCCAGCATGCGGGCGAGGATCCCCTGGCTCAGCACGGCATCGTTGATCTTCTCCAGGGAGCTGTCGGCGGCATGCTTGTTGAAGACGCCTTCGACCTTCATGATCCGCCGATTCGTGACGATGTAGTCCTGCGCCCACCAGCGCCACGCGTGCAGGAAGAACAGCACGATGCCGACGACCAGGGAAGCAAGGGCGATCCAGCCCAGCACGTCCCGGGCCGTCCCTTCGAGCTTGAAGACCGCGATGACGATCAGCGCCCCGATGGTCACCAGCCACGACAGCAGGGCCCAGCGGGCCTTGGCGACGAGCGCCAGCCAATGCTGCCGCGAGCGGCGCGCGACGATCTCGCCGTCGGCCAGCAGTGAGTCGGCATACCGCATGTGGCTTGATCCTCCGCCCGTCAGGCGCGCGGATGAGCGCGCGCGTAGACCTGTCTGATCCGCTCGCCCGTGAGGTGGGTGTAGAGCTGGGTGGTCGTAATACTCGCATGCCCGAGGAGTTCCTGGACGACCCGGAGATCAGCGCCGCCCTCGAGCAGGTGCGTCGCGAAGGAGTGTCGAAGCGTGTGCGGCGTGACCCGGCCCGTGAGCTCCGCCGAGACGGCGGCCGACTGCACGGTCCGCCAGGCAGCCATGCGACCCAGGCGCCGCCCACGGGTCGAGACGAAGAGCGGACCGCCACGTGCGAGGCCGCCATCGTCGCCGCCGATCCGCCCCGGGCGCACGGTCTCGATGTATCGCTGCAGTGCATCGAGTGCCACGTCCCCGACCGGCACCATGCGCTCCTTGTCGCCCTTGCCGATGACGCGCACGAAACCGCCATCCAACGAGAGGTCCTGGCGGTCGAGCCCGAGCGCCTCGGAGATGCGCAGGCCCGAGGCATAGAGCAGCTCGAGGAGGGCGCGATCCCGGATGCCGATCGGCGAGTCGGGGTCGGGGGCGGCCAAGAGCGCTTCGACCTGCGCCACATCGAGGGTGTCGGGCAATCGCCGCGCCGGCCGCGGCAGGTCGAGCAGGCCCGCGATGTCCCGCTCGATGAGCTCCTCGGCGAAGGCGAACCGATAGAACGCCCGGATGGACGCCGCCTTTCGCCGGTGCGACGAGGGCCGCAATGGTCGTGGCGGTCGGGCGAGCCCGGCCAGGTAGGCGCGCGCGGGGTCGGCGCTGCGAGCCCAGGCCCGCACACCTGGCGCCGACATCGCAAAGAGCCGAAGGTCGGTGGCATAGGCTGCCAGCGTGAGTCGGGCGAGACCACGCTCGACGCGCAGGTGGTCGAGGTAGGCGACGATGGCCGCGACCAGGTCCGCCGGAGCGTCCATGGCGCCTGGCGACGCCACCGGCCGGATCACGGTGGCAGCAGCTCGACCTTGCGGCGCAGGAGGTCCCAGAACGGCGGCGCCCCCTGGGGTTCGATGAAGCGAACCGGCTGCTGGCGGGCTCGCACGGCGACCGAGTCGCCGACCGCCAGCGGCGTGTCCTCGCGGCCATCCATGCTCATGAGCACGTCGTGGGCCGCCTCGACACGGACGGTCACGACGTGGTGGGGGCTGACGACGATGGAACGGATGCCGGCCAGGTAGGCAGCGACCGGCGTGACGACGAGGTTGCGGCTGGTCGGATCGAGGATCGGGCCGCCGGCGCTGAACGAGTAGCCGGTCGAGCCGGTCGGGGTCGCGACGACAAGGCCATCCGCGATGTAGGTGGCGAGATGCGAGTCGTCGATCATGACCTCGAGCCTGACGACGCGCGCCTGTGAGCCACGCACGACGGCCGCCTCGTTGAGCCCGATGTAGGGCGGCTCCGTGGTCGGGCGCCCCGCGGGCTGGATGCGCGCTTCGAGGAGCATGCGCGGCTCAAGGTCGTAGGCGCCGTCCGCGAGCATGGCCAGGACGGCTTCGAGCTGCACCGCCTCGGCCTTCGAGAGGAAGCCGACCTTGCCCGAGTTGATGCCCAGGATGGGCACGTCGACCTCGGCCACCGCGCGGACCGCGCGCAGGAACGTGCCATCACCGCCGAGCACGACCAGGGCATCCGACGTCGGCAGATCCCGTACCAACAGGTCCCGGGCGCTGGCCTCGGCCGCCCAGGCCTCGATGCCATGGACGGCGCACCAGCCGAGCGCGCGCTCACGCAGGCCGACGGCCGACTCGCTGGTCGGGTTGACCGCGAAGCCGAGCCGCGTCATGGCCTCGGCGCCAGCTCGACGCGTTCCACCAGCGTCCGCGTCAAGCGGATCGCCCGCCTCATGCCGGGACCGCGAGATGCAGGAAGAACTCGCGGTTGCCCGCCGGCCCGACGAGCGGCGACGGGCACTGGCCACGGACCTCGAGGCCGAGAGCGACGGCCGCCTGCCGCACGCGATCCACGGCTCGGGCCTGGACCGCCGGGTCGCGAACGACGCCTTTGGGCACCTCACGCGGCTCGGACTCGAACTGTGGCTTGACCAGGCTGACGATCGTGCCGCCGCCGACCAGCTGGTGCACGACGCCGGCCAGGATGCGGGTGACCGAGATGAAGGAGACGTCGATGACGGCCAGGTTGACGCGCTCGGGCAGGCTGATGGCCTCGGGATCGGTGGGGTCGAGCCGGCGGGCGTGCGTCCGTTCCAGCGAGACCACGCGGGGATCCGCCCGGAGCGACTCGGCGAGTTGTCCGCGGCCCACGTCGAGAGCATAGACGCGGCTCGCGCCGCGCTGCAACAGACAGTCGGTGAAGCCGCCGGTCGAGGCGCCGACGTCGAGGCAGACCCAGCCGCGGACGGCGACCTCGAACGTGTCCAGCGCCGCGGCGAGCTTCTCCCCGCCGCGTGAAACGAAGCGCGGCGTTGCCAGCCGCTCGATGGGGATCGACGGATCGACCATCTCGCCCGGCTTGCGGTCGCTGCGCGCGCCGTCGCCGGCACCGACACGGATATGGCCGGCCAGGAGCATCGCCTGGGCCTGAGAACGCGTGGCTGCCAGGCCACGATCGAGGATCAGCTGATCGAGGCGGATGCGGCTCAGCCCGGGGTGACCTCGGCCAGGCGCGGTTGTGGCGCGGCTGCCGTGGGCCGGGCACCGACCGTCGCCAGCGCCTCGCGGATCTGGCGAGCGATGCCATCGACGTCGAGCCCGACGAGCCGGCGGAGATCGGCGACCGAACCGTGATCGACGAACTGCGTCGGCGGCCAGACCGATGATCCGAACGGGGACCGCGCGCAGGGCCGGGTCGCCCTGGCTCGCTTCCGCGAGGACCTCGAGCACGCCGCTCCCGAAGCCACCGGTCACGACGCTCTCCTCGATGGTCACGACCAGCGACTTGCCGCGAGCGTGGGTCAGGATCAGCTCGCGGTCGAGCGGCTTGGCGAAGCGGGCGTTGATGACCGCCGGCGACCAACCCTCGCCGGCGAGCAGGTCGGCCGCTGTCAGCGCGCGCATCACGATCGGCCCGAAGCCGACGATGAGCAGGTCGCTGCCATCGCGCAGCAGCTCGCCCTCGCCGACCGGGATCGGCGTCGGCTCGACGGGCGGCAGGTCGTAGCCCGCATCGCGGGGATAGTGCAGTGCGAACGGGTGGTCCTGGGCGAAGGCGGTGCGCAGGAGTCGGCGCGCCTCCTGCTCGTCCTTTGGCGAGGCGATGACCAGCCGCGGGATCTGTCGCTGGGCAGGCAGCATGAACATGCCCTGGTGGCTGGTGCCGTCCTCACCGACGAGGCCGGATCGGTCGACGCCGATGATGACCGGCTGGTCGTTCTGGCAGGCGTCATGCACGATCTGGTCGAAAGCCCGCTGCAGGAAGGTCGAGTAGATGGCCACGAACGGCCGCAGGCCGCCCATGGCCAGGCCGGTCGCGAGCGTCACGGCGTGCTGCTCGGCGATGCCGACGTCGAACATCCGACCGGGGAAGCGCGCGCCGAACTGGCTGAGGCCGGTGCCCGTCGGCATGCCCGCCGTGATAGCCACCACGCGCGGGTCCTGCTCCGCGATGGCGATCAGCTCGGCGGCCACGACCGATGTGTAATTCGGTGGCCGCTTGGCGGCGGCGGCAGCCTGCGCGACCGACGGCGTGGCGTCGCCGTCGCCGCCCGATCCGTTGGCCGGCACGGTCATCGGCGGCAGTGCCGCGCCGTGGAAGCCGACCTGATCGGCTTCGGCCGGCCGGTAGCCGCGGCCCTTCTGGGTGCGCACGTGGACGAGGACCGGGCCCTCCTGGAGCAGCGCCCGCGAGAAGACATCGTCGAGCGCATGGAGATCGTGGCCCGGGACCGGGCCGATGTAGGTGATGCCGAGGTCCTCGAAGAGCTGTCCATGCTGGGCGAAGTCGACGACCGCTCCCCGCAGCCGGCGCGACATGTCAAGCACGCTTGGGCCAACCACCGGGATCCGTTCGACCGTCCGATCGTAGACGCGTTTCGAGTCGCGCCAGGTCTCCGATAGCTTGATCCGGCTGAGGTACCGGCTCAGTGCGCCGACCGAGGGCGAGATGCTCATCTCGTTGTCGTTGAGGATGATCAGCAGTCGGCTGGCCCGATGCCCGATGTCGTTCAGCGCCTCCGCCGAGATGCCGGAGAAGACGGCCGCATCGCCGACCACGACGGCGATCCGTTCATCGCTGCCGTTGGCGTCACGGGCCAGCGCGAGGCCCTCGCCGATGGACAGGCCGGTGCCGGCATGGCCGCCGTCGAAGACATCGTGTGGGCTCTCGTTGCGTCGCGGGAAGCCGCCGATGCCGCCCACCGAGCGGAGCGTGCCGAACCGCTCGTAACGACCCGTCAGGAGCTTGTGCGGGTAGGCCTGGTGGCCGGTGTCCCAGACGATCCGGTCGGACGGGCTGTCGAGCAGCCGATGCAGCGTCACGGTCAGCTCGACCACGCCGAGCGAGCTGCCCAGATGGCCCCCGGTCACGGCCACCGTGTCGATGATCGTCGTCCTGATCTCGGCGCACAGCTGGGTCAGCTGCGCATCGTCCAGGCCGCGCAGGTCGGCCGGTCGTTGGATGGTCGGGAGGATGGCCAAGGATGGGCTCCGCTGGCGAACTCGGCTGCACAGGTGACGCCCGACGGCGCCGACCTGTGGCGCGCCGGATTCTACGCGCTGTCGCCCGGATCGAGGTCGATGAGGCGAGGAGCCTGACCACCGGACGCCTCGACGAGTCGCTGGACGCGGAGCTCGGCATCGGCCAGCAGCCGCGAACAGTGGCCGTCGAGGGCGACGCCCCGTTCGTAGAGTGCGATGGATGCCTCGAGCGGCAAGCCGCCGGCCTCGAGGCGCGCCACGACCGACTGGTATTCGGCGAGGGCGACATCGAACGGCATCGCGGCGAGCTCGGCCTCGGTCAGCGGCGTGAGCGCGACGTCGGGTTCGGTCATCCCGTGGAGTCTCGCACGCGCTCGACGCGCACGTCCAACCCGCCGACGGCCAGGCGGACGTCGAGCGCATCGTCCACGCCGACGGACGCCGCGTGGCGGACGACCGTCCCCTCGGGCGTGCGGACGATGGCGTAGCCCCGCTCGAGGGTGGCGAACGGGCTGAGCGCGGCCAGGCCGCCCTGGGCCGTGGCGATCTCGGACCGCGCCCGCTCCAGGCCCAGGCGCAAGGTCGTCGACGATCGTGTGCCGAGTCGTTCGAGGACGGCGCGCTCGCGGCCGATCCGGCCCGTCAGGGCGTCCGTCGCCCGATCGAGCAGAAAGCCAAGGCGTTCACGCTCGGCCGCCAGGAGGGCAGACGGACGCTGGGCTTCCAGCGCACGTCGCTCTGCCTCGAGCTCGTTGTGGCGGCTGGCGACGCTCGCGCCGACCAGCCCATCCATCCGCCGACGGTGTGCGACCAGCCGGGCGAGCTGCTCATCCCGCGACGGGACGGCCAGCTCGGCGGCGACCGATGGCGTGGCGGCGCGAACGTCGGCCGCGAAGTCGGCCAGGGTGACGTCCGACTCGTGGCCGACGCCGACGACGACCGGGCGTGGGAAGGCCGCCACGGCTCGCACCACGCGCTCGTCGTTGAACGGCCAGAGATCTTCCAGCGAGCCGCCGCCCCGGGCAAGGATGAGCAGGTCGATGGCGCGCCCGTTCGTCGGATCCGTCCAGCGTGCCAGGCTGCGCAGGGCGCCCAGGATCGTGGCCGGTGCCGTGTCCCCTTGGACCAGGCACGGGGCGAAGATCGACCCGCACGAGCGGCCAGCGTCGACGGAGGACCTGGACGACATCGTGGAGGACGGCCCCGGTCTCGCTGGTGGCCAGCCCGATCGTTCGCGGCCAGACCGGCAACGGACGCTTCCTGGCCGTCTCGAAGAGCCCCTCGGCGGCGAGCTTCGCCTTCATCGCCTCGAGGCGCAAGGCGAGGTCGCCGAAGCCGGACGGCTGCAGCGCGTCGACGTACAGCTGGTAGGCGCCCTGTTGCTCGAAGACGTCGATCCGGCCGTGGACGACGACCTTCAGTCCGGTCTGCGGCTCGAAAGGGATGCGCGCCCGGTCGTCGCGGAAGATGACGCAGCGCAGCTGCGCGCCGGCGTCCTTGAGCGTCAGGTAGGCGTGACCGGCAGCGCTGACGCTGACCTGGCCGATCTCGCCCTCGACCCAGACGTCTCGCAGGTCCGTCGCTGCGCGCAGGCGATCGCGGACGATCCGGGTGAGCTCGGCGACCGACCGGATGCGCGGTCCGGCGGCGGTGCCGGCGTCGTCGTCGCGGTCGTCGGCGCGGCCAGCCACCCAGGCGTTCCACGGCCGGTCAGCGTCGGCGGCTCCGTGGTCCGATGCCGGCCGGGGATCCCGAAAGCGGGGGTCGTCGCTCAACTGCGGTCCGGCGCTACTGCGCGACGGTGACGTTGACCGTGAACGACTGAGCCGCCGTCGGGTCGCTGGCCCGCTGGTAGGCCAGAGCGATCGTCGTGGTCCCAGCGCCGACCGCCTGATACGTCCACGTATCGGTCCCGCCGACCCCGACCATGCCCGGGCGAGGCGGTGGTCGGCTCGTACGACTCCGAGACCTGCTTGACCACCGACTCATCGAGGCCCGGTACCTGCTGCCAGCCGTAGCCGGTCGTCGAGTTGGCGTCCAGCTTGATGACGATCGACTGGCCGTTGCCGACCTCGATCGCCGAGCCCGAGTCGGCAGCGGTCAGCTCGGTCGTGCCCCCACCGGAACCGGGCGCTGCGCACGCAGCCACCACCAGGACGGCCGCCGCGACGGTGCCCGCGAGCGTGATGAGCCTCGAACGCCGCATGTCAGACCCTCGTCTGGTACTCGCCGGTCCGAGTGTCGATGCGGATGGTGTCGCCCTCGGTCACGAAGAGTGGCACCTGGACGACCAGGCCGGTCTCGGTCGTCGCCGGCTTGCGTGCGCCGCTCGCCGTGTCGCCGGCGAAGCCCGGCTCGGTCTCCGCGACGAGGAGGTCGATGGTGATGGGCAGCTCGACCCCGATGGTCTCGCCTTCGTAGCTCGTGCGATCGAGCAGCATCCCATCCTTGAGGTAGTCGACGACGTCCTCGAGCTGGGCGGCCGTGAGCGTGAATTGGTCGTACGAGTCGGTGTCCATGAAGTGGAAATCGTCGCCGTCGCGATACAGGAACTGGACCTGCCGCTTGTCGAGGTAGGCGCGCGGCCACTTGTCGCCGGCCTGGAAGGTCCGCTCGACCGTCTGCCCGCGCTTGATGTTGCGCAGCTTGATGCGAACCTGCGCCGAGCCGCGTCCCATCTTGATGTGGTGATAGTCGAGGACCTGCCAGAGCTCGCCGTCGAGCTCGATGGCGATGCCCTTGCGCAGGTCGCTGGTCGAGACCATGAGGTGGGGTTCTCCTGTCGGCTGGCCGCGTCCGGTGTCACGCGGCTGGCGCGCGCCGAGGCGCCCGGGTCGTCGTGGGTCGCGTGCGATTCTAGCCCACGAGCGCGTACAGCCTCCGAGGGTCGGAACTCGAGCCTGAGCTGTCAGGCGCCGACGACCGTCACCTCACGCGGGAACCGGGTGATCCGCTCGCATCGCCCGACCGATGGATCGAAGACGACGAGGTCCTCGATGCGCACGCCCGTCTCGCCCGGCAGGTAGACACCGGGCTCGACCGAGAAGACGGTCGGTGCCGGCAGCGGATCGTCGGTGGCACGCTTGCCGAGCGACGGTGCTTCGTGCGTCGCCAGGCCGATGCCGTGTCCGAGGCCGTGCCCGAAGTGCTCGCCGTGGCCAGCCGCCTCGATGACCCCACGCGCGATGGCATCGATGGCCTTGCCGCTCGGTGCCTCGCCGTCCGCGGCAGCCGCGGCGAGCGCGTCGATGGCAGCCTGTTGGGCGCGGCCGACCAGCTCGTAGATGGCCAGGTCGCGCTCGGACGGCTGTCGCCGACGAAGAGCGTTCGCGTCATGTCGCTGCGGTAGCCGGCCACGCGAGCGCCGAAGTCGAAGAGCAGCACCTCGCCATCGCGGATGCGGCGGGCGCCCGGTGAGCCATGCGGCAGCGCCGCCCTGGGACCCGACAGGCAGGCCACGTCGAAGGCCAGCGCCTCCGCGCCGGAGGTTCGGATCGCCCACTCGAGGTCGAGCGCCAGCTCCGCCTCGGACTGACCGGCCTCGGATCGAGGGCAGCAGCGCCTCGAGGGCAGCGTCGGCGATCGCACAGGCGGCCGCTACGCGTTCCAGCTCGGCTGGCTCCTTGACAGCGCGATCGGCTTGCAGCCAGCCGTCGACGGGGATCAGGTCCACCGCGGGCTCTGCCGCCAGAAGCCGACTCCAGAGCGCCTGCGGGATGACGTCCGCCTCGGCGGCCACGCGGCGGCGACCAGCCACGAGCGCCGGCCAGCGGGTCGGCAGGTCGTTGTAGGCCTCCGCGATGCGGGCGTCCGGGCATTGCTCCTCCGCCTGTTCCGTGTAGCGGCTATCCGCAAGCACGACGACCTCATCGGCCGTGACGAGGAACCAGCCGGAGTTGCCAGAGACCTTCTCCTCACCGTCCGCGAGTTCGAAGCCGGTCAGGTAACGCGCGTGCTCGGCGCGGATGCCGAAATAGACATCGACGCGTTCGCGCTCCATGTGCGCCCGCAGTCGACCGAGACGAGCCGGCCGCGCAGCGCGGTCGGCGGCGGACCAGCGGCTGATGCTGGCGCCGTCGACCTTGGGCGCCGCGCCGCTCAAGGCTTGCCGTACTTCTTGATGTTCGCCAGGTGCTCCTCGTAGGTATGCGCGAACGCCTGACGCTTCGAGCCATCGTTCTTGAGATAGAAGAACAGGTAGCCGTCCTTGGTGTCGGGATCCAGCGCGGCCTCGATCGAGGCCATCGTCGGGGTCGCGATGGGTCCCGACGGGAAGCCCCGGCTGCTGATAGGTCTGGTAGCCCTGGTATGCCTTGGGCACCTCGAGGCTGGCCAGCGGCTTGCCGACCGTCTTCCAGAAGAAGTAGCTCGGCCAGTCCTTGAAATCGAGCTTGTCCAGCTTCGACGAGTCCCAGGCGTAGATGACCGTCGGATCCGACTGCAGGAGCTGTGTCGGCCAGGTCTTCTTGTCCAACCGGTTCGTATACACCCCTGCGACCAGTGCGCGATCGGCATCGACAGCCGCTTCACGCTCGACGATGCTGGCCAGGGTCAGGACGTCATACAGCTTCCGATCAGCAGCCTTTGCCGCGGCAACCACCCCTGCCGCTTCGAGTTGCCGTCCGAACTCGTCGAGCTGGAGGCGCACGATCTCCTCACCGGTGGCGAACGGGAAGACCTCGTAGGTGCCCGCGGCGAGGAAGCCCTCGAGCGAGCGGCCCTCGGGCAAGGCCGACAGGAAGGGGTAGTCGGCGCGAAGCTCGGCGGTCGGCGCCCTGGCCAGATCGTAGAACTCCTTGGCGGCCTCGGGACGCAGGCCGATGGTCTGCAGGTAGGCGGCGATCTGCTCCAGGCGGAGACCCTCGCGGAGCCCGACGCTGACCGTCAGCACGGGGGCGTCCTGGAGGGCGACCAGGATCTGCTGCGGCGTCATGGCCCGCGTCAGCTCGTAGGTGCCCGCCTGCAGGCTGTCAGCCTGATCGGTCGTGATGGCTGCATATTCGAAGACCAGCGCCTTGCTCACGAGGCCGGCCTTCGCCAGGTTCGCGGCGACCTCGGACGCGGTCGCGCCCTCGGCGATCTCGAACGGGACCGGCGTCGCGTCGTCGCTGACTGGATCGGTCAGCTCGCTCCCCAGGGAGCCAGCCACCAGGTCGGCGACGAAGCCCATGCGCAGCGCCTGGGGGTTCGATTCCGCGAAGCCGACCGCCCATTGGCCGATCGCCGGCCGGAGCAGGACCGCTCCGGCGATGACGATCAAGAGCGCGAGGCCGGCGATGGCGAGCACGGCGCCCCACCTGGCCGAGCGGCCAGTGCCGTTCGGACCCGCCCGGGGAGCCCGCCGGATGCCGCCTTCAGGACGGGCGGTTCCGCGCTGCGGACCCAGCGGGCGAGCCTGTGGCCGCTGTGGCCGCGGATCGCTCACGCGTGCACCTCGCGGCGTGCGTCGAGCTCGGCCTGCAGGATCAGCCTGGCGGCCTCCCGATCGATGGCCCGTCGGCGTCGCTCCCGCGCGGCCGGCGATGGCGGGCCGCCAGACCGGCCGCGGGCTGCGCGTCCAAGGGCGGCCTCTGCGTCCTGCGACGTGTAGCGCTCATCCCGGTACACGAACGGGACGCCGAGCGGCACCAGCACGCCATCGGCCCAAGCGCGCGTCGCAGCGGCCTGGGCTCCCTCGGTGTCATCGGTGTTCCGCGGCAGTCCAAGGACGATGCCCTCGATGCCACGTTCGGCTACCAGCCGTTCAAGGCGCCGGAGGTCGGTCGCGTCGCTGCCCCGCGGGACCGTCGGCAGGCCCGACGGCCACACCGGATCCCGTATCCCCCGATGCGAGGCCGATCCGACGGTCGCCGAGGTCGATGCCGAGCAGCCTCACTGGCCGCTCGGGGTCGGGGGAACGACCGTCAGGGTGGTGCGGTCCCCGTCCGGGACGGTGGCCACGTAGAAGGGCCAGACGTCGACGTTCACCGTGCCGTACTTCGACAGGGCATCCTCGGCCTCGGCGACCGAGCGTCCCCGAGCCTCGGCCAGGAGGGTCGCCTCGTCGAGTGGGCGCCAGGCTTGCCCGCTCGCCCCGATGTCGAAGCTCACCACGCCACCGTCGACCTTCGGGGTGCCGACGGTCGTCTTGATCGACTCGGGGAAGAGCACGGTGCCCTTCGGGCACGGTCGCGGTCAGCGCCGCAGCCGCCAGTGGTTCGAGGACGCCGGTGTCGACGGCGATGACCTGGCCCGTGGCGGACATCTTGAGCGAGAAGGAACGCGCGTTCCGGCCGACGAGGCCGTCGAGCGACGGCTCGGCCTTGACCTTACCGAGAGTGGCCGTCTCCTCGATGAGCGTGGATCCTGCCGGCGTGGTGGCCGGATCGGCCAGCGCGTCACTCATCTGGCGCTCGAGCTGCTTGGTCAGATCGGCCGCGGCGAGGTCGACATCCTCCTGTGAGACCCGTGTCGACTCGGACTTCTCGCCACCCTTCGTTGCGGCCCTGTTGGTGACCCTGAGGAGGATCGGATCCTGGCCGCTGGGCACGTTGTGGATGGCGTTCGCGGGGACGTTGCCGGCCGTGCCTGCCTTGACCGCCTCGATCCGGACCGAGTCCGTGCCGGGAACGATGGTCGTCCCGCCGATGATCTTCGGCTTTGGCCAGCCTCGCGGGCTCCAGCGTCCGGAAGCGCACGTCCGAGTCGGTGGCCACGATGCTGCCGGCC
The DNA here is from genome assembly GCA_963777975.1 of uncultured Chloroflexia bacterium. Classification (GTDB taxonomy): domain Bacteria; phylum Chloroflexota; class Limnocylindria; order Limnocylindrales; family CSP1-4; genus CSP1-4. The sequence goes on along the minus strand of CAVZSO010000013.1, from coordinate 214,996 downwards.
GGGATGGTGCGTTTGCCGCTGGTGTCGAAGTTCGAGAACGTCACCGCGCCCTTGGCCTTGGTCTCGACGACCTTGACGCCGGTGGCGGTGAAGTCGCCCTGCGCCGACAGCGGGATCTTGACCGACTCGGCAGGGATGACGCCGTTCGTCTCGTCGACCTCGATCGCGGCCGGGTCGGCGGTCAGCGTCCTGGAGACCGGTCCGACCGTCTCGAGCGGCGGCGATACGGTGATGGTCGCTTGCGGCAGGACGAAGATCGCCAGGAGCACGGCGAGCACGCCGACGACGGCGATGGCGGCCAGGACGCCGACCATCGCGCCGCGTCCGCCGAGGATGCCGGTGGAGCGCACGGGTCCGCCGACGACCGGCAGGGCCGCCGATGAACGCGGACCGGGACCACGTGGCGGTGGCGGGACCGAGGCGACCTCGGCACCGAACGCGCCCGCGGCCGCGGCGTCCGCCGCGCCGACGTCGACGGCTGCAGCTGACTCAGTGGACGCATCGGTGTCGCCGGCTGCGACGGCGTCGCTGGCCGCGACGGCGCCGCCGAGCGCGGCCGCGTCGATGACCTTCGTCGGTCGTCTGATCCGGCGTCGTCAGGCGTTGCCGAGGCGGCCGCCTGCGCCGCGGCCGCTTCCATCCGCGGTCGCTCCGGCTTCATCAGTCACGGCGCCGGGCGCGGCCGGTTCGTCGACCGCCGGCTCGACCGGCGGCTCGACCGCCTTGCGCTTCGATCGCGATCGCTTTGCAGTGGCGGCCACCGCTGGCTCGATGGCTGGTACAGCGTCGATGCCGCCCGCCGCTGCCGACGAAGCCACCGCCGCGACCGCGGCGACCCCCAGGGCCGGAGCATCCGCGTCGAGCGTCGTGTCGGCCGGTGTGGTGGCTGTGCCGGGTGTCGTCGGCGTGCCGGGTGTCGACGGCACTGCGGCCGCCGCGGCCGCCGTGGCCGCCGCGCCCGCGGCCGCACCAGCGCCAACAGCCGCATCGGCAGCCGCCTCGTACTCCGCGACCGAGGCATACGCGGGCAGCCCGGCGCTGACGGCGATGGCGCGGACGCCGGCCTCAGTGGTCACGATCGAGACCTGACGCGGCAGCTCCTGCGCCTCGCGGGCGAGCAGTCGGAAGTTGATGCGCGACGTGCCCAATCGCGAGCCGGCCGGCAGGACGAGCACGACCTTGATGTCCTCGCTCGCGCGCAGACGGGCGATGGCCGTGGTGATCTCGTCGTCCGGGTCGAGGAAGATGATGCCCACGATCAGACCTTCATGGCCCGCAGGACGCGTCGAAGGGCGGTGTCGAGGGGCGACTCGGTCGAGGCCATCTCGATGGCCTGGTACGCCAGCCCCATCGGGGTGACGTCCTGTTGATCGACGAGGAGCTGCGTCTCGTCCCGGATGGCGGTCACCTCGGATGGCGCGATGATCGAGACCTGGGGCGGTCGACTGAAGGGTAGATGCTTCGCGAAAACCGGGTCGCTGAGCGCGCTCTGCGAGCTGCGGCAGTCGCGTCCCGCCACCACACAGGTGGATCCGGCTGGGCAGCAGCTCACCGTTGGCGAGCTCTTCGAGGACGAGCTCGACGCCGGCCGACCAGACGTGGACATCGTCGGCCACGATGCGCCCGACCTCGTCGGCACGCTCGACGGGCACGCCCCGCGCGAAATCGACCTTGATCGCCTCTGCCCGCTGGAAGGGCAGATCGAGCCGGTCGGCCAGCGACTTCGTGAAGGCGCGACCCCCGAGCGCGAACATGCGCGTGCCCTCGATGCCGCCCTGGCGCACGAGCGCCACGTCCGTCGTGCCGCCGCCGACGTCGATGAACAGCGCGCCGGCCTGCTGGACCGCATCTCCGCTCACGCAGCGGGCCACGGCATACGGCTCGGCGACGACAGCCAGCAACTCGAGGTCGAGCCTGGCAGCGACGCTCTGCAGGGCACCGATGTGGATGAGCGGCGCGAAGGCGTTGAAGATCGAGATCCGAACGTGGCGGCCCTGGAAGCCGACCGGGTTGGTGACCGCATAGCCGTCGATCTGGGCGCCCGTGACCGCAGCATGGACGAGACGCACGTCGACGTTGGGCAGCCCCGTCTCCCAGGTGATGGCCCGCTCGGCCTCCTTGAGCGCCTGCCGCTGGACGCCATCGATGAGCCTCTGGAGCTCGGACTCGGAGATCGCCTGGTTCGGTCGCTTGCGCTCCTGCACGTGGCTCGTCGTGAAACCCTTGACGAGTTCCCCGGCGATGCCGATGACGACCTGCGTCGGTCGGTAGCCGGCCATCTCCTCGGCTTCCTGGAGCGCGAGGGCGCAGTTGTCGACGACAGCGTCGATGTCGGCCACGGTGCCCGACTGCATGTGGCTGAGGCCCTGCTTCTGGCGCCCGACACCGCGCACGACGCCGCCGCCGTCCTCCTCGACCTCGAAGACGAGCGCCTTGGCGTACTCCGTGCCGACGTCCAGCGCCGTGCAGCCGGCATTCCCCTCCTCGACCGCCTGTGGCAGGAACCGTCGCCAGAACGCCACCGCGGCTCAGCCCTGCCCGGCGGCGGCGATGGCCTCGCCGATGACCGCGAACGCCGCCCCGATGCCAGCTCCTGTCGGTGCCACGCGCCTGTGCCATGTCGGCTCGGCCGCCGCCCTTGCCGGCGATGCTGGCGGCCGCGGCCTGGACGAGTGCGCCGGCGCCAAGGCCACGCGACACGAGGTCGTCGCTGACGGTCACGAAGAGCTGCGGCTCCTCGGCGTCGAGGGCCAGGGCGATGACCCCCGAGCCAAGCACGCCGCGCACATCGCGCGCATAGGCCTTGAGCTCGTCCATCGTCCCGGAATCGAGCGCATACGCGACCAGCCTGATGCCGCCCACGGTCGTCGCGCCGCGCGCCAGGTCCGCTGGTCGTGGCATCCCGCCGGCCGCCGCCGCCCGCAGCCGCTTCTCGAGGTCCCGGACGCGGGCCGTCAGCTCCGCCACGCGGTCGGGCAATCCGTCGGGGCTGTTGACGCCGGCCGTCTCAGCGGCGCGCTCGAGCAGGGCGACACGTGAAGCGACCCAGGCATCCGCGCCATCGCCGGTGACCGCCTCGATGCGACGCATGCCGGACCCGATGCTGTGCTCGCCGACGATCTGGAAGCCGCCGATCTGACCCGTCGCTCGACAGTGTGTGCCGCCGCACAGCTCGCGGCTGTAATCGGCGACCGCCACCGTCCGCACGGTCTCGCCGTACTTCTCGTCGAAGAAGGCATCGGCGCCGGCGGCGATGGCATCGGCCATCGAGCCGTAGGCCGGCGTGACCGTTCGATCATCGCGCACCACCGACCGGACCTCGCTCTCGATGGTCGCGATCTCCGCCGCCGTGAGCGGCCGGTCCAGGGGGAAGTCGAAGCGCAGGCCATCTGGCGTGACCAGCGACCCGGCCTGCCGGGCATGTTCGCCGACGGTGTTGCGCAGCGCTCGATGGAGCAGGTGCGTGGCGGTGTGGTTGCGCATCGTCCGCGCACGACGCACGGCATCGACCTCTGCGCTCACGACCTGGCCGACCGCGAGCGCTGTCCCGACCGTGCCCTGATGGACGATCAGGCCGCCGACGGGCCGTTGGGTGTCCTGGACGTCGAAGGCCATCGATCCGTCCGAGGACAGGAAGCGGCCTCGGTCGCCGATCTGGCCGCCGCCCTCGGCGTAGAACGGCGACTGGTCGAGGACGACCTCGACCACGGCGCCGGAAGCAGCCGCGTCGACCTCCGCGCCGCCGGCCACGATGGCCACCACCGTCGCCTGCGCGGTCGTCGCGTCGTAGCCCAGGAATGCGGTCTCGCCGGCCCTGGCCAGGATCGCCTGGTAGGTGCCGGTCGCCTCGGCGTGGCGGGAGAGCTCCGCCTTGCGACCGCTCCGCGAGCGCTCGCGCTGAGCGGCGAGGGCGACCTCGAACCCGTCTCGATCGACCGCGACGCCGTACTCGGCGGCCAGCTCGACCGTCAGGTCGATGGGGAAGCCGAACGTGTCGTGGAGCCGGAAGGCGAGATCGCCATCGAGTCGTGGTGCATCGGCCGGCAACGTCTCGGCCGACCGCCCGACCGTTCGTTCGGCGTCCGTCAGCTCGCGCAGCGCGCCTTCCAGCTGCGTCGTGCCGGCATCGAGCGTGCGGGCGAACTGTCGCTCTTCAGCACCGATGACGGTGGCGATCTCGTCGGCGCGATCGTGGAGGTGGGGGTAGACGTCGCCCATGGTGGCCACGACCACGGCCGCGAGCTCGGCCATGAACGGCTCACGACGGCCCAGCAGACGCCCGTGCCGGACCGCGCGCCGCAGGATGCGTCGAAGGACGTAACCGCGACCCTCGTTGGACGGGCGAACGTCGTCGGCGACCAGAAAGGTGACGGCCCGCGAGTGATCGGCGATGACTTGATAGCTGAAGCGTTCGGCCTCGAACGTCTCCGGATCGTGGCCCAGGATGGTCCGCAGCGCCTCATGGATCGGCGCGAAGAGGTCGGTGTCGTAGTTCGATGCGACGCCCTGGATGACCGTCGCCAGGCGCTCCAGGCCAAGGCCCGTGTCGACGCTGGTGAAGGGCAACGGCACGCGGCCGTCCGGTCGTTGGTCGAACTCCATGAAGACGAGGTTCCAGAGCTCGCTCCAGCGCGGACACTGCTCGGAATGGTCCGGCACGCAGTGCGGACCCTCGGAGAACTCGATGCCCCGGTCGAAGTGGATCTCCGAGCACGGTCCGCAAGGCCCGGTGTCGGCCATGCGCCAGAAGTTCTTGTCGTCGCCGGCCTCGACATCGCCCCAGCGTGCCATGCGCTCATCCGGCAGGCCGATCTCCTTCGTCCAGATGTCCCAGGCGACGTCGTCGTCCTTGTACGTGGTCGCGGCCAGCCGATCGGCGGGGATGCCCAAGTCGACGGTCAGGAACTGCCAGGCCCACTGGATCGCCTCGCGCTTGAAGTAATCGCCGAAGCTCCAGTTGCCGAGCATCTCGAAGAACGTGTGGTGGCGTGGCGAGCGCCCGATCTCCTCGAAGTCGTTGTGCTTGCCGGCCACGCGCAGGCAGCGCTGGACGTCGACCGCGCGCGTGTAGGAGACCTTCGTGGCGCCGGTCAGCACCTCCTTGAACTGGACCATGCCCGAGTTCGTGAAGAGGAGCGTCTGGTCGCCGGCCGGCACGAGGCTGGCGCTGGGCACCACCGTGTGTCCGCGTTCGGCGAAGAACTCGATGAAGCGGCGGCGGAGCTCGGCAGCCGGCAGCGACCGGATGCGTGGGTCCGGCGGGGCGGTCGGGACGGTCACCCGCCTATGGTACGAAACTCACCGACCGGCCCTTGGCCGTCTGCCGGGCGCCGACGGCGGCTCAGAACGCGTCGAGGCCGATGGCGTAGAGCTCCAGGCCCGCCAAGGTCATGAGCAACGAGGCTGATGGCGGCCAGGCCGATCGCGATGGCCGCGCGCGTCCGGGCGTTCAGCGTCGCTGCCCTGCGTCCGAGCTGACGCGAACCGCACCGATGATGGCGGCGATGGCCGCGACGAACCCGGCCAGGAGGATGACGCCCAGGATGCCGCCGGCGACCATGGAGCGCTGGCCCTGGCGCACCAGGGCGAGGTCGATGACGACCGCCCACGCGGCGACGAATGCCCCGACACCGAGCCACAAGGCGGCCATCGGCGTCCGACTCGGGGGCGCCGACCAGCCGGGCGTCGACGGCGGGACCTCGGCCATCAGCGATTCGAGCCGCGCGTTGTCGGAGGCGGGCGGAGGAGCGTCGCTCGGAGGTGGCCCTTCGGATCGCGGTCGGCTGGGTCATGGTCCCTCTCTCGATGGCACGAGCGTGCCGATGATGACGACGATGACGATGCCGATCCAGGCCATGATCGAGGCCGAGATGAGCCCGAAGTCGCCGATGCGCAACGGATCGCCCAGCCGCGCACCGAGCGCCTGGCCGGCGTACGCCCCGAGGATGGCCGCCGGCACCAGGAACACGAGTCGTGCCCGGGCGGTGCCACGGATGAGGACGTAGAGCGCCACGTTCATGATGCCCACGATCGTCGCCAGGATGAGCGAGGGCCCGATCTCAGGCATGAGTGGCAGACGACGTCGACGCCCGGCACCTCGGACGCGATGCGGCCACCACCGATGACTTCGTCGCCGTCATACCAGACGGCCGCCTGACCCGGTGCCGGCGCCCAGACCGTCTCCTTGACCTGGACACGCCATGTCCCGCGCATCCCGGGCGCGTCGGCGGTCAGGCGCTCGACGCGCGCTGGCGCCGGCGCCGCGCGGTGGCGGATGCGGACCTCGCAATCGAAGGCGTCCCCCGTCGGCGCGCGACCGGCGGTGAAGCTGGCGTCGCGCACGACGAAGGCGTCGCGGGCAAGGTCTTCGCGCCGACCCAGCTGCACGAGGTTCAAGGTGGCGTCGATGCGGGCCACGTAGCGCGGCTCACCCAGGGCAACGCCGAGGCCCTGACGCTGGCCGACCGTGTAGGAGGCTGCGCCGGCGTGCTCGCCGACCTGCCGCCCGTCCGAATCGAGCAGTGGGCCCGGCGTCGGCCGCCACCCAGCTCGCTCGCGCAGCGCATCGCGGTAGTCGCCACCCGGCACGAAGCAGATCTCCTGGCTCTCCGGCTTCTCGGCCGTGACCAGGCCGTGTCGGCGGGCGACGTCTCGAACCTCGGGCTTGGTCAGCTCGCCGAGCGGAAAGCGGCTATGGGCCAGCTGGTCCTGGCGCAGGCCGTAGAGGAAGTACGTCTGGTCCTTGTCGGGATCCCTTCCCTTGAGCAGGCGGTGGCGCCGACCATCTCGCGCATCGGGATCGTCGACAGCGTCGACCCTGGCATAGTGCCCCGTGGCCACCGCGTCGCAGTCATAGAGCCGTCTGGCGCGCCCGGCAAGCGCGCCGAACTTGACGGTGCTGTTGCAGTCGACACACGGGCTCGGCGTCTCGCCCGCCTGATACGCATCGAGGAACGGCTGCAGCACGCCGGCACCGAACTCACGCTCGAGATTGAGGATGTAGAAAGGGATGCCGAGCTGCCCGGCGACGCGTCGGGCGTCCTCGGAGGCGTCCAGCGAACAGCAGCTCTTCTTGAACTCGCTGTAGCTGTCGGCGACGTCGTGCAGGCGCATCCAGACGCCGACCGTGTCGACAGCCTGTTCGTGGAGCAGCGCCGCCGCCACGGACGAATCGACGCCGCCGGACATCGCGACCAGGACCCGCCCGTCGGCCTGCCCGGCGACCGCCTGAACTGGCTCGATCGACGGCGACGCGAGGGCCGCCTCGGCGCTCAGACCCCGATCTCCTGGCCGAGGGGGTCGGCGGCCATCGCGCTCGAGCCCGATCGCAGGCGGGCGACGACGGCCGGGACGACCTCGGCTGCGCGTTCGACCTCGGCTTCGGTCGTCGTCCGGCCGAGGCTCAGACGCAGCGCCCCACGAGCCTCCTCGTCGGGGTAGCCCATGGCCGCCAGCACGTGCGAGACCTCGGGTGAGCCGGTGGTGCAGGCCGCGCCCGCCGAGGTGGCGATGCCCTCCAGGTCGAGCGCGACGACGATCGCGGCGCCCTCCACGCCCCGTACCAGGAGCGACAGGTGGCCCGGCAGACGATCGGTCGGGTGACCGGTGAATTCGACCCCGGCATCGGTGGCCAACGCGGCCCGCAGCAGGTCACGCTCACGGCGGAGTCGCGCCACGGTCGTGGGGCGCTCCAGGGTCGTGAGTCGCAGGGCGGTCGCCATACCCACGGCACCGGCCACGTTCTCGGTTCCGGCGCGTCGATAGCGCTCCTGGCCTCCGCCGTGTGTCTGCGCCATGACCGCCGTGCCGCCGCGGATCCAGAGCGCGCCCATCCCTTTGGGTCCCTCGAACTTGTGGGCCCCGATGGCGACCAGGTCGGCATCGAGGGCCTGGACGTCGAGATCGACGTACGGCGCACCCTGGACGGCGTCGACGTAGACGAGCGTCTTGCGGCCGCGGATCCGGCGGACCGTCGCGATGAGGTCGCGCAGTGGTTGGACCGTTCCGACCTCGTTGTTGGCGACCTGCAGGGCGACCAGGATCGTGCGCTCGTCGAGCGCGGCGTCGAGCGTCTCGGGGTCCAGCCGACCGTAGCGGTCGACCGGCAGCACGATGACCTCGAAGCCGAACTTCTCCAGATGCTGCAGCGCGTTGAGGGTCGCGTCGTGCTCGACGGCACTGGTCAGGATCCGGTGGCCCTCCCCTTTGCCGGCCCAGGCGGCCCCCTTGATGGCCAGATTGGCCGCTTCCGTGCCGCCGGCCGTGAAGACGATCTCGCGCGGCTGCGCGCCGAGGGCAGCCGCCGTCACCTCGTGCGCCTCGTCGAGCGCCATGCGAGCCTTTCGACCTGGCCCATGAGCCGACGACGGGTTCCCGTAGTCCTCGGTCAGGAGCGGCAGCATGGCCTCGAGCACCTCACGCCGCATGGGCGTCGTGGCCGCGTGGTCGAGGTAGATGGTCATCGCGCGCCGTGGCTTGTCATCGCGGCCGATTGTACGCGGCGACCGGCCCTATCCTGCGATCCGTGGACGTCCTGACCACCGACCGACTGCGCCTTCGCCGACTGACGTTGGCCGACACTGACCACCTGCTCGAGGTGCTGGGCGACCCGGTGGCGATGGCGTACTACCCCGCAGCCAAGGATCGCGATGGCGTCGCCGCCTGGATCCAGTGGGCGATGGACAGCTACGTGGCCAACGGGTTCGGCCTGTGGGCCATCGAGCGGGTCGCCGACGGCGCGTTCCTGGGCGATTGCGGGCCGATGCTCCAACCGGTCGGGGATGCCTGGCTGCCCGAGATCGGCTACCACCTCATCCGTCGCGAGTGGGGTCATGGCTACGCGACCGAGGCCGCCCAGGCCTGCCTCGCCTGGCTCTTCCGGGAGACCGGGTACGACCGCGTCTGCTCCATCGTCCATCCCGAGAACTCGCCTTCTCGCCGCGTAGCGGAGCGCGTCCATCGACGGCTGGAGATGATCATGTGGGAGCGCACGGGTACTCGACAGTGCCTGTACTCGACGACCCGCGAGCAGCTCGCCGAGCCCTCGATCGCGGGCCGCGAGAACTCGCGATCGGATCAGCCTGCCGGGCTAGACGAGGGGCCAGGCGATCTCGCCGCGTCGAGGCGGGTCGGCACCGGTCCGCTGGCATGTCTCAGCCGCCACAGCGACGGCCACGCTCACCGCGTCGCGGAGGATCGTCTCATCGCCGAGGCCGGCACGTGCACCGCTGCGTTCCATGAACCGCGCCAGAAACGCGCCTCCGAAGGCATCACCAGCGCCGACGGTGTCGACGACCTCGACCGCGGGCACCTCGACGTCGAAGGTCGTCCGTCGGCCGATGACGCGGACCGGCCGAGACCCGTCGGTCAGCAGGACGACGGTCGGCCCAAGGGCCAGCAGCGCCCTGGCGGCGGCGTCCGGGGACAGCTCGGGCGTGATGTAGGCGCAGATCGTCCGCGCTGAGCTTGACGACATCGGCTCGCGACAGGACGCGACGCAGGCGTTCGAGGTACGCCTCGCGGTCGACGATGGCCTGCGATCGGCAGTTCGGATCGACCATCACCAGGGTCGTGGGTCCGATGGCCGCGATGCCCGCTTCGAGCGCCGAGGCGATCGGCTCGACGGCCAGCCCGAGGCTGCCGATGTGGATGGCCTCCGGATCCGAGCGCATCGCGCCGAGGACATCGCGAGCTCGAGACCGGGTGCGGCGGTTCCGTCGAGCTGGAAGCGATAGGACGCGACGCCATGAGCATCCAGCTCGGCGATCGCCTCCGTCGTCGGCGTCATCGGTCGAGACGACCCAGCGCAGGTCGACGCCGTCGGCGGCGAGCGCCGAGCGCAGCGCGATCCCGGAACGATCGGTCGAAAGGCGGCCGAGGAAGGCGACCTCCCCGCCCAGGCGACCGATGGTCCGCGCCGTGTTGAAAGGCCCCCCACCAGGGACGCGCGACCGCGCGCCCGTCCGGCTCGACGATGCGGTCGATGAGCGCCTCGCCGGCCACGATGATCATCCGAGGATGATGCGCCCGGTGCCGGTGCGCGTGCGGTTCTACCCGGCCGCCTCCGCGGCACGGGAGAGATCCGCCTCGCGGCCGCGCTCCCGACGTCGGTCGTGCGTCGACAGGAGGCGCTTGCGCAGGCGGATGGCGCCCGGCGTGACCTCGACCAGCTCATCGACAGCGATGAACTCGATGGCCGCCTCGAGGGTCATCGGGCGGGGCGGGGTCAGGCGCAGCGCCTCGTCGGTGGCGTGCGTGCGCATGTTGGTCAGCTTCTTCTCCTTGGTCGCGTTGACGTCCATGTCACCGGGTCGGCTGTTCTCGCCGATGACCATGCCCTCGTAGACGTCCTCGCCCGCCCCGATGAAGAGCTCCGCGCGCTCCTGGAGATTGAACAGGCCGTACGCGTTCGACGTGCCCAGCCGGTCGGCGACCAGCACGCCGCTGGTGCGGTGCTCGACGTCACCCGCCCAGGGGCCGTATCCCTCGCCGATCTGGTGCATGAGGGCGGTGCCGCGCGTCTCGGTCAGGAGCTGGCCGCGATAGCCGACCAGGCCACGTACGGGCAGCACGTACTCCATCCGCACGCGGCCGTCGGCGTCGGTCGTCATCTGCTCCATGCGCCCTTTGCGAGCGGCCAACGACTGGCTGATGGGGCCGATGAAGTCGGGCGGGATGTCGATGGTGATGCGCTCATACGGCTCGTGGACATCGCCATCCACCTCGTGCAGGAGGACCTCGGGGCGGCTGACCTGGAGCTCGAAGCCCTCGCGGCGCATCTGCTCGATGAGCACGGCCAGCTGCAGCTCACCGCGACCTCGCACCTCGAACGTGTCGCCGACCTCGGTCGGCAGGATCTGGATGCTGACGTTGCCGAGCACCTCGCGGTCGAGCCGGTCCTTGATCTGTCGGCTGGTCACGAACTTGCCGTCGCGCCCGGCAAGCGGCGAGGTGTTGACGCCGAAGGTCATCGACAGCGTCGGCTCGTCGACGTCGAGCCGGGGTAGCGGTCGTGGATCGCCGGGATCGGTGATCGTGTCGCCGATGGTCACGTCCGGGATCCCGGCCACGGCCACGATCTCGCCGGGACCCGCCTCGGCGATCTCGATGCGCTCGATGCCCTGCGCCGTGGTCAGGCTGGTCACGGTGCCCGAGAGGACGACCCGACGACCCGGCTCGATAGAGCCGTCCTGGCTCTCGGCCTCCTCGCGCACGATGGACATCCGCTGGCCCATGCGGATGGAACCATTCCAGATCCGGCCGACCGCCATGCGCCCGACGTAATCGTTGGCGCTCAGGTTGGTGACCAGGAGCTGGAGGGGATGCCCTGGCTCGTGGGTCGGCGCAGGGGTCAGCTCGACGAGCAGATCGAGCAGGGGGCGAAGATCGGTGCCCGGCGTGGCGAGGTCGAGCGTGGCCGTGCCCGCCTTGGCGTTGGTGTAGACGACGGGGAAGTCGATCTGGCGATCGTCCGCCCCGAGGTCGATGAAGAGCTCGTAGATGGCGTCGAGGACCTCGCCCACGCGCGCGTCAGAGCGGTCGATCTTGTTGACGGCCACGACCACCGGCAGATGCCTGGCCATCGCCTTCTGTAGGACGTAGCGGGTCTGCGGCAGCGGCCCTTCGGCGGCGTCGACCAGCAGGAGGATCGAGTCGACCATGAGCAGCGTGCGCTCCACCTCACCGCCGAAGTCGGCGTGCCCGGGCGTATCGACGATGTTGAGGTGGACGTGGTGGTAGTCGACGGCCGTCTGCTTGGCCAGGATGGTGATGCCCTTCTCGCGCTCGAGGTCGCCAGAGTCCATGACACGCTCGGCGACGACCTGGTTGGCGCGGAAGGCGCCAGTCTGGCGGAGCATGGCGTCGACGAGCGTGGTCTTGCCGTGGTCGACGTGGGCGACGATGGCAACGTTGCGGAGATCGGTGCGGGTGGCGCGCGCGGTCGGCGCGGGAGCGGTCATGTGGTGGTTCGTTCCTGTGGCGGGCGAGGCGCGGCCGGACCGCGGTGCGGGTCGGGAGATGTCCATTGTCGCACAGCCGCTACCATCGACTCCCGATGACGACCGACCAGCCGACCCTGGCTGCCCATGCCTCCGATGCGGTCGCCCCGCACGCCCATAGCCCGAACGCGGTGCCGCGCAGGCGCCGCTGGCCCCGCATCCTGGCCGCCGTCCTGCTCATCGCCGCGCTGCTGGTCGTCGTCGGCGGTGCTATCTACGTGACGCCACAACCGCTGCTGCCCGAGGCCACGGCTGCCCTGGCCAGCACCGATGGGGTGACCTACGCCGACGAGGGCGACTGGCTGGCCTTCACGCCGACGGACACTTCCGCCACCGGCGCCGCGACCGGCTTCATCTTTTACCCGGGCGCCAAGGTACCCGCAGCGGCGTATGCGCCTGCGGCTCAGGCCATCGCGAATGCCGGCTACCCTACGTACATCGCCGACATGCCGCTCGCCCTCGCCATCCTCGACGGCAACGCCGCAGCCGACATCCAAGCCGCCCATCCTGAGGTCACGACCTGGGTCATCGGGGGCCACTCACTCGGTGGCGTGATGGCAGCCGGCTATGCCGCCGATCACCGGGACACCGTCGACGGCCTCGCGCTCTGGGCCTCCTACCCGTCGGAAGACATCTCGGGCGCCGACCTCGTCACGAGCTCCATCTTCGGCACGCTCGACGCGGGCATGGAGCGCATGACCAGCGCGGAGACGAAGGCCAAGCTGCCCGCCGCGACGACGTTCGTGCCCATCGAAGGCGGCAACCACGAGCAGATGGGTTGGTATGCCGGCCAGCCGAACGACCCGCCCGCGACCATCTCGCGAGCGGAGCAGCAGGTCCAGGTGGTGGCCGCCACGCTCGACGTCCTGGAAGCCGTCGGGCATTAGACGGAGCCGGGCTCGCGCGGCGCGCAGTCGGCGCGTACGACCCGCTGGGGACGCAGGCGCGCACGCGACCCTGATACTCGCAGGTCGTCCGTCGGGACCTGTGGCCCTTGGCGTGGCGAGCCCGGGGGCGCAGGCTCGTCGTGGTTCCAGCGTGCGTCCCAGATGGGGAGGTACCACCTCATGCAACACACCATGCATCGGCGCGAGGCGCCTTGGATCGGCGGCCTCGTGCTCATCGCTGTCGGGGTCCTGATGCTTGGCACGTATGTGCTGCCGGACATCGGGCTCTACGTCGTGCTCGCGCTCGGTCTCGTCTTCCTGGCGGCCTTCGCGTTCACGCGGGCCTACGGCTTCCTGGTCCCCGGCGGGATCCTGACCGGGCTCGGCGTCGGTGTAGCGCTCACACCGTACGTCATCCAGGGCATGACGACCGGCGCCCTGGTCGTCGGTGCTCTGGCGATCGGTTTCGCGGCCGTCGGCATCCTGGCCTACGTCTTGCACCTCGACGAGGCCCATCCCTGGCCGTTCATCCCAGCGGCGATCCTGGGGACGGTAGCCCTCTTCCTGGCGCTCGGCCAGCCAGACGCATTGCGCTGGCTGAGCATTCTGGTGGCAGTGGCCATGATCATCGGCGGTGGCTGGCTGATGCTGCGACGGCGCCACCAGACGTGACGAGCTGATTCCCGCACAGGGATGCGGAGGGACGTGGCCACGTCCGTGTCCCTCCCCGCGACGCCGACCCTCCGACACGGCCTGGCCGGCGAGCGGCTGGTAGCATCGGCCCATGACCGTCGCCGCCGTCATCCTCTCCGCCACGCCCGAGGGCGCCGTCCGCGAGATCGACGGCCGTCCATTGGTCCGTCGGTTGGCAGAGGTCGCCTGGTCGGGCGGTGGCGTGCCGGTCGTGGTGGTCGCGGCGGATCCGGACGGCGCGGTCGCCGAGGCGCTCGCGGGGTCGACGGCCACGCTCGCCGAGCCCGCTCCGCCCGCGGCTGGCCCCGTCGGGCAGATCTGTCGCGGCATCGACGTCGCGCTCGGCCTCGTCGCCGAGACCGATGCCGCCCTCGTCTGGCCGGCGCGCATGGCCTGGGTCGATCCCGAGACGCTGACCAGCCTCATCGAGGCGCATGGAGCCCACCCTGACGAGCTGCTCCGTCCAGCCTTCCAGGGTGCCGAAGGCTGGCCCGCCCTGCTGCCGGTCTCGGCCCTCGAGACCCTGCGCGAGCTGGCGCCCGATCGGATGCCCGACGAGCTCCTGGCCGACCTGCTCGGCGGCGGTTTGCCCGCCCGATCGGTGGAGTGTGGCGACCCCGGCACGACGCATGACATCGGCACTGCGCGCGCCGACCTGCCGCCCTACGACGGACCGCCGGAGCCAGCGTCTGGTCGGACCTATGAGTGGGGCGCCCTGGCCGCCGAGGCAGCCGACGAGCCCGTCCCAGCCGGACCGACGATCGTGGCCTGGAAGGACGATCCGGCGACCTGACCTGAGGCGCGATCGCGGGCTCTTCTCCTCGTCCGATGGTGCCGGTCGCGCCTCAGCCGGCATCGGGCGGCACGACGTCGGTCGGCTCATCACCGGCCAGCAGCCGCACGAAGCCGGCCTCGTCGAGGATCGCGACCCCGAGCTCCTGCGCCTTGGCGAGCTTGGAGCCCGCGCTCTCGCCGGCGACGAGGTAGTCCGTCTTGCGCGAGACCGAGCCAGACGGTTTGCCGCCCGCGGCGCGGATGGCCGCCTCGGCACCCTGGCGATCGAAGCCCTCGAGCGAGCCGGTGACCACGAGCGTCTTGCCGGCCAGCGGGCCTTCCCCCGCCGCCGCCCGTGGCTCGGGCCGCTCGGCCACGACGCCGGCATCGGCCAGGTCGAGGAGCAGGCGGCCGGTGACATCGTCGGCGAAGAATCGACCGATGCTTGCGGCCACGGTCGCCCCGATGCCCGGCACGGCCTCGAAACGCTCCGCGGGCGTCTCGGCCAGCGTGGCCGCCACGCGTCGGGTCCATTCGGCGTCGGACTCCCCCTTGTCGGGTGGCCACTGCGAGGCGATCCAATCGGCCAGGTCGATCGCCGTCTGGAAACCGACATGCCGGATGCCGAGGGCGTTGAGGATGCGCGCCAGGGGCCTGATCCTGGCTCGCTGGATGCGCTCGTAGAGGTTGGTGGCGCTCTTCTCGGCGAAGCGCTCCAGCGAGATGAGCTGCTCGACGGTCAGCCGGAAGATGTCCGCGGGGCTGGCGACCAACCCGCGCTGGAGCAGCTGATCGAGGACATGCCAGCCTGCCCCTTCGATGTCCATACCGCCCCGACCGACGAAGTGCCCGAGACCCTGGATGACCTGGGCCGGGCAGAACGGGTTGCTGCAGCGGTAACGGACCTCGCCTTCGTCCTGGACGACCTCGGCATGGCAGACGGGGCAGGTGGCGGGCATCTCCCAGACGCGCTCGGCGCCCGTGCGGCGCTCCACGAGCGGCCGGACGACCTCCGGGATGACGTCGCCTGCCTTCTGGAGGATGACCTGATCGCCGACCCGGATGTCCTTGCGTCGGACCTCGTCGAGGTTGTGAAGCGTTGCCCGGGCCACGGTCGAGCCGGCGACCTTGGTCGGGCGCAGGTGGGCGACCGGCGTCAGGGTCCCGGTCCGCCCGACGTAGGCCACGATGTCCTCGACGAGCGTCTCGACCTGCTCCGGGGGGAACTTGAAGGCGATCGCCCAGCGGGGAGCCCGCGAGACCATGCCCAGGCGGCGCTGCTGGTCGAAGCGATCGACCTTGACGACGACGCCGTCGGTCTCGTAGGGCAGATCGTGGCGCGCGTCGCGCCACGACTCGGTGAAGGCGATGACCCCTTCGATGTCCAGCCCTGAGGCCCGATGGCCCTCGACCGCGAAACCGAGCGCCTCGAGCCGATCGAGCGCAGCGGTCTGCGTCTGGACAGATGGCCGGCCATCGGGGCCGTCCTCGATGAGGATGTACGCCCAGGCCGCGAGATCGCGGCTGGCGGTGACGGCGGGGTCGATCTGGCGCAGCGAACCGGCGCCGGTGTTGCGCGGGTTGGCATACAGCGGCAGGCCGGCCTCCTCGCGCTCGCCATTGATGCGCGCGAACTCGGCCTTCGGCATGTAGACCTCGCCCCTGGCCTCGAGCGCGACCGGTTCGCTCAACCGCTCCGGAACGGCCTTGATCGTGCGCAGGTTGGCCGTCACGTCCTCGCCGGTCGTGCCGTCGCCCCGCGTCGCACCCTGGACGAAGCGGCCACGTTCGTAGCGCAAGGCGATGGCCAGGCCGTCGATCTTGAGCTCGGCGATGTAGCTCAGCTCCATGGCGGGCTCGGGCGCCGCAGGCAGCTCGAGGCCCTTTCGCACGCGGGCGTCGAACGCCCGCAGCTCATCGTGGTCGAAGGCGTTGCCGAGGCTCAACATCGGTGTCCGGTGGCGAACCTCGTCGAAGGTCGCCGACGGCGCGCCACCGACGCGCTGGGTGGGCGAATCGGGCGTCGCCAGCTCGGGGTGGTCGGCCTCGAGCTCCTGGAGCTCGCGCATCAGCGCGTCCCACTCGGCGTCGCTGATCTCCGGAGCGTCCCGTTCGTAGTAGAGCCGGTTGGCGCGCTCGATCTGCTCGCGCAGGTCGGCCACGCGGGCGGCCGGATCGATGGACGGGTCGGTCACGAGTCGAGGATACCGAACCTTCAGCCAGCGGCTGCGTCACGGTCCGCCCGGGACAGTCGCGAGGTCCAGTTCAGCCGCCAGCCGCGGACGATGGCCGCGTCGAACGGCTCGAGCGCGCTGATCCCGCGAACGCGAAGACTGGGCGCTGTCGCGCCCAGTCTTCGAACGTGTCTCGGATGCGGACGAAGCCGCTTCCGGGTCAGCTGGCCATGCAGACCGCGTATGCCCTGATCGTCCAGACCTTGCCTGGAGCGACCTTGCCCGAAGCCGTCACGGTCCAGGTATTGGGATCGCTGGGATACGAGGAACTGAGCTGGATGGTATCGGCCGAATCGGTGGTGGTCATCAGACCGCCGCCGCCGAGGGCGATCTCACCGCTGTCGCACGAGACCGAGACGGTCTCCTCGATCGTGTTCTTGTCGTGTGACACCGTCGCGCTGTGGACGACATGGCTGAAGCCGATCGAGCCGGCTGGTCCCTGGGCGCCGTCAGCACCGTCAGCGCCATCGGCACCATCGGCACCATCGGCACCATCGGCACCATCCTTGCCGGGTAGGCCCTGCTCACCCTGCAGGCCTTGTTCTCCTTGGAGACCCTGCTCACCCTGCAGGCCCTGGTCGCCTTGGAGACCCTTTTCACCTTGCTCACCCTGCAGGCCTTGTTCTCCTTGGAGACCCTGCTCGCCCGGCAGGCCCTGTTCACCCTGGCAGGCCCTGCTCACCTTGGAGACCCTGCTCACCCTGCTCACCTTGGAGGCCCTGCTCACCCTGCAGACCCTGCTCTCCTTGGAGACCCTGCTCACCCTGCAGGCCCTGCTCCCCTTGGAGACCTTGCAGGCCCTGAAGGCCTTGCAGGCCCTGAAGGCCTTGCGGCCCTGAAGGCCCTGTGGGCCGACCGGGCCGACCTTGTTCCAGCTGCGGCGCACTTCGCCGCTCCGGCAGTGCGTTGAAGCAGCGACCAGTCGGACGAGCCGGGTCGAGGAGTTGACGCAGGCGTAGAAGACCTTCGTCGACGGTGCTGAGGCAGCGCCCGCGATGCCGACGGCACCGAGTGAGAGCGCCAGCGCCAGCATGATCGCCAGCGGCTTGTGCCGGCGCAATGCGTCGGTGAGTGATGTCGTGGTCATCAGGATCCTCGTGCTAGCCGGCGCCCCTCGATGGATCGCGAGGGGTCTTCGGGCGGAGCGCCATGCTCGCTTACGTGGCACGAGCCGACGATGGCCCCTTTCGCGCCTGACGGGGGTACCTTCAGCGGCCGCGGATCCCAGCCCAGCGCGCTGACGCTCGCTATCGCGGCTCGAGGACCTCCAGGTTCGCGATGCTGGCCAGGAGCGTCTTCACGCCACGATCCGGAAAGGCGACGGTGACCTCCTCGTCGTCGCGGGTCAGCTTCGAGCTGACGACCAGACCTTCGCCGAACGCGTGGTGGCGGACACGGGCCCCGTCGCGATATCGCCGTTGGCCGGGCACGACGGGCGGCGGCGGCACGAATCCCCGTGCTGGCGATCCGCTGCTTTCGGGCCCTGCCGACGTGGCACCGTCGTCGTCGGGCGCCAGCACGGATGGGCGTCGAGGCGTCGATCGTCAGGCGGCACGTGCGTGGAGCCGGGATGTCGGCCCTCGTCCCGACCGGGCCAGGCGTGCGCGCCGTAGTACGCCTCGCGCTTGGCGACCAGGTCTCGGCTGGTCCGGAACGCCTCGCCGGGTCGTGGCGCACCCGGCGGCACCTCGACGTAGCCACCGCCCGGTGGCAGCGACCGTGGACCGACCGGCCGGCCGCGCTCCCGCTCCAGCAGTCGGCCAGTCGCTCGACGCCCCAGGACCAGATCGAGGTCGAGCGGGCCGCCCGTCCGCTCCTCCGGTGGCCGCTGGTCGTCGTCCTCGCCTCGTCGACCACGACCAGGCGTGGGCCGTGCATCAGCTCGGCGGGGATCTCGAGCAGGAAGCGGCTGGGCACGGAGAAGCCGCCGCGACCCCAGGTGGCCCGTTGTGCCGCGTGGGTCAGGTAGAGCCGATGACGAG
This sequence comes from uncultured Chloroflexia bacterium, assembly GCA_963777975.1. Classification (GTDB taxonomy): domain Bacteria; phylum Chloroflexota; class Limnocylindria; order Limnocylindrales; family CSP1-4; genus CSP1-4. Next base: position 196,427 of record CAVZSO010000013.1, on the reverse strand, counting down.
CGCGCGTCAGGCCGACGTAGGCGAGCCGCCGCTCCTCCTCCATCTGTCGCGGGTCGTCCAGCGCGCGATTGTGCGGGAAGACGCCCTCCTCCAGCCCGGCGATGAAGACGACGTCGAACTCGAGCCCTTTCGCCGCGTGCAGCGTGATGAGCGTGACCCGGTCGTCCGACGCGTCGTAGGCGTCCTGGTCGGCGACCAGGGCGGTCTCCTCGAGCAACCGATCGAGGGCGTCCTCCGGCGCCAGGTCGGCATAGCGCCCGACGACCTCGCGCAGCTCGAGCAGGTTGTCCCAGCGCTCCTGGCCGTCCTCGGAGCCATCGTGGAGCATCGCCCGGTAGCCCGACTCCTCGAGCACCGCGTCGAGGAGCTCGGGCAGGGCCAGCAGGCCGACCCGTCGTCGGAGACGCGTGATCAGCTCGGCGAACGTGGTCAGGGCGTGGCGCGTGCGCGATGCCACCTGCTGGTCGTCGATGGTCAGCAGGATGGCCGTCCAGACGTCGCCGTCGTTGGCCGCCGCCACGGTTCGCAGGTGCTCCAGCGTCTTGTCGCCGATGCCGCGAGCGGGCACGTTGAGGATGCGCTCGAAGCCTGCCACGTCGCGGTCGTTGCGCAGCGTCCGCAGGTAGGCGAGGGCATCCTTGACCTCGCGGCGCTGATAGAACCGCGTACCGCCGACGAGCTGGTAGCGGAGGCCGTACCGGAGGCACGCTTCCTCGATCGCTCGCGACTGCGCATTCGTGCGGTACATGACCGCGATGTCCTTCAATCGGTAGAGGCGATCGTCACCCTCGTCGGCCCGCCGAGCGAGGATCGAGCCGCCGGCGCCTCGACCCTGGACGAGCGCGTCGATCTGGCGGGCGATCCACTCCGCCTCCTCGTCCTCGCGATCGGCCTCGAAGCGCTCGATGCGCACACCCCGGTCGTTCTGGGTCCAGAGCTTCTTGTCCTTGCGGCCCTCGTTGCGGGAGACGACCGCGTGCGCTGCGTCGAGGATGAGCTGCGTCGAACGGTAGTTCTGCTCCAGCTTGACCACCGTCGCCTTGGGGTAGTCGCGCTCGAAATCGAGGATGTTGCGCAGGTCCGCCCCACGCCAGCTGTAGATGCTCTGGTCGTCGTCGCCGACGACCGCCAGGTTGTGGTGGCGAGCGGCGAGCTGGCGGACCCAGAGGTATTGGGCTCGGTTCGTGTCCTGGTACTCGTCGACGTGGAGGTAGCGCCACTTGTCCTGGTAGGTGGCGAGCACGTCTGGCGCCTGCTCGAAGAGTCGGACGGCCTCGTTCAGCAGGTCATCGAAGTCCAGGCCGCCCGCCTTGCGCAACCGGACCTGGTAGGCGGCGTAGGCGCGCGCCGCCAGCTGCTCGTGGTACGTGCGCGCGGTCTCGGTCGCTTCGGCCGGCTCGACGAGGTCGTTCTTCCAGCGGCTCACCTGGCCGAGCATCACCGCCGGCCGGGTCTCGCCGCTGGCCGCCAGGTCGAGCTCGCGCAGGACCTGCTTCATGAGGCTCGTCTGGTCGTCGGTGTCGTAGACGGTGAAACGGGCATCGATGCCGATCGAGCGACCGTCGCGACGCAGGACCCGGGCACAGAGGCTATGGAAGGTGCCCATGGCGACCTGTCGCCCGGCCTCGTCGCCGACCAGGCCGATGATGCGCTCGCGCATCTCGCCGGCCGCCTTGTTGGTGAAGGTCACGGCCAGGATGTTCCACGGCCGGACGCCCTTGACGCCGATGAGGTAGGCGACCCGATGGGCGAGGACGCGGGTCTTGCCCGATCCGGCGCCGGCCAGGATGAGCAGCGGGCCCTTGGTCGTCGTCACCGCGCGTGCCTGCTCCGGGTTCAGTCGCGCCACGATCTCGGCGGCGATCGTCTCCGGGTCGGCCTTCGGGGTCGCCGATGGGGCGGTCTCGGCCGCCGACGCGGTCGACGGGCCGATGTAGCCGAACCACTCGACGTCGGGCGCCTCGCCGGGTGCCTTGGGCGATGCCGTGGGTTTGCCGCCCCGACGCCCGCGCCGCGGCCTTGGCTCGTCGATCGGTGTCGCGGCGTCCGGCATCGACTCGGGAAGGGGTGCCGTGAGGTCCCAGTCGAAGCCGTCGGCCGGGGCCTCCACGGCGCCCTTCGGGAGCTTCGTCGAACGTGATGCTGACACCACGGGATTCTAGCGGTCGGACCTTGCCTCGGCCTTCTCCTGCCCGTCCCTGGATCCGAGGAGCTGGGGCGATGATCCACGAGACACCGAAGGCCGCCTCACGCGATACTGCTCGGAGGGACGACCGGGCCGGCCGACTTCGTGTCCCGGCGGCAAAGCGGGAGGTGATGGGTGCCTCGACTGCAGTCCAAGAGCTTCGAGAACCCGGACGAGACGCGATCGCTGCCTGAGGCAAGCGCCCGCGTGGTGTTCCTCGACGAGGCCGCCGTCGGGCTCGCGGAGTGGCGGCCTGGCTGGCGCTGGTCGACCCACCTGCAGCCGATCGCCGGCACCGCGTCCTGTGAGAACCACCACATCGGCTACGCCATCGCCGGTGCGCTCGAGGTCAAGACGGACGCAGGCGAGACACTGACGATCGCCGCCGGCGCCGCCTACGAGATCCCGCCCGGCCACGATGCCTGGGTCGTCGGCGACGAGCCATTCGTGACCGTCGAGTGGGCGAGCTCGCGGGTCGTCGGTGTGCCTGCCGAAGGGCCGGACGATCGCGTTCTGGCGACCGTCCTCTTCACCGACATCGTCGACTCGACCGCGACGCTGGCGCACATCGGCGACGCAGCATGGCGTGACCTACTGCTTGCCCACAACGCGCTCATGCGCGAGGTCATCAATACGTACCGAGGTCGTGAGGTGACCACGACCGGCGATGGGTTCCTGGTGGTCTTCGACGGCGCGACGCGGGCTGTCCGCTGCGGGGCCGCGATGGTCCGTGCCACGCAGGCGTCAGGGGTTCGGATCCGGGTCGGCATCCACACTGGCGAGATCGAATCGATCGCCGGCAACGTCCGAGGCGTCGCCGTCCACGCCGCGGCGCGCGTGCTGTCGCTCGCCGGCCCCGATGAGGTCTTCATCTCCGACACGACCCTGGCGCTCGTCGAAGGATCCGGGCTGTCGTTCGAGGACGCCGGCCGACACGAGCTCAAAGGCCTCGCCGGCGAGCGGCAGGTGTTTCGGCTCGTCGTGTGATCGCGGTCCCGGTGGCCGGCCTACGTGAAGGCGTTGATGGCCCGAGCGAAGACGATGCCGATGACGGCGAACGAGATGAGCGCCTGAGAGCCCATGGCCAGCTTCGTCCAGGAGACCATGGGCATGGTGTCGGTCGGGCTGAAGGCGTTGGCGGTCGTGAAGGCGACGTACAGGTAGTCGATGAAGTGTGGGCGCCAGGTCGGCGGCGCCAGCTCGGGGTTCATCAGCTGCGGAAACGCCAGCGCCGGATAGGTCGGTAGGCCTCGCAGCCGAGCCGTGGGGCCGCCGCCGTCGAACTCCCAGTAGAGCAGCGCGAAGGCGACGTTGTTGCCGAGCCAGACCCTGGCGCCGGCCAACAGGAGCGGTCCCGCCTGGCTCGTCGCGCTCGACCCGATGACGAGATCGTAGATGAGCAGTGCCGTCGAGGCGAGGGTGCTGACGAGGATGACGATCACGAGCGCGACCGATGTCCGATGCAACCACGGCGTCTGTCGGTCGATGCGACCGGGGTCGCCGACGATGAGGGCCAGGAGGAGGACGCCTTCGACCGCGGCCAGGACCCATCCGGGCAGGAACGAGAGATGCGGCGGCGAGACCAGCGCGAACCCCATCAGGACAAGGACGGCGACGGCCATCGGCCAGCGCGTCTCGCCCTCGATGACGGCGCCGTCGGCGGTCCTGACCACCTCGTCTGGCTGACCGATGATGCCGATATCGGCGCTCCCTAGCCTGCGTCCACGACGCAGAACCGGTTGCCTTCCGGGTCCGCGAGGATGACGTAGTCGGCGTCCGGCGGCCGCTTGTCCCAGTGCACCTCTGTCGCGCCCAGCGCGACCAAACGCCGGACCTCCGCCGCCTGGTCTTGGGCGTACAGGTCGAGGTGGATGCGAGGCGGGATCTGGAGGTTCGAACGGACGCGGTCGAGCGAGACGTTCGGACCTACGCCATCGCGCGGGCGCAACAGCATGAAGTCGTCGCTCGTCTCCTCGCGCCGCACGTAATCGAGCGCCGCGGTCCAGAAAGCGGCCTGGCGCTCGAGGTCGTCGACGCGCAACACGATCGAGCCGACACGAAGCATGCGGTCGACTATAGGACAGTCGGTCGTGCGCGACAGCCGGAGAATCGAAGAGCCCGGACCCTGGCGGGTCCGGGCTCGTGGTATCGCGAGGCTGTGGGACTAGAAGTCCATGTCCCCGCCGTGGCCGTGATTGCCCCCGGCCATGGCCTTCTCCTTCTCCGGCAGGTCGGTGACCAGCGTCTCCGTGGTCAGGACCATGGCCGCGATCGAGGCCGCGTTCTGGAGGGCCGAGCGGGTCACCTTGACGGCGTCCACGATGCCCTTCTCGAACATGTCCCCGTACTCGCCCTTCAGGGCGTCGAAGCCCTGGCCGGTCGGCAGGTCGCGAACGGCGGCCACGATGACCGACCCTTCCTGACCCGAGTTCTCGGCGATCTGGCGCACGGGCGCCTCGAGTGCGCGACGAAGGATCGAGATGCCGATCGCCTCATCGCCGTCGAGCGTCAGCGCGTCGAGCGCCGGGATGGCCTGCAGAAGCGCGGTGCCGCCGCCGGCGACGAGGCCTTCCTCGACGGCCGCACGGGTCGTCTGGAGGGCATCCTCGATGCGGTGCTTCTTCTCCTTGAGCTCGACCTCGGTGGCCGCGCCGACCTTGATGACGGCGACGCCACCGGCCAGCTTGGCCAGGCGCTCCTGGAGCTTCTCCTTGTCGTAGTCCGAGGTCGTCTCCTCGATCTGCGCCTTGATCTGCGTCATGCGGCCCTTGATGTCGTCGGCGCTGCCGCCGCCGTCGACGATGGTCGTGTCGTCCTTCGTCGCGGTGATGCGGCGAGCGGAGCCGAAGTCCTCGGCGGTGACGCCGTCGAGCTTGCGGCCGACTTCCTCGCTGATGACGTTGGCGCCGGTCAGGATGGCGATGTCGCGGAGCATCTCCTTGCGCCGATCACCGAAGCCCGGGGCCTTGACGGCCAGCACCGAGACGGTGCCGCGGAGCTTGTTGACGACGAGGGTCGCCAGCGCTTCGCCGTCGATGTCCTCGGCCACGATGAAGATCGGGCGGCCCAGCTGGACGGCCTTCTCGAGCGCCGGCAGGAGGTCCTGGATGCTCGAGATCTTCTTGTCGGTGATGAGGATGGCCGGGTTCTCCAGCGCAGCCTCCATGCGGTCGGCATTGGTCACGAAGTAGGCCGAGATGTAGCCCCGGTCGAACTGCATGCCGTCGGTGTAATCCTTGTCGAGGCCCAGCGACTGGCCTTCCTCGACGGTGATGACGCCGTCCTTGCCGACCTTGTCCATGACCTCGGCGATGAGCTCGCCGACGGCGGGGTCGGCGGCGCTGATGGCGGCCACGTTGGCGATGTCGGCGCTGTTCTCGACGGGTCGAGCGTGCTCCTTGAGCCGCTCCACGATGGCGTCGACGCCCTTCTCCAGGCCGCGCTTGACGATCATCGGGTTGGCGCCGGCGGTGACGTTCTTGAGGCCCTCGGCGATGATCGCCTGGCCGAGCACGACGGCGGTGGTGGTGCCATCGCCGGCGACGTCGTCGGTCTTGGTCGCGACCTCCTTGAGGAGCTGCGCGCCCATGTTCTCGAACGGCTCGTCGAGCTCGATCTCACGGGCGATGGTCACGCCGTCATTGGTGATGGTCGGGGCGCCGAACTTCTTGTCGAGGACGACGTTGCGGCCCTTGGGCCCCAGCGTGACCTTGACAGCGTCGGCGAGGCGGTCGACACCGCGCTTGAGCGAACGACGAGCGGTCTCGTCGAAGATGAGCTGCTTTGCCACGATCGGTGATCCCTCCTGGGGAAGCGTTCGGCCGGACCTCTACGGCGCCGGCTGTCTCGATGGTTGGGACCCGCAGGTCCGGTCAGTCCTCGACGACGGCGAGGATGTCCTTCTGGCTGACGATGAGCAGGTCATCGCCTTCGACCTTGAACTCGGTGCCGGCGTACTTGGCGTAGAGGACCTTCTGGCCCTCCTTGACGTCCATCGACTCACGCTTGCCGTCATCGAGGGTGCGGCCCGGGCCGACAGCCAGGATGGTGCCTTCCTGCGGCTTCTCCTTGGCCGTGTCCGGGAGGACGATGCCGCTCTTGGTCATCTCCTCGCGGGCGGTGGGCTTGATGACGACGCGGTCGCCGAGAGGCTTGAGCTTGGTCGCGGACTTCGTCGCAGTGGCGGTCGCCAACGCGGTACCCTCCTGGTGGTGCTGAGTGACCGGTACCGCCGGATCGGACCCCTGCGCATCGCCTGACGGCGTCGCCGGTGGCGTTCCGCCACCCCTGTCCCGGATCTGGTCGGTCGACCGGTCTTGGCTTGATTAGCACTCTCGGGGTGAGAGTGCTAACAGACTAGCCGAGTCGTCGCGCGCGTGTCAAGCCTAAGCCGATGAAGGCACCTAAGCCGATGAAGGGCCACGCCGTGGCGAGGGCGAGCGTGACCAGTCAGACGGTGCGGTCCGCCTAACGCGTGAGGCTCCATCCGAAGGAATCGTCGAAGCCCGCGACTCCTTTGATGCCCGGGCTGTTCTGCCCCCAGGTCTGGATGCCGGCTATCGACAGGCCGCCCGGACTCCCATACATGACGACGACCCGCCCGACGTAGGCGGTGCCGCCGGTGCCCTCGCCGGGCACCCCGATCGCCAGGTCGTCGTGGCTCGAACGACCCCAGTCCGCGATGGCAAGACTGTAGCTGAAGTTGTCCTCGGCCTCGGACGTACCCGGCACGCCGGGGCTGTCCTGCCACCACAACTGCCAGCCCGCGTCGCTCAAGCCATCCGGGCTGCTCCCGTAGAGGACCATCAACGGCACCCTCCTTGTAGCCCTCCGTCTGCGCACCGATGGCAAGATCGTCGGTGCCATCGCCATCGAGGTCGCCGACCGCAAGGTCGCAACCGAAGCAGTCGCCGAAGTACTCGTCCGCTCCGGACGACCAGAGCTCGTGCCAGGCCTGTTGACGATCAACGGCAGGGCCGCTGGCCGTGCCGTAGAGGACCAAGACCTTCCCTGCCTGGCCGGCGGAATCCTCGTCGTACGTGTTGCTGACACCGATGGCGAGATCGCCGTAGCTATCCAGGTCGAAGTCACCGACGACGGCGGCGGTGCCGAATGCATCGCCAAGCCGGCGCTCGTAGACGAGGGCCGGGTCGTCCTCTCGCCAGACCTGGCTCCCGGCCCCGGTCGGACCGGCTGGACCCGCCGAACAGGACGCCCACGAAGGCGCCAAGGACCGAGTCGTGCCCGCCGACGACGAGATCGGCGTACGCATCGCCATTCAGATCGCCCACTGTCAGCGGTCCCAATCCGCCGCCGGTGACGCCAGGGGTCCCGATCCACCCGACCGTGACGGTCGTGGTCCCAGCGCCGGTCAGTCCGGCAACCGTCCCATCAGAGCACCTGGATCATCGCGGCGTCACCTGGGACCCCGATCGCGAGGTCCCAGTAGCCATCGCCGTCGAAGTCACCGGCAACGAGACTCGACGCCGAAACGGTCGAGCCGTTCAGGCGTCCCCGGCAGGTTCGCCTGCGACCAGAGCTGATCGCCGGTGGCCGTCAGGCCGGCCGCCGAGCCGTACAGCACGTTGACGGATCCAGCGCGAACCCCAGCCGCGCCCACCTTGTCGTTGGGGACCGCGATGGCGAGGTCGGCGAAGCCATCGCCGGTCGAAGTCCCCTGATGCCAGCGGAGCTGCCGAATTGGTCATAGGGACCCGATGAGCCGTCCCTTGGCTGACACCCTTGATCCCGGGGCTGTCCTGGCTCCAGAGCTGATCCCCGTCAGCGGTCAGGCCGCCGGGGGATCCGTAAATGACATTCACGGCTCCGGCGCCCCAGTGCCCGCTCACCTTCTCCCCCGGCACCCCGACAGCGAGGTCAGCGTATCCGTCGCCGTTGAAGTCGAGGGCATGGCGGGCGCGGAAACCGCGTTCGTCGATGTCGGGAAGAGCAGCATGCCGACCAGCGTCATCCCGACCAACGAGGTCGTCGCCTTCGAGTGCATCGGTGCCTCCGCTCGTCGCCACTCGGCAGGTCCATCGCGACCGCCAGATACGAGACGGTCGAGGGGGTCAGGGCGTTGCACCCACGATACCGGACCGGAACCATGGCCGCACCGCATAGACTCGACCTCGTGAGCGTGCCGCGCAAGATCGAGACGTCCCATCCGGGTGCGCTTCGAGGAGTGCCAGCCGGACGGCGAGATCCGCGCTTCGGCGTTCCTGCGCTACGCCCAGGATGCGGCCTGGGTGCATTCCGATCTCGCCGGCTTCGACCGCGCCTGGTACCTCGGGCGCGGCCTGACCTGGGTGGTGCGCTGCCTGACGCTGGACATCCTCGGGCCGAGCCTGGCCGGCACATCGCTGACCGTGACGACCGAGGTCCTCGGCATGCGCCGCGTCCTCGCCCGGCGACATGGCGAGGTCATCGATCAGGCCGGCGCGCTGGTAGCCACGGTCGACACCGACTGGCTGCTGACCGGTCCCGGCCTCGTGCCGGTCCGCATCCCGCCCGACTTCGAGGACGCCTTCCCGGCCGTGCCCTCGACCTTCGAGCCTGCGCGCGTTCCGCTAGCGGCCACGCCGCCCAGCGCGCACCTTCGAACGTTCCATGTCAGACGATCGGAGGTCGATCCCCTGGCGCACGTCAACAACGCGGCCTACGTCGACTACCTCGAGGAATCCCTGGCCGAAGCCGGCGCCGTCGAGGTGCTCGGCGCTCGACCGCGTCGATACGTGCTCGAGTATCAACGGGCCGCGGAGCCTGGAGCGGCGCTGCAGGGCGCCACGTGGCCGGACGGCGACGGCTGGGCCTACCGGCTAACCGACGCGGAAGGCAGCGACCTTCTGCGCGCCCGATTCAGCGCTAGCTGACGGCCGAGCTCGAGCGCCGACCGCGAACAGGTCGCTGCGCGGCGAGGGTCAGACGATCGATCGCGAACGGAAGATCGCGTCGTAGTTGGCGACCAGCTGATCGCCAAGCGACTCCGGGTCGGCCTTTCGCCACTCGGCCAGCCACCGGGCGGTGACCTCGACCCACAGCGGCTCGTTGCGCCGCCGCGGGGCGCCGGGCGGTGGGAGGTACGGCGAATCCGTCTCGACGAGGACCCGATCGTCGGGCACGAGGTGGGCGACGACCGAGCTGGCCTCCTCCCCAGCCCGGAAGACGAGGCCGCTGAAGCTGATGGCGAGGCCCATCTCGAGGGCCGACTCCGCATAGTCGACCGGGCCCGAGAAGGAATGGAGGAGCGCCGCCGGACGCTCGCCGAAGACGGTGCCCCACGCTGAGCCGCCGACACCGGCAGCACGCAACTCGGCCAGGAGCTCGTCTTGCGCATCACGCTCGCCCGCACGGGAGCGGCAGTGAAGGATGGCCGGCTTGCCGGTCTCGAAGGCGAGGCGGAGGTTGCGGCGCAGGTTGGTCAGCTGTGTCGCGCGCGGGGCGAAGGCGCGGTCATAGTCGAGGCCGGTCTCCCCGACGGCCACGACGACGGGGTCCGAAGCCAGAGCCACCATCGAGGTCCATGCCTCGTCGCCGACCTCTGCGGCCGCGTGCGGATGGACGCCGACCGAGGCGTCGAGATCGTCGAAACGGCGAGCGAGCGTCATAGAGGCCTCGCTCGACGCGTGGTCCCAGCCCGGCACCAGGATCCGCTCGACGCCGGCCAGCTGGGCGGCGACGATGACCTCGTCGGCGTCGGATGCGAAGGCTTCGGCCTGGACGTGGCCGTGCGAGTCGACGAGCCGCACGGCTCAGGCGCTGACCGGAGTCGCCGGCGTGAGGTCGGTCGCGAGGCCGGGATCGACGCCAGCCGGCATATCACCAAGCATGGGCACACCGGAGCATGCGGCGTACAGGGCGCGAGCCTTGGCCGCGAGCGCGGCGGCCTCCTCGGCATCCTCGAGCCGCGCAGCGACCCAGGCTGCGTCGGCCCAAGCGTCTGCCGCCTGGCCCGGGAACGCGATCGCCTCGAAGCCGGCTGCGACCTCCTTGATCTGGGCCAGCGCGACGTCTGGCGCCTCGAGCAGGGCGCTGAACCAGCGGCGCTCGAGCCGGCGGACCGGTCCCGTGGTTCGCTCGGCGACGCTCAGGTAGCGCTCGACGAGTGCGTGCAGCGCCGTCGCCTCATCGGCCCGGTACGCCATCCGGATGCCGATCGGTGCAGCGTCGAGCAGCGACGCTGGCGCGGCGTCCGGCGACTCGGCCGCGACCTGCATGCGTCGTGCCGCGCTGACCGGGTCGGAGGGCCACTCGATCAAGGCGTCCATGAGGGCTTCATAGATGATCGCCTGAGGCTCGGCCTGACCCTCGACCGTCCGAGCTTCGGCAAGGTCATCGCTCGCGCCCTGCCGATCGCCGACGTGGAAGCGGACCCAGGCCCGCTCACCGAGGCAGCCCTGGATCCGCCCTGGCTCGCCGATGAGTCGTGCCTCGGCCAGGGCTTCCTCGGCGTCCGCGAGCGCTTCGGGAAACCGGCCCACCATGACCAGCAGGTCCGCGCGGTTCTGGACGATCCATGAGGTCGACGTGTGGTCGAGGCTGCGGCGCGTGCGCTCGAGCCCCTCGGCCATGATCGGCAGGATGTCGGTCGGCGAGCTCGCCGTTGCCGAGCATGATGGCGGGCACGTTGATGTAGCAGCGGCCGAGCAGCACGCGATCATCGGCCGCCCGAGCGAGCTCCATGCTGCGCAGGATCAGATCGACCGACTCCTTCGGATCGCCGAGCATCCCTTCAGCGATGGCGAGGTCGTGCAGGGCCATCCGCTCGATGTCGTCGGCACCGCAGGCCTGGGCGTCCGCGATGGCACCGACGCAGGATTGCCGGTGCCTCTTCGAGCGGCCCAGCTCGCCAATACGTCCAGCCGAGCCGCGACCGGAGCGCAGCGCGCTCCCAGGTCGGCGGACCGTCCTCGAGCCTGGCGAGGCCCTCGAGTGAGGACCGCGCGGGCACCGGCGAGGTCATTGGCGGACATAGCGGAAGAACGCGAGTTCGACGCGGATCGGTGGCCTCGAGCCGGACCTCGCTCGAGCTGTCGTGGGACCCGCGCCGGTCACCAGCAGCAGCGCCTCCTCGTCGATCCGCCGGATCGTGGCTCGTGCGGCTCGTACCCGCTCGCGGCCGCGTCGAGTACTCCATCGCCGAGCTCGGCACGCTCGAGCCGGCGCCAGATCGAGCGCACGCGCCTGCTCGACGGCCACGCCATACCAGCGCGCGGCGCTCTCCTTGTTGGCCACGCCATCGGCGCGTGCGGCGGCCCGTCGAGCGTAGGCGTACGTCTTCGTGCGCAGGTCTCGCAGGCGCTCGGAGTCGGCCGAGGCGAACTCCTCTTCGTAGCGCAGGGCAGCCAGGTAGTGGGCCGCCAGCAGCTCGACCATCTCGTCCTGGCGGTCGGCCATGGTCGACTCCGCCCAACGCGCCACGTCGAGGTGCTTGGCGGCACGGTCGCGCTTGGGCAGCGACTCGTAGGCCACGTCGCGGATGAGGACGTGCCGGAATCCGAACTCGGCGGCGCCGGCCAAGGCCGACGGCGAGCGCGGCACGACGAGCTCCTTGACCCGCAGCCGCCGCAGGACCTCGCCCGTGTCGGACGCACCCTGCCTGGCCAGGTGCGCGATGAGCGCGTCCCAGAAGATGCGGCCGACGACGCTGGCGTTCTGCGCTGCGCGCTTCTCGGCCGCGGGCAGGCCGTCGAGCCGCGCCGCCAGGACGGCCTGGATCGAGCCCGGGATCTCGACCTCCTCGACCGGGCGCGCCAGCTGCCACGTGTCATCGGCGAAGCGCACCACCCCCCGGTCCACGAACATGCGCACCAGCTCCTCGGTGAAGAGCGGGTTGCCATCCGCGAGGGCCACGACGCGATCGCGCAGCTCCGACGGCAGACCACCCGCGAGCAGGCCATCCACGAGCTGGGCGCTCTCGGTCGCGTCGAGCGGCTCGAGGACGATGGACGCCGCGTTGGGGATGCCGCCGCCCCAGGCCGCGCGACGCTCGAGCAGCTCGTGACGGGCCAGGCAGAGGATGAGGATGGGGCCCTCCGCCCAGCGCGCGAGGTACTCGAGGAATTCGAGCAGGCCTTCGTCGGCCCAGTGGATGTCCTCCTGGACGAGCACCAGCGGGTTGTCGGCGGCGAGGGCCTCGAGGTACCGACGCCAGGCGTCATACAGCGCGTCGCGCCCGATGCCCCTCGTTCGGGCCGATGGCCAGCAGCGCCGCCAGCGCCCTGGCGATCTGGGCGTCGCCGGCGCAGCCCAGCTCGGCCATGCGCGCCTCGAGCTTGGCCTGCGCGGTGGCCGGCGCGTCGTCGTCGAGGATCTGGGCGTCGGCCTTGACGGCGTCGGCCAGCGCGGAGTACGAGGACTGGGCGTACGCCAGGCAACGCCCCTTGCGCCAATAGAAGACATCCGGCAGCCCGTCGAGGTACTTCTCGAGCTCCCAGGTCAGGCGCGACTTGCCGACGCCGGCCGAGCCGATGACCGTCACCAGGTGCGGCCGCCGCTCCGACACCATCCGGCGCACGGTCTCCTTGAGCAGCGCGATCTCCTCGTCCCGCCCGATGAGCGGCGCCTCGATGCCCAGCGACGGGCGGACACCACCGCGTCGTGCCTTGACCGCGACGGCCCGCCAGGCGGCGACCGGCAGCGCCTTGCCCTTCAGGACGGCCGCCGGCAGCTCCTCGTAGTCGACCACGTCGCGCGTGGCGGCGTAGGTAAAGGGCCCGACGACGATGGCGCCCGGCAGGGCGACCTGCTGCAGACGCGCGGCCGTATTGACGGCGTCTCCGGTCACGATCCGGTCACGCTCGCCGCTGGCCCGCCCGAGGTCGACGAGGACCTCGCCGGTCTCGACGCCGATGCGCAGGCTGAGCTCCGGGTGGCCTTCGCGCCGCAGCTCGCCGGCCAGCTCGACCATCGCCGCCTGCATCTCGAGAGCCGCCCGGACGGCGCGCTCGGCGTCGTCCTCGTGGATGGCCGGGACCCCGAAGACGGCCAGCATCGCGTCGCCGGCGAACTTCTCGACCAGGCCCTCGTAGCGCGCGACCTCCGTGCTCAGGCGATCGAACGCGCGCGTCACCAGCGCCTGCACGAGCTCCGGGTCGGCGGACTCGTTGAGGCTGGTGAAGCCGACCAGGTCGGCGAAGACCATGGTCGCGACCTTGCGCTCCCGGCCAGAATCGGGCGCGGCGGTCACCACCTGCGCTGGACGGAGGCTATCCGCGTCGTTCGATCGGTGGCGCACACCGTTGCGGGCGGTGCGCCGATGCCCGGCGCCGGCGTCCCGCACGCGGGACAGAAGCGCGCATCGGCAGGCAGGGCCGTGCCGCACGAGGCGCAGGCGCGCTCGGTCGGGGTTCCGCAGGCGGGGCAGAAGCGCGTGCCGGGATCGAGGGTCCGGCCGCAGGTCTGGCAGGTCACGGTCGCATCGTAGGCGTCGGTTCGCTGCGCGGGAAGTGCGTCAAGCCGTCGAAGCCTCGAGGTCGAGGCGCGGGAAGAGGGGCACCGGCTCGCCGAGCAGCCCGTTGTCATGCGCGTGGGCACCCCAGATCAGCTCGTCGAGCAGCGGCGGGCCTCCGTTGCCATCCGCGGCATACGGGTAGTCGTAGCCGAGCTGCGCGAGCACCTGAGGCGCGGTGGTTGGCATGAACGGCGCCACGACCAAGGCCATCAGCCGACAGGTCTCGATGAGGTCGCCGAGGACGCCGGACAGACGCTCGCTCCGCGGCAGCATCGCCGGCCGTCGCGGCCTTGGCCAGGACCCATGGCTGTTCGGCGTCGACGGTCCGATTCGCGCGCCCGACGAGCTCCGCGAATTGGCCGAGTGCATCGTGGAGGCGGCAGCCCTCGATCGCGGCGCGGTACCGGTCGAGCGTCTCGGACCAGCCCTCTGCCAGGTGCGCGACGTCAGCCGCCTGGGGCGCTGGTCGTTCGCCGCCGAGGTAGCGGCGGGCCATGGTCACGGTGCGGTTGACGAGGTTGCCCCAATCGTTGGCCAGATCCGCGTTGTAGCGTCGCAGGAAGGAGTCCCAGCTCACGTCCGAGTCGCGGTCGAAGGCGGCCTCGCGCAGCAGCACGTAGCGCGTGCCGTCGACGCCCAGCGCGTCGACCATCGCATTCGGGTCGAAGAAGTTGCCGCGGCTCTTGCTCATGCGCTCGCCCTGCACGAGCAGCCAGCCGTGGATCCAGACGCGACGCGGTGGCTCGAGGCCGGCGCTCCAGAGCATGGCCGGCCAGTAGATGGTGTGGAAGCGGGCGATGTCCTTGCCGATGACGTGCAGGTCCGCCGGCCACCATCGTTCGAACGCGACCGGGTCGTCGGGGAAGCCGGCCCCGGTGATGTAGTTGATGAGCGCGTCGTACCAGACGTAGACGGTGCCCGCCTCCGGGTCCCAGCTGCCGTCCTCGCGCTCGGCGCGTCTCGCCATTCTCGGCGATCGGGAACGGGATGCCCCAGCCGCCGGCGTTCTCGCGGCTGATCGAGAAGTCCTCCAGGCCCTGGCGGATGAAGCCCGAGCATCTCGTTGCGCCGATAGTCGGGCTGGACCCAGTCCGGGTGCTCGGCGTAATGGCGTTCGAGGCGCTCCTGGTAGGCCGACAGCCGGAAGAACCAGTTCTGTTCCGTCAGCCACTGCAGGGCGACGTCGGGATGGTTGGGGCAGTGGAAGCCCGCGCGCGTCCTCGATCAGGTCGCTGACGTTGCGGAAGCCCTCGTTCGGGCAGTACCAGCCCTCGTAGGTGCCGCGGTAGATGTCGCCGTTCTGATGGGCGCGTCGGACCATCTCCTGGGCCGCCCGAACATGGTCGGGATCGGTCGTCCGGATGAATCGATCGGGGGCGATGCCGAGCGCGTCCTCGGCGCTCTCGGAAGAGCCCGACCATCTCGTCGACGAAGGCCTTGGGCGGCTGGTCTCGCTCGGCGGCGCCGCATCGCGATGTTGACCGAATGCTCATCGGTGCCGGTCAGGAAGCGGGTCGGCGTCGCCGCACATCCGATGCCAGCGCGCGATGACATCGCTGGCCACGACCTCGTAGAGCGTGTGGATGCCAGGCCGGTTGTTGGCATAGGCGATGGCCGTGGTCAGGTAGTAGCGCTCGCGCGGCATGATCGCTCATGGGCCACCAAGCCTAGCAGGGCCTGGACGCACGGTGCTCGTCGGCGGCCTCCGAGCCCGGCGGCGGACGATCCTCGCGTCGCTACGGCGGATGGGTTGTCGGCGATCGC
The DNA here is from genome assembly GCA_963777975.1 of uncultured Chloroflexia bacterium. Classification (GTDB taxonomy): domain Bacteria; phylum Chloroflexota; class Limnocylindria; order Limnocylindrales; family CSP1-4; genus CSP1-4. The sequence continues at coordinate 181,026 of CAVZSO010000013.1, read as the reverse complement.
CGCGAGGACGGCCTTGACCTCGAACGGGGTCAGGTCCGGGTGCTTCGAGCAGAGCAGGGCGACCATCCCGGCGACGTGCGGCGAGGCGAAGCTGTTGCCGGTGGCGACGGTCGTTGCCACCGTCGCGCCAGGCGATGGGCACGTCGACGCCCCAGGCGCCGAACTCGACCGGCGGCGACGGGTTGTAGTAGAGCCGCCAGGGATCCGGCTCGTCGTGGGCAGCGACCGAGACGACCGAGCTGAAGAGCGACGGATAGCTCGGCCCGGGCACGTTGTTCGCGGCACAGACGAGCAGGACGTTGCGGAAGTAGGCCGTGTCGGCCAGCTCGTGGAAGACCCCGAACATGGCGTCGCTCTTGGAGGAGAGGCTCAGGTTGGCGACGCGGCAGCCATGCTCGATGGCCCACTCGAGGCCGGCGACGAAGGCCGGGCCCTTGCCGCGCAGGTCCGAGCCCAGGACGCGGACGGAGACGAGCTCCACCTCAGGTGCCAGGCCGAGGACGATGCCGCCGCAGGCGGTACCGTGGCCGAAGAGGTCGTCCCGCTCGTCCTCGACGATGTGCGGCTCGCCCTCCGATCGAGCTCGATGGCGACGCTCTCGACGACGCGACCGTGGAGACCGCGGGATGTCGAGCGCTCGAGACCGCTGTCGAGGATGGCGACCCGGATCCCGCCGCGCCGCTGGCGCCCTCGAAGGCCCAGGTCCGATCGATCTCGGTCAGGGCCGGCAGGCGCGACAGTCGTTCGCGAGCACGCGGCGGAGAACGGCTCCGACCAGGCCGGGACCAGGACGTCGGTCACCGCCGGTCAGCCTCGACGTCTGGACGGTGCCGGCATACCGGATGAGGAGGTCGAGCAGGTCGGCGACCAATGCCGACTCGCGCTCCCCGAGCGCGCCGCAGCCGAGCGAAGCGGTCGACGAGGCCCCAGAACGGCGCCTCGGTCGTCGCGGTCGAGCTCGACCGTCGCCGCCGAGACGATGGTCGTCGATGGCCTCGGTATCGAGGTCGTCGCCGACCATCCGCCGAGCGCCTGGCGCGCAGCAGCTCGATCGAGGTCGCGCTGGATGCGGGTCGCGTGGATGGCGGCCGCGGCCTGGCGCGCGAAGACGCCGAGCAGCTCCATGTCCCGCAGCGTGAACGTCGGTGAGGTGCGCTTGTCGAGGAGCTGCAGGACGCCGACCGTGCCCGCGCCGCGCTCGTCGACGAGCGGCACGGCGGCGATGCGAGCGCGGCACGTAGCCGGTCCGCTCGGCCGTGGCGCGATCGAAGCGCGGGTCGCTCATGACGTCCGAGAGGGCCAGCGGCTGGCCGGTCGAGAAGACGAAGCCGGCGATGCCCTTCGAGGGCGGCACCGAGAGGCCGATGGCCCCGACGCCCTGCTCGCCGGCGGCGACGCGGAACTCGAGGCGGTCCGGGTCGCGCTCGAAGATGGCGATCGAGGCGGCCTCGGCGTCGAAGAGCGTGACCGTGGCGTCGACGATCGACTGCAGCAGCGCCGTCTCCGGATCGCCCTGCAGGCGCCGACCGATGCGGGCTCGCTGCGCCGACGCGCGCAGGATCTCGAGCACGGCCTCGGTCGGCGGTCGGTCGGCCACCCTCAGCGATCCGCGCGCAGGGCGAGCTTGTCGACGTCGGTGATGACCAGCGTGTCGCGCTCGATCCGTGATGAGATCCTCGTCGACCAGGCCGCTGAGCAGCTTGTTGACGCTCTGACGGGTGCCGCCGATCATCGCCGCCAGGTCGGACTGCGTATATGGCCAGTCGAGACGGATCTCACCGTGGGCCCCCGGCTCGGCCGCCAGCGCGAGACGGGTCAGCCGCATCGCGAGACGTCCGGCAAGGTCGAGGAAGTGCAGCTCCTCGACGTGACCGGTCAGGCGGCGCAGCTCGCGCGACGAGGCCAGCCAGGAGGGCGTCGCGGAGGCCGGGGTCCCGGTCGAGCAGGTCGTGGAAGACCGGCCTCGGCAGCATCATCGTCTCGGCTCGGCTCGAGTGCCGTCGCGGTCGCCGAGTGCGGCGCCCCGTCGAGCAGGGCGAGCTCGCCGAAGAAGTCGCCTTCGCGCAACGTGGCGATGATGGCCTCCTCACCTTCGGCCGAGGGAAGCACGATCTTGACCGCCCCGGTGGCGATGATGTGCAGGGAGTCGCCGGGGTCGCCCTGGTGGAAGATGACCTCGTTGCGCCGGAATCGGCGGCGGCGGAGCGCCCTCGCGACCTCCGCCAGGACCTCCGGTCGTGCTTGGGCGAACAGCGCGCACGCTCGCAGCCGTTCGACCGCCCACCCCTCGCTGGCCATCGGTACCTCCCCTGCCCTCACGCCCACCCGCCTAGGATGCACGATGCGGCGCCCGAACGGGAGGCGTCAAGAGGCGGCGCGAGGCGACGGTCGGATCGCAGCGTCGCTTGCAGGTCGGCGCTGGTGTCGCATCGATGACACCCGGGAGGTCACCAAGGCCGTTGTCCGCATCCGGGTCTGCGCGCATCCTGTGCTCACCGAACGGCGCATCCGCTAGGCCGGACGGAAGAAGCGACCGAAGGAGACCGACGATGGCGAAGAAGCCGGCCGAGCAGCCAGCCCCGCAGAGCGAAGACGTCGAGGGTCACGGCTACATGCTCGACCCGATCATGGCGCGACAGATGTCGCGCGACCGGTCGGCCGAGGTGGAGCGAGCGTCGCGTGAGCGAGCCCGCCAGAAGGAAGCCCGCCCGAACAAGCAGCACCAGGACTGAGCCAGGCGTCCCCACCGGGGGGAAACAAGGGACCGGGCCGAAGGGCTCGGTCCTTTCGTTGTCAGCCGTGCGCCCGTAGATAGGCGCCGGTCGGTCAGGCGCCGTCGGCCTCATCCGCGCCGGCCTGTGCTGAAGGGCCAGCCGCCTCGGCACTCTCCGAGGCATGATCCGCGTCGTCGGCGCGGCGCAGGTCGGTCGCCATCTCGTGGCCGCGAGCGGCGACGACGGCGCCGAACTCGGCGGTCTTCTCGGCCGCCTTCTGGGCGATCGGTCCGGCCTTCTCGCCAGCCACGGCCGCCAGCTCGGCAGCCTTTGCGGCGACCTCGCGGATGACGGGCACCGCCTGGCGCCCGATGTCATCGATCATCCGTTGCAGCTGGGCAGCCCAGCCCTCCGCGCCCGGGGTCGCGCCGTCGGTCGTCTCCGCCGCCGGACCGGCGTCAGCCGTCCCGCTCGCGGCCTCGTCGCCCGCGGCAGCGGTCGATCCGGGGGTTGCCTCGGCGTTGGTCGTGCCTTCATCCATCTCGGGATCCTCGTAGCGGCGCTCGTCGCCGCTCAGTCTAGCCCTCAGTGCCGGAAATGGCGCCTTCCGGTCAGGACCATGGCGGCGCCAGCGGCCTCGGCCGCCGCGATGACCTCCGCGTCGCGACGCGATCCGCCGGGCTGGACGAAACCCGTCACGCCGGCCGCCAGGCAGACCTCGACGGCATCGGCGAACGGGAAGAAGGCGTCCGATGCGCAGACCGCCCCGACCGATCGCTGGCCGGCCTTCTCGCAGGCCAGCCGGGCGCTGTCGACCCGGCTCATCTGACCGGCGCCCGACCCCGACCACGGCGCCGCCCCGGACGAGCACGATGGCATTCGACTTGACGTGGCGCGCGACCCGCCAGGCCAGGTCGAGATCGCGGAGCTCGTCCGGCGACGGGAGCCGAGACGTGGCCGCCGACCAGGCCGACGGGTCGTCGGGCTCGACATCGGCGTCGGTCACGAGCACGGCGCCGCCGGCGCTGCGGAACTCGCGGCCAGACACCGGCGGGCTGCCCAGGTGCGGGTCGACGATGACCCGAAGGTCGGCGCGGCCGGCCAGCACGGCGGCCGCCGCCTCGTCGAGGCCGGGCGCGATGACGACCTCGAGGAAGATGGACACCAGCCGCTCGGCCAGCCCGGCATCGATCGGGACGGTCAGCGCGGCGACGCCACCGAACGCGCTGACCGGATCGCCCGCCAGCGCGCCTTCCCAGGCAGCGATGGCATCCCGAGCCTCCGCCGCACCGCACGGATTGGCATGCTTGACGATCGTGCATGCCGCGCCGTGAAGGTCCCGGGCGATCGGCAGCTGCGGCGGCCGCATCGAGCAGGTTGTTGTAGCTCAGCGCCTTGCCACCCCGGACGTCGACACCGCGCGCGAACGGCCCGATGGCCGGATCGGTGCCCGGCAGCAGGTACATCGCCGCCGACTGATGCGGGTTCTCGCCGTAGCGCAGCTCGAGGGAGCGATCGAGCGACAGGTCGAGGTGTGCCGGCAGTCCGCCGTCGGGGGACGGCTCGAGACGTTCGCTCAGCTCGAGGGCGATGCGCGCGTCATACGTCGTCGTGTGTCGGAAGGCTGCCACGGCCAGGCGGCGGCGAAGCGGCTGCGGGCAGGCCACCGGGCTCGCCGATGGCCGCCAGCACGGCCTCGTAGTCGGCCGGATCGGTGACGATGCCGACGTTGGCATGGTTCTTGGCCGCTGCCCGGACCATGGCCGGCCCGCCGATGTCGATCTCCTCGATGAGCTCGTCGTCGCCGATGCCCGGGCGATCGGCCGCTGCCGCGAAGGGATAGAGGTTGACGACGACCAGCTCGAAGGGCGCGATCGCCGCCTCGCTCAGCGCCTGCCGGTGTGCGGCCCGCCGGCGGTCGGCGAGGATGCCGCCGTGGATCGCGGGATGGAGCGTCTTGACCCGACCGTCGAGCATCTCGGCCAGGCCGGTCACGGCGGCCACGTCGGTGACCGGCAGGCCGGCCTCGCGAAGCGTCCGTGCCGTGCCACCGGTCGAGACCAGCTCGAAGCGCTCGGCGACCAGCCCGCGCGCGAGCTCGACGAGGCCGGTCTTGTCGGAGACCGACAGCAGTGCCCGTCGAGGCACGGGGATCCGGTCGGCGGCGAGCGCGTGATCGATCCGAGCGCGGCTGGCCTGGAACGTGATCGCGCCCGCCAGCAGGAGCGCGACGGCGCGGGGCAGGAGGCGGTGCTCCGCGGCCTGGATCCGCGCCCGCAGGGCATCGGCGTCGTCCGCGGCGAGGATCGGCACCGGCGCCTGCAGGACGATCGGCCCGCCGTCCAGCATGGCGTCCACGACGTGGATCGTGCAGCCGGTCACGGCCACGCCGGCCGCAAGGGCGTCGTCGATGGCGCGGGCACCCGGGAACGCCGGCAGGAGCGAGGGATGGACGTTGAGGATCCGACCGAGCATAGCGATCCAGCACGACCGGTCCGAGGATGCGCATGTAGCCCGCCAGGACGATCGCGTCCGGTGCGGCGGCGGCGAGGCTCGACGGCGAGCGCCAGATCGTCACCGCCCGGCACGAGGGCCGTCGGGATGCCTTCGGCTGCCGCCCAGTCGAGCGCCGCGCACGGCCGGTCGGCGAAGACGAGGCCGATCCGTCCGCCCAGCACCCCGCGCCGCTCGGCGGCGACGAGCGCTCGCAGATTGGAGCCCGACCCGAAACGCCGACGGCGACGACCTTCGTCCGTTCAGCCACGAACGGCACCGACCTCGGCGTCCAGCTCGGCGTATCGAGCGCCACCGAGGTCGCCGATCGGGACCACCTCGCCGATGACCCACGCCGGCAGGTCGCGCGCCGCCAGGAACGTCACGGCGGACGTCCTCGCCTCCCGCGGCACGATGGCGACCATGCCCAGGCCGCCATTGAGCGTGGCACGCAGCTCCGGCCCGTCCATGCCCGCCAACCCGGCGACCAGCCGGTGGACCGACGACAGCGGCCAGGCGCTCGGGTCGAGGCGCGCCCCGAGACCCTCGGGCAACGCGCGTGGGACATTGCCAGGCAGACCGCCGCCGGTCACGTGGGCGAGGCTGCGGAGGGGCGTGCCGTCGGCGGCAAGTCGATCGCGCAGGGCGAGCATGTCCTGCGCATAGATCCGGGTCGGCGTCAGCAGCACGTCGCCCAGCGTGGCCAGGACGTTGGCCGGCTCGTCGCTCGCCAGCTGCTCGGCGATGGCCTCCCCGAGCATCGTCCGGACGACCTCGAGATACGGCCGCTCGAGGGCCAGGTCGAACTGCGCCAGCAGCGCCCGGACCAGCGAGTAGCCGTTGGCGTGCAGGCCCGACGCGGCCAGGCCGATGACGACATCACCCGACTGCGCGGTCGATCCGTCGAGCAGGTCGGCGCGCTCGGCGACGCCGACGCAGAACCCGGCCATATCGAACTCGTCGGGCCGCATCAGGCCAGGATGCTCGGCCGTCTCGCCGCCGATGAGGGCGCAGCCGGCCAGCTGGCAGCCGGTCGCCACGCCGCCGACGAGCTCGGCCACGTCGACCGGATCGACCCGTCCGACGGCCAGGTAGTCGAGGAAGAAGAGCGGTCGCGCTCCGCTGCAGACGACGTCGTCGGCGCACATCGCGACCAGGTCGCGTCCGATGGTCCCGAACCGGCGCATGGCGCCCGCGATCGCGGTCTTGGTACCGACGCCATCGGTCGCGCTGACGAGGACCGGCTCGCGCATGCCGGCGGGCAGCGCCACGGCGCCGGCGAAACCGCCCAGGCCGCCGATCAGCTCGACCGAGCCAAGGGTCCGGTCGACATGCGCCCGCAGGAGCTCGACCGCTCGATCGCCGGCGCCGACGTCGACGCCGGCCGCCGCATAGGCGCCGCGCTCCGCCGTCATCGCGCTCCGGCGACCGGCTCGTCCTCGAGCACGAACTTGTGGGAGGCGACGTCGTAGGGCACGGGGACCGGATACTGCCCGTCGAAACAGGCGAAGCAGAAGCGCTCTCGCGGCAGCTGGAGCGCGTCGAGCACGCCGCCGATCGAGAGGTAGGCCAGCGAGTCGGCGCCGACGTGGTCCCGGATCTCGTCGACCGACAGCCGCGAGGCGATGAGCTCGGTCTCGATCTGCGTGTCGATGCCGTAGAAGCAGGGGTGGTAGATCGGTGGCGCGCTGATGCGCAGGTGGACCTCGGCGGCCCCGGCCCGACGAAGGAGCGCCACGATCTGTCGCGTGGTCGTGCCACGCACGATGGAGTCGTCGACGACCACCAGGCGGCGGCCGCGGACCTGTTCCCGCAGCGCGCTGAGCTTCATGTCGACGCCGCGCTGGCGCATCGCCTGGGATGGCTGGATGAAGGTCCGGCCGGCGTAGCGGTTCTTGACCATGCCCTCCCGGTAGGGCAGGCCGCTGGCCTCGGCGTAGCCGGCCGCGGCCGCGGCGCCGGTGTCGGGGACCGGGATGACCGTGTCGGCGTCGACCGGCGCCTCGCGCGCCAGCGCCTCGCCCATCCGCCGTCGGGCCTCGTAGAGGTTGCGACCCATGAGGTAGGAGTCGGGTCGGGCGAAGTAGATGAGCTCGAAGACGCAGAGGTGCTCCGTCGCCTCCGCGAAGCGGATCGAGCGCGGGCCGCCGGGCTCGCCGAGGACGACCATCTCGCCGGGCTCGACCTCGCGCACGACCTCGGCGCCGATGATGTCCAGGGCGGCCGTCTCGGAGGCGACCACCCAGGCCTCGGGCTCGCCTGGGATGCGGCCCAGGACGAGCGGGCGGAAGCCATGGGGGTCGCGGACGCCGATGACGCGATGCTCGTCCATGACGACCAGCGTGTAGGCACCCGAGACCTCCGGCAGGACGGTCAGCAGCGCGGCCACGATGTCGTCGCCGGGCACGTCCGAGAGGAGCGCCGTGAGCAGCTCGGTGTCGCTCGAGCCACGGATGCGCTGGCGGCCGCCGGGCAGGCGCTCGAGCAGCTGACGCGTGTTGACCAGGTTGCCGTTGTGGCCCACCGCCACCGTGCGCTGCGGCCCCAGGCGATAGGCCGGCTGCGAGTTCTCCCAGAGGGTCGAGCCGGTCGTCGAGTAGCGGCAGTGGGCGATCGCCAGGTGGCCGCGCAGCGAGGGCAGGCGGCGCTCGTCGAGGACCTGGGCGACCATGCCGAGGTCCTTGTAGACCATCACGCTGTCGCCGTCGCTGACGGCCACGCCGGCCGACTCCTGGCCGCGATGCTGGAGCGCGAAGAGCGCCAGCGACGCGAGGCCCGCCGCCTCCTGGCCAGGGGCATGGATGCCGACGACGCCGCACATGGCTCAGGCCACCTCGCCAAGCGCCCGTGGCAGCGCGGACCGCCAGGCGTGGCCGAGCTCCTGCAGGTCGACATCGAGGGCATCGGCGACGCCCGCGCCGCGCTCTTCGGCGGCGCCCGTGGCGCGGTCCCCGACGAGGTCGATGGTCAGCCGCTGGCCGCCCACGAGGCCCAGTCGCCGGACGGGCAGGCCGAAGCCCCTGCGCGCCGGCCAGACAGCGCCTCCCACGAGGTCGGATCGACGGTCACCACGACGCGGCCGGGGCTCTCGCCGAAGAGGTCGACCGACGGTGTCGAACCGATGGCGACCTGGAGTCGGGCGCCGAGCCCGGACCAGATGGCGCACTCCGCCAGCGCCACGGCCAGTCCGCCGCCGGAGACGTCCTGGGCCGAGGCGAGCAGGTCGCCGCGAGCCGCCGCCTGGAGCCACTGCTGGAGTGCCGCCTCGCGCGCCAGGTCGAGTGCCGGCGGCCCATCGTCGGGTGCGGCGCCGGCCAAGCGCCGCGTAGGCCGAGCCTGCCAGCCCGGGCGACGCCTCGCCGACGAGGACGATCAGGTCGCCCTCCTGTCGGAAGGCGGGTGACACGCGCCGCTCGACGTCATCGAGCAGGCCGACGATGCCGATCTGGGCGGTCGGCAGGATCGATCCCGACGCCGCCGCGTTGTAGAAGCTGACGTTGCCGCCCGTGACCGGCAGGCCCAACGCGCGACAGGCGTCCCCGAGGCCGCGCACCGACTCGGTGAAGCGCCAGAACGCCTCGGCGTCGGTCGGGTCGCCGAAGTTCAGGCAGTTCGTCACGCCCAGCGGTCGGGCGCCGGTGATGGCCACGTTGCGGGCACACTCGGCGACCGCCATGGCGGCGCCCAGCCAGGGATCATGGGCCGCCACCGCGGCTTGGGCGTCGGTGGCCGCCACGAGTGCCTTGCCGCTGCCCTTGATGCGCAGGACGCCGGCCGCCCGTTCGCCGGCTTCGACCGTGTCGGTCCCGACCGTCTCGTCGTACTGCGTCGTGATCCACGCGCGACTGCCCAGGTTGGGGTCGCCGAGCAAGGCCAGCAGGACGGCACCGGGATCCATGCCCCGCTCGGGCAGGCCCTCGCTGGGCTCGCTCGGCGCGCCGGGTGCGGGCGCCGCGCGCGTCTTGAGGGGTGGTGTGGCCGGCCGGTCGAAGACGATGGCATCGCTCGTCAGCGCCGCCGCCGGGATGGCCGCCAGCTCCTCATCACCGCTCATGACCCGGATCAGCCCGTCGTCCGTGACCCGGCCGATGACGGCCGCCGGCAGGCCCCAGCGCGTGCACACCTCGAGCACCGCGTCGAGCCGATGGGGAGCGACGATGGCGCACATCCGCTCCTGGCTCTCGCTGATCATGACCTCGAAGGGCGCCATGCCGGTCTCGCGCCGGGGCACGGCGTCGAGGTCGACGACGATCCCGGTCCCGGCGCGGTCGGCGGTCTCCGACACGGCGCACGTGATGCCGGCCGCGCCGAGGTCCTGGAGGCCCTCGACGAGGCCGGCCGCGATGAGCTCCAGGCTGGCCTCGATGAGCAGCTTCTCGGCGAACGGATCGCCGACCTGGACGGACGGCCGCTTGGCCGCGCTCGTCTCGTCGAAGGTCGCGCTGGCCAGCACGCTCGCCCCGCCGATCCCGTCGCGACCGGTCGTCGAGCCGTAGAGCACCACGAGGTTGCCCGGACCCGGCGCCGCCGCCCGCGTCAGGTGGCGCTCCTCGAGCAGCCCGATGGCCATCACGTTGACCAATGGGTTCTCGGCGTAGCTCGGGATCGAAGACGAGCTCGCCGCCGATGGTCGGCACGCCGACGCAGTTGCCGTAGCCACCGACGCCGCGCACGACGCCGCGGACGAGGGCGCGGGTGCGCGCCTCGGACGGATCACCGAACTTGAGCGCATCGAGCACCGCGATGGGGCGCGCGCCCATGGTGAAGATGTCGCGCAGGATGCCGCCCACGCCGGTCGCGGCGCCCTGGTACGGCTCGACCGCGCTGGGGTGGTTGTGCGACTCGAGCTTGAAGGCGACGGCCAGGCCGTCTCCGATGGCGATGACGCCGGCGTTCTCGCCGGGACCGGCGACGACGTCGGCACCGCCGGTGGGCAGCGTCGCCAGGTGGCGTCGCGAGCTCTTGTAGGAGCAGTGCTCGCTCCACATGACGCTGAACATGGCCAGCTCGAGGTCGTTGGGCTCCCGTTCCAGGCGCGCGCGGATGGCATCCAGCTCGTCGTCGGTCAGGCCCAGCGCGCGATGGCGGGGTGCCGCCGTCATGGTCATCGCGCTCATGCCACCGCCATGGCGCGGCCGGCGATGGCCACGCTCTCGACCAGCGAGCGGAAGACGAGCATGCCGTCATCGGAGCCGAGGATCGCTTCCGAGGCGCGCTCGGGGTGGGGCATCAGCCCGCAGACCCGCCCGCCGGTGTCCATGACGCCGGCGATGTCGCGAGCGCTCCCGTTCGGGATTGCCCTCCGGCTCGGCGTATCGGAAGAGGACGCCGCCGCGCGCCTCGAGCGCGTCGAGGTCGTCGTCGGGCAGGTAGTAGCTGCCCTCCCCGTGCGCGATGGGCAGGCGCAGCGTCCGGCCGGGCGGGATCGCCCGCGTGAATGCCGAGTCCGAGCGTTCGACCGACAGGCGCACCCAGCGATGCTCGAAGCGCAGCGTGCTGTTGCGACGCAGGGCGCCGGGCACGAGACCGGCCTCGGCCAGGACCTGGAAGCCGTTGCAGATGCCGAGCACGAAGCCGCCGGCCGCGGCGTGTTCGCGCACGGCGGCCATGATCGGGCTGAAGCGGGCCAGGACGCCCGCCCGCAGGTAGTCGCCGTAGGCGAAGCCGCCGGGCAGCACGACCAGGTCGACGCCACGCACGTCCGGCGTCTCGTGCCACAGGGCTTCGGCTTCGGCGCCGGCCAGGCGCGCGGCGTGGAGGGCGTCCCGGTCGCAGTTGGAGCCGGGAAAGACGACCACCCCGACCCTCATCCGGCGACCGCCACGAGCGACGCCGGAGCGACCTCCCAGGTCTCGATGATGGGGTTGGCGAAGACCTCCCCCGCCAGGCGCTCGACCAGCGCTCGCGCCGCGACCACGTCCGGCGCCTCCACGGTCAGCTCGACGCGACGGCCGACTCGGACCCCGCTCACCCCGCTGACATCCAGGTGGGGCAGCGACTGTTCGACCGCGCGGCCCTGCGGATCGAGGATGCCCGGCTTTGGCATCACGTTGACGACGAAGCGATGGCTGCTCACGCGATGCGATCCTCCTCGAGATAGCGATCGAAGCTGGCGCCCGTGATGCGTTCGAAGGCCTCGACGTAGCGGGCGCGCGTGCCGGCGACGACATCGTCCGGCAGCTCGGGCCCAGGAGCCGTCTTGTCCCAGCCCGACGCCTCCAGCCAGTCGCGCACGAACTGCTTGTCGTACGACGCCTGCGGTCCGCCCGGCGCGTACGTCGCGGCATCCCAGAATCGGCTCGAGTCCGGCGTCAGGACCTCGTCGATGAGCAGCAGCTCGCCGCTCGCCTCGTCGATCCCGAACTCGAACTTCGTGTCGGCCAGGATGATGCCCGCCCGTTCGGCGCGGTCGCGCCCGAAGGCGTACAAGCGCCAGCGCGAGGTCGCGGACCCGCGCGGCCATGGTCGCACCGACGAGGGTCACGGCGCCGGCGTAGTCGATGTTCTCGTCGTGCGCTCCGAGCTCCGCCTTGGTCGAGGGCGTGAAGATCGGCTCCGGCAGCCGCTCGCTCTCACGGAGACCGGCCGGCAACGTGATGCCGCCCACCGCACCGGTCCGGAGGTAGTCCTTCCAGCCGCTGCCGGAGAGGTAGCCGCGGACGATGACCTCGATGGGCAGGACGCGCGCCGGGCGACAGATCATCGAGCGGCCACGCAGCTCGGGGACCTGAGCCGCGAACGACGCCGGAAGCTCGGTCGGGTCCGTGCCCAGGAGGTGGTTGGCGACGAGCCCGGCCGTCTCGGCGAACCAGAAACGCGACAGGCCGGTCAGGACGCGGCCCTTGTCGGGGATCGGCGTCGGCAGCACGACGTCGAAGGCGGAGAGCCGGTCGCTGGCCACGAGCAGCAGCCGATCGGCGTCGACGCGATAGAGGTCGCGTACCTTGCCGGAGCGGACGAACCCTTCGGCGACGGTCATCGCACGGCCTCCTCGAGTGGCTTGATGGCGTGCAGCCGTGCGACGATCGCCGGCACGTTGCGCAGCAGGTAGGCGTCATCGAAGCAGGCTTCGAGCGACGCGGTCGGCAGGGCCTCCCTGACGGCCGGATCCGATGCCAGCAGTTCGACCAGCGGGCGTCGCGCGTCGGCCGCTGCCAGCGCGTTGCGCTGGACCAGCTCATAGGCCGTCTCGCGGCTCAGACCGCCCTCGGTCACGAGTGCCAGCAGGACGCGGCTGGAGGCATGCAGGCCGAGGCCGTGCTCGACGTTCTCGGCCATCCGGTCGGCACGGACGACGAGCCCATCGACGAGGCTCGTGAAGCGCACGAGCATGTAGTCGAGGAGCGTCGTCGCGTCCGGCAGCGCCACCCGCTCGACCGACGAGTGGCTGATGTCGCGCTCGTGCCACAGGGCCTGGTCCTCGAGGCCCGCCAGGGCGTAGCCGCGCAGCAGGCGCGCGAGGCCGGTGATGCGCTCGGAGACGATGGGGTTGCGCTTGTGCGGCATCGCCGAGCTGCCCTTCTGGCCGGTCTTGAACGGCTCCATGACCTCCGCGATCTCCGTGTGCTGGAGGTTGCGGATCTCGGTCGTGAAACGCTCCAACGAGCCGCCGATGACCGCCAGCGTGGCCAGGAAGGCCGCGTGTCGGTCGCGCGAGACGACCTGGGTGCTGGTCGGATCGGCGTCCAGCCCGAGCTCGTCGAGGACGTCCGCCTCGATGTCTGGGTCGAGCAGCGAGTAGCTCCCGACGGGGCCCGAGATCTTGCCGCAGCGCATGCCCTCGCTGGCCGCAAGCAGGCGCTGGCGATCGCGTTCCAGCTCCCAGGCCCAGCCGGCGAGCTTGAGGCCGAAGGTCGTCGGCTCCGCGTGCACCGAATGGGTCCGACCCATCTCGATCGTCGCCGCGTGTCGACGCGCCTGACGTACGACAGCCTCGATGGCCGTCTCGAGGTCGGCCAGCAACCGGGCGGCGGCGGCCTGCAGCTGCAGGGCGAGCGCCGTATCGACGACGTCCGAGCTGGTCAGTCCGAGGTGCAGGAATCGGCCCTCCGAGCCCGACGGACTCGGCGACCTGGCTGACGAAGGCGATGACGTCATGGTCGGTCGTGCGCTCCAGCTCCTCGATGCGGGCGACGTCCACGCGGGCTCGATGTTCGATGACCGCGAAGGCGTCGGCCGGCACCTGCCCGCGCCGCGCTTGGGCGCGCGCGACGGCCACCTCGACCCGCAGCATGGCCTGGAAGCGCGCCTCATCGGACCAGATGGCTGCCATCTCGGCCAGCGTGTAGCGCGGGATCACCGGGCCGTCCCGGCCGGCGTCGGGATCGCGGTCGCCTCGGGTGGCGTCAGGACGTCGGACGTGCCGAGCGCCGTCGGGGGTCGACCGCCCCCGGCGCGATGGGCAGGCCGCCGATGTCGCGGCGTCGCTGGGCGCCGGGGAAGTCGATCAGCGCCGCGGCCTGTTGGGCGGTGGCCGCCGCTCCAGCCACATCGACACCCAGGCCGACCACGGCCAGGACGCGGCCACCGGCCGTCACCAGGCCGCCGTCGCGACCGCGGGCCACGCCGGCATGGAAGACCCGCACGCCAGGAGCCTGGAGGCCAGCGGCATCGAGGCCGTCGATCGCCGTGCCGGTGACGGGCGCCTCGGGATAGCCCGGCGTGGCCAGGACGACGGCCGCTGCCGCCTCTGCGGTCGTCGGCAGGCAGCCCTCGTCGAGGCCCATGGCCGCGGCGGTGTCGGACAGGCGATCCTCCGACGCCGCCAGGAGGAGCGGCGCCAGGGGGACCGTCAGGCGCGGCAGGATGGCCTGGGTCTCCGGGTCGCCGAAGCGGGCGTTGAACTCGAGCAGGCGGGTGCCGCGGGCAGTCAGCATCAAGCCCGCGAAGAGGGCGCCCTGGAACGGGCTGCCGCGCATCGGCGAGCTCGGCCAGGACCGGCCGATGGACGGTGCGCACGATGGCCGCCATCTCGGCGTCGGGCAGCCCGACCGGTGGCGAGACCGCGCCCATGCCGCCGGTATTCGGGCCGGTATCACCTTCGCCGATCCGTTTGTGGTCGCGCGCGGCGGGCAACGCGAGCGCGGTCGTGGCGTCGCAGATGGCGATGGCGCTCGCCTCCTGGTCCCTCGAGCGCCCGCTCGACGACGACGCGCGAGCCGGCGGCGCCGAAGGCACGCTCCAGCAGCACGGCCCGGATGGCCCGACGCGCTTCGTCCATCGTGCCGCACACGACGACGCCCTTGCCCGCCGCCAGCCCGTCGGCCTTGACCACGACCGGGCCGGCAAGCCCCTCGGCGTAGAGGACAGCGGCGATGGCATCGCTGAACGCCGCCCCCTCGGCCATCTGGACGCCGGCCGCGAAGGCGACCTCGCGGCAGTAGCCCTTGCTGGCCTCGATACGAGCCGCCGCGGCGCTCGGGCCGAAGACCACCAGGCCGGCGGCCCGAAGCTCGTCGGCCAGGCCAGCCACGAGCGGCGCCTCCGGGCCGATGACGATGAGATCGGCCCCGATCGCCCGCGCCAGGGCCGTGATGGCCGGACCGTCGCTGGCCAGGACGTCGGGCGCGACCACGGCATCGCGGGCCATGCCGGGGTTGCCGGGTGCCACCACGACCTGCTCGACGCCAGGATCGCGCGCCAGCCGCCAGGCCAGTGCGTGCTCGCGGCCGCCGCCGCCGACGATGAGGATGGTGCCCGGCACCGAGACGCCCGAGATCAGCCGGCGGCTCATGCCACCGCGCTCACGACGACGGGCCGTGCTCGACCTGGTCGGGGGCCGCGGACGATCGTCTGCGTCCGCTCGGGGCCGACGCTGACCAGGCCGATGGGCACGCCCGCCAACGCCTCGAGCGCGTCGACGAACGCGCGCGCCGCAGCCGGCAGGTCATCGAGCCGCCGAGCGTGCGAGAGATCCTCGTCCCAGCCGGGGAACGACTCGTAGACCGGCTCGGCACGCTCGAGCTCGGCGACGCTCAACGGCCAACGATCGACGATCGCCCCGTCGAGCCGGTAGGCGACGCCGATGCGGACCTCCGAGAGGCCCGACAGGATGTCGATCTTGTTGAGCATGATGCTGCTCACGCTGTTGACCGCCACGACCGAGCGCAGCGGCACGGCGTCGAACCAGCCGCAGCGCCGCTGGCGGCCGGTGGTGGTGCCGAACTCCCGGCCCTTGTGGAGCAGGTGAGCGCCGATGGGATCGTCGAGCTCGGTCGGGAAGGGGCCGGCACCGACGCGCGTGGCATACGCCTTCATGACGCCGATGACCTCGTCGATCTGGAGCGGACCGACGCCGCCGCCCGTGCAGGCGCCGCCGGCGACCGGGTTCGAGGACGTCACGAACGGATAGGTCCCGTGATCGAGGTCGAGCAGCGCACCCTGGGCACCTTCGAGGAGGACGTGCTGGCCGGCGGCGAGGGCCGCCTGGACGAGCGAGGTCGTGTCCACGATCCGGTCGCGGAGCGCCGCGCCCCAGGCCAGCGCGCGTTCGTAGAGCGGCTCGAGGTCGAACGGTTCGAGGTCGGGCATCGCGGCTCGCAGCGCGTTCTTCTGTTCCACGGCCCGCTCGAGCGCCGGACGCAGGACCGCCGGCTCCAGGAGATCGCCCATGCGGATGCCGGTCCGGGCTGCCCGATCGGCGTAGGCCGGCCCGATGCCGCGATGGGTGGTGCCGATGCCGCCGCCCGGGCGGCCGGCCTCCTGGGCTCGGTCGATGGCCACGTGGTAGGGCATGATCACGTGCGCTGCCGCGCTGACACGGATGCGCTCGGTGGCCACGCCCCGCGACGCCAGCATGGCCATCTCGTCGAGCAGGGTCTGGGGGTTGACGACGACGCCGTTGCCGATGACCGGCACGATGTGGGGATAGAGGACGCCGCTGGGCACCAGGTGAAGCTTGAACGTCTCGGTGCCGATGACGATGGTGTGGCCGGCGTTGTCGCCGCCCTGGTAGCGCACGACGTGGCTGACGGTCTCGGCCAGGAGGTCGGTCGTCTTGCCTTTGCCCTCGTCGCCCCATTGCAGGCCGACGACCACGGTGGCGGGCATCAGTCGCCGTCCATGGATGCTCGGCATCGCGCGTCCGCACGCGTCGAAGAGCCGCTTGCGGGTATGAAGAAGCCCCGGTCGGATCCGACCGGGACCTGGGTAGACTCCCCCCGCTGCCGCCTCGCCACGCTTGGACGAGACCCGTTGGCGAAGGTGCGTGCCAGCCTCACGGGACCGACGCAGCCCCTTCTTCGAGCAACGGCTCCTCCCTGTCGGGATGCGGGCTTCGAACCCGCGGGGGTGGTAGGGATGGATTGTAGCAGCCGGCCGCGACGTGACCATCGCCGTCGCGCGGCGGTACCTCTGTCCGACCCTCGACCGACGTCCGGCTCCCTAGGCTGACCGCACGGGTGCGCTATTCGCGCCCTGGTGCCCGATCCGGTCCGCTCGCCTGCGTCCCGGCCGGGTGACGTTGGCCGTGTCGACGGAGGTGGCGTGCTTCGGCTCCTGCGCATCCTCGGGCTCCTTGCGCCGGTCGCCGTCGCCGTCCGGTTCCTGATCCTGCCACAGGTCGTCCCCAGCACCGCCGTCCCGCCCAGCGGTCCGGTCCTGCTCGTCGAGCTGCTCTCGGTCATGGCCGGCATCGGCGTCACCTGCCTGCTCGTCTCGCTCGTGCTCGGCACCCGTATCGACCGCCTGGCGCGGGCAGCCGAGCGCGTCGCCAAGGGCGACCTCGAGGTCCGCGTGCCGATCAGCCGCGATCCTGGCGTGGCACGCCTCGACCGCTCGATCAACGCCATCGCCGAGCAGCTGGCCGCGACGCACGACGCGGCCACGACCGACACGCTGACGCGCATCCCCAACCGGGCCACCATCCAGGACGCGCTGACCGAAGAGGTCGCGCGCGCCAATCGGTTCGGCCGGCCGCTCTCGGTCGCCTTCCTCGACATCGACCACTTCAAGGCGATCAACGACACCTGGGAGCACCACGCCGGCGACATCGTCCTGCGGCGGGTGGCCAACCTGATGCGCACGAACATCCGGTCGATCGACCACATCGGGCGATGGGGCGGCGAGGAGTTCGTGCTCGTGCTGCCGGAGACCGACGTCGATGAAGCCGCGGCGCTGGCCGAGAAGCTGCGCATGCTCGTGATGCGCGAGCCCATCGACATCGGGCAGCCCGAGACGGTCAGCGTCACCATCTCGGCCGGCGTCGCCGGCGGCTCGGGCCAGCAGATGCGGGTCGAGGACCTCATCCGACACGCCGACACGGCGATGCTCAGTGCCAAGGGTCTCGGCCGCAACCAGGTCTTCGTCTTCGCCGAGCCGAGCGAGGAGTCCCGGGTCCCGCGAGCACCGATCAGCGCCGAGGGCCGAGCCAGCGCCATCGAGATCGGCCAGGCCGCCCGCGCCGCAGCCGAGCAGATGCTGCACTCGGTCATCGAGCCCCTGCCCCACTATCGCGGCAAGCCATCCGAGCTCATCGCCGTCATCGCCACGACGATGGCCGGCCACCTCGCCCTGCCGCAGGCCGAGATCGACCGGATCCGCGTCGCCAGCCTGCTCCACGACGTCGGCAAGGTGGCGATCCCGGAGGAGATCCTCGACAAGCCCGCCCCGCTGACCGGCGCCGAATGGCAGACCGTCGTCCAGCATCCTCGGATCGGCCAGCTCATCCTCGAGCAGGCCGGCGCCCTGCGCGATGCCGTGCCGATCATCCTGCACCACCACGAGCGCTTCGGCGGCAGCGGCTACCCCTATGGCCTGCGGGGCCAGGACATCCCTCTCGGCGCGCGGATCGTGGCCGTGGCCGACGCGTACGACGCGATGATGCACGACCGACCCTACAAGGCGGCCATCGGCCACGTGGCGTCGGTCAACGAGCTCCGACACCACGCCGGGCAGCAGTTCGATCCCGCGCTCGTCGAGCTCTTCTGCGACCTGTTCTCCCGCGGGGTGAGCGGCTTCGACTACGTCGGCGAGCACCTCGTCGGCGCCCATGACCTGGCCGGGTCACGCCAGCGTCGGCCCGGCACGGCGGATCGGCGAGGATCGGCAGCGGGCTGAGCGGCTCTCCATCACCCGAACCGTCAGGGCGCTGACCTGCCGGCGGCGAAGGAGCGCGGCGGACGCGGGAGGGAGCCACGTCCGCCGCGGAGTCAGAGGGTTGCTGATCAGGCGGCGGTCGCGACTTCCATCTCAGCCGCGTCCATCTCGGCCTCGTCGATCTCGGCCTCCTCGGACGCGTCGATGCCCAACGCCTCGGCCTGGCTGATGAGGGCCTCCGCCGCCGACTCGGCCGCGTAGTCCTTCTTCCGCCGACCCGAGAGCATCTCGACCGACGAGGCCACGATCTCGGTCTTCCAGTGGCGCAGCTTCTTGTCGTCCTCCCACTGTCGGGTCTGGAGGCGGCCTTCGAGCGCGACGAGCTGGCCCTTGCCGAGGTACTGGCCGCAGATCTCGGCCAGGCGGTCCCAGGTCACGATGCTGTGGAACTCGGAGAGCTCCTTGCCACCTCGGTAGTCGTTGGTGGCGAGCGAGAACTGCGTGACCGTCTTTCCGGTCGACAGGGTCCGCAGTTCGGGGTCACGCGTCAGGCGACCCGTGAGCAACACGCGGTTCATGGTTCGACGACCTCCCGGGCCGCGCACTGCGCGCTGGCCCCACGTGGCGGCGGGACGGCGGATCGGACCGGCGGGTCGACGCCCCTGGTCGGGGCGACGCAGACGATGCTACGGGGTGCCGCTTGGCCGTGGCTTCACGGCGACTCTCCGGGTGATCGCCCGAGGCACGACGGCCGTGGCGAGGCCGCGGCGATGGCGACTAGGGGATCAACACCGCCACCAGACCGACGAGGGCGCCGACGAGCAGGGCACGGACGATCATCGACCGGACCTTGCGTCTGGTCGGCGCGGCGAGCGTCGTCGTCGACGATCGACTCCGTGCTGCCGTAGGCGCCGAAGTTGAAGACGCCGGCGGACCCGAAGCCGACGCAGAAACGCTCCCGGACCTGGAGCCAGCTGACCGCTGCCGCGGCGGCGGGCAGCGCGACGACCAGCCGCCAGACGTCGGGTACCGCGGCGGCGACCAGCACGAGGTAGACGCCGACCGCCAGGACCGTCGCCGCCCAGGCCCCGCGCCGGCGGCGGCTGATCTCCTCGGGGCCGATGTTGCAGACGCCGGGGCGGTAGCCGTCTGGCTCGCTCGTCGCGTGTGTCGAGCTGGCGCGCAGCGATGTCCGTGCGATCTCGATCATGCTCTAACGCTAACCCCGTTCGATCGATCGTGCTGGCGCGCCCAGCTGGCCAGGGACGGGCGCTCAGGAACCGAGGAAGAAGAAGCTGACCGCGAGGATGGCGTAGACACCGAGCAGCAGCGCCCCCTCCAGCCAGTTCGACTCGCCGTCGAAGGCGATGAGCGTGGTGATGCCGACCGCGACCGCCACCGAGGCGACCTCGAGCGGGGTGAAGACGAGGTCCATCGGCTGCCCGACGAGGAGACCCAGGAGGACCAGCACGGGCGCCACGAAGAGCGCCACCTGGAGGCTCGATCCGATCGAGACCGCCATCGAGAAGTCGACCCGGTCCTTGATGGCCAGCTGGACGGCGACAAGGTGCTCGGACAGGTTGCCGATGGTCGGGATGAGGATGACGCCGACGAAGAACGGGGTCAGGTCGAAGCTGGCGATGAAGGGATCGATGGCGCCCACCAGCTCCTCGGACAGGATCGCCAGCAAGACTGCCGCGGCGCACAGCACGGCGATGGCGGTGCGCACGGTCCAGGCCGGACCGGCGTGGCCCTCGGGCTCGCTGCCCAGCACGTCCTGCGGGTGGCGGAAGCGGTAGACGAGGTTGAGGACGTAGAGCACGAGCAGGATGGCCGCCACGGCCACGCTCTCCCGTTGGCGCGGCTCAGCGCCCGACGAGAGCGCGAAGACCGCCGGCACGAAGAGCCCGATGACGGCCAGCACGAGCAGGGTCGCGTCGAGCATCGCGGTCCGCACGCTGAAGCGCTGGTTCCCGTTGCGCAGGCCGCCGATGAGCACGCTGGCGCCGAGCACGAGCAGCAGGTTGCCGATGATCGAGCCCGTCAGGGATGCCTTGACGACCTCGATCTGGCCCGCGGTCAGGGCGAAGAAGGCGATGATCAGCTCGGCGATGTTGCCGAAGGTGGCGTTGAGGATGCCGCCCATCTGCGGACCCGTCAGCGCGCCGAGTCGCTCGGTGGCGGCGCCCACGACGTAGGCCAGCCCGAGGATGCCCATGGCGCTGACCACGAAGATGGGCGTGCCCTCGATGTGCAGCAGCCACTCCATGGCCACCGCCACGAAGCTGATGACGAGCGTGATGACCAGGACGGCTCGACCGAGCGGCGTCATCTCGCGCAGGACCGGGACGTTCACGGCGCGATGGTAGCGGCGGTCACCCCGCGTCGTAGAGGTCTCGGCGCGGGAGACCCGTCTCGGCCGCGACCTGCTTGGCTGCCGAGGCTCGGCTCAAGCCGCCGGCGACCAGGGCCGCGACGCGTCGGCGGGCGGCCTCGACGTCCTCGGCGCCGACCTCGGCCTGGACATCGATGTCGACCTCGGGGCGGCCGGCGACGACGAGGGTCACCTCGCCGCGCGGCGGGCGGTCCCGGGCCTCGAGCGCGAGCTCGGCCAGGCTGCCGCGCCGGACCTCCTCGTGGAGCTTCGTCAGCTCGCGGCAGAGGGCTGCCCGGCGGTCGCCGCCGCAGGCGCCGGCCAGGTCCCGCAGCGTCGCCGCGGTGCGCAGCGGTGCCTCGAAGAGGACGGTCGTCCGATCGTCGGCGGCGATGCGCGCCAGGCGCGCGCGACGCTCCGCTCCGCTGCGCGGCAGGAAGCCTTCGAAGCCCCATCGCGCCGCGGGCAGACCCGCGGCGACGAGGGCAGCGAGGACGGCGGACGGCCCCGGGATGGGCACCACGCGACCACCTGCGTCCGCCCAGGCACGCACGAGGCTCTCGCCGGGGTCGCTGACCAGCGGCGTGCCGGCGTCCGTCACGATGGCCAGGTCGCCGCCGGAGCGCAGGTGGGCCAGGAGCTCAGGTCCCCGGACGACGGCGTTGCGCGCGTGATAGCTGATGAGCCGCGTGCCGAGGCCGTGTCGCGCCCAGAGGCGCCGGGTCATCCGTGTGTCCTCGGCCGCCACCAGGGTCACGGCGCGCAGGACCTCGAGCGCACGGAGCGTGACGTCGCCGAGGTTGCCGATCGGGGTGGCCACCACGTAGAGCACGCCGAGTTCGGGGTCTCGCGGGCGGGCGTCCCCGTCTCCGGTGCGTCAGTTCGCCCGGGGTTCGCCGACCGCGGAGCGAGAGACTGGCCCTGCGTCCCCGACTCCGGTGGTCGGTCCGCCTCGGCGTTCGATCCCGTCCCCGGTGCCTCGCTCACGGCTGGCGTCTGGCGGATCCTGGGCGTCGTCGCGGATAGAGGTAATCGACGCCGGTCGTCCGCGTCCCGAGCTTGGCGATGGGCGGCACCTGGCGCTTGTACTCGGCGCTGGCGACCATGCCCGTGATGCGTTCGACGAAGGCGGGCTCGAAGCCCATCGCCACCAGCTCCTCATCGCTGCGCCGCTTGTCGATCATCCAGAAGAGCAGTCGATCGACGGTGGCATAGCTGAAGCCGACCTCGTTCTCGTCGGTCTGCCCTGGCCACAGGTCCGCGGACGGAGCCTTGGCGATGATGCCCGCGGGCACACCGCACGCCTCCGCCAGCTGGCGGACCTGGCTCTTGTAGAGGTCGCCGATGGGGTTGAAGGCGCAGGCGTTGTCGCCGAAGACCGTCGTGTAGCCGATGAGCGCCTCGGTCTTGTTGCCGGTGCCGGCCACGAGGCCGTTCCAGACCACCGACAGGTCGTAGAGGGTCGCCATCCGCATGCGGGCCGCGAAGTTGCCGCGCCGCAGCGCGCTCGCCTCGACACCCTCGGGGCCCAGCGCCCCGAGCGCGATCTCATCGCTGGGCTCGATGGAACGGGACCCGAAGTAGCCGTCGACCATGGGCGTGATGCGGACCAGCCGGCTGGCACAGCCGAGGTCGGCGACGACGGCCTCAGCGTCCCCCTGCGAGGCCGGCGCGGACGTCGCATAGGGCATCAGGACGCAAAGCAGGCGCTCGGCGCCGATGGCCTCGGCCACGAGGTAGGCGACGAGGGCGGAATCGATGCCGCCCGACAGCCCCAGGACGACCCGTTCGAAGCCGGCCTGTCGCAGCTGGCCACGGACGAACTCGGCGATGATGCGCCGCGCCACGTCGGTGTCGATGCGCAGGTCCTCGGGCAGCTCGTAGAGGGTCTCGCTCGTCATCGCGTCGTCTCCGCCGCCGAAGCCACCGGCGCTGGCCGCTCGTCGCTGGCGACGTCGAGGCCGGGCTCGGCGCCGACCTCCGCCGTCTGGTCGACCGTCTCGCCTGCGCGCTCGCGCAGGATGCGGTCAAGCTGGCGGGCGACGACCTCGGGACGCTCGTCACGTAACAACGGCAGCGTGATGCGCTCGCGGCGGATGTCGGCCAGATCCACGTCGACCAGGAAGAGGCCCTCGTCGTAGAGCGGCGCCTGGAAGCGCACGTCGCCGCCCGGACCGACGACCTGCGAGCCACCCCAGAAGCTGATCGATTCGTCGACGCCGACGCGGTTGACGAAGACGACCAGGCTCGTGGTCAGCTGTGCGTAGGCCCGCATCAACGTCCACCAGGACTCGGCGGTGCCGAGACCGACCTCATGGACGGCGGCCACATCGCGGCCCGGCGACGACGAGACGTTGATGAGGATCTGCGCGCCATCGAGGGCCAGCAGGTTGGGCGCCGAGAGATGCCAGAAGTCCTCGCAGATCGACATCCCGATGCCGATGCCGAGTCGGCTGGGCACCGCCCGCAGGATGGAGCCCGCGGCGAAGAAGCGCCGCTCATCGAAGAGGCCGTAGGTCGGCAGGAAGACCTTGCGATGGAGATGCCGCAGCTGGCCGTCCTCGAGCAGCGCGGCGGCGATGAAGAGCCGGTGGTCGGCCGACTCTTCCACGAACGAGATGACCGCGGACAGCCCATGGGTCTCGGCGGCCAACGCGGAGAGACGCGGATCGTCGAGGCGCATGGCCACCTCGGCAGCCAGGTCCTGGAGCAGGTAGCCGGTCAGGCCGAGCTCGGGAAAGACGACCAGGCCGGCTCCGCCCGCGCGTGCCTCCGCCAGCAGCTCGGCATGCCGGGCGAGGTTGGCGTCGAGGGCGCCGAGCTGCGGTGCGAGCTGCGCGAGGGCGATGCGGAGTGGCTGCACGCCCGCAGTCTAGCCGCGCCGCCTCACGCGCCGGGTCGCTCCGGTCCGGCTGGGGGTCGCGGCGCGGGCAGCGGCACTGCTGCGGCGGTGGTCGTCGCGGGACGTGTCGCGGTCGAGGCGCCGGCACTGCCGGCCGCGGCGGCACGGGCATCCATCTGGGCGCCGACCGCCTGGGTCTGCTCGGTCGAGCCCTCGACGTTCTCCGCGAAGTGGCAGGCGACCTCGTGGCCGCTGGCCATCGTCCGCAGCGCCGGATCTTCGCTCGAGCAGCGCTCCGGGTTGCCGAGCCGCTCACGGAGCCAGCATCGGGTATGGAAGCGACAGCCGGACGGCGGGTTGACCGGGCTGGGCACGTCGCCCGTCAGGATGATCCGCCGGCGCCTCGCCTCGACGGCCGGATCGGGGATGGGGATGGCCGACAGCAGCGCCACGGTATAGGGGTGGAGCGGCTTGGTGTTGAGCTCACGCGACGGGGCGACCTCGACGATGCGGCCCAGGTACATGACCGCGATCCGGTCGCTGATATGACGCACGACGGAGAGGTCATGGGCGATGAACAGGTAGGTCAGCCCGAGGCGATCCTGGAGGCGCTGGAGCAGGTTGATGATCTGGGCCTGGATCGAGACGTCGAGCGCGCTGATGGGCTCGTCGGCGACGATGAACTCGGGACTCAGCGCAAGCGCCCTGGCGATGCCGATGCGCTGTCGCTGGCCGCCCGAGAACTCGTGCGGGTATCGGACGCCGTACTCGGGATTGAGCCCGACCGTCGTCAGCACCTCGCGCACGCGCTCCTGGCGCTCCTGGCGCGAACCGCCTTCGTCGTGGACCTCGAGCGGCTCGCCGACGATGCCGTTGACGGTCATGCGCGGGTTGAGGCTGGCATAGGGATCCTGGAAGATCATCTGCATCCGTCGCCGGGCGCGACGCAGGCCATCGCCCTTGAGCGTCGTCACATCGGTGCCGTCGAACAGCACGCGCCCGGCCGTCGGCTCGTAGAGCCGGAGCATGGCGCGACCGGTCGTCGACTTGCCGCAGCCGGATTCGCCGACCAGCCCGAGCGTCTCGCCGCGATCCAGGCTGAACGACACATCGTCGACAGCGCGGACATCCCCGACATGGCGCTCGCGGATGATCCCTTCCTTGATCGGGAAGTAGACGCGCAAGTCCTCGACCTGGACCAGCGGATCGGCGGCGGGCGGGACCGGGGCAGAGCCGCTCGACGTCGGCGCAGTGGTGGTCATCGATGATCGTCCGGTTCGATGGGCAGCCCGACGGCGCCGCCCGTGGCTGTCGTGGGGCCTTGCCCGGGCAGGAACTCGACGTCGCCGCTCTCGACGTACCACTCGCCGGGCTCGGCCAGCTCGTCGGTCGCGCCGGCCAGCGTCTCGGTCGCCGAGCCGGGCGGCGGCGCTGCCTTGAAGCCCGCCCGCAGCGGTCGTCCCGCCACGGCCTCCTCGTGTGTCGGGGGGTTGTGGCAAGCGATCCGGTGTGTCGCAGCTTTGCCGGTCAGCACGACGCCCTGGCCCGCGTTCACAGACGTCAGCAAGGGATTCGACTCCCAGCACGTGGGCAAGCGCCAGGCGCAGCGCGGCGCGAACGGGCAGCCGAGCGGCGCCTGTCGCTGATCGGGCGGCGTGCCCTCGATGGGGATGAGCTCCGAGCCTTCGTCGGCGTCGAGCCGGGGCACCGAATGGAGCAGCCCCACCGTGTAGGGGTGGGCGGGGTTGGCGAAGAGCTCGGCGGTCGTGGCGCTCTCGACGATGAAGCCCGCATACATCACGTTGATGCGCTGGGTCATGCCCGCCACGACACCGAGATCATGGGTGATGAGGATGGCGGCCGTGCCCGTCTCGTCGGTCAGGCGTTTGAGGATCTCGAGGACCTGGGCCTGGATGGTCACGTCGAGGGCCGTCGTCGGCTCGTCGGCGATGAGCAGCTTGGGTGACAGCGCGAGCGCCATGGCGATCATCACGCGCTGGCGCATGCCGCCCGAGAACTGGTGCGGGAACGCCTTGAGACGGGTCTCGGGCTGCGGGATGCCGACCGTGCCGAGCAGCTCGATCGCCTTGGTCCGAGCGTCGTCCTTGCTGACCTTGCGGTGGGCCTGGATGGTCTCGACCATCTGCTCCTCGACCGTGAGCACGGGATTCAGGCTGGTCATCGGGTCCTGGAAGATCATGGCGATCTCGCGACCGCGCAGGTCGCGCATCTCGTTCTCGCTGTAGGCCAGCAGGTCCTGTCCATCGAAGCGGACCGTGCCGCCCTCGATGCGCCCAGCCGGCTTGGGCAGCAGGCGCATGATGGCCAGGCTGGTCACGCTCTTGCCGCAGCCGGACTCGCCGACGATGCCCAGCGTCTCGCCCTCGTCGAGCTCGAAGGTCACGCCGTTGACGGCATGGATGGTGCCTTCATGCGTGCGAAAGCGCACCACGAGATCCTGGACGCTGAGCAAGGCCATCGCGCGGGCTACCGCCGAAGCCGGGGGTCGAGGGACTCGCGCAGCCCGTCACCCAGCAGGTTGAAGCCGACGGCAGTGATGACGATGGCGATGCCCGGGAAGAAGATGAGGTAGGTCGCCGAGCGCAGGAACTCCCGCGCGTCGGTCAGCATCGTGCCCCATTCGGGCGTTCGCGGATCAGGCGGGCCGAGGCCCAGGAAGCCGAGGCCGGCGATGTCGATGATGGCCGTCGCCAGGGCCAGCGTGGCGGCGACGATGATCGGCGTCAGGGAGTTCGGCAGCATGTGCTTGGTCAGCAACCGCCGACTCGAGGCGCCGATCGAGCGCGACGCGAGGACGTAGTCCGATTCGCGCACGGACAGCAGCCCGCCACGCAGCAGGCGCGCGAAGATGGGGGCATTGGTGATGGCCACGGCGATCGTGATCTGCCACAAGCCCTGGCCCAGGAAGGTCACGATGCCGATGGCCAGCAGGATGCCCGGCATCGCCAGCAGCACGTCGACGCCGCGCATCAGCAGGCTGTCGACCTTGCCGCCGGCGGCGCCCGCGACGGCGCCGATGAGACCACCGATCGAGACACCGACGATGACCGACGACATGCCGGCCAGGAGGCTGACGGTCGCGCCGTACATGACCCGACTGAGCTCGTCCCGGCCCTGCTTGTCCTGGCCGAATGGATGCGCCGCGCTGGGCGGCCACGGCCCGAGCTTCTGCGACGTCTCGCCGGCCGGCGGCGGGAACGACTCGTTGGGCGGATATGGCGCCAGGACCGGCGCGAAGACCGCCACGATCAGGAAGGCCACGATGAGCATGGCACCGACCATGGCCGGTCGATTGCGCAGCAATCGGCGGAACGCGTCGCCCCACAGGCCGTGGCTGGCGCGCGGCGCCACACGCGTGACGGCGATCGACGGTGCGGCCATCTCAGGCGTACCGGATGCGCGGGTTGATGAAGGCGTACATCACGTCGACGGCCAGGTTCACGACCAGGAAGATGAGGGCGAAGATGAGGATCGTCGACTGGACGATGAAGTAATCGCGGTTGCCGATGGCCTCGACGATCCAGCGGCCGACACCATTCCAGGCGAAGACGGTCTCGGTGATGACGGCGCCCGCGAGCAGGCCACCGACCTGCAGGCCGAGCACGGTGACCACCGGCAGCCAGGCGTTGCGCATCACGTGCCGTCCGTCGATGCGCCGCTCGCTCAGGCCCTTGGCGCGCGCGGTACGCACGTAGTCGTCATTGGAGACGTCGATGACCGAGGCGCGCGTGATGCGCGTGATGATGGCCAGCGGGATGGACCCCAGGGCGATGGCGGGCAGGATGAGGTGGGAGATGCCATCGAGGAAGGCGCTGAACTTCTCGGCCAGCGTCCAGTCCGGCTGCAGCCAGACGTCGATGAGCACGAAGTTCGATTGCAGCTCGAGGGCGGTGCGGGCGTCGATCCGCCCGGTCGCCGGCAGCCAGCCGAGCCGCACGGCGAAGATGTACTGGAGCGTCAGCCCGAGCACGAAGACGGGGATGCTGATGCCGACCAGCGAGATGACCGTGATCGAGCCGTCCTGCCAGCGCTGGGCTCGCTTGGCAGCGAAGCGGCCGAGCGGGATGCCGACGCCGGCGGCGAAGAGCATGGCCCCGGCGGTCAGCTCGATGGTCGCCGGCATGCGCGTCAGGAACTCGTCCATGATCGGCTGGCTGTTGATCAGGCTGCGTCCGAAGTCGCCGCCGAGGATATTCCTGATGTAGATCAGGTATTGCTCCCAGAGCGGCTTGTCGAGGCCCAGGAACTCGCGCATGTCGGCGATCTTCTGGGCCGTCGCGTGCTGACCCAGGATGGCCGTGGCCGGGTCACCGGGCAGCAGGCGGATGAAGACGAAGACGACGATCGAGACGCCGATCAGGACCGGGATGGCACCCAGCAGCCGGCGGACGATGTACTTGGTCACGTCCCGTCCTCGTCAACGATCGAAGGGACGATCCCCCGGGACCACCGAGGCCCCGGGGGATCCGAACTCGCGAGGGATGTCCGGCCGGTCGGCGCCTTGTGGCGTCAGCCGGCCGGGGTCACTACTTGTCCAGCCAGACGGAGTTGAAGAGCTCGGTCAGGTTGCCCACCGGCACGAAGCCCTTGACGTACGCCGCGGCGGCGGCGGGTGGCTTGGAGCTGAGCAGCGGGACCGTCGGCATGTCGGCGGCCAGGTGATCCTGGACCTCCTGCCAATAGGTCGTCGCCTTGGCCGAGTCCGTGGTCGTCATCGCGTTCTGCATCGACTGCCACATCTCGGCGTTCTCGTAGGCGTATTCCTCGTTGGGACCGGTCGTCCCATCGCTCCGGGCGCGGTACCCGAAGAACGCCGTG
This sequence comes from uncultured Chloroflexia bacterium, assembly GCA_963777975.1. Lineage (GTDB taxonomy): Bacteria > Chloroflexota > Limnocylindria > Limnocylindrales > CSP1-4 > CSP1-4. Next base: position 152,729 of record CAVZSO010000013.1, on the reverse strand, counting down.
TTCAGGAAGTTGTCCGGGCCGGCCCAGTCGCAGGTCCAGCCGATGAGCCACATCGGGTACTTGCCGGCCGCCTCAGCCGACAGGTAGTTGGGCCGCCAGGTGGCGGTCTGCGGGTTGGGCTTGAAGCCGACCGCGGTCAGGTCGTTGAGGATCGACTGGAACTCGCCCTTGGGATCCGGCATGTACGGCCGGGCCACGTCGGACGGGTACCAGAAGTCGAAGGCCAGGTCGGTCACGCCGGACTCGGCGATGAGCGCCTTGGCCTTCTCGGGGTCATAGGTCGGCAGGTTGAGTGGCTTGCTGGTGGCCGTCCCAGGCGGCATCCAGTTGTCGGCCGGCACGGCGCCTTCCTTGCCACCGTAGAAGGTGTCGATGAGCGCCTGCTTGTTGACCGCGTAGGCCACGGCCTGGCGGATCTTCAGGTTGTCGAACGGCTTCTGCAGCTCGTTCATGGCGAGGTGGAAGAGGTTGCAGGAGCCACCACGGTCGATGGCCTGCAGGTTGGGGTCGTCAGCGACCGTGCTCGCATCGACGGGCGAGATCGTCTGGGCGAAGTCGATGCCGCCCTCCTGGAGAGCGTTGAGCGTCGCCGTCGAGTCGGCGATGACCTTGAAGACGATGCCGTCGAGGTAGGCCGCGTGGTCCTTGTCCCAGTAATCGGCGTTCTTCTCGAGCGTGATCGAGTCGCCGGGCACCCAGGACTTGAACTTGAAGGGGCCTGTGCCGGTCATGGCTGTCGGGCCACCCTGGGCATAGGTGTTCTTCGAGAAGTCGGGGTTCGAGGCATCGCCGTCGGTCAGCGCCTTGGGGCTGGCGATGAAGAACGGGGTCAGGGTCTGGGTCAGCAGGAACGCCGAGTTGGCGGCCTTGAGCGTGATCATGAACTCGGTCGGGCTATTGCAGGCGACCGATGCCACGACCGGCTTGAGGGCCGAATCGACGTAGTAGGTGTACTCCAGCTTGGAGTAGCTGGCCGGCAGGTTCAGCCAGCGGTCGTAGTTGAACTTGACCGCGTCGCAGTCGAGTGCCGTGCCGTCATGGAACTTGATGCCCTGGCGGAGCTCGAAGGTGTAGGTCAGGCCGTCAGCGGAGATGGTCGGCAGGGCGCTGGCCAGGACCGGGATGACGTCGCCGGTGGTGCCCGGCGTGAGGCCCACGAGGCCCTCCATGACCTGGTTCTCGACGTATGACGAGTTGCTGTCGTCGACGAGTGCGGAGTCGGTCCGCGAGATGTCACCCGGCAGCGACGCCACGAGCGTGCCACCCGGCTTCGGCTGGGCGGCTTCCGTGGCCGGGGCGGTCGTCGGCTCGCCCGACGCCGGTGCCGTCGTCGACTCGGCCGGGGTCGGTGATGCCGATCCACCGGTGCAGGCTGCAACGAGCAGCCCAGCCCCGATCAGCAGGGCACCGATACGTGTCCGTTTCATCCTGTCTCCTCCTTATGGCCCGGACCGACCGCCCGCAGGCGGCTCCGCGACCGTTGGCGAATGATGCCACGCGTGACGCCGTGCGTCACCTCTGTCTCCTGGTTCGGTCGGCCCCCACCCGACCGTGAACGCCTCAGGCCTGGGCGATGGGAAGCTGGCGCTCGGCTGCCGTCGCGACCGCGGCCGGCGTGACCTCCTCCGCGAAATGGCAAGCGACCTGATGGCCGCCGCCGACGTCGCGCAGCTCCGGCTCCTCTTCGACGCACCGCACGGGGTCGCCGAGCTGCGCCTTGAGCCAGCAGCGGGTATTGAATCGGCAGCCCGGCGGCGGCGCTGCTGGCGAAGGCACGTCGCCGACCAGGACGAGGCGCTTCTTGCGCTTGCGGGGGTCCGGCTCGGGCACGGCGGAGAGCAGCGCGACGGTATACGGGTGGCGCGGGTTGACGTACAGCTCGTCGACACCGGCCAGCTCGACGAGCTTGCCCAGGTACATGACCCCGACACGGTCGCTGATGTGCTCGACCACGGCCAGGTTGTGAGCGATGAAGAGGTAGGTCAGGCCGAGCTCCTGCTGGAGGTCGTTGAGCAGGTTGAGGACCTGGCTTTGGATCGACACGTCGAGGGCGCTGACAGGCTCGTCGCAGACGATGAACTCGGGGTTCAGGGCAAGAGCGCGCGCGATGCCGATGCGTTGTCGCTGACCGCCCGAGAACTCGTGCGGATAGCGCCTGATGTGCGTCTGATTGAGGCCGACCTTGGCCAGCAGCTCTCGCACCAGCTCCTCGCGCTTGGCACGATCGTTGAGGCCGTGGACGAGTGGTCCCTCGCCGACGATCTCGCCGACCGTCATGCGCGGGTTGAGGCTGGCATAGGGATCCTGGAAGACGATCTGGAGGTCGCGCCGGGCGGCCTTCAGCTCGACGTCGTTGAGATCGAAGAGCGGGCGATTGTCGATGTAGACCTGGCCGCTGGTCGCCGGGATGAGGCGCAGGATGACCTTGCCCAGCGTCGTCTTGCCGCAACCCGACTCACCGACGAGGCCGAGCGTCTCGCCTCGCCGGACGTCGAAGCTGACGCCGTCCACGGCACGCACGGCGCCGATCTGGCTGACGCCCATGATCCCGCCGCGGATGGGAAAGTGCTTGACCACGTGGTCGACCCGGACGAGGACGGTCTCGTCGGTCGGGGGCCCGGATTCCTGCGCCTCCGGCGTGGCGACCGGTGGCGGCGTGTCGAGCGGCTCGACGGCAGCGCCGTCTGCCCAGGTCTGCCCGCTCACGCAGACACCGACAGGGCCGCAGCGGCTTCGAGCGCGACGTCCCCGGTGGCGTCCGGCCCGACGGCCGGCGGGCCGCCCTCCGGTGTCAGCCAGCAGCGCGAGAGCTGCCCCGGCCGGACCTCCTGGAGCGGCGGCGGCGTGTCGCAGATGGGCATGGCGTACGGGCAGCGCCGCTTGAAGAGGCAGCCCGCGGGCAGGTTGAGCGGGTTGGGGACGACGCCCTCGATGACCTCGAGTCGCTCCCGCCGTACGCCGAGACGCGGGATCGAGGCCAGCAGGCCTTTCGTGTATGGGTGATGTGCCTCCTCGAAGACGGCGATCGCGCCCGACTTCTCGACGACCTTGCCGGCGTACATGACGACCACGTCGTCGGCCATCTCGGCGACCACCCCGAGGTCGTGGGTGATGAGCATGATGGCCATCCGATTGCGCTCACGAAGGTTCTTCATGAGCTCCAGGATCTGGGCCTGGATGGTCACGTCCAGCGCGGTCGTCGGCTCGTCCGCGATGAGCAGCTCCGGGTTCGTGCTCAGCGCCATGGCGATCATCACGCGCTGCCGCATGCCGCCCGACAGCTCGTGCGGATACTGCTTGGCACGCCGAGCCGGGTCGGGGATGCCGACCAGGCCGAGCATCTCGACGGCCCGGGCCCAGGCCTCGCGCCGGGAGACCGAGGCATGGCGAGAGACGACCTCGGAGATCTGATCACCACAGGTGAAGACCGGATTGAGGCTGGTCATCGGCTCCTGGAAGATCATGCTGATCGAGTTGCCGCGGATGTCGCGCATCTCGTCGTCGTCGACCTTCAGCAGATCCCGATCGTGGAGCTTGATGGTCCCGGCCACGATCTCGCCCGGCGGCGACTCGATGAGCCGCATGACGGAGAGCGCGGTGATGCTCTTGCCGCATCCGGACTCGCCGACGACGCCGACCGTCTTGCCGTCGCCGATCTCATAGCTCACGCCATCGACGGCCTTGACCACCCCGTCCTGGGTCCGGAAGTAGGTCTTCAGGTCCTCGATCTGCAGGAGCGGACGCTCGATCTCGGCGGCCATCCCTTAGTTGGTGACCCGCTGGCGCGGATCGAGGGCGTCGCGCAGCCCGTCGCCGATGAAGCTGGCCGCCAGGACGACGAGGATGAGGGTGATGCCTGGGATGAAGATGAGGGTCGGCGCCCGGAAGAAGTACTCGAGTGCGTTGGTCAGCATGTTGCCCAGGCTGGCCTCGGGCGGCGAGATGCCGAAGCTGAGATAGGAGAGCGTGGCCTCGACGACGACGGAGTCGGCGATGGCCAGGGTGGCGGCCACGATGACCGGGGCCATGGCCCCGGGCAGCATGTGCCGAAGGACGATGCGCCGGTCGCCGGCGCCCAGGGCTCGCGCGGCCTGCACGAAGTCGGTCTCGCGCAGCGACAGGAACTCGCCTCGTACCAACCGTGCGGCCGTCGTCCAACCGGCGAACGCGATGGCAAGGATGACGACGATCGGGCTCGCACCCCATAGCGAGACCATCAGCACGATCAGGAAGAAGGTCGGGATCGAGAGGACGATGTCCACCAGGCGCATGATCGCGTTGTCGACGCGGCCGCCGACGTAGCCGGCGATGGCGCCCAGGGTGACGCCCACGATGATCAAGATCGAGACCGCCGAGAAGGCCACGAAGAGCGACGTCTGGAGCGCCTTCATGAGCCGGATGAAGTAGTTCTGACCGATGGCGTCGAAGCCGAACGGCGCGAAGGGGTTGATGAGCGATGGCGGGTGGTTGGCCAGGGTCAGGCTCGTCGTCTGGTACGCGTTGCCGGTCACGGTGGGGATGACGATGGCCATCGTCGTCAGGGTGGTCATCAGGACGAGGCCGATGACGGCCAGCCGGTGCTGCACGAAGCGCTGGCGCACCAGCTGCCAGTACGTCCGGATCGGCGTCAGGTCGACCTCGTCGACGGTCGACTGCGTCTGACGTGCGGGGATCGGTGCGAGCTGGGTGCTCTCCATGATGATCCCTCCTAGTACGTGATACGCGGATCGACGAACGCGTAGAGCACGTCCGCGAGCAGGTTGCCGAGGATGACCATGACGCCGGCGACCATGACGAAGGCGAGCACGAGCGGGTAGTCGCGCTCGATGACCGAGGTCACGCCGAGACCGCCGAGGCCCGGCCAGGAGAAGACCGCCTCGGTCACCGCGGCGCCGACGAGCAGCGTGGGGATCGTCAGGCCAAGCAGCGTGACGATGGGGATGAGCGCGTTGCGCAGCGCATGCTTGTAGAGGACGCGCGAGTTCTCCAGGCCCTTGGCCTTCGCCGTGCGGACATAGTCCTGGCGCATCACCTCGAGCATCGACGAGCGCATGTAGCGGCTCCAGCCGGCGACCGAGACGATGGTCAGGGTCAAGACCGGCAGGACCAGGTGCCAGAGCAGGTCGACGACGCTGTCGTCGCCGAACTCATGGCGGCCGTAGAGCGGGAAGAGGTCGAGCTTGAACGCGAAGATGTACTTGAGCACGAGGCCCAGCCAGAAGGTCGGCATGGCGTAGCCGATGGTCGCCAGGACGGTGATGATCTTGTCCGTCCAGCTGTACTGGCGAACGGCGCCCAGGATGCCGACGGGGATGGCGATGACGACCGTCAGGATCAACGAGATGCCCATCAGCTCGAGCGTGTATGGCACGCGCTCACCGATCTTGGCGATGACCGGCTGGCCGTCGGTGAAGGAGTAGCCCCAGGCATCCGGGCGCCAGACCTGCACGAAGGCGACCATCCAGCTGACGAGCTGGCCGGGCCAGGTGATGAGCAGCCGCCACTCCGAGGCCGTGGTGAAGATCAGGTACAGAGCTGCCGAGCATCAACAACAGGCTGATGCCGCCGGGGAGGTAGACCGACAGCCCCGATCGGCCCCCTCGCATGCCGCGCAGCGCGTACCAGGCGAGGACGCCGGCCACGCCCATCAACACGATCGAGATGAGCAGCGCGATGCCGTTGTCGACCCAGATAGGCAGCAAGGGCTGGTCGAGGCCGTACAGCCGGATGAGGTTGTGGATCGTCTCGGGCGACACGCGGCCGGAGCGGAACCGATCGATCGGGCTGCCTGGCGCGATGTGCACGAGCATGAACGAGATGATCGCGATACCGATGAGGATCGGGATCGACTGGAGCAACCGCCGGAAGATATAGGCTGCCATGGCTCACCTGCGATGGTGGCGCCCGTAGGACGTCACGCGTGCCTGGGACCTGATGTCGCGGAGGATAAACGAGGACGGTGGCAGCCGTGCGGCTGCCACCGTCCTTTCCGTGGTCCGGTTCAGTCCGGTCGACGGATTACCTGGCCGAGTTGACGACCCAGGAGTCGTTGTTCCAATAGTCGAGCGGACTTGAGAAGTTGATCGCGCCTTCGGCTCCGGAGGCTTCGACCGTCTTCGTGTAGCCGCGATGGGCAAGGTCGGCCCACAGGAAGTAGTACGGCAGGTCGTCATGGATGACCTGCTGGAACTTGCCGTAGATCTCCTTGCGCTTCGCCTGGTCGAGCTCCGTCCGGCCCTGCTCGAGGAGAGCATCGCCTTCGGGGTTGTTCCAGCAGACGAAGTTGTTGTCGTCCGGGTTCTCCTTGGTGGTGCACTTCGAGGAGTGGAAGATCGAATAGTCGTCCGGATCGATCGAGGTGCTCCAACCACCGAGGTAGGTGTCGAAGTTGTTGGGATACGAGAGCAGCGGCAGGAGGACGGTCGCGAAGTCCGCTTCCTTGACGTTGATCTCGATACCGCACTGCTTCAGCTGATCCTTGGCCAGCTGGCCGAACTTGACGCGCTGCGGGCGACCCTGCCGGACGTAGAGGTCCGACGCGAGGCGCACGCCGTCCTTGGCGTAGATGCCATCGGCGCCGAGCTTCCAGCCTGCGCCTTCGATCTTGGCCTTGGCGCCCGCGACGTCATAGACGTAGTCGGGAACGTCGTTCGAGTAGGCCCACGAGGCCGGCGGCACGTTGGCCTTGGCGGGGATGCCATTGCCCTCGGTCGCGACCTGGACGGTCTGCTTGTGGTCGATGCACATCGAGAAGGCTTCGCGGAGCGCCTTGTCGGCATACAGCCGGCCTTCACGCAGGTTGAAGCCGATGTAGTAGTAGCCGAAGTCGGGGAACTCCGAGAGGGCCAGGTTGCTGTCCGCGACGAGCGTGGTCAGCGCGTCCGAGGTGACCTCGGTCTGCCAGTTGATGTCGCCCTTCTGGAGCGCCGCAGACGCCGTGGCGGCGTCCTTGATGATCGGGATGAAGACGCTCTCCGGCCCGACCGCGACGGCATGGTAGTTGGGGTTCTTGGCCAGCTCGACGCTCTGACCGGCGGTGTACTTGACGAACTTGTAGGGGCCGGTGCCGACCGGGTTGCGCTGGAAGTCGAGGAGGCGGAAGGCCGCCGCGATCTTGTCCGTGTCGGCGGCGGTCAGGGTGGCGTTGAGGTCGTTGAGCTGATCGATGAGCGCCTGTCCGTAGGCGTCCGGATCGAGCGTGCCATCGACCGTGTACGCGTTCTTGTCAGGCGGCGTGATGCCAGCCTGTGCCAGGAGCGGCTCCACCTCGGCGGTGTAGGTCGAGGCCAGGCACTCTGCCGGCGGGGTCTCGCCCGAGCAGGCGTCGGCGCTGGTCGCGGTCTTGATCTTGTCGGCGAGCGTCGCCACGGCGGCCTTGTCGACGGTGTTGGCGGTGGCCGCGAACTTCTCATAGGACGCCGTCACGGCAGCCTTGGGCATCAGGACGCCGGCGAGCTGGATGAGGAACGGCGCGAACTTCTGCTTGAGCTTGAACTCGACGGTCGTCGGGTCGACGACCGTGACGCTCTCGACGTTGTCACCGATCGCCGAGCAGGTGTCGGGGATGTAGGTGCAGTTCGGTGAGAGTGCGAGGTCGTAGGTGAACTTGACGTCGTCGGCGGTGACCGGCGTGCCGTCATGCCACTTGACGTCGTCGCGCAGCTTGATCGTCCAGGTCAGGCCGTCAGCGCTCTGCTCGGCGCAATGCCTTGGCGATGTCGGGCACGACGGCCAGCTTGTCGTCGATGCGGTACATGCCGTTGTAGAGCATGCCCACGATCCAGCTGGTCGGAAGGTCCGTGTAGGCCAGCGAGAAGTAGGTCGGCTCACCATCGATGGCGAACTTGAAGTTATCCGAGGTAACGCCTGTCGACGCGCTCGGGGCGGCACTCTCGGTACCGCCGCTTGACGATGCCGCGGGCGTCGAAGACGCGCCGGGCGTACATGCGCTGATCACGAAAGCGAGCGAGGCGGCTAACGCCAGGCCCCGTCGAGTCCGTAGACCCATGGGCTTCCATCCTCCTGTGTCCGAACGTCGACAACGCCGCGACGGCGGTCGATCGTCCCCTCTCGTCCACGAGACCCTCGCCACGTCTGCGCAGGCGCGCAGACGTCTCCCACGTGGGGCCCGGAACGGCTGCCGCATTATAGGTCCGGGTCGATGACGACTGTCAAGGAAGGCCAGGCGCCCCTCTCGGTCCGCCCGATGGCTGATCGATCGAGGTCGATGCGCCGCCGATTCAGGGCGCCGCCAGACGCCAGTCGAGCAGGTCGCGCTCATAGTCCGGCTGCGACGGATCGACGGTCTTGCCGTTCGGACCGAGCAGGGTCTTGGAGACGGCCCCGTAGGCGGCCTCGTAGGCCAGCGGCCAGACAGGCACCAGATCGGTCAGCCTCGCCTGCAGATCGGTGTAGGCCGACCGCCGCTTGGCCTCCGTCAGGGAGGCCGCCCCGGCGGTCAGCAGCGCATCGGTCGACTTGTCCCGCCAGCCGCCGTAGTTGGCATCCCCTGGATCGGCCTTCGTGGTCACGCGGTCGCTCGACAGCCAGCCGAGGTCGAGGCCTGGGTCGACGCCCTGGGTGACCGTCGCGAGGTAGGTGTCGAACGCATTGGGATATTCGAGCTGCGGCAGCACCACATCCGGCGAGAACGGCACCTCGCGGATGCGCAGGTCGATGCCACACGCCTTGAGGGCCCTCGAGATGGCATCCATCAAGGCGGCCAGCTCCGCCCGACCCGGCCGGATGATGATCTCGCTCGAGAGCCGCTCGCCGTCGCGGGCATAGATGTCGTCGCTGCCGAGCACGTAGCCGGCGGTTTCGAGCAGGGCCCGTCGCCGCGGCGGGGTCGGCCGCGCGGTGCCTGGATGGCCGCGCCGCCCACGACCCCGGCGCCACCAGGGTCGAGGCAGGCAGGCCGCGCCCGGCCAGGATGTCAGCCACCAGCGTGTCGCGGTCGAGGCAGCGGCTGAAGGCCTGGCGGGCGCTCGGGTCCGCGTAGGGATGGCCATCGCGGACGTTGAAGACGATGGTGCGCACGGCCCCCGACGGGCGCCCCGCGACGACCAGGGTGGGATCCGATTCGAGGACCGGCACGACTTCCGGGGCGACCGTCGGCAGCCAGTCGATCTGGCCCGACTGGAGGGCGGTCGCGGCCTCGACCGCATCGCGCAGGATGACCGCCTGCACCCGGCGCGGCGCGCCGGCAGCCGCCAGTCCGCGACGCTCGAGCACGACGCTGCCGCCGGGCACGTAGCTGACCAGTCGGTACGGGCCGGTCCCGACCGGAGCACGACCGAGGTCGAGCAGCGGCAGGGCCTTGGCCATGCGGTCGACCGTGGCATCGACGGCGCCGCCGGACGGGCGCGGCGTGGCGCCGGCACCCGGTCGGCCGAGGACATCGGCCAGGGCATCGACGGCGGCCAGCAGCGCGATGCCGTACGCGTCGCCGTCGACCGTCCCGCTCTCATCGGCGAAGCGCTCGGGTAACGGCGCCGTGACCCCGGCCTTCGCCAGCCAGCCGGCCAGCTCGTCGACGTGTTCGGCGGGTTCGCAGGTGGCCGGCGGCGCGTCGCCATCGCATGCCTCCGCGTTGACCTCGTCGGAGATGCGCCCGATCGACTCGGCGAGGGCCTTGCGGTCGACCGCCTTGGCGCCAGCGACGAGCCGATCGAGGCTGGCCTGAAGGCCGTCGGAGGGCAGGATCGGCAGGTCGGCCAGGAAGGTGGTGAGCAGCGGCGCCCACGGCCGATCGAGGGTCAGGACGACCGCGTCGCCCTTGACCTGGACATCCACGAGGTGATCCGCGGCGATGCGGCAGGCGTCCGCGAAGGGACACGCCAGCGACCGCGCCAGGCGCAGGGTGGCGGCCACGTCGCCGGCGTCGAGGGCCGAGTCGTCCGAGAACGTGAGGCCGCTGCGGATGGGGATCGTCCAGGTCTTGCCGTCCTTCGAGACCTTGGGCACATCCGCGGCCAGCACCGGCACCGGACGGAGCGCGTCGTCGAGCCGGTAGAGGGAGTCATACAGGAAGGCCTGGATCCGCCGAGTGTCGGCGTCACGCGCTGGCGGCAGCAGGCCGGATGGGTCGCCGGAGATCGCGAACCGGAGGGTCGAGCACCCCATCAGCGGCGATCGTCGGAGCCGGCGTCGGCGATGCACTCGGGCTCGGGATCGGCGTCGAGCTGGTGGTGCAGCCGGCCGCCACGAGCGCGACCACGACGACCGCCGGCGACGAGCGAGCGCGCCATCCGACCGCGACGGACGACGGGCAGCGCAGCGGGCGACGACGCGCGGCGCCGCGCGATCGGCTCGCAGGGCGAGCCATGGCCTCCCGGATCGCGGCTCGGCGGGTCGGCGGCCCGCGCCGGTCACTGCGGGCAGGGCGTCTCGGCGCCGGTCATGGCCCGCCAGCGAAGGTCCGGCTGCCGGGCGGCGGTGGCCTCGTCGAGGCGCCGGACCGGCGCGCGTATGGGGAGCGCCCTTGACGAGCTCCGGGTCCGCACGAGCCTCGCGCGCGATCTCCGCCATGGCCGCCGCGAAGGCATCGAGCGTCTCGACCGACTCGGTCTCGGTCGGCTCGATGAGCAGGCACTCCTCGACGATGAGCGGGAAGTAGATGGTCGGCGGGTGGTAGCCCTTGTCGATGAGACGCTTGGCGATATCGAGCGTGCGAACGCCGGTCGCCTCCTTGATGAGTCGGGCGGTGGCCACGAACTCATGCTTGCAGGGCCGATCGAAGGGGATCTCGTAGGCCGCCGAGAGCTGGCCTTTGAGGTAGTTGGCGGCCAGCACGGCGTCCTCGCTGACCTCGACCAGGCCGCTGCCGCCGTGCGAGCAGATGTAGGCATAGGCGCGCACCAGGACGCCAGCGCTGCCCTGGTAGGCGCGCACCCGGCCGATGGACGTCGGTCGCTCGTCGGGCGTCTCGAGACGGAACGTGCCGTCCGCTTCGCGCAGCACGCGGGGCGAGGGCAGGAAGGGCAGCAGCGTCTCGCCGACCCCGACCGGTCCGGCCCCCGGGCCGCCGCCGCCGTGCGGGGTCGAGAAGGTCTTGTGGACGTTGAAGTGCATGACGTCGAAGCCTGCCGCACCGGGCCGGAACTTGCCCATCACCGCATTCAGGTTGGCGCCGTCCATGTAGGCCAGGGCGCCCGCCGCATGGACGGCGTCGAGCAGCTCGACGATGTGGTTCTCGAAGAGACCGAGGGTCGAAGGGTTGGTCAGCATCACCGCCGCCGTCCGCGGCGAGAGCGCGGCCCGGAGGGCCTCGAGGTCCACCCCGCCGGCCGCGTCCGAGGGTACGGTGATGGTCGTGAAGCCAGCCATCGAAGCGGTCGCGGGGTTCGTCCCGTGGGACGAGTCGGGCACGATGACCTCGCGGCGGTCGTGATCGCCGCGTGACTCGTGGTAGGCGCGGACCATCAGGATGCCGGTCAGCTCGCCATGTGCCCCGGCCGCCGGCTGGAGCGTGACCGCGGCCATGCCGCTGATCTCCTTGAGCTGCTGTTCGAGGCTCCAGAACAGCTCGAGGGTGCCCTGTGCGACTGCGTCCGGTGCCAGCGGGTGGAGCTTGGCGAAGCCGAACAGGCGAGCGACCCACTCGTTGATCTTGGGGTTGAACTTCATGGTGCACGAGCCGAGGGGATAGAAGCCCGAGTCGATGTTGTAGTTGAGATGCGAGAGGTTGACGAAGTGGCGGATGACCTCTGGCTCGTTGAGCTCCGGCAGGGCGGCCGGCATCGCCCGGCGCTGCGAGGCCGGGATGCCGTCGAGGGCATCGGCCGGCGGATGCGGGATCTTGCCGCCGCCGCGCCCGGGCCGTGACAGCTCCATGAGCGTCGGCTGGAGCATCGGACCGACCGCCGTCCGCGGCCCGAGGTCTGGCCCCGTCTGCATCTCGATCCGCGGCGCGCTCATCGGACGGCCTCGACCATCGCCGCGCCGGCGCCGATCTCGAGGCGGAGCGCATCGGCGAAGCGATCGATCTCGTCGTTCGTGGTGACCTCGGTGGCACAGACCAGCAGGGCGTTCGCCAGTCGGGCGTCGTCGGGATACCAGCGCACCAGCGGCAGGCCGGCCAGCACGCCCCGATCGAGGAGCGCGGCGTGCACCCGCGGGGCGTCGGGAACGGTGACCGCGAACTCGTTGAGGTAGGCCGCGCTGTGGACGCGCGGCGCGCCGACCTCGGCCAGGGCGCGTTCCAGCTCGCGGGCGCGGGAGGCGCCGCCGGCCGCCACGTCGCGCAGCCCGTGGGGACCGAGCGTGGCCAGGTAGACCGTCGCCGCCAGGGCGCACAGCGCCTGGTTGGTGCAGATGTTGCTGGCCGCCTTCTCCCGGCGGATGTCCTGCTCGCGCGCCCGAAGCGTCATCACGAACGCTCGTCGGCCGTCGAGGTCGGTCGTCTTGCCCACCAGCCGACCGGGGATCTGGCGGACCAGCGCCTCGGTCGTGGCCAGGATGCCGAGGTAAGGGCCGCCGTACTGCGGGGCGATGCCAAGGGGCTGGCCCTCGCCGGCCGCGATGTCGGCGCCGTACTCGCCGGGCGGTGCCAGGACGGCCAGCGAGACGGGCTCGACGACGGCCACGAAGAGCGCTCCGGCGGCATGCGCCAGCCGCCCGATCTCGGCCATCGGCTCGAGGATGCCGAAGGCGTTGGGCTGGCCGGCCAGCACGGCCGCGACCGGGGGCCCGTCGCCGAGCGCGCGGTCCAGGGCGGCCAGGTCGGTCGTGCCGTCGTCGAGCGTGGGCAGCTCCTCGAGGTCGAGGCCGGCCGGACCGAAGTAGGTGCGCGTGGCGTCGAGGTAGTGGCGATGGATGGCCCGGCTCGCCAGGACGCGTTCGCGACGGGTGGCCCGGATGGCCATCAGCGCCGCTTCCGCGGTCGCGGCCGCGCCGTCGTAGTGCGAGGCCGAGACGACATCGAGGCCGGTCAGCTCGGCGATGAGCGACTGGTACTCGTAGATCGTCTGCAGCGTGCCCTGGCTGATCTCCGGCTGATAGGGCGTGTAGGCGGTGTAGAACTCGCCGCGCGAGATGATCTGGTCGACCGCCGGCGGCAGGAAGTGGCGATACACGCCCGCCCCCAGGAAGCTCGCCAGGTCGACCCGATTGCGGGCCGCCAGGCGCTCGAGGCGCGCGGCCAGCTGGAGCTCCGGCTCGGGCCCCGGCAGGTCGAGGCCATGGGCGCGGACCGAAGACGGGATGTCGGCGAAGAGGGGGTCGATGCCCTGGATGCCCAGCGCCTCAAGCATCCGGGTCCGATCGTCGGTCGTGTGCGGACCGTAGGGCATCGGCTCAGCCGGCCTTGGTCAGCTCGCGGTAGGCGTCGGCATCCATCAGCGCGCCCCCTGCTTCGTCGCCCGGGAGACGCAGCTTGATCATCCAGCCTTCGCCGTACGGGTCGCTGTTGACCAGCTCCGGTCGATCGGCGAGAGCGGGGTTGGTCTCCGTGACCTCGCCGGCGACGGGCGCCAGGAGGTCGGAGACCGCCTTGACCGACTCGACCACGCCGAAGGCCTGCCGGGCGCCGAGCGCCGCGCCGACCGCGGGCAGCTCGACGAAGACGATGTCGCCGAGCTGATCGGCGGCATAGGCGGTCACGCCGACGACGCCGACGTCGCCTTCGAGTCGCAGCCACTCGTGGTCGTCCGAGTAGCGCAGGTCGTCACGGACCTCCACGGGCGAGGCTCCTTCCGGCTAGGTGGTGCGCTGGTAGAACGGCAGCGCTCGGACGGCGACGGCGATGCGCGTCTCGCGGACGCCACACTCCAAGATGGTACCCGGCTCGCCCTCCCGCGTCGGGACGTAGGCCATCGCGATGGGGATGCCCAGCGTCGGCGACATGGTGCCGCTGGTGACCACGCCGCACTCCTGGGCCTCGCCGGGGCGGAAGATCGGGTAGCCATGACGGACGATGCCCCGCCCGGTCACCTCGAGCCCGACCAGGCGACGCTCGACCCCGCTCGAGGCGACGGCCTCGAGAGCCGTGCGGCCGACGAAGTCAGCGGCCTTGTCCAGGCGGACGACCCGACCCAGCCCGGCCTCGAACGGGTTGGTCGAACGATCGAGCTCGTTCCCATACAGGGGCATGCCGGCCTCGAGTCGCAGGGTGTCTCGAGCCCCCAGCCCGACCGGCACCAGGCCGGCCGAGCTGCCCGCCGCCCGCAGCGCATCCCAGACCGCCGGTCCGTCGTCCCAGGCCACGAACAGCTCGAAGCCGTCCTCGCCCGTGTAGCCGGTCCGCGCCAGCCAGCACTGGATGCCCGCGGTCGTGCCGGAGGCGATGGCGTAGTAGCGCAACGCGGTCAGGTCGACGTCGGTCAGCGGCGCCAGGATGGCCTGCGCGGCCGGCCCCTGGATGGCGACCAGCGACGTCCGCAGCGAGGCATCGTCGAAGGCCGCCTCGATAGCCGGTCAGCCGCTCGGCGACGGCCGCGCTGACGACCTCGCGGTTGCCGGCATTGGGCACCACCAGGAAGCGTTCCTCGTCGGCTCGGTAGACGATGAGGTCGTCGATGATGCCGCCGTCCGGGGCGACGATCATCGAGTACTGCGCCCGGCCGACCGCCAGCCTGGTCGGGTCAGAGACGAGTGCCGCCGCGAGGCCCGCGCCCGCGCCCGCGCCAGTCAGCCAGAGCTCGCCCATGTGGGAGAGGTCGAAGAGGCCGGCATGCTCACGGACGGCCCGATGCTCCTCCAGGATGCCCGTGTACTGGACCGGCATCTCCCAGCCCCCGAAGTCGATCAGCCGCGCCCCGGCATCGACGTGGCGACCGTAGAGCGCCGTCTGGCGCATCTCAGGTCGACCGAGCGGCGCTCATGCCGCTCGGAGCGGAGCCGAGCGGGAAGTGGCGTTCGATGGCGGCCGCCGCATCGGCCACCACGCGGCGCTCCGATTCGTGGCTCATCAGTCGCTCGGCTTCGGCCAGGTCGACCCAGCGCACCTCGTCGAACTCGTGATCGTGACGATCGAGTGCGCCGCCCGTCGGCGCCATCAGGAAGTAGTGCACGACCTTGTGGACGCGCGTGCCGGCCTGCATGAACCAGTACTCGACGTCGCCGATGGTCTCGAGGATGGCGACATCGAGGCCGGTCTCCTCGGTCACCTCGCGGAGCGCCGTCTGTTCGGTCGTCTCGCCGGCATCTGGCGTGCCCTTGGGCAGCGTCCAGGTCGCAGGGTCTCGGTCACGGCGGCGTCGGCCAAGCACGAGCTGATGGCTGCCATCAGCGATGCGGATGACGATGCCGCCGGCCGATGTCGCGCGGGTGGTACGCCGAGGGGGCCTGGCGGATCCGCTCAGTCGCGCCACGCGGCCGTCGGGTTGACGCCGTGCCGGCGGGCCGGCGACCCGGGGCGCGTCCAGGCCATGTGTTCACCGCGCACGACATGCGCCAGCGGGCGACGCTCCACGGCATACGGCACTGCGCCGCCGGCGCCGAGCCCGAGCGATCGCGCGCCGGGCTGACGGGGCGAACGGACGGCCGGCACGAGACGGCCGCGCGACGGCTTGGTCAGGCCGTAGTGGCGGATCCGATGGTGTCCCGACGCGGTCACGAAATGCGCCTGGAGGCGGCCGCGGCGGATGGCGGCGACGCTGCTCTGCATGGTCCTCATGGTAGCGGTTCGCGACCTCGTTGCCTACGCGGTCTCGACCGGCCCAGCCGCGCCCCAGCGATCGAGCAGGTCGACCATCTCGTCGGCGCTGGCCGACGCCAGCGAGCCACGTCCGGAGGCCAGTGCGATCTCGCGCCTGGCGGCCGCCACGTAGAGGTCGATGGCGCCGGGAGCGAGCTCGCTCATCGCCAGCAGATGCGCGCGGAGGGTGCCGATGTCGCCGCGCACGATTGGCCCCGTGAGCGCGACCTCGATGCCGAAGCGCTCGGCGTTGGCCAGGCTCTGGCGGACGAGCGGCGCATAGATGGCCAGCGAGCCGGCCTCGTCGAGGCCGGCGCCGCGACCGAGCTCGGCGATGGCGTCGAGCAGCGCCACGAAGCCGCCGGCGGCGAGGACCGCGGCCGCGTGGTAGGCGGCCTTGCCCTCGACCGGCAGGCGGACCGGCTGGGCTCCGATCGCCTCGGCCAGCTCAGCCAGCAGGCGGACCAGCGGGTCGTCGCCCTCGATGGCGATGGTCGCCCCGTGCAGGGCCTCGACGGCGGCATCCGGATCGGCGAAGGCGACCAGGGGGTGGAAGCTGGCCTTCTCGGTCCCCGCCGCCATGGCCGGCTCGAGGATGGTCGAGGCCAGCAGGCCGCTGGTGTGGACCAGCGCCTGGCCGCTGTACAGGCGCAGGTCAGCCGCCAACGCCGCGATCGCGTCGTCGGGCACGGTCAGGAAGATGAGCGAGGCCTCGTCGAGGACGCCCGCCGGCTCGGCGAAGCCGCGAGCGTCCGGGATCGCGGCTCGGAACGCCTCGCGGCGAGCCGGATCACGACTCGCCACCGCGACGACCGGCCAGTCGGCCGCGGTCAGTGCGCGCGCCAGCGCCAACCCGACCCGTCCCGCCCCGACGATGCCGACCGATGGCGGCGCCGTCGGATCCTCGCCCTGTCCCGGCCGTCCGTGCGGATGCCGGTGTCCCGGCGGCAGGCCGTCATGGCTGTGATCGGCGGCTTCGGTCGGGCGGCCGTGCATGGCGAGCATGGTAGCCGGGCCGATGCTGCCTCGCGCGCCCGCCGCTATCGGCGGTAGAGCTCGAATGTCAGCGGTCCGTAGATGCCGCCATGGATGACCTCGAACTCGAGTTGATCGCCCATCAGCCGGACATCCCGGAGGTCGTCCCGATCGATGCTGCCAGCCCCGAAGTCGATGTCGATCCAGCCGACGCCCTCGAGATCGTCCTGCAGATCGTCGAGCTCGTACCGCTTCGCCGGGGATCCCGTTTCGATGCCGTAGTACATGGCATTCATCGGGACGCCGTCGAGGACCTCGCTCGAGATGGCGCTGTAGGTGCCATCCGAACGGAAGCTGACCGTCACGTAGTACGAGGGCGTCCATGGCGTGGTCACACAGCCCGTCCACGTCCCGACGATACCGGCGTTCAACTCGGCGAGCGACGCGACCGAGGCAGGCGCCTCTGCGAAGGTGAAGTCTTGGCACAGCTCCGGCTGGCCATCGGTCGCCAGGACCTTGACCCGCGCCTGCAAGTCGCCGAGCCGACTCGGACAGGTCGCCCGGAACGTGTGCAGGCCATCGATGAGGGCCACCGTCTGGCGCCGCTTTGGCGCGAGCCGCGTCTTCGTCGAGGTCGTGCCAGGGGCGTCCGGGACGACACGATGGATGATCACGCAACGCGCACGCTCGACGTTGACGAGCTTCAGCACGACCTTGACGTCTCGATGGTCTCCGGCATCGATGGCGAGCGCAAACTTCCCCTGTCGATGGCCGTCGACGATGAGCGTCATGGCCGCCGTCGGTGGTGGCGTTGGCACGGGTGGGGCGGTCAGCTCGGGCTGGGCCGTCGAGGTCGGTGCGGCTGGGGGCGTCGATGACGGCTCGCCCACTGCGATCGCCGGTGTCGCAGTGGCCCACGGCGGTACGGTGGTGGCGGTCGGAAAGGAGTTCGCCGAGGGACGAACGGCCGGGCTCGGCGCAGGCGCGGTGACGCTGGGCGTTGCAGAACACGCGGCGATCACGAGCACGATCCCAACCAGCTGGGCCGTGGTCCTGCTCACTCCGGACATCACCGTGCTCCCTCTATCGAGACCAAGGCGGGCGGCCGAAGAAGCGCGCCCTCCAGCGCTTGAGACGCCGACCGGCGGCAGTTGTGACAGCCGGCCACGATCTGGCAGGTCCCTGCCGGAGGCGGGCGTATACTCGACCGACCAGTCAGCACGCTCGACCCGAGACGGGCACCCCCGTCAGGCGCCGACCCAGCCCGGCCACCAGGTGTGACCGGGGATGTGGAGGCCCACCTCGATGACGCGACCGCTCGCCGTCGGCACTGATCCCCTCGAGAGCCGTGCATCGCTCTCGATCGATGACCGCGTCGTGGTCATCTATCGGCTCGACCGCAGCGGTGCCGCCGACCTCGGCCGACTGCCGGTCACGGTCAAGATCCTGCTCGAGAACCTGCTGCGCCACGCGGGCGACGGCGTCGTCAACGAGGCCGACGTGCAGGCCCTGGCGGGCTGGCGGCCGCGAGCCGGCATCGACATCGAGCTGCCGTTCATGCCCGCGCGCGTCATCCTCCAGGACTTCACCGGCGTGCCCGCCGTCGTCGACCTGGCCGCCATGCGCGATGCGATGGCCGCCCTGGGCGGGGATCCCGCGCGCATCAACCCGCTGGTGCCGGCCGACCTCGTCATCGACCACTCGGTGCAGGTCGATCGCTTCGGCAACGACGGAGCCTTCGCCTTCAATGTCGCCCGCGAGTACGAGCGGAACGGCGAGCGCTATCAGCTGCTGCGCTGGGCACAGACGGCGTTCAGCGACCTGCGCGTCGTGCCGCCCGGCACGGGCATCGTCCACCAGGTCAACCTCGAGTACCTGGCGGCCGTCGTCCAGGCGCGCGCGGACGGCTCTGGCGCGACCGTCGCCTATCCCGACACGCTCGTGGGCACCGACTCGCACACCACCATGGTCAACGCCCTTGGCGTCCTGGGCTACGGCGTCGGTGGCATCGAAGCCGAGGCGGTCCTCCTCGGCCAGCCCCTCTACCAGCCGATGCCGACCGTCGTCGGCGTCCGCCTCCACGGTGAGCTGCCCATCGGCTCGACGGCGACCGACCTCGTCCTCGTCGTCACCGAGCTGCTGCGCGGCCATGGCGTCGTCGGCGCCTTCGTCGAGTTCGCCGGTGACGGCCTGGCCGGCTTGACGCTGGCCGATCGGGCGACCATCTCCAACATGTCGCCCGAGTTCGGGGCCACGGCCGCGATCTTCCCGATCGACGACGAGACGCTGACCTACCTGCGCCTGACCGGGCGGGCGACCGACCAGGTCGCGCTGGTCGAGGCCTACGCGCGCGAACAGGGTCTGTGGCGCGAGCCGGGCGGCGGACCGGACTTCGACGAGACGCTCGAGCTGGACCTGGCGAGCGTGGAGCCGAGCCTGGCGGGACCGCGGCGACCCCAGGATCGTGTGCCCCTGCCCAGGATCCGCGAGAGCTTCGCGGCCGCCTACCCGGGCGCGCTGCCGGCGAGCAACGGCAGCAGCCGGGCGACGGCCGAGGCCGACCTCGAAGGCGAGGGTGGAGTGACCGATGGCATCGACGCACCGGTCGCCATCGAGATCGACGGGCATGCGGTCACGATCCGCAGCGGCGCCGTGGCCATCGCCGCCATCACCTCGTGCACCAACACGAGCAACCCGACGGTCATGGTCGGGGCCGGCCTGCTGGCACGCAACGCGGTCGCGCGCGGCCTGACGGTCGGCCCGACGGTCAAGACCAGCCTCGCCCCGGGCTCGCGGGTGGTCACCCGCTACCTCGAGGCGGCCGGGCTCATGGCGCCCCTCGGCGCCCTCGGGTTCGATCTCGTCGGGCTACGGCTGCACGACCTGCATCGGCAACTCCGGGCCGCTCGACGAGCCCGTCGCTCGCGCGGTCGAGCAGCACGGCCTGGTGGTCGCCGCGGTCCTCTCGGGCAACCGCAACTTCGAGGGCCGCATCCACCCGCTGGCTCGTGCCAGCTACCTCGCCAGCCCGCCGCTGGTGGTCGCCTTCGCGCTGGCGGGCCGCGTCGACATCGACCTCACTCGGGAACCGCTCGGCGTCGGCTCGGATGGTCGGCCGGTGATGCTCTCCGAGATCTGGCCATCACCCGCCGAGGTGCGCTCGACCATCGGCGACTCCATCTCGCCGGAGCTGTTCCGCGAGACGTACGCCGCGGTCTTCGACGGCGACGATCGCTGGCGCGCGTTGCCCATCCCCGACGGCGATCGCTATGCCTGGGATCCGGCCTCGACCTACATCGCCGAGCCGCCCTTCTTCGACGGCCTGACGGCATCGCCGCCGGCCATCCGCGACATCGTCGGCGCCCGCGTGCTGGCCGTGCTGGGGGACTCCGTGACCACCGACCACATCTCGCCGGCCGGCTCGATCCCCGCCTGGAGCCCCGCTGGGACCTGGCTCCAGGAGCGTGGCGTGGGGCCGCTCGAGTTCAACTCGTACGGCGCCCGACGCGGGCATCACGAGGTCATGATGCGCGGCACGTTCGGCAACATCCGATTGCACAACGCACTGGCCGAGCAGGAAGGCCCCTACACCACGTTCCAGCCGTCGGGCGAGGCGATGTTCCTGTACGACGCCGCGATGCGCTACCTGGCCGACGCCGTGCCGCTCATCGTGCTCGCCGGCAAGGAGTACGGCAGCGGCTCGTCGCGCGACTGGGCGGCCAAGGGCACCACGCTCCTCGGCATCCGCGCCGTGCTGGCCGAATCGTTCGAGCGCATCCACCGCTCGAACCTGGTCGGCATGGGCGTGCTGCCACTCCAGTTCCTGCCGGGCGAGACGGCTGCGTCGCTGGGGCTGACCGGGCGCGAGCGCTACGACCTCGTCGGCCTTGCCGACGGTCTCGCGCCGCGTGCCTCGGTCGAGGTCCGGGTCACTCCGACCGGACGGCCCAGCGCGAACGATCAGGGCCATCGCCCGTCTCGACGGCCCGGTCGAGGTCGACTACTACCGCCAGGGCGGCATCCTGCCCGCCGTGCTCCGGCGGCTGGCGGCGGAGGACTGATCGGCGCCGAGCGGCCGACGTGGCGGCCGGCGCGGCGCCAGCCCGGCCGTCTGGTGCGGCTACTCCGTCGGGAAGGTGATGCTCTTGACGATCGGATCGAGGACCGTGTCGAAGAGGCGGTCCTCGCCCTGGTAGAGGAAGGTCAGTGGAACGCCATGGACGTCGACCACGACCAGGCGTGCCTTGCCGGGCACCCGCAGCTGCGAGTTCTCGCCGGCCAGCGGGAAGAGCGCGATGCGCCGCTCGAGGGGCGTGCCCTTGTGACAGGCCGGCGATGACGTGGCCTCGATGTCGACGCGAAGGCCCGGCTCGCCGCCGACGGTGATCGCCTGGGGCGACGAGACCTTCAGGCCGGGCAAGGCCCGGAACCATTCGATCAACCCACGCGCGGTCGCGGGCGCCAGCTCTCCCTCCGAGAACTCGCCCTGCTTGTTCATCATGCAGCCGCCGGGAAAGACGGTCTGGACCAGGCCGAGGCTGAGGTCCAGGCCGGGCCGATAGAGGTCGAGGGCATCGGTGGCCTGGACGTCGACCGTCCAGCCCTCGCCGACCGTCAGGTCGACCTTCGGGCGCAAGACGTCCGATCGATACGTCCCTGGGTCGAGCCAGCCCCGCTCCAGGAGGTTCGGCGCCCCGGGCGAGGGCGCCGGGCTCGGCTGCGGCGGGCGTCGGTACGACCCCAGGCGGGCGCGCAGGCGAACTGTGGCGGCGGCGTCGACGTCAGGCGCTGTCGATCGCCGCCGTCGGCGTTCATGACATGGATCTCATAGCTCCCGTCCCGCGTGCTGGCGAAGGCGATCCGGCGGCCGTCGGGCGACCAGGTCGGATCGACGTCATCGCCGTCGCTGCCGGTCAGCTGCGTCGGATCGCCGCCATCCGCGTCGGCGACCCAGATGTCCTGTGCGTGGTCGGCGACCGAACCGGCGCTGTAGACGATCCGACGGCCGTCGGGCGACCAGTCGACCGAGGTCACGTCGATCGGCCCCTGCAGCTGGGTCAGCCCGGTGCCATCGATGGCCACGGTCCAGATCGTCCCGCGACCAGGCTCCAACGGCGGCCCGCTGGTATCGGATGGCACATCGGCCCGAGCGACCACGGCCAGGCGGCCGTCGGGCAGCCACGTCACCCTCCTGGCGACCATCTGGGTGCCCTTTTCGCCGCTGCCGATGACCGGGAACGCCAGGGGGACCTTGACCTGCCCCGTGCCGTCGGCGTTGGCGATCGCGACGGTCCCGTCGAAGTTCTCCAGGAAGGCGATCCGGCCGTCGTCGGCCACCGCCGGCCCGCTCGAAGCTCCCGCGTCGGTCGATACGATCGACGAGGCGCCGCTGCCGGTCGACGACGCCTGCCAGATGCCGACGCCGAATTCGGGCGGGCTCGCCGCGAAGTAGAACCGGCGACCATCGGGCGCCCACGCCGGCAGGTGTTCCAGCCGTCCGGACGGCGGCAGGGCACGGACCTGCTCGCCGGTCGCAGGGTCGACCGACCAGATCCGACCCGGGGTCTCGATGGCCCCGCCGTCGGTGACACAGTCCTTGATGGCATCGAAGTAGTACGGCGCTCGGACGGTGTACAGGATCCGCTCGCCACCCGCGCTTGACGACGCGGCCGGTGCCGACGAGGCCGGCGATGCCGTCGTCGACCCGATGCTGCCGCTGGCACCCGGGTTCGGGCTCGATGCCGCCGCACCGCCGAGCAGCCCGACACGGATCGCGACCGCCCCGAGCACGACCAAGCCGACGACGGCCGCCGTGGCCAGGCCGATCGTCCGGCGGCTGCGGACACCCGGACCGGCGGTCGTGGCGGCTACGCGGTCGGCAGCGGTCGGAGCCGCGTCGATGGTCATCGCGAGCGGCGTCGAGTCGCCGACGCGGGGCACGGCGACGCCCATCGCCGCACCCGCGGCATCGATGAGCTCGCCGGCCGAAGCGAAGCGGGCCTCGGGGTCCTTGGCCAGCGCTCGCGCGATGATCGGATCGAGCGGCGCCAGTGCCGGCTGCTCGGGTGCCAGCGTCGGAGGCTCGGCCTTGACGTGCGCCCAGAGGACGGCCAGATCGGTGTCGCGCTCGTAGGGTGGATGCCCGGACAGCGCGGCGTAGAGCACGCAGCCGAGCGAGTAGATGTCCGCTCGATGGTCGACGGAGCCGCCTTCGATGGCCTCCGGCGCGAGATAGCCGACCGAGCCGATGACCTGGCCCGTTCGCGTCAGGGCGTCGCTCGAGCCGAGCCGCTTGGTCAGTCCGAAGTCACTCAGGTATGCGTGCTCTCCGCGCTGACCGGGCGCGACCAGGATGTTGGAGGGCTTGACGTCCCGGTGGACGAGGCCGCGCGCATGGGCGGCATCGAGGGCGTCGGCGATACCCGCCAGGAGGCCCACGATCCGGCCTGGAGCGAGGGGCCCCTCGCTGCCGATGAGGGAATCGAGGTCGGTGCCTTCGACGTAGCGCATGGCCAGGAACAGCTCGCCGTCGGCCTCGCCGGCTTCGAAGACGGGCACGATATTGGGGTGGTCGATCGACGCGGCAAGGCGCGATTCGGACAGGAACCGGGCGCGGAACTTGGGGTCGGCGGAGATCTCCGGGGCCAGCAGCTTGAGCGCCACCTTGCGCTCGAGCGCTTCCTGTGTCGCCAGCCAGACCGTGCCCATACCGCCGCGACCCAGCAGTCGCTCGAGTCGATAGCCTGCCAGGACGGTGCCCGGAACGATCTCCGTCATGGCTCGGAGTATGCGTGCGGAGACGCCCGACGAACGATCCAACGGTCGTCCTGATGGACGACCTCGAGCTGGCGACCGTAGGCACGCGAGATGGGTGACGAGGCGATGACGGCGTCGATCTCGCCGCCGGCGATGACCCGTCCGCCGGAGAGCAACAGCGCGTGGTCGAAGCCGGGCGGGATCTCTTCGAGATGATGGACGACGAGGACGATGGCCACCGGTCGATCTCCGGCTGCCAGCTCGGCGATGGCCGCGATCAGGTCCTCGCGACCGGCGATGTCGAGCCCCGCGTATGGCTCGTCGAGGACGAGCATGTCCGGGTCGGGCATCAAGGCTCGGGCGATGAGCGTCCGTTGCCGCTCGCCGCTCGAGAGGCTGCCGTACGTGCGCTCGACCAGGGCGCCGCAGCCCAGCCGCTCGAGGAGCGCCCGCGCTCGGACCCACTCATCGGCCGCATACCGGTCCCACCACGGGTCGAGGGCGCCGCTGGCGCCGGTCACCACGATCTCGAGCGGTGTCCGGTCCGCGGCGATGAGCGCGTCGATGGCGGCACCGGCCAGCCCGATCCGGCCACGCACCGCGCGGACGTCGAACGTGCCCAGACGGCGTGACAGCAGCTCGACCGCCCCCTCGGACGGCACCAGATAGCCGGTGGCGATGCGCAGCAGGGTCGTCTTGCCGGCGCCGTTCGGTCCCAGCACGACCCAGCGCTGTCCCGGCCTCGACGGTCCAGTCGACAGCGGACAGGATGGCGCTCCCCTGTCGCCGCACGCCGACGCCGGAGAACGCCAGGATCGACGCCGAACCGCCTGGCCCGACGTCACGCCGGACGTCAGCGCCAGAGATGGCCGTACGCGTGTTCGCCGACCAGCAGGCGACCTTCGGCGAATCGTTCGAGGCCATAGGCCCCGATGTCGACGGTCGTCGCCTGGCCATCGAGGATGAGCTCGGCCAGGCAGGCGCCGATGGCCGGAGCGGTCTTGAAGCCGGTACCCGAGAAGCCACAGGCGAGGATGAAGCCATCCGGGCCGGCTCGACCGAGGATCGGCCGCTGGTCGGGGGTCATGCCGTCCTGGCCGCCGTGCGAGGTGCGCAGCGTGCCGGCGACCATCCATGGCACCCGCGCGCAGAGGCGAGCGATCATCTCTTCGACGATCGCCTGGCGCATCGGCGCCATCGGTCGATCCGGCGAGCCGCCCAGCTCGTTGCCGGCCTCCAGGCCGACGAGCATCATCTCGCTGCCTTCGGGCCGGAAGTAGACCTGGTTGACGTCGTCGATGACGATGGGAAAGTCGGTCGCCCGGCCGTCCGGCAGGCCGAAGTAGGCGGTGTCGTGGCGCCAGGCCTGGACCGGGATATCGAGCCCGACCGACGCCGCCAGCTCAGGTGCCCAGGCGCCGGCGGCGTCGACGACGACCGGTGCCGCGATGCGGCCGCTGTCGGTCTCGACGCCGACCACCGCCTCGCCGGCGACAGCCACCGAGGCGACCCGGCAGCCCTGCACGAGGCTGGCCCCATGCGCCCGGGCAGCGGCCATGAAGCCGGCCGCGGTGCCCGAGGGATCGGCATATCCCGAGTCCGGCTCGTAAGCGCCGACGGCCACGTCATCTGTGACCGCGCCGGCGACGAGCCGGCCCACTTCGACGGGCGTCACGACCGACGTGTTGATGCCGAGGCGCTGCTGCATCGCGACATTGGCGCGGAGGTGGGCGGCCAAGGTCTCGGGGACGAGGTGGAGGAAGCCCGTGCGCACGAAGCCCGGATCACCGGCACCCACCCGGTCCCGCCACTCGGTGAAGTACGGGAACGATGCCCAGGCAAGCCGCGACTCGCTCTCCAGGTCGTAGTGCATGCGCACGAAGCCCGACGAGCGACCGGTGGCCGCCGCGCCCACCGTGCCGCGCTCGAGCACGGTGACCCGGGCGCCGCGTCGAGCGAGGTGGAAGGCGAGGCTCGCGCCCTGGACCCCGGCGCCCACGATGATGACGTCGGCCGATGCCTGCATCGGCGCATTCTGGACTCACGCCCGGCGGCATGCAGACCGTGGCTGGCTTCCGGCGCTACCGTACGGTGATGGCGGACCCGAGCCTCGAACGACGCCGCGACGCGACGCCACGCGCTGGCGCCACGGCAGCCGCGCGTGAGTCGGCCACGACGGATCGGGGCACCACATCGCGGCAGATGGGCCGCGCGATCCACGGCCCTGCTGGTCGCCACGCTGCTGCTCGGCTGCGCCTCCCCTGCCCCGTCCCTCGCCCCGACACCGCCGCCGCCCGATGCCCGATCGGTCGAGCGCGACGATCACGGAGGACGGGCTGCGCTCGGGATTGGCGATGCTCGCCGATGTCACCGACGCCTCGAACGGGTATCGCTCACTCGGATCACCGGGTTACGCCGCCGCCGCCGAGGCGGTCGCCACGTCCCTGCGCGCGTCGGGTTGGACCGTCAGCGACGATGCCTTCACCGCGCCGACCTTCACCGACGATGGCGGATCGAGCCTCGAGGCCGGCGGGCAACGATTCGGCGACGACGACATCCGGCCGCTGATCTTCGCGCCTGCCGGTGACGTGACCGGACCGGTGGTCGCCCTCGACTGGCGGCCCGGCGTTACGGCCCGCGACGGCAAGGGCTGCCGAACGGCGGATTATGGCGAGCTGCCGGACGGCGCCGTCGTCCTCGTTCGGCCCGGGCCATGCTTTCGGCGCGACCAGGTCATGGCGGCCCAGGCCGCCGGGGCGGCCGCCTTCGTGGCCGGCTATGGCGGCGCGCTGAGCGGGGCCGCCCCGCGGGCCACCCTCGTCGATCCTGGCGGGCTGACCATCCCCGCCATCGGCGCCACCGGACGGGCAGCAGACGCGCTGGCGGTCGGTCGCCGAGACAGGCGGAGTCGCGCGCGTGACGACCACGGGACGGACGGCCGAGGCTGCCACCAGGTCGATCATCGCGGAGCTGCCCGGAAGCGAGCCATCGTCGGTCGTGATGCTTGGCGCCCATCTCGATTCGGTCCTTGACGGCCCGGGCCTGAACGACGATGGCTCCGGCGTCGCGGCCCTGCTGGCGATCGCGCGCGCGTTGCAGGGCACGCGGCCCCGCGCCACCGTGCGGCTGGCCTTCTGGAGCGGCGAGGAGCTCGGCCTGCTGGGCTCCAGCCACTACGTCGCCGGCCTTACTGACGCGGAGCGGGCAGCCGTCGTGGCCTACCTCAACGCGGACATGATCGGGTCACCGAACGGCTACGCCGGCGTCTACCACGAGGCCGACGCGCCATCGGGCTCGGCGGCGCTCGGGGGCCTCCTGGACGCGGCCGTCGAACGAGCGGGCGGCGTGCCCGTCGACGTGGCCATCGGCGCCAGCTCCGACCACGTCGCGTTCGGCCAGGCCGGCATCCCGATCGGCGGCCTCTTCTCTGGCGCCAGTGAGCCCGTCACCACCGCCCAGGCCACGAGCTCCGGTGCGACAGCCGGCCAGCCTGCGGATGCCTGTTACCACCAGGCGTGCGATGACATGGAGAACGTCGACCTTGGGCTCGCACGGCAGCTCACGACGGCCCTGGCCGATGTGACGGTCCGGCTGGCGGATACGCCCGAGCTGCTGGCGAAGTGAGTCTACGGCTGACGGTCGCCATGTCCTTGCCACTCCGCGACGTTCATTCCTGCCGCAGCTGTCATCAGATTCGCGAGCATCCTGAACCCCCGCATTCAACGCACGCCGATGAGAGAAGGAGTCATTCGATGACCCGGATCGTCGCTTTCGAGAACCTGACCCTGGACGGGGTCATGCAGGCGCCCGGGCGGCCCGACGAGGACCGCCGTGGCGGCTTCACGCACGGCGGCTGGGCGATGCCGTATGCCGATCCGGCGATCGGCAAGGCCGCCCAGGAAAGCATGACCAAGACCGGCGGACTGCTCCTGGGCCGACGGACCTACGAGGACTTCCACGGCTTCTGGCCAAAACAGACGGACAACCCCTTCACCGAGGTCCTGGACAACAGCCTCAAGTACGTCGCCTCGACGACCCTCCACGAGCCCCTTCCGTGGAAGAACTCGAAGCTGCTCACCGGTGACGCCGCGCAGGCCGTTGCCAGGCTCAGGAAGCGGCCTGGCAAGGACCTCGTGATCCTCGGCAGCGGCAAGCTGGCGCAGGCGTTGATGGCCGACGCCCTCATCGACGAGTTCATCCTGCTCATCCATCCGCTCGTCCTCGGTTCGGGACACCGTCTGTTCGCGGATGGCGGGACCCTGGCGACGCTGCGGCTCGTCGACTCGACGACGACGAGCACGGGGGTGATGATCGCGACCTACCGGCCGGCCCGTCCCGAGTAGGACTGAGAGCCTGGCCCCGGGCGGACCGCGTCAGCAGTCGAACGCAAACCAGCACAACTCGTTGCGCAGCAGCTGGTCGTCGAGTACGAGCTCTCGGATCTGGTCGGGCAGCCGGGCGCGCTGCCACTGGCATTCCAGGTGGCCGGCCGCCACGCGCTCGTCTTCGGTCGCGGCCGCCCACGCCGCCCGGATGGCGTAGGCCGCGGCGCCGAGCTCGTGGGCCGCCACATGACCCACCGCCGCCGCCTGGCCGGCAGCGTATGCGGCATGCCGGGCTGCCCCTCGCAGGTCTCTGGCCGCGGCGTTGGCATGGCCGGCCGCCGTACGGGCCTCGGCCCATGGGATCTCCCCTCGTGCCCAGGCACGCCCGCGGTCGATCGCCAGTCGTGGGCGGTCGTCCTTCGGCCGAGCGTGCTCGAAATGGTGCAGCACGTGCTCAGCACAGTCAGCCGCCCACACCGCGAGCAGACGGTGATGGTCGTCTCGGAGGGTCCCGCCGCGCCGCACGGTGATGAATCGCGGATCCCGGATCTTGGGGAGGATCACCTGCTTGCCCAGCTCGCTCTCGTGCGAGTGCCTCGATCCCTCGACACCGACCGGATCCCGTCGCGGTGTGGGCTCGCGCTCGCTACGTCCAGGGTGACGGCAGGTGCGTCAGCGGCTCGTGGTCGGGCAGCACGTCGACCTGCAGGGACGGGTCGGCCGCCGGGCACGTAGCGCTCCTCGACCCCGAGCTCCCTCAGGACGATGTTCCGCGCCTGCGCGATCGCCGTCGTCTTGTAGAACGCGACGACCCGATTGAAGCCCTGCCTGCCGAACCCGCAATCGGTGGACAGGATCAGCTTGTCGGCCGGGATCACCTCCAGCGCGCGCCGAACACGAGCGGCGACGACGGGCGCCATATCGGCCTGCAGCGTGCGGTGGTTGACCACGCCCACGGCGACCTTCTTCTTGAGCCGGCCGGCGTACGGCTTGAACAGATCGATCTCGGCCAACTCGTTCTCGGTCGCCTCGACGGTCCAGACGTCGCCCTTGAGGCGCTCGAGGTAGATCTCGATCGAGTTCGCGTACGACTCGCCGGAGTAGACCTTCTGCATGTTCGGGTTGCCCCAGCAGGTGTGGATCCAGAGCTCGACATCGTCGAGGCCGTCCACCTCGTGGTTGAACGCATCGACGAGGAAGTCCAGCATCTCGGTCTGGTCGGGGTAGAAGCAGGCGACGAAGTGGATGGTCGGCTCCTCGATCTGGATCACCTTCGCCCCCGCCGCCGCGAGCTGCCGAAGCTCGATGTTCATCGCGCCGGCCATGTCCCAGATCAGCTGCTTCTTGTCGTCGAGGTCGTACTCGGCGGTATGGCTATCGAGGAAGATGGAGAGCACCTGCGACGAGCAGGTCCCGAACTTGACCGGCTTGCCCGAGCCGGCTCGTGCCTGCGCGATCCGCCAGAGCTTGGCGTACTCGAGCGGATTGCGAGGGTCGTGCTCCACCTTGCCGACGACGCGCGGCCAGCGCCACGTCGTCTCGATCTCGTTCATCAGCGTCCCGGCCGGGAACTCGAGCTGCCGGTCGCGCGAGCGCTCGTACTGCAGTTCCTCGTGCTCGAGCCCTTTCCAGCGCTGCAACGGGTAGTGGTGCCATGACCGACCGGCGAAATCCTCGTCGAGGTGGTAGTCGCCATTGGTGAGGATGTCGAGTCCGGCGCGTTCCTGCTCCGCGATCACGGTCGCATGGGCGTCGAGGAACTGCTCCCGGAAGCGGACGTCGAGGAGCGCCGTGTCGAGGGGACGGCCCCACAGGCCACCGTCGTACCAGCGTGGCCGCGGCCACGATCCCGTGACGGTCGCGGGGAGCATCAGGTCCTTGGTCGCCGTGAGCATCGTGCGTACGCCTCCTCGTCGAGCGTCAGATGGTGGCCGATGCTGGATCGAAGGTCTGCCTTCGACCCGGAGCATATGCCCAGGCGCACCCGCGCTGACACCGAGTCCGGTCTCCGGCGCGCGGCCGGGCACGTTCAGACGCGCCGCCGCGTCAGCCATCCGAAGGCCAGCAGCGCGCATCCGGAAGCGATCCCCAGCGCGACGGTGCCGAGCATCGCCACGGTCAGGCCGACGGTGACCGAGAGGAAGCCCATCAGCGGCGGATAGACGGTCGAACCCACGAGCGCCATGCCGATGAGCGATCCGCCGACCGCGGCCGAGCGCTCCGGGTACCGATCACCGCCGATGGCCACGATCATCGGGAAGACCGGTCCAGAGGCGACGCCGGCCAGCGCGAAGGCGGCCATCGAGAGCGGCAGCGCCGGGACGACGACCGCGACCGCGAGCAGGGTGGCCATGGCCAGCACGCAGCCGATGGTGAAGCGCAGGTGGTCGAAACGGTCGGCGATGACGGACGAGACGAGCCGTCCGACCGTCAGACCCGCCCAGTAGAGCGAGAGCGCGAGCGTGGCCGTCGTGAGCGGCGCGGGCTCGAGGAAGCGCACGAGCCAGCTCGAGACGCCGACTTCCGATGCGACGTACGTGGCGATGGCGACGCCGAGCAGCAGGAGCGGGCCGGCCAGCAACCATCGGCTGCGTTCCGAGCCGACGGACGACGACGCCCTGCTCGAAGCCTCGTCGGCCGCCCGCCGCCCGCTGGGCATGGGCACGACCGCATAGGCGACCGCGAGCAGGAGGACGACGAGAGCGCTGCCGACGGCGATGGCCTGCCACGGCACGCCGGCCGCGACGAGCCGCCCGATGACCAGCGGCGCCGCCAGCGCCCCGACGCCGAACGCGGCATGCAGCAGGTTCATGGCCCGGCCACGGCCCTCCCGATAGACGTCGAGGACGAGCCCGTTCGCGCCGCCGTCGATGCAACCTGCCCCGAGGCCGGCCGTCGACGCCGCAACGACGAAGATCAGCCACGTCGGCGCCAGCCCGAGGCCGGCCACGCCGCTCGCATGCACGAGCACCGCGCCACCGAGGACGAGGCGTCGACCGAGCCGCTCGGTCAACGCGCCGCCGCCGAACGAGCCCGCTACATAGGCCAGCGCCAAGGCCAGGTAGACCATGCCGAGGCCCGCGTCGGTCTGCTCGAACGTCGCCTCGATCGAGCGGATCAGGGACGGGATGAGGAGCCCGGTCCAGCCGATCGAGAGGAGGGTCAGGCATCCGACAAGCCCAGCTGCCAAACGCTCGCGCGCGGTCACCGGCTCAGGCGCCTGAGCTCGTGGCGCCTGTCGACCGGCGGTTTTGATCCGGGCGGCGTGGGACAGCTCCTGGGCAGCGCATCGAGATTCACGCTCAGCACGGCGACCGGCCCGCCGAAGGCCTCGCGACCGATGTCGTCAGGATGGTGGGCGATACTGGATTCGAACCAGTGACCTCACGGATGTGAACCGTGCGCTCTAACCGACTGAGCCAATCGCCCCGGAGATCGCGGCCACGGCCGCGAGGTTCGAAATCATCCCACCGCGCGGTCCGGGGCGTCAACGACGACCAGGCCCGGCCAGCGACGCGCGAGGTCCGCCGCGACCACGCCATCGATGCGCAGGCGCTTCGTCCGTCCGCGGTGGCCCGACTCCAGGACGACCGCCACCTGTGGCACGCCGAGGGCCGCGGCGACAAGCCGCCGAAGGGCGGCATTGGCGGCGCCGGCCTCGGGCACGGCACGGACTCGAGCACGGAGCTCGCCGCCCTCGCCGACGCCCTCGATGCGATCCTCACCGCCACGGGGTGTCAGGCGCACCACGAAGCTGGCGCTCATCGCGATCGATGTCCCAGTGCACGCGGCGGCGAGGTCAGCGGAGGCCGAAGACGCCGGCCACGATGGTCAGCACGATGAAGGCGACGATCGGGGACCAGTCGAGCGTGCCGCCGCGCGGCAGGAAGCGGCGGATCGGCGCCAGGATCGGCTCGGTGGTCTCGAACAGGAAGCGGCCGATCGGGCCGCGGTAGGTCGGGTCGATCCAGCTCCACAGGACCCTGCCGAGGATGACGACGTAGAGCGCCAGCAGGAGGAAGCGCAGAAAGACGGTCACGAACTCCACCGCCCTCGAGTATAGGAGCGGCGCGTCGGTGCTTCAGTGGCCGTGGTCGGGCTCGCCCGGCTCGTGGACATGGGCACGCTCGCCGAAGAGCGCCCGGCCCACGCGGACCACGGTCGCGCCCTCCTCGACGGCGACCTCGAAGTCGTCGCTCATGCCCATCGACAGCTCCGGCCCCAGCCCGGGCATGGCCTGCCGCAGCTTCGCCGACAGCTCGCGCAGGGCGACGAAGGTCGGCCGGGCGGCCGCCGGCGATGCCGCCAGGCGGCCGACCGTCATCAGGCCGCGAACCTCGAGGTTGGGCAGGGCCAGGACCGTCGGCAGCGCTGCCGGAAGCTCGTCGGGCTGGAAGCCGGCCTTGGCCGGATCCTCATCGACGTTGACCTGCACGAAGACCGCCTGCCGCACCGTGTCGGCGGCCGGTGCCATCGCCGCGACCGACCCCGGCGACGTCGTCGCCGAGCCATCGAAACCCTGGGCCACCAGCCGATCGAGGCGCGTCGCCAGGTCGACCGAATCGACCGACTGGATGGTCTCGAAGATGTCCAACGCCAGGCGGACCTTATTGCTCTGGAGATGGCCCACGAGGTGCCAGGTGGCGCCCGACACGAGGCCGGCCTTGGCGGCAGCCTCCTGGACCCGGTTCTCACCGAGCGTCGTCAGGCCGGCCGCGACGGCCGCCCGGAGCCGCTCGGCGTCGACCGTCTTGGAGACGGCGACCAGGGTCACGGACGCGGGGTCCCGCCCGACGCGCGCGCACGCCATCGCGATGCGCTCGAGGACGGCGGCCCTCGCCGTGGCGAAGGCGGCGACGGTGGTCGGGTCCGGCTCCACCGGCCCGCGCGTGGTCGAGTCGGTCAGGACTTCCCGCGGCGCAGGAAGGCCGGGATGTCCAGGTCCTCTGTCTCGTAGGTCGGGCGTCGCGTGCTGGCAGCCGCGGTCGCCTCGGCCTTGTCGGCCGGCTCCATGACCGGCGTGCCATTGGTCGTCCGCTCGAGCTCCAGCTCCTTGAGGAAGTCGCGGTTGTCGCGGCCTGCGGCCAGGCCCGAGGCGACCGTCTGGACGGTCTCGGTCCGGGTCACGTCACGCTTGCGCGCGGCGTCGAAGCCGGTGGCGATGACGGTGATCATGACGTCGTCGCCCATGCGCTCGTCGATGACGGTGCCGAAGATGATGTTGGCCTCTGAGTCGGTCGTCTCGCGGATGATCTCGGCCGCCTCGTTGACCTCGAAGAGGCCCATGCTGGGGCCACCGGTGATGTTGAAGAGGACACCCTGGGCGCCCATGATGCTGACCTCGAGGAGCGGGCTGGCGATGGCCTGTCGGGCCGCCTCGATGGCCCGATTCTCACCACTCGCGCGGCCGATGCCCATGAGCGCGGAGCCCGCGTTCTTCATCACCGCGCGGACGTCGGCGAAGTCGAGGTTGATGAGGCCCGGGACGGTGATCAGGTCGCTGATGCCCTGGACGCCCTGGCGGAGCACGTCGTCCACGATGCGGAAGGCATCGATGATCGAGGTGTTCTTCTGGACCACGTCCTTGAGACGATCGTTGGGGATGGTGATCAGGGTATCGACCTTGTCGCGCAGGGCCTCGCTCGCCTTCTCGGCGTTGAGGCGGCGCTTGGCGCCCTCGAAGGCGAAGGGCTTGGTGACGACGCCGATGGTCAATGCCCCGACGTCCCTGGCCACCTCGGCGATGACCGGCGCCGCGCCGGAGCCGGTGCCGCCGCCCATGCCGGCGGTGATGAAGACCATGTCCGAATCCTTGAGGGCCTCGTAGATCTTCTCCGAGTCCTCCTCGGCCGCCCGCTGGCCGATGCCTGGATCGCCGCCGGCCCCGAGGCCGCGCGTGATCTTGTCGCCGATGCGGATCTTGTGTGGCGCGTCGCTCTGCAGGAGCGCCTGGGCATCGGTGTTGCAGGCGATGAACTCGACGCCCATCATCTCGGCCCGGATCATGCGATTGACGGCATTGCTGCCGCCGCCGCCGACGCCGATGACGCGGATGAGCGCGAAGTTCTCCGAGTCGGATCGCAACGGCATCGCTGGTTCCTCCGGTCGAGTCTTCGAGACGTGGTCGCTGTGCTGGGGTCAGGGCCCGATCCGGGCGCATCGACGCGCCCTCGCCCCCTCCGGACGATTCGGGTCCGGGGAGTATAGCCCCACCGTCACGCACGAAGGCAAGACCCTCGACGGGTGCCGGTGCGCCCCAGCAACGGGGGCCCCACGATGCCCGGACGACGCTGGCACCGGGTGCCGGGACGGTCGGCGCAGACCGGCGCCGCCCGTGGGCGTCTAGGGGAAGAGGCCCCGGACCCAGTCCCGGAAGCGGCCGAACGCTCCGCCGGCGGGCGCCGAGTCGTAGTGCCCGCCCTCACCCTCCATGCCCGCCCGGGCGCCCCACTGGAGGAGTCCGATCGAGGTCGAGAACTCCGGTGTCAGGAGGTTGTCGACGAGGCCGCCGACACCGGCCGGGGCGGCCACCCGGACCGGCATCTGGAGGACGTCGCGGCCGAGCTCGGCGATGCCCGCCAGCTGGGCCGCACCACCGGTCAGGACCAGGCCGGCCGGCAGGATGCCGCCATGCCCGGCGGCCGCCATCTCCTCGCCCAGCTTCTCGAAGATCTCGCGCATCCGCGCATCGATGATGCTGCAGACCTCCAGCCGCTCGACGGTCCGGCCGCGCTCCTCCCCGATGACCTCGACCTGGATGACCTCGTCGGGTTCGACCGAGTCGAGGTCGCAGGTCCCGTAGCGGATCTTGAGGTCCTCGGCCACCGCGATGGATGTCTTGAGGCCGATGGCCAGATCGTTGGTCACGTTGTTGCCGCCCAGCGGCAGCACTGCCGTGTGGAATGGCGAGCCGTCGAGGAAGAGGGCGACGTCGGTCGTGCCGGCGCCGATGTCGGCGATGGCCACGCCCAGGTCGCGTTCCGTCTCCGAGAGGACCGCCTCGGCCGACGCCAGCGGTGCCGCCACCAGCTCATCGATGCGGACTCCGGCTTGCTGGACGCATTTGCTGAGGTTCTGGACCACGGTCGCGCCGGCGTGCACGATGTGGGTCTCGACCTCGAGCCGGATGGCGCTCATGCCGATGGGATCCTTGACGCCCTCCTGGCCATCGACCACGTAGCCACGCGGCAGGACGTGCAGCACCTCGCGGTTGCTGGGGATGTTGACGGCGCGCGCGACGTCCGTGGCCCGGGCCACGTCCTCGCGGGTGACCTCCTTGCGCGGACCGCTGACGGCGACCGCGCCGCGCGAGTTCTGCGACTCGACGTTGTCGCCGCCGATGCTCACGAAGGCCGACTCGAGCTTGTAGCCCGACAGGCGCTCGGCCTGCTCGACGGCCGCCGTGATCGAGCTGACGACCTGGTCGATGTTGATGACGGCGCCCTTCTTGATGCCCGCCGAGGCGGGCGCGCCCTTGCCGATGATGGTCAGCGAGCCGTCGCGGCCGACCTCCCCGATGAGCGCCACGACCTTGCTCGTGCCGACGTCGATGGCGACGAGGACCATCTCCCTATCCACGATCAGGCAACCCCTTCTCGATCATCGGCCTAGAGGAAGTGGCGCCGGATGAGCGCCACGTTCTGGAAGATCCCGAACCCGAAACGGATGAGCGCGACCAGGTAGAGGTCCAGGCCCAGCCGGTCCCCGACGAAGGTGAGGAGGATCGCGACCAGGGTGTTGGTGATGAAACCGCTGATGAAGATCCGCTCGCTGAAGGTCCCCTCGAGCTCGGCCCGGATGGCACCGAGGACCGAATCCACCGCGGCGATGATGCCGACGGCCGTGTAGCGGGCGATCTCATAGCTGACGCTGACCTGGAGGACGAGACCCAGCAGGATGCCCAAGAGCAACCCAGCCAGGGGGATCCACACGTCCTCGCCACCTCCCTCCGTCCGTACGGCGCAAGGCTACCATCGGCACCCGTGGCCACGCGCGACCAAGCGGCCGGCGCGCGCACGTCCTGCCGCTCGAGCCTTGATGGTGGCGGCGGCTCACTTGGAGCTCGGCAGGAACGTGCCGCAGCGACCGCCGTCCGGGAAGAGGTAGACGACCGAGATGGTCGCCTCCTGACCGGCCAGCACGCTGCTCAGGCATTGCGCCTGGGCCTCGACCAGGTCCGGGCCCCGCAGGGTCGGGGCATAGATGCCGAAGACGGCCCGCCAGCTCTTCGGCTGGGCGTGCAGGACGAAGCCCTCCTTCTCGGTGATGCGCGTCTCGAGCGAGGTGGCGCTGCTGCCCAGGAAGGTCGGCGTCAGGGCAGCGATGCGGCGAGCGACCTCCATGTCGGTCGCGGCGATGCGGTCGCCGATGGCCAGCTCTGCGGAAGCGGCACGTTCGTCCTCGACCATCGGCAGCTCGCTCTGCGCGTCCGCCCCCAGCTCGGAGACGACGACGCCGTGGACGTCGACCAGCAACCGCCGGTCGCCCGTCTGCCAGATCAGGATGGGCACACGCTCATGGACGTCGACCACCAGTCGGTCGGGCAGCGCCACGTGCACCGAGGCGGCGTCGGCGCGATCGGAATCGACTGCCGGGAGCGCCAGCAGGTTGGCGGCCAGGCGAGCCGTGTCGAGCGTGAAGAGGTTGGGACGCGCGCCACCGTCGAGGCCGATGGCCGCCAGCACGGTGGCCTCGTCGGTGAAGTCGGCGCCGCGCACGACGACCCCGCCGTCACGGAGGCGGAAGGCCGGCGACGCGGTCATGCCGTAGAGCGCGGCCGCCGAGGCGACCAGCACGAGCCCGGCCAGGACGCGACCGGCAACAGGCCCGGCCGAGGCGCGCCGGATGAGCGGTGTCGGGCGATGAGCGCCGCGACCGATGGTCGTCCGTGGGCCGCTACCGCTCACCCCGACCTCCGGCCGGACGCGGCTTCACGGCAGGTCGGCGCGTTCGAGCCGCCGGTTCGGCCGACGGGCGGCGCGCGCGACGGCGAGCTCGACGATGTGCGCGCAGATGCCGCCGAAGTCATAGCCGCCCTGCCGGCACAGGATGGGGAAGAGGCTGATGGGCGTGAAGCCCGGGATCGTGTTGATCTCCGACAGGTAGATCCGCCCACCGTGCATCAGGAAGTCGACGCGCGCGAAGCCCGACGCGCCGATGGCCGCGAACGCGGCCCGTGCCAGCTCCCGGAGGCGATCGCGGGGCCCGACGCCAAGCTCCGGTGCATCGGTCGTCCGCGAGACGCCGGCCTCGTACTTGGCCGCGTAGTCGTAGAACTCGTGGCCAGGAAAGACCTCGCCGGGTCCATACGCCTGGCTGCTGGCGCCATCGCCGACGACCGCCAGCTCGAACTCACGGGCCCCGGCCAGGTAGGCCTCCGCCAGGAGGAGGTCGTCATAGGCGAAGGCGCCCTCGATGGCGAGCTCCAGCTCCGGCGGCTCATCCGGCCGGTGCACGACAGCCATCCCGATGCTCGACCCGAGGCGGGCAGGCTTGACGATCAGGCGTGGGTCCGGTAGCCGGCTGGCGAATGCCTCCAGACGCCGGGCGGCCGCGGTCGGGTCGGCGAGATGCTCTGCCCGGGAGAGCACCTCGAACGGGACCACCGGCATCTCGAGCGCGCGAGCCAATCGCTTGAAGAGGACCTTGTCCATGCCCAGGGCGGAGGCCGCGACGCCCGATCCCGTGTAGGTCAAGGCGGCCAATTCGCAGAGCGCCTGGAGCGTGCCGTCCTCGCCGAACGGGCCGTGCAGCGCGATCCAGATGACCGGTCGCGGCTCTCGCGCCGAGAGCGTCTCCAGCGCCGCGGCGGCGGACATCGGCCCCCGCCCGCCACGATCGGCTGGCTGGTCGAAGTCGGCAGCCGCTCGATCGTCGGCCAGCGCCGCCACGGACAGCTGCCACCAGTCCCCGTCCAGCCCGATGAGCCAGGGCTCGACCTGCGCGCCGTCGGCCGCCAGCGCCAGCGCGATGGCGCGCCCGGAGACGATCGAGACGTCATGCTCGGCCGACGGTCCGCCGAGCAGGACGACGATCGGTGGCCGCCCGGCCCCCGAGCGTTCCATGTCGGCTCCAGGGCCCGGCATCGAGTCGCTCATCCGTCGCTCACCCAGCCCGACCAGTCACCGGCGAAGACGACCTCGAAACGCAATCCGACACCCGTCTGCGCGAGCACGGTCGCCTGCACGGACTCGGCCAGGCGGCGCACGTCCGCGGCCGTGCCCTGCCGGTCGTTGACGATGAAGTTGGCGTGCTTCTCCGAGACCACCGCGCCTCCGACGCGCAAGCCCTTGAGCCCCAGCCCGTCGATCAGGGCGCCGGCCGAGGGACCGTCGGCCGGGTTGCGAAAGACGCTGCCCGCCGAGGGCTGGCCGAGCGGCTGATGCGCCTGCCGCCAGCGACGGATCGTGTCGAGGCGCTCGGTGATGAGCGCCGGCTCGGCGGCCTCCAATCGGAAGCGCCCCCAGGTCACCACGCGCGGGGCAGCCGACACCTCCGCCGTCTTGAGCGCCGACTCGCGGTAGCCGAGCGCGAGCGCAGCGACGCTCAGGACCGCCTCCGTCCCATCGACCTCGATGACCGACGCCTCCACCAGGCAGGCGGCGACGTCCGCCTCGTGGGCGCCGGCATTGGCCCAGATGGCGCCGCCCACCGTTCCCGGGATGGCCAGCCCGAACTCCAGGCCGGAGAGGCCGGCCTCGCGTGTGACGGTCGCCGCCTTGGCCATCGGCAGGCCGGCGTCCGCTACCAGATCCTGGCCCTCGATGCGGACCCCCTGGGCGCGGACCAGGATGACCAGGCCGCCGATGCCGGCGTCGCTGATGACCAGGTCGGAGCCCCGACCGAGCAGGAAGATGGGCAGCTCACGTGCTCGCGCGAAGCGGACCAGGCCGCGCAGCTCGAACAGGTTGTAGACGGTCGCGAAGAGATCGGCCGGCCCGCCGACCCGCATGGTGGTGAACCGGGCGAGCGGTTCGTGGCGTGACGTCTTGACGCCGATGCGGCGCTGGATGTCGGTGCCCAGCGCCTGGGCCTCGGCATCGGCCAATCGGCGCCCGGTCGAGGTCGCGGTCATGGCCGCGCCGCGACGATCGCGCTGATCACGTCGTGCGCCGGCGGCGGCTCGCGCTCGGCGAGCGCCAGGAGCAGGGCGGCGTTGGCCTCGGCCGCACCGGGATGGCCGGCGTCGCGGCTGGCCGCCGCCATGGCCGCCAGCCGATGAGGCTCGTCGAGGACGGCCACCGCCTCGAGCAGCGCCGGACCGTCGAACTCCGCGTCATCGATGACGATGGCCGCGCCGGCCGCCGCCAACGCGGCGGCATTGGCGCGCTGATGACCGCCCGCGTGCGGGTAGGGCACCACGATGAGCGGCCGCCCGAGCGTCGTCGCCTCGGCCAGCGTCGACGAGCCGGCGCGTCCCAGGATGAGGTCGGCCGCGACCAGGGCATCGGCCATCTCGTCGCGCAGGAAGGGCACCGGCCGGTAGCGATCGCGCAGCTCCGCCGGCAGCCCTTCGCGGTGCTGGAGCGCCGCGGCGTAGCCATCTTCACCGGTCACATGCAGGACGACCGTCAGCCTGACCAGCTCGGGCAGCGCGGCAGCGATGGCGTCGTCGAGGCGGCGGACGGCCTGCGAGCCACCGAAGGCCAGCAGCAGATGGCCCGTGACCGGCAGGTCGAGCCGGAGCCGCGAGGTGTCACGCGCCAGGCCGTCGAAGGAGCGCACCGGGGTGCCCGTCAGGTACGCCTGCCCCGGCAGCTGGGCGGCCGTCGGTGCATAGCTGACCGCGATGGCCGAGGCCAGACGGGCGACGGCGCGGACACTCCGGCCCGGCACCAGGTTGCCTTCCCAGAGCAGGCTCGGCGATGCGCAGCAGGCGGGCAGCGATGAGGACCGGGATGGCGACGTAGCCACCCGTCGTGAAGATCGCGCGCGGGCGCTGGCGTGCCAGCAGCCAGACGGCCTGTGGCACCGAGAGCGCGAGGCGGACCGGATCGAGGATCGTGTTCACGGAGCGGTCGACGCTGCGCAGAGAACGCAGCCAGAGCCGCTCGAGCGGGATGCCCGATGGCGGCACGAGGCTCGCCTCGAGGCCGCGTCGGCCGCCGACCCAGGTCGGCTCAACGTCCGCTCGCCGCTCGCGTAGCGACCGGACGACGGCCAGGGCCGGCAGGATGTGGCCGCCGGAACCACCGCCGGCGATGAGGATCCGCATCGTTCCAAGTGCCTCGGACGTGGGTCTCGCGCGATATCGAGAGGAGGATACCGACCGCGGCGAAGCTCACGATGAGCGATGAGCCACCGTCGCTCACGAACGGCAGCGTGATGCCCGTGATGGGCATCAGGTTGACCACCACGGCGATGTTGATGAAGGCCTGGAACGCCAGCCAGGCGGTGATGCCGACGGCCATCAGGCCGCCGAAGGTATCGGGCGCGCCGAGCGCGATGCGGATGCCCCGGTAGGCCACGAGGATGAAGAGGGCGATGACGATGAGCCCGCCGAGCAACCCGAACTCCTCGCCGATGACCGCGAAGATGAAGTCGTTGGCAGCGTTCGGGAGGTACAGGCCACCGGCCGAGCGGCTCTGCCCCAGCCCCTCCCCGACCAGGCCGCCGAGGGCCAGCGCGAAGATGCCCTGGATGGTGTGGAAGCCCTTGCCCTGGGCGTCCGACCAGGGATCGAGGAACGTCGTCACGCGCAACAACTGATAGGGATGGCTGAGGATGACGTAGCCCACGGCGGCGACGCCCGCCGGGATGAGCAGCAGGAACTGCCACAGGTTGGCACCGGCCACGAAGAAGATCGTGAAGGCGGTCATGGTCAGAACGCCGGTCGTGCCAAGGTCGGGCTCCTTGAGCACGAGCAGGATGACCGGTCCGGCGATGAGCAGGAACGGCAACGTGCCGGCGGCGATGCTGGTGATCCTGGTCCCGCGCGTCGCCATCCAGTGGGCGAGGTAGACGATGAGGGCGAGCTTGGCGAACTCCGCCGGGTGGATGGCGGGCATCGGGCCGAGCTTGATCCAGCGGGCCGAGCCGCCGATGACGATGCCGATGCCGGGCACGAGCACGAGCACGAGGAGTCCGACCGCGACGACGAAGAGGGGCAGCGAGACGAGGCGCCAGAAGCGGTAGTCGATGCGCATCGCGACGACCATCGCCACCACGCCGAGCAGCGCCCAGATGAGCTGCGGACCGACGTCGGCGAACCCATCAGCGCGTGTCACGTAGGCCCGGATACCCGACGCCGAGTAGACCATCAGGATGCCGATCGCGGTCAGGGCCACGACCGACACGAGGAGCGTCTGGTCCGGCGCATGGCGCTCCCGCTCGATGGTCACGGTCAGCTTCCGCGAGCGTGCCTCGGGGCGGCCCGCGACCGGGGGCTTCGGCGCTTCCGCAGCCGGTCGCCGGGTGCGTGGCGCCGGGATGGCGATGGGCGGGTTCCTCATCGGCTGCTCCTTCGGACCGGCAGTGCCGCCACGGCCGCCTTGAACGCACGGCCCCGGGCCGCGTAGTCGGTGAACATGTCGAAGCTCGCGGCCGCCGGGCTGAGCAGCACGGTCGCCAGCGATCCGCCGCTCGCGTCGCCGCCGCTCGCAAGAGCCGCCGGTCGGATGGCTTCGCGTGCCAGGCGGTCGGCGCGCTCGACGGCGACCTCGAGGGTCGTGGCGATCTCGACGCTGCTGGCTCCGGCGCGCTCGAACGCCGCCTTGAAGGCCGGTGCGGACTCGCCGATGAGCACGACCGCCGCCGCCCGCTGCGCGACGACCCTGGCCAGCTCGGTGATGTCGACGCCCTTCTCACGGCCGCCGGCGATGAGCACGATGGGCGGCCCGAAGCTGCGCAGGGCGGCCATCACGGCCGCTGGCTGGGTGCCCTGCGAGTCGTTGACGTAGCGCACGCCGTCGAGCTCGGCGACCAGCTCCAGCCGGTGCTCGACGCCCGGGAACTGGGCGACCACCCGGCGGATGGCATCGGGCGCGATGCCGAACAGGAGCCCGACCGCGACCGCCGCCAGGACGTTGCTGACGCTGTGCTCGCCGGGCAGTCGGATCGTGTCGACCGGCATGACCCGCCCGCCGGGTCCGGTCGCCGCCGCTCCCCCGCCGGCCGACGGCAGGCGACCGACACCGGCCGCCACCACCCAGCCCTCGTGAACGCCGAGCCCGCCCGGCAGCGGGTCGTCCAGGCGGTAGAGCGTGACGGGGGCCGTGCCCAGGCCGGCGTATGCGGCGCTGACGGGATCCTCGGCGTTGAGCACGAGCGCGCCGTCGGGATCGACCAGCTCGGCCAGACGCCGCTTGACGGATCGGTAGGCGGCCACCGACCCGTGGCGATCGAGGTGATCCTCGGTCACGTGGGTATAGACCGCCACATGCGTGCCGCGCGAGAGGGTCGGCAGCTGCAGCTCGCTCAGCTCGAGCACGACCAAGTGATCGGCGGTCAGCTCGGGCAACCGGTCGACGAGCGGCAGGCCGATGTTGCCGCCCAGGACGACGGGCCGCGACCCGGCCTCCAGGACGGCCGCGATGAGCGAGGCCGTCGTGGTCTTGCCTTTCGTCCCGGTCACGCCGATCGTCGTCGCCGGGCAGAGGCGCAGGAAGAGGTCGACCTCGCTGATGACCGGCACGCGTCCGGCGCCCTCGACCGCAGCCAGGGCGGCACGCAGGCGCGGCTCGGTCGTCGGGTAGCGGCTGTTGACGCTGGGCGAGGTGAGGATGAGGGCCTGACCTTCGAGGGCGGCCGCCGGATCGACGGCCGGGCCGCACAGGAGCCGGATGTCGCGACCTTGAAGAGCCGCCATGGACTCGCCGAGCTCGGCCGCCGAACGCACGTCGTAGACGGTCACCCGAGCGCCACGGTCGGCCAGGAAGCGAGCCAGTGCGATGCCCGATCGGGCGAAGCCCAGGACGACCACCGGACGGTCGCGAAACGCGTCGAGCGACAGCGTGGCCACATCGAGCGGCTCGACGGCGGCGGTCATACCAGCTTGTCCACGGTGGCCAGGAAGAGGACGACGCCGAGCATCGCGGCCAGGATGGCCACGATCCAGTAGCGCATCGTGATCTTCTCCTCGTCCCAGCCGATGAGCTCGAAGTGGTGGTGCAGCGGGGTCATCCGGAAGAGGCGCTTGCCGCCGGTCAGCTTGTAGTAGCCGACCTGCAGGATGACCGAGGCCGCGCTGGCCACGAAGACGATGCCGATCAGGACGAGGATCAGGATCTGGCCGGCGATGAGGGCCGTCACCGCGAGCGTCGCCCCGAGGGCCAGCGACCCGGAGTCGCCCATGAAGATCTGCGCCGGGTGGACGTTGAACCACAGGAAGCCCAGCAGCGCCCCGATGATGAGGGCGCACAGCACGGCCAGGTTGGGCTGGGCGAGCGGCACGTTGAGGGCCGCGATGATGAGGTAGGCCACGAAGGCGAAGATGAGCGTGCCGCCGGCCAGGCCGTCGAGACCGTCGGTCAGGTTCACGCCGTTGGCGGCGGCGATGATGGCGAAGGCCGCGAAGACGACGTAGACCGCGGGCAGGATGGGCACCGCGCCGATGAAGGGCACGGCCAGCTCGTCGATGGCGTAGGTCTGCTGGATCTGCCAGGCCGCGAAGCCTGCCACGACGATGAGCCAGAGCATCTTCTGTCGAGCTCGGATGCCCTCCCCCGTGCGCGCGTTGAGGATGTCGTCGAGGGCGCCCAGCGAGCCCACCAGCGCCAGCGTCGCCAGTGGCGCGAAGGTCGAGGCATCGACCAGCCCCAGGATCAGGGCGACCGCGATGACGACGCCGATGATGAGCAGGCCGCCCATCGTCGGCGTGCCTTCCTTGGTGTAGTGCGCCTCCGGCCCGTCGAGCCGGATCCGCTTGCCGAAGCCCAGTCGCTTGAGCAGCGCCAGGTAGGGCCGCATCAGCAGCACGACCAGGGCGAAGGCGAGCAGGATGCCCTGGACGACGAGGACGTTCACGAGGTCGCCGCCTCGGCTGCCCGGCCGAGTGCCACCAGCGGCGGGATGAGGCGATCGAGCTCGACCGCGCGAGAGCCCTTGATGAGGATGGTGTCGCCCGCTCGCAGGCGAGGCTGCAGCAGGTCCAGCGCGGCTTCGGCGTCGGGTGCCTCGAGGATCTCGATGTCGGCACGCGCCGTCCGCCGGGCGCCCTCGGCGATCTGGGCACCGCCAGCGCCGACCGCGACGAGCAGCTCGGCGACGCCTGCTGCGTGTCGTCCCACCCGGCGATGGCCCTCCGGGCCGTCCGGCCCGAGCTCGAGCATCTCGCCCAGGACCGCGACCGATCGCCCAGGCAGCGTCGCGAGCAGGTCGAGCACGGCGATCACCGAGTCCGGGCTCGCGTTGTAGCTGTCGTCCAGGATCCGCCAGGCGCCGGCATCGACGACGCTCGTCCGATGCGGCGCGCTGAAGCCGAGAGCCAGGGCATCTGCGATCACGTCGGCCTCGAAGCCGGCCACGTGGCCGACGGCAGCCGCGGCGAGGGCGTTGTGGATGCCGAGCATGCCCAGAGCCGGCGT
This sequence comes from uncultured Chloroflexia bacterium, assembly GCA_963777975.1. Classification (GTDB taxonomy): domain Bacteria; phylum Chloroflexota; class Limnocylindria; order Limnocylindrales; family CSP1-4; genus CSP1-4. The sequence continues at coordinate 108,513 of CAVZSO010000013.1, read as the reverse complement.
CTGCACCTCGGCCTCGCCGGCGGGTGTCCGGAGGATGAAGCGCATGCCATCGGTGCCCAGCGAGCGCGTCTCGGTCGCGCTGACGGCGGCGTCTGGCGCGAAGCCGTAGGTCACGACGTGCGCCTGGGTACGCGCGGCCATGCGACGGACCGAAGGGTCGTCGGCATTGAGGATGGCCGTGCCGGCAGGCGGCAGGGCTTCGACCAGTCGGCCCTTCTCCAGCTCGATGGTCGCCAGCGAGCCGGCGCGTTCGAGGTGCACACCGCTGACCGCGGTGACGACCCCGATGCTGGGCATCGCCAGAGCGGCCAGGGCCGCGATGTCGCCCGCCACGTACATGCCCATCTCGACCACGGCGGCCTCGTGTTCCGGACCGAGCCGCAGGAGCGTCAGCGGCAGACCGATCTCGTTGTTCTGGTTGCCTTCGCTCTTGAGCGTCCGCAGCCGGGCGGCCAGGACGGTCGCTGCAGCCTCCTTGGTGGACGTCTTGGCGTACGACCCCGTGACGGCGACCATGAGCGGCGTGAAGCGGTCGCGCCAGGCGCCGGCCATGGCGCCCAGCGCCAGCCAGGCCGTCCTCCACGAGGATGATCGCGACGTCGTGGGCGGCGAGCGCCTTCGATTGGTCGGAGGCCGGCGGCGCCGTCACGATGAGGACGGCCGCTCCCGCTCGCGCCGCGTCGACCAGGAAGCGATGCCCATCCGTGCGCTCGCCGGGGAGGGCCACGAACGCCTGGCCCGCTCCGATGTGCCGGCTGTCGACGGCCGCGCCCTTGATCTGGCGCGTGCCGCCTCGCAGGACTCGGCCGCCGACGATGGCGGCCAGCTCATCGGCGCCGAAGCCGACCAGGCGGCGCTCGTGATCGGCTTCCGGTCGCTCAGCCATGGCGGCGACCGGCGTCCAGGCGCCGCTCATTCGCCGCGCGCGACACGGTTCCGTGTGTCCTGTGGCGGGATGCCCAACGTGTCGATGATGTCGAGTGCGACCCGACGGAAGAGCTCGTAGGACGTGATCTTGAGCTGCAGCAAGCCCTGGCCGGCGACGCGCGGCTTGGCCTGCCCGATGCGGATGGCGACGATCGCCGCCGGCCGGTCGCGCGTCTGACCGACGTAACCGACGAAGCTGAAGTTGAAGACGTTGTGCATCCACTGCCCGCGCGAGGAGTCCCAGATCTGCGCCGTACCGGTCTTGCCGCCCACCGCGTAGCCCTTGATCTGCGTGCCTTTGCGATACCAGGGCACCTTGGTCACGACATGCCGCATCAGGTCGCGCAGCTCGGTCGAGACGCGCGCGTCGAGGACCTGCTCGGGCGGCACGGCCTCGACCGGTTGACCGGCCAGGTCGGCCACCAGGCGCGGCCGCACGAACTGGCCGCCGTTGACCATGGCCGCGAATGCCTGCGCCAGCTGGAGCTGGTTGACGGCAACGCCCTGGCCGAAGCTCCGGTTGGCCAGATCGATGCCGGCCCACTGTTGCGTCGCCGGATCGACGACCAGACCGGCCACCTCGCCGGACGTCTCGACCCCGGTCTTGCGACCGATGCCCAGCCGATCCCACATGCCGTACAGGCTCGCGGCGGCCGCCCGGACGTTCTTCCCGAGCATCCTCGCGGACCGCGCCGCCACGATGTTGCGGGAGTAGGCGATGCCGTCCTCGAAGGTGACCGGGCCCATGCCACGGTGATCGGAGTCGCTCACCTTCTCGGTCCCGAAGACCAGGGTCGGCGTGTCGTTGATGATCGTCTTGCGGGTCAACGCGCCCGAATCGTACGCCGCCGCGGCGACGAACATCTTCATCACCGAGCCCGGCTCGTAGACCTCGCTGACGACGGGGTCGACGAGGATCGAGGGATCCTGGGCGGCCGTCCGTCCGTAGTCATTGGCGTCATAGCCGGGCACGCTGGCCCAGGCCAGGATCTCGCCGGTGGCTGGGTCCATGACCACCGCCGACGCCATCTTGGCCTTGTCGGCGACCCAGGCCGCGTAGAGCTCCTTCTCGAGCTGGAGCTGCAGACCCGCGTCGATGGTCAGGCGGATGTCCGAGCCGGGCACGCCGGCATCCACCAGGCGCTCGGTGTCGGCGATGACGCGGCCCGACACGTCGCGCTGGGCCGTCATGATCCGCGGGCGGCCACCCAGCAGGGCCTGGAAGCGCTGCTCGATGCCGTACTGGCCCTCACCCTCGCGGTTGGTGAAGCCGATCAGCCTGGAGGCCAGCGTCGTGCCCGGGGCGCCGCCCTCGTTGGGGTAGGCGCGCACCGGCTGGGGCTCGAGGTCGATCCACTCGAGGCGCCGCGCAGGGTCGGGGTCCTCGATGGCGGCACGCACGGCATCGCTCTGCCGGCGCGTCAGGGCGCGGAAGAGGACCGCGTATTCCCCGCCGCGCTCGAGGGTCTGGTGGAGCTTGTCGGCGGACGCGGCGTCGAGCTCGAGCATGGTCGAAAGCTCCGTCGCCACGCGCTCGCGGTCGGCGGGGTCGATCCGGGCCGGATAGGCCGCCAGCAGGTCGAGGTAGGTCGTCGTGGCCAGCACGACGGTCCCGCTGCGATCGAAGATGTCACCGCGCACCGAAGGCTGGCTGACGGAGCGTTCGAGCTGGGCCATGGCGTCGACCCGCATCTCCGCGCCGCGCACGACCTGCCAGTAGGCCAGACGCGCGGCGAGCATCCCTGCGAACAGCACGAAGCCGACGAGCAGGGCGAGCAGGCGCAGGCGACGGTCGGTCCGACCCAACATCGCGCGATCAGCGCCCCGGCACGCGGAGGCTGGTCCCGAGGCTATCCATGCCGGCCTGCTGGGCACCATGGACGATGGCCGGCTCCGCGCCCCAGCGCGCGATGTCGCCTTCGACCGACAGGATCCGTTGCTCGATGTCGGCCCGCTGCGCGGCGAGCGACTCGATGTCGAAACGGGTCATCGCCGTGCCCAGGGTCTGCGTCAGGTAGAAGAGGCCGAGCAGGAAGGCCGCGATGATCGCAGCCAGGGCGATGCCCGCGCGGTTCGTCCGCCGGCGGGCCCGCTCCCGGGCCGATCCCTTCCGCCGCGGCAGCAGAAGGGTCGGCGTGGTGGCGCGGCGCGCGCCAGCAGAGACGGCCATCAGCCACGCCCCTCGAAGAAGCGCAGTCGTGGCGAGAACAGGTCGAAGAGCGGCGGCGAGACCTCGAAGGCGGTCGCCTCATCGGCGGCCTGGTCGTCGTCGAGGTCCAGCAGCTGGCCGGTATCCGGTCGGTCGCGTCGCTCGTGGAGCTCGTGCTGGCGTCGGCCGTAGGTCCGGCGACGGCGGGACTGGTGGCGGCTCACGATCGATCCCTCCTCGTGTCGGTCATCGGGCGAAGGTGCGGGTTGGTCCTGGGCTGGCATGGGTGGCGGTGGGCAGGGACGCATACGTCGATGGCGACCTCAGACCGCGAGTCGCTGAGCAGCCCGGAGTCGCGCGCTCCGAGCCCGAGGATTGGCGGCGATCTCGTCGTCGGACGGGAAGCCCGGTGTGGGGCCGATCGAGCGCAGTCGGGGCGACCGACCGCAGACGCAGACCGGCACCTCCGGTGGGCAGATGCAGCCACGCCGCTCGGCGGCCAGGAAGCGCTTGACGATGCGATCCTCGAGCGAGTGGTAGGCAAGGACGGCCAGCCGGCCACCGGGCCGGAGCAGATCGACCGCGGCCGTCAAGGCGCGCGGCAGGACCTCCAGCTCCCGGTTGACCGCGATCCGCAGGGCCTGGAAGGTCCGCGTCGCTGGGTGCGTGCGACGGCGGCCGCGCGGCGCGGGGACGGCGCGCTCGACCAGCACGGCCAGCTGATCGGCGGTCTCGATCGGCGCTTGCCGGCGCTGCGCCACGATGGCCCTGGCGATGCGCCCCGCGAAGGGTTCCTCGCCATATGTGCGCAGGATCCGCGCCAGGTCGCGCTCATCGAGGTCGCGCAGGAGGTCCGTGGCCGGGCGACCGCGGCTGACGTCGAAGCGCAGGTCGAGCGGTCCGCCGGAGCGGAAGCTGAAGCCGCGTTCGTCGTCGGCCAGCTGGAAGGAGCTCAGCCCGAGATCGAACAGGATGCCGTCGACGGCTCCGAAGCCCGCGGCCGGGGCGACCTCGTCGAGCTCCTCGAAATTCGCCTGTCGCAGCGTCGCCCGCTCGCCGAACACCGCCAGGCGGACCTGGCATCTGGCGATGGCCGCCTGATCGGCATCCAGTCCGAGCAGGCGGCCATCAGGCGAATTCGCCTCCAGGATCCGGACGGCGTGCCCTCCACCGCCGAGCGTGGCATCGATCTGGCGTTGGCCCGGGAGCGGCGAGAGAGCCATCAAGACCTCCTCCACCATCACGGGCCGGTGCCCTACGTCCAGTGCTGCCATGCCGACGTTGGATCCGTCCGGATCCTGAAGACGCGTGTGGTTCGCTAGATGCCGAGACCCTGGAGGTGCTCAGCGAGGACATCGGGCGAGGTCATCGCCGCGCTGTAGGTGTCCCATGCGGCGGGAGCCCACAGCTCGATGTGATCGCGAGAGCCGACCACCACGGTCTCCCCTTCCAGGCCCGCCCACTCCCGGAGGCCGGGCGGCACGACCACCCGACCCTGGCCATCGAGCTCGATCTCGAAGGCCCCCGAGAAGACGAAGCGCGAGAAGGTCCGAGCACCAGCGTCCGTGACGGGCTTGGCGGCGACTCGGTCCGCCAGGTCCTCGAAGACACTCCGCGGGAAGACCCCCAGGCAACCGTCGATCCAGCGCGAGACGAAGGCGCCGCCGTCGAGCCGTGCACGAAAGCGCGCCGGGACCGCGATGCGGCCCTTGGCGTCGATCGTGTGCCGGTACTCGCCGGTGAACACCCTGCCTGCTCCAGTGCGACTGCCCGGACAGGGTGTGCTCGGGACTGACCGTGGCTCCCCACTTGCGGGCCACCGCGCCAGGTTCCCCACCGAGCATTCACCCCTGGTCCCCACTTCGTGCCACTTTGTGCCACGTGGCGGGCATCTTACACCGCGGCGAGCCTTCGTCAAGCCCGTTCTTGCAAGGGAGGCGTCCGGGCGGCCTCGATGGATCGCCCGAGGTCGTCGGTCGATCGTCGCCGGAGTCCCAGAACCAAGCTCTGGGCCCGGGGTCGCCCGTTGATCGCCTGATCAGGACGAGGGCGGTGGCACCCGCAGCGTGGAGCCGACCCGGATGGTGCTCGGATCGGTGAGCTCAGGGTTCAGTCGGCGCAGCTTCTTGACGGTGGTCTCGAAGCGGGCAGCGATGGCGCCGAACGTGTCACCTCGCTGGACGACGTAGAGGTAGCAGGTGGCCGGCGCAGGGCATGGTTCGAGGCCGCGCCAGGGCGTCGGCAGGTCCGCGGTCGCGACGAGGGTCGGGCGAACGGTGGCCACGGGAGCCACGGTGGCCGGAGGCTCGGTCGCGCCCGGGGAGCCCGCCGGGGCCGAACCATCCTCGACGGGAGATGCCGCCGCGCGCGAGCTCGTGGCGGAGGTGGGCGACGAGGCAGCCCCGCCTCCAGCCACTTCGCCGCCAGCGGTACCGATCCCGCTGGTGACCGCCACGGCGGCCGCGGCGATGAGCAGGACAACGGCGGTGCCGATGGCGATCGGAGCCGCACGTCCGCGCTGTCCGAGACCCGGCGCCAATGCCGCTCGCAACCCAGCCTCTCCGCGGACGTAGCGTGGGCAGGTCGGATGGGTGGCCACCTGGCAGAGGAGTTGCCGCTGCCGGTCGCCGACCGCGACCGCGGGCTGGACGGCCACGCATCGATGACCGGTTCTGGCCGCGTCGGGCGGCAGGTCGGTCCCGGCGCCAGCACGCAGGAATGGGCAGATGACCGGGTCCGGCGAGCGTCCGGGCAGCGTCAGCAGCGCTTCCGCAGTCGCACTGTCAAGGTCGGGCGGAGCGTCGAAGGCCGTCGAGTCGGGATCCGCCTGGGCCTCCGCACGGCCCCGTCCCGCGGCGTCGGGCTGGCGCGTGGTTGGCTCGTCGATCACCCGCGTCTCCGTCCTCGCCTCGTCGGTCGGCCGGGAGTCTAGCACGGGGGTCCCGGGCCTCTGTCACGGGATCGAGGAACCGGTGTCAACCGGCAACGGAGCCTGGACCGGGTGGGGCCAGCGGGGCCGTTGCGAAGGTGCTGCAGGCATCGCTCGACGGTACCGGCTAGTACCTTCCGGTGCCTTGCTGCACCCTTGACGCCGATGCTAGGCTGCCGCCCGGTCGTCGGTCGTGGTCTCGGGATCCGAGCGCCGTCGTCCGCGAAGTCGGGCATCGGGTGCCCGGATGATGAGGTCTGGCTCCGATCGTGGCGCTCCTGCAGCCCTTCGCCAAGCCCGCGCTGACGCCGGCGGCTGACGCTGCCGAGCATCTGCGCCGCTGCACGTATCGGCGCCTCATCGCGGTCCGCAAGCGACCTGAGGCGTTGTACGAGGTCGAGTGCCTCTATCCCGACCGACAGGTCCCCATCCCGCTCGGTGACCTGGCGTCGGCGCGACCTATCTGCGCGTCCTGCACGGCCGATCACATCTTCCGACCCGACGAAGACTAGCCCGCCACGGACCCAGCCGGGCGCGAGGCCACCGTCGGGAAGCGCCAGCGAGCCGACCTGTAAGCCGAGTTCTGTCCCGGGACCTCGCGGCCACGGGGACGGTCATCCATCTACGACGGCGGTCGCCCGACGTCTCTAGCGGCCTACCCGAGGACCCGGGCGACGCGCCCGTGTCGACGGCCGAAGCCGGCGACGCGTCCTCCTATTCGGCCTTGCACCGGGTAGAGCTTGCCCGTTTCACCCGCGGCTCCGGTCGCCCGGTGCTGCGGCTCGTCTCTGTGGCGCTGGTCCTCGCCTCTCGGCGGACGGGTGTTACCCGCTACCCTGCGTCGTGGAGCTCGGACTTTCCTCGGGCCGCCCGGGTCACCCCGGGCGACACGCGACCGTCCGGTCGCCTCGCTGGCATGGTCGATTCTACGCGCCGGCGAAGGCCCCACGGACGGGACGTCCGAGGCGCTCGGCGGCCGGGCTCGCATCAGGGATGGAGGCAGCTGTGCGACCCGACGAGACCGGACCGACCTTCGTGCCAGCGCGATCGGGCACGGTGCTGGACTTCCTTGGCGTCACGCACAAGCTGACCAGCCAACAGACCGGCGGCTCGATCTACCTGTTCGAAGCGGCGTTCGAACCTGGTGACGGCAATCGGATGCACATCCACGGCCGCGAGGATGAGATCGGCTTCGTCATCGAGGGTGCGCTCGAGGTCCGGCTCGCCGATCGGTCCGAGATCCTGGAGGCGGGCGGGATCGCTCGGCTGCCGAAGGGCATCCCCCATGCCATCCGCAATCCGCTCGACACCCGGTCGCGTTACCTGTTCATGGCCGTGCCCGGCGGTCTCGATCGATGGTTCGACGCCGTGGCGCAGGCCGAGCGCGACGGGCTGCTCGACGATGCCATGTTCCAGCGGCTGTCCAACGACTTCGGCATCGACTGGCTGGAATAGCCGACCACCACGGTCGACCCATCCCGAGTGCGCAGGCGGCGGGTCAGACCGATGCGGTCTCCTCGGGCGCCGAAGGCGGCTCGCGGCCGTTGCGCCGCGCGACCTCGGCCACCAGCGACGCTGCCGCGTCCGGATCGTCGAGGGCCAGATTGGCGAGTGCATCGGCGGCCCGATTCCTCGCTCGCGGCTCGTGGCTCGCGGACCAGCGCGCGAAGCTCGCCAGGTGCCGTCGCGCCTCGGCGAAGAGGCCCTGCAGCTTGGCGTCCTTGACGCGCCAGCGACCGTTGAGCTGCTCGACGATGAGCTTCGAGTCGAGCCGCAGGTCGATCTCCTCGGCGCCCAGGCGGCGCGCCTCGCGGAGGGCGAGCACGAGCCCCGCGTACTCGGCCACGTTGTTGGTACGCACCCCGAGTGCCCGGGCGACGACGGCGACCGGCAGCGCGTCAGGGTCGTACGGGATCGGGGCCGTCGGCGTCGATGAGGACGGCCCCGCAGGAGGCCGGGCCGGGGTTGTTGCGCGAGGCGCCGTCGGTGCGGATGACGAGCCGTCGCGGCCCTGACCGAACGGCGTCGGGCGCGCCCGTGCCGGGTTCGGGACTGGCCATCCTCAGACCCGCTTGACGACGATGGCGCTCGAGACCTCGAGGATGGCCTGCGTGATGTTGATGCCGCGCGGGCAGGCGTCGGTGCAGTTGAAGATCGTCCGACAGCGCCAGACGCCGTCCTCATCGGCCAGGATCTCGAGCCGCTCGTCGGCCGCCTCATCGCGCGAGTCGAAGATGAACCGATGGGCGTTGACGATGGCGGCCGGGCCGACATAGGCCTTCTGCGCCCAGAACGACGGGCAGGACGACGTGCAGGCCGCGCACAGGATGCACTTCGTCGTGTCGTCGTAGCGGGCCCGCTCGGCGGCCGTCTGGAGGCGCTCGCGGGTCGGCTCCGGGCTCTCGTTGATGAGGTACGGCTTGACGCTCCGGTACTTGCTGAAGAAGTCCTCCATGTCGACCACGAGGTCCTTGACCACCGGCAGCCCGGGCAGCGGCGCGACGGAGATCTTCGAGCCCAGCTGGTCGACCCGGATCTTGCAGGCCAGCCGATTGCGGCCGTTGATGAGCATCGCGTCCGAGCCGCACACCCCGTGTGCGCAGGAACGGCGGAAGGTCAGCGTGCCATCCGTCTCCCACTTGACCGTATGCAGCAGGTCGAGCACACGGTCCATCGGGCCGGCCTCGACGAGGTACGACTCCCAGTGCGGCTTGTCGTCGCGTTGGGGGTCGTAGCGCAGGATGCGCAGCTTGACCTGCATCGTCTCGTCGCCCTTCTGCTCAGTAGATGCGCGGCTTGGGTTCGAAACGCGTGATGGTCACCGGCCGGGTCTTGAGCCGCGGCCCACCTTCGGCCGCGAAGGCCAAGGTGTGCTTGAGCCAGTCGCTGTCGTTGCGCTCCGGGAAGTCCTCGCGGTAGTGGGCGCCGCGACTCTCGGTGCGGGCGAGGGCGGAAGCGACGGTCGCCTCGGCGCAGTCGAGCAGGTAGCCGACCTCGCGTGCCTCGAGGAGGTCCGTATTGAAGACCGTGCCCTGGTCCTGGACGCGGACGCGCTTGTAGCGCTCCTTCAGGTCGCGCACGACGGGGGTCAGTCGGCGCAGGCCGTCAGCGGTCCGGAAGACGCCACAGTCGTCCATCATCGCGGTCGCCAGCTCCTGGCGGATGTGGTTGGGGTTCTCGCCGTCGTGCCGGGTGCGCATGGCCTCCAGCTCACTGCGCACCGCCTCATGTGCGTCGACGGCGACCTCCGGCGCGCTGGCAGTCCGGCAATGCTCGGCCATGGCCCGGCCCGCGCGTCGGCCGAAGACGAGCAGATCGACGAGCGAGTTGGTGCCCAGCCGGTTGGCGCCATGGACGCTGACGCAGGCGGCCTCCCCGGCCGCATAGAGGCCCGGCAGGACGGTGTCGCGCTTGTCCAGGACGACCTGGGCGTCGTTGTTGGTGGGCACGCCGCCCATGGCGTAGTGCGCGGTCGGCTGGATGGGCACCGGCTGGGTGATGGGCTCGACGCCCTGGTAGACCCGGGCGAAGTCCGTGATATCGGGCAGCTTGGCTTCGATGACCTCACGGCCGAGGTGGCGGACGTCGAGGTAGACGTAGTCCTTGCCGCCGATGCCGCGGCCGTCGCGGACCTCCATGTAGATGGCGCGACTGACCATGTCGCGCGGCGCCAGCTCCATGAGTCGCGGCGCATAGCGCTCCATGAAGCGCTCGCCGGCGTCGTTGAGCAGGTAGCCGCCCTCGCCCCGTGCTGCCTCGGAGAGGAGGATGCCGATGCCCACGATGCCGGTCGGATGGAACTGGTAGAACTCCATGTCCTGGAGCGGCACGCCGCGCCGGTATGCGAGCGCCATGCCGTCCCCGGTCAGCGTGTGGGCGTTGGAGGTGACCCGGAACATGCGGCCGTTGCCGCCCGTCGCCAGCAGCGTGGCGGCCGCCCGGAACACGTGCAGCTCGCCATCGGCGATGCGATAGGCGACGACGCCGCCGGCGCTCAGGCCCGAGCTGCCCGCCCGCCCAACGAGCAGGTCGACGACGTGGTATTCGTCGAAGAAGGTGACCTCGTGCTTGACGCACTGCTGGTAGAGCGTCTGCAGGATCATGTGGCCGGTGCGATCCGCCGCATAGCACGCGCGGCGGACCGGTCCCTCCCCGAAGTTGCGGGTATGGCCACCGAAACGGCGCTGGTCGATGCGCCCGTCATCCGTCCGGTTGAACGGCAGCCCCATGCGCTCCAGCTCGATGACGCGCTCGATGGCCTCCTGGGCCAGGATCTCGGCGCCGTCCTGGTCGACGAGGTAGTCGCCGCCCTTGACGGTGTCGAACATGTGCCACTCCCAATGGTCCTCCTCCTGGTTCCCCAGCGCCGCGCAGACGCCGCCCTGCGCGGCCCCGGTATGGGAACGGGTGGGGTACATCTTGGTCAGGACCGCCGTCTTGACGCCCGCCCGCGCGAGCTCCAGCGCAGCCCACAGCCCAGCCCCGCCGGCGCCAACGATGATGGCCTCGAACTCGTGCTTGACCGGCGCGCGTGGCGAGCCGATGCCCGTGCCCACGTTATGTCTCGCCCGGCACCGGCAGGGTGAAGACCACCAGCGTGCCGATGATGAACAGGAAGACGCCCAGGACCGCGAGCGCGAACAGCAGGCCGGCGCGCAGCCGGGGCCGACGGACGTGGTCGCCGATGACCGTGCGCATGCCCATGAAACCGTGGAAGAGGACCAACATCAGGAGCGTCCAGTCGAAGGCACGCCAGAAGACCTGGTTCCAGCGCTGATCGATGATCCAGGTCGCGGTCTGCTGGGCCGGGTCGAAGAGGAAGTGGACGATGAGGTAGTGGGCGAGGGCGAGGACGAAGAGCGCCAGCCCGGTCACGCGCATCAGGACCCAGAGCACGTATTCGCGGCTGCGCCGCGGCGGTCGAGGACGTCCGACCCGCGAGTACATGCTCATGGCCGCCGGGTCCTCGCTCATCGCTGACCACCGACATCGAACTGCGGCAGCCCGAAGATCGGTGCCAGGATCTGGTACGCGACCGGGACGCCGATGATCAGGAAGGGCACCCAGACGGCCCACCAGAGGGCCCGATGGAAGCGCGTCAGCGACGGCCAGAAGTCCATGACCACGATCCGCAAGCCGTTCAGGGCGTGGTACAGCAGGGCCGCCCCGAGGAGCACCTCGAGGATGCGCCCGACGGTGCTGGCGTAGATGGCCAGCAGCTCGTCATACGCGTCGGGGTTGCCGCCGACGAGGTAGATGTCGATGACGTGGAGGATGACGAAGGCCCAGATCGCGATGCCGCTGATGCGGTGGAAGAGCCACCCGTACATCCCTTCGCGGCCGCGGTAGCGGAGCAGCATCCGACCTCCGAGTCGAGCCGAGCGGGCGCCGAGCGGGCGGAGACTGGGCCGCGCGGACGTCGTCCTCCGAGTGACCGGACTGGCCGGCCGCCCAATCGTAACGCGATTCCCTACCCGCCGAGGGGCGACCGGTGGTCGGCGTCGGGCAGCGGGTGGCGCGCTATCCTGACGCTCCCCATCCCATCGCCAGCCGGAGCCCGTGACCGCCCGTGAAGCTGCAGGAGTACCACGCCAAGACGCTCCTCGCGGCGGCCGGCCTGCCGGTGCCACCCTACGGCGTGGCACGCTCGCCGGATGAGGCGCGGACGTTGGCCGAGACCCAGCTCCGCGAGGGTGCCGATGGGGTCGTGATCAAGGCTCAGGTCCTCGTCGGCGGCCGTGGCAAGGCTGGCGGCGTCAAGCTCGCCGGCAGCGCGGCCGAGGCGGAGGCGGTCGCCAGGCAGATCCTGGGCATGGACATCAAGGGCATCACCGTCCAGACGGTGCTCGTCGCGCCGGCCGCCGACATCGTCCGGGAGGTCTACCTGGGCGCCGTCCTCGATCGGGCCGCTCGGCGGATCCTGCTCATGGGCTCGGCCGCCGGTGGCATCGAGATCGAGGAGGTCGCCCGGACCGACCCCGACGCCATCGTGCGCATCCACGCCCACCCGCATCTCGGGCTGCTCGATCACCAGGCCCGCTCGATGGCCTTCGCGCTCGGCCTCGGTGCCCACCTCAAGCCTGCCGTGGCCATCGCCCGGGGGCTCGTGTCGATCATGCGCGACACCGACGCCGACCTGGTCGAGGTCAATCCCCTGGCCATCGTGCGCGAACGTGCAGCCGACGGCAGCGAGCTGCAGACGCTGCAATGCCTCGACGCCAAGGTCACCATCGACGACTCCGCCCTCCCCCGCCATCCGGCGCTGGAGGCCATGCGGGACCTGGCCGAGGAGGACCCGACCGACATCGAGGCGCGTACCGAGGGCCTCAACTTCATCAAGCTCGAGGGGACCATCGGCTGCATGGTCAACGGTGCCGGGCTGGCGATGGCCACGATGGACCTCGTCAAGCGCGCCGGCGGCGCGCCGGCCAACTTCCTGGACATCGGCGGTGGCGCAAGGGCCGACAAGGTGGCCGCAGCGATGAGGCTGATCCTGTCGGACGAGAACGTGCGCGCCATCCTGGTCAACATCTTCGGCGGCATCACGCGCGGCGACGAGGTCGCCCGTGGTCTCGTCGAGGCGCGCGCCCAGCAGGCGCGAGACGTGCCCATGGTCGTGCGCATCGTGGGCACCAATGCGGAGGAAGCCGCGGCCATCCTCAAGGCGGCGGCCTTCGAGACCGCGAGCAGCCTCGACGATGCGGCGGCCAAGGCGGTCGCGGCCGCGGGATCGGCTTCGTGAGCATCCTCGTCGATGGCTCGACGCGGCTCCTCGTCCAGGGCATCACCGGCCGCGAGGGCGACTTCCACGCTCGCCAGATGCAGGCCTATGGCACCAACGTGGTGTCCGGCGTGACGCCCGGCAAGGGCGGTCAGCTGGCGCTCGACGGCAGCGTCCCGGTCTTCGATACGGTGGCGCAGGCGGTGGCTGCGACGGGCGCCGATACGAGCGTCATCTACGTCCCCGCCGCCGGCGCCCCCGACGCCATCCTCGAAGCCTGTGACGCGGGCATCGGCACGATCTTCTGCATCACCGAGGGCATCCCGGCCCTCGACATGCTCAAGGTCGTGCCCGTGGTGGAAGCGGCGGGAGCCCGGCTCATCGGGCCTAACTGCCCCGGCGCCACCTCCCCGGGTCGGGCCAAGGTCGGCATCATCCCGGGCTCGATCCATCGCGAGGGACGGGTCGGGCTGGTCTCTCGGTCGGGCACCTTGACCTACGAGGTCGTGCAGGCCATGACCGACGCCGGCATCGGGCAGTCGACCTGCGTCGGCATCGGCGGCGACCCGATCCACGGGCTGACGTTCCGCGACGTGCTGACGCTCTTCCGCGAGGACCCCGAGACCGACGCCATCGTGCTCATCGGCGAGATCGGCGGCGCCGAGGAGGAGGAGGCCGCGGCCTACGCCGCGGGTCATCTTCAGGGTCGGCCCATGGTCGCCTTCATCGCCGGCCGCACGGCGCCGGAGGGCAAGCGCATGGGCCACGCCGGGGCCATCATCTCGGGCGGCATGGGCACGGCGGCCGGCAAGGTCGCCGCGCTCGAGGCGGCAGGTATCAGCGTGGCCGACTCACCGACCGAGATCCCGGCGCTGCTGCGCGATGCGGGGCTCAGGTGACCCGGAGCACCGCCGTCACGCCAGCGGGTCCGTAGTCAGCGCCTCGATCCATGAACGAACTGGACCAGCATCACCTGCGCCAGGCGATCGAGCTGGCACGCCTGGCACGCGCCGATGGCAACCATCCCTTCGGCGCCGTCATCGTGGCGGCTGACGGCACGACGCTGGCGGAGGCCGGCAACAGTGTCGCCGTCGACGGGCCGACCGCGCACGCCGAGCTCAACGCCGTTCGGGCCATCTCGCACGTCGACCCGACGACGCTCACCATGGCGACGCTCTATACGAGCACGGAGCCGTGCGCGATGTGCGCCGGCGCGATCTATTGGAGCGGCATCGGGCGTGTCGTCTACGCGCTCGCCGAGGACGCGCTGCGTGCGATGACCGGCGACGACCCCGCCAACCCGACGATGGCCTTGCCCTGCCGCGAGGTGTTCGCGCGGGGTCAGCGCCAGACGATCGTCGAGGGCCCAGCGCTGGAGGACGAGGCGCGCGCCGTCCACGCCGGCTTCTGGCGGTAGGTCGGCCCGACGCATGCAGACGGACCCTTGCAATCGGCGGCGCGGAGGCGTCAACTAGACCAAAGCCGCGCGCCCGCCGGCGGCAGGGAGGAAGCGACCATGTCGAACGAGACGCTGGACGCCTATGTCTTCGTCCCCTCGGGGAGCGAAGCGACGATGGACAAGCTCAAGACGCTCTGGGGCGCCGGTCGCGTGCGTTACGCCGCGCGGGTCCTCTCCGGAGAGTTCGGCTCGGTCGCCTTCGTCGAAGTCGCGACCGAGGGTCGCGATCAGCTGGCGTCGCTGACCGACCTCCGAGAGAAGCTGACGGTCATCCGCGACGCGGTCAACCCGGGCACCAGCGTCGGGCTGGCCGTGGTCAAGGGGCCCAAGGCACCGACGCGCTGGAGCGAGAAGCTGCCCATCGGCGCCTATGTCCGGATCCGGACCGAACCTGGCCAGGCGATGACCGTCTTCGATCGGCTCAATGATGACTTCCAGGGCGACGACCAGTTCGGTTCCGCCGTGGTCGCCGGCGACTGGGACATCCTGGTCGAGGTCGATGCCGACTCGCTCGAAGCGCTCGGGGATCAGATCGTGCGGATCAATGGGACCGCCGGCGTCCTCTCGACCGATAGCGCGATCGTCCTCAACGACACGACCGAGCAGCTCGCCCCGGGCGCCCAGTGACGAGGGTGACAGGCGGGTGAGTGCGGGTGGCCCGCGCCCGACGACGGAGCCCTGACCAAGGGAGCGGCACGAGCGACGGCGGTCGACCATGCCCGGCCTGCGGGTCGGTCCTGCCGCGGGACGCCATCACCTGCCCGACGTGCGGCGAGCCCGTGCTCCAGTCGGAGCGCAAGGTCGTCAGCGTCCTGTTCGCCGACCTGGCCGGCTACACGGCGCTGGCCGAGGCGCTCGATCCGGAGGAGGTCTTCGGTGTCGTCCGGCCCTGGATGACCGACCTTCGCCTGGTCGTCGAAGGACACGGCGGGACGGTGCCTCAGGTCATGGGCGACGGGTTCATGGCCGTCTTCGGGGTGCCGACCGCCCATGACGACGACGCCGAGCGAGCGGTCCGCGCCGCCCTGGCGATGGTCAGCCGGGCCGGACACCTCGCCGCACGGCAGGCCGCGGTGGCGTTTCCCGGCCTGCACGTCGGCGTCAATACGGGCGAGGTCATGGTGGCGCCGTCGCGCGAGGCGTCGGGCTTCGCGATCGTCGGCGACACCGTCAACGTGGCCTCGCGGCTGGCCGGTCTGGCCGTCGCCGGTCAGGTCATCGTCGGCGCCTCCACGCAGGCCCTGACCCGCGGCTCGTTGCGCTACGGACCACGCCGGCTGCAGGCGGCCAAAGGCAAGGCACGGCCGCTGACGACCTTCGAGGCGCGGGGCATCCGAGCCGCGGCGAGCGGGCGATCAGGGCGCTTCCGGTCGCTCGAGGTCCCGACCTCACCGTTCGTCGATCGGACGGCCATCGTGCGCCGCCTGCTGTCGGAGGCCGCAGCGGTCGAGGCGGAGCATCGCAGCCGCGTGCTGGTCGTGGTCGACGAGCCCGGCCTGGGCAAGACCAGGCTCGCCGACGAGCTCCGGACCCGGCTGCCCGGCTGGCTGCATCTGTACGGCGCCTGCCATCCGTATGGCCAGCGGCTGCCGCTGGCGCCCGTCGCCCAGGCCATCGGGACGTTCGTCGGCATCGGACCCGGGGTCAGCCCGTCGATCGCCCGGCGACGGCTCCGCCGCGTCGCGCGCGACGCCCGGGCGGCGACACCGAGCCCGGCCATGGCCGGGCTCGAACGTCAGCTGGAGACGATCCTCGGTCTCCACGAGGCTTCCGTCACAGGCGACCAGCCGGGTCCGCCCGGCGGTGCGGCGCTCGATCCTCGGGCGACCGTCGAGCCGGTCATCCGAGCGCTGGCGGCAGGCAGACCGACGATCGTCGTCCTCGACGACGTCCACTGGGCCGATCCGGATCTCCAGCTGCTGCTCGAGGCGGTCGATCTCGCGCCGTGGTCCGAGCGTGTCCTGTTCCTCGCCCTCTCGAGACCCGAGCCCGAGACATGGCGACGACGCTTGACGACGGTCCGCCTCGGCGCGCTCGGCGCTCGAGACGCGCGATCCGTCATCGCCAGCGCGCTGGAGGGCGATGTCCCACCGGCTGTCGTCAGCCGCCTCGTCGCACGGGCGGCGGGCAACCCGCTCTTTCTCGAGGAGAGCGCGCGGATGCTCGTCGAGACGCGCGCCCTCGTCCGCGGCCGGAGCGGCTGGCAGGTCGCCGACCCGAAGGCCATCGAGCGCGTCCCGGCCACGCTCCGATTGGTCGTCGCGGCGCGGCTCGACCGCCTCTCGACAGCGGCCAAGGCAACGCTCCAGGATGCCTCGGTCGCCGGCTCGGTGACCTGGGACGCGTTGCTCGAGGCGATGGCATCCGATGACCGCGGTCGGGCGCCCGGGTCGCTGCGCGACAGCCTCGTCGAGCTCGAGGCTCGCGACATCCTCCGCCGTCGCTCGGGTTCGCGCGTCCCGGGGGCCATCGAGCTCGCGTTCAAGCACGACGTCATCCGTGACGTGGCGTATGAGTCCCTGCCGCGGGCGGATCGTGCGCTGCGACACCGACGCATCGCGGACTGGTTGGAGATGCGCGTCGGTGGGGTCGCGGTGGCGGCCGTCGCGCATCAGTACGAACAGGCCTGGGAGCTCGGTCGCCTCTCCTCGCGCGAGGGCCCCGATCACGACGCGGCACGACTCGCCAGCCGATCCCTGCGCCGATGGGGCGATGCGGTCTTCGCCCTGCAGCCACGGTTGGCAGAGACGCTCTATGGACGTGGCCTGGCGATCGCCGCGATCGACCCTGCAGCCGCCGAAGGCGATGAGCTGGCGCGGCTGCTCATCGGGCGCGCCGAAGGCCTCGGCGAGCTCGGGCGTCACCGTGAGGCGATCGAGGCGGCCGAGCGTGCGCTCGATCTCGTGGCCACCACCGGGCCGACCGACACGCTCGGCTTCGCGCTGCTGGCGCTCGGTCGAGCCCGCAGCAACCTCGGCGAGGTCGCCGTCGCGCGAACGCTCATCGAACGCGCCCTGGGCGTCTTCGAGACGACCGGCGACCGTGTTGGCACCGCCCGCGCCTACCACCGGCTGGCGGAGGCGCAACGCTTCGACGACTTCGTGGGCGAGCTGCGGTCGTACCGCAAGGCGTTCGCGCTGTACGGTCGGGATCGACCGGAACGCGAGCTGGTCGCCGTCGACCTGGCCTACCTGCTGACGGTGGCCGGCGGGCGCGAGGCGCGCGACTGGCTGGCCCGGGCGACCCGGCTGGTCGCCCGCAGTGGAGACGAACGGGGCGTCGCCTCCTTGCGTCGCGCGGCGGCCTACGCGGCCTGGTATCGAGGCGATCTCGACGGCGCGCTCGGAGCGGCCCTCGAGGCCCGCCCTTCGGCGGCCGAGGCGGGCGATCGCTGGGTCGAGGTCGACAGCCTGCTCATCGAGGCCCTGGTTCGCACAGCCGCCGGTCGCCCCGCCGAGGCCGAGCCTCGCATCGCCGGCCTCCTGCGCATCGCCGACTCCGTCGGCGCCCGCCATCTGCGCGCGCTGGTCCTGGCGGCGGGGGCGCGATCAGCGATGAGGGCCGGGCGACCACGTCAGGCGATGCAGCGGCTGGCCACGGCCCGACGGATCCTGATCGAGCTGGGTGTGACGATGGAGCTGGCCGAGATCGACCTGACGACCGCGGCCGTGCACCTCGATCGAGGGCACTGGGACCGAGCCGTCGAGGCTGCGGCGTCAGGCGAGGCACGCGCCACAGCCAATGGCTGGCGGGCGCTCGTGCCGCTCGGCCCGCTGCTCCGCGGTCGCGCCCATCTCGGTGCCGGTCGTCTCCGTGAGGCCATCCAAGAGCTGCGACGAGCCCACCGACTGGCGGCGTCCCTCGACGCGATCGGGCTCGTCGCCACGGCCGAGGCGGCGCTCGCTCAGGTCGCCGCGCTCGAGCGCGTGCCCGCCGCACGACCCTCGGTCGACAGTCGCCGAGCGACGGCGGCGGACGTCGGCGAGGACGGGCGCGACGACCGTCGCGATCGGCCCCTTGACGGGTCGCGAACCGCGAGCGATCGACCACGAGACGAGCGGCATCCTGGCGCTGCAAGGCGGAGATCCGGCCGCGGCCGCCGTCTCGTTCGGCCGCGCCGTCCGCGCCTGGGACGAGCTCGGGCTGACGGTCTGGCAGGCGCGGGCCGAGCGGCTGCGGGCGGAGGCGCTGCGTCTGACGCGCCGCCGGGCAGCGGCCATGGCCTCCGAGCAGCGTGCGGCCGCCATCCTCGTGGCGATCGAGAGCCCGCTCCGCATGCGGCGGTAACGACGAGCGTCGGAGCCCATCGGTCTCCCCGGGGAGCGCCTCGGCTCCGCGCGGGATGATCGTGCGTTCCTAGTAGCCCAACGCCTTCCACGCCGGGCCGCCGCGTGCCTCGATCAGCTCGACCAGCACCCCATGGCACGATCGCGGGTGAAGGAAGGCGACCGGGCCTTCGGCGCCCTTGCGGGGCACGGTGTCGATGAGCTCGACGCCATCGATGGCCATCCGAGTGAGGGTGTCGGCGATGTGGGGGACCTCGAAGCAGACGTGATGGAAGCCCTCACCCTTGCTGGCCAGGAAGCGCGCCACGCCGGTCGACTCGTCGGTCGGCATGACCAGCTCGAGCTTCGATTCCCCGATGGGCAGGAACGCGATGGTCACCCCATCGTGGGGGATGGGCTCGACCAGCTCGACGACGAGACCCAGGATGTCCCGGTAGAAGCCGAGCGCGGCATCGAGGTCGCGGACGACGATGGCGACGTGATGCACCTTCCCGAGCCGGTGGTCGTTGGCGAGCCTGGCAGCAGCTGGCGGCGGCGTCATGGCCGCATCCTACGTCACCGCGGCTGCGCTCCTGAACGACGAAGTCCCGCTGCTTGCCGGCCCATCGCGAGATCGCCGGATACCCGCGGGATGGGTATTGGAAGCGACTGGCGCATCACCAGGCCGCCACTCGACCGTCGGTGAACCCTGGCGTGGCGGTGTTGGGCGTCGCCGACAGCGCGCGGTTGCCCTGATGACCCGTCGGGTGGGTACGCGGCGACGAACGGGCAGTGAAGAGGCTCCGTCGTTCGGTCACTCGGGTGAACGTCGTCCGCACCGGCACTCCAGGCTCGATGGCCGGCCTGGCCACTCGACCGTTCGGCGAGCACCGGCACTCAGACGGTGATCAGCTCGCGATGCTCGCCCCAGGCCACGCGGAGCCGGTCGCTGATCTCGCCCAGCGTGGCCTGGGCCTCGACTGCCGCGATGATCGGCGGCAGGAGGTTGACCGTGCCGGCAGCGGCCGCCCCGAGCGCCGCCAGCGCCCGCTCACAGGCCGCGGCGTCGCGCTCGCCACGGACGCGGCGAACCCGATCGACCTGCTCGCGCTCCGCCTCGGGGTCGATGCGCTGGAGTGGTGGCGACGCGACGGCATCGTCGACGAAACGATTGACGCCGACGACGACCTGGTCGCCCGACTCGATCCGCCGCTGGACGGCGTAGGCGGCCTCCTGGATCTGTCGCTGCTGATAGCCCGCCTCGATGGCCGCCAGCGTGCCCCCGATGGCCTCGATCTCCTCGAGGTAGGCGTTGGCGGCGGCCTCCAGCTCGTTGGTCAGCGTCTCGACGTAGTAGCTGCCGGCGAGGGGGTCGGGCGTCTCGGTCACCCCGGCCTCGTAGGCCAGGATCTGCTGTGTCCGGAGGGCCAGCCGGGCGGCCTCCTCGGTCGGTAGCGCGAGCGCCTCGTCGCGCGAGTTGGTGTGCAGGCTCTGGGCGCCGCCGAGGACCGCGGAGAGGGCCTGGATGGTCGTGCGCACGACGTTGTTCTCGATCGACTGGGCAGTCAGGCTCGAGCCCGCCGTCTGGACGTGGAAGCGGCAGGTCATCGATCTCGGGTCCTGGGCGCCGAAGCGGTCGCGCATCAGACGCGCCCACATGCGCCGCGCGGCACGGAACTTGGCGACCTCCTCGAAGAGCTCGCTCCAGGCCGCGAAGAAGAAGCTCAGCCGACCCGCGAATCGGTCGACGTCGAGGCCGCGAGCGACGGCCGCCTCGACGTAGGCGATGCCGTCGGCGAGCGTGAAGGCCAGCTCCTGTGCCGCCGTCGCGCCGGCTTCGCGCATGTGGTAGCCGCTGATCGAGATCGTGTTCCAGCGCGGCATCTCGGTCGAGCAGAACTCGAAGACGTCGGTCACCAGACGCATCGACTGGCGAGGCGGGTAGATGTAGGTGCCGCGGGCGATGTATTCCTTGAGCAGATCGTTCTGCAGCGTGCCCGACAGCGTCTGGCGCGAGATCCCCCGTCGTTCGGCGGCGACGACGGCGAAGGCCAGCAGGATCGGCGCCGTGGCGTTGATGGTCATCGAGACGCTGACCGTGTCGAGCGGCAGGCCGTCGAGGAGCGTCTCCATGTCAGCCAACGAGCTGATGGGGACGCCGACGCGACCGACCTCACCCTGGGCCTCGACGGCGTCGGAGTCGTAGCCCATCTGGGTCGGCAGATCGAAGGCGACCGACAAGCCGGTCTGGCCCTTTTCGAGCAGGTAGCGGAAGCGCGCGTTCGTGTCGGCCGCGGTCGAGAAGCCGGCGTATTGCCGCATCGTCCAGAAGCGGCCGCGGTACATCGTGGGCTGGACGCCGCGGGTGAAGGGGAACTCCCCCGGCCGCCCAAGGTCGCGCTCCTCGTCGAGCTCGGCCAGGTCGGCGGGCGTGTAGAGGTCGCGGACGGGGATGGTGCTCGAGGTCAGGAACTCCGGGCGGCGCTCGGCATGCTCGGCGAGGGCGTTGGCGCGGGTCGTGCTTCGCCAGCGCTGGCGGCCTGGGTCGTGCCCCTCGCGGCCGGGGTCGCTCCCCTTCCGTGTCCCTTCCGGGCGGTCAGCCTGCGGATCGCTCCCGCTGCTCACTCGATCACCACCAGCTCATCTCCCAGCTCGACGGTCTGCCCGGCCTCGAGACCGATGCGGGCGATGGTACCGGCCCACGGCGCGATGACGGCGTTCTCCATCTTCATGGCCTCGACCACGAGCAACAGCTGGCCCGCCTCGACCGCCTCGCCCACGTCGACCGCGACGGCCACGATGCGCCCGGGGATCTGGGCTCGGACGATCTGGCGGCCGCTGCTTCGGTCGCGCTCGCCGGTCCGGGAGCCGCGCTCCCGGAGCGCTGCCCGCGCAGCCGGTTCGACGCCGACGATGAAGCGCCAGCCGCCGACGACGACCTCATACCTCGTCAGCGTGGCGCCCGGGTCGCCCGGTCGCTTGAGGACCGTGACCACGCCGGCCATGCGGTCACCTCGATCGGCGCCAGGCCCGACCGTGTCTGCGACCAGCTGATCGTCCGCCGGCTCGAGCAGCGCCCGTGACAGCTCGAAGACCTGCGGCTGGGCGCCCTCGACGGTCACGCGATACGTGCCCGAGCTGGCTGGCCGAGCGTCCTTCATCGCGGCCACCGGTCGATCGACTCACGACGTCCGGTCGCCAGCCAGCTCGATCTGGGCTCGCGACGATCCGTGGCGTCGACTTCATGGCGCACGCCGATGCGCCGTGGGTCGGCGTCGGACGCGACGCCAACGTCGAGGTGGGCACGCGGTGGAGCGATGCCAGGGTCGAGGTGGGCCTGCAGGGCAGCCTGGGCGGCGAACGCCGCCGCGATCTCGCGGCGTGGGCCGGGCAGCCAGTGGCGCCCGACGAAGTCCGTCGAGAGGTCGCCTGCCCGGAAGGCGGGGTCGGCCATCAGCCAGCGATCGAAGGGCAGCGTCGTCTGGATGCCCGTCACCTCCAGGTCGTCCAGCGCGTCCGCCATGCGCGCGATGGCCCGCTCCCGATCGGCGTCGACCACCAGGAGCTTGCCCAGCAACGGGTCGTAGTCGCCGCCGATCCTGGTGCCGTCCTCGACCCAGTCGTCCATGCGGATGCCCCGGCCACTCGGCGCCCGCCAGCGCCCGATGCGACCGGGCACCGGGGCGAACGCCCGACCTGGGTCCTCGGCGGATAGCCGCACCTCGATCGCGTGCTGTGCGGGATATGCGGCTTCCGCCGCGGCTCGCAGCACGGCCGGACTGAGGACCGCGCCGGCCGCGATCCAGAGCTGCTCCTGCACGAGGTCGAGGCCGGTCAGGAGCTCGGTCACCCCGTGCTCGACCTGCAAACGCGCGTTGACCTCCAGGAACCAGGCCTCGCCCTCGGGGCCGACGAGGAACTCGGCCGTCGCGGCGTTGCGCAACCCGACGGCTCGAGCCACGTCGGTCGCCATCTCGTGCAACCGACGACGGAACGGGGGGTCGAGACCCGGCGCGGGAGCCTCCTCGACGAGCTTCTGGTGGCGCCGCTGGACCGAGCAATCCCGCTCGCCGAGCGCGACGAGCGCGCCCCACGCGTCGCCCAGCAGCTGGACCTCCACGTGGCGGGCCCCATCGATGCGCCGCTCGATATAGACACTGCCGTCGCCGAACGCGGCCATCGCCTCGTGCGAGGCGGCGACGAGTGCCTCCGGCAGCCTCGTCGATCGGTCGACCGCCCGCATGCCGCGCCCCCCTCCCCCGGCAGCTGCCTTGACCAGCAAGGGGAAGCCGACGCTCTCGGCCTCAGCGAGGAGCGCCTCCAGCCCATCCGGGCGCTCGATGGCAGCGGGCTCCAGCGTCCCGGGCACGACCGGGACGCCGACGCGAGTCGCCGCCCGGCGGGCGTGGAGCTTGTCGCCGAGGCCAAGCAACGTCGCCGGCTCCGGCCCGACGAAGACGATGCCGGCCGCTGCACAGGCCTCGGCCAATGCCGGTCGCTCGGACAGGAACCCATAGCCCGGATGGATGGCGTCGGCCCCCGTCGTCCTGGCGGCGGCGATGATGGCGTCGACGCGGAGGTAGCTCTCGGCGGCCGGCGCCGGTCCGATGCGGACGGCCTGGTCGGCGGCTCGAACGTGTCGCGAGTCGGCATCGGCATCGCTGAAGACGGCCACCGCCTCGCAACCAAGGTCGTGGCAGGCGCGCATCACTCGCAGCGCGATCTCACCGCGATTGGCGACGAGCACTCGCTTGAAGGGAGGCGATGCCAGGTCGCGACCAGTCCCGTCTTTGCGCAAAGACACGTCTGCTGCGCCTCGATCCGCCGTCAACGTCGGCCGCGAAGCGAAGACATCAGAGCGGGATGTTGCCGTGTTTGCGGGCGGGATTCCGGTCCCGCTTCGTGGCCAGCATCCGCAGTGCCGCGATCAACCGAGGGCGGGTCTCGCTGGGCAGGATGACGTCGTCGACGTATCCCCTGGCGGCGGCGATGTACGGATTGGCGAAGCGCGCCTCGTAGTCGGCGGCCAGCCGCGCGCGTTCCGCTTCAGGGTCCTCGGCGCCGGCGATCTCTTCGCGGAAGATGATGCTCACGGCCCCGGCCACGCCCATGACCGCGATCTCCGCCGTCGGCCAGGCCAGGTTGATGTCGCCGCGGATGTGCTTGCTGCTCATGACGTCGTAGGCGCCGCCATATGCCTTCCTGGTGATGACCGAGAGCTTGGGCACCGTTGCTTCGGCGTACGCATAGAGCAGCTTCGCGCCGTGGCGGATGATGCCACCGTGCTCCTGCGTGACACCGGGCAGGAACCCCGGCACATCGATGAAGGTCACGAGCGGCACGTTGAAGGCATCGCACGTGCGCACGAAGCGGGCCGCCTTGTCGGACGCGTCGATGTCCAGCGCTCCGGCGAGCACCGATGGCTGCTGCGCGACGATGCCGACGCTCCGTCCGCCGAGCCATGCCCAGCCGACGATGATGTTCGCCGCCCAGCCTGGCTGTAGCTCGAGGAAGGTTCCATCGTCGACCACGCCCCGGATCACCTCATGCATGTCATAGGGCTGGTTCGGGGAATCGGGTATCAGCGAGTCGAGCGTCGCGTCCATGCGCTCGACGGGGTCGTCCGTCTGACGCGTCGGCGGATCGTCGAGGTTGTTCTGCGGCAGATGGCCGAGGATGCGACGCGCGAGATCGAGGGCGGAGGCTTCATCGCTCGTCGCCAGGTGAGCGACCCCGCTGATCGTGGTATGCGTGATGGCGCCGCCGAGTCGCTCCATATCGACGTCCTCGTGCGTCACCGTCTTCACGACATCCGGTCCGGTCACGAACATGTAGCCCGTGCCCTCGACCATGATCGTCACGTCGGTGATGGCCGGCGAGTAGACCGCGCCGCCGGCGCACGGGCCAAGGATGACCGAGATCTGTGGCACGACGCCCGACGCCAACGTGTTGCGCAGGAAGATGTCGGCGTACGCGCCGAGCGACACGACGCCCTCCTGGATGCGCGCGCCGCCCGAGTCATTGAGCCCGATGATCGGTGCCCCGACCTTCATGGCCAGATCCATGACCTTGCAGATCTTCTCGGCATGGGCTTCGGACAGCGAGCCGCCGAAGACCGTGAAGTCCTGGCTGAAGACGAAGACCGTCCGCCCATCGATCGTGCCATGACCGGTGACGACGCCATCGGTCAGGATGCGCTGGTCTTCCAGGCCGAAGTCGGTGGAGCGGTGGGTGACGAAGGCATCGAGCTCCACGAACGAGTCGTCGTCGAGCAGCAGGTCGAGCCGCTCGCGCGCCGTGAGCTTGCCCTTGTCGTGCTGCTGCGAGATGCGCGCCTCTCCCCCACCGAGTCGCGACGCGACTCGAAGCCGACGCAGTTCGTCCATTCGCTCGCGGTTGGTCGGCACGCCTCACCTCCTGGCGTCTTTGCGCAAAGACACGCGTCGCGCTCGAACGCCCGTGCATCGTAGCGCGCCCGGGCCCTGCCGCGAGCCGGCTGGGATGGTGCATATCCCCCGTTCGGGAGCCGCCGACTCGCCGACGACCTGTGCACGAACCCGATCGGGATATCCACAAAAACGGTGAACAACTGGCCTCGGGTGTGGATAACCGGCCACGTCGGCGCCGAGCCATCGAAGCCCGTGCCAAGACAGTTCGCGTCTGTCGATGGGGCCGATCGAACGAAGATACGTCCTGATACCTATGGCCGCATCTTGCGCAGCGGTGTAGCATCCGCTCCCTCCGACAGCGCCGCTCGCGTGTCGTTCGACAGATGGTTCGCAATCGAGGTGACGGATTCGTGGCAGACGTGATCGCCATCGCCAACCAGAAGGGCGGGGTCGGCAAGACCACCTGCGCCATCAATCTGGCGGGCGCGCTGGCCGAGCAGGATTACCGCATCCTGTGCATCGACATGGACGCGCAGGCGAACCTGACGGTCGGCCTGGGGATCAATCTCGGCACGGTCGATCGCTCGATGGCGGATGTCCTGGCCGATTCTCGCGCCAGCATGCGCGAGGTCATCATCCCGACCCAGACGGCGGGCATCGACGTCGCGCCATCGACGCTGGAGCTGGCCTCGACCGAGGTCGAGCTCTTCACCGCCATCGGACGCGAGCATGCGCTGCGCGAGGCGATCGACGGCTTCGTGCACGAGAACTACGACTACGTGCTCATCGATTGCCCGCCGACGCTGGGCCTGCTGACGATCAACGGCCTCGTCGCCGCCGATAGCGTGATCATCCCGGTCCAAACGCAGTACTACGCGCTGAAGGGTCTGACCGCCCTGGTCAAGGTCATCAACCAGATCCGTGCCAAGGGACTGAATCGCGATCTGCGCGTCCTCGGACTGTTGCCGACCTTCTACGACGGGCGCACCATCCTCGGCCGCGAGATGCTCGACGAGCTTCGTGAGCTCGGCGACCACCACGTCTTCAACTCCATCATTCGTCAGACGGTGAAGCTTGGTGAGGCGCCGCTCGCGGGTCGACCCGTGACCGCCTATGCCAGCACGTCGGATGCCGCTCGCACCTTTCGCGAGCTGGCACGGGAGGTGATCGATCTTGGCCAGGCCTGATTTCCGAGGCACTGCCGCGCGGCGGCTCTCGGAGGAGCGCGAGCTCTCTCCGGCCATCATCAGCCTCCTCTCCCCTGAAGGCTCGGCGCGTGCCACCAGCATCCGTCAGGTCCCGGTCGGACGCATCGATGCCAACCCGGATCAGCCGCGGCTGACCTTCGACGAAGGGGCGCTCGCCGAGCTGTCGTCGAGCGTCAAGGAGCACGGCGTCCTGCAGCCCATCCTCGTCCGTCCCCACGACGGCGGTCGGTATCAGCTCATCGCCGGTGAGCGTCGCTGGCGAGCCGCCAAGATGGCCAACCTCGAGACGATCCCGGCCATGATCGAAGAGATCGACGACGACACGGCGCTCGAGATCGCGATCATCGAGAACCTCCAGCGGGAGGACCTGTCGCCACTCGACGAAGCGATCATGTACGACCGGATGACCAGCGAGCATGGCTACTCGGTCCGCAAGCTGGCGCAGAAGCTGGGCAAGGACAAGGGCTACATCGAGAACCGGCTACGCCTGGCCGATGCACCACCGGAGATCCGCGAGCTCGTGTCTTTGCGCAAAGACACGGTCTCGCACGCGTACGAGCTGCTCAAGGTCGAGGACCCACGGAAGCGCCGCCGTCTCGCCGAGCAGGTCGCATCCGGCGAGCTCAGCCTGGTCAGGCTGCGCGAGAAGATCGAAGGCCGCCGATCTCGCGGTCCCGCCGACGACACCGAGGCGCCAGTCGACGACAAGCCGACCCGTGGCCGGCGGCCCGCCGAGACGGACGCCGTCGAGGCCACGGCCGCATGGACCGGCGTCCGGCCGACCGAGATCAGCGAGGACTCGCTCATCTCCGCCAAAGGCCATCTGGCCGAGGCGCTCGATGAGCTGGTCATGGTCCTCCGCTCGCCCGAGGCGCTGGACGCCTTTGGCGACGTCGATCGCGGCAATCTCGCCAAGTACCTGACGATCTCCAAGCTCAAGCTGGAGAACGCGATCGCCCTCGTCCGCTCCGGAACGGCCGACCGAGAGGGCTGATCGCCCGCCCTAGCTCGCCGCCACGATCCAGCTGACGGCCAGGACCGCGACACCGAGGGCCTGGACGTGCCAGCCTCGCCACGACCAGATCGCCTCTCCCCGCAGCGACATCGCGACCCCGGCCAGCAGGGCCACGCTGCCGATGACCGGTGCCACCAGGTCTGACAGGGTCGGCGCTGTCGGAGCCCGCGAGCCCGGCGCCGAGCAGGGTCGGCAGCCAGGCCAGCGCCAGCAGCCCAAGGGCCGTCGCGACCATCACGAGGCGCGCCCGCACCAGGCCGAGCCGGACGGCGATGCCGGCCGTCCCGACGCCGGCGTCGGTGGTGACATCGACGAGCCCATTGGCGACCGCCAGCTCGGTGCCAGCGATCACGCCCAGCAGGATCAGGGTGCCGACGTCCGGCGGCAGCCCGGCGCCGACACCGAGCCAGGCATAGACAGGGACGAGCGGCAGGGCGAGCGCGAAGCAAACCCAGCCCCACGCCGTGCGCTGGAGGCCGAGGTCGTATGCGACGCCCAGCCCGTAGCCGGCCAGGCCGACGAGCAAGG
Organism: uncultured Chloroflexia bacterium; assembly: GCA_963777975.1. Taxonomy (GTDB): domain Bacteria; phylum Chloroflexota; class Limnocylindria; order Limnocylindrales; family CSP1-4; genus CSP1-4. Next base: position 80,923 of record CAVZSO010000013.1, on the reverse strand, counting down.
TGGCCGGCCCCAGGAGAAGCGGAACCCGCACAGCCGACGACAGCGCCCGCGACGACGACCGACCGCGCGGTGCCGGGACCGACCCGTCCCGACGGGATCGGCTTCCAGGGCTGACCGACGGCATCGTCGACGCGGTCATGGAGGTCGTTGAGCGCCCCGATCGACGCCTGGAAGCCGGCCATCGCCAGCGTCAGGGTGGCGGCCTGGAGCGACCGTGCCGCCGGCGATCCAGCCGAGGACGCCGGTCGAGATGGCGACCAGCGCCGTCGGGAAGGGATGGATGATGCCGAAAGCGCCGAGCCGCGCGCTGGGCGGTCGCGTCGGCTCGATCGAGGTCGTGGCGCTAGATGTAGACGAGCTCGTGGAAGTTGTCCACGAGGTAGGTCGAGAGCCGATCGCGGGCGTCGGGCACGTACCGCCGAAGGCCGGGCACCAGGCAGTAGAGCGTGATGGCCGGGACCATGATCTCGCCTTCCGCGGTCCGGCCGAAGGCGGCTGGTGGCCCTCCCCCGCCGGCATAGACACGCTCGAGCTCGCGCTCGTCGAGCCGTGCCGCTCGCTGGAAGTCCTTCAGAACGCGCCGAACCCCGAGACGGATCGACAGGTCGCGCATGAGCTCGACCGACCAGCCATCGATCTGCTCGTCCGGCTGCTCGTCCAACCGCTTGCGGTATTCCTTGGGGTTCTCGGACAGTCCGGTCGCGGCCAAGGCCAGGTCCCTCGAACGGCGCTCAGCGGAGCGCGTGGATCAGTCGGGCGATTATGGCACGGTCATGGAGTCGGACGCGGACGCCGGGGACCTTCAGGCGGCGGTCGGAGGTGGTCCTGCAGCGGCTTCCGCGGCACCGTCGGCTGCCGTGGACACGGCTTGCGTGCCTTCGGCGGCGGCAGCAGCGGCGGGCTTCGGCGGCCCGCCACGGTCGATCCGCGAACGCGTCGGTCAGCCAGCGCCCGACCGGCCCCGGGACCCGCCGATCGGGGTAGCCGAGGACCAGCTGGCCCAGGTCGGCCTGCAGGCGGTCCGTGACCTCGCGGAGCACCTCGCGGTCGGCCCGCAGGCCGATCGTCGGGATCGGCGTCCCGACCCGGACCCGGACCACCTTGCCGAACGCGAGCCAGCGGGTGCCGTTGATGGCCAGGGGCAGGATCGGCGCCCCGGCCCGGATGGCGAAGAACGCGGCCCCCTCGTTGAGCGGCAGGACGACGTCCTCGTCCTCGGTCAAGCGGCCTTCGCCGGCGATGGCCAGCACGCGACCGGCCTTCAGGACTGCCACGGCGCGCTTGGCCGAGGTCAGCAGATGGGACTTGTCGGGATCGAACGGGACGGCATGACCGATCCAGCCGATGAGTCGATTCCGCCAGCCGACCGCCATGTCGGCCTCCTTCGGCCCGTAGACGTGGACGCGGACCGAGGCCGGCCAGGTCGCGTAGAGGATCATCGGGTCAGCCCAGCTGAGGTGGTTGAAGACGAGCACGTAGGGCGGCTCGGGCAGGCGGTCGAAGCCCTCGAGGCGAAGTCGGAACCAGCAGCGAACGAGGATCCAGAGCGCCGTCCGCGTCAGGTGATAGCGCAGCGTCCGACGCCAGGCGGGCAAGGGATCGTTGGCCGGGTCGACGAAGACGACGTGGCCGTGACCGTGGTCGATGGCGCTCTGTGACATCGGTGGGCGGGGTCAGACGGGGTCCGTGGTGGCCGGCAGCTCGATGGGCACGAGCGAGGAAATAGAACGCGCGTTCGACTCGACGTCGGCGTCCGCGGACGCATCGCCGCCGGGCTCCGCCGCTCTCGATGGCCCCGTGGCCGGCGATACGACGCGACCGTCGATGCGGCCCAGCACATGGGCCACGAAGGCACCGATCTCGTCGGCCTCTTCGTCCGTCCCCTGGAGCACGACGCTCTCGATCTGGCTGGTCACGTGCCGTCGGCCGTGGTGGGCCTCGACCGACACCTCACCGACCTGGACGCGGCTCCAGCGGACGAGCTTGGCCGACGCGCGGGGACCTTCCTGGGGCACGTTGACCCGGACGTTGACGATGACCAGGCCAGCGTCCGCGGCGGCCAGGATGACGTAGCGTCGGTCCGGTTCCTCGCCCCACACGATGTGTGCCACCGGATCCGGCTCGGCACCGATGACCGCCAGCGCCGGGCCATAGGCCGAGGCGACCTTGTCGGTCATGACCTTCTGCCCCTGCGGGCTCGCCTGCCAGTCGCTCAGCCGCATCGCGCTCCTCCAGCCACGCCCCTCGGCACGGTACCACGGGCCATCCGGCCCTCGCCGCGGGAGCTGGCGAGACCGTATCCTTCGAGCGACACGACGGCGCTCGTGAGGCCTCGGTGGTGGCCCTCCTGCGTGACGCCTGTATCGACGCGCGGGCATCGCCAACGTCACCCGGCGGCCCAGAGCCGAGGCGGCTGCCGTCGTGCCGGTCGCGACGCGAGCCATCGTCCGTGGCTCCGAGGAGGGAACCAGATGCGCATCGACCGTGGGCGTCTCGGCTGGGGCGTCTTCTTCCTGACCCTCGGGCTCGTTCCCCTGGCGATCAGGCTGGGCTGGGTCGACCCGGCCTGGTTCGAGGGCATCTGGCGGCTCTGGCCGCTCATCCTCGTCGGCATCGGCATCGGGCTCATCCTGCGCCGGACCGCGTTCGCCGCGATCGGCAACGTCATCGTCGGGCTGACCTTCGGGCTGATCATCGGCGGGGCGCTGGCGACGCCGATCAACGCCGGCATCTCATGCATCCCGACGGGTGGGACCGGCAGCGAAGCGACCACGCAGATCGGGCACCTTCACGGGCACGACGGCGGACGTCCATGTCGCCTTCCCCTGCGCCGACGTCGTCATCGGGACCAAAGCGGGCGCCGACTGGACGGTCGCCACGACCGGCGTCGGGGCCGACGAGATCGATATCTCGGCCGATGCCGCGAGCCTGGAGGTCGATCGCGCCGGAAGCACCGCCATCTGGAACCAGGGCAAGGACGCCCATGTTCAGGTCGACCTGCCGACATCGCCGGAGATGGGGCTCGACGTCGACGCCTCGGCCGGCAGCGTGGTCGCCAACCTCGGCGGTGCGAGGCTGTCTGACCTGAGCATGTCCGTGAATGCCGCCGAGGCCACCGCCCGCCTGGCCGAGGCCGTCCTCGGCAGCCTGTCCATCTCGGTCAACGCCGGCAGCGCCGATATCTCGCTGCCGGCATCGCCGTTCGACGGCTCGGCCAGCGTCAACGCCGGGTCGCTCAGCCTGTGCGTCCCGGAGGGGACGGCGATCCGCATCACCTCGAGCTCCGCGCTCGGGTCCGTCGACGTCGGACCTGGCTTCTCGCGCGAGGGCGACGCCTGGGTGACGAGCGCGTGGACGAGCGCCGGTAGCGGGTCGGAGATGCGTCTGAGCGTGAACCTCGGATCCGCAGAGATCCGCGCAGGAGGTTGTCAGTGATGGACGATCGACTCTACCGATCGCGGACCGATCGCATGATCGCCGGCGTGGCCGGCGGGATCGCCGAGCGGTATGACCTGGATCCCTCGCTGGTGCGCATCGGCTGGGCCCTGGTCATCCTGTTCACCGGCGGACTCTTCCTCCTGCTCTACATCGTGATGGTCATCGTCGTGCCCGAGGAGCCATCGGCGAACGGGACACCGGCAGGACCGACGAGCACCGACGGCTGGGCCGGGACCCCGGCATCGAGCACCGCCCTCACCGACCCGGGCCCGACGACCGACCCCTCCCCCGCTGGGTCGGCCGAGGCAGATGCTGGATCGCCCGCCACCGATACGGCGGGGACGGCGAGCACCGCGAATACGGCGGCGCCGGCGCTGTCCGCCCGCGAAGCTCGACGCGCCGCCCGCAGGGAACGCCGAGACAGCAGCAGCGCGCCGCTCATCGTCGGGGCCGTCCTCGTGATCATCGGCGGCCTGGCCTTCGCGGGACAGGTCTTTCCACAGCTCGACTTCGACCTCATCTGGCCGATCGGGCTCATCATCCTCGGCGTCGCCCTCGTCGTGGGCGCGACGCGGCGCTCGCCGACCTAGGGCGGCGCCGTCGTCCCAGGGGCGCCGCCGACGCCCGTCGCCGACCGGCGGGGCGTCAGGATCGCCGCGGATCCGGGCTCGGCGCGGCGTCAGGCGAGCAGGGCGCTGATGATGGTGTCGACGTCCGACGCCTTGGGCACCACGACGAGCGTGCTGACCATGCCGAACATGCCGGCCATGCCCTCCACGTGGGGCAGGATGTGGCAGTGGAAGGCCCAGATCCCCGGCCGCGCGGCCGTGATCACGGCGTCCCAGCGTTCGCCCGGGTTGACGCCGATGGTGTCGGCCTTGAAGCCGGCGCTGCCGAGCGGGATGCCGTCGCGCGCCACGACGTCCATCGCGTAGCCATGGCTATGCCATGGATGCATCATCACGCCCTCGTTCATGAACCGGATGAGCACCCGCTCGCCGACCGCAGCCAGGACCGGAACGACCGCGGGGAAGCCATGCCCGTTGATGGTGAAGCCGCCCAGCGCGTCGTTCGAGATCCAGATGTACTCGCGGTCGTAGGCCGCCTGCGGCTTGGGCGGATCGACGATGAAGGCGCCGAGCAGGCCCCGGCCGACCTGGTCGGTCGCGTTGTGGTGCGAGTGGTACATCAGCGATCCGGGGTTCGAGGCCACGAAGTCATAGGCATAGGTCTCGCCGGGCACGATCGGCTTCTGGGTCACGAACGGGACGCCGTCCTGGAAGAAGTCGTCGAACTCGACGCCGTGGAAGTGGACGCCGGTCGTCTCGTCGAGGTTGTTGGTGAAGATGGCTCGGACCTTGTCGCCCTGGTTGACCCGGATGGTCGGGCCGGGCCACTGGCCGTTGAAGCCGAGCGCCGCGACGGGCGGCAAGACCTCGTCGATCTGCTGATCGAAGGCGTCGATGGTCAGCTCGAAGATCTTGACGCCGCCCTCGACGCGTGGCGTGAGCGGCTTCAGGGCGTCTGACAGGACGAGCTGCGGGACCTGCACGAACGCCGGCTTCGCGTGCAAGGCGGGGTAGTCGTCTTCCGCGCCCAGGATGTCGGCCAGCTTCAGGAACGCAGCCTCACCGTAGATGTCCTTGAGGGCCGGCACGAGGTCGCCCAGGTAGCGACGGATCTTGTCGCGTGCCTCGACGTCGTGCGCGGACCAGCCCGGCGGGATGTCGCCGGTCGGCACGGCCGATGGCTGCGCGCTCGGCGACGCGCCAGCATCGTGGGACGCCATCGGGCTCGCGCTCGCCGCGGCGGAGGCGGCCGGTGATGTCGCCGGGGAGCCCGCTGGGATCGGCGAGGCCGCCGAGGGAGGATACGTCCAGGCCGCCGCTCCAGGCGTGCAGGCGGCAACCGCCGCTGCGGCCACGCCGACGCCCGTCACGGCCGAGACCCGGAGGAAGCCGCGGCGGGTCAGCCCGGGCAGGCCGGGCAGGCCTGCCTCCGAAGGGTCGGGCGTCGCGGTCATGTGGGGTGGGGTGGCGTGGACGGTGGGGACGTGCTGCTCGCTCATGGTCGCGATGCTAGCGCGCTGTCCATCCGGCCGACCGGTGACCTGTGGCCCGATTCGACCGGGCCGGACAGACCGAGGCTTGGCGACTGACGGCGCCCGTCGCGACCGGAGCGCGTTCGGGCGCTTCGATCGGCTGCTACGCTCGCGGCGTGACCGAGGGTCGACTGCCGCTCCACGACGGGATCGACGCGCTGCACGCCTGGGCTCGATCGCCGACGGCACGCCGACGCGCCGACGTCCGGCGCGCACTTTCACGACTGGCCGCGGCGAATGGCTTGGCTGGCGCCCATCTCGACGTCGACGCCATCCCCTTGCCGGCACTCTCGCTTGGCGTCGGCACGCTCAGGCGGCGGCCGAGCTCGATCCGACCGCCCCTCCAGACGACGGCCCTGGCGGCCGACGACGGCCGCGTGCCGCTGGGTCGCTTGATCATCGATCCGGGCTCGATGACGGGCGCGGACGATCAGGTCGAGCAGGCGGCGCGCGCCATCGAGCTGGCGCTCGACGCCGCCTGGGCACGAGCGGAGGCCCGTCACGTAGCCGAGCGCATGGCCGCCCTGGACGTCGCCACGCGTGCCATCACCTCGGTGCTCGACGTCGAGACCGTCCTCCAGCTCATCGTCGACCGCGTCCGCGACCTGGCCGAGGCGCGCTATGCAGCCCTTGGCATCGTCGATGCCGAGGGTCAGATCGATCGCTTCATCACCAGCGGTCTCGATGCCGCCGAGCGCGCGCGGATCGGGGACCTGCCACGAGGCCGAGGCCTGCTCGGCCTCATCATCCGTGAGGGTCGCCCGTACCTCATCCCGGACATCGCGCACGACCCGCGTCGGTCGGGCTTTCCTCCCGGACACCCGCCGATGCACAGCTTCATCGGCGTGCCGGTCGTCGTTCGGGGCGAGCCCGTCGGCAACCTGTACCTGACCGATCGGCGTGACGGACGACCGTTCGCCGAAGCGGACCTGGAGCTGATCGAGGCGTTCGCCCGTCATGCTGCCATCGCCGTCGAGAACGCTCGATTGCACCTCCGCATCAGCCAGCTGGCGGTGGTCGAGGAGCGCGAGCGCATCGGGCGCGAACTGCATGACGGCATCATCCAGTCGATCTACGGCGTCTCCCTGGGCCTCGAGGATGCGGCCGACGAGGCCGATGACCATCCGGAGCTGCTGCGCGCCCGACTCGACCGCGCCATCGACGCGCTGCACCTGACCATCCGAGACCTGCGTAACTACATCTTCGGACTGCGGCCCGAGCTCCTCGTCCAGGCTGGCCTCGTCGGCGGCCTCACGGCGCTGGCCGAGGAAATGCACGTCAACACGCTCATCGACGTCGAGGTCGACGCGCAGGGCTGCCGACGACCTCGAGGTCACCACCGCGGCGACCCACGAGCTCCTGAGCATCGCCCGCGAGGCGCTCAGCAACGTCGCCCGCCACGCACAGGCATCGCGGGCACGTGTCGAGCTGGAGGTCATCGACGGCGCACTGCAGCTCGTCGTCGTCGACAACGGACGGGGCATGCCGGATCAGCCGGTCAGCGGCCGAGACCACCTCGGCATCGGCAACATGCGCGACCGTGCCCGGGCGCTCGGGCGGTGAGCTGCGGATCGAGCGCGGCCCGTCGCCCGGCGCGCGTATCATCATCACGGTGCCGCTGACCCGGATCCGATCTCGTCCCGGAGCTGAGGCGGCTGAGGAGGCTACCCCCAGGTGAGCGACGCGTCCCTTCCCGCGCTCCGGCTGGTCGTCGTCGACGACCACGAGGTCGTCCGCCAGGGCCTCGTTGCCCTGCTCGATCGGCGCGATGCCTTCCAGGTCGTCGGCGAAGCCGGCACCGTCGAAGAGGCGATGACCGTCGTTCGCCGGATGCGTCCGGACCTCGTGATCATGGACGTCCGTCTGCCAGACGGATCAGGCATCGAGGCCTGCCGCGACATCCGTTCCGAGATGCCGGAGGTGCGCATCGTCATCCTGACCTCCTACCCGGACGAGGAGGCCGTGCTGTCGGCCATCATCGCCGGCGCCAGCGGCTACCTCCTGAAGCAGATCCGTGGCCGCGACCTGGTCAGCGCCATCGAGGCCGTCGGCCGCGGCGAGTCGTTGCTCGACCCCGCCGTGACCGAGAAGGTCCTCGAGCGCGTCCGTCGCATCGCGGCCGGCAGCACCACGGACGAACTCGCCTCCCTGACCTCGCAGGAGCAGAAGATCCTGGCACTCGTCGCCGAGGGCAAGACGAACAAGGAGATCGCCTCGGAGGTCTTCCTGTCGGACAAGACGGTCAAGAACTACGTCAGCTCGATCCTCTCCAAGCTGAACCTCGAGCGGCGTGCCCAGGCCGCCGCCTATGTCGCCAAGCACCGCATCCCGGGCGCCGACTGACTCGTCGCATCTGTCGTGGCCCTGCCCGATGGCCCGGCCGATGAGGCCCATGGGCACCCGTCAACGGGTGACGCCTCTGCCTAGACTCGGTCGATGAGGATCGTCACGGCCGCTGAGGCCGTCTCTGGCATCGAGTCTCGCCAGCAGCTGTACGTCCAGGGCGCCGGTGCGACGCCGTCGGTCCTCCTCGATGCGCTGGTCGCTCGCGCCGACGAGCTGCAGGCTGTGAGCGTCGTCCACCTCCACATCGAAGGCCCTGGACCGCACCTCCAACCGGCCGTCGCCAGCAGCTTCCGACACCTGGCGCTGTTCATCGGTCCGAATGCCAGGCGCGCCGTGAACGACGGTCGGGCAGAGTACGTCCCGGTCCTCCTCTCGGACGTGCCGCGCCTGTTCACGACCGGCGTCCTGCCGCTGGATGCCGTCTTCATCAACGTCACGCCACCGGACGAGCATGGCTTCTGCTCGCTGGGCACCTCGGTCGACGCGTCGTTGGCCGCCATCCGGAGCGCGACCACGGTCATCGCGCAACTCAACCAGGCCATGCCGCGAACCCTCGGCGACGGGTTCGTGCACGTCTCCGACATCGACTTCGCGGTCGAGGTCGATGTGCCGCCCTATGTCCATCAGCCGCCCCAGGTGGGCCCCGTCGAGCAGCGCATCGGCGAGTATGTGGCCGACCTCGTGCCCGACGGTGCCACCCTCCAGATGGGCATCGGCGCCATCCCCGAAGCGGTCGGGCACGCCCTGCGCGGCAAGCGCGACCTGGGCATCCACACCGAGATGTGCACCGATGTGCTCGTCGACCTGGTCGAGGCGGGCGTCGTGACCGGCGCTCGCAAGGAGCGCAACCGGGGCAAGATCGTGACCGCCATCGCTCTCGGCACCGCGCGCCTGTATCGCTTCATCGACGACAACCCGATGGTCGAGATGCGCCCGGTCGACTACACCAACGACACGCGGGTCATCCGCCAGTTCAGTCGCATGACGGCCGTCAACTCGGCCATCGCCATCGACCTGACCGGCCAGGTGTCGGCCGACTCCATCGGAAGGCATCTGTACAGCGGCGTCGGCGGGCAGATGGACTTCGTGCGCGGCGCAGCTCTGGCCGAGCATGGTCGGGCCATCATCGCCATGCCATCGAGCGCGAAGGGCGGCACGGTCTCACGCATCACGTCCGTCCTGGCCGAGGGTGCGGGCGTCGTCACGTCGCGCGCACATGTGCGGACCGTGGTCACGGAATGGGGCGTCGCCGAGCTCTTCGGCAAGAGCATCCAGGGCCGCGCGCGGGCGCTCATCGCCATCGCCCATCCAGCCTTCCGCGACGAGCTGACGCACGAGGCTCGGAAACACTTCCGGATCTGACCGCCGCGCCTCAGGATCCAGAGAGGACAGGAGCGGACGCCGCGCGTCCCCTGCGGCATCCGCTCACGACACGACCGTAGCCCTGGCGAGTCCGTCGCCACAGTGCCGAATGGCTCTGCATCGGCCCGACTCCGCACGGCGCGGTCTCGATGACGTCCGACGATCGTCGAGCCCTCAGCCGGTGGCCGGGCTGGCCTTTGCTGACGGGTGCGGCAGGTGGCCCCGCCGACCGTGACGGTCGGCGGGGCCTCGTGTCTCCCAGACACTTCAGGCGGACATCGCTCCGTGGGTGTAGTGGCCACCCGTGATGAGTCGCGTCGCGATCTCCACCACGAGCCCGACCACCAGGCCACCGACGAGGGCCGGCACGAGCGCAAGCCCGTCCACGACTGGGCCGACGGCCTGCCAGCCGACGATGACCTCACTGGCGAAGAGCGCGCCGATGCCGGCTGCGATGGCGTCGATCAGCCACTCGTAGCCGGTGCGCGTCTCGCCGACGAGCTGGGCGATCCCGCCGAAGATCAGTGACCCGACGATGAGGATCACCCAGCCGCCGAGTCCGAGGGTGATGACGAGTTCCATCGAGGACCTCCTTCACGTACGTGTTCGTGTCTGGGTCCATCGTCCGCCTCGGATCCGCCAGAGAGACAGTGTCCGCGGTCATCGAGTGTCGATGACCTTCAGCCTCATCACCGCCGAACGCACCCTGCCGAACGTCAGTCGAGAACCGCCGCGTCGAGCAAGACGCCGGCCGCATCCCACGCGAACGGGGCGCAGGCGCGCACTCGTGCCGCCTCATGTCGCACGAGACGGTCGAGGGCGTCATCGAACGACGTCGACTGCCGCTGCACTCGGCGCCGTTGCTCCGCGTCGCGCACGAATGCTGCGTACCGGGTCAGTGGCTCGGCTGCAGCGAAGGACCGCTCGAAGCCTGGGTTGAAGTCGACCGCGACCATCATCCGCGCGAAGAAGCCACCGATGGCGTCCGCCCCCTCATCCCAACCCTGCGAGTGCCCGCCGCGGCGTAGCAACGGCGCCGGCGAAGCGAACGCCGCCACGACAAGATCGTCGATCAGCGCCGCATCCAGATGCCCGCCGAACGTGAGGTACTCATTCGAGACACCGAGCCGGTCGACGAGTCGGATCAGGCCCCAGGAGAAGTCCTCCGACCGAGGCAACGACGTGTCGTGGGTCAGCGTCCGCCGTGAGCCGCGCCCTTCCTCGGTCACCCAATAGTCGACAGCCTCAGGATCGTAGTGCTGCAGCGTCGGTGCCGGTCGAAGCGCCACGAGCAGGAACGCGGGGCCTGGGCCGTCAGGCAGGTCCGAGTGGGCAAGGAACCCCCACCGATCCATCTGACCGGCGACCTCGGTCGCCCGGAGTCCGGCGGGGCGCGGATCCACGAGTCCCGCGGTGCCGGAGGTCGATCGCGCCACTCCGGTGCCCATCGTGCGGCCTCGGGTTCCAGCAAGGGAAGAAGGAAGCGTTCTTCGCGCTCGACGTTGGCGCGCAAGAGGGCTTCGAGGCGGGACAGGTCGGCTACCAGCGATCACGGTGTCATGCGGGGAGAAGTGACTTCCGTATGCGCACTGTGCATGGAGTCTCTCGGCTTGTGCCGCGATCTGTTGATGATCGAACCGGACGATGCGGGTCGCCCACGGCGTACCAGCGTGAGCATCGATCTGGGGGAAGAGCCAGGACTCCTCCCAGGTCATGTGGGGCTTGACATCAGCGTCGATCCACTGCAACACCTTGCGGATGCTGGCTGCCCTCTGATCGACAGGCAGGCTGGCCAGCTCCTCGCCAAGCTCATGGATCCGATCGATGCCGGCCGTCAGCTCGTCGAGTTCGTGCTCGGCAAACGACCGGATCGCCTGTCGCCCGTCTGTGCTCGCCCCTGTCATGTCTTGATCTCCCGGTGGGATCGCCTTCATGTCAACGATCTGCTCGGAGGGTGTCCAGCACCAGTGCCGTGAGGCCTCTCTTCGGCATGCACGACGCACCGTCCCATCGGGATGTGCCGGCTGGGCAGCCGGATCGGTGCCCTCTTAGGGCCGAATGCCCCGATGCGCGGACCGACGAGCCCGGCTAGAGTCGAGTCGACGATGAGCGATCCTGACGCCGAGTGGCAGGCCCGATATTCCGCCAAGGTCGAGACCGCCGCGCATGCCGTGCGCAGGATCCGACACGGTTCGCGCGTCTTCGTCGGTAGCGGCGCCGGCGAGCCGCAGTCGCTCGTTCGTGCCCTGGCCTCCAGGGAGAACCTCGACGATGCCGAGATCGTCCACATCATGACGCTGGGTGTGGCGCCCTACGCGGAGCCACGCTTCGACCAGCGCTTCCGACATAACGCCTTCTTCATCGGCGCCAACACCCGTGCCGCGGTGGCCGAGGGACGAGCAGACTACACGCCGATCTTCCTGTCCGAGGTGCCAGCCCTCTTCCGGACAGGGCGGTTGGTCATCGACGTCGCGCTCATCCAGGTCTCCGAACCCGACGACCACGGATACTGCTCCTACGGCGTCTCGACCGACATCGTCAAGTCCGCCGCGGAGAGCGCTCATGTCGTCATCGCCGAGGTCAACAGCCAGGCGCCGCGCGCCCTCGGTGACTGCTTCATCCACGTCCGCGACATCGATGTCCTGGTCGCCAGCGACGAGCCCATCCTCGAGGCGCCGCAGGGCGAGGAGAGCGAGCTGGCATTGCAGATCGGGCGCCACATCGCGGATCTCGTCGAGGACGGCGCCACGCTTCAGCTCGGTATCGGTCAGATCCCGGACGCGGTATTGCGCTACCTCGGCGATCGTCACGACCTGGGCATCCACACCGAGATGTTCTCGGACGGCGTGCTGCCGCTCATCGATGCCGGCGTCATCACGAACAACCGCAAGACGCTCCACCGGGGCAAGATGGTGGCTGGCTTCGTGCTCGGCTCGAAGGCGCTCTATGACTTCGTCGACGACAACCCGATCGTCGAGTTCCACCCGACCGAGTACACGAACGACCCCTTCGTCATCGCCCAGAACGAACGCATGACCTCGATCAACTCGGCCATCGAGGTCGACCTCACCGGCCAGGTCTGCGCAGACTCGCTGGGCGAGCTCTTCTACTCGGGGATCGGCGGCCAGGTCGACTTCATCCGGGGATCCGCGCGGTCCAAGGGCGGCAAGCCGATCATCGCCCTGCCGTCTACGGCCGAGGACGGCACCATCTCGCGCATCGTGCCCATGCTCAAGCCCGGTGCCGGTGTCGTCACCAGCCGCGGCGACGTGCATTACATCGTGACCGAATACGGCATCGCCTATCTGCACGGCAAGACGATGCGCGAGCGCGCACTGGCGCTCGTCTCGATCGCTCACCCCAAGTTCCGGCCGTGGCTGCTCGCCGAGGCGAAGGCCCGCCATCTCGTCTACGCCGACCAGATCGAGCCCGAATTCTCGACTCCCACTCTACCCGGAGCGTCTGGAGCGGTGGGTGAAGCTCAAGGACGGCACGGACCTCTTCATCCGCCCGCTGCGGATGACCGATGAACCGGCGCTGCGGGACACCTTCTACTCGCTCAGCGAAGAGTCGGTCTACCACCGCTTCTTCCGACACGTGCCGACGATGCCTCACGCTCGGCTGCAGGCCTTCATGCGCACCGATTACGAACGCACGTTGGCGCTCGTAGCGACCCCCGAGAATGCCGAGGACCAGCCGATCCTGGCCGTCGCCCGCTACGACCTCGACCGACGGACGAATCTGGCCGAGGTCGCCTTCGTCGTCCGCGACGAGTGGCAGGGCAAGGGCATCGGGACACAGCTCTTCGGGGCCATCACGGCGGCCGCCCGGGAGCAGGGCATCGCCGGCTTCACCGCGACCGTGCTGGCGGACAACGTGGGCATGCTCCGCGTCTTCCACCGCGCCGGACACCCCATCGAGAGCAAGCTGGTCGGTGGCACCTACGAGCTGACCATCATGTTCGAGGGCGCTCCGATCCCGGTCGCGGATCCCAAGCCACCCGCCACCGACGGAGAGGCGATGGCGGCCGCGATGGCCATCGGTGCGGGGCAGCCGCAGGACGACTGAGCCAGCGCTAGCGGCCCGAGACCTGCGCGACCGAGGCACACCAGAGCGCGCTGACCGAGCAGCAAGTCGTTGCCCGTTCGGTGCCCTCTCGACGCTCGACCGCCGTCCATAGGGCCGAACGGCCCGTTGTCGGCCCCATCCGGGTAGGGGCCCAGCGACCCTCGCGGGGCCGACCAGGGGACGCTTGGCACTGTCGAGGGTGCGGGCGCGCGACCTACCGTCAGGTCGTGAAGGAACGACGCGATCTGGCAGCCAGCCTGGCCACCACCTGGTTCGGGGCCGACCTCTCGCCGCACGCCCGGGCGGCGTTCCTGGAGCTGGCGCGGGTGGTCGACGTGCCGGCCGGATCAGAGATGACGCGCGAGGGCGAGCTGACCACGGAATTCGGCCTCGTCCTGTCCGGGCGAGTGGCGCTGCGCCTGGTGGTCCCTGGCCGCGGCCGGACCACGATCCTGACCGTGGAACCAGGCGACGTGGTCGGCTGGTCGGCGGTCGTGCCGCCCTACCGAGCGACATCGACCGCGGTCACGGTCATCCCCGTGCGCGCCCTGGTCGTCGAGGCGGTCGCCCTCCGGACCGCCCTGCATGCCGACGACGCCCTGGCGGCGTCGCTCTACCCGCGCCTCCTGGAGACCATCGCGCGTCGCTTGCAGGGCACCCGCCTGCAGCTCCTCGACTTGTTCGCCGGCCAGCTCGAGGGTGCCTGGTGATGCCGACGACGACCGCGACGCTCGATGAGGCTCCGAGCGCTGCCGAGCCCACATTCCTCGAACGAGCCGACCTCGATCGCCTCATCCAGGCCATGCGTGCCGACGGGCGACAGGTCATCGGACCGACCGTCCGCGATGGCGCGGTCATCCTCGACGAGATCGCGACCGCCGCCGAGCTGCCGACCGGTGTGCGCGAGTCGCAGGCGCCCGGCCGATATCGCCTCGGTACGGGACGCGAGGGTCGCACCTTCGACTTCACCGTCGGGCCCATGAGCCCCAAGCGCTGGACCTTCCCGGCCCGAGTGCCTATCGGCACGGCCCGGCTCGATGCCGCCAGCGCGACGTTCAGCGCCGTCGTCCCCGACGCGCCGCCGATCGCGTTCCTGGGCGTTCGTGCCTGCGAGCTCGCAGCCCTCGACGTCCAGGACCGGGTCCTCCTTCGCGGGCCGGTCGCCGATGCCGACTATGCGGCTCGTCGCTCGTCGGCGTTGGTCGTGGCCATCGAGTGCACCACGGCTGCCTCGACCTGCTTCTGCACGTCGATGGGCACCGGACCCGAGGTCCGCGATGGCGCCGACCTCGTGCTGACCGAGACGCGGGACGGCTTCGTCGTCCGCGTCGGCAGCGCCCGCGGTGCCCAGCTGCTGGACGCCGTGCCCGTCCGACCGGCGACCGATGCGGAGCGGGACGAAGCCGCCGGGGGCGTCGCTGATGCGCGTGCAGCCGTGGCTGCCAATGCCGGCGTCGCGACCACGGGCTTGCCCGTGCGCCTGGAGGCCGCCCTCGACAGCCCCCGCTGGGCCGAGGTCGCCGAGCGGTGCCTGACCTGTGGCAACTGCACGCTCGTCTGCCCGACCTGCTTCTGCACCAGCGTCGAGCAGGTCTCCGACCTCGATGGCATCGAGACGACGTCGCAACGGGCCTGGGACTCCTGCTTCTCGAGCAGCTTCGCGGCCGTCGCCGGGGGCACGTTCCGTTCCCGCCCGCAGGACCGCTACCGCCAGTGGCTGACCCACAAGTTCTCCACCTGGGTCGAGCAGTTCGGCACCTTCGGTTGCGTCGGCTGCGGCCGTTGCGTGACCTGGTGCCCGGTCGCCATCGACGTGCGCGAGGAGCTGGCGGTCATCGCGCCGCCGCCTCGGCAGGCACTGCCGATGCTGCAGCTGCCGGCAACCCCGCCGATCGACGACGCCTGGCTCCGCCCCGCCCGCATCCTCGGCAGCCACCGCGAGACCGCTGACACCGTGACCCTGACGGTGGCCTGGATCGACGCGCCACACCCGCGCCCGGGCCAGTTCGTGATGGTCGGCCTGCCCGGCTTCCCGGCCGCGCCGATCTCCGTCTCCCGGGTCCACGACGCGACCATCGAGCTGACCATCCGGGCGGCTGGGCCGGCGACGGCCGCCCTGACGGCACTGGCGATCGGCAGCGAGGTCGGCCTTCGCGGACCGCTCGGGCGTGGCTGGCCGGTCGAGCGCATGTACGGCCGCGACGTCGTCATCGTGGCCGGCGGCATCGGGCTGGCGCCGCTCCGGCCGCTCATCGACACCATCGCCGCAGATCGGCTGCAGTTCGGGGCCGTGCGCATCTTCCTGGGTGCCCGCACGCCGCGCGACCGCCTCTTCACCTCCGAGCTGAGCGCCTGGACGGAGGCCGGCCTGCTCGTCGACGAGACCGTCGATCGGGCGGGCGGCGACTGGCTCGGTCGGGTCGGGGTCGTGACGCACCTCTTCGACCACAGCGAGCGCATCCCCGATGGCACCGTCGCTGCCATCTGTGGGCCCGAGCGGATGATGGAGGCGACGGCCGACGTCCTGCGTTCCCGTGGCCTGACGGACGACCGCATCGTGGTGACCCTCGAGCGGCACATGGACTGCGGCGTCGGGCTCTGCGGCCACTGCCAGCTGGGCCGCTTCTTCGTCTGTCGCGACGGCCCCGTCTTCAGCCTGGCGGAGCTTGGCGATGCATTCGGACGCGAGGGTCGCTGATGAGCCGGCCGCGCCTCGCCGTCGTCAAGTTCGCCTCCTGTGACGGCTGCCAGCTGACCCTCCTCGACCTCGAGGACGAGCTGCTGGCCATCACCGACCGCGTCGAGATCGTCGAGTTCCCGGAGGCGACCTCCGCGCGCTCGGCCGGACCGTACGACCTGCTGCTGGTCGAGGGCTCGGTCAGCACACCCGAGCAGGCCGAGGAGATCGTCGAGCTCCGCCGACGGGCGGCCAAGCTGGTGACCATCGGCGCCTGTGCCACGGCCGGCGGCATCCAGGCGCTGCGCAACGTCGCGGACCACGACAGCTGGCGTGCATCGATCTATCCCGAACCGGCCTGGGTCGACTCCTTGGCCACCGCGACGCCGATCGCGGATCACGTCACCGTCGACGCGGAGCTGCGCGGCTGCCCCATCGCGCCCGGCCAGCTGGTCGAGTTCCTGACGGCGACCCTCGTCGGCCGTCGGCCGCAGCTGCCTGACGAAGCGGTCTGCCTCGAATGCAAGCGGGCCGGTCGTGTCTGTGTCGTGGTCGCCTTCGGCGAACCCTGCCTGGGGCCGGTCACGCGGACGGGCTGCGGCGCCCTGTGCCCGGCCTTCGCCCGCGGCTGCTACGCCTGCTTCGGACCCCGTGAGTCGGCCAACGTGATCGGCCTGCAGCGCGGCCTGATGGCCGATGGCATGACCGCAGCCGACGTCGACGAGCGCTTCGCGGGCTTCACGGCCATGGCGCCGACGTTCGCCGACCAGGCCTCCCGGGCCGCCGCCGCCTATCGAGCCGGCACCGTCGCCGCGCCGACGCTCGATGGCGTGGAGGATGGCCATGCACGGCGGTGAAGGCCACGGGACCGGCAGCGGGACAGCCGTCGCGCAGACTGAAGAGCGCGACTTCGACATCGGGCAGCTGACCCGGGTCGAGGGCGAGGGCCGCCTGCGGCTTCGACTGCGCGAGGGTCGCGTCGTCGAGGCCCGGCTGGCGATCTTCGAGGCGCCGCGCTACTTCGAGCAGCTCGTCGTCGGGCGCCGGCCGGACGACGTCCTCGACATCGTGGCGCGCATCTGCGGCATCTGCCCGGTCGCCTATCAGATGAGCGCGGTGCACGCCTTCGAGGCGCTCTTCGGCGTCGAGATCGATCCCGTCGTGCGGACGCTGCGTCGCCTCCTCTACTGCGGCGAGTGGATCGAGAGCCATGCCCTCCATGTGACGCTGCTCCACGCGCCGGATTTCCTGGGCGTCGAGAGCGGCATCGCGCTGGCGGCGCTAGACCGCGGCGCGGTCGAGCGCGGCCTGGCGCTCAAGAAGACCGGCAACCGGATCGTGACGCTCCTCGGCGGCCGGCCGATCCATCCGGTCAGCGTGCGCGTCGGCGGCTTCAGCCGCGCGCCGCGCGTGACGGAGCTGGCGGTCCTGGCGCCCGCGCTCGACCAAGCGGTCGAGCAAGCGCTGGCGATGGTCGACTGGGTGGCTGCCTTCCCGACGCCGTCCTATGAGGTCGAGCCCGCCCGACTGGTCGCCCTCCGCCATGCCACCGACTACCCCATGAACGAGGGCCGCATCGTCTCGAGCGATGGCATCGACATCCCCGGCGCAGCCTGGTCGACGACCTTCCGCGAGACCCAGGTCGAGGGCTCGAACGCGCTCCAGTCGCACACCCTGGACGGACGGTCGTACCTCGTCGGCCCGGCCGCCCGGATCACCCTCGCCGGCGACCGTCTCCACCCCCTGGCGGCGGCGGCGCTGGCGCGGACGGGCCTGGCCGGAGAGATCCGCGCGAACCCCTTCCGGAGCATCGTCGCCAGGGCCGTCGAGCTGGTCCACGCCGCCGCCGAGGCGCGGGACATCGTGGCCGCCTATCGTCCGCCGGCCGAGGCGCACGTCGCCGTTCAGGCTCGGGCCGGGACGGCAGGCTGGGCGACCGAGGCACCGCGCGGCCTGCTCTTCCACGAGTACCGCGTCGACGAGCGTGGTCGTGTCGCCTGGGCGCGCATCGTGCCGCCGACGAGCCAGAACCAGGCCGCCATCGAGGCCGCCTTGATCGGCTTCGCGCCGAGTGCCCTGGCGCTGCCCGAGCCCGAGGCGCGCGTCCGCATCGAGCAGCTCGTGCGCTCCTATGACCCATGCATCTCGTGCGCGACCCACTTCCTCGACGTGACGGTGGAGCACACGCCATGAGCAGGACACCGACCAGCACGGCTGGCACCCTCGCAGGCCAGCTTGAGGCCCAGCCGAGCGCGACACGGGTGAGCCTCTTCGTCATCGGCCACGCAAGCCGAGGCGACGATGGCGCGGCCGAGGCGGCGCTCAAGCTCATGTCGCGCGATGCGCTCGAGGGGGTCGACGTTGTTCGTGCCCACGATCTCGATGTCGAGGCGCTCATGGGTGCCGGTCCGGTCGTCGTCGTCGACGCCATCCGTGGTCCGGCGCCGGGCACGATCGTCGTCTGGACCCTGGCCGAGGTGGCCGAGCTGCGAGAGGCGCCGACTGCCTCGACGCATGGCCTGCCATTGCCAGCCGTCCTGAAGCTGGCCGCCGCCCTCGGCGGACATCCGCTGCATGGGCGGTTCGTGGGTATCGCCGGCGCCAGGTTCACCATCGGCAGCCAGCTCTCGGCGCCCGTCCGGGCGGCCTTGCCCGCTGCCGGGCGAGCCATCGAGACAGCCCTGCGAGAGGTGGTCGCGCCGTGTGCCTGACCGCCCTCGGCATCGTCCTCGCCCGCGACGGTGACGAGGCCATCGTGCGCACCGACGATGGCGTCCTGCGCTGCTCCGCCCTCATCGTGCCAGAAGCCCTGCCGGGCGACGACGTGCTGGTCGGGCTGGGCGCCATCCTCCGTCGCCTGACGCCAGACGAAGCGTCCGCCATCGTCAGCGCTCGCGCCAGCGATCCCGAAGCTCTCCAGGAGGTCCTTACATGAACGTCCCCCATACGACCCGATGGGGCCTCGGCCTGGCTCTCGTGGCCGGCTGCATCAGCGGCCTGTCGATCTACCTGAACGGACTGATGGTCAAGAGCTTCCCGGACCCGACGCTCCTGGCCGGCGTCCGCAACGGCTTCGTCGGCCTCCTCTTCATCACCGTCCTCGTCGTCCTGTCCGCGCGTTCGGCGAGGTCTGGCGCCGCGCAGACCGCGACCTCATCACCCCAGACCACGTCGCTCGGCCGTCGCGAGCTGGTGGGCCTCCTGGTCCTCGGCATCGTCGGCGGGGGACTCGCCTTCGCGCTCTTCTTCGAGGGCCTCGCCCTGGCGGCCTCGCCGAGCTCGGCCGTGCTCCAGAAGACGCTCTTCCTGTGGGTCGCGATCGCCGCCTGGCCACTCCTCGGCGAGCGGCCCGGCGCCGCCTCCCTGCTGGCCCTCGTCGTGCTGCTGGCCGGCACGCTGTTGCTCGACCCGCCGGCCGGCACGGGCCTCGGCGCCGGCGAGCTGCTCATCCTCGCGGCCACGCTCCTGTGGACCGGCGAGACCATCCTTGCCCGGCGGCTGCTGCCGCGCGTCGGTGCCGGACGCGGCGCGGCCGCGCGGATGGCCATCGGATCGATCGTCCTCCTGGCCATCGTCGCCGTGAGCGGCGGCCTGTCCGGCCTCGGAGCCTGGACGCCAGCCATGTGGGGCTTCGTGGCGGTCACGGCCGTCCTCCTGGCCGGCTATGTCGCCGCCTGGTACGGCGCCCTGGAGCGAGCACCTGCAGCGGTCGTCACGAGCGTGCTCGTCGTCGGCGCCCTGATCACCGCCGCCCTGCGTACCGTGGCGGCCGGCACGGCCGCCGACCGACCAGCGTCTGGCCGGGCTGCTGCTCCTCGCCGCAGGTGCGGGCGTCGTGGCCGTCGTTTCACTCCGCCGACCTGCCCGGATCGCCGTCGCGTCGGAGACGTGAGCTCGACCATGAGCAGTCCGCGTCCCGCCACCGAAGCCTCGACGCCACCGTCGTCCTACCCCGGACGACCGAGCCCTACGCGCGTGTCCGACCGGTCGGGCGCCCTGCACTTCGCGCGGTTCGCGTTTCGCCCCAACGCCTTGGGCTACTGCGGCGGTCAGGCTCCGGGCGAGC
This sequence comes from uncultured Chloroflexia bacterium, assembly GCA_963777975.1. GTDB lineage: Bacteria > Chloroflexota > Limnocylindria > Limnocylindrales > CSP1-4 > CSP1-4. The sequence continues at coordinate 60,865 of CAVZSO010000013.1, read as the reverse complement.
TTTTCGATCGCGTGGTGGCCGGCGCCGATGACCCCGATCTCCACCGCCTGTGCGGCGAGTTCGCAGGTGCAAGACCGTACCTCGAGCTCCTTGCCCAGGCTCCTGGCGCCGTGGGACCGTTGGATCCTCAGGTCGTCGAGGCCTATTGGGTCGGCAGCCCCCTGCTCCAAGCGCTCAGCCCAAAGGCCTTCCAGGCCGACCTCGAGCGCCGGGTCCGCCGGCGCGCCACACTGGACGACTGGCGGTGGCTGGCGGGCAAGCCCGCGCAGGGCGCCGCGCCGCACCACGCGTTCCACGTGCTGGAGATCTACCCACGCCTCGGCCTGACCGGCGACGGCTCGCGTGACGCGATCCTGGCGACCATGGACAGCTGTCTCGTGAGGCCCGCCCTGGTGACCGCGCGCGAAGGCGACGAGCTGCTCGTGATGGCCCGCCCACTGGTCATCGAGGACGGCCTGTTGCGCTTCGGCGAGGAGCGGCGGGAGCGGATCCTTGCCGCCATCGACGGCCGGGGGTTCGTCGATGACGCGCGACCCGGTGACGTCGTCGCCGTCCATTGGGGCTGGGCCTGCGACCAGCTCACGGGCGACAGACTCGCGTCCCTCGAGGCCGCCAACGCGGCCGCCGTCGCCCGCGCCGCCGCCACGACCTGACCGGTGACTGGGGCCGAGCGGCCCCCCATCGCAGGCGCAATGCCCCTAACGGCCACGCCGGCCCCGGACCACCCTGTGGGCATGACAACGATGCATGCGTCCCGCGTCGCCGCGTCCGAGCCGCCAGTCGAAGCCCTCCCTCGGTTCCCCGGCATCCCCTCGATCGTCGACGGCTCAGAGGCCATCGGCTCGGTCGAGACCCGCATCGCCGAGGCGGCCTGCGCCTATCCCATCACGCCATCGACGACCATGGCCGCCGTCTTCCAGTCCGCGGTCGCCAACGGTCAGCGCAACCTGTGGGGCACGCCACTCGCCTTCCAGGAGCCGGAGTCGGAGCATTCATCCGCCTCCGCCGCCGAGGGTTTCGCCGTGGCGGGCGGTCGAGTCACGAACTTCACCGCTGGCCAGGGCCTGATCCTCATGAAGGAGGTCCTCTACGTCATCGCCGGCAAGCGGCTGCCGGCGGTCTTCCACGTCGGCGCACGAGCGCTGACCAGCCAGGCGCTCAACATCCACGCCGGGCACGACGACATCTATGGCGTGGCCGATACGGGCTGGGGCATCGTCATCGCCCGCAACGCCCAGGAGGCGGCCGACCTGACGGCCATCGCCCGACGCACGGCCGAGGCGACCGAGACACCCTTCCTCGTCTGCCAGGATGGCTTCCTGACGACACACACGATGGAGAATGTGTGGCTGCCCGAGGACGAGCTGCTGCGGGAGTTCGTCGGTGACCCGCGCGATCACCTGCGCGACCTCTTCGACCCCGCCCAGGCGCTCATGACCGGCGTCGTCCAGAACCAGGACAGCTACATGAAGGGGCGCATCGCCCAGCGCGGCTTCACCGATCGGGTGGCGACGATCCTGGCCCACGACATGGCCCTCTGGGGCGAGCTGACCGGCCGGTCGTATGGCCTCGTGGCGCCGTACCGCTGCGAGGACGCCGAGGCCATCCTCGTGGCCATGGGCACGATGGCCGACACCGCTATCTCGGTCGTCGATCACCTGCGCAGCCAGGGCCGCCGCGTCGGCGTCCTGAACGTGACCTCCTTCCGACCCTTCCCCGCGACCGAGATCGCGTCTGCACTATCCGGCGCTGCCGCGGTCGCCATCGTGGAACGTGCCGACGAGCCGCTGGCCGCGGACAACCCGCTGACCCGCGAGACGAAGGCCGCCCTCTACGACCATGCCGGCGCGCAGGGCTTGGCCGGACCGATCGTCCTGACCGTGGCTGCCGGGCTGGGCTCGCGCGATATCGCGGGTGCGGACCTTATCGCCATCTTCGACCGCCTGGCCGACCCGGCCGCCGTCCGAGCCCAGCCCCGGGCGGTGGTCGGTATCCGTCACCCCTTGGCCCTCACCGCTCCGGCCGTCGACCTGCGGCCCGAAGGCGCGTACTCGATGCGCGGTCACTCCATCGGCGGCTTCGGATCGGTGACCACCAACAAGGTCGTGGCGACCGTGGTCGGCGAGCTCTTCGGCCTCTACGTCCAGGCTTACCCCCGATACGGTTCCGAGAAGAAGGGCCTGCCGACGACCTACTACCTGACCGTCGCCGATTCCCCGATCCGCGAGCACGCCGAGCTGCCGACCGTCGACTTCGTGCCACTGCACGGGCTCGATGCATTCGAACAGGGCGATCCGCTGCGCGGGCTCGCCGACGAGGCCGATGTCTTCGTCCAGACCGCGTTGCCCGACCCCGAGACGATCTGGGCCGCGCTGCCTGCCGCCGCGCGCGCCGAGATGATCGCCCGGCGACTCCACCTCTGGGCCCTCGACACCGTGGCTCTGGCGGGCCGCTTCGCCCCCCGGCCGGACCTGGTCGTGCGCATGCAGGGCATCGCCCTCGTCGGCGTCTTCCTGCGCGTCACGCCGTTCGCCCGCCAGGCCGGGCTCGGACGCGGCGCCCTGCTCGAGGCGGTCCGCGATCGGCTCGGCCGCTTCTACGGCAAGAAGGGCGCCAGCATCGTGGACGCCAACCTGGCCGTCATCACGGCGGCCTACGACGGCCTGATCGACGTCACCGGCACCGTCCTGGGCCTGGTGCCGCTCACGCAGCTGCCGCCGGCGACCATCCCCGCTCCCCTCGCCGACCTGGTCCCCGTGGAGGCCGACCGATGAACGAACCACGACGGGCGCCGATCGTCGGCGACCTGATGACCCCGGACCCGGTGACGGTCGCGGCTGATGCCCCGCTCGGCCAGGCCATCGAGCTCTTCGACCTCTATCGCGTGCATGGTCTGCCGGTCGTCGACGAGCTCGGCGCCCTGGTCGGCGTGCTGAGCGAGACCGACCTCGTCCGGGCTCGGACGACGGAGCACATGTGGGACGGCTGGCCGGGCCTCAAGGTCCGCCACCTGATGACCAGCCCAGCCGTCACTGCCGTGGCGACCACCCCCCTCGAGGAGGCGGTCCGCACGATGGAGGAGCGCCACATCCATCGGCTGGTCGTGGTCGAGGACGACGAAGAGGACTGCCCCATCGGGGTCATCTCGATGACCGACGTCGTCCATGCCATGGCCGAGGCGGTCCGGGATGCCTGAGCGCATCGCCGAGGCGCAGGCCGACGCGCGAGCGACCACGCTGGTCAAGGAAGCCGGCCAGCCGAAGGAGCTGCACGAGGCCGAGCTGGCGCCCGCCGAGCTGGTCTTCGACCTCGACGCCTACGTCGACGACTTCAACCGCTCCGTGGTCACGTCGTACCGTCGGGGCGTGGCCGACGCAGAGCTGCCGGCCGATGCCGGCGTCGCGCGCTCGATCATGCCGCCGGGCACGGCCGCGGTGCGCGACTTCAGCAAGCTGGCTCCCCGCATCCCGGAGTTCGTCCTCGATGCCTGCGTCGGCTGCATGTCCTGTGTCAGTGCCTGCCCCGACACGGCGATCCTCGGTATCGCCCTGCCCGAGTCCCAGACCGCGGCCGCCATCGAGACGTTCGCATCGACCGAGCCCGATCCCGCGCTGGCCTCGGCGACCGCCACGTCACACTTCGCGCACACCACCAAGTACGCCGACGTGCCCACCCGCAAGGGCCTCGAGCCGGCCTCGTTCGGCATCTTCGTCGACCCGCGGCACTGCAAGGGCTGCTCGGCCTGCGTCGACGTCTGCCACGTCCTCGGCTACGACGCGCTCCACATGATCGACAAGGTCCCGGTCGAGGTGGGCGACCGGCGAGTCGACGCTGGAGCGCTTCGGGCGCGACATGCGCTTCTTCCGCACGCTGCCGCCGACGCCGGTCGAGTACCGCAACGAGAAGGCCCTGGCCGACCTGATGCTCGGCGAGCACGCCCTCGGGTACGTCGGGGGCGCCGGCTCCTGCGCCGGTTGCGGCGAGGCGACGGCCATCCGGATGCTGGTCGCGGCCACCCGCCAGGTCCACGGCCCCGAGTCGATGGGCATCGTGGCGGCCACCGGCTGCAACACCGTCTACGGCAGCACCTACCCATTCAACCCCTACCTCGTGCCCTGGACGAACTCGCTCTTCGAGAACGCGCCGGCCGATGCGCTCGGCATCCGCACCCGCTGGGATCAGGCCGGCCACCCTGAGCGGCGCCTATGGGTCCTGGGCGGCGACGGGGCGATGTACGACATCGGCTTCCAGTCGCTCTCGCGGATGGTCGCCTCCGGCGCCGACATCAAGGTCCTCGTGCTCGACACGCAGGTCTACTCGAACACTGGCGGCCAGGCCTCGACGGCCTCCTTCGGCGGCCAGGTCACCAAGCTCTCGGCCTTCGGCAAGGAGCTCCACGGACGCCAGGAACGGCGCAAGGAGCTGGGTCGCATCCTGGTCGCCCACGGCGAGGCCTACGTGGCCTCGACCACGCCCGCCCACATCAACCACTTCTACCGGTCGATCATGGACGCCAACGCCTACCCCGGCCCGGCCGTGATCATCGCCTACACCCCCTGCCAGCCGGAGCACGGCATCGGCGACGAAGCCTCGATGCGGCAGGCCAAGCTGGCCGTCGAGTCGCGCGCCTTCCCGCTCTTCACCTACGACCCGCGGCGCGGCGACTCACTCGCCGAGCGCCTGTCGCTGACCGGCAATCCGGCCGTCAAGGACGACTGGGCGAAGACGCCCGATGGCGACGCGATCGACTTCCTGACCTTTGCCCGGACGGAGGGTCGCTTCGCACCGCACTTCGCGGCCGATGGCACGCCGTCCGTCGAGATCCAGGCCACGCAGCTCGACCGGCTCGCCAACTGGCACGCGCTGCAGGAGATGGCCGGCTTCCGCTGATCCCCGGCATCCAGCGGTGACCCAGAGTCTGCGCTATGAGGGGTCCGAGAGCTCCGCGCGAACGCCGAGCAGCCGCACGCGGCGCTCGAGATCGAACCGTTCGAGGGCGGTAAGAGCGGCGTCGACGATCCGCCCGGCATCGCGGTCGGCTCCGCGAGCTTGACGCCGTGGGTCGAGGTGAAGAACGACGACGTCCGCAGCTTGACGGTCACCCGGATCACGTCTCGACCCTCGGGCAGGTCGTCGACGAGCTCCCGCGCGATCCGCTCGGTCTGGCGCCGGATCTCGTCCGGGTCGGTCAGGTCCCGCTGGAACGTGCGCTCGCGGCTCTGGCCTCGGCGCACATAGGGCTCGGCGGAGATCTGCCCGTCGTCGTCGCCCGTGCCGAGCCGCCGGATCCACGGCCCGGTGTTCGGACCGAACCGGGCGGCGAGCACAGCCTCGTCAGCGTTCGCGAGCTCGTCGACCGTGTGGATGCCGAGCTGACCGAGCTTGGCCGCGGTCCTGGCGCCGACACCCCACAGCGCGTCGACCGGCCGTGGGCCCATCACGACCGGCCACTCCTGACGGGTGAGGCGGAAGACGCCTCGGCGCTTCGCGAAGGCGCTCGCGAGCTTCGCGCGATGCAGCGAATCCCCGACGCCGATCGAGCACCACAGGCCGGTGCGCTCCAGCACGGCTTGCTGCACCTCGCGCGCGAGCCGCTCCGGGTCGTCGGTCTCGACCGCCATGAATGCTTCGTCCCATCCCATCACCTGCACGACCGCCGGGAACTGGCGGAGCGTCTGCATCACGCGCCCGCTCGCCTCGAGGTAGTGGTCGCTGTCGACGGCCAGGAAGACGCCCTCCGGGCATCGCTTGAGCGCCGTGCGTAAGGGCATGGCCGAGTGCACGCCGAACGCTCGAGCCTCGTACGATGCCGTAGAGACGACCCCGCGCTTCGTCGGATCGCCGTCACCGCCGACGATCACCGGCCTGCCGCGCAGCTCTGGATGCCGCAGGACCTCGACGGCGGCGATGAACTCGTCCATGTCGACATGGAAGATCCATCTCATGCGCTGGACCGTCCGCGGTCGAACCCCGATGGCGTCACCGCCACAGCATGGCGCACGATCGACGAAGGCCGGCGAAGCGAGGCTCCTTGAACGTGTTGACCGCGGCCGAAGCCGCTCGCCGGTGCTCCTCAGACCGGAGTCAATACCAGGTCCACTCCGTGAGCGCCGCCGCCAGCGGGTCGAACCTCGTGGCGACATGCCCGAAGCGGATCCTGGCCGCTCGTTCCCAGTCACGGCGGGTGAGTCGGACGGCGTGTCGGTGCGAGCCCGCGTGGAAGGTGATGCGATCGACGTCGAGGAGCGCGACATCGGCGAAGACGGGCACACCGAACAGGTCGCCGATCGGTGGCAGGGCGCCGACATCGCAGCTCGGCGCCAGATCGAGCAGCTCGAACTCGGTCAGCAACCGGATCCGGTCGGTGTCGAGGAGTCGGGCGGCGGCGTCGAGATCGAGATGGTCGCTGGCCTCGATGGCGATGAGCGCCCGGCGACCGTCGGAGCGGCTGACCGCCAGGGTCTTGGCGAAGACCTGCGGGTCGAGCCCTTCGGCCTGGGCTGCCTCGAGGGCGGTGAAGGCCAAGGGGTGTTCGTGCAGGTCGTAGGCGATCCCGTGGGCGCCCAGCCAGTCGAGCAGGGCGCTCATCGGCACGTTGACGGGCATCGGGGCCGTCGGCATCGGCAGCATCGAGTGGGTGCGCAGCAGCATCACGGCCTCCTCCGGGCACGCTGGGTGGGCCCGTTCCCGGCCGGCGCGCGGCGCCCGACCGTCGTCAGCCTGCGCGCGGCGGTCGGTCGGCGACAGTGCCGTCGGTCACCTTCGACCGTGCCGGCTCGAGAGCCGACGGCCTACCATGCGCCGATGCCTGATCGTGACCGGACGGCAAGCCGCGACCCCTCCCCGACCGGCGGCCGCGCGGTCGTCGAGACGCTGGCCGCGGCCGGCATCCGGCACGCGTTCACCGTCCCCGGCGAGAGCTTCCTGGGTGTCCTCGACGCGCTCCACGATGCCCCGATCCGGACCATCGCGACGCGCCACGAGGGTGGCGCGGGCTTCATGGCCGAGGCCTACGGCCAGCTGACCGGCCGCCCCGCCGTGGCCATGGCGACCCGAGCGGTCGGGGCCGCCAACCTGGCCATCGCGCTGCACACGGCACGCCAGGACTCCGCCCCGCTGGTCGCGCTCATCGGGCAGGTCCCACGCGCCTACCGCGGTCACGAGGCGTTCCAGGAGGTCGACCAGGTGGCCACCTTCGGCGCGCTGTGCAAGGCCGCGGTCGAGATCGACGACCCCGATCGCCTGGCGTCGGAGACGGCCCGCATGGTCGAGCTGGCCCGCTCGGGACGCCCGGGGCCGGTGCTCATCGCGCTGCCCGAGGATGTTCTCGATGCGCCGATCGCCGGTGCCCTGGTCGTCGAGGCCCGCCTCCCGGACCGGCCGGAGCCATCGGCGCTGGAGGTCGACGCCGTCCTGGAGGCCATGGCCAGTGCACGGACGCCCGTCATCGTCGCCGGCGCCGGAGTGCGGCTGAGCGGGGCCTTCGATCGACCCGATGCGCTGGATCCCGACCAGGGCCGGGACGGCGACGATCACGGCCCGGGTGTTTCCGCCTCGCTGACCGCCTTCGCCGAGGCGACCGAGACGCCGGTCATGGCTGCCTGGCGCCGGCCCGACGTGATCGGCAACGACCATCGGCTGTACCTCGGGATGACCGGCTATGCCGCGCCAGCCGTCGTGCGCGAGCGTCTCCTGGCGGCCGATCTCGTCGTGGCCATCGGCACGCGCTTCTCCGAGCCGACATCGTTCTGGTACGCGGTGCCGACCGCAGACCAGCGCGTCATCCACATCGACCTCGAGCCCGGTTTCGCCGGTCGGCCAGCGCCCTCGTTGACCGTTCGAGCCGACGCCGGGCGGTTCCTGGCCCTGGCCCTCGAGCGCCTGAGGGCCGCCGGCGCGACCGATGCCACGGAGCGAGCGGCGCCAGGCGCACGACGTGACATGAACGACGCCAGCCGCGCTGCGTACGTCGCCGCAACTGCTGCCCCGGATGCTGGCTGTTCGGGCATCCCTGCTGACCCCACCGGCCCAGGGTGTCGACCCGGCGGCGGTCATCCGCAGCCTGCGAGCGCGACTCCCCGATGGCACGATCCTGACGACCGACGCCGGCAACTTCGGTGGCTGGGCCGCCCGCTACCTGCCCATCCCCCGACACGGTCGCTTCCTCGGGCCGACCTCGGGCGCGATGGGCTACGCGCTGCCGGCGGCCATCGGCGCCGCGGTCGCGATGCCGGATCGACCGGTCGTCGCGCTGGCCGGCGATGGCGGCTTCGCGATGCTCATGGCCGAGCTCGAGACGGCCGTCCGAGAGGGCCTCCGACTGACCGTCGCTCGTCTTCGACAACGCCATGTACGGGACCATCCGGATGCACCAGGAGATCTCGCATCCCGGCCGCGTCGTGGCCACCGATCTGGGCCCCATCGACTTCGCGGCCGTGGCCGAGGCCTGTGGGGCCCGTGCCTGGCGGGTCGAGCGAGACAGCGATGTCGATGACGCCCTCGCTGCATCGCTGGCGGCCGACGGCGTCAACGTGGTCCACCTCCGGACCGATCCGCGTGCGCTGTCGGTCGATCGGATCCTGGGCTCGGACTGAGCCCCGTCAGGACGAGCGAGCGCCGGCCACGGCCCGAAGGTCGCGACCGGCGCTGGTTGCCCGCCGGAAAGGGTCAGCGAGCGATGACGACGGTCGACTCGGCGTGCGTCGCGACATGCTCGGAAACGCTGCCCTGAAGGACGCGCTCCAGCGCATTGAGCCCGCGCGAGCCGATCACGATGGTGTCGTACTCACCCTCTCGGGCGATGCGCTCGATGGTTGCCGCCGGCTCGCCGACTGGCTCCAGCAGCTGCGCCTCGACGCCGCGCTCGCGGAGGAGCGTGCGGGCCTCGACCAGCTCCTTGGCGTGGACTTCGCTGTCATCCCAGGGATCCATCCCCAGCCGGCCACCATGGGTCGGCACGACGCTGACGACGCTGACCGACGCGCCCAGGGCATGCGCCAGGTCTGCGGCGGTCCCGAGCGCCCGCCGAGACGCCTCGCCTCCGTCGTAGGCAAGCAGGATCTTCTTCATCGTGACTGCGCTCCGTTCGGTCCTCGCCCGTCGATCCGGGCGGGCGCGAGGTACAGGCCGATGCTGCGCTCGTCCGCGACGGAATCCCACGGCCGCTGTGCCCGCCGGCAAGGGTCCGATCGGCCCCAAACGTCCGCGCCAGAGCCACGGCCCGCGGCTGCTCAGCGCGCGGCCACCGCCCGTCTGATGGCCTGCCACGACCGATCCGCGTGTCCGTCGGCTCGTCATGTGACCCACGGCCCCCACCAGCGGGCCCGACGGCACTGATGCGCAGATGCGCATACGACCGATGCTGCAGGCATGGACGCGATCTACGAGCTCCAGGCCGAGACCTGCAAGACGCTTGCCAATGCGCGGCGGCTCGAGATCATCCACATCCTCGCCAGCGGCCCCCATGACGTCGGCCGGCTGGCCGCCGAGATGGGCGTCAGCCAGCCGAACGTTTCGCAGCACCTGGCGGTCATGAAGGCTGCCGGCATCGTCGAGGCGGAGCGTCTCGGGCGCGAGGTCCACTACCGACTCGCGGACCCCGACGTGGTCGCTGCCTGCGACCTGATGCGCGGCGTCCTCCAACGGCGGCTGGCGAGGCTCGCGGGCCTCTCCGCCCGCACGCAGACCCACAGCGCGGCGGCCATCGAAACGCCGCTGGCCACCATCTCGAGGTAACGACCATGCCGGAGCCCATCAACCTCGTCCTCTTCAGCGGCACCGACGACAAGCTCAATGCGGCCGCGGTCCTTGCCGCCGGCGCTGCGGCCCTCGGCCGGCCGGTGCACGTCTTCCTGCAGTACTGGGCGCTCGATGCCTTCCGCGCCGATCGGATCGAGGCCGACCATGGGCTCGCGCCCGAGGCTGGCCCTGGGGGTCGCGAGGCCGTCGATGCGCTGCGGGCAGCCGGACAGGCCTCCTGGGCCGAAACCCTGCGCCAGGCCAAGGACATCGGCGAGGTCGATATCCAGGCCTGCTCGTTGTCCATGGACCTCCTCCACCTGGAGGCGGCCGACCTCGACCCCCTCGTCGACGACGTCGAAGGGGTGACGGCCTTCTATCTGGCGGCGGGCGACGGACCCGTCGTCTTCATCTAGCGAGGAAGGATCGACGCCATGACCCTCACGCAGATCGACCAGGTCGTCGACGCACGCGGCCTGTCCTGCCCGATGCCGATCGTCAAGACGGCACAGGCCATCAAGACCATGACCAGCGGACAGGTCCTCGAGGTGCTGGCCACCGATGCCGGCGCCGTCAAGGACTTCGCAGCGTGGTCCAAGTCGACCGGCAACCAGCTCCTCGAGTCGAGCCAGGACGCGGGCACCTACCGCTTCCTCATCGTCAGGAAGTGAGGCCAACGCCATGACCCTCCTCGCCGAACCGGTCGTCGTCCGACCGACGATCGACCTCAAGCCCGCCATCGAGCCCGAGCCGGCCATCGAGACCAAGGGCCTCGTCATCGTCAACTGGAGCGGCTCCTACGACCGCATCATGCCGACCCTGATCATGTCCAGCGCGGCCGCCGCCAGTGGCTACAAGACGAGCGTCTTCATCACCTTCTGGGGCCTGCTGCCCTTCGTCAGGGATGGCAAGCGCATCGTCGGCGAGAACTGGATGCAGAAGATGCTCTCGCTGATGGACCGTCCCGGCATCGACCACCTCGGGCTCTCGAAGATGAACTTCATGGGCATGGGCCCCTGGATGATGGGCAAGCTCTCCAAGCAGTACCACGTGGCGTCACCGCGCGAGCTGCTCGAGGCCTGCCAGGCCATGGGCGTCGAATTCATCCCCTGCCAGATGACCATGGACATGTTCGGCCTCAAAGCCGAGGACATGATGGATGGCCTCGGCGAGCCCGCCGGCGCCGCGACCGTGCTGGAGCTGATGACCCAGCCCGGCACCGCTTCGCTCTTCATCTGAGACCGCTGACGCAGGCCGGGCCGCCCGCCACCAGGAGTCGCCCGGCCAGGAAGGATCGTGAGCACGATGCTCGAGACCATGACCCCACCGATCGAGGCGCATGCCCCGACCATCACACGGACCATCGACGCCCGCGGCAGCTACTGCCCGGGGCCGTTGATGGAGCTCATCCGGGCCATCCGCGAGGCCCAGGTCGGTGACGTACTGGCCGTCCTGTCCACGGACCGTGGTTCGAAGATCGACATCCCCAAGTGGGTCGAAAAGGCCGGCCATCGCCTGGTCGGCATCACCAGCATCGACGGCTGCGACGAGATCGTGGTCGAGAAGCTGCGCTGAGGGTCGCCCGGAGCGGCCGCGGAAGGACGTCACCATGGATCGGATCCTCATCATCGGCGGAGGCGTCGGGGGGACCCTGACCGCCAACCTCCTCGTCAAGCGGCTGCGGCCGGAGCTCCAGTCACGCGATGTCTCGATCACCGTCGTCGACAGCGACGGGTCGCATGTCTATCAGCCGGGCTTCATGTACATCGCCATGGGCGGCGAGCGCGCCGAGCGCCTGCAGCGGCCAGAGAGCTCGCTGCTCGACGACCGCGTCGAGCTCGTCGTCGGCGAGGTCCTGAAGATCGACCCGGAGAAGCGCATCGTCCAGCTGACGCACGACCGCTGGCTGGGCTACGACCAGCTGGTCCTGGCGACCGGCTCCCGCATCGTTCCCGAGCTGATCCCGAACTTCGAGGCCGAGGCCCACCACTTCTACTCCGCCGAGGCAGCGCTCAAGCTGCGCCACGCGCTCGACGCCTTTACCGGTGGGCGCATCGTCATCGGCATCGCGGGCATGCCCTACAAGTGTCCGCCGGCCCCACTCGAGGTCGCCTTCCTCATCGAGGCCGAGCTCCGCGAGCGCAGCCTGCGCGAGCAGAGCGAGATCCACTTCTGCTCGCCCATCGGCCGTGCCTTCACCATCGAGAGCGTCAGCGACATGGCCACGCCCATCCTGGCCGACAAGGGCATCGAGCTGCACACGTTCTTCAACGTCGAGGCCATCGACCCCGACCGCAAGGTCGTGGAGAGCCTCGAGGGCGAGGAGCTGCCCTACGACCTGCTCGTCCTGGTGCCGCCGCATCGCGGTGCGCAGGTGGTCATCGATGCCGGCCTGGCACCGGCACCCGGCGGCTGGCTGCCGACCGACCGCCACACCCTGCAGGTCGCTGGCCATCCCGAGATCTACGCCCTCGGCGACGCCACGGACCTGCCGCTCTCGAAGGCCGGCTCGACGGCGCACTTCGAGGCGCCCGTCGTGGCCGAACGGATCGCCGCCACCGTCAAGGGTGTCGAGCCGAATGCCAAGGCCGGCTCATACGAGGGGCGCGTGATGTGCTTCTTCGAGGTCGGGGACGGGCGCGGCACCCTGCTGCGCTTCGACTACGACCACCCGCCGCGGCCGCCAAAGCCGAACCGGATGTGGCATCTCGGCAAGGTCGTCTTCAACAAGACCTACTGGCATACCGTCCCCAAGGGCCGCGTCTAGACGCCGAGGGCGTCGGCCACACAGGGCCTGAGGACCCTTAGACAGGCGGCCCGAGCTCGGACCCAGCGCACCGTGCCAAGGCGCTCGGTCCCCTTCCGCCGGGCGGCCTGCCGCGACGACCGGGTGGGCTTCATCGCCTCCCCGGTCGTCGCATCTTCGTGGCGTCCTGGTCGCGCAGGCGCTCTGGCAGCCGTCGACTGGCGGCCACGCGTACACTCGGCCGACCATGACCGGACGCGTCTTCCGTCGCAGCGCCATGCCCGATCCGCCCGTCGCGGTCCGTGGGTACGGCTCGACCATCGAGACGGCCGACGGGCGGACCTACCTCGATGCCGCCGGCGGTGCCATCGTCGTCAACATCGGGCACGGCCGATCGTCGGTCGCCGAGGTCATGGCCGAGCAGGCCGCGCGACTGGCCTACGCGCATGGCTCCGCCTTCACCACGGACGCGGTGGAGGCCTACGCGGCGGAGGTCGGCGCGCACCTGCCGCTCGATGGACCGGCCATCTACCCCGTGAGCGGCGGCTCGGAGGCGATCGAGACGGCGCTCAAGATGGCGCGTGCCTATCACCTCGCTCGTGGCGAGTCGGAGCGATGGATCGTCATCGCCCGCTGGGGCAGCTATCACGGCAACACGCTCGGCGCCCTCGACCTGTCCGGCCGGCGGCCGCTGCGACGCCCCTACGAAGCCTGGCTCGGTCGCTTCCGGCACGTCAGCGCCGCGTACCCCTATCGCGCCGGGCAGCCGGGCGCGGATGCCATCGCCAGCGCCGACGAAGCCGCCGCCGAGCTGGCCCAGATGCTCGAGCTCGCCGGGCCGGGCACCGTGGCCGCGTTCGTCGGCGAGCCCATCGTGGGCGCCACGCTCGCGGCTGCCGAACCGCCCGACGGCTACTGGCCGGCCATCGCCGAGGTCTGTCGCGAGCATGGCGTGCTGCTCATCGCGGACGAGGTCATGACCGGCTTCGGGCGGACCGGGACGTGGTTCGGGATGGATCATTTCGGTGTCCGGCCGGACATCCTGGTCGCAGCCAAGGGTGCCACCAGCGGCTACTGGCCGTTCGGTTTCGCGGCCGCCAGCGACGAGGTCGCGACCGCCCTCGAGCGCGGCGGCTTCACGCACGGCTTCACCTTCTCGCACCACGTCGTCGGCGCGGCCGTCGCCCGCGAGGTCCTCCGGATCCTCGAGTCGGAGTCGCTCGTCGAGGCGAGCGCGATCAAGGGTGCACACCTGAGGCGTCTGCTCGAAGCCCGACTCGGCGACCACCGCAACGTCGGTCAGATCCGCGGTCGAGGCCTGCTCCAGGGCATCGAGCTCGTGGCCGACCGCGAGACCCGCGCGCCCTTCCCGAGGGCCGCCCGACTGACCGAGACGATCCTCGCCGAGGCGCGTTCGCGCGGCGTCCTGTTCTACTCCGGGACGGGGAATGCCGATGGCGTCGACGGCGACCAGATCCTCATCGGCCCGCCGTTCGTGATCACCGACGCCGAGCTCGAGACCATCGTCGACGCCCTGTCGGGTGCCCTCGAGGCGGCCGTGGCGACCATCGGCGCCATGACCGCGATGTGACAGGAGGAACCATGAGCGGCGCATTCACCGGTTTCCGACCGGAGGCCATCCAGTTCCTGGCCGACCTGGCGGCCAACAACGACCGCGCCTGGTTCCAGCCCCGCAAGGCGGAGTTCGAACGGCTCCTCAAGGAGCCGCTGGTCGCCCTGATCGAGGCGCTCGCCACCCGATTTGCGGCGCAGGGCATCCCGCTCCAGGCAGATCCGGCGCGGTCGCCGTTCCGGATCTACCGCGACACGCGCTTCGCCAAGGACAAGTCGCCGTACAAGACGAACGTCGGCGCCAGCTTCCCGTGGGTCGAGCAGGACGCGGCCGGGGACGGCGCCATCGGCGCGGCTGAACGACATGGGCCCGGCGGCTACTTCCACCTGGCGCCCGGCGACATCTACGTCGGCGGCGGCATGTGGCATCCGGAGCCGCCGATCCTGGCCGCCTTCCGGACCGCCATCGTCAAGGATCGAGCTCGCGTCCACGCAGCCCTCGAAGAGCCCGGTTTCCTGGCCGCCTTCGGTGGCATCGGGATGGAGGAGGGCCAGCTCAAGCGCGTCCCGTCAGGCTATGCCGCCGACGATCCCGACGCGGCCTGGCTGAAGCTCAAGGATGTCGTCTTCGGCACCCGCCTCGCCGACGCGGACGTCGAGTCACCGACGCTGCCGGACACGCTCACCGACGCCTTCGCCGCCGGGCTGCCGGTGATGCGTTTCATCGCCTCGTTGGGCTGATCGGCAGTCGACGACATGTGCTTCGACGAGGATGCCCGGCCACCGATCCCGCCCATCGCCGGCGGCGCCGTCGATGCCGAGCGCCTGCACCTGACGGCGGCCGATGGCAATCGGTTCGTCGCCTTCAGCGCCCGCGCGGCTGCCACGCCGACCGAGGCCGCGATGCTCATCCTGCCCGACGTTCGCGGGCTCCATCGGTACTACGAAGAGCTCGCTGTCCGTCTCGCAGGCGCGGGCATCGACGCCCTGGCCATCGACTACTTCGGGCGGACCGCGGCAGACGACGACCGCGGACCGTCGTTCGAGCCGATGTCCCACGTCCCGCGCACGACGTACGCCGGCCTCCGGGCCGACATGGCCGCCGCGGCGTCGTCCCTCGAGGCTCTCGGGCCGCGGCGGCTGTTCACGATGGGCTTCTGCTTCGGCGGGCGCCTCGCCTTCCTGACGGCGACGATGCCCGAGCTCGACGTCGCCGGCGCCATCGGCTTCTATGGCTGGCCAACGGGCCGTTCGCGCAACGACACGCCGGCACCGGCCGACGTGGCAGATCAGAATCGCGCGCCGGTGCTGGGACTCTTCGGCGGCGCCGACGAGGGCATCACGGCCGAGGTCGTTGCCACGTACGAGGCCGCCCTCGAAGCGGCAGGCGCCGAACACGAGTTGATCACCTACCCGGGCGCGCCGCACTCGTTCTTCGACCGCCGACAGACCGACTTCGCCGCTGCGTCGGAGGACGCCTGGCGCCGGATCCTCGACTTCGTGGGTTCCGCGGCGTCGTAACCTATCAACGAACGCGATGGAGGAGGGAGATCCGATGACCGACATGCCGCCCACCGGCGACCGACCCGAGCCTGAGGCGCCGAACCCTGAGTCCGCGGCACCCGAGCCGGCCGCGCCCGAGCCACCGACAGCACCCGAGGTCCCATCGACCGCGCCGCCGGCAAGCGTCGAGCCGTCCGTGCCGCAGTGGACCTCGGCCGAGGCCGCACCGGCTGCGCCCGCGTACGACGCCACCCCTTCGACCACACCGGAGCCCACCGCCGTGGCCGCTGCGCCCGTCGTCGCGGCAGCAGCCGCGCCGCCACCACCCGGCGCCGTCGCCCCTCCCCCGGCGGCCGCCGAGCCGCCGGCTCCGGCAGCCTGGCAGCCGCCACCGACCGCGCCGCCAAAGACACCGGAGGTCCCGGGCGCCCCCGGCCGCTACTTCGCCGCTACCGTGACGCGTGTCGCCGCGCTGCTCATCGACGGCATCCTGCTCGGCATCATCGCCGGCATCATCTTCGCCATCGTCGCCGCGATCGTGCCCGGCCCGAACTTCGACGATCCGACCCGCTTCGGCGTGGTCACGCCGGCCGTGATCATCGGTGGCCTGGGTGGCCTGATCGTCAGCTACCTGTACTTCTTCCTGTCGTGGCGGAGCGCAGGCAAGGCGACGCCGGGCCAGCGTGTCTTCAAGATGCAGGTCGGGAATGCCTTCGACGGCGCCGCCTTGACCGCCCGTCAGATCACCATCCGTTGGCTGACGCTCTTCGGGCTCGGCATCCTCAGCGTGGTGCCGTTCCTTGGTGGGCTGGGCGGCCTGGCCACCATCATCTGGGACATCGTGCTGCTGGTGACGACCGCGTCGAGCCCGACCAAGCAGGGCATGCAGGATCGATGGGCGGGCAGCGCCGTGGTCGCCACCGGCCCGCAGAACACGGGCCTGGCCTGGGGCTGCCTGATCGCCTACATCGTCGGCATCATCCGTGATCATCCTCGTCGCGCTCGTTGCTCTGATCGCCATCTTCGCGGCGTTCTATAACCTGCAGCAGTAGCGCTCACGTCGGGCTGCTTGGAGGGCTGCTCGCGCCAGCCCGCGAGGGACGGCATTGGGGTCGCCTGGAGGTCCGCTGGTGCATACACGCACCAGCGGTTGTGGGCGAATGCCGGATTCCACGCTCAGGGACTACACTGCACCGAACCACACCGCACCCGACCCACCTTGACGCCACCCGAGTGGCGCGCTACGGTCGAGGCCAGCCTGTCTGTCTTCGAGGGAGACACCGCCATGTCCGTCGTCCGTTCGACTTTCCGGCATCAGTTCGTCAGCGCGTTGGCGGCTGCCTCCATCGTCGCGACGCTGCTCGCGAGTGCGGCGCTCGCCGCCCCGGCAACGAAACCATACCGAGTCGACATCGGGCCGGATTCCGTGGCCGCCGGTTCTCATCTGACGTACACGGTGACGATCTCGAACGACTCCAATCAACCGGTCCTGGGCTCGGCCAACTGGACCATCGATCCCGGCTTCTCGGATATCGGCAACGTGGTCCTGCCCGCTGGAGCGACCCTCGAGGGCGGCGCCGGCTCGATATTGAAGCTGCGGAACCTGGGCATCGCGGCGCAGAGCTCCAAGAGCTTCACCTACGACGCCACGGCCCCCTGCACGCCCGCCACGTACAGCGGGTATGCGATCAACGCCAAGCAGTCGAATGACTACAAGGGCACCGGCAACGACTTCATCCTGACGGTGGCGACGAGCGATCGCGACGTCGCGGTCACTGGTACCTGTACGTTCGCGTTCGCCTTCGCGGGTAACGCCGAGCCGGCGGACTCGCAGATCAACACCAACATCACGACCGAGACGTACGATCCCACCGGCGACCCGATCAAGGTCGTCCTGCTGGACGGTTCCGGCGGCGCGATCGCCTCCAGTGTCGAGGCGACGGTGACGCTGACCATCGGCAACAACGCCGGCTGCGCGATCGTGCCGCCGTGCGGGACCCTGTCGGGCGACCGGACCGAGGCCACGGTCAACGGCGTGGCGACCTTCGCCCGGGACCCGGATAGCAACACCGCACTGAAGATCGACGTCTCCGGCGTGGACTACACCTTGCATGCCGCCGGCGACGTGGCAGGCTCGGTCGGGGGCGACTCACCGCCCTTCAACGTCCAGGACGTCGGCAAGATCTGCACCGGCGGTCCGTGCACGGGCCTGACCAACGGCAAGCAATTCAACGCCGTCTATCAGCTCGATGCCACCGCTCAGGCGGGCGACCTGCTGACGGTCGGCGTCACGACCAGCGTCATCACCTGCACCGCCCTGGGCTTCACGCCGCACACCGACACCATCACGACGGACTTCACCGGCAGCGGAACCAAGACGCTGACGATGACCTTCACGAACACGAACAACGAGCCGAAGTCATCCTTCCGGGTCTGCTACAGCCAGCCCGACCTGCCCGGCACCTGGGTCGATCGCTTCGGGGCCACCAAGTCGGGCGCTGACGAGTCCTACCTGCAGGACTGCTCGAAGACGTCACCGGCGAACACGCCGCCGTGCGTCGTGTCTGTCGACAACGACAAGAAGAAGATCATCATCAAGGTCCTGCTGCCGGCCGGCGATCCCAAGGGCCGCGGCTGACCCTATCGATCGGCGCCGCCTCGATCGGCGGCGCCTCGCCTGATCCCCGGCCAGGCGTCTGCGCGCGCCTGCCGGCCACACCCGGCTAGACTCGCCGGGTGGTCAGGTGCCCGAACTGCGGCGAGGAGAACCCGGAGCGATTCAGGCTCTGCGGCTTCTGCGGCACGTCCCTCGTCGCAACAGCACCGACGCATGAGGTCCGCAAGACCGTCACCGTCGTCTTCAGCGACCTGCAGGGCTCGACCGCGCTCGGCGAGCGGCTCGACAGCGAGAGCCTGCGCGAAGTCCTGAACGTCTACTTCCGCGAGATGCAGGCCGTCCTCGAGCGACACGGCGGAACGGTCGAGAAGTTCATCGGCGACGCGATCATGGCTGTCTTCGGCCTGCCCCGCCTGCACGAGGACGACGCCCTGCGCGCCGTCCGGGCGGCCTGGCAGATGCGCGCGGCACTGACCGTCGTCAACGCCGACCTCGAGGCACGCTGGGGCGTCCGCCTGACCAACCGGACCGGCGTCAACACCGGCGAGGTCGTCTCGGGCGAGGTGACCACCGGGCAGCGCCTGGTCACGGGTGACGTGGTCAATACCGCCGCCCGCCTGGAGCAGGCCGCACCGGCGAACGAGGTGCTGCTGGGCGAGACGACCTGGCGACTGGTGCGCGATGCCGTCCAGGTCGAGGCGGTCGAGCCGCTGACGCTCAAGGGCAAGGCCGAGACGGTGCCCGCCTACAAGCTGCTTGGCGCGTCCGGCGAGGAGGGCATCGCTCGACGGGCGGATACCCCGATGGTCGGGCGCCGGGCCGAGCTGGCGGCCTTGAACGCCGCCCTTGCCGAAGCGACCGCTGATGGCCGGCCCCGGCTCGTGACGGTCTTCGCTCCAGCCGGCGTCGGCAAGTCGCGCCTGCTGGAGGAGTTCGTGCGCGGCGCCGACGGCGTGCCGATCCTGCGCAGCCGGTGCCTGCCGTACGGCGAGGGCATCACGTTCTGGCCGCTGGCCGAGATGATCCGGCAGGCAGCCGGCATCACCGACGAGGACCCGACGGAGGCCGCGCGCGAGCGGATCCGGGCGATGTTCGCCGCCGACGGCCGAGTGGCGGAGCGGCTCGAGACCGCCATCGGGCTGACCCCTGGAGCGTTCACGGTCGAAGAGACATTCTGGGCGGCGCGCCGGTTGATCGAGACGGTCGCGGCCGGCCGGCCGCTGATCGTCATCGTCAACGACCTCCATTGGGCCGAGAAGACCTTCCTCGACCTCATCGCGCACCTCGCCGATACGATCGAGGCACCGGTCGTCATCGTCGGCTCCGCGCGGCCCGGAGCTGCTCGAGGACCATCCCGACTGGGATGGCGGCGATGCCGCGCCAGGGCGGCGCGTCACGCTCCAGCCGCTATCCGCGACCGAGAGCGGCCAGGTCATCACGCACCTGCTGGGCGATGCCGCGATCGACGACGTGACCCAGGAGCGCATCGTCCAGGCCGCCGGCGGCAACCCGCTCTACGTCGAACAGATGCTCTCGATGCTCATCGATGACGGGGCCATCGAGTCGGTCGCTGGTCGCTGGTGCCCGACCCGCGACCTGAGCCAGATCTCGGTGCCGCCTTCGATCTCCGCGCTGCTGGCGGCTCGACTCGATCGCCTCGGTCCCGACGAGCGGGCGACGCTCGAACGTGCCTCGGTCGTGGGCGAGATCTTCTATCCGACGGCCGTCGCCGCCCTGGGCGAAAGCGAGTCGAGCGGTCGCCTCGAGTGGCCTCCTGGGATCGCTCGCCCGCAAGCAGCTCATCACGCCGACGAGCTCGAGCTTCGGCGACGAGGGCGCCTATCGCTTCCTGCACATCCTCATCCGCGACGAGGCCTACCAGGGCATCCTCAAGCGCCGTCGCGCGGAGCTGCACGAGCGATTCGCGGAGTGGCTCGATGGCCGAGGCCGGCGTCCGCCAGGGCGAGCAGGCGGAGATCATCGGGTATCACCTCGAGCAGGCCACGACCAACCGTGCCGAGCTTGGCCCGCTCGACGACCACGGGCGGGCGCTGGCCGTGCGCGCCTCGCAGCAACTCGGCTATGCGGGCCATCGCGCCTTCGCTCGGGGCGACATGCCGGCCGCCGGCAACCTCCTGCAACGAGCGGCGATGCTGCTGCCGATCGGCACCACCGGACGGGCGGAGCTGCTCATCCAGGCCGGCGAGGCGCTCGGCGACGCCGGCGAGCTCGTCGGCGCCGACCGGGTCCTGGCCCTGGCGGAGGAGGATGCCGCGATCGTCGCGCTGCCGGCCCTTCAGGCGAATGCCGCCATCGTCCGCGTCAGCCTGCATTACGCCACCGAGGGCGCCGACGAGGCCGAGATCCTGGCCGACATCCGTGCCGCAGTGCCGATCCTCGAAGCGGCCGACGATCAAGCCGGCCTGCATCGAGCCTATCGGCTCGAGACGCTCGTCCACTTCACGGCCGGCCGCTATGGCGCTGCCGAGGTCGCCGCGCGCCAGACGGTCGCCCATGGATCCCGAGCCGGCGATCGTTCGCTGCAGACCCGTTTCCTCGGCTCGCTGGCCATCTGCGCGCTGTATGGCCCGAGACCGGTGCCGGAAGCCATCGCACAGACCGAGGCCCTGCTGGCCGAGGCAGGCGACGATCGCAAGGCGTACAGCCTGATCCTGACCGCCCTGGCTCATCTGCGCGCGATGCAGGGCGAGTTCTCGACCGCGCGCGACCTCTACGGCAACGCGCGCGCGATCCTCGAGGAGCTGGGTTGGCGCATGCTGGCGGCGCTGACCTCGATCGACTCCGGCGTCGTCGAGCTGCTGGCCGACGATCCGGTCGCGGCCGAGCGTGAGCTGCGGCGTGACTTCGAGACCCTCGAGCGGATGGGCGAACGCAACTACATCTCGACCACCGCTGCCTTCCTGGCCGATGCGCTCTCCGTCCAGGAACGCGACGACGAGGCGATGGAGTACACGCGGATCAGCAAGGAGGTCGCGGCGGCGGACGACGTCTCGTCCCAGTCGCTCTGGCGGCTCGTGCGTGGCCGGATCCTGGCTCGCCGCGGCGACCTGGATGACGCCGAAGCGCTGGTGCGCGAGGGTCTGGCCATCATCCGCACCTCGGACGAGCCCGACTCACAGGGCAATGCCCTGCTCGACCTGGCCGAGGTCCTTCGCCGCGCGGGCCGCACGTTGGAGGCGGAGGCTGCGCTCCGCGAGGGGCTCGCGTTGTTCGAGATCAAGGGCAACCTCGTCTCCGCCGATCGAGCCCGCGCCAAGCTCGCCGAGCTGGCGGTCGGCGTCGCCGGCGACTGACTCCGGAATCCGCAGCATCGCCGCGCACGAGACGCTGCGCGGCGGCGCGCCGGCGAGATCCCCCTCGACATCCATGTCGCATCAAGCTCGGTCCCTTGCCGATCGCGCTCGGCCAGCCGGGCCTCATCGCGCCGACCGCGCCGACCGGCTGTCTGTGAGGGGACGCGACCCGTAGACTCCGGTTCGTGCAGATCCTGACCGACCTGTCGGCGTTCCTGACCAGCCCGGACGGGCTCATCGTCTCCATCCCCGCGCTCGTCGTCGGCCTGTGGCTCTTCGTGCGCGGCCTGGTCGCCTACCGCGACGAGGCTCGCGTGGGCGACATCGCGACGTCGAGGATCGTCTCCCTGGCGGCCGGCGAGGTGCGGCTGTCGGGCACCATCGAGGCGGCGGAGGTGACGCTCATGTCGCCGCTTCAGAGCGTGCCCTGCGTCTACTATCGCTCGCGCATCACCGAGGATCGCAGCGACACGCGACGCAAGGTCCTGGACGAGCGGCGCGCCGTCTCCTTCCGCATCCGCGACGCCTCCGGTTCCGTCCGGGTGGTGCCGAGTGGACGCGTCGACTGGAACGTCGCCGACCGCTGGCAGGAGCGGACGGACCTCGGCGGGGACGAGCCGATCGGCCTGAGTCGTCATCGCGGCGCCACGACGACGCTGACCGAGGTCGACCGCGCGGTCGCCATCGCCGACCTGCTGACCGTCAAGCAGCCGGTGCCGCTCGACGATGACGGTGGCCCGACGCTCGCCGTCGGGCTCGGCAGGGGCAATGGGCGGACGTACTCGGAGGCGCGCCTCGAACCGGGCGAGGTGGTCACCATCGTCGGCGCCGCTCGGCCGTATCGCGACCTCGAGGCCGAGCTGGCGACGTCGCTGACCGCCGATGACCCGGAGCTGGAGGCCGACCTCGAGGCGGCACGAGCCGAGGGCCACATGGCCGCGACGCCAGAGGAGGCCTGGGGCAACGCCGCCATCCCTGGCTTCGGCATCGGGCATCCGACGCGGGCGCCGGAGCTCGATCCCGACGCTGACCGACCCTCGACCCTCTCCGCCACCGAGGCGGAGGCGGCCGAGGCACGGGCCGAGGCTCGCTTCGTCATCGGGCCGGACGAGCTCGTCGTCGGGCAGCCCGAGGGCGACGGCCAGCTGGTCGTCTACCCGGGAACCCCGGTCGAGGCGGTCGACCGCGAGCGGGATACCCTGCTCGTCGGCCTGCTCGGTGCCATCCTCGCCATCGGCGCGGCCATGCTCATGGCCGCCCAGCTTTCGGGAGTGCTCGGATGACCGACATCGCTCGCGGAGCGCTGGCATGACCTTCGGTGCCGCCGCCGGCTTCGCGATCATCGTCCTGGTCGCCACCATCGTCGTGTTCCTGGTCACGACCTACAACGCCGTCGTCGCGCTCGGCCAGCGCATCGACAAGTCGTGGGCCAACATCGACGTCATCCTCAAGCAACGCCACGACGAGCTGCCCCGCCTGGTCGATGCCGTGCGGGGGCTGATGGGCTTCGAGCGCGAGGTCCTCGAGGATGTCACCCGTCTGCGGGCCGACTATCGACCGGACGACCCGATCGACCGCCAGGGCGCCGTGGCTGCCGCCACGACCCTCGGCGTCCAGCGCCTGCTGGCCACCGTCGAGGCCTACCCGGACATCAAGAGCCACGGCAACGTGATGGCCCTGCAGGCCGAGATCGCCCGTCTGGAAGGCCTGCTGGCCGACCGGCGGGAGCTCTACAACGACATGGTCTACCGCTATGACACGCGCATCCGGACCATGCCGGCCGTGCTCATCGCCGGCCTCTTCGGCTGGACGCCGCGACCCTACTTCAAGGCCGACGAAGGCGACCGCGAGCGGCCGGACGTGGCGCTCGGAACCTGAGTCGTCGCCGGATCAGCCCTGATCGAAGCGGTAGATCGCGACGTCGGAGACCGGCCGATAGCCGATCGCCTCGTAGATGTGGTTCGACGTCCGGTTGGCCTGGTCCGCGAACAGGAAGCACGATCGACGCCCAGCATCGAGCTGCGCCTGGCTGACGGCCGCGACACAGGCACTGGCGTAGCCGCGCCCTCGAAGCCCGACTGGCGTGTAGACCGGACCGATGCGGATGCCGTGTGGCGTCGGACCTCCCACGCCGCACATCGAGACCGGGCCGTCGTCGTCCCAGATGTAGAAGCGTCGACCCTCACCGCCCAGGCTGCGATCGACCAATGCGGCTGGATCGCGGGGCTGCCGCTCGCCGAACGCCTCCTGCTCGAAGGCCACCAGCCAGGCGATGAGGTGATCTCGATCGGATGGCCTGGCGTGCCGCAGCGCGCCTGACACGCCGTGCGGTCGCACCACCGTCGTGAGCTCGTAGACGTGCTCGCGCATGAAGAGGCGCGAGGGCTGACCGGACCGCTCGGTCCAGGCAGCGACGAAGGCGGCCGCGACCTCGGGCGGACCACTGATGCCGACGAGCGGCTGTGCGGCCAGGTCGGCCGCGACGAGGGGCACGAGCGCGAGGTCGTCGCAGGCCGAGAGGACGACCTGCCAGGGTGGCGTCCAGACGACCGTCAGCGCGACCTCGCCGGCGCTGGTGCCGACGGCGAGGTACGGAGGCTGGCCGACCGTCACGGGATGTGCCTGGAGGTCGCTGCAGATGCCCAGCGTCAGGCAGTGCTGCGCCTCCCGAGCGACGAGGAATGAGCCGGCCCGCTCCAGGAACGCCTCGACGTCGTCGAGGACCTGAAGCTCGGACCCAACGTGCATGGGACCGATGATGCCACCGCCCGCCCGACCATCAGGGCGAGGTCGTGGGGCACGCATCGACGTGGAGCTAATCGCGACACTCTTGTCCGGTGAGATCCCGCGTGACATTCGCTCTCGCGAGCGGCAAGTCCGAGACGCTTAGGTCGGCGACGTCAGGCGGCGAGCTCCAGGCCGGCGATGGGCCGGTTCGTGTGCCAGGCGGCAGGATCGAGCGTCAGCAGGCGTCGCAGTGTCGACTTCGGTTCGGACAGCGAGCGACAGACGAGCCACATGCCGTCCTCGCGCCGCTCCACCATCGTCGGCTCATAGCAGAGTGCGCAGGTGGGTGTCTCGCGCTCGGCGCGTTCGATGGTCTCGATGATCTTGGTCGTGTCTGACATGGGGACATGTCTCCGGTTGATTTGTTACGGTCCGTACCGTATCGTAACAGGATGAGCTCCATCGAGCAAGCCCAGGGCTCCCTCCCATCGAGGGTCGCTCGGAGGTCTGGTGGCCGCCCGCGAAGTGAGCGCGTCAGCCGGGCCATCCTGGAAGCGGCCCGCGAGCTGCTCGTCGAGGAGGGCTTCACCCGACTCCGGCTCGAGCACGTCGCGACGCGGGCCGGGGTCGGCAAGGCGACCATCTACCGGCGCTGGCGCTCGAAGGAGGCACTCGCTCTCGAGCTCCTGCTCGGCCTGGCATCGCCACACATCCACGTCTTCGATGTCGGCGACACCGCTGCCGAGCTGCTCCAGGCAGTCGAGAACGCACGACGCGCCTTGACCGAGACACCCTTCGGCCCGGTCATCCGCACGCTCCTCTCGCAGATCGCCGTCAACCCGTCGATCGGCGATCCGTTTCGGGCCACCATCGTGGCCGCCCGTCGGACGGAGATCGGCCGCATCGTGGAACGCGGCGTGGCACGGGGCGACCTGCGCGCCGACGCGGATCCCGCCATCGCGACCGAGCTGCTGGTCGGTCCGGTCTACTTCCGGCTCGTCTTCGGCGGCAGCCTCGATGCTGCCCTTTCGAGCGACATCGTGGACGCCTATCTGCGCGGCTTCGGCACGGACGCCTAGACCGCCTCGCCGCTGGACCCATCGGGCGCCGTCCGGTCTTCGAGCTCCCATGCATGGTCGAGCACATGCCAGGCCGCGCGGCGGATGAAGTAGCGGGGCGTCCAGAAGACCCGCACCAGGTTCGGTTCCGGCACGGGGCGATCCATCGCCCGCGCCATGAACGCGGCCCGGACCGCCGCTCGATGGGCGGCCACGTGTGCCGTCGACCCGTCGCCCTTGGGCGGCTTGGAGCCGAGCTTGGCGAGGTAGGCTTGCTCGGCTTCGAGCACGTGCGCCAGGATCTTGGCCAGATCGCGGCCTCCACCGCGAGGCCCGCTGCTGAGCTCGACGCCCGTCGCCGCCGCGGCCCGGCGATCGAGCTCGGACCAGCACGCGCCCAGGATCGCCATCAGCCGAGCCAGCTCGGCGTCGTCGATGGGCTCCTTGTCCGCCTCCGGGGGCGCTGCCGGTGCGCCGAAGTCGGTGCCCGACCCGCCGACCAGGCGCTCGCGCACGTCGACGGTCAGCTGTCCGAGCGGCGGCCCGAGGTCGGGCGGCGCGGCCTCGTCGAGCACGGTCGTGTAGCGCGTCCGATAGGCCAGCAGCTCGTCGACCGCGGTGGCCTCGGACTTGCCGGATCGGCACCAGCCAGGCCAGTCGAGGGCACCGGCGAAGACGCGCGTGCTGCCGCTCTCGAAGTAGATCGGCAGAACGGCACTCATGGGACCGAGCTGGCCGCTGCGTTCGCGGACGCGGCCTCGGGGGCAGCGCCCTGCCAGGCGACCGAGGCGACGGAGAGCGGTTCCGAGACGCCCTTGACGCTGACCGTCCGCGGCGCGTCGGTCGTGGCCGCGCCCGCTTCGGACAGCGTCGCCTCCGTGGCCAGGATCTCGCCGCTCTCTGCCAGCGCCGCCACCCGCGCTGCGACGTGGATGCCGACGCCGCTGTAGTCGTCGCCCTGTCGATTGGCGACCGCGCTGTGCAGGCCGATCCGGACGGACAGGGCGAAGCCGCTCGATCGCCGGTGCTCGACCAGCGTCTGCTGGATGGCGACCGCACAGGCGACGGCCGGAGCCGCGGACCCGAAGGCCACGAAGAACCCGTCGCCGGTGGTGTTGACGACGGTGCCTCGATGCTCCGTGATGCGTGCCCGGATCGCGTCGTCGTGCCAGCGCAGGAGATCGGACCAGGCGGCATCGCCGACCGCCGCTGCCAGCTGGGTGGAGGCCACGATGTCGGTGAACATGAAGGTCATGCGCACCTGCTCGGGCGCGGCACGTCGGGCGTTCGCGACCGCGATCGCGCGCTCGGCGGCAGCCAGGTCGAGGCGGGCGCCGAGGCGCTCGAACTCGTCGCGCGCCGCTTGTCGCTCGAGGTCCGCACTGGTCTCGTCACCGAGCGCGACGAGCGTGTCGGCCAGGACGAGCCGGGCACGGGCGACCTCGTAGGGGGCACCGACCTCTCGCCATCGCTCGACAGCTGTGTCGAGCTCGCGCCGGGCGCCGGCCGCATCGCCCTCGGCCAGCAGCACGCGGCCCCGGGTGGCGGCCAGTACGCCTCGCATCGCCAGCGATGCCGCGTCATCGGCCAACGCTGCCAGCGCATCGACGGCCGTCCGGGCTCGGCCGACGTCGCCGTTGGCGAGGGCGATCTCGACCTGGGCGGGCAGGAGGCGCGCGAGGGAGACGCGATCCCAGGTCGCCGCCACGGCAGCGTCGATGGCCGCCGATGCCTCGCGCTTGGCGCCCCTGGCCAGGCGGATGAGCGCCAGTGCCGGCTCTGGGGTGCGGCCCAGTCCATGCGCGGAGCGCAGGGCGGCCTCCGCGCCATCCAGGTCGCCCATCCGCAGGCGGATCTCACCGATGGCGTAGTAGCCGTCGGCCATCGGGGGCACGGCGTTGTAGGCGGCCAGCTCGACGGTCGCCTGTTCGAGCTCCTTCGCCGCACGCTCCCAGGCGCCGGTCAGTGCCGTGACCTCGGCGCGATGGACGCGGCAGACGCCCGGAAATCCGGAGACTGATTGGCGGGTGCACCAGAGCTCGGCCGCATCGGTCCATTCGGTCGCCCGACGGTAGTCGGTCAGGTCGCGACAGGCCGCGATCATCGAGCAGTAGGTCACGCCCGTCATGAGCGGCGAGAGCTCGCCGTTGGCAGCCGAGAAGGCCGCGTCCTCGATCATCTGGATGCCGGCCGACGTGGCGCCGGTGGCGATCTTCATGTGGCCGAGCGACGTCATCGCAGCGGCCTCCAGGTCATGGTCCGTATTGCGACCCCCGATCGCGACCGCCTCCTCGGCAAACGCCAATGCTGCGTCGATGTCGCCCTCGGCTCTGGCCGATCTCGCTCTTCGCGAGGGCCAGCCAGCCATGCGCATAGCCCTTGGGCTCGGCCTCGAGGAGCCGCTCAGCGCGACGCAGCCAGCCGGCGGCGATCGATTGGCGGCCCATGTACCAGTACTCGCGCCCGATGTCGATGGCCACGACCGCCGCTCGGGCACCGTTGCCATCGGCCACATGCGCCCGGAACGCTCGCTCCTTGATCTCGACGCCTTCCTGTCGCGCGGGCGACGAAGAAGGCACTCACGGCGTACGCCTCGAGGTCGTCGCCCGACAGCACGCCCGGCGCATCGGCCTGACCGAAGGCGTCGAATGCCTCCGCCCAGGCGTGGCGCTCGAGCGCCGCTCGTGCCCTGGCCAGGGCCTCGGCGGGCTCGACGTCGAGCGGTGCGACAGACTCGCTCATCGAACGATTGTGCCACGCGTCTCAGGACCGGCCATTGCAGCGCGATCGCGCCGTGGACGCCGCGAGGTCGTCAGCGACGCGCCTCGCTGAAGCGCCGGACCATGGTCAGGGACCGAGCTCGCTCACCCCTGCGATGTCTGCAAGGGTGGCCCGCTCGACGATCACGTACCCGTCCACGTCGACCCGTGGATGGCCGGCCGTGCCCGACACCCGGATGCTGATGCGGTGGCTGCCGTCGGGCATCCAGGCCGAGACGAAGACCGACTTGCGGAAGCGGACGGTGCTCGAGTGCAGGCCGACGAGACCGACCCTCGAGCCGTCGATCGCGACCCGGGCCGACCCACGAGTCGGGCCTCGGACCGCGATCCAGGCGACCTGCTTGCCGCTGAAGCTGAATGTCGCCCTGGCCCCCGCCGCCCGAGCCGCACGCACCGTTCCGCCGAGGTAGGCCGCGGCCGACCGCTTCCGCCAGGTCCCCGCGTAGTGCACGGTGCTGGACGCCTCGGCGGCCAGGCGGATGCTCAGCCCAGCCGCCGTCTGCCACGCACCGACGTTCCCGGACCGGTCGGTGGCACGGACCTGGTACTGGACGGCGATGCCGAGTGGCAGGCGCTGCCTGATGGTTCGCGCGGTGAGCGAGGGCAGCGCGACGTCGGTCCATGGCCCGCCGCTGAACCGGCGACGGAGCTCATAGCTCGCGACCCCGGTGCCGATGTCGGCGGCCGCGGCCCAGCTGACGGTGACCGGGACCGATCCCGCCTCGACCGTGCCACCGCGCCGGAGCCGGAGGTCGGGATCGGTCGCGACCGGCGGGAAGGTGTCGGCCACGATGGTCATGTCGCTGGCGCCGGTCAGCCCTTTGGCCGCGGCGGTCACGGTCGCAGACCCTGGTGCGCGTGCCTGGAAGTAGCCGCTCGACGAGAGGGTCGCACCACTGCCGGTCATCGACCACGACACCGCGCTGGCGGCGATCGGGATCCCGTTGACCGCCGCGTCGATGCCGTGTGCCGAGAACGATGCCGCCTGGCCGACGACCATCGTCCGGCTGCTCGGCCGGAGGACGAGGCTCGCCAACGGACCCGTCGGCACCGACGAGACCACCAGCAGCGCGTTGTCGACGGCCCGCTGGTAGCCGGCGGAGGGGCGGTTGACGAGGCTGGCCTCCACGTCACCGGGACGGCGGACGAGCGCGGTCGTCGAGCCACCGCCGTCGAGCATGATGGCGTCGACCGCCCCTTCGGCCATGAGCATCGCGGCCAGGTCCGCGGCCGTCATCCCGATGCTGTATCCCGGTTGCCGCCCGTCCACCGTGGCGAGCACCAGCCGACCGTCCGCGCGGATCCCGACCGCCGTGCGCGGATGGACCCTCGTCGTGATGGACGAGACCGGACGGATCCCGACGGCGCCATCCTCGACCAGCCACTCGCGGCCACCGATCGCCTCGACGACGTCCTCCCAGCCGGCGGTGACGGACGTCGAGACGGTCACCGTGGAACCGATGGCGAGGGAGCCGATGGCGCTCGCCGCGGCGCCCTGGGCGGAGAGCACGAGCGCGCCGGCGGGGATGGCGACGTCGCCGCCGGCCTTGACGACCTTGGCCACGGTCGCCGTCCAGGTCCCGGCCACGCGGAGCGGCAGCACGGCGCCGGTGAGCACGACCTCGGCGCCGTTCGCGAGCGTGCTCGTGGACGAGCCCCAGCGTCGCGTGTAGAGGACGAGGTCGCCGCTCCGGCGCGGCTTGTTGATGCGATCGATGGCCAGCGTCGTCGCGCCATCCGGCAACGTGACGGACGCGGTCACGGCCACGTCGCCAAGCCGCGCGACCTCGTCGGCGCCGAAGCCGAAGGTCGGCCGAGCCTTGGCGGCCGCGGTCAGGAGCTCGCCGTGGCGGACCTGGAGCCCGATCGGCGACCGCGTGCCGCTGGCGGTGTCCGTATTCCAGACGTCGCCGTTGATCGCGGCCACCACGCGGTGCCCATCGCGGGAGACCCGCTGCGCCTGCTTGAGCACGGTCTGGCGAGCGTCGACGCCAGCGGCAGGGCTGGCCGTCTCCAGGCTGATGGCGGGGTCCGCGGGGTCGACCTCGACCAGCTGCACGGCCTGCGCACCGTCGGTCGTCGTCCACGTCCCGCTGCTCCAGGAGACGCTCGGCGCGACGAGCGACTTCGTCGAGCCGGCAAGCGCGCTGGACGTCCTGGTCGCGAGGGTGTCAGGCGGAGCCGCCTGCCGCGGACTAGCCTCGACCGGGGCGATCGGGGCAAGGAGCGCCGCCAGCACCAGGGCGACGAGCGCGACGTGTCGGGGTGCCTTGCTGATGGCCCTCTCCCTACTCCCTGTCCGTCGAGCCTCGCCGCGCGGTGCCGGAGCACCCGCGACGATCTCGTTGGCGGTCCAACCCTACCCTGTGCGGAGCGCGGGCGCGAGTGACGCCATGGTCCCATCCGGTCGTCCTCGTTCGTGCTACTCTCGTGTACCACATTTAGATCGATCGACGCGCCATGGCGGCGCGAGCAGGAAGGGGCCGCACGATGGCACCGCTGGCACGACGGATCGGGCTCGGTCTGGCGGCTCGCGGCGAGGTGGACGAGGTCGTCGACTGGGCGACGCGCGCCCAGCGCCAGGGCCTCGACTCGATCTGGGTCCACGACAGCTACTTCGAGCGCGACGCCATCAGCTTCGTTTCGGCCATCGCCGGCCGGCTCGGGGAGCCCGGCGTCAACGATCCGTTCCGGGTGGCGCTCGGGGCGGTCAACCCGTTCACACGACATCCCGTCGTGCTGGCCATGACCGGCTCCGCCCTCGACGAGATGGCGCCTGGTCGGCTGGTCATGGCCCTCGGCACGGGCCTCCCCCTGCGCCTCAAGCAGATGGGCATCCCCTACTCGCCCGACGGCGCGGTCGAGGGCGTCAGCCAGGCCATGGACACCATCCGACAGCTATGGGCCGGCGAGCGCCTGCCGTCGGCGACCGAGGGCCTGCCACCCATCCAGCCGATGTTCGCGCCACCGCATCGCATCCCGCTCTACATCGCCGCCTATCGAAAGGCGTTCGTCGCCCTGGCCGGGCAGAAGGCGGACGGATACCTCGCGCGGCCGGCCGAGTCCATCCCCTCGTTGCGCGGCATCCTCGAGCGCCTGGCCGCGGCGGCCACGGACGCCGGACGCGACCCGCACACCATCGAGACGACCGGCTACCTGCTCTCGCTCGTCGACGAGACCCGGCGCGAGGCGCTCAACCGGGCCAAGCGCGAGCCGTTCGTCATCTACATGATGTCCGTGCTCGGCGATGTCTCGCTCCGGCGAGCCGGCTTCGACGTCGAGCTGCGCGACCGGATCGCCGTCGCCTGGCGGGCGGAGGAGTTCCACGAGGCCGGCAAGCTCATCCCGGACGAGCTGCTGGACGCCTTCATGCTCTGCGGCACGCGCGAGGACGTCGCCGCGGGTGCGGCACGCTTCCAGGACGAGGCCGGGCTCGAGCTGCCGCTCCTCCAGCCGGTCGTCCAGGAGGACGCGCAGATCGACGCGCTGCTGGCGTCGGCCAGGATCTACGGCGAGAGTCGGACACAGTCGAGTGCCGCGCGCGCATCCATGCCGCGACCGGCGGTCGTATCGACCAGCCTGGCCGACGATCGCGAGCTCGGCACGGCGTCCAGGCTGCGCCGGCGGCTGGGCGCGACGTGGGAGATCCTGCGCCCCTTCTCGTTCACCGCCTCGACCATCCCGGTCCTGGCGGCTGGCGCGCTGGCCTGGGTCGGCGGCGCCTTCGACGTCGCGCTCTTCGTGCTCACGATCGTCGGCGCGGTCTGCCTTCACGCCGGCACGAACATCGTCAACGAGGTCTTCGATGTCCGACGCGGCATCGACACGATCACCTCGCCACGAGCCAGCCACGCCATCCTGAAAGGTCGGATCAGCGAGGGTGACGCGCTTCGACTGGCGTATGCGTTCTACGCCGCGGCGGTGCTCGTTGGCATCGCGCTGACGGTCGCGCGCGGCTGGCCCATCGTCGTGCTCGGTCTCGTCGGGCTCGTCGGTGGCTACTTCTATACCGCGCCGCCATTCGAGTACAAGTCCCGGGCGCTCGGCGTGCCGCTCGTCTTCCTGCTCATGGGGCCGCTCATGGTCGAGGGCGCGTACTACGCCATCAGCGGCGCCTGGTCGATCGAGGCGCTGGTGCTGTCGGTGCCGGTCGGTTTGCTGGTGGCCGCCATCCTGCACGGCAACGAGTGGCGCGACATGAGCGAGGACACCCGGGCGGGCATCGTCACCCTGTCATCGCGCATCGGCCGCGACTTCGCCCACTATGGCTATGTCAGCCTCGTCGTCGGCGCCTACGTCGCGCTCGGCCTGACCGTCGCGCTCGGCTGGCTGCCGCCGCAGGTCATGCTCGCCGTCCTCAGCCTGCCCTGGCTGGTGCGCGTCATCCGCGCCGCCGAGCTCGGCGCCGGCGGTCAGGCCCGGGCGATCGCGATGATCGACCTGCAGACCGCCAGGCTCCATCTGGCATTCGGCACCTGCCTGGTGATCGGCGTGCTGGCCAGCGGCCTGGTCGCGTGACGCGCACGCGCCGCCTTCGAGGTCTGAATGGCCGGCGGGCGGCCGGGACGGCTGGGACTGGCCATCGGCCTCATCGCGGCGCAGGCGGCCTTTGCGGCCACGTTCCGAGGGCCACGGGCGCGGTTCTGGTCGCGCATGACGATGACCGGGCTGACCTTGGGTGGCTACGCCCTGGCGCTGCAGGCGCCGCTGCGAACGACGCGCATCCGGCCGCGGGATGTCGTCCTCGGGCTGCTGTCGGCGGGCAGCCTCTACGTCACGTTCCAGGTCGGCGACCGGTTCGCACGACGGTTCGTGCCCTCGGGCGAGCGCGACATCGCCGACATCTACACCCTGCGCGGGTTGCGGCCGAACGGGGAGATCGCCGCCCGCCTGGCGACGGTCATCGGCCCCGCCGAGGAGCTCTTCTGGCGCGGCTACATCCAGGAGGGGTTGATCGGGACGTTCGGCCGCTGGCCCGGCAGCGCGCTGGCCGCCATGGCCTACGGTGGCGTCCACCTCGTGACCGGCAACTTCACCCTCTTCGGCGCGGCCGGCATCGCCGGCGCCCATTGGTGCCTGCTCTATGGCGCGGGCGTGCCCATGGGCGCGCTCATCGTCAGCCATGTGACCTGGGACATCTGGATCTTCCTGGTGCAGCCGACGGGTCCGACCCAGGCCTAGTTCAGGGCTTGCGTCGTCCTCGAGAGTGCGCTAGATTATTCATGTGCCATTGAATATCTACGCTAGGCAAAGCTCCAGCAAGGTGGCGCGGCGGCGTGACCGGCTGACCGACGACCTGCTTGGCGAGCTCACCGCCTGGAACCCCAGGGAGTGGATCACCGCCATCAAGCGCTGGCATCGAGGCCCGCTCGGTGCGCTGACGCTCGTCCATCTCAACGTCATCGCCGAGCTCGAGATGAACGGCCAGATGTCGATGGGCCAGCTGGCCGACGCGCTCGACGTCTCGGTCGCCAGCGCTACCGGCATCGTCAGCCGCATGGAACACCGCGGCCTCGTCGAGCGCCGGCACGGCGGCAGCGATCGGCGCGTGGTGATGGTCGGTCCGACGGCGACCGGCAGCAAGATCTTCGGCGAGATGGAGGCTCGACGGCGAGCCCGCCTGGCGAAGCTCCTCGAACACCTGACCGACGATGAGATGGCGGGCTTCGCGACCGGCCTGCGGGCGCTCCGGAAGGCGCGCACGGACGATGCAGCGGCGGCTGTCCTGACGAGCAGCACCGATGCCACCAGCGACGCGAACGCCGAACGGGAACGGGAACGAGCCATGATCGCGTTGCTCCGGACGTACCTCCGCCCCTACACCTGGCCGGTCGCGCTCGTGGTCGTCCTCCTCTTCGTCCAGTCCATCGCCAACCTGCTGCTGCCCAACCTCAACGCCGACATCATCAACAACGGCATCGCCAAGGACGACACGACCTACATCCTCCAGGTCGGCGCGGTCATGCTCGCCGTGACCCTCGTCCTGGGCATCGTCTCGATCATCGTCGTCTACTGGAGCGCGCGGGTCGCGATGGGCTTCGGGCGCGACGTCCGGACCGCCATCTTCCGCGCCGTCGAGGGCTTCTCGCAGGTCGAGATCAACCACTTCGGCCCGGCCTCGCTGATCACCCGCAACACGAACGATGTCCAGCAGGTCCAGATGGTCGTCTTCATGGCCCTGACCCTGATGATCTCGGCGCCGATCATGATCGTCGGCGGCGTGATCATGGCCATCCGCGAGGACGGCCCGTTGTCGGCCCTCCTGATCGTGATCCTGCCGCTCATGATCCTCGTCATCGGGCTGGTCATGGTCCGGGCCATCCCGCTCTTCCGCGCACTGCAGCTCAAGCTCGACCGCATGAACCAGGTCATGCGCGAGACGCTCGCCGGCGTCCGGGTCATCCGTGCCTTCGTCCGCATCGAGCACGAGGAGCGCCGCTTCGACTCGGTCAACGAGGACCTCTACGAGACCGGTCTCAAGGTCAACCGCCTGTTCGCGCTGACCATCCCGACGCTGACCGCCATCGTCAACCTCTCGACCGTGGCGGTCATGTGGTTCGGTGCCATCCGCGTCGACAGCGGTGCCATGCCCATCGGCAACCTGACCGCCTTCATCCAGTACCTGGCGCTCATCCTCTTCTCGGTCCTGGGTGCCGTGATCATGTTCATCTTCGTGCCCCGGGCGGCGGTCTCGTCGGTCCGCATCCAGGAGGTCCTCCAGACCGAGATCTCCATCCGCGACCCCGAACGACCCATCCACCTGGTCGACGCCGGACAGCGCGGGGTCATCGAGTTCCGCGATGTCGAGTTCCGCTATCCAGGCGCTGAGCAGCCGGTGCTGCGCGGCGTCTCGTTCGAGGCGCTGCCCGGCCAGACGACGGCCATCGTGGGCAGCACCGGCAGCGGCAAGTCGACGCTCATCAACCTCATCCCGCGCTTCTACGACGCGACCGAGGGGCAGGTGCTGTTGGACGGCATCGACGTCCGCAGCGTCGACCGCGACGATCTCTGGCATCGCATCGGCTTCGTGCCCCAGAAGGCGTTCCTGTTCAGCGGCACGGTGGCGAGCAACCTTCGCTACGGCGACGACGATGCGACCGACGACGAGCTGTGGCAGACCCTCGAGATCGCCCAGGCGCGCGATTTCGTCGAGGAGATGGATGGCCAGCTCGAGGCCAGCATCACCCAGGGCGGCACGAACGTCTCCGGCGGCCAGCGACAGCGCCTCGCCATCGCCCGGGCGCTCGCCCGCAAGGGCGGCATCTACGTCTTCGACGACAGCTTCTCGGCCCTCGACTTCGGCACCGATGCGCGGCTGCGGGCAGCGCTCTCACGGGAGCTCGGCTGGGCGACGGTGATCATCGTGGCGCAGCGCGTGGGCACGATCATGAAGGCCGACCGCATCATCGTCATGGATGGTGGCCGCGTCGTCGGTGTCGGGACCCACACCGAGCTGATGGCCGACAACGAGACCTACCGCGAGATCGTCTACTCGCAGCTGTCCGCGGCGGAGGCGGTGGCATGAGCGGCCGACCGGGCATGGCCGGCCCTGGGCGTCCCGGACCGGGCGGCGGACCGGGCAGGGGCGGTCCGTTCGGCATGATCGGCATGCCCGTCGCGAAGTCGAAGGACTTCCGCGGCGCCTTCCGGCGTCTGCTTGGCACCCTCCGGCCGGAGGCGCTGCGCATCGTCGTCGTCCTGATCCTGGCCGTCGGCAGCGTGACCTTCGCGATCATCGGTCCGAAGCTGCTCGGCGAAGCCACCAACATCATCTACGAGGGCGTCGTCGGCAGGCAGTTCCCGGCCGGTGTGACCCAGGAGCAGATCATCGCGGGGCTGCGGGCGCAAGGCCAGACGCAGCTCGCGGACATGCTCGCCGCGATGCACATCACACCCGGCGGCGGCGTCGACTTCGCCGCCCTCGCCCAGGTCCTGCTGGTCCTGGCTGCCCTCTATCTCATGAGCTCGATCTTCGCCTGGATGCAGGCCTACATCATGGCCGGCGTCACCCAGCGGACCGTCTATCGGCTGCGCCAGGACGTCGACCGCAAGCTGGCCCGCCTGCCGCTGCGCTACTTCGACGGTCACCCGCGCGGCGACGTCCTGAGCCGCGTCACCAACGACATCGACAACATCGGGCAGACGCTCAATCAGACGCTTACGCAGCTGATCACGGCCCTCCTGACCATCGTCGGCGTGCTCTTCATGATGGTCACCATCAGCCCCTTGCTGGCCTTCATCTCGCTGCTCGTCGTGCCGCTCTCGCTGGGCGTCACGATCGTCGTCGCCACCCGCTCGCAGAAGCAGTTCGCAGCGCAATGGGCGTCGACGGGCACCCTCAACGGCCATGTCGAGGAGATGCACACCGGACACGCCATCGTCAAGGTCTTCGGGCGCCAGGAGGAGGCGACCAAGGTCTTCGACGAGGAGAACGAGCGGCTCTACCAGGCCAGCTATCGGGCTCAGTTCATCTCCGGCATCATCCAGCCCGCGCTGAACTTCTTCTCCAACCTGAACTACGTGGCCATCGCCGTCATCGGCGGGCTGCAGGTCGCCTCGGGCCAGATGTCGTTGGGCGACGTCGTCGCCTTCATCCAGTACTCACGGCAGTTCACGTTCCCGATCATCCAGACCGCCAGCATCATCAACGTCGTCCAATCCGCCGCGGCCTCTGCGGAGCGGGTCTTCGAGCTGATCGATGAGGGCGAGGAGGTCGCCGACCCGGTCAAGCCCCATGCCCTCGGGCGGGCCGGCGGTGCGGTCGCCTTCGAAGGTGTCTCGTTCCGCTACGAACCGGACAAGCCGCTCATCGACGACCTCGATCTCGATGTCGCGGCCGGCCAGACGATCGCCATCGTGGGCCCGACCGGGGCGGGCAAGACGACGCTCGTCAACCTGCTCATGCGCTTCTACGAGATCGACGCCGGCCGCATCCTGGTCGACGGCGTCGACACGCGCGAGCTGACGCGCGACGACCTGCGCCGCACGTTCGGGATGGTCCTCCAGGACACCTGGCTGTTCCACGGCACCATCCGCGAGAACATCGCCTACGGCCGCGAGGCCGCCACCGAGGATGAGCTCATCGCGGCCGCCGAGGCCGCCCACGTGGACCACTTCGTGCGCACCCTGCCCGACGGCTACGAGACGGTCATCGACGACGACGCGACCAACGTCTCGGCCGGCGAGAAGCAGCTGCTGACCATCGCCCGAGCCTTCCTGGCCGACCCCTCGATCCTCATCCTCGACGAAGCCACGAGCTCGGTCGACACGCGGACCGAGGTCCTCATCCAGCGCGCCATGGAGCGGCTGATGCATGGCCGCACGGCCTTCGTCATCGCCCACCGCCTGTCGACCATCCGCGATGCCCACCACATCCTGGTCATGGACCACGGTCACATCATCGAGCAAGGCACCCACGAGGAGCTGCTCGAGCGCGGCGGCTTCTACCGCGAGCTCTACGAGAGCCAGTTCGCGGAGCCGCTGGCGGAGGCGGTCTAGGCCGCAACGCGTGCCGCGCGAGCGCGCCGCCGTCGACCGCTGCGGCTCGACGCCGGCGGCGCTCAGCGCGAGTCGATCTGCATCATGCGGTCGCGCACGATTCGCTCGACGATCGAGACCGGCAGCTGGTGCTCGGGCGTGAATTGCAGCGTCCCTTTGGCCGTGGCGAAGCCAGCCAGGTCGTCGCCGTATGACTCGATCAGCGAGGCGCTCATGGGGAACAGCGAACAGTGCTCCTTGAAGGCCGAGTACGAGACCAGCGCACGACCGTGATACCGAAAGGCCGGCATCCCGTAGCTGATCGTCTCGACCGCATCCGGCGCGGCGGCGGCGATCGTCTGCCGAAGCGCCTGCAACGCCGCCCGCTGGTCAGCCGGTAGAGCGGCCAGGGTGGCATCGATCCATGCGCTGGCGGCATCCGGGTCGGCTTGGCGGTCGGGTCGGGCTTGGCGGTCGAGTCGGGCGTGGCGTTTGGGTCGGGCCGGTCAGGCATCGCGGCTCCCCAGGAAGGCCGCGAGCTGCTCGACCACGAAGGCGTGATCGTCGAGCTGCGGCAGCCCCGAGACGACGACCGTGCCGATGACCCCGACGCCGGACGCACGCAACGGGAATGCCCCGCCGTGTGCCTGGAAGAGCTCGGGCGACAGCGCGTGGCGGGTGTTGACGTCCTCGCCATCCCGCTCATGGACCAGCCGCACGAGCAGCGAGCTCTGCTCGAAGTGCTGCGCCAGGCGCGCCTTCCTCGTCGCCCATTCGTCGTTGGACGCAGTGCTGCCGGGCAGCGCGGCCACGTAGACCAGGCGTCCGCCGGACCGGATCTGGATCACGATCGGAAGCTCGCGCTCGGCAGCGGCCGTCGACATCAGGCGTCCAAGCGTATGCAGCGATCCCAGGTCGGCCCGATCCAGGACGAGGTCGCGTTCCTGTGCCTCGAGCTCATCGATCGTCGGCCAGGACTGGCTGCCTGAGGTCGACATAGACACCTCCTGTGAACAGGATGACGGGTCCGCTGGCTATCGGCCGGCAGGGCCGATCCTCGCCTGACGGTAGTCCCCGGAGGACTCTACGGGACCGGATCTCTTGAGATCCGGGCTCATCCTCGAACGAAACGGGGCAAGCTTCGGCACTTGCGGCCCCCAGACGTCACATTCAGGCGGCGATCTGCGGGACGCCGGACAGATGTGCGCCCAGCAGCGCCGGTACCGTCCGCTTGCTTGTTCGATACAGTCCCCTGGGGACTGAGGGTGGCCCGCGCACCTCGCCGCACCTCGCCGCACCCCGCCGCATACCGTCGCGCACCAACCGCGCACCCGCCGGGGGCCTACCTTGCACCTCGACGAGCTCCGCGGACGACGCGCCGGCAGCCCCTTCGAGCCGTCTCCTGTACCGTTGACGTCCGCGCCGAACGGGCGCACGTGACGGACTTCCCAGCAGCGGCCGACCAGATGGACAAGCCCGACGGCAGCGTCGACCCGATGAGCGACGCGCCGCGCCGACCATTGGACCGCCTCCGAGCGGGGTATCGGAGGTGGGGGCTCTTCATCGCGGGCGTGGCCGCGGCCCTCCTCGCCATCGGGCTCTACGGCGTCATCGCGCCGCCCGACCTGCTGACGGCCGACGAGGTCCAGACGAGCATCAAGGACGCACTCGCGTCGATGACCCCGGCGCCGGCCAGATCGCAGGTCGTCTACGACGCCATCCGTCCGTCGCTCGTGCTCATCCAGACCGACCTCGAGAACGGTGCCTCGCCGAGCGCCGAAGCCGCCAACCCGGTCCCTGGTGCGAGCCCCTCGCACGGCGGCCTCGGCACCGGCGTCATCGTCGATCGCCAGGGCAGCATCCTGACCAGCCTCCACGTCGTCGAGGATGCCAAGACGATCACGGTCACCTTCGCCGACGGCACGACCTCGTCAGCGGAGATCAGCGTCAGGCAGCCCGAGAACGACATCGCGGTCATCGTTCCGCGACACGTTGCCGTCGACGGTCGTGCCCGCCACGCTCGGCAACCCTGGCGCCATCCGCATCGGCAGCGAGGCCTACGTCGTCGGCAACCCCTTCGGGCTGTATGGCTCGATCAGCGCCGGTGTCGTCTCGGGTCTCGATCGACGACTCGAGATCGCGAAGAGCGGTCGTGTGCTCGACGGCCTCATCCAGGTCGACGCTGCCGTCAATCCCGGCAACTCTGGCGGGCCCTTGCTCAACCGCGACGGCCAGGTCGTCGGCATCGTCGCCGCGCTGCTCAACCCGACCAAGGAAGACGTCTTCGTGGGCATCGGCCTGGCTGTGCCCATCGACGTGGCCGGCGGTGCCGCCGGCCTGCCGCCCTATTGACCGCCCTACGAGGACAGCGATGACCAGCCACCTGCCATACCAGACGAAGGAGACCCCGCCGATGGATCTCGAGGCCGCTCCCGGGCACGCTGCCCCTGGAGCCACTCTTGTACGAGGTCAAGAAGGTCATCGTCGGCCAGGACCACCTGCTCGAGCGGATGCTCGTCGCGCTCCTCGCACGCGGCCATCTGCTCGTCGAGGGTGTGCCCGGTCTGGCCAAGACGCTGGCCGTCAAGTCGCTCGCCGGCGCCATCGGTGGCCGGTACCAGCGCATCCAGTTCACGCCGGACCTCGTGCCGGCCGACCTCGTCGGGACGCGCATCTACAACCAGAAGACCGGCGAGTTCACGACGACGCTCGGCCCCGTCTTCACGAACCTGCTCCTCGCCGACGAGATCAACCGGGCGCCGGCCAAGGTCCAGAGCGCGCTCCTCGAGGTCATGCAGGAGCACCAGGTCACGATCGCCCACGAGACCCACGCCGTACCCGCGCCCTTCCTCGTCCTGGCGACCCAGAATCCGATCGAGACCGAGGGCACCTACGCGCTGCCCGAGGCGCAGGTCGACCGGTTCATGCTCAAGGTCCTCGTCGACTACCCCTCGTCGACCGAGGAGTTCGCGATCGTCGACCGCGTGACCGGGCCGATGGAGCCGACGCATCCCGTGCTCTCGATCGACGAGCTGCTCCGGCTCCAGGCGCAGGCGGACCGCGTCTACACCGATCCGGCGCTGACCGACTACGCCGTCCGACTGGCCTCCGCGACCCGCGATCCAGCCGCCTTCGGGATGCCCGAGCTCGCCCGTTACATCACCTATGGCGCCAGCCCGCGGGCGTCGATCAACCTCGTGCTCGCCGGCCGCTCGCTGGCCTTCCTGCGCGGCCGCGACTACACCTTGCCGCAGGACATGCTCGACGTCGCGCGCGACGTCATGCGCCACCGCATGGTCCTCTCGTTCGAGGCGCTCTCCGACGACGTCACCGCCGACCAGCTGCTGACGACCATCCTCGCCGCCGTGCGCATCCCCGTCGTCCCCCTCCGG
This sequence comes from uncultured Chloroflexia bacterium, assembly GCA_963777975.1. Taxonomy (GTDB): domain Bacteria; phylum Chloroflexota; class Limnocylindria; order Limnocylindrales; family CSP1-4; genus CSP1-4. The sequence goes on along the minus strand of CAVZSO010000013.1, from coordinate 19,941 downwards.
GAGCCGTCCGACGTCCGCCATAGCGCCTGAGCGCGTCCTCCAGCACCTCGACTGGAAGGTCGTCCGCCGACTGGACGGCCTCTTCCAGGGCGACTATCGGAGCCTCTTCCGCGGCAACGGCATCGACATCGCCGGCCTGCGCGAGTACGAGTACGGCGATGACGTCCGGCACATCGACTGGAACGTCACCGCCCGGCTGGCGACGCCGTACGTCCGCGAGTACGACGAGGATCGCGAGCTGACGGCGTGGTTCCTGCTCGACCTCAGCCCCTCGGTCGACTTCGGGTCGGTCGCCGACGATCGCCACAAGCGGACCGTGCTCGTCGATGTCGTCGCCACGCTGGCGCGCGTGCTGACGCGTCACGGCAACCGGGTCGGCGCGATCTTCTACGGCCGGGAGGTCGAACGGGTCATCCCGGCACGCGCCGGCCGCGACCAGGTCCTGCGGCTCATCCGTGACCTGTCCGAGCACCCGCGCCACGCCCGCGCGCCGATGACCGATCTGACCGAGCTGCTCCGATCCGGCCGCCGCTGGATGCGTCGTCGGTCGCTCGTCTTCGTCATCTCCGACTTCATCAGCGAGCCGGGCTGGGAGCGCGAGCTCGAGCTCATGAGCCGTCGTCATGAGGTCCTCGCCATCCGTCTCGCCGATCCACGCGAGTCGACCTTGCCCGACGTGGGGCCGTTGCTCGTCGAGGATGCGGAGACCGGCGAGCAGCTCGTCGTCGATACCTCCGACCGCGCCTTCCGAGGCCGATTCGCCGCTGCCGGTCAGGCACGAGAGGTCGACATCGCCAGGGCGTTCGCGCGCGCCGGCGTCGATGCCATCCCGCTCTCGACCGACGAGGACCTCGTGCGCGCCATCGTGCGCATGGCGGCCCTTCGGCGCCGCCGGAGGCTGCAGGCGTGACCTTCATCTGGCCAGCCGCGTTGCTGCTGCTGATCCTCATCCCGATCGGCATCGCCATCGACCGCGCCATCGCCCGGCGTCGGCAGCAGCGACTGGCCGCGGCGGGCATGGGCGCCCTGTCCGGCTCCGACGTACACGCCGCCCGAGGAGCGCCAGGTGGCGAGGTGGCGCGTGGCGAGGCGAGCGCGTGGCTCGACCGGCGAGCGCCGCGGCAGCCTGCGGCGCCGCGTGCCCGGGGCCCTGATGCTCGCGGGCCTGACGCTGGCCACGTTCGCCCTGGCGCGGCCGCAAGCGAGTCGTCAACGTGCCACGGAACGAGGGCATCGTCGTCCTTGCCTTCGATGTCTCGGGGAGCATGGCGGCGACCGACGTCGAACCGACCCGCATGGCCGCCGCGCGCGACGCGGCCACGGCCTTCGTCGAGCGTCAACCGCCGGGCGTCATCGTCGGTGTCGTCGCGTTCAGCGATGGCGGCATCGCGGTCCAGTCGCCGACGCGCGATCGCGCCGCGATCCTGTCGTCGATCGAGCGCCTCTCGCCGCAGAAGGGGACGTCGCTCGGGCAGGGCATCCTCGTCGCCCTCCACGCCGTCGACATCGCCCTCAACCCGCCGCCGACCGACTACTACTCCCAGCGGTCACCCGCCCCGACCCCGGAGCCGACACCGGTGCCGGCCGACGCGGCGACCTCGGCCGTGATCGTCCTGCTGACCGATGGCGAGAACAACGAGCGGCCCGATCCGCTCGACGCCGCGCAGCAAGCGGCTGATCGTGGCGTCCGCATCGACACCGTCGCCATCGGCAGCGCCGAGGGCGTCGATCTCGACCTCGACGGCTTCGTCGTCCACACGCAGCTCGACCAGGATCTGCTCGATCGCATCGCGGCGACGAGCGGCGGGACGGCCTACGCGGCGCCCGACACGGAGGCGTTGATGAACGTCTACGAGACGCTCGACCCGCGGCTCGTCGTCGAGGCCCAGCAGATCGAGCTGACCGGGCTCCTGGCGGCCGTGGCCGTGCTGCTGCTCATCGGTGGCGCGCTGCTCTCGCTGCGCTGGCTGGGACGGCTGCCGTGAGCTTCTTCTGGCCCGAGCTGCTCATCCTCCTGCTGCTCCTGCCGTTGCTCGTGGCCGTCTACGTTCTCGGCATCCGACGGCGCCGCCCGGTCGGCGTGCGCTACTCGAGCGTGTCGCTCATCCGGGCCGCGCTCCCGCCACGGTCACGGCTGCGGAGGCACCTCCCCTTCGCCTTCTTCGCGCTCGCGATCGCCTGCCTGCTCGTCGCCGTCGCTCGCCCGGCGGTGACCGCCGCCGTGCCGTCCAACCAGACGACGATCATCCTGGCCATCGACGTGTCGCGCAGCATGTGTGCCGCCGACATCGCGCCGAACCGGCTGCTGGCGGCAGAGGACGCCGCAGCCACGTTCATCGAGAATCAGTCCGAGGATGCCCACATCGGCATCGTCGCCTTCAGCGGCTTCGCCGAGATCATCCAGGCGCCGACGACCGATCGAAAGCTGCTGCTCGACGCGCTCCACAGCCTGGTCACCGGCCGGCGGACGGGCATCGGCAGCGGCATCCTCGAGGCCATCGATGCCATCAGCACCGTTGACCCGACCGTGCCACAGAGCATCACCGACGAGCGGCCGGGGACCGAGCCGCCGCCGCGTGCGCCAGGCTCCTACCAGCCGGCCATCATCGTGCTCTTGACCGACGGCGCCAACAACACCGGCACGCTGCCGATCGACGCCGCGCAGCAGGCGGCTGACCGAGGCCTGCGCGTCTTCACGGTCGGATTCGGTACCGAGGAGGGCGGCGCCTTCAGCGAATCGTGTCCCAGCCAGTTCGTCGGGGGGGAGCCGAACGGTCCGAATGGCGGCTTCGGCGGCGGCTTCGGTGGCGGCGGGTTCGGCAACGGCAACAACTTCCGCCGGGGCATCGACGAGCCGACGCTCCGTCAGGTCGCCGAGCTGACCGGTGGTACCTACCACCCGGCCGAGAGTGCGACGCAGCTGCAGGCGGTCTTCGATGGGTTGCCGACCAACCTCATCCTGCGGACCGAGGCGATCGAGATCAGCGTCGTGTTCGTGGGAATCGGGCTGCTGATCGCTGCCTTGGCGTTCCTCCTCGCCCGCCTCTGGCGCCCGTTGCCCTGACGGGCTGCTCCGGCAGGGGCCGGGCGGCGTCACTACGGCGCCGGGGCCCCTTTGCCTGCAAACGCCAACTCGAGCGCGGGATCCTTGCCGGCGAAGAAGTCGGCCGCGGTCAGCGCGAATGGGATGTCGGGCTCGATCGCCATCCGAGGATCGCCCGTGCCGGCTCGTTCGAGCGGCAAGGTGACCGTCAGGAACGAGTTCTGTAGGACGGTGTCGGCGCAGTTGCACAGGAAGTTGTCTGCCCGGGCCGGCGTCATCTCGCCGATCAAGACGGCATTTGTCTGTGTGTCGATCGCGGCCGCCACGATGGTCCCGGCGGAGACGTTCTCTCGGCCGATGAGGGCCGTCAACGCACCAGGGCGATCGAGGCGCTTGTCGCCGGCGAGCGCTTCGATCAAGGGTTGCGCAAGGCTGCCATCACCGCCCCGAAGGTAGCGCATGTCCAGGATCACGCGGGTGGCCGAGCCGTCATCGAGAGCCTTCTTCATGGCCGTGATGGCCTGGGGCAAGCGCGTCTCCTCATAGTCGTTGTAACTCATCAGGAATGTCTTCGTCGGCTTGTCGAGGCGAGTCCAGACCGGCTCGGAGCGGCGCGCGACGGCCTCGGGCATGTCACCCGTCAGGCCGAGGTTCAGGTCCCACTGCCAGAGCTCCGACGAGGTCAGGTCGACGGTGGACTGCGATCCGTCGGGTCGCTCGAGCACGAAGCCCGGCTTTGCAGGATCGTCGACGATGCCGAGGCCATGAAGGAACTCGACCGTCGACATCGCGGGACCCAGGCCGTTGAGCTCGCCGCTCTCGTTATCCGCTGGCACGAGCGGCCGCAAGGCTGCCTCGACCTCATCGATCGGGTGACCTCCGATCGATACGACGCGGGAACCGACGAGCGACGCATCTTTCGCCCGGATGACGAACCACCCGTCAGCGAAGCGATAGAGCAGCAGCGTCATAGGCGTGAAACGGCCCGCTGAGCCCGGAGTGGGTGTCGAGCAAGCCGACAAGACTCGCGATCCCGACGATGGCCTCGTCAGGCGTCGACGTCGGGAGCGTCTTCTGGAGCTCATCGAGCTTCGCCACCCAGACCGACTCGGGATTGTTCGCGAATGGGTTCGGATGCAGCGAGCGGACGCTCGAATCCAACTCGGCGAGATCAACAGCCCATGGGTCGATGGTCGGTTCCGGTGACGGCGACGAGATCTCCGCCGAGGTCGGTGCCGATGTCGCTGCCGGCGACGATGGTTCGACGGTCGCGCCCGCGCAGCCTCCTGCCAGCACAGCGACAGCCACGGCCACGATGATCGATCGAGAACGCATCGTCCCTCCCCCTGGCCGTCGCGAGTTCCGGCTGTCGTGTCGAGGAGACACGACCGGTCGACCGACCGACTGATGCGCCGCAGGCTAGCACCGCGCCCGACCTCCCATGAGCCGCGCCCGACAGCCACGCTGTCAAGTCACCGAAGCCGCCGATGGGGTTGGGTGAGGAGTGCCGGTGGACACAAGAAGACCGGGGCCTCCGCGCGGAGACCCCGGTCCTTTCTAGAGAGTGCGGGAGCTAGGGCTTGACGTGGCCTCCTGGCTGAATGCCGTGCGTCGTAGATGTTCTTCTCGTTGCCGGAGATGTTGTTGTTCGATGCGACGTTGACGCCGGCTCGGCCTCGATAGAGCAGCACGCCCGTGGCCTCGGTGTCCGTCGGCGTGTAGTCGAAGCCGCTGACCGTGTTCTTCTTCACGGTGGCGTTCGCGCCGCTCCTGATCACGATGCCGTTCTGGGCGATGTAGCGCGATGGCGACCCTCGCCGGTCACGACGTTCTTCTGGACCGTCGCGGAGGTCTTGACGCTGGAGAGAGCGCTGCCATCGGCGGTCAGGCCGCTGACCTCGATCCCGTTCTTCTGGAAGTCGTAGACCTGGTTGCCGCTGATCGTGCCGCTCGCGCCGTTGATATAGAGGATGGCACGGCCGTGCTGGATGCCGTTGAACGGGTCGTCGCCGATGTTCCTGAACCGTGCTGTTGGTCACGTTGGCGGGCACGCCGTTGACGACGACGCCGAAGTAGTCCGCGCCGAAGATCGTCGCGCCGCTGACGCTGGTCGGGTTGTAGACACCGATGTTGCAGCCGGTCGCGTCGAGCGTGGCCGGTGACCGTCCCGCCGATCTGAGCGGCGGTGAGGTTGGCCGTCGCGAGAAGCCGGTCGGGGCACGTCGTGGCGGCCATGGTCGCCGCGGGCGCGGCTGCCACGGCCATCGAGGCCATGAAGGCCGACGCAGAAACCAGTCCTGCCAGCCGGCGCTTGGTGATGGAGAGCATTGGAGTAGCGATCCTTTTCTCGCGGTTCAAGCCGCGTGGTCTGAGATGAGTGCGGATCCGTAATAGATCGAAACGCGCCCGTCCCCCCGGCTGTGCACGGTCCCCGGGCGCAGAAGCAATACTGCTGCCGGGATGATGCAGAGTCATCCACCAGACGCTGCAAACGGCAGGCGTCGTCGAGTTGCGTATAAGCGGCAAGGACGCTCGGTCCCGACACCGGCGACATCCGCGCAACTCAGCCGTTTCTCAAAGGCAGCAACTGGCGACTTGGGTCGCGCACGGCAGCTGATCTCTTGATCCCGTCTGGGCACCGGCGCCGTCAGGCGTGCTGCCACGGAGCCTTCGACCGGACCAAAGCCTCCTTCGGCAGGTACCTAATTCTGGGTGAGGAACGCGGCTTCGGTGTGAGGATGAACGGGGGTCCCGAACGGCTGTAACCAGCACATGAGGAGACCCAGATGGCCTCACGTCACTCCCGCCTGCGCTCTCGGAGCGCGGGCGCAGGACTGCGTGCTCGCGATCCTTGCGCTCGCCGTCGCGCCCATCGTGGCCGCCGCGGACGTCACGGTGAAGAAGATCCCCGGCTCCGGTTGGGCCCAGGGCCCGGACAACACCGCGGGTCTCAGCGCCGTGATCGTCAAGAGCCCCGAGCCCGGCCTGGGCGGTGACAGCGTCAAGCTGGCCACGGCCGCGGACACGACCGACTTCGTCGGCATCGGTCGAGCCGGGCTCGTCGCCGGGCCCCTGAGCGATATCACGGGCGGGTCCTGGATGACGTATGCCACCGGTGACTCCGGCTTGCTCGATGCGGAGCCGGCGTCACTCAGGTTCGGGATGTACCGGCTGGGCGGCACGTCGGAGTTCACGACGATGACCGTGGAACGCGTGTACAACGCGACGGTGACGGCGGGCGTCTGGCAGACGACGACCCTCGATGACGACACGCTCGTCTATCAGACCAACACCGACGGCAACTTCTGCCTGGTCGACCCCTTCACGCCGTGCAGGTTCGCCGACTTCAAGGCCCAGTACCCGGACGCTCTGGTCCTCGGTCTCCAGGTCGCGATCGGGAAAGGCATCCCCGTGACGACCTCGTACGTCGACGGCGTGTCCTTGACGGTGGGTGAGGAGACCGATACCTGGAACTTCGAGCTTGCGGCGGCCGCGCCTACGCCGAGGCCTGCGAGTGAGACGCAGCCTTCAACCGACGTCGCCACGCCAGCTGACGGATCGGGGACGTTCGATGCCCGGGCGTTCATCGTCTTCGGGGTCGTCACGGCGTTCGGGCTGGTCTTGGTCGGCAGGCGCCGATCGCGTGCTAGCGACTGACGCGATCCGATCGACCGCCTGACCTGCGAGGGGCCCCGGCGCCGAGTGTGCCGCGATAGCGCGCGTTGACGCCGGAGGCCTCTCGCTCGATACCGAAAGTGGCAGCGGGCCGAGGGTGGCTCGGAGCGGGCCCGAAGTAGGCCGTCTGTTCGGGAAGGCGTTCGCGTGGCCGGGTCGCGTCTGCCCGACTACGCGTGTACATCGGTTCCCAGATCGTATCGAGCGCCCTCGCGACCAGCGACAACCTCGATCGAGGTCCCGCGTGCGCGCGCCGCCTCAGTCAGCCCGTCGAGCACCGCATCGCTATGGGATGGGTCGTGGTGGAAGAGGATGAGTCGGCGCACCCGGGCCAGTTCCCCGAAGGCGACCGCCTCGCTGACCGAGCTGTGACCCCAGCCGATCCGGCCTGCGCGCTCGTCATCCGAGTACTGCCCGTCGTGGATGAGGAGATCGACGCCTGAGGCCAGATCGAAGCCGGACGTCCAGCGTGGCTCTTCGGGAAACCGACGAGCGCCGAGCGCTGGCTCATGGTCGGGCAGGTAGGCAAGGCTCGCCCCGTCCGCGAGGATCCTGTAGCCGACCGTGGGCCCGGGATGGATGACATGCTGGGCAACGACCTCGAAGCCGCCGATGCTCACCGGCTCCTCAGGCGCATCATGCAGCACGACCCGAGCGTCGAGGTCGCGGATCCGGACCGGGAAGAGTGGCGGCGAGAGATAGCGTGTGAGGCGAGTCCGAAGTTCCATCGTCGCCGAGGCAGGGCCCCAAACATGGATCTCGCCCGAGGGTCGAAAGAACGGGGCAAAGAAGCCGAGGCCCTGGATGTGGTCCATGTGGAGGTGGGTCAGGAGGACGTCCACCCGCTCGACGGAAGGGTCGATGGCGGCCCCGAGCCGACGGATGCCGGTCCCGGCGTCGAGCGCGAGGACGGTGCCATCGGCGCTCACGATCTCGACCGAGGCGGTATTGCCTCCGTAGCCCGCCGTCTCTGGGCCGGAGCTGGCGAGCGACCCGCGAGTCCCCCACAAGCGAACGATCATCTGGTCGGCGGCTCCCAGAACATCGCGAGGCCACCGAGCAGCTGACCGCGAGAGCCCTCCAGCGGGAGAGCAGTCACCACCAGCGAACGAAGCACGCCATCTCGGCCCAGGATCCGCAACGGTCCATGTACCGGCGTGCGTTTGCGGATGGCGACGGCAAGAGGATGGGTCGCCGGGTCGGCTCGTTGCCGTCCCTTGGTGCGTGACGCAAATGCCGTAGTCCAGTCCGCGAAGGAGACTTGGCCCACATCCTCGAAGTCGAGGCCGAGCAGAGCTTCGGCAGCTTCGTTGACAAAGACCAGATCGCCCGATGCATCGACCACGAAGGTCGGGACCGCCAGGCCACCGGCGAGCTGGCGAACCAGGATGAGCTCAACGGGCAATTGCGCCACGGTTGCACCTCGCGGTGATAGAAGAGGCAGTCGATTTTGGCGCAGGCGGGGCCGTGAGACAACCTCCGCTTGGCGGTCCTCCGATGCGATCCTGTCACCCGAAGCGACCTTCGCGATGATCACCGTGTAAGCCCTTGGTCGAGGATCAGCCGCCAGCCCCGCTCGACTCCTCCGTGGGCTCCATCGAACGTCGCGCGATCAACTCCGCCGTCCACTCCCGCAGGCGACCGAGGTGCTCCCCGAGGTGCTCGGCGGCGCTCTTGCGCATCCACCAGGCCGCCTCGTCGCTGGGTTCGCGCAGCGCGTACCACGCCTCGAGCACCATGGTCCGGGCAGCGTTGGCCTGCACCCACGCGACGTCCCACGGCTGACCGACCATGGCCTCGAGGAACGTGGCGTTCAGGGCGTCGATGTCGACGTCGTGGCCCTCGTACGTGCCGGCGTTGATGCGCTCGAACTGGACCTGGGCCTCGGCCAGCCATGTCCCCAGGTGCGCAACGACGTCGCGGACCGTCCAGTCCGGGTCGTGGTAGTAGCCGGGTTCGAGGCACTCCACCGGCGTCAGGGAGCCGACGAGGTCGAGGAGCTCGTACCAGCCCTCTTGCCAGGCCTCGATCTCGGCGACATACGGGTGAGGATGCGGCGACGATGCCCGTCGTCGGCGTGGATCCTGGCGTCGTCATGGCCGATCGACGTATGTCCCTTCGAGCGGCAGACCGGCGTCCTCCCAGTCCAGGAGTCCGCCGGCGTAGCGGCGCACGTTGCGGTAGCCGCGGCGGACAAGGTCGCGATAGAGAGCGACGCTCGCCAGACAGTCGACTTGCGAGCAGTAGACGACCACCTCGTCCTCCGGCTGGACCGCCGCGTAGAGCTCGTCGGGTGTGTCGAAGTGGAGCGACCCCGGGATGTGCTTGGCTTCGAAGGCCCAACGGTTGAGTGCCATGATCAGCTTGAAGGCGTCGCCGCGCGTGAGCTTCTCGCTGAGCTCCTCGCGGCCGATGGTGCGGATGGGCTCGCTGCCAAGCGCGGCGCTGAGTCGGGGCTGGTCCATGCTCGACTCAGCATGCGTCACCGGTCGCTGCTCTGCCATCCCGTCGACTCCCCGTCTTCGGCTTCGTGCTCGGTGAGCATAGATCTCGTGGGCTGCCTTCAACGGGCTCTATCACTCGGAGGGCGACGCCCTTGGTGTGGGGCTTCGGTTGGCGCCGCCGACCCGATCGCCTCCCCGGTTCATTCGATGCGCGGCTCGAGGATCACAAGCGCGGTCTCCCTTGATCGAAGCGCGGCGCTGGCATCGCTGAAAGCCGACGAGCCCAAGTCGACGAACTTCTTCCAGAGGCGCGCCCGCTCCTCGCCGGTCGCGAGCTCGGGCGGTCCCTTGCGCGCTCCGCTCGAGCAGCTCGACGGTGGCCTCGGGATGCGCTTCCGTAGGTTGAGCCACCATGCGGGCTCGGGCTGGGCCCACGTCATCGCCGGTCGTCCACTCGGTTGAAGCCGTCCTCGGCTGCCCGCGATCGCGACAGCCGCCTGTGCGCCCGATCGTTCGGAGCGAAGCATCCCCCATTGGCTGCTCGTCGCCACCGTCCGCCCGCGTCCCGGCGGAGTCGGTGCAGGGTCACCATGCGCACCATCCACCGCGCAGCTTCGGCGGTGCCCTCTGGGTGGCGCGAGTGTGGTCGTCAGCCACCGTACGGGCTCGGGCTGGGCGACCAGGCCGTTCACCGCCGACCGAGACCAGGTTGACGCCGTCCCCGACGAAGGGCCCGAGTGATTCGCGCCGTCGAGCCTCGCCGTGTGCGGCAGGGCCCTGAGCATGCGCAAGCTCGGCCAGGAGCTCGGTCGACGCGATGCCCTTCGCCACGTCACCGGCAAGGACGACCTACTGACGGCCTCGTCGAGGTGATCGTTGGTCAGATCGAACGGCCGTCCCAGAGGTCGACTGGAAGACAAACCTCCGCCAGCAGGCGATGGCGGCGCGCCTGGTGATGCTCCGGCACCCGTGGGCCAGGCGTGTCCTCGAGGAGCGCGGCACGGGCGGCCCCGCATGCCTGGCCTACATCGAGTCCCTCCTGGCGACGCTCCACGAAGGCGGCTTCTCGATCGAGCTGGCCCATCACACCCTCCACGTGCTAGGCAGCCGGATCTTCGGGTTCACCCAGGACCTGTTCGAAGAGCCCGGGCCTGCGGACCCCCACCCGATCCGGCGGCCATGCTGCGAGCGCTGGCGGCATACCCACGGGTCACTGAGCTGGCCCTGGCGGCCAGTCACGAGGGCGTCCTGGGGCCGTGCGACGACGATGTCGAGTTCGCGTTCGGTCTGGATCTCACCCTCGACGGCTGGAGCGCGTTCGCGCCGGCTTCTGAAGGCATCACGGAAAAGTGGCTCCGGCGGTAGGATTCGAACCTACGACCAAGCGGTTAACAGCCGCCCGCTCTACCACTGAGCTACGCCGGAGCGAATGACCGTCGGGAGACGATCGGGGCGCCATCGCGGCGCCGCGCGGAAGGATACCAGAGACCGCCTTCACGACCGACCTGGGTGGCCGGCACGGAAGCCCTCCGGGCCGGCCGCTTTGGCGATCGTGCCGACCGACTCAGAAGTCGAATCGACCGGCGAAGTGCGCCTCCACCTCTGGCCGCGAACGCTCGTAGATCGCGACGTGCTGGCCGCCTGGCGCGACGAACGAGCAAACGGGCCCGAACGGGATCTCGAAGGTTCCGGCCCGCTTCCAGCCACGGGCCTCCAGCTCCTTCATTGCGCCGCGCAGGTCCGCCACGCGGTAGACGAGCACCGGCGCCTCGCCGTCGAGATGACCGGCCAGCAGGATGCGCGGCGGCGTGGGCGTCAGCTCGACCATCGCCACCCGCGTGCCCATGCCGTCGACCGCGAAGATCAGGTTGCCACCGAGGACCTCGGTCCAATACTTGGCGTCGGCAGCCACGTCGCGGCTCGGCATGTACAGGAAGTCGAGCTGCTCGAACGGGCCTGGCATCGCCGAACAGTACCGCGGATGGAGCGAAGCGCGGGATAGACCGAAGCCCAGGACGGAGCAGAGCGCCGCTCGGCGTCGTGGCGGGGCATACTCAGCGCATGATCCTGTGGACGGTCGCCGAGCTGCAGGAGCACATCGGCGACCCAGACCTGCGCGTCGTCGATGTCCGCTGGACGCTTGGTCAGCCCGGGGTGGGCCGTGCCGCCTACCACGCCGGTCACATCCCCGGCGCGATCCATCTGGACATGGATACCGACCTGGCCGACCCCGACGGCTTTGGCGCGCCCGGGCGTCATCCCCTCCCCGACCCCGTCGCCTTTGCCACCCGCCTCGGCACCCTCGGGATCGGTACGGACGACACGGTCGTTGTCTACGACGACGTCGGCGGCGGCTATGCGGCGCGGCTCTGGTGGATGCTCGACGACCTCGGTCATCGACATGCCCATCTTCTCGACGGCGGCATCGGCTCCTGGACGGCGGCCGGCCTGCCGCTCACGACCGACGTCCCATCGTGGCCTCCTGCAACCCTGGCACTGGCCGATCGATGGAGCCGCGTCATCGACCGCTCCACGCTCACCGATCGTCTCGGCAGCGTCGTCCTGCTGGATGCGCGAGCGCCGGAGCGCTATCGAGGTGAGGTCGAGCCGATCGACCCCGTCGCCGGTCACATCCCCACCGCCCTGAACGCCCCGACCGGGGGCAACCTTGCCCCGGACGGCCGCTTCTTGCCACCCGAGGTGCTCGAGGCGCGGTTCTCAGGCCTCGGGATCCATGGCACGGAGCCCGGCGGGCCTGCGCCGTCGGGGTCGGACGTGGTGACGTCGTGCGGTAGCGGCATCACCGCCTGCCAGAACGCGCATCGCGCTACGGGTCGCGGGGCTGCCGGCGCCGCTCGTCTATGTCGGCTCGTACAGCGACTGGAGCCGATCCGGGATGCCGGTCGCGACCGGGTCCAGAACCGGGGCAATCCACCCACAAGACGCCGCGGACCCCGACCTAGCCGAGCAGCGAGAGCACGAGGAGCGCCTGTCCCGTGTGATAGGTGACGTGCGTCGCCACGCGGCCCCAGCGTTTCGGCGTCACGAACCGATCCCAGGCGAGGATGGCATCCGAGGCGTAGAACAGGAGCGCGCCAGTGATCGCCACCGACCGGCCGGTCGCACAGGCGACGACGACCATGCTCGAGATGACGACCAGGTAGGCAACGACCGGTACCACCAGACGCGGACGCCCGACGCGGACCGCCCTGACGATCGGCCATCCGACGAGGACGATGGTCGCCAAGACCACGACGAGCCCGACCAGGACGCCGACCGCGACGAGCGCGCCGGTGACGACGATCGCCACCAGCCCGACGATGTAGGCGAGGTGCGCGACCAGGAAGGCGACGAGGCCGCCCACGAAGCGCTCGCGGGGCAGCATGAGGAGGACGTCGCCGACGAGCGAAAGCGCAAGCGCGGCCACGAACCAGGGTCGCGCGGCCTCGCTAGCGGAGGAGCCCGGCACGAGGGTCACAGCCAGGCCCACCAGCGCGACCATGACCGCCGGCTTAGCGACGAACTCGAGGCGCTGGCGGCCGGTCCCGACCGCGACCCAGTCGGTGATGGCAGCGCCGATCGCGATCAGCAGGCAGAGCAGCGCCGCGGCCGTCACGGCTGGCGGATCAGCCCGATGTCGTCGGTCGACCGGTGGAGGCGCTTCGGGCGCGCGGCCCTCGGCGTCGGCGACGGAGGAGCCGGGCGCGGAACCGCTGGACCTCGAACGGGAAACGCAGGGGGATGCTGCGCGCCCGCCAGCCCGAGCGCGAAGCGATCGCGAGGGCGATCTCGAAGGTCTCGACGCGCCTCATCGAGCGATCGGTGGCCGCGGAACATGCTGGCCGCCGCCTTCGCCCGGGCTTCACGCATCGGGTCACTGGTCTCGATCGTCGCCAGCAAGGCCAGGAGGATGGCGGCCGGGTCGGCGGCCGGAGTCGCGGCCGCGTCGGCGGCCGGAGTCGCGGCCGGGTCGGCGCGCCGGAGTCGGGACTGCGTTCGTGGTGGGACCCGAGGCTGTCGTCTGCCAGCGGTAGACCCACGGATACTCGGCATCGAGCCAGGCCGGGCCGCGATCCGGCGACGCCAGGTTCGCCGTGACCGGCAGGATCGTGGGCTTCTCTGTGAACAGGAACTCTGCGGTCACGCCGGAGACATCGCTGATCAGGACGTCGGCGCGGGCGAACGCATCTGCCTTGCTGACATCGGCTTCTGCGCCGGCCGCGTAGAGCGCATCGCGGAGGGCTCGCAAGCCGGGCCGTCGCAGGCCTGTGCCCAGATGGGGACGGAAGATGACCTGGATGCCACGCTCGGTCAGCGTCGGCATCAGCCGCGTCAGGACCGGTGCGACATCATCGAGCGAGGTGTAGTCCCCACGCTCGCTATAGGACTCCCACGTCGGCGCATAGAGGATGGTCCGGACGGGCCGCGGTTCCGTCCAAACGTCCTTGTGGATACCCTCGACGAGGGACGTCCCGATGGCCATCGCGCCACCCCACACGAAGCGGCGGATGACGCGCGGGAATTGGCCGACCGCGCCGTAGCTGGCGACGAGCACCGCGTCATAGAGCGACCCGGTCCGGTAGCCGCTGGTGCCCTTGCCGCTCTCTCCGTGGCCGATGTAGACGTGCGTCTTGTGTCCGAGGTGGTTGACCGTCCGGAAGTTCTCCGGCTGCGACCCGATGTACAGGAAGCCGCGGAACCGCGGCAAGGCACGCAGCCAGTCGATGGCGAGCGCGAAGGGTGCCACGACCATGACGTTGGGCAGCGCCGCGATCTTTTCGAGGTCGTCCGCCATGAACCGATCCTCGCCTGACATGATCAGGTAGCGGTGTCGGCTGCGGCGCAGATATGGGATCCAGGTTTCGAGTTGCCTGCTGCGCACGCGCTTGCCCCAGAAGAGGCACCACGTGGGGTCGAAACGGACGAGGTCCGCTGGATCGATCGGTGGATGGACATCGCCCGCAGGCAACGCGGCCGCGTCCGATGGCTGCGTGACCGGGTCGGCCCGAGCATGTCCCTAGCGTCGGCGTTGTCGTCCATGGGGCGATGGTATCGGACGAGCTGAGCGCCCTACTCCGCGCTTGCCCTACTCGAGATAGTCCTTGAGCTTCCGCGAGCGCGACGGATGGCGCAGCTTGCGCAGCGCCTTGGCCTCGATCTGGCGGATGCGCTCGCGGGTCACGTTGAACTCCTTGCCGACCTCCTCGAGGGTTCGGGCGCGGCCGTCCTCGAGCCCGAATCGGAGCTGGAGCACGCGTCGCTCGCGGCCGGAGAGCGAGTCGAGGACGGCCTCGACCTGCTCCTTGAGGAGCTGGTGCGAGGCGGCTTCGGCCGGCGCCAGCGCGGCGCGGTCCTCGATGAAGTCGCCCAGATGCGAGTCCTCTTCCTCGCCGATCGGCGTCTCGAGGCTGACCGGCTCCTGGCTGACCTTGATGATCTCGCGCACCTTGTCGGGCGTGACCACGACCTCCTGGCCCTTGGACATCGCCTCGGCGATCTCCTCGACCGTCGGCTCGCGGCCGAGCTCCTGGAGCAGGCCACGCGAGACGCGGATGAGGCGGTTGATGGTCTCGACCATGTGGACGGGGATGCGGATGGTGCGTGCCTGGTCGGCGATGGCGCGGGTGATGGCCTGGCGGATCCACCAGGTCGCGTAGGTGCGAGAACTTGAAGCCCTTCTCGAAGTCGAACTTCTCGACCGCGCGGATGAGCCCGATGTTGCCCTCCTGGATGAGGTCGAGGAACGACATGCCGCGGCCGATGTACTTCTTGGCGATCGAGACGACCAGCCGCAGGTTGGCGGAGGTCAGCTGCTCGCGTGCCTCCTTGCCCATGCGCACGATGCGGCCGCGCCGATCGCGCGGCTTGGTGTTCGGGTCCGCAGCCGGGTCCCAGCCCATCTCGAGCATCGTCTCGGCGTCACCGCCGTTGAGGATCCAGCGCTGCAGCGCGTCCCAGGCCACATCGCGCGTCCAGTCGAAGATGGCGCGCAGGCCGACGTTGTCGCGCGCGTCGAGGTCGCCGTGATGCGTGGCCACGAAGGCGAAGTCGGTCAGCGTCAGGAACGTCTCGGTGTCCGGCCGATGCTGGTACTCGGCCACCAGGTGCTTGGCCTGGCGGAGGAGCTCCTTGGTCGGATCCGGGGCGTCCTTCTGGGCGCGGGTGAGATGGAAGTCGGGCGTCTCCGGCAGCAGCTTGCCGGCCTCGTGGGCGCCGACCGCGGCGTAGACGATGCGCTCCGACTCGGAGCCGTACGGCAGCCGATGCTGCGGATGCTTGGTGCGCGTCTTCTTCTCGGTCTCGTTGCGGGTCCACTCCCAGAGGGAGAGGACGGCCTTCCATGGCTCGCCGTGGACGATCTCCGGCTCGGACGACTCGGGGTGGGCGACGATCTGCTCGCCGAGCTCGATGGCCTTGGCCAGGACGACCTCTTCCTCGGCCGTCAGGAGCGGCACCTTGCCGATCTCCTTGAGGTACATGCGGACGGGGTCGTCGATGCCGATCATGTCGGCGGCGATCGCGTCCAGCTCCTCCTGCGTCGGCTCGTCCGCCTCGGCCGAGGAGAGCTTGGCCGGCGGCTCTTCCCATGGCTGGCCGCCGGGCTCGTCGACCGAGACGGCCACGCCGAGCTCGTTGGCGATGCCCAGGCCGGGCGTGGCGAGCTGCTCGTCCTCTTCGCTCTTGGGGGTCACGAGATCGTCGTCGATGCCGCGGCGCTTGCCGCGCTCGAGCACGGCGGCGACGAGCTGGGTGTCTGCTGGATCGTGGGCCATCGGTGGTCCTCCTGGGGCTTCGGCTGGGTCTACGGGGTGGATGCGGCGGTGCGCCGCGAGGTCTTGGAAAGCAACGTCTCGGTGTCGAGGCGGCGATCGAGCTCATTGCGCTCGCGTTGGAGGACGAGGATCTCGTGCTGGACGCGATCGCGGGTGCCGGCGGCGGGCTGGTGCTGCTGCTGCTCGGCGGCGGCCTCAGCCTCGCCTGGTTCGGCCGCCTCCCATAGCGGTCAGCACCTCGCGGTCGGCCTCGCCCGACAGCCCGACGGCGAGCACCACCCCGACGCCGCGCGCGTAGAACTTCACCTCCAGCACGTCGGGCTCGAGCCGCGTGGTCTCGAGCGTCATCAGCGTGTGGCGGAAGCGCCGCAACGGCACCTTCACGCGCTGGTTGAGCGAGACGATCTTCGCGCGGTCCTCGGCGTGGCCTCTGAGGAACTCCTGCCGGTAGGCCATGCCAACCCTGGGGTGCGCGGGCATGATCACGCCGGGCCGCGCGCCGTTGACGCCCGCCTCCCATGAGCCCTCCGTCGAGGCCGGCTTGCCCTTCTCGTAGGCGGTCGTCGCCTCGCCCATGTACCAGACGGTTCCCTTGGCGTCCTGGGCGTAATAGTCGTCGGTGATCTCGACCGGGACGCCGCGCTCACGCGACTCGTCGTGCACGACGCGGGCGACGACCCCGTCGGCCATCAGTCTCGTCCGTCCGGTGACGGTGACGACCGTGCGGACGTTGCCCTCGCGGTAGGTCCAGTGGCGTCCGACCGGCAGCGGGAACCACGGGTTGTCGACGGTAGGGCCGGCGCCGACGAGCGCGAGCGTTATGGCGGTGGTGGCAAGCATGCCGGGAGGAATACGCTCCGCTCGTGAGCGCCGCATGAGAGACCTCCTGGCTCGGACCGCGGAGCTCGCGGCAGAGCACCTCGACGCGATCGGCGACCGTCACGCCGGGCCGATCGCCGGCTTCGACGAGCTGCGCGCGTCGCTCGGCGGCCCTCTGCCCGAGACGGGCGTGCCGCCCGAGCAGGTGGTGGAGGAGCTGGCGCGCGGCGCGTCGCCCGGGCTCGTCGCCTCGCCCGGTCCGCGCTACTTCGGCTTCGTCACCGGCGGTGCGCTACCCGCGGCGCTCGCCGCCGACTGGCTCACCTCGGCGTGGGATCAGAACTCGTTCAGCGCGGTCTCCTCGCCCGCCGCGTCGGTGGTCGAGGAGGTCGCGTGCGAGTGGCTGCTCGACGTGCTCCGCCTCCCAGCCGAGTGCAGCGTCGGCCTCACCACCGGCGCGCAGATGGCCAACGTCACCGGGCTCGCCGCCGCACGCCACGCATTGTTGGCGCGCGCGGGCTGGGACGTGGAGGAGCAGGGTCTGCAGGGCGCGCCGCCGCTGAAGGTGTTCGCGGGCGGTGAGGCGCACGTGACGCTGTGGCGCGCACTGCGGCTGCTCGGGATCGGGCGCGCGCAGGTCGAGGTCGTGCCTGCCGACGACCAGGGCGCGATGCGCGCCGACGCGCTGCACCTCGACGGCCCGGCGATCGTGTGCGCGCAGGCGGGCAACGTCAACAGCGGCGCGATCGACCCTTTGGGGGAGATCGCCGCCGCCGCGCACGAGCACGGCGCGTGGGTGCACGTCGACGGCGCCTTCGGCCTCTGGGCCGCCGCCAGCCCGGCGCTCGCGGGGCTCACCGAGGGCCACGCGGATTGCGACTCGTGGGCGACCGACGGCCACAAGTGGCTGAACGTCCCCTACGACTGCGGCGTCGTAGCGGTCCGCGACCCGGCCGCGCACGCCGCCGCGATGGGCATGAGCGCCGCCTACCTCGTCCGCGACGCCTCCTCGCGCTCGAACTCCGACTGGGCCCCGGAGGCCTCGCGCCGGGGCCGGGGGTTCGCGGTCTACGCGGCGCTGCGGTCGCTGGGGCGCGACGGCGTCGCGGCGTTGGTGGAGCGCAACTGCGCGCTCGCGCGCCGGCTGGCTTCGCGTGTCGAGGGTGAGGTCGAGGTGCTCAACGACGTGGTGCTCAACCAGGTCCTGCTCGGGGTTGGGGAGGACGTGATCCGCGAGCTCCAGCAGGAGGGCACGTTCTGGGCCGGCGGCACGGTCTGGCACGGCCGGCCGGCGCTGCGCTTCTCCGTCTCGAACTGGTCGACCACGGAGGCCGATATCGACATGAGCGCCGACGCGATCCTCAGCGCGGTAGCGCGAGCGCGCGGGTGAGGGTGGCGACGACGAGCTCCGGCTCGTTCGTCAGCTGACGGTCGGTGATACGGATCACTCGGTAACCGGCAGTGGTGAGTCGCTGGTCCCGGCGGCGGTCTGCTCGAACGAACGGCGCATCGAGTGGAAGGCCCAGCTGTCGATCTCGACTATGAGTCCGTGGTCTCGCCAGACGAGGTCGACCTCGTAGCCCTCGATGCGGACGTTCGTCTCGGGCTCGGGCAGGCGCGCTCTGCGGACCAGGCCGAGGGCGATGCGCTCGAGGTCGGAGCGGGTCAGCCGGGGCTCGGTGGTGGTGGCCTTCTTCAATGCTGCTGTTCCTCGATGGCGTGGGTAACGGCTGAACTGCTCATTGAGGGAATGAGGGCTGACGCGCCGCTGGAGTCCCGCCTCGTTGAGCGCCCGCTCCAGTTCGGCGGTGGGTTCGGTGGCGGCGAGGTCCAGGAGGGTTCTGGCGGCGGAAGTGGTGGGGATGCCGTGGCGGCGGGTGATGTCGCTTGGGTGCAGGGTGGTGTGGTGCACGACGAGCCCGGGTCGGGTGCGGCCGGTGGCGATCACGTGCATGGGGCCCTCACGAGGTGGGCGCCAATCCCAGAGAACGGCGCTTGGGTAGGAGGACACGATCCCGTCGGTGGCGAGTACCGCCGCCATCGCGCGCGCGTGCGGGCTCTGAAGCGGGGCTACGAGGTAGACGCCGTGATGCAGGCGCCGCAGGTACCCGCTCGCGACGCGGCGAGCGATCGCGTCCTTGTCCCACCCGGCCGCGAGTAGCTGCGTCGTGCTGACCACCCCGTGCTGGCGCTGTGCGGCGGCGAACACGGGCCCAGCGCGCGAGTTACCGCCATCGGAGACCCCTCCGAACCCCGCGAAACACGAAACTCGCCCACACGCGAGTTTCGTCGACCGCGACCTCGGCCGGCGCTTCGGGACGGCAAAAACCCGCGGTCCACACCCGAACACCCTCCCTCACCAGCCGCCGTTCGCCGGCTCCCGGCACAAACCCTCAACAGAGTCGTTACGAGCCCGTGCGCCTCTCAGCGAGCTCCGCGACGATCGCCTCGTAGACGCCCGCGCCGTTGGAGCCCTCGGCCACCCGCACGTTCTCCATCCCGCGCGCGGCGTCGTGGACCGCGGGCTCGGCGTTCGCCACGAGCCAGAACGTGCCGACGGCGGAGGCTGACCCGAGGTCCTCCATCGAGTCGCCGACCGCGATGACCTCGTCCCCGACGAAGCCGCGCGCCTGCATGTGCCGCGCCACCGCTGCCGCCTTGGAGACCGAGCGCGGAACCAAGTGGTAGGCCCGCCCGCCGGCCGCGGCCCCGTGCATCACGCCGTTGTCGACCAGCCGGAACGCCCCGAACCCTTCCTTGATGAGCAGTTCGTCGGCCTCCGCCACCCCGACGCCGAACCCGAGGTAGAGACGAGACGACTCGCGCCCCCGGTTCCACGGGTCATACATCTCGAGCGCGAACCGCTCCAAAAAGCAGCGCGTTGGCGCCCGAGTCATCGATCTCTTCAGTGAGCAGTTGCAGTTCCTGCTGTCCAAGACCATCCCGCAGCCCGCCTCGAAGATCCACGACCGCACGCCCAGCATGACCGCATTCACCAGCAGCGTCGACCGCCGGCGCCCCGAATACGGCACGACCTCGACGTCGGCCCGCGCGCAGGCTTCGAGCGCCCTCGCGCCGAGCATCGTGAACGCCCCGTCGCCGTCGTGGAACAGCGACGCGTGGCGGCCCAGCAGGGTCCCGTCCATGTCGACATAAGCGGCGCGGAGCACGCGACTAGGCTGACAGG
>CAVZSO010000012.1:0-18893 GCA_963777975.1 uncultured Chloroflexia bacterium | reverse complement strand
CCGCCGCTGACACTCACACCTCGCGTCTGGCCGGTCACCGAGGCCAGCCTCGCCGCCTCTCATTCGTCGCCGATCGCCATCGCGTGACGCGGTTGGTCAGCCCGAGCTCGTTGCCGCCGGGTAGCTTGATCGAGGTCAGCAGGCCCCATCCCCGGTCGGCCACCGGGCCGCACGTGACGCCCTTCGCGGCGAGCTCCGCGATGGTGGCCTCGACGTCATCGCACATCAAGTACAGCTCGTGATGGCCTTCCCCGTCGGTCGGATGGACGGCGACCTCAGCGGGCGGCAGCGCGAAGATGCGCCATCCCTGGCCGTCGTCGACGGAGCGGCCATCGAGCAGCTCCCCGAGCAGCGCGCGGACGGCCTCCGCCTCCCGGCTGTAGATCAAGGCATGGACCCCGGTGATCATCGTCGGCACCTCCACTCGGTCATGCCCGAGACTGTAATCCGGCGACGCTCGGCTTGGCGCGACGGTCGTAATCGCGAGCAGCCCGATCGGCCTACAGACGGACCCCGACGCCGGGTGGCAGCCCGGGTCGGGTTCGGACGTCGATGCGACTCTCCGCCCTACGCAGCGGGCGAGGTATCGCGTCGACGTACACGTATCGTCGCGCCATCGTGTTACAGGCATGTGACCAGTCGGTGAACGGCAACGTCGCATCGGCATCAAAGCGATCGCGCCTGGGCGTACCATCACACGATGCACGTCCCCGAGATCAATGACGCCGACGAGCGCTACCTCGAGGAGATCGCGAGGGACTGCGAGCGCGTCCTTGGGGCTGGCATCGAGAATTCGAACGGCTCGAGCTCGACGCGAACGGCGACGTCGTGCTCCACCTCCGGTATCGCCTGGGCACGACCGCGCGCGACAGCGAAGGCCGCGGAAGCGACCTCTTGACCGCCCATGCGGCGCTCCGTCAACGCCTCGTGGAGGACCGGATCGCGCTTGGGTTCCAGGCGCTCGTCTGGGGCTGATCGGCGCCGGGAGGCGGCCCGCATCTCCAGGGCCGAACGACAGCCGGTGCTAGGCTCCAACCGATGACCCAGCGCTTTCCGATCCGCATCGGCCGACGGTCGGCGCCGCTCCTGCGTGTGCTCTTCGGCGTCAAACCGACCGAGGCTGTCGTGACGTTGACCGACGATCCCGAGGGCCGCTTCGAGGCACGCTTCGGTTGGTCCCACATCGAGACACCGATCGCCAACATCGTCTCGTGGCGCATCGAAGGACCGTGGGCCTGGGTGACGGCCATCGGCGTGCGCGTCGGTTTCCGACACCGCGACGTCACCTTTGGCGGCTCGCCACGCGGTGGGGTCCGCGTAGATCTCCGAGAGGCACCCAAGCTGGGCCCGCTCGACGTACCCGTCCTCTACGTCACGGTCGAAGACCTCGAGGGCCTCGCAGCGGCATTGAAGGATCGCGGCATCCCAGGCGAGGACGCTCGGACGAAGATCGTCGCCTAGCCTGCCACTCGCCCGACCCTAGCCAGCGACTCGTTCGATCACCGCCAGCCAGGCCTGCGCGCCGTGGAGGCCGCCGTCGGAGCGAGACCAGGCGCCGGGCTCGGCATCGGGCTTCGAGTCCGCACCAACGCTCGACTCGAAGCCGGCGTTCGTCTCGAGGACCGCCGGCTCGATGCTCAGGATCGACCAGCCATCGGCGAACGACGCCCGGATCTCCGCCTGGCTGATCCGCCGCGGCCCGAGCGTGCCGCTCTGTCGGTCGCTGAAGACGAGCATGTGGTACCGACCGCCGGGCTCGACCGCGGCCGCCAGCGAGGCGACATATCGGGGTCGGTCGGTGTCGTCGAAGACATGGAAGACGCCGCAGTCGAGGACGGTCTGCCACCGCAAGCCGAGCGCCGCCAGGTCGGTCGCATCCCAGGTCAGGAACCGCGCGGTGAGGCCGCGCTCCCGGGCCTTCCGCTCGGCGATGGCCAGAGCCGTCGGCGCGATGTCGACGCCGGTCGCGTCGAGTCCCAGGGCGGCGGCCATCAAGGTGTGCTCACCGGTGCCACAGCCGACATCCAGCACCCGACCCCGCAGCGCCCCCGCCTCTGCCAGCGCCCGGAAGGCCGACTGTGGACGCCCGATGTCCCAGGGCGGCGAGCCGGCGTAGACCGCATCCCACGACTGGGACCCCCGCATCGGTGGTCGCCAGCCGAGGCGCACGTCCGGCTGCCGCTCCTCGTTGCCTGCGCCGTCCGTGCGCAGCAGCTCGATGAACCCGTGATGCGCGTAGAAGCCGCGCGCTCGCTCGTTGACCTGGAACGTCCAGAGCGTCAGTCCATCGGGGCTCTGGGCCTTGGCATGCTCGATGAGCCGGCTGCCGATGCCCCTCCCCCACCAGCCCGGCCGGATGTAGAGCTGGTCGAGCTCGAGGCCGTCGAGGCGCATGAAGCCGACGACCTCGTCGGACGTCGCCATCGCCGCCTGCTGGAGCCACGGCCACCCACGAGGTCCCGTCGGCGATCGCGCCGCGCAGCCACTCGCGGACGTTGTCGTCTGGGTGCGCAAGCGGGAACGTGTACGTGGCCCGAAACGCGGTCAGATAGACATCACCGACCGCGTCGGCATCGTCGGGTCTCGCTGGTCGGATCTGGATGTCGGGCGTGGCGGCGATGCGGGTGCCATCTGGGTATCGTGCCGCTATCGGCCGTGAGGGCGCGCGTCGGCCCCAGCCGATCCGTCGGTACGTGCTCTCCGCTCGACGTGCGACGCGCAGGATGACAACGAGCGCGCCTCGTCATCGACGACGTAGATCACCCGCAGCTGGCCGACTCGAAGCCTCAGGAAGTCGGTCCCCACGAGGTTCGTCACGCCCGCCGGCCGTGGCTCGATGGCCAGGGCGAGGATCGGCGCCCGAAGTCGGGCGGCGTCACCCGGTGGCAGCCGCCGAAGTTGTCGCTCAGCAGCGGGCGCCAGCTCGACCCGATAGTGGGCGCCGGAGCTCACTTCCCGCGCTGGTCGGAGTCGGTGCCTTCGCCGTAGGTGGCCCGTGTTTCCGCCGCGAGATGCTCGAAGACCTGCTCAGCCGGAATGCCACCAGCTCTCTCGTACTCCGCCAGCGCCTCCGCTGCTGACGCGCGGTCCTCGGCCTCCTCGGCCGCCGTCAGCCAGACTTCGAGCGCTTCGGCCACCACCTCACGCACGCTCCGGTCGGCACGAGCGGCCTCGACCTTCACGGCGCGATAGAGATCGGTATCGAGGTCCAGGGTGATCTTCATCGACCCAGCATACCAGTTTGCTGGCTTCCCAGCCAGTCTCTCAGCCTTGGAGCGCGAACGCCACAGCGTCGCCGATCGACATCGTCCGCCCCGCCGCCCAGGCCCCGCTCCACGATGCGGCCGTCCGGGCCGCTCCGGAGTCGCTCGACGACGGCGTCGTACTCGACGCGCTCGAAGGGCAGCATCGCCGCTCGCGCCGCCTCCCGGAGCGCCTCCGCTGCGCCAAACAGCCGACCGGCGCGGTCCGGATCACCGCGCTCGATGGCGACCATCGCGAAGCTCTCGAGCTGATTGGCGATCGCGCCCCGGCTGCCCGTCCGAACCCACTCGGGCATCGTTCGGCGGAGAATGCTTGTCGCCTCGTCCAACTCGCCCGACCGTCGAGCGGCGTGTCCGAGGTCGCTCTCAGCGATCAGCGCGAAGAGCGGGTCGCCGATCTCGCGTATACAGGGCCGCTGCCTCCTGGAAGGCGGCTCGAGCCTCCGGCAGCCGACCGGCCACACCGTCCATGCGGCCGCGGGTCAGGGCGATGAAGGCCATGATCAAGGGATCACCGACCGAACGGGCGAGCCTCGCGGCGTGGTCGAGAAGCGCCAGCGCCCGATCGATCTCGGGACCCGAACCGCCGAGCGAGAAGGCACCGGCCAACCCGGCGGCTGCGGTCGCTTCGGTCAAGTGATCGCCGGCCTGCTCCGCAACGCGGATCGACTCCTCGGCCAGCTCGCGGATACCTTCGGATGCACCGGCGAAAACACGCGCGGTCCAGGCGGCGCCGAGGGCGAACGCGAGCGTCCACGGGTCGCCCGATCCTCGTGCCAAGGTCACGCCGGCATCAGCGAGGGCCCGCATGTCGCGGCCCAGGCGCAACGCGCCCGTGAAGGCCGTCACGGCGTAGAGGCGGGCCACCAGGACCTGCGCGCTCCGGCTCACGACCCGTGGCCGGCGGCGGCAGCGTGGCGGCCAACTCCACCGCCCGCTCGAACCAGGTCTCGGCATCGACGGCCGCGGTGGACCGGGCGCGCCAATATTCCCAGAGCGCGGTGCACAGGCGGATGGCGGCCTCGGTGTCGGACTCGAGCCCCCATTCGATCGCTACCCGTACGTTGTCGGTGTCGGCGTCGAGGCGCTGGAGCCAGTCGACCAGCGCAGGCCCGTGCATCTCGCGCTCGGCGCGTGCCGCGAGCTCGACGAAGTAGGTCAGGTGTCGCGTCCGGATGGTCTCTGCCTCACCGCTCTCGATGAGGCGGTCGCGGCCGTATTGACGGATCGTCTCGCCAAGCCGGTAGCGGGTCCTGAGACCCGGTTCGCCACGACGAGCGAACGCTCGACGAGGCGGGTGAGCACGTCGAGCACCGAGAGGGTGTCGGTCCCTCGGCTTCCCCGGAGATCGCGCTCGCCGCATCGAGCGTCCAGCCGCCCGCGAAGACCGAGAGGCGGCGTAGGAGCTGCCGGTCGGGCTCGCCAAGCAGGTCCCAGCTCCAGTCGATGAGCGCCTGGAGCGTCTGCTGACGGGCCACCGCGGTCCGGCGGCCGCCGGTCAGGAGGCGGAAGCGGTCACTGAGGCGCTCGAGGATCTCCTCCACCGAGAGGACGGACACCCGAGCCGCGGCGAGCTCGATGGCCAGGGGGATGCCATCGAGGTGCCGGCAGATCTCCGCCACGGTCACCTCGTTCGCGGGCCCGAGCTGGAAGACGGCGAGACGGCTGTGGCGCGTTCCGCGAAGAGGCGCGCGCAGTGACTCGACGTCGGCGGCAGCGACGGCACCTGGACGATGGCTTCGCCGGCGATGCCCAGCGCTTCGCGGCCGGTGGCCATGACCTTCAGCCGAGGCGCGATCTCCAGGAGCGAAGCTCGGCGAGGGCGGCCGCCGCCCCGATCACGTGCTCGCAGTTATCGATGAGGAGGAGCATCGCCTTGGCCCGCACGTAGTCCGCCAGGGCCGCTTCCGTCGTCACGCCTGGCGGCTCTCGGACGCCGAGGGCCTGGGCGACCGCCCCGCCGACCATCGCCGGATCGATGATCGGCGCCAGCTCCGCCAGCCAGACGCCATCCGGATAGGCGTCGACGAGATCGCCCGCGACCTCCATCATCAGCCTCGTCTTGCCCGTGCCGCCCGTCCCGATGAGGGTCACCAGGCGCTTCGACGACAGCAGCCGGACCACCCCCGCCCGCTCCCGTTCGCGGCCGACGAACGAGGTCAACTGGCTCGGCAGGTTCGTCCGGCCACTGCCCGCCGTCCGGAGCGCCTCGAAGTCGGCGGGTCAGCCCCTCCGCCGCGAGCTGATAGACGCGCACCGGCTGGTCGACGTCGCGGAGTCGCTGCTCGCCGAGATCGATGAGCGTCGCCCCATCGGGCAGCCGTTCCGCAACGAGCGTGGCCGTGATCCCGGAGAGCAGCACCTGCCCACCGTGGCCGATCGCCAGGAGCCGCGCGACGCGGTTGAGGGCGGGGCCGAAGAAGTCGCCGCCGCGCGCCTGGGCACTGCCGC
The DNA here is from genome assembly GCA_963777975.1 of uncultured Chloroflexia bacterium. Taxonomy (GTDB): domain Bacteria; phylum Chloroflexota; class Limnocylindria; order Limnocylindrales; family CSP1-4; genus CSP1-4. Next base: position 13,179 of record CAVZSO010000012.1, on the reverse strand, counting down.
TGTGGATGGCCATTCGGGCACGGACGACGGCATCGGTGGGCCACCCGTGCGCAGACAGCGCCCGTTGTCCGTCGAGCGCGGCCGCGACCGCAGCCAATGGCTCATCGAAACGGGCCAGCACCCCGTCGCCGGTCGTCTTGACCACGTTGCCACCGTGCGACTCGACTGCCACGCGGAGGATCGTGTCATGCGCCTCGAGCGCGACCTGCATCGAACCGATGCGTCCTCCCAGAGGCGCGTCGAGCCTTCGATGTCCGTCATCAGGAAGGTCGCCACGCCGCCCGTCGAGGTGGAGCCTCGGGTCCGCTACTCGGGGTCATCGGGCGATGTCACGAGGCTATCGTGCATCCTCCGGCCGCCGATGTCAGGTCGGACCGTTGGAGCAGCGGCAGGTCAGCCCGCCTCGAGCAGCGTCGCGGCATTCACGAAGCCCTCGGCCTCGCGGTGGTAGACCCTCAGCGCGCCGGTCCCGAGGTCGAAGACCCAGCCGTGCAGTGCGATCTCACCCGCCTCGACCGCTCGCGCCACGGCCGGGATAGCCGAGCGCGTTGCCGAGCTGCTGCAGCACGTTCTCCTCGACCGTCCGACGCCAGCGCCCGCCGCCCTCCTCCGGCACCGAGCGGGTGCGCTCGACGACCGGTGCCAGCCCATCGAGCCACTCCCCGAGGGCCGGGTAGGCGGCGTTGTCCACGCCACCGTCGAGGGCGGCGCGGACGCCACCGCACAGATCGTGGCCGCAGACGATGAGATGCCGGACGTGGAGGTATCCGACGGCGTATTCGAGGGCCGCACCAGCGCTCACGATGCGGCGCTCGACCGGCGGCAGCATGTTGGCCACGTTGCGGACCACGAACAGCTCGCCCGGGACGGCGTGGGTCAGCACTTCCGGGATGACGCGGGAGTCCGAGCAGCCCAGGAAGAACGCCAGCGGGTGCTGGCCATGCGCCACGAGGTCCTCGAGGAACTCACGTTCGTGGCCGGCGTACGCACGCTGGAAGAGCTCGTGCGCCTGCCCGAGCGGAAGATCGGCGCCGATCCGCTCGCCAGCTTCTCGGTCGGCGCCGCCCCCTCCGTCGGTGCCCGTCAACGCTTAGTGGCCCTCCGGCGGTTGCCAGAGCTCGACGCGGTTGCCGTCCGGGTCCACGAACCAGCCGAATCGACCCTCCGACAGCTCCTCGATCCGGTCCTCGACCTCGACGCCGGCGGCGCGCAGCTGGGCCAGCATCGCATCGAGGTCACGAACGCGGAAGTTGAGCATCCAGGCCTTGCCGCGCGGCCCGAAGTAGTCGGTCTCGGCGGGAAATGGCGACCAGATCGTGCTGCCGACTCGACCGGCGTCGTCGCGCTCGCGCCACGTGAACACGACCGCCGGGTCGCCATCGATCGGGTCGGGCAGGCCGAGGTGCTCGACGTACCAGCGCTGGATCCGGTGGGGATCGAGCGAGCGAAAGAACACCCCACCGATGCCGGTCACGCGCTCCATCGATGCCCTCTCCTCCTCGCGACCGCCCGCCTCCCGGAGACTCGGATGAAAGACACCACGAAGCCAGCGGTGGGCCGCTCACGACCGAGTGTAAGCGACCGACCGTGGACCGCCACCTAGCAGGTCTGCGTACCCGAGGAACCGGCCGTTAGGCATCGGAGCCCGCGGCCCTTCGGCTCCGAGCGAGCGTCGGCGCGTCGCCTGCCTGATGACAGCCGAGTCGTGACACCGCAGACTCCGCGGATGGCCGTCCGCTACCGACCCGCGGTCCCGACCGACACGCGGGCCATGTTCGACGTCTTCCTCGACACCTTCGCCGAGGTCGATCGACGTCTCGGCTCGCCCGATGCGCTCGACCCGACGGATGACGCCGTCCGCGAGTCGGAGTGGCTGCGCCGACGGTCGCTCTTCGAGCACCTCACGGCCACGGCCGACCGCGCCTGGGTGGCCGTCGATGACGACGAGCACGTGGTCGGCTACGCCCGATCGATCCTGCGTGACGATGTCCGCGAGCTGACCGAGTTCTTCGTGCTGCCGACCGTGCAGGGAGGCGGCGTCGGGAGGGAGCTCCTCGGCCGTGCGTTCCCGGCCGAAGGTGCCCACCACCGGACGATCGTGGCCACGCTCGAGCTGCCGGCCCTGGTTCGGTACCTCAAGACCGGCCTCGTGGCGCAGGCGCTGCTGGGCTACTTCTCGCGCGCGCCGGAGGTGGTCGAGGTCGAGACCGACCTCGAGATCGTGCCCATCGCCGGGCCAGCCGACCCGATCGCCGGGCGGCGCGAGCCAGGCCCCGAGACACGCGGCCGGAGCCGGCGCCGTGGACATCGATGCGGCGCTCGAGGCCATCGGCGCCATCGATCGCGCCATCCTCGGCCATCGGCGAGACCCCGACCATCGTTGGCTGCTGGGAGATCGCACCGGGCTGCTCGTTCGGCGGGACGGCCAGGTGGTCGGCTATGCCTACGTCGGCGGCGGCGCGGGTCCGATAGCGGCCCTCGAGGCTCGGGACATGCCCGCCATCCTCGCCGCGGTGGAGTCGGCAGCCGCTCGTGCCGGGGAATCGGAGGTCGGGTGCTTCGTGCCCATGGTCAACGGCGCGGCCATCGGCCACCTGCTCGCCCGAGGCTATCGGCTCGACCCGTTCCTGGCGACGTTCTTCAGCGACGGCCACCGGCCCCGATTCGAGTCCTACGTCCTGACCAGCCCGCCGTTCTTCGTCTGACCGCGCGTCAGCGGCAGAGGGTCGGCTCAGGCGTGGAACGCTTCCAGCGCCTCGCGCTCGCGTTCGACGTCGCGAGCCTCGGCAGCGCGTCAGGTCGCGGAACGGGTCGAGGACGATGTGCCCGTCGCGCAGCGACCAGGCGCCTGCCCCGACGCCATCGACGAGGTAGACACCGACCGAGAACGGCTTGGTGACGTGGAAGACCCGCGATCGGAAGGCCTCCGGCAGGATGCCGGCGCGCCGAGCGTGGACGAGCAGGTTCGCGTCCCAGTGGGGCAGGAAGCGCACCGGCGCCGCGACATCCTCGTCTGGGAGTGAGGCGCCCTCGAGGTCGACCAGCGGGCGCCCGGCCTCGTCGTGGTAGGTCGTCAGCGCGAGGCTCGCGCCGCCGAGCTTGGCCTCCTCGAGGGAGATCCCGGCCCAGGTCGCGATGTCGCGCCAGGCAGCCGGCCCGAACGCGCGCAGGTACGCGCGGACGAGGTGCGTCAGCCCCTCCGCCTCGGTCGCATCGCTCGGCCCGACCCAGGTCTCGGCCAGGCCGAGGATGTCGGCCCGTCGGCGCTCCCACGTGCCCGAGGGCGGGACCCGCACGAGGTCGACCCACAACCCGAGGTTGCCGACGAAGCCAGCCCCGAGCTCGCCCAGCTCCTTGACCGACTTGGGGCCGTCGGCGAGCGCGTCGCGCATGCGTTGCGCGGCCTCGAGCATGGCCGCCTCGCCACCTCGGCCGGCGGCGGTCGCGGGGATCCGCAGTGCCCAGCGACGCCGCGGTTCCCGGACGCCCATCGCGTACAGCCAGAACTCGCGCCGCGAGACCATGTGGATGGTGGTCCGGATGAGCGAGGCCTGGATGACGCTGCGATCCTCGAGCGCCTCGGTCAACGCCGCGCGTCGGAAGTCGGCGAGGCGCGTCCAGAGCCCGACATAGCCCGACGGCGCGTATTGCGTCTGCAGGCCACCGACCTGCTCGATCGCATCGGCGATGGGCAGCGTCGATCGCTCCAGGAGCAGCTGCCGATCGAGCAGCGCGCGGTTGAGGTGCCTCGCGGTGAGGACACGTGGGGCCATCGGTCGATCGTACGCGGTCACTGATATCCGCCGCCGTCCGGCGAGTCGTTGGTATCTGCAGCGCGCCGAGCCGCTCGATGCTCGCGGACGTTCTGCCACCTACCCGGCGGGTGGGTCATAGAGGCGACCGCGGCACCGGTCGACCCCCGGGACGGTGCGCTGGCGACTGACTCACGCTCGGGATGGCCGCCGTGGACGTTACTTAGGCTCCGACCGGACTCAGAAACCGCGCTATCACCCGGCTGACGGGTAACTGGCAAGTCTCTGGGCGGCCCCGGGGGCCGCGCGCCCGACGAGCGAGGTCGATGGGCTTGACCCACGTCCTTCGCCTATCCTGTCGAGGATGCCGCCGATCCGCGCCGACCCCCAGCCCGACCGATCGCGCCGCCAACCGCCACGCTGCCACCCGCCACGCCGATGCCGCTCTACCGACTGACCGGCTCGCCCGACCTGGTGGCGCCGACCTTCGTCATCGCCCTCGATGGCTGGGTCGACGCCGGTGGCGCGGCCACGACCGCGGCCGGGTTGCTGAACGTCGACGCGACCACGGTCGCCACCTTCGATCCAGACGAGCTCTTCGACTACCGCGCCCGGCGCCCCATCCTCTCCATCCACGACGGCCGACCGAGCTCGCTGTCCTGGCCCGAGCTATCGATCCGCCATCTGCGCCAGCCGGACGGCCACGACGTGCTCGTCCTGACCGGTCCGGAGCCCGACTATCGCTGGCAGGCGATGGCCACCGGTGCGGTCGAGCTCGCCCGCCACTTCGGCGTCGTCGAGTGGATCAGCCTTGGCGCCATCCCGGCGGCCGTGCCCCATACGCGGGCGGTGCCGATCCTGGGCACCGCGTCCCGGCCCGGGTTGCTGCGTGGCAACGTGGCGGCCGGCCCGGATGGGCTGCTGCGCGTGCCGTCGGCGGCCATCTCCGTGCTCGACCTGGCCATCGCCGATGCCGACATCCCGACGCTCGGCTACTTCGCCCAGGTGCCGCACTACATCGCCGGTGCCTATCCGGCGGCGGCCATGGCGCTGGCCGGCGCCGTCGGCCGGCACATCGGCGGCGAGCCGCCGCTCGGCGAGCTGCCCGAGGAGGCGCGCCAGATGGCCAAGCGACTCGATGCCGCCGCGGCAGCCGACGACTCGACGCGCGAGTACATCGAGCGCCTGGAGTCGATGGTCGACGAATCCAGACTGCCCTCGGGCGACGACCTCATCACCGAGATCGAGCGCTTCCTGCGCGAGGGCAGCAGCAGCGACTAACGGCTAGAATCGGTCGATGAACGCACCGATCATCCTGGTTCCCGGATTCTGGCTCGGCGCCTGGGCGTGGGACGAGGTCGCCGCGACGCTCAGAGCCGACGGCCACGACGTCACCGCGATCACGCTGCCCGGCCTCGAGTCGGCCGACGCCGACCGGTCTTCGATCACGTTCGCCGACCATGTCGACGCGATCGTGAACGCGGTGAAGGCGGCGCCATCGCCGGTCGTGCTCGCCGTGCACAGCGCCACCGGGTTCTCCGGCTACGCCGCCAGCGACCGTGTCCCGGATCGGATCGCCGCCATGGTCTACGTCGATACCGCCCCGGGACTTGCGCCGCTCGATCCCGACTTCAAGGACCTCGAGAAGCCGATGGTCTGGTCCGAGATCGAGGAAGAGGAGAACCTCGACGGCCTCAGCGATGCGCAGAAGGCGACATTCCGCGAGCGCGCGGTCCCAGTGCCCGGTGGCGTCATCCGCGAGCCGTTCGAGCTCACGAACGACGCCCGCAAGGACATCCCGAGCACGCTGATCTGCACGGGGTTCACCGCCGAGCAGTACCGGACCTACGCGAAGGAGCAACCCGTCGCGTCGTTCCTCGCGGGCATCCCGGAGCTCCGCAACGCGACCTGGATCGACATGCCGACGAGCCACTGGCCGATGTGGTCGCGCCCGACCGAGCTGGCCGCGATCATCGGCGACATCGCCAAGGATGTCGCCCCCGACCCGTAGCCGTGTTCGAGCCCCTGATCGGCGAATGGCAGGCCGAAGGCCAGCTGCCGCTGGAACCTCCGATGCGCATCTCCGGGAAGGCGACGATCGAACGCCTGGGCGCGTTCATCATCTTCCGCACGATGGCCGAGCAGGCGGAGGTGCCCGACAGCCTCTCGATCATCGGCGGCGCGCCCGACGGCGAGCCGCAGCCGATGCACTACTTCGACGCTCGCGGGGTCCAGCGCATGTACCTGACGGCCATCGACGGCTCCACCTGGAAGATCTGGCGGGCGCCGGGCGAGGATTGGAACGGTCCCCAAGGCCCCGGCTTCAACCAGCGCTTCATCGGCGAGATCTCGGCGGACGGCACCACGATCGAGGCCCGCTGGGAGCGCGGGATCGGGGACGCCGGTGATGCTTGGGAGATCGACTTCCCGATCACGTATCGCCGCACATAGCGCGGCGCGGTCTGTCAACCGCTCGCGCGGGAGCCGCCTGACCCGTCGGTCGGTATCCGCCGCCGCTCCGAACGCACGACCTCGACGGTGTCGATGGCCTCGACGCTGTCCAGGATCCAGACGGCCTCGAATCCCTCATCGCCCAGCTGATCGAGTGACCGGCGGAGCTCGCGGCGATGGCGCTCCACCACGTCCGCCGGAACCGTCCGAGCGGCACGTCCGGTGTTCCAACGCTGGACGACCTCGGCGGGCAGGTCGAAGACGACGGCCAGGGCCGCGACATCGAAGCGACGTGCCAGGCCGATGAGCGGCCGCCGAGCGCGCGGCTCCACGTTCGTGGCGTCGACGACCGTCAGCCGGCCGCGCGCCAGCCGCTGCCGGGCGACGGTATGGAGCAGGCTGAAGGCGGCCGATGTCGCCGATTGGTCGGCTTCGTCGTCGGCGATCATCGCCCGGAAGGCGTCTGAGCTGAGGATCTCGGTCGGTCGGAAGTGGCGCCGGGCGAAGGTCGACTTGCCTGAACCGGCCGGCCCGACGAGGACCACGAGGCACGGATCGGGGAGCTCGATGCGCATCGGCGCAGCGTAACGCGCCGCCCGGTCGGACCGGACGGCGCGTAGAGCAGCGATGAGCGGCCAGATGGGCCGCCGGAGATCGACCTACATGAGGCCGACGACGTGACCCTCGGGATCGGCGAAGAGGGCGACGGTCGTCTCCGGCGCGACCTCGGTCAGGGGCATGATCACGCGCCCGCCGAGCGCCTCGACCTGCTTGAGCGTGCCGGCCGGATCCTCGGAGTGGACGTAGAACGTGACCTGGCCGGCTCCGCCGTCCTGGGCGGCCCCGATGCCGCTGGTGATGCCGCCGTCGGCCTCACGGAACATGCCGTAGCCGCCGGGGTTGTTGGTGTCGATGTCCCAGCCGAAGACCTTGCTGTAGAAGGACTGCAGGGCGGTGCCGTCCTTGCCTGTGACCTCGACGTGGATGACGTGGGCTGCTCCCATGACCGGATCCTCCTGGTGCCATCACCTGTGTGCCGGGCTCGTTCGCCGGTGTACCAGGACGACGAACCATGTCGACCGGAATCGACATCGATATCCGGTTCGGTGGCCAAGGATCTTCGGCCGGAGGGTGCGGTTCAGGCCGTCGGCTGAGGAACGCTCGCGGTCGGAGGAGGCGACCTAGGCGGTCGGCTGTGCCTCGGGCTCGGCTGGTCGAGCGTCTGGCCTGGCGGCCTCAGCCCGGATCGGCTCGAGGTCGACCTGGCGGACCTGGCGCGTGCCGCCGGACTCGGTGCGCACGAAGGCCGATGGGATGGCGCTGGTGGCGAGTCGCTCGACGACCGCGGCTTCACCGGCGTAGAGCCCGGAGCCCCCGATGCGGACCTTGTCGCCGACCTTCAGGCCGGCTCGTCCATTGAGGGCGTTGGTGTCGATGCTCACGAGGCTCTCGCGGACTCGGATCGGCTCACCGCCGACCAGGCCGGGTGGGGTTTGACGCCGCGTGGCGGTCTTGGCGGGGGGATAGATGACCTTGCGCTTGCGCATCTACGCGCGCCCCTGCGGGCGCGCCGCTGTCCAGAAGTCCGTCATCCAGATCCTCGTTCATTGCCTGCCGGCATGGGACAGGCGCGCGCGCAGTGTACACGGCTCGAACCGGAGTTCCCGCGGATCGTGGCCGCGCCGAGCCAGGCCGGCCACTCAACCTGGAGCGGCCAGGGGGCGAGCTCGGGCCTCAGCTCACGGCCTTCTTCACGAGCGCGGCGATCTTCGCTGCGTCGGCGTCGGTCAGCTTCGTCAGCGCCCAGGAGGTCGGCCACATGGTGCCGTCATCGACCTTCGCGTTCTCTTCGAAGCCGAACGTCGCGTAGCGTGACTTGAACTTGTCGGCGGCCTTGAAGAAGCAGATGAGCTTGCCGTCCTTGGCGTAGGCAGGCATCCCATACCAGGTCTTTGGGTCCAGCTCCGGCGCGGTGGCCATGATGAGGGAATGGAGTCGCTCGGCCATGATGCGATCCGATTCCGGCATCTCGGCGATCTTCGCGAGCACGTCGGCTAGCCCGGCCGCCCTGTCGTCACCTCGGCGGGCGGCTGCCTTCATCTCCTTGGCATGCGCCTTCATCGCGCCTTTTTCGTCGTCCGTCCAGATCTCGGTCGCGCTGGTGCCCTTGGCGGCCGTCTGCGTGTCCTTCATGTCGGTTTCTCCTCAAGCAAGTACACCTCGATCGGCCGCTCCAGGCCCTTCACCTCATGTCGCCCGCGGTCCTCGAAACGGAAGTCGCTGCCCTCCACCAGGCCGCGCGTGACCGACGACACGATGATCTCGGATGCGCCCCCGAGGGCCATGATCCGCGAGGCCGCATGGACGGCGACGCCTCCGATGTCGTTCGGCAGCACCTCCACCTCGCCGGTATGAACGCCGATGCGAAGCTCGATCCCCAGGCCTCGCACCGCGTCGCGCATCGCGACGGCGGATCGGATGGCGCCGGCGGCGCTGCCGAACATCGCGAGGAATCCATCCCCCGTGGTGTTCACCTCCCTGCCTCGGAAGCGATCGAACTGCGCGCGGATGAGGCGGTTGTGTTCGGCGAGCACCTGCTTCCAGGCAGCATCCCCGAGCCTCGACGCGGTGAGGGTCGAGTCGACGATGTCGGACATGAGGAGGGTCGTGACGAGGCGCTCGTGCTCGCCCGGCACGGCGAGCGCGCCGATATTGCCCAACACGTCGAAGACGACCACCGGCTCATCGCCAACGACCCAAACGTCGTGCCCGGGTTGGATGTTCATGACCTCGCCCGGTCCGAACTCGGCGCTCTCGCCGTCGTCCATCTCGACGTGGAAGCGACCCTGAAGCATCAACTGAAGATGGTGGATCTGGCACGAGGGCGTGCCCTGGATCGGCTTCAAGGACGTCGACCATCGAAAGCCCGGCTCGAGGATGCCGCGACCCATCGTCACCGAGCCCACGTGTACCAGGTTGACGATCCCCTTGGGAAATCGGCGTACGTCATCCGGTTCGTCAAAGCTCTTCTTCTGGATGGCGACGCCGGAACGTTTCACGTGCACGAGCATACCCGCCGGGTCAGCGCCTCGCGCTGACGAGACCACGATAGTTGCGGCTCAGCTCGCTCGACCAGTGCCGTCCGAGCGAGTCCGCGTTGGCTTCGACCCAGCTCGCGAACGAGATCCGACCGAGCGGCTCGGAAGGCGACGACAGGAACCCGCTCGACAGCTCGAGCACCTCGTCGGAGGTCAGGACCACGTCGCGGACCAGCAGCCCGAGTAGGCGCGCGGCCGCGAGGACGACGACCCGCGGCATCGGCTGCACGCGGGCGCGGCTGCCACAGGCCAGCCTTCACGATGTCGACCATCTCGCGGTAGGTCAGCGTCTCGGGACCGCTCGCGTCGATGATCGATCCGGGCTCGGCGTCGGCGGCTTCGAGGCAGATGCGGGCCACGTCGTCCACGTGGACCGGCTGGATCGGGTAGCGGCCATCGCCCGGGATGCCGTAGAGCGGCAGCCGTCGCAGCGCCCAGGCCAGGTTGTTGACGAGGATGTCCGATGGCCCGTACGTCAGGGTCGGTCGGACGATGGTGGCCGGGATGCCGCAGGCGAGGACGATCTGCTCGAGCCGGCCCTTGGCCCGGACATAGGGCGTCGGTCCGCCGATCGAGGCGTTGACGACGCTGACGTGCACAACCCGCGAGACGCCGGCCTGCCTGGCTGCGTCAAGCAACACGACCGACTGCTCGACCGCCCGGTCGTAGCCCATGGCACCGCGCGGGAAGCGCAGCCAGTAGGTGTTGTAGAGCGTCTGCACGCCGGTCAGGGCCTCGACGAGCTGGTCCGGCCGCGTGAAGTCGAGCGGCTTGACCGTGATCCGTCGCGCCATGGCATCGCTTTGTCCGGTGCGCCGACTGAGGGTCACGACCTCGCGACCAGCGTCGAGGAGCCGGGTCGTGATCGCCCGCCCAGTGAAGCCGAAGGCGCCGGTCACGGCATCGCGACCGGATGGCGGCGGCGTTGTTGAGTCCGTAAACATGCTACTCATCAGTAGCGATAATAACGAGCCCAGCGCGATTGTCAAGGGTCCCTGGATGCCTGTGCGGGACCGGTGGTCCTGTACCTTGGATCCGTGACCTGGCGACCGATGTCGCTCGCCATCGAGACCGAGCGGCTGACCCTCCGGCTTCGCGACGAGCGCGATGCCGCCTGGTACCGGGAGCTGATCGGCGAACGTGGAGAGGACATGCCGACGCTCGAAGAGGCGACGGCGCGTCTCGCGCGATTCCGGGATCTCACGATCGAGATCGGGATCGGTGCCCTCGCGATCTGTCGTCGCGCTGAAGGCGACGTGATCGGCTACTGCGCCCTCGTCGTCGGGCGGTGCAGCCTGGACGAACCGGAGATCGCCTACGAGCTGCTTCGGCGATTCCACGGAAGCGGCTACGCAACCGAAGCGGCGCAGGCCCTCGTGGATGCCGCGGCCGCGACGGGTCGAAGCCGGCTCTGGTCGACCGTGCGGCCAGCGAACGCGGCGTCACTCCGGGTGCTCGAGAAGCTCGGGTTCCGCTGGGACCACACCGCCACCGATGATCTCGGCGATGTGGTCTACCTGGTGCGCGACCTCTAGGGCGCCCGTCCAGCGGCGCCGATCGGCGGGCACGCGCCGAGCCGTGACCTCGCGTAGCATCGCGGGTCCATGGAACGCGTCGTCGCCACCGACCTCGAGGGCACCCTGACCGCTGGCTCGACCTGGCGTGGGGTCGGGCGGTACCTGTCCGAGCACGGACATCGGGGCCGGTACCGACGCTTCTTCTGGCTCCGCCTGCCGCAGGTCTTCCTGGCGCGGGGCGGGATCATCGACCTGCAGGCCTTCCGCGAGCGCTGGATGCACGACCTGACGGCGTTGCTGCGGGGCATGTCGCGCGAGCAGATCGAGGCTATGGCCGACTGGGTCTTCGAGCAGGAGCTGTGGCCCGGCCGTCGCGAGGACGTGCTCGACGAGCTGCAGGCCGCCCGCGCGGACGGCGCGCGGATCGTGGTTGCCAGCGGCACCTACACGCCCATCGCGGCGCGCTTCGCGGCACGCCTCGGAGCCGAGGCGATCGGCACGGACCTGGCCTATGACGCCGACGGCCGAGCGACGGGCGGCTTCGCCGGTGCCATGGGCACGGGCGACGAGAAGGTCGCCCGGCTGGCGGCCGTGGTCGCCGGCGCGACTATCGATACCGCGTATGGCGATACCGCCGCCGATATCCCGATGCTCGCCCTAGCCACGACCGCGGTCGCCGTCTATCCGGACGCCGCGCTGGAGCGCGCGGCCCGCGAGCGCGGCTGGCGGATCCTGGGAGCGACCGAGTGACGCTCGCCGGCGCGAGTGGGGGCGCGGCGATCCCGGAGGCTGGCGCGACCATCCCGGGCGTCTCGGCGGTAGGCAGTGGCGGCGGTCCTGCGGCGGGCAGTGGCGGCAGCCCGGAAGTAGGCAGTGGCGGCGGTCCTGCGCCGGCCATCCGCACCGAGGGCCTGGGTCGTCGGTTCGGCGGCCTGTGGGCCGTGCGTGACGTGACGCTCGAACTGGCGCCGGGCGAGGTCTTCGGGCTGCTCGGGCCGAACGGAGCCGGCAAGACGACGACCGTCCGGCTGCTGACCTCGCTCATCGCGCCGACCGAGGGCCGGGCCTGGGTCGACGGCTTCGAGGTCACCGCCGATGCCGACGCGGTGCGAGCGCGGATCGGCATCCTGACCGAGACGCCGGGCCTCTACGACCGACTGACGGCCATGCAGAACCTCGACTTCTTCGCCCGACTGCATGGCCTCGACCAGACGACCCGCGCCGAGCGGATCGAGCGTTTCCTGCGCCTCTTCGAGCTCTGGGACCGACGCGACGACCTGGCCGGCACCTTCAGCAAGGGCATGAAGCAGAAGCTGGCCATCGCCCGTGCGCTCATCCACGAGCCGAGCGTCGTGTTCCTCGACGAGCCGACCGCCGCACTCGACCCCGAGGCCGCCTTCGTCGTTCGCGAGGCTATCGCCTCATTGCGCGGCGCGGGCCGCACGATCGTGCTCTGCACGCACAACCTCGATGAGGCCGAACGGCTGTGCGACCGCATCGGCTTCATGCGCGGCGCGCTGTTGCGCGTCGACAGCCCCGCTCGATTGCGTGGCGGCAACGGCAACGGCGCTGGTCCGGTCCTGCATGTCGACCTCGTCGAGGCGCCGACCCCGGCGCAGCTGTCCGCCGTGGCCGCCTTGCCTCGTGTCTCACATGTGGCTGCAGGCGCCGCCGCGAACTCCGGGGACACGCTCGCGTCCGCCGGCGAAGCGGCCGGCGAGCGGCATGGTCCGGGTGGCGGCACGGCGGACGACACGCAGGTTGGGGGCGGCACGCTGACCTGTCAGCTGACCGACCTGCGTGTCGATGCGCCCGAGGTCGTGCGCACGCTTGTCGAGGCTGGTGCCCACGTCATCGGCGTGCGCGAGGCCAGCCGGACGCTCGAGGACGTCTATTTCGAGGTCATGGGCCGTCGGCCGCAGCTCGAAGGCGGGCCATTCTGATGCGGGCGGCCATCGTCTGGACCGTCGTTCGGCGCGAGGCGCTGGAGATCGTGCGCAATCGGCTGCTCGTGCTCTCGATCGTCATCCCGCCCATCGTGCTCGTCGTCACGCCGCTCGTCCTCGGCTCGCTGGCCAGCGTGGCGGCGACGAGCCAGCCGCTGCCCGCTGACTTCGTCAGGACCATCGTCGCTAGCCGCCCCGATTGGGCCGACCTGGCCATCGAGCAGCTGGTCGCGGCCTACAGCCTGCAGCAGTTCCTGTCGCTCTTCCTGATCCTGCCGGCGTATGTGCCGCTCTCCATCGCCACGTTCTCGATCGTCGGCGAGAAGCAGACCAAAAGCCTCGAGGCGGTGCTCGCCTCCCCCATCCGAACGAGCGAGCTGCTGGGTGGCAAGACGCTTTCGGCCATCGTGCCCGG
>CAVZSO010000011.1:0-303976 GCA_963777975.1 uncultured Chloroflexia bacterium | reverse complement strand
GGCCAGGACGGCGTCGTGCTGGTCGGCGTACTTGTCGGGGACCGTCGAGGGCGGCGGCGCTGGCGCGGGGGTCGTCCCAGCGCTCGGATGCCCTGCGCGTGGGCGGCCCGACGGCGCTCCGGGCTCATGGCGGGCAGGAGCGTCAGCTCGCCGAGCGCGGCGGCGATGTCGCGCTTGGCGCTGTGCCAGGGAGCGTCGCGCGTGTTGCGGGCGTGCGGGTAGAGCTCCGGCACCGACGGCTCCGGGCAGCACCTGCCACCCGGCGCCATCGCGCGCGGAGGCGCCGGACCCAGTCGAGCGCGTCGGTCGTCAGCTCGGCCAGCGTCGCGCCGGTCCGCGTGTCGCCGATCGCGTCGCGGTCGACCCGGGCGAGGCGCTCGAAGCAGCCGCTGCCGCGGCGACCAGCCGCACGTCCAGTTGCGGCCGAGGAGGAAGGCCGCCGGCGGCGTGAAGCCCTGGAGCCGACCGAGGGCCTCGTTGTAGACCCAGACCTGGGCCATGTTGCTGAGCTCGTCGTACGGCCGGGCAGTCGCGGTCCGACGTCGAGCGAGAGCGTGTGGAACTTGATGTCGACGACCCGGTAGTGCCAGGCGGCGTCCCCGAGCGCCGGCGCCGGGACGCGGGCCTCGGCGGCCGTGAGCGTGCCCGGCACGAGCTCGTTCAGGACGTCCGAGCGGACGAGCAGGTCGGCGACGCCGTACGTGCGGGTCTCGGGGTTGCGCAGGACCGCCTGGGCGATGATCGGCGCCCCGGCGCGCATCGCCTCGACGGTCGCGACGGCGCAGGCGAGGCTCCGCGAGTCCTCGGGCCCGGTCGGCGATGCGGGTGACCGCGAAGCGCTCGCGCGATGAGGCGCATGACCGCCGTCCTCGAAGCGCTTGCCCTGCTCGAAGATGAAGGCCAGGAAGTCGGTCCGCGGGTCGTAGCCCTCGAGCTTGTCGTCGGGGACGAAGCCGTTCGCCTCGCCGTATCGGTGGAGCCAGTCGAGGAGCGGGTCGCCCTTCAGGTGGTTGCGCGTCCGGCCGGCCGAGACCCAGGCGTCCCAGGCCTCCGGGGTCTGCGGGTCGTCGATCGTGCCGTCGTCGCGCGTCGTGATGGCGGCGACGCCGGTCGGCTTCGCGATGAGTGGTGCGGTCGGTCGAGCGTGAGTGTCATCTCGACCGCACCGTACGGTCCGCTTGTGCCACCTAGCGTGGCACGACGCTAAGGGTTGGATGCCGTGGTCGCTCGCTTCAACTACGCGATCACGCGGACGTGATCAATCGGCGTCGAGCAACTCGATCACAGGTGCCATCGCGTCGACTGTTGCGACGGTCGCCGGCCAGACGATGAGCTCGATGTTCGTGAAGCCGGCGGAGCCGAAGGCTCGCAACGTGTCGGCGATCGCCTCGGGCGAGCCGCGTACCGGGGTTCCGAAGTCCGCCGCCTCCGAGCCCCCGACCGAGGTCGGCTCGATGACGAGTCCGGCGGACTTCCCGATCGTCTCCGGGTCGCGGCCGGCGCCGACACACGCATCAACGAGGGCCGCGAGTCGCGGCTCGAACTCCGCGAGGTCGCTCCGCTCCTCGGCGAACCAGCTCCAGGTGTCGGCATGGAGCGCGGCCAGACGCAACATCTTCGGCCCCTTGGCGCCGATCATGATCGGGATCCGGCCGGGTCGCGGACCGATCGGTCGGTGTTCCAGATCTCGCGCGGCATGGAACGTGCCCTCGAAGTCCGCGTGCCCCGCTCGGAGGAGGGGAACGATGATCTCGATCGCCTCGGCGAATCGACCATAGACGTGGTCCTCCGGTAGCCCGAAGGCATGCGCCTGGCGCCCCGCGTGTCCCGAGCCGAGGCCGAACACGAACCGCCCGCCGCTGATCTCATCGATCGTCTCGACGGCCTTGGCGGTGATGCCTGGGTTCCGGTGGAGAGCGGACAGGATCCACGTGCCGACCTTGATCCGTGAGGTCGCGGCCGCGACCGCGCCGGTCATGGCGACGCCCTCCCAGAACCCCTGCGGGTCACGATCCGGCGGGCGCCAGAGGAGCTCGTCGCACGTCCAGACGATGTCGAACCCTATCTCCTCGGCTCGCAGCGCGAGGTCTCGGATGTTCGCCCACCGAGACGTGGCACCGCCGCCGAACACTTCCCCCATCGGGAGAACGAGGCCGATCTCGAACGGGCGCATAGGACCTCCGTGGGCGACGAGGGCTCCGAGTGTAGGCCGCGACCGTCAGCCGCCGATGACCTGCTCGGTGGCCATCAAGATCGATACAGCTCGTCCGTCTTGGCGGCCATGATGAAGTCGTTGCGGTGCAGGCCCTGGATCTTGTGCGTCCACCAGGTGACCGTCGTGCTGCCCCACTCGGTCAGCAGCGCCGGGTGATGGGCTTCCCTCTCCGCCAGCGCGCCCACCCGGTCCGTGAATGCCAGTGATCGCCCGAAGTCGTCGAACCTGAAGACGCGTCTCAAGCGTCGGACACCATCGACCTCGAGGACCTCCCAGTCAGGGATCTGCGGCTTCAACCGGGCGATCTCGGCATCCGTGACGGTCGGTTCGCCCCGGCGACACGCGGTGCAGCTCATCTGCGCGAGCCGGTCGACCTCTCGATCTGACGTCATGTCGGCTCCCCTCTCCTGCCTAGGGCTGAGTGACGCAGCTCAGGATCGGCGCATCAGGCGCCAGCGCTTGGCTGCGCCTTTCTACGACGGAGCGGGGCGCCGGCGACGCGCCTCGTTCGCCTCGTACGTCTTGCGGATGAGCTGCGCAAGCTCCGCGAACCCGTCCTCGCCGAGGAGCTCACGCAACCTCGGGTAGGACTCCCCGGTCTGCTCGTCCATCGTGTCCTCCATGCGCGGAGCCGCTGGGCTGCCCCTGTCGACTGACACGATACGGCAGGACGGGCGTGCTCAAGGATCTCAGGGCCACCCGAACTCCACCCGCTGCCGCCCGCGAGGGCTCCGGACGCCTCGACGCCACGACACGGTCCGGTCGTCAGTCGCGGTAGAGCTCCGCAAGGGTGGTGAATGCGACTTTGGGCTCCCAGGGCATGTCGGGGTAGGTGTCTCCGTGGCGGTCGTCGAGGACCTTGACGATGCCGGGGCTGGCCAGATCGAGGTCCTCACGCGGGTCGCCGTCGGGGCGGTGCGGGAAACCGTCGAGCGCGAAGAGGAAGACGAACGCGGTGTCGACGCCTTCGGTGTCGAAGATCTCCAGGAGCTCGCGTAGGTAGGCGGCTTGACCGGCCTCGTCGCGCTGGTACTCGGCGTTCAGGCGGATCGGCGCGCCGGTGGCCGCGTCGAACTCGGCGATCTCCATGAAGCGGGCGCCCAGGTCGCCGGCGCCGCGGAAGGCGGCGGTGCCGAACTCGGTGATCGCGACCGGCTTTCCCTGCGCGACGAGGGTCCGGACGCCCTCGCTGAATCGATCGGCGACCTCGGCCGACCGGTAGAGATCCACGCTGACGATGTCGAAGGGACCCCAGTCGATGCGCTCGAGCGGTATGGCGGCGTAGGTGATCTTGCCGCCGAATCGCGCGCGGACACCTGCCACGGCGTCGCCGAGGAATTCGTTCACGCGGGCACTGAGCTCGCCGACCTGCTCGCGCAGGCGATCCCGGTCTGTCGGGTCCAGCAGGAGGGCGAGCCGGTCGGTCACGGTGTCGCCTGGCAGGAACCCCTTGTCCATGAGGCTCAGCTCGGCGCCGACGACGAACACGATCTCGGCGCTCCGTCGTCGTAGCCGCTCCGCCCGCTCGGCGCAATCGGCGAACAGCGAGACCATCTCGTCCGTGGTCAGCTCGAGCGGGTAGGGCGAGAACCAGACCTCCAGCCCGAGGTCGGCGGCATAGGCCGCGGCCAGCTCCAGCCGTTCCGGATCACCCCCGATGACACGGATGGCGGTGCAGTGCAGGTCGTCACGGATGATGGCCAGCTCGCGCTTGACCAGGTCCGGTTCGAAGCGCTCACGGGAGATCGCTCCGTGGCGGACGAAGCCGGTGTCGTAGGTGATGCCCTTGGCCCTCACCGTCTGGTCCTTTCATGTCCGACGTTGGGAACTCGAGACTAGCGCACCCGTCCGGTCCCTTCGGCCGGGACAGAGGGAATCGGCAGGCGGTGCTACCCTCGCCCTCGAGGCAAGGCACCGATGCGCGCATTCATGGTCAACCAGTTCGGGGACGCGGGGAGCGTCGGCGAGCGGCCGAAACCGGAAGCGGATGACGGCCAGCTGCTCGTCCGGGTCCGCGCCGCCGGCGTCAATGCGTTCGACCCGGTCGTCCGGGCGGGATTCCTCAAGGACTTCATGGAGCACCGCTTCCCGCTGACGCCTGGCCTGGACTATGCGGGCACGGTCGAGGCCCTCGGCCCCGGCGTGTCGGGCTTCGCGGTCGGCGACGAGGTCTTCGGCGCGGTCGGCAAGCCGTACCAGGGCGAGGGCAGCTTCGCGGAGTACGTGACGGCGGCCGCCGCCCTCGCCGTGCACCGTCCCGAGGCGCTGTCTGCCGAGGCCGCGGCCGCGCTGCCCACGGCTGGCGGGACGGCGTTGGCCGCGGTCGATGCGCTCGAGGCATCGGCCGGGGACACGGTCGCGATCTTCGGGGCGGCCGGAGGCGTGGGCGGGTTCGCGACCCAGCTCGCGGCCCTGCGCGGCCTGAAGGTCATCGCCATCACGCGGCCCGAGCACGACGAGTACGTGCTGTGGCTCGGGGCGACCGACGTCATCGACTACACCGCCGGCGACGTCAGCGAGGCGCTCCGCTCGAAGGCACCCGAGGGCCTGGCCGGGATCATCGATGTCTTCCACGACGCCCAGGGCCTGCTGGCGCTGGCGCCGACCGTGCGCGCGGGTGGCGTCATCGCCAGCCCGGCCGCGCAGGGTCTCGAGCAGGCCTTCGCCGGTCAGGCGGTCAAGGGACGCGCCGTCCGCGCGGCGACCGACCGGGTCGGCGAGCTGGCCGAGCTCGCGGCCAACGGCTCGCTGAAGGTGGAAGTCGAGGTCCTGCCGCTCGACCAGGCCGCCGACGCCATCCACCGCCAGTCGACGCGGGGGATGCGCGGCAAGCTCGTGCTCAAGGTCGATTAGCCGGAGGTACCCGATGATGAGATGGTTGACCGTGGCGCTCGGGGCGACCGTCGTCCTGCTCCTGTTCGCCGACTTCCTGTCGTTTCACGACCTGTTCGAGCCCCACACCGGGAAGGACTGGCTGGTCCTTGTCGCATCGGTCCTGGCCGTCGGTTGCCTCGCCCTCGAATCGGCCGGTCGGCTGAGGAGGCCCGCCTCCTGACGACTACCGGGGAGCACCGTCCAGGTCAGCATCGGGTCGTGCGGCTCGGTGCGCCGAGTGGAGCCGGAGCGGCCCAGACAGGCCCTTGAGCTCGACCGGCCCGATCTCGGCGAATCGGATGCCCGCGAGGTCCGGGGCGGCATCGACGACCGCCTGGCTGACCAACACCTCGCCCTGGCGGGCGTAATCGGCGATCCGTGCGGCCGCGTTGACGGTCCGCCCGAAGTAGTCGCCCTCCTGGTACAGGACCGAGCCCGCGTGCAGCCCGACGTGCGCCGGCGGCAGACCGGCTTCGGAGGCGCCCTCGACCATGTCGAGCGCCGCCTGGACGCCATGGCCGGGCTCGCGGAAGAAGAACATGACCCCGTCGCCGAGGTACTTGACGGGGGTGCCGTCGTGCTCGGCCGATGTGCGCTGGACGATACGCGCGAGCCGAGCGGTCAGGTCGGCGGCGGCCTCGTCGCCGCGCTCCTCGGTCAGGCGCGAATAGCCGGTCAGGTCCAGGAAGCAGATCGCCGGCGGTCGATCGACCCGGGCATGCATGCCCTCTCGCTCGAGGACGGTCTCGAAGCCCTCGAAGATGTTGCGCATCCAGGCATTCGCCTGCTGGCCGTGGAAGATCGCCAGCAGGGCCTGGTCGGTGGGTTCGCTGATGGCCGTGGCCACGCCCTCCGTCTGGCGGCCGATCTCGGCGCCGGACATGCCCGTCCGGAAGAGCGGCATGAGGATCTCCGAGCGCCACCAGTCGGCCTCCGTCTGGGCGATGCGCCGGAGGTTGTCGCCGAAGACGCGGAGAGAACGTTCGATGAGCGCGGGCCGTACGCCCGCGGCGACCTCGACCTCGAGCATCGGGACGACGCGCAGCTCGCTCTCGCGTACGCGGTCGTCGGGCGTCGGTTCGGCGAAGCCCATCGCCTCTCGCACCACGAGCAGGATCTCGACCGGGATGCCCGTCCGCTCGCTGAGCTCGCGGAAGGTGACCGAGCTGAGCGCGGCGATGCGGTCGTAGCTCGGCTGGTCGACGAAGTCGAGCGAGAGGATCCCCTGGCGCAACGCCTCGGCCAGGCTGTCTAACGGCAGCCCGGCTCGTTCCAGGCTCTCGACCACCCGCACCCGACGAACGTCACCCTGCGTGAATCCGCCGGCCGCCTCTTCGAGCACACCGAGCCCAACGAGCCGATCGACGTAGTCGAGATCGACCCCGGACCGCTCCGCGAGGTCCTGCCGCGTCTGGCCTTCCATCCTCAGGCCGTCCCCGGCCAGCGGCGCAGCAGCCACCACAGGATGAGCAGGTCGACCGTGATCCCGACCACGAAGGTCACCAGCCAGACGAACGGATCCGGCTTCGCGATCTCGACGATCGCCCGCGCGACGTTGAGGAACATCGTGATGACGATGACCACGACGGCGAGCCAGCGACCCCAGGCCCGACCGAAGTAGACGCCGATCGCTGCGAGCACCTCGGCAACGCCGAAGGCCTGCCAGGCGAGCAGCGCAGGCTGGTCGGTGAAAGGCGGCATCGGCAGGATCCCGGCGTAGAGGATGGCGCCGGCGCCCGAGATGGCGAGCGCAGCGGCGACGAGCATGCGCGGCCAAGATCGCCTACGAGGCGACGAGGTCGGCGTGGGAGTCGCCGGTGGGTCGGTCATACGTTTCGAGCCCTCAAGGCCGTGCCATCGTCGCTTCGATCGGCAGGGCGGTCAAGACGCCAACGAGGTCCTCGGAGTGAGTCCCGGTGAAGTGAGCGTCGATATCGTCGCGCGATCGTGCATCCGATCGATGATCCTCTTGACTGTCAACCTCATTGGCAACTATCGTCAATGGCATTGGCGGTCGAGCCATGAGGGCACGAACGGTCATCGCCCGGATCCGTAGCCTGGATCCGGGCGCATGGGTCGTTCATCAAGACGGCTCACATCAGAAGTGGCGTCTGTCGACTGGAGCATCGATCATCGTGCCGATCCACTCTCGAGACATCCCGAACGGCACCCTTCGGAGCATCGAGCGCCAGGGTGAGAGCTCGCTTGGTCGCGGGTGGCTTCGTGGGCCTGGAGGCCGGCCGTCGTGAAGCGCTATGTCGCGACCTACACGTTCGATGGGCGCGGTTGGATCGTCCAGTTCGAGGAGCCCGACATCGCCACCTTCGGCCGTGCGCTGGCGACCGCCAAAGTCGCACGCGAGGAGCCTGCTCGCGGTCTGGCTAGAGGTGGACGATCTGACCGCGGCAGGTGCCGAGGTCATCGACCACATCGAACTTCCGGCTGCCGCCCAGATCGACGTCGGACGGTTGACGCGCCAACGGGTCAAAGCGGAGGCCGTTCGCCGAGAGTTGGCTCTTGGCACGCGAAGCGCCGCGAGGGCGCTCCGAGCGGCTGGCCTGTCGACTCGCGATGTCGGCGAGATCCTCGGCATCTCGGGCGCCCGCGTGGCGCAGATGGACCATGAGCCAGAGGTCAGGCCGGCGGCTGCTTCAGCTCGACCGAGATGAGGACCAGGTCGGCCGGCCCGGGGTTCTCGATGGTATGGAGCGGCGACGTCTCGCCGTACATCACGCGCGGCATCACGTAGTCCGGATCGGTCCGCGTGTCGATCAGCACGGTGCCGTGCTCATCACGCCGGATGAGATGCGACCCGGAGACGACGTAGTTGAGGATCGGTGGCAGGTGCTCGTGGAGCGGCGTGGTATCGCCGGCCCGGATGGTGACCTCGACGACGCGCACCGCATCGTTCTCGAAGATGACCTTGTGGTGGTCGGGCGCCGCGACCACGCCATCGAGCTCGTCCGTCACCGTCCGAGTCTAGCGGCACGGGGCCGTCGGCCCTCGGCCCGCATCGTCCGCACCATGTCGATCGCCAGTGCGGCGCTCCAGCTGAAGTCCTGGCTCCCATGACCTTCACCGCTGAACGGGTCGAAATACTCGCGAAAGCCAGAGCCTCGCACGAGGGCCACCGAGCTGGCGAAGATCTCATCGGCGAGACCGTGACGCCCGTGCTGGCGCAGGCCCGCCCAAAGCAGCCAGTTCGTGTTGAGCCAGACGGGACCGCGCCAGTACCGTCGACGGTCGAAGTCCGTGGAGCGAACGCCATCGCTCGGCACGACATAGTGGGTCCCGACCTCGACGGCGTGGAAGTCGGGCGACTCGAGCTCGGCGCAGATCGCCCCGACCATCTCGTCGGGCAAGTCCGGATCCAGCAGCGGCGCGAAGGAGACGATCGTGTCCTGGGGCTCTCGCTCGTCGCGACGCAGGTCCCACGGACAGAAGCGCTGCGCATCCTGGACCCATAGCTGCTCGACGATGCCGCGGTGGATGCGCTCGGCCGCCTCCCGGTGCGGGGCTGGATCGGCGCCGACGACGGAGGCGATCTCGATGAGCGCGAGCGTCGACCACAGATAGATCGCGTTGAAGAGCGGATCCGCGATGAGGAATGGACTCGACTCCACGATCGCCGCGTCGTCGTACTTGGCATCGCGGAAGAGCGTCACCAGGAACAGGTATCGTCGATAGGCAGCGTCGGTCGGCCTATCCGCTGCCGCGGCCTGCTGGAGATCGCGGCGATCGAAGTCCGGCAGGGATCCCACCGGGATGCGCAGCAGGGCCAGGTCGTGATCCCAGACCGGCGAGTTGTCGAGCCCCGACTCCCAGGGATGGACGATGGCCGCCAGCCCGGAGCCCCGCGGATCGCGCGCACGCGCGAGGTAGTCGTGCTGGGCGACGAGGGCGGGATAGAGGCGGCTCAGGAAGGCGCGGGATCCTTCGCCATCGCGTGCGTGCCGATGGATCTCGAGCGCAGCCCGGGCGTGGATGGGCGGCTGGGTGATGCCGGAGGTGCGCGGCGAGCGAGGAGCCGCCGCAGCCGACTCCGTCTGCCAGAACGCCGATCCTGGGAAGTAGGCCGCCTCGGGGACGCTCGGATCGAAGACGATGTGCGGCAGCATCCCGCTGCGCCACTGGCCGGCGAAGAGCGTCTCGAGCTCGAGCTGTGCGTGGGCTTGCCGCTCCCAGGCGTTGCCGATCGCGATGAATGCAGAGTCCCAGCTCCACTGATGCGGATACAGGCCCTTCGAGGGCACGGTCGAGGCGCCCACCCAGTTGCCGTCCAACACCAGCGCGGCCGCATCGAGGACGTCATCGGCGCCAGCCGCCAGCTCTCGGACGTCTTCAGGCGTGACGTGCAACGCCCAGTCGGACGAGCGCGCGCGGTCCGATGTCTCGGTCGACTTACCCATCGCGTTCAGTGTGGCCGCCACGTTCGAGGCGTCAAGCGTGGCCCCTTTGCGACCCTGTAACGGATCTGCATGGTCGCCGCTCGGCGCATGGGCGCCATCGGGACCCCGAAGCCGTCACCATGCCACGGGAGGTGTGCATGCAAACCACCAGGATCGACATCTACGATCTGGCGCCGATCCCCTGGTCCAGGGCGCTGCGGCAGCTGGAGGCGGCGACGAAGGCCGTGCACGGCCAATCGGAGTACGAGGTCACGCACTGGCTGGCCACCGCCCGCGCCGACGGCAAACCACACATGACGGCTGTCGGGGCGATGTGGGTCGATGACCGGTTCTACTTCACGAGCGGCGCGCGAACGCGCAAGAGCCGCGACCTGGCCGTGGATCCGAGATGCGTCATCGCGGTCTCGCTGCCAGACCTGGACCTGGTCGTCGAAGGCACGGCCGCCAAGGTCACCGACACACCGACCCTCGAGCGGCTGGCGGCCCTCTATGACCAGCACGGCTGGCCGGCGGAGGCCAAGGATGGGGCGATCACCGCGCCATACAGCGCGCCGAGTGCCGGCCCGGCGCCCGTGGGACCTCTACGAGATGACGCCGGAGGTGGCCTTCGGTGTCGCGACCGCTGAGCCACATGGGGCCACCCGCTGGCGCTTCGATACCGACGGCTGAGCGGAGAACCGATGCGCCGATCGGCACGTATGTCGATGGAGAACGAAGGAGGCATCTGATGCGCGAGTTGCGGCGAGGGATGACGCTGACCAAGGCGATGTTCGCGAGTGCTCCGAGCGGCACGCCGCCCGCCGCAGGTGGTGGCGAGTGGACGACAGTCGGCGCGGCTGCGACCGTCGAGACGGGCGACATCAAGGCCTTCGCGATGCCCGGCGGCGCCGTCGCCGTCGCCAACGTCGACGGCAGCTACTACGGCTTCGACGACACCTGCACGCACAAGCACTGCTCGCTCGCCGAGGGCGACCTCGACGGCACGGTCGTGACCTGCATCTGCCACGGCAGCCAGTTCGACGTGACGTCCGGCGCCGTCAAGCGCGGCCCGGCCGAGACACCGGTCGGCTCCTACGCGGTCAGAGTCGAGGGCACCGACCTCCAGGTCCGCCGCTGACGCCGACTCGATCCGACGAGGCCTCGCCGTCGAACTTGGTCAGCTGGCGGCGTGCGGCGTCACTCTCCGGCGTCGGATCGGCGTGCCGATGGACGATCTTCCACTGGCCGTCCTCGCGTCGGAAGACGGTCGTGACGCGCAGCTCATAGGCCTCGGGCTCCGCGCCACCCACGGACGCCGTCGTGTGTTCGTAGCCGACGATGTAGGCGAGGTCTCCACTCGCCCCCGCCGCGATGACCTCGTACTCGTACGTGCCGTTGGAGAACCTGGACGCCAGGAACTCGAACGCCGGTGCGAGCTCACTCCAGCCGGTGTTCGTCAACACGGCGCCGAACAGCGGTCACCGGATCTCTGATGCGACCAGGTGGCAAACCGCGGACCGACGTCCCCGTTGTGGAACGCGGTATCCATCTCGTGCAAGGTCGGCAGCACCGAGGCCAGGAAGTCGTCACCTCGCCTCAGTCGGCCCCGATCGCCGTCGCGTGACGCGGTTGGTAGAGCCCGAGCTCGTTGCCGTCGGGTAGCGTGATCGAGGTCAGCAGGCCCCATCCCCGGTCGGCCACCGGGCCGCACGTGATCGCCCTTGGCGGCCAGCTCCGCGATGGTGGCCTCGACGTCGTCGCACATCAGGTACAGCTCGTGATGGCCTTCCCCGTCGGTCGGATGGACGGCGACCTCAGCGGGCGGCAGCGCGAAGATGCGCCATCCCTGGCCGTCGTCGACGGAGCGGCCATCGAGCAGCTCCCCGAGCAGCGCGCGGACCGCCTCCGCCTCCCGGCTGTAGATCAAGGCATGGACTCCGGTGATCATCGTCGGCACCTCCACTCGGTCATGCCAGGGACTGTAATCCGGCGACGCTCGGCTTGGCGCGACGGTCGTGATCGCGAGCAGCCCGAATCGGCCCACAAGAACGGACCCCGACGCCGGGTGGCAGCCCGGGTCGGGGTTCGGACGTCGATGCGACTCTCCGCCCTACGCAGCGGGCCCCGAGGTATCGCGTCGACGTACACGTATCGTCGCGCCATCGTGTTACAGGCAGATGACCAGTCGGTGAACAGCAATGTCGCATCGGCATCAAAGCGATCGCGCCTGGGCGTACGATCACACGATGCACGTCCCCGAGATCAATGACGCCGACGAGCGCTACCTCGAGGAGATCGCGAGGGACTGCGAGCGCGTCCTTGGGGCTGGCATCGAGATCGAACGGCTCGAGCTCGACGCGAACGGCGACGTCGTGCTCCACCTCCGGTATCGCCTGGGCACGACGGCGCGCGACAGCGAAGGCCGCGGAAGCGACCTCTTGACCGCCCACGCAGCGCTCCGTCAACGCCTCGTGGAGGACCGGATCGCGCTTGGGTTCCAGGCGCTCGTCTGGGGCTGATCGGCGCCGGGAGGCGGCCCGCATCTCCTGAGCCGAGCGACGGCCGGTGCTAGGCTCCACCCGATGGCCACCCAGCGCTTTCCGATCCGCATCGGCCGACGGTCGGCGCCGCTCCTGCGCGTGCTCTTCGGCGTCAAACCGACCGAGGCTGTCGTGACGCTGACCGACGATCCCGACGGCCGCTTCGAGGCACGCTTCGGTTGGTCCCACATCGAGACACCGATCGCCAACATCGTCTCGTGGCGCATCGAAGGACCGTGGGCCTGGGTGACGGCCATCGGCGTGCGCGTCGGTTTCCGACACCGCGACGTGACCTTCGGCGGCTCGCCACGCGGTGGGGTCCGCGTCGATTTCAAGGAGGCACCCAAGCTGGGCCCGCTCGACGTACCCGTCCTCTACGTCACGGTCGAAGATCTCGAGGGCCTCGCCGCGGCCTTGAAGGATCGCGGCATCCCAGGCGAGGACGCTCGGACGAAGATCGTCCCCTAGCCTGCCACGTCGCCCGATCCCTAGCCTGCCACTCGTTCGATCACCGCCAGCCAGGCCTGCGCGCCGTGGAGGCCGCCGTCGGGGCCAGACCGGGCACCAGCCTCGGCTTCGGGCTTCGTGTCGGCACCAACGCTCAACTCGAAGCCGGCGTTCGTCTCGAGGACCGCCGGCTCGATGCTCAGGATCGACCAACCATCGGCGAACGACGCCCGGATCTCCGCCTGGCTGATCCGCCGCGGCCCGAGCGTGCCGCTCTGTCGGTCGCTGAAGACGAGCATGTGGTACCGACCGCCGGGCTCGACGGCAGCGGCCAGCGAGGCGACATAGCGGGGTCGGTCGGTGTCGTCGAAGACATGGAAGACGCCGCAGTCGAGGACGGTCTGCCATCGCAAGCCGAGCGCCGCGAGGTCGGTCGCATCCCAGGTCAGGAACCGAGCGGTGAGGCCGCGCTCCCGGGCCTTCCGCTCCGCGATGGCCAGGGCGGTCGGCGCGATGTCGACGCCGGTCGCGTCGAGTCCCAGTGGCGGCGGCCATCAATGTGTGCTCACCGGTGCCACAGCCGACATCCAGCACCCGACCCCGCAGCGCCCCTGCCTCCGCCAGCGCCCGGAAGGCCGACTGTGGACGCCCGATGTCCCAGGGCGGCGAGCCGGCGTAGACCGCATCCCACGACTGGGATCCCCGCATCGGTGGCCGCCAGCCGAGGCGCACGTCCGGCTGCCGCTCCTCGTTGCCTGCGCCGTCCGTACGTAGCAGCTCGACGAACCCGTGATGCGCGTAGAAGCCGCGCGCTCGCTCGTTGACCTGGAACGTCCAGAGCGTCAGGCCATCGGGGCTCTGGGCCTTGGCATGCTCGATGAGCCGGCTGCCGATGCCCCTCCCCCACCAGCCCGGTCGGATGTAGAGCTGATCGAGCTCGAGGCCATCGAGGCGCATGAAGCCGACGACCTCGTCGGACCGCTCGCCATCGCCGCCGGCTGGAACGACGGCCACCCACGAGGTCCCGTCGGCGACCGCCCCGCGCAGCCACTCGCGGACGTTGTCGTCCGAGTGCGCGAGCGGGAACGTGTACGTGGCTCGA
The DNA here is from genome assembly GCA_963777975.1 of uncultured Chloroflexia bacterium. GTDB lineage: Bacteria > Chloroflexota > Limnocylindria > Limnocylindrales > CSP1-4 > CSP1-4. The sequence goes on along the minus strand of CAVZSO010000011.1, from coordinate 290,410 downwards.
AATGCGGTCAGATAGACATCACCGACCGCGTCGGCATCGTCGGGCCTCGCTGGTCGGATCTGGATGTCGGGCGTGGCGGCTGGATCGAGCGTCGAAGATGGGTCTGCCATTGGTATCGTGCGGCATCCGCCCAAGGGCGGCGCTTCCGGGCGTCGCCAGTCGCCGATAGAATGGGCATCACGCGACCCTGATGACCTCACCTGACAAACCCCGCCGCTGGCTGCCCATCCGCTTTCTCGCGGGTCTGATGGACGCGATGAAGCGGTCTGCCGACCAGACGACGCGCGTGCCCGGTCAGGGCACCCCGGGCTACCCCGATTGGCCTGAGGTGCCGCCGCCTGCGGCCTCAGCCGATCCGTCGGTACGTGCTCTCCGCTCGACGCGCGACGCGCAGGACGACGACGAGGCGCGCCTCGTCATCGACGACGTAGATCACCCGCAGCTGGCCGACCCGAAGCCTCAGGAAGTCGGTCCCGACGAGGTTCGTCACGCCCGTCGGCCGTGGCTCGATGGCCAACGCCAGGATCGGCGCCCTGAGTCGAGCGGCGTCGCCCGGTGGCAGCCGCCGAAGTTGTCGCTCGGCGGCAGGCGCCAGCTCGACCCGATACTGGGCGCCGGCGCTCACTTCCCGCGCTGGTCGGCGTCGGTGCCTTCGCCGTAGGTGGCCCGCGTCTCCGCCGCGAGATGCTCGAAGGCCTGTTCGGCGGGAATGCCGCCACTTCGCTCGTACTCCGCCAGCGCCTCAGCGGCTGACGCGCGGTCCTCGGCCTCCTCGGCGGCCGTCAGCCAGCCCTCGAGCGCTTCGGCCACGACCTCACGCACGCTCCGGTCGGCACGAGCGGCCTCGACCTTCACGGCGCGATAGAGATCGGTATCGAGGTCCAGCGTGATCTTCATCGACCCAGCATACCAGTTTGCTGGCTTCCCAGCCAGCTCTGCTCAGCCCTCGAGCGCGAATGCCACCGCGTCGCCGACCGACATCGTCCGCCCCGCCGCCCAGGCCGACTCGAACGCAGCGGGGGCCAGCGACGCACGCAGCCGCGCGACGAAGGCGTCGTACTCGGCGCGCTCATAGGACAGCATCGCCGCGCCGGCCAGCTCGCGCAGGGTCTCCGCGGCGCCCAGGAGACGGGCGGCCCGATCCGTCTCGCCACGCTCGACGGCGATGAACCCGAAGGCCTCCAGCTGGTTGGCGATGGCGCCCCGATTGCCGGAGTGTTCCCACTCGCGGAAGCGTCCGGCGCAGGATCGCGAGCGCTTCGTCGAGCTCCCCGCCCCGGCGCACGGCATGTCCGAGGTCACTGAGACCGATCAGCCCGAAGCGGCTGTCGCCGATCTCGTCGAAGAACGTCGCGGCCTCCTGGAAGGCTGCCCGCGCCTCGGCGATCCGCCCGGCCGCACCCGCGATGCGACCGCGGATGAGCGCCACGAAGGCCATCGCGAACCCATCGCCGCTGATCCGAGCGTAGCGGCGTGGCATCCTCCAGGAGCGATCTGGCGTGGTCCTGGTCGGCCGACCGCAATCGGCCGATCGACAAGGCGCCGGCCAGGCTTGCGGCTGCCATCGCCTGCGTCCATGGGTCGCCGGCTCGACCGGCGACGCTCGACCGATTCCTCGCCGAGCGCCAGGAGCTCCTCTGGCCGACCGGCGAACAGCCGCGCCGTCCAGGCGGCCGCGAGGCCCTGCGAGATCGTCGCCAGGTCCCCGGTCGCTCGCGCCCGCGGCCAGGCCCTCATCGGCCAGCGCACGGGCATCGCGGTTCGTCCATGTCGCCTGCGTGAAGGCCGCCTCCGAGCAGAGACGAGCGACGAGGATGTCCCGCTCGAGTCGGGCCTCGGCCGGGGGCGGCGGCAGCTCGCGTGCGGCCACGACCGCCCGGTCGAACCAGCCCTCGAGCTCGACGCCCCAGCGGATGCGCCACAGCAACCAGAGCGCGACGCACATCCGGATCCCGGCCTCGGGGTCGGACTCGAGCCCCCAGTCGATGGCCAGCCGCAGGTTGTCGGCGTCGGCGTCGAGGCGCTGCAACCAGTCGACGAACGCCGGCCCGCGCATCTCGCGCTCTGCCCGTTGGCTGAAGTCGAGGAAGAAGGCCAGGTGTCGGTCCCGGATGGCATCGGTCTCGCCGCTCTCGACGAGACGGTCGCGAGCGTATTGGCGGATCGTCTCCAGAAGGCGGTAGCGCGTCGAGCTGCCGCGCTCGACCACGACGAGCGAGCGCTCGACCAGCAAGGTCAGCGCATCGAGCACCGGCCAGGGTGTCCGGTTCGCCATCAGTCGCACCGTCTGTCGTGCGCCGCCGCAGACCGCCGCCGCCGCCTCCAGCGTCCAACCGCCGGAGAACACGGACAGGCGCCGGAGCAGACGGCGATCGTCCTCGCGGCAGCAGGTCCCAGCTCCAGTCGATGAGCGCCTGGAGCGTCTGCTGGCGCGGCACCGCCGTCCGCCGGCCGCCGGTCAGCAGTCGGAAGCGGTCGCCGAGGCGCTGGAGGATCTCGCCGACCGACAGGACCGGAACGCGCGCCGCGGCCAGCTCGATGGCCAACGGGATGCCGTCGAGACGCTGGCAGATCTCGGCCACGATCGACGCGTTGGCGGGCGTCAGCTCGAAGGCCGGCGCGACGGCCATCGCGCGCTCCGTGAAGAGCCGCACCGAATCCGAGGCCGCCAGAGCCTCGAACGACCAGGCGGCGCCGGATCCTCGTGCTCCGCGAATCCGACGTGCTCGTGGTCCTGCCCGGGCCGCACGTGCGGCGGCACGGCCAGCGATGGGACCTGGACGATCGCCTCGCCGGAGACACCGAGCGCTTCGCGGCTGGTGGCCATGACCGTCAGCGACGCGCTGGTCTCCAGCAGCGACTCGGCCAGCGCGGCGGCGGCCCCGATGACGTGCTCGCAGTTGTCGAGCAGCAGGAGCATCGACTTGAACCGCAGGTAGTCGGCCAGGCTGACATCGATGGTCGCGTGCGGCTCATCCTGGACACCGAGCGCTCGGGCCACCTCCGCGGTCACCAACGCTGGGTCGGCGACCGGCGCCAGCTCGACCAGCCAGACGCCGTCCGGATAGGCATCGACGAGGCCGCCGGCGACCTCGAGCATGAGCCGCGTCTTGCCCGTGCCGCCGGTGCCGATGAGCGTCACCAGCCGGTTCGTCTCCAGCAGGCGGCGCACCTCGACCTGCTCGCGCTCCCGACCCACGAAGGAGGTCAGCTGGATGGGCAGGTTCGAGCGCCCCGAGCCGACCGACCGGAGCGGCGCGAAGTCGCGAGCCAGGCCGGGTCCGGCGAGCTCATAGACGCGCATCGGTTGGTCCAGGTCGCGCAATCGCTGGTCGCCCCGGTCGATGAGCGAGGCGTCCTCGGGTAGATGGTCGCTGACGAGCGTGGCCGTGATGCCGGAGAGCAGCACCTGGCCGCCATGACCGATGGCCAGCAGCCGCGCGACCCGGTTGAGGGCAGGCCCGAAGTAGTCGCCGTCTCGCGCCTGTGCGCTGCCGCTGTGGACGGCCATCCGGGCGCGCACCACGGCGCCTTCCGGCCACTCGTGCTCGGTCAGCGCCCGCTGGCCGTCGAGGGCGGCCGCGACGGCCGGTTCAGGATCGTCGAAGCGGGCCAGCAGCCCGTCGCCGGTCGTCTTGATGACCGAGCCGCCGTGCGACTCGACCGCCAGGCGCAGGATCGTGTCGTGGGCCTCGAGCGCCACGGTCATCGCGAGCGAGGCCTCCTCCCAGAGGCGCGTCGAGCCTTCGATGTCCGTCATCAGGAACGTCGCCAGGCCGCCCGTCGAGTCGGGAGCCTCGGATCCGATCTTCGGGGTCATCGGCGACGTCACGCCGCTATCGTGCCTCGTCAGCCTGCCTCGAGCAACGAAGCGGCATTCACGAAGCCCTCGGCCTCGCGGTGGTAGACCCGCAGGGCGCCGGTCCCGAGGTCGAAGACCCAGCCGTGCAGCTCGATCTCACCCGCCTCGACCGCTCGCGCCACGGCGGGATAGCCGAGCGCGTTGCCGAGCTGCTGCAGCACGTTCTCCTCGACCGTCCGACGCCAGCGCCCGCCGCCCTCCTCCGGCACCGAGCGGGTGCGCTCGACGACCGGTGCCAGCCCATCGAGCCACTCCCCGAGGGCCGGGTAGGCGGCGTTGTCTACGCCACCGTCGAGGGCGGCGCGGACGCCACCGCACAGATCGTGGCCGCAGACGATGAGATGCCGGACGTGGAGGTACCCGACGGCGTACTCGAGAGCCGCACCAGCGCTCACGATGCGGCGCTCGACCGGCGGCAGCATGTTGGCCACGTTGCGGACCACGAACAGCTCGCCCGGGACCGCGTGCGTCAGCACTTCCGGGATGACGCGGGAGTCCGAGCAGCCCAGGAAGAACGCCAGCGGGTGCTGGCCGTGCGCCACGAGGTCCTCGAGGAACTCACGTTCGTGGCCGGCGTACGCACGCTGGAAGAGCTCGTGCGCCTGCCCGAGCGGAAGATCGGCGCCGATCCGCTCGCCAGCTTCTCGGTCGGCGCCGCCCTCTCCGTCGGTGCCCGTCAACGCCTAGTGGCCCTCCGGCGGTTGCCAGAGCTCGACACGGTTGCCGTCCGGGTCCACGAACCAGCCGAAGCGGCCCTCCGACAGCTCCTCGATCCGCTCGTCGACATCGACACCGGCCGCGCGCAGCTGAGCCAGCATGGCGTCGAGGTCCCGAACCCGGAAGTTGAGCATCCACGCCTTGCCACGCGGCCCGAAGTAGTCGGTCTCGGCCGGGAAGGGCGACCAGACGGTGCTGCCGAAGCGCTCTGCGTCGTCGCGCTCACGCCAGGTGAATACGACCGCCGGGTCGCCGTCGATCGGATCGGGCAGGCCGAGGTGCTCGACGTACCAGCGCTGGGTCCGGTGGGGATCGAGCGAGCGAAAGAACACCCCACCGATGCCGGTCACGCGCTCCATCGATGCCCTCTCCTCCCGCGACCGCCCGCGTCCCGGAGGCTCGGATGAAAGACACCACGAAGCCAGCGGTGGGCCGCTCACGACCGAGTGTAAGCGACCGACCGTGGGCCGCCACCTAGCAGGTCTGCGTAGCCGAGGAACTGGCCATAGGCATCGGAGCCCGCGGTCCTTCGGCTCCGAGCAGCGTCGACACTCCGCTGCCTGATGACAGCCGAGTCGTGACGCCGCAGACTCCGCGCGTGGCCATCCGATACCGACCCGCGGTCCCGACCGACACGCGGGCGATGTTCGACGTCTTCCTCGACACCTTCGCCGAGGTCGATCGACGTCTCGGCTCGCCCGATGCGCTCGACCCGACGGATGACGCGGTCCGCGAGTCGGAGTGGCTGCGCCGCCGGTCGCTCTTCGAGCACCTCACGGCCACGGCCGACCGCGCGCTGGGTTGCCGTCGATGACGACGAGCACGTGGTCGGCTACGCCCGATCGATCCTGCGTGACGATGTCCGCGAGCTGACCGAGTTCTTCGTGCTGCCGACCGTGCAGGGAGGCGGCGTCGGGAGGGAGCTCCTCGGCCGTGCGTTTCCAGCCGAAGGTGCCCACCACCGGACGATCGTGGCCACGCTCGAGCTGCCGGCCCTGGTTCGGTACCTCAAGACCGGCCTCGTGGCGCAGGCGCTCCTGGGCTACTTCTCGCGCGCGCCGGAGGTGGTCGAGGTCGAGACCGACCTCGAGATCGTGCCCATCGCCGGCGCGGCCGGACGTTGGGCGCTCGAGAACGGCGGCTTCGGGCGCCACGGACATCGATGCGGCGCTGGAGGCCATCGGCGCCATCGATCGCGCCATCCTCGGCCATCGGCGAGACCTCGACCATCGTTGGCTGCTGGGAGACCGCACGGGCCTGCTCGCTCGGCGGGACGGCCAGGTGGTCGGCTATGCCTATGTCGGCGGCGGCGCAGGTCCGATAGCAGCCCTCGAGGCTCGGGACATGCCCGCCATCCTCGCCGCGGTGGAGTCGGCAGCCGCTCGTGCTGGGGAGTCGGAGGTCGGGTGCTTCGTGCCCATGGTCAACGGCGCGGCCATCGGCCACCTGCTTGCTCGAGGCTATCGGCTCGACCCGTTCCTGGCGACGTTCTTCAGCGACGGCCACCGGCCCCGATTCGAGTCCTACGTCCTGACCAGCCCACCGTTCTTCGTCTGACCGCGCGTCAGCGGCAGGGGTCGCCTCAGGCGTGGAACGCTTCCAACGCCTCGCGCTCGCGCTCGACGTCGCGAGCCTCGGCGGCCGTCAGATCGCGGAATGGGTCGAGGACGATGTGCCCGTCGCGCAGCGACCAGGCGCCGGCTCCGACGCCATCGACGAGGTAGACGCCGACCGAGAACGGCTTCGTGACGTGGAAGACCCGCGATCGGAAGGCCTCCGGCAGGATGCCGGCACGGCGAGCGTGGACGAGCAGGTTCGCGTCCCAGTGGGGCAGGAAGCGCACCGGCGCCGCGACATCCGGTTCTGGGAGCGAGGCGCCCTCGAGGTCGACCAGCGGGCGCCCGGCCTCATCGTGGTAGGTCGTCAGTGCGAGGCTCGCGCCGCCGAGCTTGGCCTCTTCGAGGGAGATCCCGGCCCACGTCGCGATGTCGCGCCAGGCGGCCGGCCCGAACGCGCGCAGGTACGCGCGGACGAGGTGCGTCAGCCCCTCCGCCTCGGTCGCATCGCTCGGCCCGACCCAGGTCTCGGCCAGGCCGAGGATGTCGGCCCGTCGGCGCTCCCAGGTGCCCGACGGCGGGACACGGACCAGGTCGACCCACAACCCGAGGTTGCCGACGAAGCCAGCACCGAGCTCGCCCAGCTCCTTGACCGACTTGGGGCCGTCTTCAAGCGCCTCGCGCATCCGTTGCGCGGCCTCGAGCATGGCCGCTTCGCCGCCCTGACCGGCGGCGGTCGCCGGGATTCGCAGCGCCCAGCGACGCCGCGGTTCCCGGACGCCCATCGCGTAGAGCCAGAACTCGCCCCGCGAGACCATGTGGATGGTGGTCCGGATGAGCGAGGCCTGGATGACGCTGCGATCCTCGAGTGCCTCGGTCAGTGCCGCGCGTCGGAAATCGGCGAGGCGCGTCCAGAGTCCGACATAGCCCGACGGCGCGTACTGGGTCTGCAGTCCGCCGACGTGCTCGATCGCCTCGGCGAGCGGCAGCGTCGATCGCTCCAGGAGCAGCTGCCGATCGAGCAGCGCGCGGTTCAGCTGCCTCGCGGTGAGGACGCGTGGGGCCATCGGCCGATCGTACGCGAGTGGCGCGGGCCATCGTCCCCTATCCTGTCGAGGATGCCGCCGATCCGCGCCGTCCCCCAGCCCGACCGATCGCGCCGCCAACCGCTACGCAGGCCAGCCGCCACGCCGATGCCGCTCTACCGACTGACCGGCTCGCCCGACCTGGTGGCGCCGACCTTCGTCATCGCCCTCGACGGCTGGGTCGACGCCGGCGGCGCGGCGACGACCGCGGCCGGCCTGCTGAACGTGGACGCGACCACGGTCGCCACCTTCGACCCGGACGAGCTCTTCGACTACCGCGCCCGGCGTCCGATCCTCTCCATCCACGACGGCCGGCCGAGCTCGCTGTCCTGGCCCGAGCTGTCGATCCGCCATCTGCGCCGGCCGGACGGCCACGACGTGCTCGTCCTGACCGGTCCGGAGCCCGACTATCGCTGGCAGGCGATGGCCACCGGTGCGGTCGAGCTCGCCCGCCACTTCGGCGTCGTCGAGTGGATCAGCCTGGGCGCCATCCCGGCGGCCGTGCCACATACGCGGGCGGTGCCGATCCTCGGCACCGCGTCCCGGCCCGGGTTGCTGCGTGGCAACGTGGCGGCCGGCCCGGATGGGCTGCTGCGCGTACCGTCGGCCGCCATCTCCGTGCTCGACCTGGCCATCGCCGATGCCGACATCCCGACCCTCGGCTACTTCGCCCAGGTGCCGCACTACATCGCCGGTGCCTATCCGGCGGCGGCCATGGCGCTGGCCGGCGCCGTCGGCCGGCACATCGGCGGCGAGCCGCCGCTCGGCGAGCTGCCCGAGGAGGCGCGCCAGATGGCCAAGCGACTCGATGCCGCGGCGGCAGCCGACGACTCGACGCGCGAGTACATCGAGCGCCTCGAGTCGATGGTCGACGAATTCCGACTGCCCTCGGGCGACGACCTCATCACCGAGATCGAGCGCTTCCTGCGCGAGGGCAGCAGCAGCGACTAAAGGGCTAGAATTGGACGATGAACGCACCGATCATCCTGGTTCCCGGATTCTGGCTCGGCGCCTGGGCGTGGGACGAGGTCGCCGCGACGCTCCGAGCCGACGGCCACGACGTCACCGCGATCACGCTGCCCGGCCTCGAGTCGACCGACGCCGACCGCTCGTCGATCACGTTCGCCGACCATGTCGACGCGATCGTGAACGCGGTGCACGGCGGCGCCGTCGCCGGTCGTGCTCGCCGTGCACAGCGCCGACCGGGTTCTCCGGCTACGCCGCCAGCGACCGTGTCCCGGATCGGATCGCCGCCATGGTCTACGTCGATACCGCCCCGGGCGTCGGCGCCGCTCGATCCCGACTTCAAGGACGTCGAGAAGCCGATGGTCTGGTCCGAGATCGAGGAGGAGGAGAACCTCGACGGCCTCAGCGATGCGCAGAAGGCGACATTCCGCGAGCGCGCGGTCCCGGTGCCCGGTGGCGTCATCCGCGAGCCGTTCGAGCTCACGAACGACGCCCGCAAGGACATCCCGAGCACGCTCATCTGCACGGGGTTCACCGCCGAGCAGTACCAGACCTACGCGAAGGAGCAACCCGTCGCGTCGTTCCTCGCCGGCATCCCGGAGCTCCGCAACGCGACCTGGATCGACCTGCCGACGAGCCACTGGCCGATGTGGTCGCGCCCGACCGAGCTCGCCGCGATCATCGGCGACGTCGCCAAGGATGTCGCCCCCGACGCCGTAGCCGTGTTCGAGCCCCTGATCGGCGAATGGCAGGCCGAAGGCCAGATGCCGCTGGAACCTCCGATGCGCATCTCCGGGAAGGCGACGATCGAACGCCTGGGCGAGTTCATCGTCTTCCGCACGATGGCCGAGCAAGCGGAGGTGCCCGACAGCCTCTCGATCATCGGCGGCGCGCCCGACGGCGAGCCGCAGCCGATGCACTACTTCGACGCTCGCGGGGTCCAGCGGCTGTACCTGACGGCCATCGACGGCTCCACCTGGAAGATCTGGCGGGCGCCGGGCGAGGATTGGAACGGTCCCGACGGCCCCGGCTTCAACCAGCGCTTCATCGGCGAGATCTCGGCTGACGGCACGACGATCGAGGCCCGCTGGGAGCGCGGCATGGGGGACGCCGGCGATGCATGGGAGATCGACTTCCCGATCACCTACCGCCGCACGTAGCGCGGCCCGGCCTGTCAACCGCTCGCGCGGGACCCGCCTGAGCCATCCGGCGCTATCCGCCGCCGCTCCGAACGCACGACCTCGACGCTGTCGATGGCCTCGACGCTATCCAAGACCCAGACGGCCTCGAATCCCTCACTCGGCAGCTCATCGAGCGACCGCCGGAGCTCGCGGCGATGGCGCTCCACGACGTCGGCCGGAACCGTCCGCGCGGTACGTCCGGTGTTCCAACGCTGGACGACATCGGCAGGCAGGTCGAAGACGATGGCCACGGCCGCGACATCGAAGCGACGGTGCCAGGCCGATCAGCGGCCGCCGAGCGCGCGGCTCCACGTTCGTGGCGTCGACGACCGTCAGCCGGCCGCGCGCCAGCCGCTGCCGGGCGACGGTGTGCAGCAGGCTGAAGGCGGCCGACGTCGCCGATTGGTCGGCTTCGTCGTCGGCGATCATCGCCCGGAAGGCGTCGGAGCTGAGGATCTCGGTCGGTCGGAAGTGGCGCCGGGCGAAGGTCGACTTGCCGGAACCGGCCGGCCCGACGAGGACCACGAGGCACGGATCCGGGAGCTCGATGCGCATCGGCGCAGCGTAACGCGCCGCCCGGTCGGACCGGACGGCGCGTCGAGCAGCGATGAGCGGCCGCTGTGGGCCGCCGGAGCCGACCTACATGAGGCCGACGACGTGACCCTCGGGATCGGCGAAGAGCGCGACGGTCGTCTCGGGCGCGACCTCGGTCAGGGGCATGATCACGCGCCCGCCGAGCGCCTCGACCTGCTTGAGCGTGCCGGCCGGATCCTCGGAGTGGACGTAGAACGTGACCTGGCCGGCTCCGCCGTCCTGGGCGGCGCCGATGCCGCTGGTGATGCCGCCGTCGGCCTCACGGAACATGCCGTAGCCGCCGGGGTTGTTGGTGTCGATGTCCCAGCCGAAGACCTTGCTGTAGAAGGACTGCAGCGCGGTGCCGTCCTTGCCTGTGACCTCGACGTGGATGACGTGGGCTGCTGCCATGACCGGATCCTCCTGTTGCCATCACATGTGTGCCGGGCTCGTTCGCCGGTGTACCAGGACGACGAACCACGACGACCGGAATCGACATCGATATCCGGTTCGGTGGCGAAGGATCTTCGGCCGGAGGGGCCGTTCAGGCCGTCGGCTGAGGAGCGCTCGCGGTCGGCGGCGGCGACCTAGGCGGTCGGCTGGGCCTCGGGCTCGGCGGGTCGGGCGTCTGCCCTGGCAGCCTCAGCCCGGATCGGCTCGAGGTCGACCTGGCGGACCTGGCGCGTGCCGCCGGACTCGGTGCGCACGAAGGCCGATGGGATGGCGCTGGTGGCGAGTCGTTCGACGACCGCGGCTTCACCGGCGTAGAGCCCGGAGCCCCCGATGCGGACCTTGTCGCCGACCTTCAGGCCGGCCCGGCCGTTGAGGGCGTTGGTGTCGATGCTCACGAGGCTCTCGCGGACTCGGATCGGCTCACCGCCGACCAGGCCGGGTGGGGTTTGACGCCGCGTGGCGGTCTTGGCGGGGGGGTAGATGACCTTGCGCTTGCGCATCTACGCGCGCCCCTGCGGGCGCGCCGCTGTCCAGAAGTCCGTCATCCAGATCCTCGTTCATTGCCTGCCAGCATGGGACAGGCGCGCGCGCAGTGTACACGGCTCGACCGCGAGGTCCCGCGGATCATGGCCGCGCCGAGCGACGCGGGCCGCTCACCCTGGAGCGGCCACGTGGCGAGCTCGGCCCTCAGCTCACGGCCTTCTTCACGAGCGCGGCGATCTTCGCTGCGTCGGCGTCGGTCAGCTTCGTCAGCCCCCACGAGGTCGGCCACATGGTGCCGTCATCGACCTTCGCGTTCTCCTCGAAGCCGAACGTCGCGTAGCGTGACTTGAACTTGTCGGCGGCCTTGAAGAAGCAGATGAGCTTGCCGTCCTTGGCATAGGCAGGCATCCCATACCAGGTCTTTGGCTCCAGCTCCGGCGCGGTGGCCGTGATGAGGGCGTGGAGCCGCTCGGCCATGATGCGATCCGATTCCGGCATCTCGGCGATCTTTGCGAGCACGTCGGCTTCCCCGGCGGCCCTGTCCTCACCTCGGCGGGCGGCCGCCTTCATCTCCTTGGCGTGCGCCTTCATCGCGCCTTTTTCCTCGTCCGACCAGATCTCGGTCGAGGTGGTGCTCTTGGCGGGCGTCTGCGTGTCTTTCATGTCGGTTGCTCCTCGAGTGTCTTGATGGGATGGACTCATGCTACTGAGCCGCCGCCACGATGGCTTCTCGAAACCTGCTCAGTCTTCGACGTCAGCGCGTCGCGTTGGCGAGACCACGATAGTTGCGGCTCAGCTCGCTCGACCAGCGCCGTCCGAGCGAGCATCCGCGTTGGCTTCGACCCAGCTCGCGAACGAGATCCGGCCGAGCGGCTCGGAAGGCGAGGACAGGAACCCGCTCGAGAGCTCGAGCAGCTCGTCAGATGTCAGGACCACGTCGCGGACCAGCACCCCGAGCAGTCGCGCGGCCGCGAGGACGACGATCCGCGGCATCGGCTGCACGATCGCGCGGCTGCCGCACGCCGACCTTCACGATGTCGACCATCTCGCGGTAGGTCAGCGTCTCGGGACCGCTCGCGTCGACGATCGATCCGGGCTCGGCGTGGGCGGCCTCGAGGCAGATGCGCGCCACGTCGTCCACGTGGACCGGCTGGATCGGGTAGCGGCCGTCGCCCGGGATGCCGTAGAGCGGTAGCCGTCGCAGCGCCCAGGCCAGGTTGTTGACCAGGATGTCCGATGGCCCGTAGGTCAGGGTCGGTCGGACGATGGTGGCCGGGATGCCGCAGGCGAGGACGATCCGCTCGAGCCGGCCCTTGGCTCGCACGTAGGGCGTCGGTCCGCCGATCGAGGCGTTGACGACGCTGACGTGCACGAGCCGCGAGACCCCGGCCTGTCTGGCTGCGTCCAGCAGGACGACCGACTGCTCGACCGCCCGGTCGTAGCTCATGGCACCGCGCGGGAAGCGCAGCCAGTAGGTGTTGTAGAGCGTCTGGACGCCGGTCAGGGCCTCGACGAGCTGGTCCGGCCGCGTGAAGTCGAGCGGCTTGACCGTGATCCGTCGCGCCATGGCATCGCCGTGTCCCGTGCGCCGGCTGAGGGTCACGACCTCGCGACCGGCGTCGAGGAGCTGCGTCGTGATCGCCCGGCCGGTGAACCCGAAGGCGCCGGTCACGGCATCCCGTCCGGTCGTCGCCGGGGTGGGTGGGTCTGTAAACGTGCTACTCATCAGTAGCGATAATAACGCGCCCGGCGCAGATGTCAAGGGCCCACGCTCCGTACGGGTGCGCTGACTGGTGGTCCTGTACCTTGGATCCGTGACCTGGCGACCGATGTCGCTCGCCATCGAGACCGAGCGGCTCACCCTCCGGCTTCGCGACGAGCGCGACGCAGCCTGGTACCGAGAGCTGATCGGCGAACGTGGCGAGGACATGCCGACCCTCGAAGAGGCGACGACGCGCCTCGCGCGATTCCGCGATCTCACGATCGAGATCGGGATCGGTGCCCTCGCGATCTGTCGTCGCGCGGAAGGCGACGTGATCGGCTACTGCGCCCTCGTCGTCGGGCGTTGCAGCCTGGACGAACCGGAGATCGCCTACGAGCTGCTTCGGCGATTCCACGGACGCGGCTATGCAACGGAAGCGGCGCAAGCCCTCGTGGCTGCCGCGGCCGCGACGGGTCGACGCCGGCTCTGGTCGACCGTGCGGCCTTGGAACGCGGCGTCACTCCGGGTGCTCGAGAAGATCGGGTTCCGCTGGGACCACACCACCACCGATGATCTCGGCGATGTGGTCTACCTGGTGCGCGACCTCTAGGGCGCCTGTCCGGCGGCGCCCGATCGGCGGGCACGCGCGCCGAGCCGTGACCTCGCGTAGCATCGCGGGTCCATGGAACGCGTCGTCGCCACCGACCTCGAGGGCACCCTGACCGCCGGCTCGACCTGGCGCGGGGTCGGGCGCTACCTGTCCGAGCACGGACATCGGGGCCGATATCGACGCTTCTTCTGGCTGCGCCTGCCGCAGGTCTTCCTGGCGCGACGCGGGATCATCGACCTGCAGGCGTTCCGCGAGCGCTGGATGCACGACCTGACGGCGTTGCTGCGGGGCATGTCGCGCGACGCAGATCGAGGCCATGGCCGACTGGGTCTTCGAGCAGGAGCTGTGGCCCGGCCGCCGCGAGGACGTGCTCGACGAGCTGCAGGCGGCCCGCGAGGATGGCGCGCGGATCGTGGTCGCCAGCGGCACCTACACGCCCATCGCGTCGCGCTTCGCGGCACGCCTCGGAGCGGAGGCCATCGGCACCGACCTGGCCTATGACGCCGACGGCCGAGCGACGGGCGGCTTCGCTGGCGCCATGGGCACGGGCGACGAGAAGGTCGCCCGGCTGGCGACCGTCGTCGCCGGCGCGACCATCGATACGGCGTATGGCGATACGGCGGCCGACATCCCGATGCTCGCCCTGGCCACGACCGCGGTCGCCGTCTATCCGGACGCCGCGCTGGAACGCGCGGCGCGCGAGCGTGGCTGGCGGATCCTCGGAGCGACCGAGTGACGCTCGCCGGCGCGAGGGGGCGCGGCGGTCCCGGAGGCTGGCGCGACCGTCCGGCGCTCGGCGCTGGCAGTGGCGGCGGTCCTGCGCGGCAGTGGCGGCAGCCCGGCGGTAGCCAGTGGCGGCGGCCCTGCGCCGGCCATCCGCACCGAGGGCCTGGGTCGTCGGTTCGGCGACCTGTGGGCCCTGCGTGACGTGACGCTCGAGCTGGCGCCGGGCGAGGTCTTCGGGCTGCTCGGTCCCAACGGTGCCGGCAAGACGACGACCGTCCGGCTGCTGACCTCGCTCATCGCCCCGACCGAGGGCCGCGCCTGGGTCGACGGCTTCGAGGTCACCGCCGACGCCGACGCGGTGCGAGCGCGGATCGGCATCCTGACCGAGACGCCGGGGCTCTACGACCGACTGACGGCGATGCAGAACCTCGACTTCTTCGCCCGACTGCATGGCCTCGACCAGACGACCCGCGCCGAGCGGATCGAGCGCTTCCTGCGCCTCTTCGAGCTCTGGGACCGACGCGACGACCTGGCCGGCACCTTCAGCAAGGGCATGAAGCAGAAGCTGGCCATCGCCCGTGCGCTCATCCACGAGCCGAGCGTCGTCTTCCTCGACGAGCCGACGGCCGCCCTCGACCCCGAGGCCGCCTTCGTCGTTCGCGAGGCCATCGCCTCATTGCGCGGCGCCGGCCGCACGATCGTGCTCTGCACGCACAACCTCGACGAGGCCGAACGGCTGTGCGACCGCATCGGCTTCATGCGCGGCGCGCTGTTGCGCGTCGACAGCCCGGCCCGACTGCGTGGCGGCAACGGCAACGGCGGTGGCCCGGTCCTGCACGTCGACCTGGTGGAGCCGCCGACCCCGGCGCAGCTGGCCGCCGTGGCCGCCCTGCCCCGTGTCTCACATGTGGCCGCAGGCGTCGCCACGAACTCCGGGGACACGCTCGCGTCCGCCGGCGAAGCGGCCGGCGAGCGGCAGGGTCGGGGCGCCGGCACGCTGACCTGTCAGCTGACCGACCTGCGCGCCGATGCGCCCGAGGTCGTGCGCACGCTGGTCGAGGCCGGTGCCCAGGTCATCGGCGTGCGCGAGGCCAGCCGGACGCTCGAGGACGTCTATTTCGAGGTCATGGGCCGTCGGCCGCAGCTCGAAGGCGGGCCGGTCTGATGCGCGCGGCCATCGTCTGGACCGTCGTTCGGCGCGAGGCGCTGGAGATCGTGCGCAATCGGCTGCTCGTGCTCTCCATCGTCATCCCGCCCATCGTGCTCGTCGTCACGCCGCTGGTCCTCGGCTCGTTGGCCAGCGTGGCGGCGACCAGCCAGCCGCTGCCCGCCGACTTCGTCAAGACCATCGTCGCCAGCCGCCCCGACTGGGCCGACCTGGCCATCGAGCAGCTGGTCGCGGCCTACAGCCTCCAGCAGTTCCTGTCGCTCTTCCTGATCCTGCCGGCGTATGTGCCGCTCTCCATCGCCACGTTCTCGATCGTCGGCGAGAAGCAGACGAAGAGCCTCGAGGCGGTCCTCGCCTCCCCCATCCGAACCAGCGAGCTGCTGGGTGGCAAGACGCTCTCGGCCATCGTGCCCGGGATGCTCACCTCGTGGCTCGCCTACGGGCTGCTGGTCGTGCTGGCCGGCATCGTGCTCGGACCGCGGCTGGCGCAGGTCATCCTCGATCCCTCATGGCTGGCGGCGGTCTTCCTGCTCGGCCCCGCCGTCGGGCTCGTCTCGTGCGTGGCCGGCATCATCGTCAGCAGCCGCGTGAACGACCCGCGGGTGGCGCAGCAGATCGGCGGCCTGATCATCATCCCGCTGGCCAGCATCGCCGTCATCCAGGCCGTCAGCGGCTTCCTGTTCGGCGCCCAGCAGTACGTCATCGCGGCCATCCTGACCACGATCGTGGGCGTGGCCGGCCTCCGGCTGGCCAACCGACTCTTCGGTCGCGAGACGATCCTGACCCGCTGGCGCTAGCGTCAGCCGCGCTGCTCGGCGCCGGCCTGACGCCGGGCCGCCGGACCGACGGTCAGGTCGCCGCTGCGGGCACCGAGATGCGACCGGCCTCGATGGCCGCCAGGTA
This sequence comes from uncultured Chloroflexia bacterium, assembly GCA_963777975.1. Taxonomy (GTDB): domain Bacteria; phylum Chloroflexota; class Limnocylindria; order Limnocylindrales; family CSP1-4; genus CSP1-4. The sequence goes on along the minus strand of CAVZSO010000011.1, from coordinate 274,425 downwards.
GGCGGCGTGGTCGCGCTCGTTGATGTCGGCGTACGTCTCCGAGAAGTCGGCGATGGCGCCGTCGAACGTGTCGCTGTTGCCCAGGTAGGCCGAGATGGCCACGGCGTCGCCACTCCGCGCGTGCGCTCGGGCCAGCGCCCAGCCGCACAGCCCGGCGTAGATAGCCGAGGCCGACCGGCTGCAGGATGGTCGTATCGACCGAGCCCTTCATGTCCCACAGCTGGCGCATGTAGAAGTCCCGACCGCCGGGCCCGCGCGTCCAGCCCAGGAAGATGTCGGAGGTGCCCTGCATGAGCTGCTGTCCGACGACGACTCGCTGGCCGTGGTTCTGATGCAGGCTGGCTGGCAAGTAGGGCGCGAGCACCGACGCCGTCGCCTCCTTGGCCTGCATGATGAGGGGGTCGTTCTCGTCGCGGCCCTGGAGGACGATGATGAAGCAACGGGTGCCCACGCTGCCGACCCCGACCACCTTGAGGGCCCAGTCGACGAAGCGGTAGCGCTCGAGCAGATCGCGACGGTTCTCGGGCATCGACGCCCGATAGTCGGTGAAGACCTTCTCGAGGGCGGCTGGGCCGGCATCGATCTCGACATGCGTGACGACCGGCGGGTCCTCCATGATCACGCGCCGGCCGTCGACGACGGCCGTCAGCGACTCGAAGGCGCGCATGCCGTCACGCCGCCGGGCCTTGCTGAAGACGGCCTCGAACCGCGCCCGTCGCCCGGCGGCGGCGCGGCCCTGGAGGAGGCCGGACGCTCGGCCAGCTCGCGGATGTCCGCTTCGGTGATCGACGCGTACCAGACGTCGAGCAGCCGCATGCTGGCGTAGCGAGCGATCCACTGTCGGTAGCTGCGCACCCCCGCCATCGTCGCCTCGCGGTTCGCCGCGGCCGGGAAGCCGTTGGCGCGGCCGGCGATGATGACGCTCGCGGCGAGGCGCTTGACGTCCCACTCCCAGGGTCCGGGCAGGGTCTCGTCGAAGTCGTTGGCATCGAAGACGAGCATCCGCTCCGGCGAGGCGAAGAGCCCGAAGTTCGAGAGGTGGGCGTCGCCGCTGGCCTGGACCATGATGTCGGTGCGCGGCGTCGCCGGCCAGGTCGAAGGCCATGACCGCCGGCGTGCCGCGGTAGTAGGCGAAGGGCGACTCGGCCATCCGCTCGTGGCGCATGGGCACCAGCTGCGGCAGGCGGTCCTCCTCCTGCGCGGTCAGGATCGCGATCGGGTCTCGCTCGGCCGGGACCTCGAAGGCCGCGTGGCTGGTCCGGGGCACCCGCTTGCGGGCCGCCTTGCCGGCTTCGGCACGCGCCGTGGGGTGGACCCATGGCCGGGCGGTCCACATCGGGCCGGGCGGCGGCTCGACGTGCCAGGCGGCGTCGTAGTCAGCCGCCGTCGCTGCGTCGGGGATCTTGGTCGTTCGTGGCTTCCGGGTCCGGGTCGCGGTCGGGGTCGGTTCGGTCATCGCTCGAGGCCTCCAGGCGTCCCGGTGGCGTCCCGGACCGCCAGATCGATGGGGCTACTTGTCGCGTTCGGCGGCGTTGACGAGGGCGGCCTGGGCAGCGGCCAGGCGCGCGACCGGCACCCGGAAGGGTGAACAGGAGACGTAGTCGAGGCCGAGCTTCTCGCACTTGAAGATCGACTCCGGGTCGCCGCCGTGCTCGCCGCAGATGCCGAGCTCCAGGTTCGGCTTGGTGGCGCGACCCTTGGCGACCGCGATCGCCATCAGGCCGGCGACGGCATCGTCGAGCGTCTGGAAGGGGTTGGCGGGCAGGATCTTGTCCTCGACGTACTTGAGCAGGAAGCCGCCCTCGGCATCGTCGCGCGAGTAGCCGAACGTCATCTGCGTCAGGTCGTTGGTGCCGAAGCTGAAGAAGTCGGCGTACTCGGCGATCTCGTCCGCGGTCAGCGCGCCGCGCGGGCACCTCGATCATGGTCCCGAACTTGTAGTCGACGTGGACGCCGGCCGACTTCTCGACCGCCAGCGCCTCCGTCTCGAGGATGCGCCGCGTCTCGCGCAGCTCGTTCACGTGGCCGACGAGCGGGATCATGATCTTGGCGATGGGGTTGCCGCCATCGCGCTTGACGGCGATCTCGGCGTTGAGGATGGCGCGCGTCTGGATCTTGACGAAGTCGGGGATCATCAGGCCCAGGCGGCAGCCGCGCAGGCCGAGCATCGGGTTCTGCTCGTGCATCGACTTGATGGCCGCCAGCAGCTCCCGGTCCTCCGGGCGAGGCGGCGTCGCCGGCCAGGGTGACCTTGACCAGCTGCTCCTCCAGGTTGGGCAGGAACTCGTGGAGCGGCGGGTCGATGAGGCGGATGACGACCGGCAGCCCGTCCATGGCCTTGAAGATGCCCTCGAAGTCGCCCTGCTGGAGGACCTCCAGCTCGGCCATGGCGGCGTCGAACTGGCCGACGGCATGGCGGTCGTCGGCGTCGAGCGTCTCGCCGGCCTCGAGGCGGGCCTTGGCGCGCGTGGCGACGTTGGCGACGAGGATGGCGCTGCGCACGATCTCCAGCCGCTCGCCCTCGCGGAACATGTGCTCCGTCCGGCAGAGGCCGATGCCTTCGGCGCCGTAGGAGCGCGCCAGGGCGGCTTCCTCGGGCTTGTCGGCGTTGGTCCAGACGCCCATGCGCCGGACGTCGTCGGCCCACTTCAGGATCAACTGGAGCTCGGGCTGGTCCTCGAAACGAGCGCTGACCGTGGGCAGGGTGCCGGCGAAGACCTCGCCCGTCGAGCCATCGAGGCAGATCCAATCGCCCTCACGGAAGCCAAGGTCCGATTCGGTCGAGCGCGCGGTCTTGGAGCCGTAGTCGATGACCAGCTCGGCGACACCGGCCACGCAGGGCTTGCCGATCTGTCGGGCGACGACGGCGGCGTGCGACGTGGCGCCGCCGCGCGCGGTCAGGATGCCCTGGGCGACGGCCATGCCGTGGAAGTCGTCGGGCGAGGTCTCGACGCGCACGAGCACGACCTTCTCGCCGCGCTCGACCCAGGCGACCGCGTCGTCGGCGCTGAAGACGGCCCGCCCCACGGCCGCGCCCGGTGAGGCGTTGAGGCCCTTGGCGATGCGCGGCGCGCTCGCCCGGGCGGCCGGGTCGTACTGGTCGCGCAGGAGCTGGTCGACGTGGGCCGGCTCGATGCGCGAGAGGGCCTCCTCCTTGGTGATGACCTTCTCGGCCACCATGTCGGTGGCGATCTTCACGGCCGCTGCGGCGGTCCGCTTGGCGCTCCGTGTCTGGAGCATGAAGAGGCGGCCGCGCTCGATGGTGAACTCCAGGTCCTGGACGTCGCGATAGTGCTTCTCGAGCCGCTCGGCGATGCGCTCGAACTCGCCGTACACGGCGGGCATCGCCTCGCGCATCTGGGCGATCTTCTGCGGCGTCCGGATGCCGGCCACGACGTCCTCGCCCTGGGCGTTCGTGAGGTACTCGCCGAAGAGGACCTTTTCGCCCGTGTTGGGGTCGCGCGTGAAGGCCACGCCGGTGCCCGAGTCGTCACCCATGTTGCCGAAGACCATGGTCACGACGTTGACGGCCGTACCGAGGTCGTGGGCGATCTTCTGGTTCTCTCGGTAGTCGCGGGCGCGCTTGCCGAACCACGAGGCGAAGACGGCCTTGATGGCCAGGTCGAGCTGCTCGTTCGGGTCCTCCGGGAACTCGCGGCCGGTGTCCTCGCGCACGATGGCGCGGTAGGCGGCAGCGACGTCGCGCAGGTCGCCGGCGTCGAGCTCGGTGTCGAGGCTCACCCCGCGCGCCTGCTTGGCGGCGTCGAGGGCATGATCGAAGCGCTCGCCGTCGACGTCCATCACGATGCGCCCGAACATCTGGATGAAGCGCCGGTAGGCGTCCCAGCCGAAGCGCTCGTTGTCGGTCAGGGCGATGAGACCGTGCAGCGTGGCCTCGTTGAGGCCGAGGTTGAGGACGGTGTCCATCATGCCCGGCATGCTGAACTTGGCGCCGGAGCGGACGCTGACGAGGAGCGGGTTGGCGGCGGTGCCGAAGCCCTTGCCGGTCTCGTTCTCGACCGCGCGGACCGCTTCGAGGACGTCCTCCCAGAGGCCCGCCGGGAGCTGCTCACCGGCGGCGAAGTAGTCGTTGCAGGCCTCGGTCGTGATGGTGAAGCCCGGCGGTACCGGCAGACCGGCGTTGGTCATCTCGGCCAGGCCCGCGCCCTTGCCGCCGAGCAGGTCGCGCATCGTCGCGTCACCTTCCGCGCGACCGCCGCCCCAGGCGTAGATGTAGCGCTTGGCGGCCTGGTGGGCACGCTCGGTCGTGGCTGTCGAGACGGTCATGCGGGCAGGCTCCTTGGTCGGGCAGGCGGACCGGGTCGGGCGGCGAGTCGGACCCGTCGCGAGGTCACGTATTCGTTCTCGGTCGATTGTAGGCGAGGAGGCCGACCGGCAACGTGACGGCGACCGGCAACGCGCGGGTGTCAGCGTCGGGCGAGCAGGCTGAAGGCGACGGTCAGCACGATGGACAGGACGATGCAGGTGGCGATGGGGATGATGAGGACCGCGTGCTCGCCCTTGATGACGATGTCGCCGGGCAGACGGAAGAGCGGCAGGCCGATGACGATGAGGACGCCGAGGGCGGCGATCCCCAGGCCGACCAGGATCATGATGCGACCGACGTCGGGCATGACCAGATGGTAGCCCTCGGAGGAGGGCAGCGGCCCGAGCGGGATGATCGATCTGGCGCCCGCGCGCACCGCCCCTCTGCCATCATCGCGCCATGAGCGAACCGTTCGACCTCGACCACTTCCTTCGGATCCCACGCCTGACGGGCTTGCGCGCCTCGCCCGACGGCTCATGGCTGGCGGTCAGCGTCGCCGGGCTCGATGCCGAGGGCAAGGCCTTCAAGAGCGCCATCTGGGGCATCGACCCGACCGGGACGCGGCCGCCACGACGCCTGACGCGCTCGGCGGCCGGCGAGAGCGGAGCCGCCTTCCTGCCCGACGGCTCGCTCCTCTTCACCTCGGCACGGCCGGATCCCGACGCCAAGCCAGACGAGGCCAAGGACAAGCCACCGGCCGGGCTGTGGCTGCTGCCCGCCGAGGGCGGCGAGGCGCGACTGCTGCTGGCACCGCAGGCCGGCGTGGCCGGCATCGCGACCGCGCGCACGAGCGGCGACGTCGTGCTCGCCGTACCCCTCCATCCCGGTGCCGCCGACTTCGCCGCCGACGAGGCCATCGAGAAGGCCAGGAAGGACGCCGGCGTCGGCGCGCTGCTCTTCGAGCGCTACCCGATCCGCTACTGGGATCACTACCTGGGGCCGCGAGACGTGCGCCTGTTCACGGCGGCCACGCCGACCTCGACGACGGAGACGCTGACCGACCCGCGCGACCTGACCGGCTCCACGCAGGAAGCGATGGTCGAGCCCGAGCTCGACCTTTCCGACGACGGCGCCTTCGTGGTCGCCACCTGGCAGCGCGCCACACAGCCCGTTCGCCAGGACCTCATCGTCGATCGACCGGGCGACCGGCGAGCGCCGAGAGCTGACCGACGGCGACGCACTGTACGCGGCGCCCGCCATCTCGCCCGACGGGCGCTCGGTGGCCTGCATGCGGTTCTCGTTCGGGACGCCGGATCAGGCCGAAGCCCCGAGCCTGTGGCTCATCGATGTCGCCTCCGGAAGCGGCCGCCGCATCGGCGCCACGCTCGACCGCTGGCCGGCCTCGATCACCTGGGCGCCGGCCGGCGACGCCGTCTTCGTGCTCGCCGATGACCACGGCGCCACGTCCGTCTTCCGCCTCGACCTGGCCACCGACGAGGTGACGCTGCTGGCCGGCGACGGGAGCTACGCCGATCTGTGCCCGACGCCGGATGGCCAGACGCTCTACGCCCTCTGCGCGCGCATCGATCGGCCGCCGTTCGTAGCCCGCCTCGACCCGCGTGCCGCCGACCAGACCGCCATCGAGATCCCCTCCCCGGTCGTCGAGGCCGAGCTGCCGCGTCGCGGCGTCGCGGAGCGCGTGGTGACCACCGCCGACGACGGCGTCGAGATCGGTGCCTGGCTCGTCCGCCCGGCATCGGCATCGGCCAAGTCACCGGCGCCGCTGGTGACCTTCGTCCACGGGGGCCCGCTCGGCTCGTGGTCGGGCTGGCACTGGCGCTGGAACCCGCACATCCTCGTCGAGCGTGGCTACGCCGTGCTGATGCCGGATCCGGCCTTCTCGACCGGCTACGGCCAGCAGATGATCGATCGCGGCTGGGGCGCCTGGCACCAGCGGCCGTACAGCGACGTGATGAGCGTCATCGATGCGGTCGTCGCGCGGCCCGACATCGACGACCAGCGCACGGCGCTGATGGGTGGCTCGTTCGGCGGCTACATGGCCAACTGGGTGGCCGGCCACACGGATCGTTTCCGAGCCATCGTCACCCACGCCTCGCTCTGGGACCTGCGCGGCTTCCATGGCGTGACGGACTTCGGGCCGTGGATGGAGCAGGAGTTCGGCGATCCGTACGTCGACGCCGGCCGCTACGTCGAGCAATCGCCGGCGGCCTCGATCGACGCCATCAAGACGCCGATGCTGGTCACCCACGGCGAGCTCGACCACCGCGTGCCGATCGGCGAGGCCCTGCGCCTGTGGACCGACCTCTGGCGTCACGGGGTCGAGGCCAAGTTCCTGTACTTCCCCGACGAGAACCACTGGATCCTGAAGCCGGCCAACTCGCGCCTCTGGTACGGGACGGTGCTGGCCTTCCTCGACCAGCACGTGCTCGGCCGGGAGTGGATCCGTCCGGACCTCTTGTAGGGTGCCGTGCACCCTGCTCGGGGTCGCCGCTCGGCCGTAGACTGACACCGATCGCCGACCCGACGCCTCGAGACCTGCAGGAGGCAGCCGCCACGTGACCGACCGACGCCCATGACCGAGCTGGCCACCGACGACCGCCCCATCGCGGCGACGTCGCCCCTCTATGGCGCGACCCTGGCGCGGCGTGAGGACCTGACCGACTCGCTGGCCTTCTTCTGGGTCAAGCCGGATGGGCCGTTCATCGACTTCGAGCCCGGCCAGTACCTGACCATCGGGGTGGAGTCGAACGGCAAGCTCATCCAGCGCCCGTACTCGGTCGCCTCATCGCCCCGGGCGCGGGACGACGGCTACGAGTTCTACGTGCGCCTGGTGACCGGCGGCATGTTCACCCCGCTCCTGTGGCGCGTGCCGATCGGCCAAGGCATGAGCCTCAAGGGTCCCAAGGGCAAGTTCGTGCTCGAGCCCGACGACGAGCGGATGCACGTCTTCATCAGCAGCGGCACCGGCATCGCGCCGTTCGTGTCCATGATGTCGACGCTCATCTACGACGGCCGTCCGCGGCGCGCCACGGTGCTCCACGGCGCTTCCTACGTCGACGAGCTGGGCTACCGCGAGCTGGTCGAGGGCTGGGGCGCCTCGGGCACGTACCCGGCGAGCTACATCCCGACCGTCTCGCGGCCGAGCGACGCGCGCAATGCCGGCTGGTCGGGGCGGACCGGGCGCGTCGAGGCGATCGTGCCCGCCGTCTACGACGAGCTTGGCCTGACGCCCGACAACGCCATCGCCTACATCTGCGGCAACCCGGACATGATCGCGAGCGTCGAGCAGACCCTCCTCGGCCGTGGCTTCCCCGAGGAGCAGGTCAAGAAGGAGCTCTATTGGCCGAAGGGCAAGGAGCCCCGCGGGGCGGGATCTCCTGCGGTCTAAGGGGCGGTGAGGGACGATGATCCCGTTCTGGGCCCTGATCGTGCTGGCAGGCTCGGCGGTCGTGGCGGTCCTGCTGATGCTGGCCGCACGGCGGTTCGTCGCGAAGGATGGCTTGCTCGCCGATGCGGTTCCCGCTGCAGCCGTGTTCGGAGTGCTCGGAGTCGCGTTCGCGGTCCTGCTCGCATTCGTGATGTTCCTCGCGTTCGAGAACTACATCCGAGCGCACGAAGGGGCATCGCGCGAGGCCGTGGCTATCAGCCAGCTGGATCGCTTGACGCGGCTGTTCCCCGCCCCGCAGCGCGAGGAGCTAGCGAGTGACCTCGCGTGCTATGCCCGCGCCGTCGTCTCGGACGAGTGGCCGAGGATGCGCGAAGGCCGCGAAAGCGACCTGGTCGTTGGTTGGCTGGCGCGGATCGAATCGACGATCGACACGATGCCCCTGGACAACGCTCGGACCGAGGTCGCCCTCAACCATTGGCTCGACGAGACGGCCGTACGCAGAGAAGGCCGGCGTGCGCGGCTGGCCGAAGCGACGCCGACCATTCCCGTCGCCGTGTGGCTCATCCTGATCCTTGGGGCGGGACTCACCATCGCGTACCTGGTCGTGTTCGCCGATGGGCGTGAGCGGTGGTGGACCCAGGCCGTGATGGTCGGGTCGATCACAGCGCTTGTCGTCGCCGGCCTGCTGGTCGTCAGCTTCCTCGACCGTCCCTACCTGGAAGACGGGGCGTACATCGCCCCGAGCGAGATGGCCACGACCCTGCGACTGATCGAGGCCGAGGTCGAAGCCGATCCGGCCGTCCTGCTCCCGTGCGACGAGCAGGGACGCCCGAGGTGAGCTCGCTGGACGCTCCGGCTGGATCTGCCGTCAGGCGGTCACCTCGACCGCCCGGGCACAGCGCAGGATCGCGTCGGCCGAGCGATCGATGTCCTCCTCGGTCGTCGAGGCGTTGGAGACCGAGACGCGGAGCGCAACGAGGTCACGCCACGTCGTGGTCCCGAGCCAGCACGTCCCATCCCGCTGGACCGCCTCCGCGACGGCCTGCGTCCGGCGATCGGCGGCCGCGGTGTCCTCGCCGGGCGCCGAGAAGCGCACCAGGACCTGGGTGAAGCCGACCTCGTTGAGGATCTCGACGCCCTCGGCTCGAGCCAACCGATCCGCCATTCGGCGAGCCAACGCGCAATAGCGGTCAACCTGTTCGGCGACGCCGATCCGCCCGAGCGCCCGAAGGGCGGCGTAGACGCCGAGCCCACGAGCGGCCCGCGACGACTCCGGGACCCAGTCGTAGGCCGTGTAGGCGTCGTCGGCGCCGCGGACGAGGTAGGCGGCCGTGACGTTCATCGCGGAGCGATGGGCTTCGGGGTCTGCCGTGAGGACGATCCCGCAGTCATAGGGCACGTTGAGGGTCTTGTGGGCATCGGATCCCCAGGAGTGGGCGAGCTCGATGCCATCGGTCAGCGAACGGTGCCGGTCCGATGCGGCGGCCCACAGCCCGAACGCCCCGTCGACGTGGAGCCAGGCACCCACCTCGCGAGCCATCTCGCCGATCGGCCGGAGCGGGTCGAAGGCGCCCGGTGTTCACGTTGCCGGCCTGAGCGCAGACGATCGTCGGCCCTTCCAGCCCGGCGAGCGTCGCGCGGAGCTTGTCCGGCCGCATCCGGCCCTGATCGTCGACCTCGACCTTGACGACCCGGTCAGCCCCCAGGCCGAGCATCCGGAGCGCCACGAAGACGGTCGAGTGCGCCTCGGCACCGACGACGACGTTGATCGGCGGGGCGCCGAAGAGTCCCGTCGACTCGACATCCCAGCCGACGTCCCGGAGCACGGCGTGACGGCCAGCGGCCAGCGCGGTGAAGTTGGCCATGGTCGCCCCGGTGACGAAGCCCACGCTCGCCCCAGCCGGCAGGCCGAGGATCTCCACCAGCCACCGTCCAGCGACCTCCTCGATGACGGAGGCCGCCGGCGACGAGGCGTAGTTGCCGGCATTCTGGTCCCAGGCGGCCGACAACCAGGCCGTCGCCACGGTGACGGGCAGGCTGCCGCCGATGACGAAGCCGAAGTACCGCGGGCCGACGCTTGCGACGAGGCCGGGATCGACGTCACGCGCGAGGGCCTCGATCAACCGGACAGGATCCTCGCCCCGCTCGGGGATCGGGCCGCCGAGCGCCGATCGGAGCACGCCCGGATCGATCGGCACGCCGACCGGTCGCTCCGCCACCCCGTCGAGGTACTCGCGCGCGAGGGCCGAGGCCCGCTCCAGAAGCTCGTCCATGCGCCGATCGTGCCAGCCCCGATACGCTCGGTCAACCGTCGACCGCCGCGGTCAGCGCGGATCGAAGATGCTGGGCGGCAGCGTCTCGCCCGCCAGGATGCGTGCCACCCGCTGGCCACCACTGATCGACGGCAGGAAGCCGACGCCGTTGCAGCCCAGGTTGTAGAGCAGCGACGGGTGGCGCGGGTGCGGGCCGATGACTCGGATACGACCTTCTGTATACCCCATGAGCCCATGCCACTGGAAGTCGTACGGGCGACCAGGCGGCCGCGCGGGCTGGGCGTACGGACGGATGTCCTGATCCATGGAGGTCAGCATCGTCCCGCCGAAGGGCGTCATCGGGTCGTACGCGGCGCCATCGATGGGGTGCTCGGGGCCGCCCATGCAGGTCAGGGTGACGATCGCGTCGGCTCGGTCGTACGTGCGTCGGGTGACGTAGACGTAGGGCGTATCGCCGCCGATGGTCGTGTTGCGGATGTAGCTCAGCGCGGCCGGGATCCGCGGGCGATCCTCGACGAAGGCCGCCATGTAGCCGACCGTGCCCGTCACCCGCTGATCGCGAGCCAGCCCGATCCGCTCGCCACCGGCATCTTCGACGACGTGGTCGACGTAGCCATTGGTGCACAGGACGACGGACGACGCGACCACCTCGTGGCCTCGAGCGTGCACGACGACGCGGCCGTCGCCGACGACGACCCGGTCCACGAGCGTGTGGTCGACGTATCGGAAGCGGTCGGGGTAACGCTGCTCGAGGTTGGCCAGCACGCTCTGGACCAATGCGGCGCCGTTGATGCAGCCCTTTCGGTCCGACAGCACGGCCCGATATCGGTCGTCCTCCGTGTCCAGGAGCTCGCGAATGCGGGCCTGGGGGACGACGCTGTAGAGCGAGGCGAACTCGGCGGGGATCTGCTCGAGGAACTCGGCCTCGTCGGAGACCACGCACGTCTCCAGGCGCAGGCCGCCCTGCCGGCGGAGCAGGTTGTTGCGGAGGTGCACCTGGAGGTGGTTGAGCGTGAACATGCCCATGTGGCCAGTGAACCGCTCGACGCGGACGGTGGCACCGGACTCGGCGGTCATGAGGTCGAGCAGCTCGTGCGCGCCGTCGAACGCCCGCTGCGCCTCGATCGCCTGCTCCGATCCGAACGCATCGGCGATGTCGTAGAGCGGGCGCTCGAAGTAGGTGGTGAGCTGCCCGGCGTTGTGCCCCGTCGCGCCACGCGCCACGCGGTCCCGCTCGATGAGCATCAGCCGATGAGGGGTGGACCGCAGGGTGAAGAAGGCGGTCGCCAGGCCCGCGATGCCGGCCCCGACGATCACGACGTCGGTGGCCGCATCCGCCTCCAGCGGCCGAGGCGGCCCATCGGGTGCCAGCTGGGCGACCCAGGGCGACCGACTCGGCAGGTCTCGATAGCCCTCGATGGAGGACCCGCGAAGCTCCGATCGAGTCACGTGCGCCACGTACCCCTCACATGGGAGACACAAGGACCCGTCGGCTCCCCCCTTCGGTCACGCGGGTGTGCGGACGGTACCACCCGGCGACGGCTCGTATCGAACCAGGGAGTGGCCGTCGCGCACGATGGCTCGCATGGCCGCCAGGTCGCCGGAGACGAGGCCCAACGAGCGCGCCTGGACGAGGATGTTGCCGAGCGCCGTCGCCTCGACCGGCCCGGCGACGACGGGCAGCCGGCAGGCGTCGGCGGTCAGCTGGCACAGCAGCCGATTCCGCGAGCCGCCGCCCACGACGTGCACGACCTCGATCGTCTTGCCCGTCAGGCGGACCGCGTCGGTGACGGCGCGGGCGTAGGCGATGGCCAGGCTGTCGAGGATGCAGCGCACGACCGCTGGCCGACCCTCGGGCGGCCGGCCGCCGGCTGCGACGATGGCCGCGCCGATCCGCGTCGGCATGTCGCCGGGTGCCATGAACGCCGGCTCATCCGGATCCACGACCGGCCCGCCGGACGGCAGAGCGGCGGCGGCCTCGAGCAGCGGTTCGAGCGTCTCCGGCGTCCCCGCCAGCTCCCACGTCCGGAGCGACTCCTGGAGCAGCCACAGGCCGGTGACGTTGCGCAGGAATCGGGTCGTGCCATCGACCCCGCCTTCGTTGGTGAAGTTCGCGCCCCGGCTGGCCTCGGTGAGGATGGGGCCGGGCGCCTCGACGCCGACCAACGACCACGTCCCGCTCGAGATGTAGGCGAAGGCATCGGACGCAGCCGGGACTGCAGCCACCGCGGACGCGGTGTCGTGCGAGCCGACGAGGGTGACGACCGTCGCCGCGTCGAGGCCCGTCGCCTCGCGGACACTCGTCAGCAGCGGACCGCGCACCGTGCCCGGCTCGGCCAGCGGGGGCAGCAACGACGGGTCGAGGTCCAGCTCGGCCATCAGGGCCACCGTCCCAGGCGCGCGTCCGCGGATCGAGCAATCCGGTGGTCGAGGCGTTCGTTCGTTCTGCGACGATGACCCCCGTGAGCCAATAGCCGAGCAGGTCGGGCATCAAGAGGACCGTTCGCGCGAGCCCGAATGCCGGCGTCCCGCGTGCGGCCTCGAGCTGGTAGAGCGTGTTGAAGGGCAGGAACTGGAGCCCATTCCGTGCGTAAAGGTCGGCGCGGGAGATGCGGGCGTGGACCCGCTCGGCGGCACCGAGGTTGCGCGGGTCGCGGTGGTGGAACGGGTTGCCGATGAGCGACCCCGCGCCATCGAGCCAGCCGACATCCACGCCCCACGTGTCGATGCCGACGCTCGCCAGGCCGGGTGCCGCACGCGCCGCCAGCCGAAGCCCGGCCAGGATCTCGTGGTGCAGGCGCAGCGCGTCCCAGTGCAGCCCGTCGGCAAGCTGGACCGGGTCGTTCGGGAAGCGGTGTACCTCCTCGAGCGACAGGCCGTGCGAGCCGAGCCGGCCGAGGATGACCCGGCCGCTCGAGGCGCCGATGTCGATGGCTGCGACGACCCCTTCGTTCACAGCGGGAACGTGGCGATCATCGGGCGGGGCTTCCCGGCTCCGCGGCATCCGGGGACTCGATCCCGCGGCGATACGCCTCGGCCTCCCACTCCTCGATGAAACGGCGCTCGGGCGGCGCCAGCGGCCTGGCACCGCCCAGCCGCAGCGCGTCACGGCCGACGCGGATCGCGTCGAGGTAGATCTCGCGCGCCGTCTCCGCCTGGTGCGGGCCGGCCCCGAGCGCGAACACGCCGATGCCCGCGGCCACGACGATGATCGGCGCTTCGACGGTGGTGGCAGCGCGCTCGCGCATCGCGGTCGCGACGCGAGCCTCGAGTCGCGCCTCGTCTGCCGCGTCCGCGTCGAGCCACAGCGGCCACGAGCCGGCGTACACGATCTGGTCAGGCGTCAGTGGGCCGCCTCGGACCAGCTCCCGGCCCTCGGACGTCCCGGCCAGCCAGGCCGCGTCCGCAGAGCCATCGAAGGCCACGGCAAGGGGCTGCGGCCCGGCGCGAGCCGGCCGCCGAGCACCTGCGTCAGATGCTCGACGTCTCCGAGGTCGGGCGCCGACGGCAGCGGATCCGGCGCAGCCGGCAGCGCTTCCAGGTGCATCCGCACGGCTGCCACGACCTCGTACGACCGTTCCGCGATGGCCGCCGGGTCGTCGCCAGCCACGATCAGGCCGTGGTTCTGGAGGAGGGTGACGTCTGGCGCTGCGGCGCCGGTCCGGCTCGCGTGGTCCCGTCGGCGGCTCGCGATCTCGCGGGCGAGCGGAAGCCCAGGGTCCACGTACGGTACCCAGAGCGCGTCGTCCCCGAACAGGTCCTGGGCGATCGTCGTGCCGTCGCGCGCACAGGTCAGCGCGTTCACGAGCGTCGGATGGGTATGGATGACGAACCGACCGGGGATGAGGGCGTGGAACACGCACTCGACCGATGGCCGTCGGTCACCCTCGGGTCGCAGTCGCGCGGCCATCGCGGACCGCATCACGGCCTCGCTGCCGGGAGGGGCGGCGGCCGCGTCTCCGACCATGCTCAGCAGTGGGGCCAGCGCGAGCGGCATCAGCGACTCGGCCGAGATCGAAGCCAGCGATACGCCGCTGGGCTTGATGTACAGGACGTCGTCGCTCTTGGTCGAAACGTTGCCGCCGCCGGCCCTCGAGAACTGCGGGTCGGCCCCGAATCGCCGCGCCAACGACGCGGCTTCGAGCAGGTCGGTCATCGGGCTGTCGGTGTGAGAGCGTCCGGTGCTCGTGTCGCCGCCATCCGCGGCGCGAGCCGGGTCATGCCATGATCAGCCGTCGCCGGGCGGCTCAGGCACGGCCATAGAGCGGCCCGAAGGTGGCGCAGGCCCGGAAGTCGGCGCCCTCAGGGTCGGCCGTGCCGAGATTGGTCCAGGCGCTGGGACGGAAGACGGCCTCGGCCGGGACGTTGTGCATGTTGACCGGGATGCGCAACAGCGAGGCGAGGCTGATGAGATCCGCCCCGATGTGCCCGTAGCTGATCGCGCCGTGGTTGGCGCCCCAGCTGGCCATGACGCTGTAGACGTCGCGGAACGCGCCGGTGCCGGTCAGCTCCGGCACGAACCAATGGGTCGGCCAGGTCGGGTCCGTCCGCTGGTCCAGGGTGCGATGCACATCCGGTGGCAGGTCCACCGTCCAACCTTGCGCGACCTGGAGGACGGGGCCGACGCCGGCCACGAGGTTGATGCGGCTCATCGTCATGGGCATGCCGCCGCGGGACACGAAGTTCGACGAATAGCCGCCGCCCCTGAAGTAACCGACCGTGGCCGGGTACCAGGTCGTCGCCTGGAGCGCCGCGGCGACGTCATCATCGGAGATCTCCCAGAACGGCTTCATCGCCGGCTCGCCGTCGCGCTCCATGCGGCCCGTCGCGTCGAGCGTCGCCGCGCCTGAGTTGATCAGGTGGATGACACCGCCTGCCGCGCGGCCCTCGAGCGTCACCCCGGTCACTCGGCGCACCGCGTCCGGGCTCCAGTAGGTCCTGACGTCGGCGAAGATCTGGGCGGTGTTGGTGAGCAGGTAGCCCAGCAGCATCGTGGCGCCGTTGAGGCTGTCGTTCTCGGTCGCGAACACGAACGGCGCCCGGATGCCGTCCCAGTCGAACGACGAGTTGAGGATCGCCTCGGTGAAGTCGCCGTTCGGGAACTGGTCGGTCCACTGACGCTGGCCCTGGAAGCCGCCGAGGATGGCGTTGCGCCCGAGCGCTTCCTCGCCGTAGCCGCCGCCGAGGCTTCCGTTGCCGACCATCAGGTCGCGAACGGCGAGCGTCATCTTCACGACCGTGGTCCAATCCCGATCCTTCTGCTCGCGGCTGCGCCGGACCTCGGGCGGGTTCCGGTCGTCGCCCTCGCGGCAGTTCGCCCGGGTCCACTCGAGCGCCCGCTCGAGCTCGGCATCGTCGTAGATGCCGCCGTCCATGCGCCGGGTGAGCTCCGTCATGTCGACGCTCTCGACCCGCATCCCAAGCCAGCGCTCGAAGAACGCCTGGTCGACGATCGAGCCGGCGATGCCCATCGAGACAGCGCCCAGACTGAGGTACGACTTGCCGCGCATGGTGGCGACCGCGAGGCCCGCCCGAGCGAAGCGCAGCAGCTTTTCCTCGACGTCGGGCGGGATCGACGCGTCACCCGCGTCCTGGACGTCGTGGCCGTAGATCCCGAAGGCCGGGATGCCCTTCTGCGTGTGAGCCGCCAGCACCGCCGCGAGGTAGACGGCGCCGGGCCGCTCGGTGCCGTTGAACCCCCAGACGGCCTTGGGCGTGAGCGGGTCCATGTCCATCGTCTCGGAGCCGTAGCACCAGCACGGCGTGACGGTGATCGAGACGCCGACGCCCTCGCGGCGGAAGAGCTCGGCCGCCTCCGCGGCCTCGACCACGCCGCCGATGCAATGCTCGGGGATGACGCAGGCCACGGCGGTGCCGTCCGGGTAGCGGAGGCTCGCGGTCAGCAGCTCGGCCGTCGCCCGAGCCATGCCCATGGTCTGGTCCTCGAGTGACTCCCGGACCCCCCGACGCCGCCCGTCGATGGCCGGCCGGATGCCGATCTTCGGCCAGCCACCGACATATCGGCCACTCCGGGTGGCATCGGCGATCGAGGTCATGGTGTCGACGGTCATCGAATCGTCCTCTTCGTGGTCTGGCTGAGCAGGGCTTCCAAGGTCGTGCGGGGCGTGTTCATCGAGGGCTGGCTCCGGGCGGCACGACGCCGATCGTCAGCAGGAGGTTGGCATAGAGCCGCCGCTCCCCGGTGGCGATCGCCCAGGGCAAGGTCAGGGCCGCATGCCGCGTCGTAGAAGTCGAAGCGGGACAACGGGGCCAGCTCGACCCCCGGCAGCAGCGAGCGGAACTCCGCGAAGATGGCCGGCTCCGCGCCACCGTCCGGGGTCATGACGTGGGCGGCCTCGATGGGGATCGCCTCGGCGAGGACCGCCAGCACGTCCGTGACGCGGAGCAGGTCCGGGGCGAGGTTGAGGTACACGCGCCTGGCGCGCTCGCGGGAGCGGGTGGCGAGCGGGTAGTTGCCGTCCGCGATCAGCACCCGGGACCCGTGCCCGGCCTCGCCGAGGGCGCGGAGGATCTCCGGATGGATGAGGCGGTAGGTCAGCATCGTGCTCCGTCCGGTCTGGCGTCAGGCGACGGCGATCGCGCGCGGAGGGGCGGCGGTGGACCGTCGCTCGATGAACTCGCCGGGCAGGACGATGGCATGGCCGCCCTTGGGGTGGACGCCGTCGAGACGCTCGAACAGCAGCTGCGGCGGCCTGCCGGCCCATCTCGTAGGCCGGCTGGTCGACGACGGTCAGGAACGGGTCGATCAGCCACTCCTCGGGCAGGTCGTCGAAGCACACCAGCGAGATGTCGTCCGGGACCCGCAACGAGCGCTCGCGGAGCGCGCGCATGGCGCCGAAGGCGACGAAGTTGTTGGCGGCGAAGAAGGCCGTGGGGCGCGGCTCGGCGGCGAGGACCTCGGTGGCCATCCGGTAGCCGCCGGCGAGCCCGAAACCGCCGTAGCGGACCAGCTCGGGGTCGAGGACCACACCAGCCTCGGCGAGCGCGCGCTCGTAGCCCGCGACCCGGTCGACGGACGTCGAGATCGTCCGGTGGCCGGTGAGCATGCCGATGCGCCGGTGACCGAGCTCCAGGAGGTGCCGGGTCAACCGGTACGCGCCCGCCACGGAGTCCGTGCGGACCTGGTCGATCTGGCGAGACGCCACGCGCCGGTCGAGGACCACGACGGGGACGTGCTGTGAGCGCAGCAGTCGAAGGGGCACGACGGAGCGGCCGGCCGGAACGAGCAGGACACCGTCGACCTGGCGCTCGATGAGCATCTGCAGGTATTCGATCTCCTCCGATTCGGATTCGTCGGTGTTGCAGAACATGACGCCGAATCCTCGAGGGCCCGCGACGTCTTCGACCCCGCGAGCGATGGTCGTGAAGAAGGGGTTCGTGATGTCGGACAAGACGAGGGCGATCGTCTTGGTCCGCTTGGAGCGCAGGTGCCGGGCCACCGCGTTGGGCACGTAGCCCAGCTCAGCGACGGCCTGCTCGACCCGTGCGCGCGTCTGGAGGCTGGTATGGCCCGAGCTGTTGATGACCCGCGACACCGTCATCGTCGAGACGCCGGCCCGACGGGCGACGTCCCTGATCGTGCTCATGTATCGATCCCGTGCTTGTGCGGGCTCGCCAGGCCGGTGGGGATGCCGGGCTGCCGGGACGATCCCGGCAGCCCGCTCAGCCCTGCTATGGCTACTGGTAGAGGACTGCCGCGATCTGCGGATCGGTGATGTTCGTCTTGTCGTACCAGAAGAACCCGGTGTCGATGTTCTTCTCGACCGTCTCACCGTTGATCGCCTTGACGGCCGTCTCGACGCACTTGGCGCCGATGCCGATCGGGTTCTGGGTGATGGCGCCGAGCATCAGGCCGTTATTGATGGCGTCGATCTGGGCCTTGCCCGAGTCGTAGCCGATGACGACGAGCTTGCCCGCCATGTTGAGCTCCTTGACGGCGTTCACGACGCCGATCGCGGAGCCCTCGTTGGCCCCGAAGAAGCCCTTGATGTCGGGGTTGGCCTGGATCATCGCCTTGGCCAGGTCCGTGGACTTGAGCTGGTCGCCGGCGCCGTACTGCGGGCCGATGATCTCGACGTTCGGGTACTTGGTCTTCATCTCGTTGATGAACCCGTCGCGCCGATCGATGCCGGTGCGGCTGGTCTGGTCGTGGACGATGACCCCGACCTTGCCCGAGCCGCCGATGGCCTCGGCCATCTTGTCCGCCGCGAGCGCGGCGGCCGCGACGTTGTCCGTCGCGGCGGTCGAGACGGGGATGTCGCTGTCGACGCCCGAGTCGAAGCCGACGACCGGGATGTTGGCTGCCTTGAACTTCTCGAGCAACGGCACGGCCGCCTTGCTGTCGAGGGCGGCGAAGCAGACCGCCGCCGGGTGCTTGTCGAAGGCCGCCTGCAACATGTCGAGCTGCTTGTCGACCTCCGTCTCCGTGGCGGGCCCCTCGAACGAGATGGTGACGCCGTCCTTGGTCGCCTCCTCCTCGGCGCCCTTCTTCACGGCCTGCCAGAACTGGTGCTGGAAGCCCTTCGAGATGACGGGGATGTACGCGCCCGCGGCTGCGCCGCCGCTCGCGCTTGGTGCTGCGCCGCCGCTCGATGATGCGCTGGGCGCTTCCGCGCTGGGCGCTGCCGCGCTGGGCGACCCTGCCGGGCTGCAGGCCCGACGACGAGCGCCGCCAGGCCGATGAGTGAGATGAACCGCTTGTTCACCGTGTTCCTCCTCTTCCGTTGCTTGCCTTGACTGCCGCTGGACCTGGACCGTGGACTCGGACGGATCCAACCGGTGGCACGAACATGAACGCCGCCATCAGGTGCGCTGACGGCGGCGGACGACGTCGAGATAGACGGCGATGATGACGATGCAACCCGTGACGATGATCTGCCACTCCTGGGGGACGGACATGATGCGCAGGCCGTTGGTGAGGGTGCTGATGATGAAGGCGCCGATGACGGTGCCCGAGGATCGTGCCCTCGCCGCCGCTCAGCGAGACCCCGCCGATGACCGCCGCTGCGATCGCGTCGAGCTCGTAGCCGAAGCCGAGGGATGGCTGCGCGGAGTTGAGCCGGGCGCCGATCATCACGCCGCCCAGGCCGGCGAACAGCCCGCAGACGATGTAGACCGTGGCCTTCCACTTGCCGACGCCGACGCCCGACAGGCGGGCGGCCTCCTCGTTGCTGCCGAGCGCGAACGTGTAGCGCCCCAGGACCGTCCGTGACAGGAGCAGGGTGGCGATGATCGCGGCCACGAACAGGACGAGGACGATGTTGGGGATGTCGAGCCCGGGCACGATGCCGCCGATGAGCGAGCCCATGGCCGCCTCGTTGAACTCGGGCGTGTCGTTGAAGTAGATCGGCGTGAGGCCCGAGATCACGAGCGCGAGGCCCCGGGCGATGCTGAGCACGCCCAGGGTCGCGATGAACGGCGGGATCTTGAACCGCGCGATGAGGGTCCCGTTGGCGAGCGCCGGCGATGCCGCCCGTCAGGATCCCACCGATGATGCCCACGGCGAGCGGCAGGTGCATCTGGGTGACCAGCACCCCGGTCATCACCGCCGACAGCGTCATCACGGTGCCGATGGAGAGGTCGATCCCGCCCGAGATGATCACGAAGGTGACGCCAAGAGCGAGCACGCCGACGACCGCCGTCGCCAGCAGGATGCCCACGATGTTGTCGAACTGCAGGAAGTTCGGCGATGCGAGCGAGAAGAAGACGATGATGATGATCAGCGCGCCGAAGGCCAGCAGGCGCTGGACGGCGTCGCCGCGGCACCAGGGAGCGCCCGCGGGTCAGCCGGGAGAGTGTCTGATCCATCAGCAAGGCCTCCGAGCCTGTCCGGTCCATCGCTAGGCCGCCGCGGCGCGCTGGGTGGCGAGGGTCATGATCCGTTCCTGTGTCGCCTCCTCCGCCGTCAGCACGCCGGTGATGCGTCCCTCGCACATGACGACGACGCGATGGCTCATGCGCAGGATCTCGGGCAGCTCCGACGAGATCATGATGACCGCCTTGCCCTCGGCGGCGAGGTCGTTGAGGAGGCGGTAGATCTCGCTCTTGGCGCCGACGTCGATGCCGCGGGTCGGCTCGTCGAAGATCAGGATCTCGGTGTCCGCGACGAGCCACTTGGCGACCACCACTTTCTGCTGGTTGCCGCCGGACAGATTGCGGGTCTGCTGGCCGATCGATGGCGTCTTGATCGCGAGGTGCTTGACCTGCTCTTCCGCGACGGCACGCGTGAGGCGGGTCTTGACGGCGCCAAGGAACCCGAGATAGCGGCGCAGCGAAGCGAGGACGACGTTGGTCTCGACGTCCATGCCCAGCGCCAGGCCGTACCGCTTGCGGTCCTCGGACAGGTACCCGATCCCGTGGCGGACCGCGTCGCCGGGGCTCTTGATGGTCACCGGCCGGCCGTGGACCAGGATCTCGCCGGAGTCGCGCCGGTCGGCGCCGAAGACGGCGCGCGCCACCTCGGTGCGGCCGGCGCCGACGAGCCCCGCGAACCCGAGGATCTCGCCCTTCCGCAGGTCGAAGCTGACGTCGCGGACCATCCGGCCGTGGTTGAGCCCGCGCACCTCGAGCACCACCTCGGTGCTCGGGTGCTCGGGGACCTCGGGGGCCGCCTCGAAGATGGTGCGCCCGACCATCAGCGAGATGATCCGCTCGATCGGCGCCTCGTCGGTCCGGAATGTGTCGATGGAGCGGCCGTCCCGCATGACCGTGACCCGGTCCGAGATCTGCTTCAGCTCCTCCAGTCGGTGCGAGATGTGGACCACCCCCACGCCTTGCTCGCGCAGCTGACGGATGATCCGGAACAGCTCGTCGATCTCGGTCGCGGTGAGCGTCGCCGTCGGCTCGTCCATGATCAGGACCTCGGCCCGGAAGGAGAGCGCCTTGGCGATCTCGACCATCTGTTGGCCGGCCACGGTCAGGCCGCCGACCTTGCGCGCGCGGATCCATCTGAAGGTGCAGCTCCTCGAAGAGCTGCCGCGCGCGCGCGTTGAGGTCCCGGTCGTCGAGCAGGACGCCGAACCTCGCCGGGGCTCGCGCCCGATGAAGATGTTCTGGGCGATGGTGAGGTGCGGCATCATGTTCAATTCCTGGTGGATGATGCTGATGCCGAGCTGCTGCGCCGCGCGCGGGCTGGGGATGTCGACCTCCTCGCCCTTCAATCGGATCGAACCCGCGTCCTTGTGATAGACGCCGGCCAGGATCTTCATGAGGGTGGACTTGCCGGCCCCGTTCTCGCCGACGAGGGCATGCACTTCGCCTGCCCGAAGGTCGAACCGCGCCTCGTCCAACGCGTGCACGCCAGGAAACGCCTTGTCGATGCCCTGCATCTCGACGAGGAGATCGCCCGCTGAGGTCTGCGTGGCCATGCTCGGTTCGCCGCTCCAGATGCGTTGGGGCTGACCGGTGGGGACGACCGCTGGGCGGGAGGATGGATGTCGCGTCGCCGCGCCCTGTTACCGGTAACATAGCGCGCCTGTCAAGGCCGCCCTTCGGCGCCTCGCCCGCCGCGCCGAGGCCCTCGAGCAGGTCCCTACCCGCTCATGGGGCCGTGCCGCTGACCACTCCGAACCGTTTCAACGGCCCCCAGCCGAGGAGCACGGCGGGAGCGAGCAGCACGACCACGAGTGGCGTGGCGATGCCGATGAAGCCCCCCAGCGGCCAGAGCAGCACGACGGCGTAGGCGGCGGCCAGCAGCCAGCGATCCTGCCACGGCCAACCGCGACGACCGGCGGCGACCGCGAAGACCCCGAGCGCCGGCAGGAGCAGGGTCGCGTCGTAGATCCAGGCGTGGGGGCTGATGACCAGGCCCACGGCCGCCGCAAGCGCCAGGGCGGCCACGACACCCCACGACCGCAGCGCGCGCAGGCTGGCCAGGACGTAGGCGAGCCCGACCGCGTAACCAAGGAGCACGAGCGGCGAGAAGGCTCCCGACTCCCCTGCCTGCCCAACGGTCGCGGCGATCCGTCCGGCGATGGCGGGCAAGGAGATCGCCTGCCAGCCGTTGGCCAGGAAGTCCGGGCCGCTGTACCTCTGCAGCGTCGACAACCAATCGGCCGGCCAGGCCCACGTCCCACCCGTGGCCACGACCCCCAGCAGGTAGTGCCCGATGACGACGGCCACGAAGACCAGCACCGCCTGCCAGACGCCCCGCCAGAGGAGCGTGCCGATCTGCGGCGCCGCGAGCTGCGGCTTGTAGGCCAGAAGTCCGACCATCAGCCCTGCCAGCCACGGACGGCCATGCACCATCGCCCAGGCGCCGAGGACGACGAGGACCAGGCCGAGGCCGACGTTCTGGCCGCTCACGACACCCGCCGCGGCCGGTGCCCAGGCGAACGTGCCGACGAGCGCCCAGCGGCGCGGGATGCCCAGCAGGGGCGCTCCGATCCAGGCGGCCACCGCCAGCAGTCCGGCCTCGAGCGCGACGTGGAGCGCGGCGGCGACCTGGTATGGCAACCAGCTGAAGGGCACGTACAGGAGCGCCAGGCCGGCCGGGTAGACCCAGGGCGTGGGATGGCAAGCTGCAGGGCGTCCTGGAAGGCGCGGATCGCCGCCAGATCTGGTCACCGCAGGCGTGAACGCCAGGGAGCCCGCGGCGTAGAAGGCACTGAAGTCGAGCCAGCCGCGGAGCGGCATGCCCAGCAGCGGCAGCCAGGCGGCGACGATGGCGGCCGTCAGCCAGAGCCTGGCCCGACGAGCGTCCCAGATGCCGCGCCAACCGGACACGGCCGTCTCGTCAGCCGTGCGCGGCCGCCAGCCGCTGCAGGATGATGGCCTTGACCTGGTCCGCCGCGACGCGCTCCTGGGTCATCGAGTCGCGATCGCGGATGGTGACCTGGCCGTCGTCGAGCGAGTCGACATCGACCGTCACGCACCACGGCGTGCCGATCTCGTCCTGGCGGCGGTAGAGCTTGCCGATGGCGGCGGTGTCGTCGTAGACGGCCATCGTCTCGCGCTTCAGATCGTCCTTGATGCGGTGACAGAGCTCGACGATCTCGGCCCGCTTCTTGAGCAGCGGCAGGACGGCCACCTTGTACGGTGCCAGCTCGGGATGGAGCGCCAGCGAGACGCGCGTCTCACCCTTGACCTCCTCCTCGCGGTAGGCGTCGATGAGGAAGGTGAAGGCGGCCCGGTCGGCGCCGGCGGCGGTCTCGACGATCCAGGGGATGAAGTGCTCCTCGGTCGCCGGGTCGAAGTACTCCAGGTTCTCGCCCGAGGCGCGGGCATGGTTGCCGAGGTCGAAGTCGCCGCGATTGTGGATGCCCTCGAGCTCCTTCCAGCCGAACGGGAAGCGATACTCGACATCGACGGCCTTCTTGGC
Source organism: uncultured Chloroflexia bacterium (assembly GCA_963777975.1). Classification (GTDB taxonomy): domain Bacteria; phylum Chloroflexota; class Limnocylindria; order Limnocylindrales; family CSP1-4; genus CSP1-4. The sequence continues at coordinate 251,137 of CAVZSO010000011.1, read as the reverse complement.
GTAGTGCGCCAGCTCGTCGGGCGCGTGCTCGCGCGTGCGCAGGCGCTCCGAGGCGACACCGTAGTGCTCATACCAGGCGTGGCGGCGCGGCAGCCAGGCCTCGAACTGCTCGGCGGCCTGGTCCGGGCGCACGAAGTACTGCATCTCCATCTGCTCGAACTCGCGCATCCGGAAGACGAAGTTGCCGGGGCTGATCTCGTTACGGAACGACTTGCCGATCTGGGCGATGCCGAAGGGGATCTTCTTGCGCGAGCTCTGCTGGACGTTCTTGAAGTTGACGTACGAGCCCTGCGCGGTCTCGGGTCGGAAGTAGACCACCGATGCCTCGTCCTGGACCGGTCCCATATAGGTCTGGAACATGAGGTTGAAGCGACGCGGGGGCGAGAGCGGCCCGCCGTCGTTTGGGCAGACCAGCTTGAAGCGCTCGATGACGGTCGGGTCGCTGAGGTCGGTCGCGGTCAAGCCCTCGGCACCGGGCAGCTCGTCGAGCCGGTATCGACGGTGGCATGAGCCGCATTCCACGAGCGGGTCGCTGAACGAGCCGACGTGGCCGGAGGTGACCCAGACCTGGGGGTGCATGAGGATGCCCGCGTCGAGGCCGACGACGTCGTCGCGCTCCTGGACCATCGACCGCCACCAAGCGCGCTTGACGTTGTTCTTGAGCTCGACGCCCAGGGGCCCGTAGTCCCAGACGGCGTTGATGCCGCCGTAGATCTCGGACGAGGGGAAGATGAAGCCACGGCGCTTCGAGAGCGAGACGATGGTTTCGAGGCTGGCGACGGCCGGCGCTACATCATCCGAGTCAAGATCTCGGGCGATGGCGGCGCCGACGGACGCGGCGGTCTGGTGGGTCACGGGCGAGGGTGAACTCCGGCTATGGATGCGCGGGGACGGTTCCTATTGTCCCATGGCCGCCGTCGCCGACGGTCGCCATCCGGGACGGTCGGCCGAGCGGGAGCCCGTGCGATCGAGGGGCGCTGGATGGCCGTCAGCAGGCTCGAGCGACCCCTGCTACATTCCGATGGGGGCACATCCAGGCGAACTCAGGAGTTACACCATGAGCGACGAAACGAAGCCGACCACGCCCTCCGGGACCGACTCGACCGAGACCGTCGAGGGCGCCGTCCTGGTGGCCGAGGTCAGCGATGAGACCGGCGTCCAGGCCGAGGCGGTCATCGCCACCGACTTCACGCACACCATCATCGTGGCCGCCTTCGCCAACCAGGATTCGGCCATGGAGACCTATGAGGCGCTGCGCGACGCCGAGGTGAGCCAGTCCCTGCACATCGACGCCGTGGCCGTCGTGCGCGCGGACGGCGAGGGCAAGATCCACGCGCAGAAGGTGACCGAGCACAGCACCAAGAAGGGTCTCAAGTGGGGCGTCGGCGCGGGCATCGTGCTCGCCGTCATCTTCCCGCCCTCCCTGCTGGCCGGGGCCGTCGCCGGCGGCGTCGCGGGTGGCGCCATCGGCAAGATCCGCCACACCACTCGACTCATCGAACTCGAGAAGGAGCTCCGGGGCTCGCTGCCGCCGGACAGCTCGGGCATCGTCGCGCTCTTCGACACCGTCGACGCGGCCAAGGTCAAGGAGACCATGCCCAAGGCGACCAAGGTGACCGAGAAGCCGGTCGATGACGCGACGGCAAAAGAGGTCGAGCAGGCCGCCAAGGAAGGCGAGGCGACGCCGGCCTGACCTCCGCGATCCGGCGTCACCGGATCGGATCAACGTTCGTTGCGAGACCGGGCGCGGGCCCGGTCTCGCTGATTCCTGCGCGATCTGGCGGCGTGCCGCGTACACATCAGCCGGGCGCGCCGGGTACCCGGTCAGCCCTGCGCGCCGCGGACCTCGTCGAGGAACGCCAGCGAGCGTGGCTCACGTTCGAGGGCATGACGGACATAGCGTCGCATGGCGCCCTCGACCTCGGCCTCCGTCGCCGCCGTGAGGCGGAGCTGGGCGATGGCCTCGATGTCGAGCCGTCGGTAGGCGCGCAGCACCTTGAGCGCGTTGAGCGAGAGCGGCAGCCACTCACCGGGCGGATTGGGATGGGCCGGACAGAGCACGCCGCCGAGCGCAGGCGCCCAGCGGAAGGTGTCCGTCTCCTCGAGCACCCGGTCGCATTCGACGCAGCGCTCGACCTCCGGCCGCACCCCAAGGGCGTCGGTCAGGCCGACCTCGAACCAGCGTGCCACGCGACCTGGGGCCATGCCGTCGTCGAGGAGCTGGAAGGCACGCCGTAGGAGGGCGTAGAACGGCTCGGCCGGCGCCAGCTCCTCGGTCGAGCGCTCGGCCAGCTCGCCGACATACCAGGCCGTGGCCGCGGACTCGAGGCGATCGCGCAGTCGCAGCCAGGCATGCAGCACGCGAACCTGCGTGACGACGTCGAAGGTCCGCCCGCGCGCCAGCTGGAGGCGCAGCTCGGCGAACGGCTCGAGGCTGCCGCCAAGGCGGCTGGTCTGACGTCGGACGCCCTTGGCGATGACGCGGATCTTGCCGGCATCCGGGGTCAGGACGGTCAGCACGCGGTCGGCCTCGCCGAGCTCGAAGCGACTGAGGACGATGCCGGTGACCTGGTAGACGCGGGGCGCGGGCACGTTCGAAGCGTACCGCGCGCAACCTCGATAAACATGCTGGACGCTGGTATCATCTTTCGCGTGCTGACGACCGCGGACATCCAGGCGCTCATCGCCGATACCGAAGCGACCATCCTCGAGCTCATCGCCGAGGCCGAGGACGAGGCAACGCGCCCGATGTACGAGCAGATGCGCTACCACCTCGGCCTCGACGGGCAGAACGGGGTCAGCGGCAAGCGGCTCAGGCCGCTCCTCGGCCTGCTCGCCTACCAGTCGCTGACCGGGTCGTACGAGGCCGCACTACCCGGCGCGGCTGCGATCGAGCTGGGCCACAACTTCAGCCTCGTGCACGACGACATCGAGGACAACGGCGCCGAGCGCCGCCATCGTGCAGCGCTCTGGACCATCGCCGGCATCCCCCAGGCGATCAACACCGGTGATGCCCTCTTCGTCCTCTCACGCTTGGCGCTCCATCGGCTGACCGACCTCGGCTTCAGCGACGCCAAGGTGCTGGCCATGACGCGCCTCTACGACGAGACCTGTCTTGCGCTCTGCGAGGGTCAGTTCATCGACATCTGGACCTCGGAGGGCCACGGCCGGCAGTCGGTCGAGCTCTACTTCGACATGATCGGACGCAAGACCGCAGCACTCATCGCGGGCTCGGTGCAGGGCGGCGCCATGCTCGCGACCGACGACGCCGACGTCATCGAGGCCTATCGCGCCTTCGGCTGGGCGCTCGGCATCGCCTTCCAGCTGAACGACGACCTGCTGGGCATCTGGGGCGAGGAGACGGCCACCGGCAAGGCACCCTCCGACCTGGCCGACCACAAGTGGACGCTGCCCACGCTCTACGCGCTCGAGCATGGAGGTCCAGAGGACCGAGAGCGTCTGGCCGAGTTGCTGGATCTCGAGTCGCCGTCGGTCGAGGTGGTCGACGAGGCCCGACGCATCATCGAGCGCTCGGGCGCCCGTGACTACACGCGGGAGCAGGCGCACTGGTATCGCGACGAGGCCGTCCGCCAGCTCGCGCTGACCGGGGCCGTCGACGCGGTCGCGCGCGCGCGGCTCGAGGAGATCATCGTCACCGCCATCAGCGCCTGACGCGCCTGAACCAGGGATCGTTCGGCGGCCGGCGCTGCGCCGACGGCCGTTGCTGGCTGCGTGGGCCCTTGAGCCCGGCGGTCAGGCCTTCGTGAAGGTCATCGTCCCCGCGTCGTCGGCGAAGGTCATGGTCACCTGGTCGCCGGAGATGGCGTACGTCGCGACCTTGTCGAGCCCGGCCACGTAGATGGCGTCGAGCGACGCCTCCCCGCAGGCTGCGAGCGTCGTGGGACCGGACGAGATGGTCAGGTTCGAGCCGTCGACCGTATACGTGCCGCTGATCTGATTGCAGTCCGCTTTGCCGGTGTACGTGCCGTCGGCAGCGAAGGTGATGGTGTAGTTCTCCGGGTCCGGCACGACCGCCTGGCTGGCCGGCACCGCTTCGGTCGAGGCGGTCCACTGCCAGGTCCCCTCGAGGCCCGAGGCGGCAGCCGAGGGCGAAGAGCTGCTGGACGAGCAGGCGGCGGCCGTCAAGGCGACGGTCAGGGCGACGATGACGATGAGGGATCGGCGCTTCATGCGGGTGCTGACTCCTGCTGCGGGATCGGGACGGGCCGCGGCCCGCGGGGACGATAGCAGGTCGGCCTCAAAGGCGCGCAAGGCACCATCGCCTCGGTCAGTGGGCGTTCAGCCTTCCGCCTCGAGGTCGGCCTCTGGTTCTCGGTGGATGCGCACCGCCAGCACCTTGCCGACGCGTCGTCCATCGGTCGTCTCGACGGTCAACGTGGCGCCCTCGAGGTCGACGCGATCGCCGACCTTGGGTACGCCACCGATGTGGTGGTAGACGAGGCCGCCGACGGTGTCGTACTCCTCCGCATCCTCGTGGTCGAGGTCGACCCCGAACAGCTCGACCAGCTCGTCGACATCGGCCCGCCCGTCGATCCGCGCTTCGTCGTCCGAGAGGCGCTCGACCATCGGCTCCTCGGTGTCGTACTCGTCCTGGATCTCGCCGACGATCTCTTCCAGCAGATCCTCGAGTGAGACGAGACCCGCCGTGCCGCCGTACTCGTCGAGCACGACCGCGACGTGGATCCGACGGCGCTGCATCTCGTGCAGCAGGTCGTCGACGGACATCGATTCGGGCACGTAGAGGGGCGGCCGCAGGGTGCTCCGGATGGGTGGCAGCTCGGTCCCGCCCTTGAGGTAGGGCAGCAGGTCCTTGGCGTACAGCAGCCCGACGATGTTGTCGATGGTCTCCTCGTAGACGGGCATCCGCGAGTGGCCCTCGGCCACGATGGCGTCGACGACCTCGTCGTAGGTGGCGGTCACCGGCATGGCGACCATGTCGATGCGCGGCACCATGACCTGGTGGATGCGGCTCTCGCCGAGCTCCATCACGGCGCTGATCATCTGCTCCTCTTCCGCCTCCAGGATGCCCTGCTCGCCGCCGCGCTCGACGAGGATCTTGAGCTCCTCGGTCGAGATCATGTTGGGGTTGGGCTCCTTCACGCCAAGCAGCCGGGTGATGGCGCTGGTGGCCTCGGTCAGCGCCCAGACAAGGGGCCGGAAGAGGCTGCCCATCCACTCCACCGGTCGCGCCGCGACGATGGAGAACCGCTCGGCGTGGGCGAGGGCCAGGGTCTTCGGCAGCAGCTCGCCGAAGAGGATGGTGATGAGGCTGACGATGGCGGTCACGATGATCAGGGCCAGGGCACTGGCATACGGCGCCAGGAGCGGGATGCTCTCGAAGAACGCGCGCAGGCCGGACGTCTGGCTCTCGGCCGCGAAGGCGGAGGCGAGCAGGGCCACGAAGGTGATGCCGATCTGGATGACGGCCAGGAAGCGGCCCGGTCGCGAGATCAGGCGGAGGACCCGGCGGGCGCCCTTGTGCCCCTCCTCGGCGAGCTGCTCCATGCGCGTGCGTCGGACCGTCACCAGGGCGATCTCGGCGGCCACGAAGAGGGCCTCGAAGAGGACCAGGATGAGGATGAAGACGACGGCCAGGATGGGGTCCATCAGCGATCCGCCGGGTCGCCAGCGCCCGATGGGGCTTCCGACGACCGCTCACGACGCTCGCGGATGCGGGCGGGCACGCCGACCGCCATCTTGCCCGGCGGGACGTCCCGGGTGACCACGGAGCCGGCACCGGTGACCGCCCCCTTGCCGATCGAGACCGGCGCGATGAGCATCGAGTCCGAGCCGATGAAGGCGCCGTCTCCGATGACCGTGCGGCTCTTGCGCCGGCCGTCGTAGTTGGCGGTGATGGTGCCCGCGCCGATGTTCACGTCGGCGCCGACATCGGCGTCGCCGATGTAGCTGAAGTGGTGCTGCTTCGTGCGTGGCCCGACGCGACTCTGCTTGACCTCGGCGAAGTTGCCGAGCTCGGCGGCGTCGCCGATCGAGGCACCGGCGCGCAGGTGGGCGAACGGTCCGATGCGCACGTCGTCGCCGACCTCGCACGACTCGAGGACGCTGGCCACGATCAGGCAGCGCTCGCCGACCGTGGCGTCCACGAGCCGCGAGTTGGCGCCGATGACGGTCTCGGCACCGATCCGGGTCTGGCCGCGGAGCAGGACGTTGGGCTCGAGGACGACGTCCTGGCCGAGCTCGACGCCGGCATCGACGAACGTCGTGGTCGGGTCCTGCATGGTCACGCCCGCCAGCAGGTGGCGCTCGAGGATGCGCCAGCGGAGGTCGGCTTCGAGGGTCGCCAGCTGCACCCGATCGTTGACGCCGGCCAGCTCCATCTCGTCGTCGATCTCGACCGGCACGACCCGCCGCTCGTCGGCTCGCGCCAGGGCGACGAGCTCGGTCAGGTAGCGCTCGCCAGTCGCCTTCGACGTCGTCAGGTCGCCGATGCGCGCGCGCAGCCAGGCGCCGTCGAAGGCGTACAGGCCGCCGTTGACCTCGGCGATGCCGCGCTCGGCCTTGCCGGCGTCCTTGTCCTCGACGATGCGGGCGACCTGACCACGCTCGCGCACGATCCGGCCGTAGCCCGCGGCATCCTCGGGCGTCATCGTGGCCAGGGCCACGGCCGCCTTCGTGGTCCGCCGGCGCTCGACGAGCCGGCGCACCGTGGCGCCGGTCAGCAACGGCGTGTCGCCGCTCAGCACGACGACCTCGTCGGGCTCGCCGGTCATGGCCGAGACGGCCACCTGGAGCGCGTCGCCGGTGCCCTGCGGAGGGTCCTGGACGACCCAGTCGACGGCCTCGCCGAAGACCTGCCGGGCGGCCTCGCTGGCGGGCGAGATGACCACCAGCGGGCGCTCGTCGATGTCGCGGGCGGCGTCGATGACGTAGGCCAGCATCGGCCGGCCGCAGAGCGGGTGGAGGACCTTGGCGCGCCGCGATCGCATCCGAGTGCCAAGCCCGGCGGCGAGGATGATGACGGCCGTCGATGGCGTGCGTGTCGTCACCGGGCGGGCGTCCCGGTGCGGGTTTGGGCAGGCTCGGTGGGCATCAGGTGGACGAAATCTTCGGCTGAGCGCCTCGGGGTGTCAACCGCGGCTCGCTCACGGCATCCTCGTCAGCCACGAGGCCGACGGACCGCGATGGCCTCGATCTCGACCAGGCCACCCTTGGGCAAGGCGCTGACGGCGAACGTCGAACGGGCCGGCGGTGGCGCGCCGAAGAAGGTCGCGTAGACCGTGTTGAGCGTCGGGAAGTCGGCGATGTCGGCCAGGAAGACGGTCACCTTGGCGACGTCGGCATAGGTGCAGCCGGCCGCCTCGAGGACCGCGCCCAGGTTCGCCAGGGCGCGCTCGGCCTGGGCGGCGACGCCATCGGCGAGCTCACCGGTCGCGGGGTCGAGGCCCAGCTGGCCCGAGCAGAAGACCATGTCGCCGGCCACGATGGCCTGGCTGTAGGGGCCGATGGCGGCGGGCGCCCCGTCGGTCGCGATGCGCTCCAGGTTCATCCTGCCTCCCTCGTCGTGGTGCGCTCGAAGGTCGCCGACCGGATCGCCGCATCGGGCACGGCGGACGCTGGATCGGACCGGAGCACGGTCGCCGCGGCGTCGGCGGCCGCCCTCGAAGGATACAGAGCGAGCAGCGTGGGACCCGAACCCGAGAGCAGGAGCGGCCGGTCGAGCCGCGCTTCGAGGGCCTGCCGCAGGTCGACGAGGTCGGGCCGGAGACGGATCGCCGCGGGCCACAGGTCGTTGGCGTCTCGCAGCCGGGCGGCCATGTCCACCACGTCGCGAGGCGGGGCAGCCCGCGGCCAGGGCTGCGGCCAGCTCGCGTGCGGCGAGTGCCGCGTCCGCGTCGTGTGCGGCACGGCCGGCTGACGCGTCGAGCGCCATCCAGGACTCGAAGACGGCCCGTGTCACGAGCCCGGTGCCGCTGGTCAAGAGCAGGACGCCGACCGGATCGAGCGGGCCGGGCAGCGGCTCGAGGTGCTCGCCGCGGCCGGTGACCAACGCGGCATCCACGTCCGCGGCGAAGAACGGCACGTCCGAGCCCAGGCGCGCGGCGAGGTCCTGCCGCTCGTCATCGGTCAGGGCCAGGCCCCACGCGCGCGCCGCGAGGTCGAGCGCGGCCGCGGCATCGGCGCTGCCGCCCCCGAGCCCGGCCGCCAGGGGCACGTGCTTGGTCAGGCGGAAGGTCAGGCCGCTGGCGCCGGGCGCGCGGGCCGTTCGGAGGAGGCTCGCGGCCTGCAGCACGAGGTCGTCAGCGGCGGGCCGATGCGCGATCGAGCCGTCGGCCGTCTCGATCCGATCCGGCCCGGTCGTGGACTCGACCGTCAGCTCGTCGGCCAGGTCGAGGCGGGCGAAGACCGAGACGAGATCGTGGAAGCCATCCGCGCGGCGGCCGATGACGGCCAGCGCCAGGTTGACCTTGGCATGGGCGCGGGTCGCGATCACGGCCGGCCGCCGGCCGGAACGTCCACGCCCGGCGATGCGGCAGCATCGAGTGGGCCGAGTGCCTCGGCGAGCGCCATCCAGGCCTCGACCGAGAGCGTCTGTGGTCGCCGATCGGGAGCGATGTCGCAGGCCAGCAGAGCGGCCTCGATGCGTTCGCGCCCGAGCCATGGCAGCTGGCGTGGCAGGACGTTGTGGAGCATCTTGCGACGCTCGCGGAAGCCCGCCTGGACGACCCGCCAGAGCCCCTCCTCGCCCTCGGCATCGAGACGCCGGGCTCGTGTGCGACCGACCAGCACCGCGGAATCGACCTCTGGCGCCGGCTCGAACGCCGATGCGGGCACGACCTGCAGGATGGAGACATCGGCGTGGTACTGGACGAAGACCGAGAGGTAGCTCATGCCACCCGGTGGCGCCGCGATGCGCTCGGCGACCTCGCGCTGGACCATCAGCACGAAGCGCTCGGGCCGCGGCTCGTCACCCAGGACGTGGTGCAGGATGGGGCTGGTGATGTGGTACGGGACGTTGGCGACCAGGTCCCACGGCGGCCCGACGAGGTCACCGACCGCCCGCTCGAGGATGTCGTCGTGGACGAGCCTGAGGGTGGTCGTCGGCGATGGCGTCGGCGAAACGTCGGCGCAGGTGGTCGACCATCCGCGGATCGACCTCGACGGCCACGACCTGTGCGCCGGCGGCCAGCAGGGCACCGGTCAGGATGCCGATGCCGGGCCCGATCTCCAGGACCTGGCGCGAATCCGGGCCGGCGCGCGTCGTGGTCGCACCTGGTGGCAGCGGTGCGTCGAGCGCGGCTGCGGCGACGATCGCCTCGAGCACCGAGGCGTCGGCCAGGAAGTTCTGGCTGAAGCGTCGATTCGGGCGCAGGCCGTTGGCGGCCAGGTAACGGCGGAGGGATTCGGGTCCGAGGTGGCGCGCATCGAGGGGGTCGACGACACGTGTCTCGGCCGATGCCGACGAGCCCTTCGTCGCTCGCTCGGCCATCAGCCCGCGACCAGCCGCAGCGACGGCGAGGCGCCGAGGTCGAGCCCGGCCCGCTCGCCGGCCAGGAACCGGAGGCTGCCGGCCGCACCGATCATGGCGGCGTTGTCGGTGCACAGGCTCGGTCGCGGGATGATCAACTCCGCGCCGAGCGCGGCCGAGCGCTCGTCGAGCGCGGCCCGCAGGGCGGCGTTGGCGGCCACCCCGCCACCGACGATGATCGAGCGCGCCGAGATGCGCTCGGCGGCGATCGCCGTCTTGGTCGCCAGCACGTCGACGACCGATGCCTGGAACGCAGCCGCAAGCCCACCGACCAGCTCGTCGGGGATGGCGACGCCATCGTCGGCCGTGCCGCCGCAGGCCTCGAACAGGCGACGGCGCACGGCCGTCTTGAGGCCGCTGAAGCTGAAATCGAGCGTCTCGCCGAGCCAGGCACGCGGCAACGGCGCCTGGGCCGTGGCGGTGACGTGGGATGCGCCTCGGGCACCTGACGGCGCGAGCAGCCACGCCTCGGAAGCGAGCTGGATCGCGGGACCACCCGGGTAGGGCAGCCCGAGCATCCGTCCGACCTTGTCGAATGCCTCGCCGGCGGCGTCGTCGACGGTGCGCCCGAGCAGCCGGTAGTCGAGCGGGCCCCGCATCTCGACGAGCAACGTGTGGCCGCCGCTGACGACGAGGCCGACGGCCGGAAAGGTCGGGGGCGGACGTGACTCGCCGCGCTCGAGCAGCCATGCCGCGTGGAGATGGCCTTCGAGGTGGTTCACCGGCACGAGCGGGCGGTCGTGCAGAAAGGCCAGCGTCTTGGCCATCGACAGGCCGACCAGGAGCGAGCCGGCCAGACCAGGGCCGTTGGTCACCGCGATGGCGTCGACCTCGGCAGCGCTGGCCAGGCCGGCCCGATCGAGCGCCTCGTCGAGGACGGGCAGCATCCAGCGCAGGTGCGCCCGGGCCGCGACCTCGGGCACGATGCCGCCGCTCGGCGCGTGGAGCGGCGTCTGGCTGGCCACGACGGAGGCGGCGATCGTGCGCCCGCCCTCGATGACGGCGACCGCGGTCTCGTCACAGCTCGACTCGACCGCCAGGACGCGCAGGTCGGCCGCCGCGGCTGGGCCCGGCCCAGGCTCAACCGTCGCCATCGGGCTCCCAGGGTCCGCTGGGCGGCTGGTCGGGATCGAGCTCGGCGCGCAGTCGCTCGATTCGTGCCCGCATGGCGGCCGAGGGCAGCTCCTCGGTGGTCATGATCAGCGCGTCCTCGTTGTTGTCCGAGTAGTAGTGCGGCCGGACCCCGACGGGCCGGAAGCCGAAGCGTTCGTAGAGGCGCCGGGCCTCGGCGTTGGAGATGCGCACCTCGAGCGTGGCCACATTGGCGGCCAGCTCCACGGCCAGGTCCATGAGGGCCAGCAGGAGCCGGCTGCCGATCCCGCTCCGACGATGCTCGGGGAGCACGGCGAAGGTCGTGATGTGGGCCTCGTCGACCATCATCCAGATGCCGCCGTAGGCGACCACCTCGCCACCGGAGCGGGCGACCAGGTAGCGGGCCAGCCGGTTGGTCTCGAGCTCCTGGCGGAAGGCGTACGCCGGCCAGGGCACGGGGAAGCTGGCCCGCTCGACGGCATGCACGGCCGGGATGTCCTCGACCCGCATGGCCGCGATGTCGAGCTTCAGCGGAGGTCGGGCGACCATGCCGCTCCTTCGGCCGCCGGAGCGATCCCGCGCGGCAGCGTGACGTAGGCGGGCACGAGGGCCAGCACGTCATCGGCCCGCCCGTCGGCGAGGGCGGCAGCGCCGATCCTCGTGAGTGCCGCAGGGAGCCCGTCGAGGGCGATCGCACCACGACGACGGGCATCGGCGGGGATAGCGGGATCATCGAGGTCGACCGCGACGATGGAGGCCGATGAGCGCGCCGGCGCCGCCAGCCAGGCCTCGAAGGCGCTCGGCGCCAGGAGCCGTGCGCCGGTGCCGTCATCGGGTATCGGGACAAGGTAGCGATCGCGCGGCCCGGCCGGCAGGCACACGGTCAGGGCGCCCGTCTCGCCGTTCGCCGCCGCCAGGGCCGCCGCCGTCCCGACGCCGACGATCGGCCGCCGAAGGCCATGGGCGAGGGTCTTGGCGGTCGCCAGGCCGACGCGCAAGCCCGTGAAGCCACCAGGGCCGATGCCGACGACGATGCCGCCGATGGCGTCCAGCCCGACGCCAGCGTTCGCGAGCAGCGCCTGGAGCCGCGGCAGCAGGGTCTCCGCATGCGCATGCGCGCCCGGCCAGGTATCCACCGCGACCAGCGAGCCGTCGGCCAGCGACCCGAGCGCGAGCGTCGCGCGGCTGGTCGCGGTGTCGATGGCCAGGCAGAGCTCGGACATCAGCGCTCGCCGATCAGTGGTCGGCAGCAGCCGCGCCGGGCTGCGGGTTCGCCGCCGCAACCGCCGATCCCGCCCCGTCCGCGGCGGCGGCCGCGAAGCGCGCCTGATCGACGGTCGCGGCGATGACCTCGATGGTCCGCACGTCGTCGCGCCCGACATCGATGTGGACTTCGAGGCGGTCGGGGTCGACATCGGCCGCCAATCGGTCGCCCCACTCGATGAGGGTCACGCCCTCGGCCTCCCGCTCGTCGAGCAGGCCGCCCTCGAAGGCGTCGGCGGCGCCGTCGACGCGATACAGGTCGAGGTGGAAGAGCGGCAGCCGACCGCGGTACTCGGCCATCAACGTGAACGAGGGACTGTCGACCGTCTCGAGCACGCCGAGACCGGCCGCGAAGCCCTTGGCCAGCTCCGTCTTGCCCGCGCCGAGCGGCCCGATGAGGGCGATCCGGTCGCCGGCCCGGGCGACGAGCGCGAGGCGGCGCCCGAGCGCCCGCGTCTCGGCGGCCGTGGCGCACCGGGTCACGGCGCGCATCGCCAGCGAGGCCGCGGTCACGGACCGAGGCGCTCCAGGTCCGCCAGGGCGAGCGTCCGCTCCTCGGGCGGCTGGCCCGCGCCGCCGGCTTCGAAGGCGACCCGCCCGACCATGCCCATGACGCCGGCCGCCAGGCGCCGACGCCCGACGACCTCGAGCAACCGCCCGGTCCGGCCGGTCATCTCGCCGGCCGCCGCGCGCACGCGGTCGGGGCCGACGGGCGCGATGGCCGTGGCCGCATCGAGCACGATCATGGCCGGGTCGGCGGCGATGCCGACCTCGCGGCCTTCGGCCTCGATGAGGGCGGCCCAGACGCCGGGCGGGATGGGACGCTTGCCGAAGCCGTCGAGCACCAGAAGGGCGAAGGGCGGGCTGGCGTGGATGGCGGCTCGCTGGCGGGCCTCGGAGGCGGCGAAGGATCGGAGATCGCGGCCGACGACACCGCCGACCACGACGCCACGGACGCCCATCGCGCGCGCTCGGGTGAGCGCCTCGACATCGATCCGGGCACCGGCCACGACGATGGCGCCGGCGCCCCGCACGTCGATGGCTGCCACCGGCAGCTCGTCATCCGGCCGCGCGACGCCGATCATCAGGTGGCCCGAGGTCGGATCGCCGGTCATCATCGTGCCCGCGAAGCCGATGCCGTCGGTGCGCAGCACGATGGCCGTGGCCAGCACGGCCTCGACGACCCCGGCCGCCGGCGCCTGCACGATCTCGATGTGTCGACCGACGACCGAGCGCATCGTGCCGCCGGGCGTGACGTAGACGACCCGGCCGTGGCCGGGCGAAGCGACCTTGCGGCGCTTCCCGCCAAGCGCTGCGCCGTCCTCCAGCAAGGCCCCTGGTTCGGGCTCCTGGATACCGGCCAGACGGGTCTCGGCCAGCTCCGGGTCGCGCAGGCGCTCGGCGATGGGGTCGCCGGCGGTCACGTGCACGCCCGCCGCGATGAGCGGCCGGTCGCCGATGCCGAGACGGATCCGGATGACCGGCTCGACGACCGCCGCAGCGGCCGGTGCGATGGGCATCGCCAGCGGTGGCGCCTCGGCGATCACGTCTCGGTCCCTGACCACAGAGGTCGCTGCCACGCATCGAGCAGGTCGCGTCGGCGCTCGGGCCGGTCGGGCAGCCGCAGGGGGATCTCGCGCGTGTCGACCAGCAGGCCGCCCAGCCCGCCGGCGACGTCGACCGACAGGCGGTGCGATCGGACCCCGAGCCAGGCGCCGTCGCGCGTGGTCAGTTCGGCGTTCGCCACCAGCCCCGGCGGCAGATCGAGGAGCTGCACGCCACCGGCCACCAGCTCGACCTGCTCGGAGGCACCGTCGGTCGTGGTCAGGCGGAGCGAGCCGCGGTGTCGTCCGGAATGGACACCGGTGGCGACGATGGCGCTTCCGAGCGGCGCCAGGGCGTCCTCCAACAGGTCCGCCAGCAGGCGCTGCCGATCCTCTTCGTTCTCGAGCGCGCCGATGGGCGCCAGGATGCGCGCATGATCGTGCGCCAGCGCCATGGCGCCCGGTCGTCGGAGCGTGTCGACGAGGGCGAGCGAGATGGCTGGCGCTGGCGCCCCGGCGAAGGCGCCACCGCTCACGATGAGCAGATCCGCGGTGTAGTCGGCCTGGCGGCCGTCCGCGGACGCCGGCAGCCGCCAGCCGTCATCGAGGTGCGCCAGCGCGGCACGCCCGGCGGCCAGGCGCAACCGAGCGCCGTCCCCGGCGGCATCCCGCCAGGGCGCCACGACCAGGTTGCGGACGCGGTCTCGGAGGGTCGCTGGATCGGCCCGGATGGTCGACCAGGCGAGCACCCGGTCGGCGACGGCGTCATCGCCGATCGCCTCGCGCGGGGCGAGTGCGGCATCGACCCGCACGACCTGGCCCAGGACGCCAGACGGGTCGGCCAGGATGCGCGTGCTGGCCGACGCGCCGACATCGACGAGCTCGACCCGGCGGTCGAGGAGCCGTGCCAGGCTGGCGGTGGCACGCGCCAGGGCGGCGCGGCCGTCGGCCATCGCGGACGGGTCCCGAGCGTCGGTGTGCGCGGCGGCCAGGCCAGCCAGCACCTCGCGCAGCGGACCGCCGGCGACATCGTGCTGTGGCGGCGCGGCCGGTGCGAAGACCACGGGAGCCCCCTCGAAGCGCTCGGCCGCCTCGACGGCGCCCCCGGCGAGGACGATCTCGGGCCGATCGGGTCGCCGGCCCAGCGCGGCCGAGACGAGTGCCAGGAGGTCGGCCAGCGGACCTCGCTCGCCGACCGTCGGCGGATCGGAGGCGCCGATGAGGAGCGTCTCGAGGTCCGGATCGAGGAGTGCCTCGCTGATGGCCACGACACGATTCGCCTCGGCCGACAGTCGGCCACGGACGCGCCAGCCCGTCGTCTCCGCCGCCCAGGCAAGCGCGCCGACGGCCGGCTCGGAGGGACCCAGGATGAGCATCGTCGGGGGTTGGCGCGTGGCGCTTTCGAGTCGCTCGATGTCCTGCCACGCGGCCATCCGCTCGAGCGACTCGGCCGCGACGGCGTGCACGTCGGCCGCGAGGCTTGCCAGTAGCGGCTCGAGCGGTGCGCCCGCGGGTTGAGCCGACGCGGCCAAGATGCGCGCCCGGCCGTCGACGTGGGCGATGAGCGCGGCGGCCGTGGTCGCGGTGCCATGGTCGATGGCGAAGGCAGCCGGGAGGCGGTCGTTCACCCGCGAATCCTCCCACCTCGGAGGCGACCGCGTGGCCGATCGCGGATGCTACCGCGGGCAGGCTGGGGACGACCCGGTATCAGGCGTCCCAGCGGAAGTCGTCGTCCATCTCCTCGAGCCGGTCGAGGAGGCGGTCGATGCCGGTATCGTCCGCCAGCAGGTGCTGGACGCCAGCCAGATCGCCGCCGAAGACGCCGCGCAGGACCGGATCGAAGAAGAGCATCGCCTGGCTGCCCAGCGGCCGGTACGGCCGGCTGGCCTCGAGGAACATCATCGCCGGGCCGGTCAGGCCACGCAGCTGGATCTCGCGCGCGACGCTCTCGACGAGCTCGTCGCTCGCCTCCGGCTCGGGTGCGAAGCGGGGTCCGGTCACGACGCGCCGGCCACGGTCACGGCGGCACCCGCGAGGGCGGCCTCGAACGCGTGGTAGGTGGCGGTGCCCTTGAGGGCGAAGATGACCGTGGTCACGCTCGTGCAGGTGGGCAGCTCCGCCCGACAGCTCTCGATCATGACCTGCGCCGCCTCGTCGAGCGGATAGCCGCCGACCCCCGTGCCCAGGGCCGGGAAGGCGATCGATTCGCAGCCGAGGTCGTCGGCCGCGCGCAGCGCGCTCCGAGTGGCCGAGCCGATGGCCTCGGCGCTCGTGCGCCGATCGGCACCCAGCGAGACGGCGTGGATGATGTGGCGGCAGGCGAGGAGGCCGGGCCCGGTGACCACGGCGCTGCCGACGGCAGCCGGTCCCTGGCGAACGGCTTCGAACTCGATGGCGTCACCGCCCCTGTGCTTGATGGCGCCGCCGACGCCCGTCGACATCCAGAGCGAAGCGCTCGCCGCGTTGACGATGGCGTCGACCTCGAGGTCGCAGATGTCGCCGTGCCAGAGTTGGATCTTGGCCACCGGTGGTCGCCACCCCTCAGCGCGTCAAGGACTCTCCGGCCAACGTGCGGATACCGGAAAGTCCTGCCGCGGCATGGTACACCCGGGCTACCCGGTATGCCATCGAAGCGAGGACTTCCCACGAGATCGTGGTGCGGGCGCGCGCCAGCTCGGCCACCGTGATGCGCTCCTCTCCCTGACGGCCGAGGAGCACGAATTCGTCGTCCGCGGTGACGTCCGGGATGCCCGTGACATCGGCCATCACCGCGTCCATGGCGACGCTGCCCACGAGCGGGACTCGTCGGCCACGGACGAGCGCCGACGACGCGCCGCCGTAGGCCCGCGCCCAGCCGTCGCCGTAGCCGACGGGCAGGGTGGCGAGCAGCGAGCGGCTGGGCGCCGTCCATCGGCCGCCGTAGCCGACTGTCTCACCGGTGTCGAGCCACTCCAGCCGGATGGCGCGCGCCTTGAGCGTCATCGCCGGCCGCAGCTCGGCCACCAGCCCGGCCCGGTCGTCAGCGATCGGAAAGGCATCGGGCAGCTCCCCGTAGAGCGCGAGTCCGGGTCGGACCAGCTCGAAGGTCGGCCCCGTTCCGGCCAGCAGCGCGCCGGTGGCGGCGAGGTGTCTGGGCGGCACGGCCAGGCCCGCCGACCGGATGGCCGCTGCTGCGGTCGCGAAGCGCTCGAGCTGGTGGACCGACGCGTCCGCATCATGGGAGCTCGCGAGGTGGCTCCAGATGCCGGCCAGCTCGACGTCGGGCGTGTCGCTGATCGCTCGCGCGGCCGCCGCGGCAGCGCTCGGACGGAAGCCAGCCCGTGCCAGGCCCGTCTCGATCTCCAGGTGCACTCGCAACGTCGCCTGGCGCATGGCCGCGCCCGGCCGAGCCCGCCAGGCGACGAGCGTGGCCGCCAATGAGTCCGCCTCGGCTGCCACCAGCTCGACCTGCGCGCCGGCCGCGGCGGCAGCGGCGTCCGGCGGGATGGGATAGAGGACGAGGACCGGCGCGACGATGCCGGCGGCGCGGAGGGCGATGGCCTCGTCCAGCGTGGCCACACAGAGGAGGGTCGCGCCGCCGGCCAGGAAGGCCCGGGCGGCGACCTCCAGGCCGTGCCCGTAGCCATCGGCCTTGACGACGCCGGCGATGCGGACCCGCGGGCCGGCCAGCCGCCGGACGACCGAGACGTTGCCGGCCAGCGCATCCTGGTCGATCTCCAGCCAGGCCAGGCGCGGCAGCGGCGGCAGACCGGCGGCCGCCAGACGTGCCTCGATGCCGCTCAGGAGGCCCCGCCTCGCTCGGCCGATCCGTCGCCAGCCGGCTTCGCTCCGACCTCGAAGCCGAGCCGACGACCGCTCTTGGCGCGTTCGGCCGCCAGCTCCAGCCGGCGGCGAACGCGGGCGATCTCGTCGGGCAGATCGGACGCCACGACGCCAGCCGCCCCATACCGCTCGCGGGCGACCTCGCCCGCCGCGCCGTGCAGGTAGACGCCCGCTCGCGCTGCCGCGACGGGCGAGCAGCCCTGGGCGAGCAGGGCCCCGATGGTGCCGGCCAGCACGTCGCCGGTGCCGGCGGTCGCCAGGGCGGGATTCTCGAACGGCGCAACCGCGCTCGCGCTCGGATCGGGTTCGCCGCCCGCGATGACGGTCCGGGCACCCTTGAGCACGACGACCTGTCCCCAGGTGACCGCGGCGCTCGAGGCCGTGGCGACCCGGACCTGGTCGTCCGAGGTCAGATCGTCCGGGATCGACTCGAAGCGGTCGCCGGCCGCGGCCATCAGGCGGGTCAGCTCGCCGACGTGCGGCGTCAGGACGCACGGCCGTCCGACGCGCTCCCACCAGGCCTCGACGGTCGACAGCGAGTTGAGCCCCTCGGCATCGACCACGGCCGGTGTGCGCTCGCCGACGGCCGACAGGTAGTCGAGCACGAGGTCGACCGTCGACAGGCCCGGTCGCAGCCCGGGTCCGATGAGCGCGGCGTCGTGGTCGAGGTCGAGGAGCTGGTCGAGGGCGGCGGACGCGTCCACCTCGCCCACGATGTCCGTCTCCGGCAGGCCGATGGTGACCGCTTCGACGACTCGACCGGCGACCATCGGCTGGAGGCTGCTGGGCACGGCCAGGCGAACCAGCCCTGCGCCGGCTCGACCCGCGGCGCGCACGGCCAGCAGCGCGGCGCCGAGGTAGTCGATGGAGCCGGCCACGATCAGCAGCTTGCCGCTCGTCCCCTTGTGGCCACGCGGCTCGCGGGTCGGCAGCAGGCCACGGACCATGGCATCGTCGAGGACGACGGGCTCGCCCACCGCGGCCATCATCCGGACACCGACCCCTCGGCCTCGGCGCCCTGGCCGGAGGCGGGTCCGTCGTCGAGCGTCGGCTCCGGTCCATCGTCGGGCATGCGCGTTCGCCTCGCGCCCGAGGGTCCTGAGTCGCTCGATGCGCGCCAGGATCTGCCGCTCGCGATCGTCCAGGCGATCCTCGATGTCGATCGGAAAGACATAGGCGCCACCGGCCGTGCGGACCCCGAAGGCGATGGCCACCGCGTACGCGCGCTCGTGGCTGATCGAGACCGCGATACGGCTCATGCCGAGCTGCTCGGCTCGACGCTTGGCGCGGTCGTGGAGCCGGACGCTGGGCTGGCCGGTGGGCAGGCGGACGATCTCGATCTCTCGCCAGCCGACGCCGCGGACGCCGAGCCCGAGGACCTTGCTGACGGCCTCCTTGGCGGCCCAGCGGCCGGCCATGGTCTCGGGACGGCCGCGCACATACGCAGCTTCGGCGTCGGTCAGCACGCGCCGCGCGAAGCGGGCGCCGAAGCGCTCCAGCGTGGTCCGGATGCGTCCGACGTCGATGATGTCGATGCCCAGCTCGGTCGTCCCGTCGGGCACCGGGGGGAGCGCGGCCATGGCGCTACTCGACGGTGACCGACTTGGCCAGGTTGCGCGGCTGGTCGACGTCGGTACCGCGCGCGACGGCCGTCTGATAGGCGAAGAGCTGGAGGGGGACGATGGCCAGCACGGGGCTCAGCGCATCGATCGTCTCTGGCACCCAGAAGACCTCGTCGGCGATCGAGGCGATGGTCGGATCGCCTTCGGTGGCGACCGCGATGATGCGCGCGTCACGGGCCCGGCCCTCCATGACGTTGCTGATGACCTTGTCGTAGACCGGCGAGCGGGTGGCGACGGCGACCAGGGGGCACTCGGCGTCGAGGAGCGAGATCGGTCCGTGCTTCAGCTCGCCGGCGGCGTAGCCTTCGGCGTGCACGTAGCTCACCTCCTTGAGCTTGAGGGCGCCTTCCAACGCGACCGGGTAGCCCAGGCCGCGACCGACGAACATGAAGCCGCGCGAGTTGACGTAGCGCCGGGCGACGGCGGCCATGTCAGCGGCTCCGTCGAGCGTTCGCTGGAGCTGCTCCGGCAGCGCCCGCAGGGCCGCCACCAGCGTCGCCTCGTCGCCCGCGGAGAGCCGACCGCGGAGCTTGGCGATGGCGGCCGCCAGGATGACGAGCGTGGTGACCTGGGTCACGAAGGTCTTCGAGGCCGCGACCGCGATCTCGGGGCCTGCCTGCAGGAAGAGGACGGCATCGCACTCGCGCGTGATGGCCGAGCCGACCGTGTTGGTGACCGCGATCACGGCGCAGCCCTGCTGGCGTGCGTAGCGCGTCGGGGCGATGGTGTCGGCCGTCTCGCCCGACTGGGTGACGGCGATGACGAGGGTCCGCGCGTCGAGCGGCGGCGGCGTGTAGCGGAACTCGGAGCCGACCGTCGCGCGAGCCGGCAGCCCGGCCCAGGCCTGGATGGCGGTGGCACCGACGATGGCGGCGTATGAGGCACTGCCACAGGCGACGAACTCGACCCGGTCGGCGGCCACGATCCGTTCGACGAGGTCGTCGAGCTCCGGGACGCGGATGGAGCTCTCATGGATGCGGCCCGCGATGGCGGAGCGCACCGCGACCGGCTGCTCGTGCATCTCCTTGAGCATGAAGTGGGCGTAGCCGCCCTTCTCGGCAGCCTCGATCGACCAGTCGATGACGTGGACCTCGCGCTCTCGTCGCTGGCCGTCGACGCCGGTCACGACGACGCCGTCGGCATGGAGGTCGGCCACGTCCCCCTCCTCGAGGAAGATGACCCGGTCGGTGTGGGCCAGGACGGCAGCGACATCGGAGGCCAGGAAGGCCTCCCCATCGCCCAGCCCGACGACGAGCGGCACGTCCTGGCGGGCGCCGACCAGCCGGCCCGGCTCGGCCCGATGCATCACGGCCACCGCGTACGCACCCTCGGCCTGGGCCAGGGTGTGGCGGACGGCATCGGCCAGGTCGCCCGTGTAGGCCTCCTCGACGAGGTGCGCCAGGGCCTCGGTGTCGGTCTCCGAGCGAAGCTCGTGGCCGCGCGCCGCCAGGCCGTCGCGGAGCTCCTGGAAGTTCTCGATGATGCCGTTGTGGATGACGGTGATGTCGCCCGTGCAATCGACGTGCGGATGCGCATTCAGGTCGTTCGGCCGTCCATGCGTCGCCCAGCGCGTATGGGCGAGGCCGATGGCCGCCGATGGCGTGACGTCGAGCAGGGCGGTGCGCAGGTTGCCGAGCTTGCCGGCTCGCTTCTCGACGAAGAGCTCGCCGTCGGTGGTCACGAGCGCGATGCCGGCCGAGTCGTAGCCGCGATACTCCAGGCGCGCCAGGCCCTCGAGCAGGATGGGCGCGGCCTCACGCGGCCCGATGTAGCCGACGATCCCACACATGCTGGCTGGCGCTCTCCCGGTGGTCAGGGGGGCGTCAGTGTAGACGCTCGGCGGCGAGGTCAGCCAACGCGTCGGCGAGCTCGGCCACACGCATCACGTCCTCGCCCTCGACCATGATGCGCAGGGCGGCCTCCGTGCCCGATGGACGGACGAGGACGCGCCCATGCCCAGCCAGCTCCGCCTCGGCCGCCCGGACGGCGGCGGCCAGCCGTCCATCGGCCTGCCACTGATCCTTGTGGCGGACGTGCACCGCGCGCTGCTCCTGCGGGTAGAGCGGCACCTGCGCGGCCAGCTCCGAGAGCGGACGCCCGGCGTCAGCCATGACGCGCAGCACTTCGATCGCCGTGAGCACGCCGTCACCCGTCGAGGCGTGCTCGGCGACGATGACATGGCCGCTCTTCTCGCCCCCCAGGCCGGCGCCTGCGACGAGCATCGCATCGAGGATGTAGCGGTCGCCGACCGGCGTACGCACGACCCGCCCGCCGGCGCCCTCGACGACGGTCGCCAGGCCGCCGTTGGAGAGGACGCTGACGACGAGCGTGCTGCCACCCAGGGCACCGCGGCGAAGACGCTCGAGCGCCAGCATCCCGATGAGCTGGTCGCCATCGACGATCTGGCCGCGCTCGTCGACGGCCACACAGCGGTCAGCGTCGCCGTCGAGGGCGAAGCCGACATCGGCGCCGCTCTCCGCCACCCAGCGCGCGAGCGCCTCGGGCGCCGTGGCGCCGCAGCCGAGGTTGATGTTGGAGCCGTCGGGAGCATCGAAGATGACCTCCACGGTCGCCCCCGTGGCGGTCAGCAGCTGCCCCGCCACGACGCCACCGGCGCCGTTGGCGCAATCGACCACGATGCGCAGCTCCGACCGGACGCGCCGCGCGAGTGCCGTCCGGTGCTCCAGGTAGCGATCGAGGTGGCCCGTGGCGTCGATGTCGCGACCGAGCGCGTCGTTCGTCGGCCCCACGAATTCGTCGGCCCGCCAGATGAGGTCGTCGAGCGCCTCCTCCTGCGCGTCGTCGAGCTTCATGCCGTCGCCACCGATGACCTTCAGGCCGTTGTCGTCGGCCGGATTGTGGGAGGCGCTGACCATGATGCCGGCCTGGAACGGGCCCTCCCCGGTCAGGAAGGCGAGGGCCGGTGTCGGCACGACGCCGAGCCGATGGACGTCGGCGCCCATCGACGTCACCCCGGCCACGATGGCGGCCACCAGCATGTCCCCGGAACGCCGCGTGTCGCGGCCGACGAGGACCGCCCCGCCGACCGGCACCAGGGCCTCGACGGTCGCCCGTCCGAGCGCCTGCGCGAGGGCGGGCTTGAGATCGACGTTGGCCCTGCCGCGGATGCCGTCGGTGCCGAACAGTCGTCCCATCGTGTCAGGGCGCCGGCGTCGGTGTCGGGCTCGGAGCGGCGATCGGCGCCACCGTGACCGTCACGCTGGCCGGGCTGATGGCCACCAGGTTGGTGCCGTCGGGCGCCTTGAAGACGACGTCGACGGTGTGCGTGCCCGGGGCGAGGCCGCCGACCGGGACGGTCGCGCTCAGCTTCGCCGGGTCGATGGCGTCGAGCGCCGCGCTGGTGCCGCCGAGGGTGACGAGCACGTCGGGCACCGACAGGGCGTAGCTGAAGCCGGCGGTCGAGCCCGTCGGCAGCAGGCCGACGCCGAACGAGCGGCTGCCGCGATCGGCGGCGATCCTGACGACCACGCGCACCGGGCCGCCATCGACGACCTCGATGCCGTTCGGGGTGACCAGGCCGACCGTGGTCGTGAGGTCGGAGGTGCGTCCCGCCAGCGGGATCGGCTCGGTCGGGATCGAGGTCATGGCGGTCACCGCGTCGAGGGGCCCGCGGATGGTGACCACGAGCGGCTCGACCGAGACCGACCGGACGCTCCAGCCAGCCTCGGGCGCCCCGGTCAGGTCGGGCGCCACGGGCACCGAGCGGCTGGCCGTCTCGCGGCCGACGATGATGGTCACGTGGACGCGATCGGGTTCGATGTCGACCGGGGCCACGATGTCCCCGCGCGCGTCGAGCGCGACCAGGTCGACCTCGCCGTCGACGTTGATGCCGGTCGGGTCGATGGCGACCCGGGCGCTGACGGTCTCGACACGCTGCACGAGCGAGCTGGCGCCACGCACGGCGGCCGTCTGCGCGCTGAGCACGGGATCGCCGATCTGGAGGCCGGCGGGGATGGTGCCACGCTCGACCGTGATGGGCACGGTGCGGGTGATGACCGGGTCGAGGCGGACCGCCACCCGATCGGGCGAGTAGTCGAGGACCTTGATGCGCGGATCGAGCGGGATGACCTCGACCGGCACCGAGACAGGGCTGCCACCGAGCACCGGCGTGACCGAGGACAGGTCGACCACGGCCTGGAAGTCGCCGCTGGAGATCCGTCCGGCGACGTCCGGCGGCGCGTAGTACCGGATGGTGGTCACGTCGCCGAGGCTCTCGAGCAGGAAGGCGCCGCTGGGCTGGTTGACCGCCTCGATGGGCACCCGGCCCGGCCAGACACGCGCGTTCTGGGAGAGCGCGAGCCCGGCGTAGAGCACGGTGGCGAGGGCGATGGCGGCGAGCTTGAGCGGCCAGTTATGGGTGATGAGCCCGGTCAGCCGGGTCACGTCCCCTGCTTACCGCCTTCGGCTGTGGCGGGGACGGGCGCAGCGCTCACCGGGCTGGCCGGCGGCGCCTCCGGCACGGCCTCATCGACGGCCGCCGAGCGTCGCGGCGGGCGCAAGGACCGGATGCCGCGGACGGCCTGGGCGCCGCTGGCCCGGGCGGCCCGACTGCGGACGGCGGCCGGCTGCAGGAGTGCGCCGAGCGCCGAGCGCAGCCGATCCTCGTCGAGCTGGCGAACGATGCGCGCACGCTCGACGAGCGCGATCGAGCCGCTCTCCTCGCTGACCACGACGACCACGGCGTCGGTCTGTTCGGTGATGCCGACGGCAGCCCGATGGCGCGTGCCCAGGCGCTCGGCCTGGATGGACGTCTCGCCCAGCGGCAGCACGATGCCTGCCGCCACGACCTGGTCGCCACGCACCAGCACCGCCCCGTCGTGCAGGGCGGATCGCGGCGTGAAGATCGTACGCAGGAGCTCGCTCGACAGCTCCGCGTGGAGCATCACGCCGCCCTCGGCCATGTCCTCGAGGCCCGTCTCACGCTCGAGCACGATCAGCGCGCCGACGCGGTCGGCCGAGAGCTGGGCGGCGGCCCGGGCGACGATCTCTGCGACCCGGTGCAGCTCACCCTGCGAGCCCGACCAGAGCCAGGACAGCGAGCCGAAGCGCCCGATGCGCTCGAGCGCGCGACGCAGCTCAGGCTGGAAGACGACGACGAGGGCCAGGAGGCCGACGACGGCCCCGGTCTGCATGAGCTGCGAGAGGAGCTGGAGCCCGAAGAACTGCGCCGCCGCGTAGACCACGTAGAGCGAGATGACGCCGATCACGAGTCGCACGGCGCGCGTGCCGCGGATGAGGCTGAAGAGCCAGTAGAAGAGGAGCGCCGTGAGGACGATGTCGACGATCGCGATCGGTTCGATCTCGACACTGGTGAGCGCGTCCAGGAGGCGTTCCATGGTCGACCGATCGTAGCATAGGGTCCCCTCCGCGCCGGCCACGACGGCCTCGCCGGACGCTGCGGGAACCCTCGGCGACCGCCTCGACGGCGGTCACGCGCGATCGTTCAGCCGCGATCCGCAGCGCCAGCCGCAGCCAGCCAGGCCGCGATGCGCGGCTCGTCGGCGAGCGCCGCCTGGCCCAGCGCGACGGCCGCCTGGTGGCCCGGCTCGTCGTCCGCGACGAGCATCAGGCGGTCGAGCAGCAGCAGCTTGTCGGCCGCGCGGTCGCGCCAGCCACGCGCGAGGTAGAGCCGGGCCAGCTCGACGTGCACGATGGCCGAGCCGGGCGCGGCTTCGAGCCCGCGTTGGCAGGCATCGAAGGCGGCGGCCGGTTCATCGATGCGCTGGAAGGCGGCGGCGGCCGCAGCGTAGGCCTCAGCCGCCTCGACGCGCAGATCGTCATCGAGCAGGGCGTCGGCGGTCGCCAGCAGCGTCTCCGGGTCGGGCGGGGCCGGCGCAGCGATGCCACCGTCTCCGCGGGTACGGCCTCGGCCGCCTCGGCTGCCGCCGGTGCCGCGGCGGCGACCGGTCGGCGCGGACGGGGCAGCCGGGAGGTGATGCGGGTCCGGACCGGTCGCGGCGGGGCATCGATCGCCTCGAGCTCCTTGATCCGTCGGCGCCGGGCCCGGCTGCTCTCGAGGGCCACCGCACGACGGAGCGTCGCCAGCGCCTCGGGCCGTCGATCGGTCTTGGCCTGGACGTCGGCCAGCCGCTCGAGGATCTCGGCCGCCTCGGCCGGTCGGTCGGCGGCCAGCAGGGCCTCGGCACGACCGCTCAGGGCGGCCTCATCGCGCGGCGCCCGGCCGAGGGCCCGCGCGTAGGCCGCCAGCGCCTCGTCGAGCCGACCCTCGCGAACGAGCACACCGCCAAGGCTGGTGTGCGGCAGCGGGCGGTCCGGCGCGATGTCGGCCGCTTCCCGATAGTGCGCGATGGCCTCGTCGGAGCGGCCGCGCAGGACGGCCACGTGCCCCGCCTTGAGGGCTTCCTTGTAGCGTTCGAAGATCGGATCCGGCACGCGCTCCCTCTCGCTCGGGTCAGGCCTCAGGGTACGCCAGAAGCGTGGCCAGGACCGCCTTCGTGGCATGGAGGCGGTTCTCGGCTTGACGGGCGATGAGGCTGACCGGTGCCTCGAGGAGCTCCGCCTCGATCTCCTCGCCAGGGTGTGCGGGCAGGCAGTGCATCACCCGACAGCCTGGTGCCGCCTGGGCGAGGAGCGCCCGGGAGATGCGGTAGTCGGCGAGGTCCATCCGACGGCGGTCGCGCTCCGCCTCCATGCCCATCGACGTCCAGACGTCGGTATAGAGGATGTCCGCCCCGCGCACCGCGGCCGTGGGATCGGTCAGCCACTCGAGCGCGCCGCCCGTGGCGCGAGCCCGCTCTTCGGCCATGGCCAGGAGGTCGGCCGGCGGGGCATAGCCGTCTGGCGTCGCCAGCCGCATCCGGCCGCCGAGGCTGGTGACGGCGATGGCCAGCGACGCGGCGACGTTGTTGCCGTCACCGATGAAGGTCACGGTGCGTCCAGCGACGCCGCCGAGGGCCTCGACGACCGTGAGCACGTCGGCGACCGCCTGCAGGGGGTGTTCGCGATCGGTCAGGCCGTTGATGACCGGCACCGCGGCACCGTCGGCCAGCGCCCGCAGCGTCTCGTCGTGCAGCGTCCGCGCCACGATGGCCGCGACCCAGGCTCCCAGCGTGCGACCGATGTCGTCGGCAGCCTCGCGCCGGCCGATGCCGACGTCGCCGCCGAAGAGGTAGACCGACTGGCCGCCGAGCTGCCCGACGGCGAGCTCGGTGCTCACCCTGGTGCGCAGCGAGGGGTGCTCGAAGACGAGCGCCACGGCGCGGCCCCGAAGGGGCTCGTGTGCGTGTCGGCCGGTCCCCTGCCACTCGGCCTTGAGCGCGGATGCCAGCTCCAGCAGCCGACGCCAGCCGTCGGGATCGAAGTCGGCGGCCGAGAACAGGTCCCGGCCGCTACGGCCACCGAGCGACGTCGTCGGATCGGCCGCGGACATCGGGCGGCCTGACGACGAAGCCGTCAGCGCTTGGTGTACTGCGGCGCCTTGCGTGCGCGCTTCAGGCCGTACTTCTTGCGCTCCTTCATGCGCGGGTCGCGGCTCAGGAAGCCGGCCTGGCGGAGCGGCAGCCGAGCCTCGGGGTCGGACTGCAGGATGGCCCGGGCGATGCCATGGCGGATGGCCCCGGCCTGGCCCTGGTAGCCGCCACCCTCGACCTTGATCATGGCGTTGAAGCGGCCCTCGGTACCCGTCACGCGGAAGGGCATCAGGATGCCCGCCTGGTCGACGGCGTTCCCGAAGTGCTCATCGAGCGATCGGCCGTTGACGACGACCTCGCCCTCGCCGGCCAGGAGTCGAACGCGGGCGATGCTGGTCTTGCGGCGACCGGTGCCGTAGAAGAAGCTGGACGTGGTGCTCATGGTGGCGCTCCTAGGCGAGCGGCTCGGGCCGCTGGGCCTGGTGCGGATGCTCCGCCCCGGCGTAGATCTTCAGCTTGCGCAGCTGCTGGGCGCCCAGGCGGTTGTGGGGCAGCATGCCCTTGACCGCGCGGCGGATGGCCTCCTCGGGCCGACGAGCGAGGAGATCGCCGAGCGTCTCCTGCTTGAGGCCGTGCGGGTAGCCGCTGTGGCGGATGTAGAGCTTCGTCTCGCGCTTGTCGCGCGTCACGGTGATCTTGGCGGCGTTGATCACGACCACGTGGTCGCCGCTGTCGAGATGCGTGGCGAAGGTCGGCTTGTGTTTGCCCTCGAGGATGCGGGCGATGCGCGACGCGAGGCGTCCGAGCGTCTCGTCCGTCGCGTCCACGACGAACCAGGCTCGCTCGATCTCGCTCTCCCGCGGTGTATAGGTCTTCGTCGTCATCTCCGTTCCTCGTCGATGGCAGGCCGTCCAAGGACGACCCGTCGCAGGCAGAGCCCCTGGGGCGGGGCGACGGCGCCTGCGAACGCCCGTCGTGGCGACTCGAGCGCCGCCGCGACATCTTCCTTCGTGGCCGCTCCCCGTCCGACACGGATGAGGGCCGCCACGATGCTCCGGACCATCTGGCGCAGGAAGGCGTCTCCGACCACGTCGATGGTGATCGTCCGTCCCTGCCTGCGGATCCGGATCGAATGCACGGTCCGGATCGGTTGTCGGTGGCCGCCGCCGAAGCTGGTGAAGTCGTGCCGGCCGACGAGGGCCTGCGCCGCCTCCGCCATCGCGGTGACGTCCAGTGGTTCCCGCACCCCGAGCGCCGTTCGCTCGCGAAGCGGGCTGCGCGGCCCGTTCCAGACGGTGTAGCGGTACTCCCGATACCGCGCCGCATAGCGTGGGCGGAACCCGATGGCCACGCGGCGGACCGCGTGGACCGTGACATCTGCCGGCAGCAGCGCGTCCAGCGCTGTCGCCAGCTCCCGGGCCGGTGTCCCTGGCGAAAGGCTGAAGGCGATGACCTGGCCTGTCGCGTGGACCCCGGCATCGGTCCGTCCGGCAGCATCGACGCGGACCCGGCCTGCGCCGGAGAGGCGCGTCAGCGCTGCCTCGAGCTCTCCCTGGACCGTCCGACGACCAGGCTGGGCCTGGAAGCCGGCGAAGTCCGTGCCGTCATATTCGACCCGCGCGGCGTACCGCACGGGACCGCCCTCTCGGGCGGACGCTCGCATCCCGCGGTCAGACGAGCTCGATCTGGACGATCGGGGCTGCGTCACCATTGCGGATGCCGATGCGCACCAGCCGGGTGTACCCGGAGGTTCGGTCGGCATACCGAGGTGCGATCTCTTTGAAGAGCTTGTCGATGACGAGCGGCTCGTCGGGCAGCTCGGCGACGACACGCCGCCGAGCGCTGAGCGACCCATCCTTGGCGAGCGTGATCATGCGCTCGACTCGACCGCGGACCTCCTTGGCTCGCGCCTCGGTGGTCTTGACCTGCTCATACCGCAGGATGGCCACGGTCAGGTTCTTGTAGAGCGCCAGCCGGGGCCCCGTCTTGCGGCCGAGCTTGCGGCCGTCGACGCGGTTGGACATCTCAGGCCTCGGCCTCGTCGAAGGGCTCGTCGTCGTCGGGCACGTCGTCGAGGCTGCCCAGATCGAGGTCCTCGGGCGGCAGGAAGCCGCGCATCCGGAGCCGCTCCTTCATCTCGTCGAGCGACTTCTTGCCGAAGTTGCGCATGCGCAGCAGATCGTCATCGCTGAGCTGCAGGAGCTGGCCGACCTTGACGATGTTGTTGCGCTTGAGCGAGTTGTAGGCGCGCATCGGGAGGTCGAGGTCCTCGATGGGCATGTCCAGCATGTTGGCCGGGATGGCCGGGCCGCCGGCCGTGGGGCGGTCGAGGGCGACCGGCTTGCCGGCGGTCGTGAACAGGCTGAACTGGTGGACGAGGATCTCGGCGGCCTGCGAGAGCGCCTCCTCGGGCGCGATCGTGCTGTCGGTCTCGACCTCGATGGTCAGCTTGTCGTAGTTGGTCATCTGGCCGACGCGGGTGTTCTCGACCGTGTAGTTGACCTTGCGCACGGGCGTGAAGATGGCGTCGATGGGGATGACGCCGATGGGCAGCGGTTCCGCTCGCTCGGCCGCCAGGTAGCCGACGCCGCGCTCGACGGTCAGGTCGATCTCGATGGTCACGTCGCCCGAGTCGAGGACCATGAGGTGCTGCTCGGGGTTGACGATCTCGACGTCGGCGTTCTCGGTGATATCGGCCGCGGTCACGACGCCGGCGCCGGACTTGACCAGCTTGAGCTGCACGGGGTGCGGGGCGTAGCTCTTGAGCCGCAGCTTCTTGACGTTGAGGACGATCTGGGTCAGGTCCTCCTTGACGCCCGGCAGGCTGCTGAACTCGTGATAGATGTCGTGGACCTGGATGGAGGTCACGGCGGCACCCTCGAGCGACGACAGGAGGACGCGGCGCAGGGCATTGCCCAGCGTCACGCCGTAGCCTGCCGGCAACGGGCTGGCCTCGTACTTGCCGTACGTGGCGTCGGTATCCCCGACCGACTCGATCTGTGCGTTTTCCAGTTCGATCATCGTCGGGACTACCTCGAGTAGAACTCGACCACGAGCTGCTCGTTGAGCTCGGCCGGCATCTGGTCGCGGCGCGGCAGCGCGGTCACGCTGCCGGCCAGCTTGTCCGGCTCGACACTCAGCCACTCCGGGACCTGGGCGGTCCGGAGCGTCTCGCTCGCGGTCTTGAAGGTGGCGGTGGATCGGCTCCGCTCGCGGACCTCGATGCGGTCCCCGGGGCGGAGGCGGTAGCTGGCCACGTCGGCCTTGCGGCCGTTGACCAGGAAGTGGCCATGGTTGACGAGCTGCCTGGCCTGCGCCCGGCTGGACGCGAAGCCCATCCGGAAGGTGACGTTGTCGAGACGCGTCTCGAGCAGGGTCAGCAGGTTCTGGCCGGTCACGCCGGGGCGCGACTCGGCCTCGTCGAAGTAGGTCCGGAACTGGCGCTCCAGGACGCTGTAGACGCGGCGGACCTTCTGCTTCTCGCGCAGCTGGACGCCGAACTCGGATTGCTTGCGGCGTCGGACGCCGTGCTGGCCAGGCGGCGTCGGGCGACGCTCGACGGCGCACTTCTTGGAGTAGCAGCGAGCGCCCTTGAGGAAGAGCTTGGTGCCCTCCCGGCGACACAGGCGGCAGACCGGTCCGGTGTAGCGAGCCATGGCGTCAGACCCTGCGCCGCTTGGGCGGGCGGCAGCCGTTGTGGGGGATGGGCGTCACGTCGGTGATGGCGGTGACCTCCAGGCCGGCGGCCTGCAGCGAGCGGACGGCCTGTTCGCGGCCGGCGCCGGGGCCCTTGACGAAGACCTCGACCTGGCGCATGCCGTGCTCCATGGCGCGTTTGGCTGCACCATCGGCGCTCTGGGCGGCGGCATAGGGCGTGCTCTTGCGCGAGCCCTTGAAGCCGGCGGTGCCGGCGCTGCCCCAGGCGATGGTGGCGCCGGTCAGGTCGGTGATGGTGATGATGGTGTTGTTGAAGGTCGCCTGGATGTGGACGTGGCCCTGCGGCACGTTCTTCTTCTCGCGACGACGCGTCTTCGCGACGCGCTTCCGTTCCGCCATGCTCGGTCAGACGCTCCTGGCTACTTCTTGCGGCGGACGCCGACGGTCTTCTTGGGACCGCGGCGCTGCCGTGCGTTCGTCTTGGTGCGTTGCCCGCGGACGGGCAGGTTGCGGCGGTGACGCAGACCGCGGTACGAGCCGATCTCCTGCAGCCGCTTGATGTTGAGCGCCACTTCACGCCGCAGGTCGCCTTCGACCTTGTAGCGGCGGTCGATGATCTCGCGCAGGCGGGCCACCTGCTCGTCGGTCAGGTCACGGACGCGGGTGTCGGGGTTCACGTTGGCCTGGGCCAGGATCTTCTGGCTGGTCGGCAGGCCGATCCCGTACACGTACGTGAGGGCGATCTCCACGCGCTTCTCGCGCGGGATGTCGACACCGGCGATCCTTGCCACTCGGCCTCCTAGCCCTGCCGCTGCTTGTGCTTGGGGTTGCTGCAGATGACCATCACGGTGCCGTGGCGCCGGATGACCTTGCAACGCTCGCAGCGTGCCTTGACGGACGCTCTGACCTTCACGATGCCTGCCCTACTTGAGTCGATACGTGATCCGGCCACGAGAGAGGTCGTACGGCGAGAGTTCGACGCGGACCCGGTCGCCCGGCAGGATGCGGATGAAATTCATGCGGAGCTTGCCGCTGATGTGGGCCAGGACCCGGTGGCCATTCTCGAGCTCGATGGCGAACATCGCGTTAGGCAACGGCTCGACGACCGTACCTTCCACTTCGATCGCATCCTTCTTGGCCACAGGCGGCGCGGGACTCCTCTTGTCGTTTCGTCGGACCTGGACGCATCCCGGCCTGGTGGCCGTAGCCTGCCCGGCGGAACGCGCTGATGTGGCGCGCAGCATGCTGCGCGCACGAAGGCGGATTGTATCAGGTCGCGGCCATCGCCGGCAAGCGCTGGTCGGTGACGCGGTTGACGGTCAGGATCCGCGGACCGTCCGCGGTGACGGCCATGCTGTGCTCGAAATGGGCCGCCAGCCCGCCGTCGACGGTGCGTACGGTCCAGCCGTCGTCCTCGACCCGCACCTCGTGCCGGCCGAGCGTGAACATCGGCTCGATGGCCAGGCAGAGGCCGACCTCGAGTCGTCGGCCGCGCGATGCCAGGCGGTAGTTGGGGACCTGCGGCTCCTCGTGCATCTCGGTGCCGATGCCATGACCGACGAACGGCCGCACGACGCCCAGCCCGGCCGCCAGGGCGACGTCCTCGACGGCGGCCGAGATGTCGCCGATGTGGTTGCCCGGGACGGCCGCCGCGATGCCCGCCATCATCGCCTCGCGGGCCGCCGCGACGAGCCGGGCAGCGGGTTCGGGAACGGCCCCGACGATGAAGGTCCGCGCGCCGTCGCCGTGCCAGCCGTCGACGATGGCGCCGGCATCGATGGAGACGAGCGACCCGTCGCGCACGATGCGCGCTGGCCGAGGGGATGCCGTGCACGACCTCGGCGTCGATCGAGACGCAGATCGAGTGGCGGAAGGCGCCCTTGGCGCCGGGCACGCCGATGAACGACGGCGTGGCGCCGGCAGCCCGGATGATCGCTTCGGCGACGGTATCGAGCTCGAGCGTCGAGACGCCCGGACGGATGGCCGCCTCGACGGCATCCAGGACGTCGGCCACCAGGCGCCCGGCGACGGCCATGCGCTCGATCTGCGCAGCGCTCTTGAGGGTCACGCGTCGATCGTGGAAGGTCATCGCGGCACTGTCAACGGGCCGGTTGGGCGATCGCGCGCATGAGCGCGTCGGTGACCGCCTCGATGGGCTGCTCGCCGTCGACGGCCGTCAGCACGCCGCGATCGGTGTAGTGATCGATGACCTCGTACATCGGCGGCAGCTGCCGCTCGAGGCGCTGCCGCACGGTGGCCGGCTTGTCGTCGTCGCGCTGATAGAGCTCCGAGCCGTCGATGTCGCACTCGCCGGGATGGGCGGGCGGCCGCTCGAAGCTGTGGTAGGTGTGGCCCTCGGCTCGGCACACCCAGCGTCCCGAGAGGCGGCGCATGAGCTCCTTCTCGTGGACCCCGATGTAGAGCGCACCGCGGACGGCGGCCGACCGCTTGGCCAATGCGGCATCGAGGGCCTCGGCCTGCTGGCGGGTGCGCGGGAAGCCGTCGAGGATGGCCCCCTCGGCCGCGTCGGGCTGTCCCAGACGGGCGAGGACGAAGCGGATGGCGAGGTCGTCGGGGACGAGCGCACCGCGCTCCATGTGGCCGGCCACCTCGCGTCCCAGCCTGGTCTCGTCGCGCACGGCGGCGCGAAAGAGGTCGCCGGAGGCGATGTGCGGTAAGCCGGTCCGGGTCGCGAGGATGGCTGCCTGGGTACCCTTGCCGGCTCCCGGCGCACCGATCATGACGTACAGACGCATCAGCGCGTCACCGGATGAAGCCCTCGTAGTTGCGCATCATGAGCTGAGCCTCGAGCTGCTTCATGGTCTCGACGACCACGGAGACGACGATCAGGAGCGCCGTGCCGCCAAGGCTCAGGCTGCCCAGCACCGAGCTGGAGAAGAGGGCCGAGATGATCGATGGGGAGACAGCCACGGTGCCCAGGAAGAGGGCGCCGGCGAGGCTGATCCGGGTGACGACCTTGGCCAGATAGTCGCGCGTCGGGTTGCCCGGACGGATGCCCGGGATGAAGCCGCCGTTCTTGCGCAGCTGGTCCGCTGTCTCGTCCGGCTTGAAGGTGAAGGCCGTGTAGAAATAGGTGAAGCCGACCGTCAACAGGAAGTAGAAGACGATGTAGAGCGGGCTGTTGGGGCTCAGCAGGGACACGATCGACTTCGAGATATTGGAGATGATCTCGACGCTCGAGGTCGAGAAGTAGGCCGCCAGCTGCGCCGGCAGGAGCAGGATGCTGATGGCGAAGATGATGGGGATGACGCCGGCCTGGTTGACCCGCAGCGGCAGGAAGGTCGAGCCGCCCTGGTACATGCGCCGTCCGCGCACGCGGCTGGCGTATTGGACGGGGATGCGCCGCTGACCCTCCTGGATGTAGACGACCGCGACCACGGCGACGACCGCGACGATGGCGAAGGCGACGCCGGCGGCCAGGTCAGGATTGTCGAGGAAGGCTCCGACCGCGAGCGGGATGCGGCTGACGATGCCGGCGAAGATGATGAAGCTGATGCCGTTGCCGATGCCTCGCTCGGTGATCAGCTCGCCGATCCACATGGCCAGGATGGTGCCCGCGGTGAGGGTGATGATCTGCATCCAGGTCTCGAGGCTGGCGAAGGCGAAGTTGGTGATCGCCGGGTCGCCGCCGGTGGCCGTGGCCGAGGAGAGCAGGGCGAGGTAACCGTACGCCTGCAGGATGCCCAGCGGCACCGTCAGGTAACGGGTGTACTGGTTGATCTTGTTGCGGCCGTACTCGCCCTCGCGCGAGAGGTTCTGCAGGCGGGGCACGACGCCCGTCATGAGCTGCATGATGATCGAGGCGTTGATGTAGGGGTTGACGCCCAGGGCCACGATCGAGAAGTTCGAGAGGCCGCCACCCGAGAAGATATTGAGCAGCTGCAGGAAGTCGTTCTGGTCGAGGATGCTCTGGACGGCGGCGACGTTGACGCCCGGGACCGGGATGTGCGCGAGGCCCCGGTAGATGACGAGCATCCCCAGGACGAAGAGGATGCGGCGCCGGATGTCCGGAGCGCGCAGCGCGTTGACGAGGGCGTCGAGCACCGACTGCTACTCCGCGGGCTCGGGCTTGGTGCGCTTGCGGGCGGGCTTCTTGGCGGCGGGGGCGGCATCGCCATCGGCCGCCGCCGTCCCAGTCGACGCGGTCGCCTTGGTGGCCTTGGTCTGCTTGGTGGGCTTGGTCGGCTTGGCGACCTTCGGTCGGCTTGGCGGCCTCGGTCGGCTTGCTGGGCGTGGTCGGCTTGCTGGCCGTGGTCACCTTGCTGACCTTGGCTGCCGCAGGAGCCTCGAGGCTCGCCAGCTGGCTCGGCCTCGATGGTCTCGGCGGCTGCCTCGGCTTCGACGGCTTCGACGATCGCCTCGGCCTCGACGGCCTTGATGGTGGCTTCGGCCTCGTCGGTCGCTGTTGCTGCGGAGGTCTTGAGGCCGATGGCCGGCATCGGCCGATCCGGCAGCTCGATGAGCTGCGCGGTGCCGCCGGCCGACTCGATCTTCTCGCGGGCGCTCTTGGTGAAGGCGTCGGCGACGACGAAGAGGGGTCGGTCGATCTCGCCGCCACCGAGGATCTTGACCGGCTGGCGCAGGGTGCCGATGAGGCCGGCCGCGCGGAGCAGCTCGCCGTTGACGGTCAGCGGCGCGCCCTTGGCGCCGACGGTCGTCAGGCCGGCGGCCTCCATGGCTGCCTCGGCTTCCGCGAAGCGGCCCTGCTCGGCGTACTCCGAGATGCGCCCCACGTTGACGACTTCGTAGGCGATCTTGAACGGGTTCTTGAAGCCGCGCAGCTTCGGCACGCGGCGATGGATGGGCGTCTGGCCGCCCTCGAAGCCGGCCGGGATGGAGCCACCGGCCCGAGACTTCTGACCCTTCGTGCCACGGCCGGCGGTCTTGCCCTTGCCGGCGGCGATGCCGCGGCCGACACGCGTCCGCGCGGTCGTCGAGCCGGGCGCCGGTCGCAGATCATGGAGCTTCACGCGTGGGCCTCCTCGTCGTCGGTGGCGGTCTCGGCGGCCGCCTTCGTGCCGGCGCCCTTGGTGCCGGCTGGCGGGGACCTCCTCGACGGTGACCAGGAAGCGGACAGCGCGGACCTGGCCGCGCATGGCCGCGTCGTCGACGACCTCGACCGTCTGGCCGATCCGATGGAGGCCGATGGCCCGCAGCGTGCCGTGCGCGCGAGCCGTGTAGCTGATGGGGCTCTTGTGGAGGGTCACACGCAGCTTACCGGCCATCGGCGCCCACCTCGACCGGCTGGCTCGACGGCTGGCCGCTGATGACGCTGCGCAGCGGGCGGCCGCGTCGCGCCGAGAGCTCCTCGGCCGAATGGAGGTTGCGCAGGGCCTCGATGGTCGCCCGCACGACATTGACCGGGTTGGTCGAGCCGAGCGACTTGGAGAGGATGTCCCGGATGCCGGCCGATTTCGACGACGGCCCGCACCGAGCCGCCGGCGACGACGCCGGTTCCCTGGGAGGCGGGCTTCAGGATGACGATGCTGGCACCGAACTTCTGGACGATCTCGTGCGGGATCGTGGTGCCAACGGTGGGCACCTTGATGAGGTTCTTCTTGGCGTCCTCGACGCCCTTGCGGATGGCCTCGGGAACCTCGCCCGCCTTGCCCAGCCCGGCCCCGACGTGACCGGCGCGGTCACCGACGACGACGACCGCGCTGAAGCTGAAGCGTCGGCCGCCCTTGACCACCTTGGCCACCCGGTTGATCTGGACGACGCGCTCTTCGAGCGTCAGCTTGGAAGGGTCGATGCGTGCCACGTGGTGGTTCCTTTCTAGAAGTCGAGGCCGGCTTCGCGTGCCGCTTCGGCCAGCGACTTGACGCGCCCGTGGTAGCGGAAGCCAGCACGGTCGAAGACGACGCGCTCGATCCCGGCAGCCTTGGCGCGCTTGGCGACGAGGGTGCCCACGGACTTGGCCCGATCGGTCTTGGTGCCCTTGGCGCCGCGCAGCTCCTTCTCCAGCGAGGAGGCGGCGGCCAGGGTCCGACCGACGGAGTCGTCGATGACCTGGACGTAGATCTGGTCGATGCTGCGGAAGACGGCCAGGCGCGGCCGCGCCGCCGTCCCGGCGACGGAGAGGCGGATCCGGGCGTGGCGCTTCTTGCGCGCGGCGGTCCGGGAGGTGGCCTTGGCCATGGTCGTGTCTCTACTCCTCTGGCGACCGGTGCGGCGATGACGCCGGGCCGGCCTGTCCGCGCCCGATGCCGGGCACCGCGGTGATTACTTCTTGCCGCCGATCTTGCCGGCCTTGCCGGCCTTCCGACGGACGACCTCGCCGCTGTAGCGGACGCCCTTGCCCTTGTAAGGCTCGGGCTTGCGCGTCGCCCGGATGCGGGCAGCGACATGGCCGACGAGCTCCTTGTCGATGCCCAGGACGGCGAGCCGCGTGGGGTTCTCGAGCTCGAAGCTGATGCCCGACGGCGGATCGATCTCGATCGGGTGGCTGTAGCCCAGGTTGAGCTGGAGCTTGTCCCCGACCTTCTGGGCGCGATAGCCGACGCCCGTGATCTCGAGGCCCTTGCGGTAGCCGGCGGTGACGCCGACGACCATGTTATTGACCAGCGTGCGCGTCAGGCCGTGGAGCTCGCGCGATCGCTTGCTGTCGTCGGGACGCTCGACCCGCAGCGTGCCGTCCTCCTGGACCACGCGCATGGTCGCCGCCAGCTGGCGTGCGAGCGTGCCGCGCGGCCCGCTGACGGTGATCGTGTCGCCCTCCAGGGCGACGGCGACACCGTCCGGGACGGGGATGACGAGACGTCCGATGCGTGACATGGTGCCGGCCTACCAGACGAAGGCCAGGACTTCACCACCGAGCTGGGCCTTGCGGGCCTGGGCGCCGGTCATGATCCCCTGGCTGGTGCTGACGATGACGATGCCGAGCCCACCGAGCACCCGTGGGATGTCGGTCTTGCCGGCGTAGACACGCAGGCCGGGCTTGCTGATGCGCTTGAGGCCCGAGACGACGGGGGCCTTGCCGCCGACGTACTTGAGCTGGATCTTGAGCATCGCCGTGGGTCCGTCCTGAGCTTCCTCGACGTCGTCGATGAAACCCTCGTCCTTGAGGATGCGGGCGATCTCCCGCTTGGTCCGCGAGGCCGGCACGAGCACCTCCGTGTGGTGCGCCCGACTGGCGTTGCGGATGCGGGTCAGCATGTCGGCGATGGGATCGGATACGTTCATGGCTTACCAGCTCGACTTGGTGACGCCCGGCAGCTCGCCCAGCAGGGCGCGCTCCCGGAAGCAGATGCGACAGAGTGCGAAGCGACGCATGTAGGCACGCGGCCGGCCACAGACGAAGCAGCGGTGGTAGCCGCGAACCTCGAACTTGGGGGTCCGCTTCGCCTTGGCGATCATCGATTTCTTGGCCATCGGTTCGTCTCCTGCCCTTACCCGGCGAACGGCATGCCGAGGAGCTCGAGCAATGTCTTCGATTCCTCGTCGGTCTTGGCGGTCGTCACGACGCTGATCTCCAGCCCACGCAGACGGTCCACCTTGTCGTAGTCGATCTCCGGGAAGGCGAGCTGCTCGCGCAGGCCCAGGGAGTAGTTGCCACGGCCATCGAACGACTTCGAGGGCACGCCGCGGAAGTCCCGGATGCGCGGCAGGGCCAGCGTCGTGAGGCGCTCCAGGAAGTCCCACATGCGCTCGCCGCGGAGCGTGACCTTGACCCCGATGGGGTTGTGGGTCCGCAGCCGGAACTGGGCGATGGAGCGCTTGGCGCGCGTCACGACCGGCTTCTGGCCGGTGATGGTGCTGATGTCGCCGACGGCCGCGTCGAGCGCCTTGGCGTTGGTCAGCGCCTCGCCCAGACCGACGTTGACGACGATCTTCTGGAGGCGCGGGACCTCCATCGGGTTGCGGTACTCGAAGGCCTTCTGGAGCGCCGGCACGACCTCGCTCTGGTACTTCGCCTGCAGACGGCCGCTCATACCTTCACCTCGCGGGCGACCGGCTGGCCGCAATGGACGCAGACGCGCACGGTGCGGCCGGATTCCGGGCGCTCGTGACGGATGCGGGTCGGGCGGCTGCAGGACGGACAGATGAGCATCACGTTGCTCATCCGGAGCGGCTGCGCGATCTCCAGGATGCCACCCTGCTGGACGCGCGGTGCCCGGTCGTTGCGACCCTGGCGCGTGCGCGGCTTGGTGTGACGCTTGGCGATGTTGACGCCGCCGACGACGACGCGATCGGGGCGCACGACGCGCTCGATGGTGCCGCGCTTGCCGGCATCCTTGCCGGTCAGCACGAGGACCTCGTCCCCGCGACGCAGCTCGGGCACCTTGGTCGTCCGTGGCGCGGGCTGATGGACGGCCATCAGAGCACCTCCGGGGCGAGCGAGATGATCTTCATGTAGTTCCGGTCGCGGAGCTCGCGAGCGACGGGGCCGAAGATGCGCGTGCCACGCGGGTTGCCCTGGTTGTTGATGAGCACCGCCGCGTTCTCGTCGAAGCGGATGTAGCTGCCATCCGGCCGGCCGAACTCCTTGGTCGTGCGCACGACCACGGCCCGCACGACGTCGCCCTTCTTGACGGCGGCGTTGGGGATGGCCTGCTTGACGCTGGCGATGATCACGTCACCGACGCCGGCCGTGGTCTTCTGCGAGCGGCCCATGATCCGGATGCACTGGATCGTCCGGGCGCCCGTGTTGTCGGCCACGCGCAGTCGGCTGTACTGCTGGATCACGCGCTGGCCTCCTCGGCCGCCTCGTGGCGACCGGGATGGGCGGCCATGTGGATGGCCTCGGTGGTCGCGGCCTCCTCGGACACGATGACGTCGCTGGCACCCTCACCGGCGCGCTCGACGATCTCGACCAGGCGCCAGCGCTTGGTGGCGCTCAGCGGCCGCGACTCCTCGATGCGCACGGTGTCGCCGACGCGCGCCTCGTTGCGCTCGTCGTGGGCCTTGAACTTCGTCGTCAGGCGGATGACCCGCTTGTACAGCCGATGGCGCGTGAGGCGCTCGACCGAGACGACGATCGTCTTGTCCATCTTGTCCGAGACGACCCGGCCGACCTTGGCCTTGCGCTTCGTCGTCGTCATGCTCGCTCCGTTCATCGCCCGGTCCTCGCGGCGGGCGCCACGGACTGGCCGGTCTCGCTGAGCTCGCGCTCGGTCAGGACGGTCAGGATGCGGGCGATCGTGCGACGCGTTTGCGGGATCTGGTGGTAGTCGG
Organism: uncultured Chloroflexia bacterium; assembly: GCA_963777975.1. Lineage (GTDB taxonomy): Bacteria > Chloroflexota > Limnocylindria > Limnocylindrales > CSP1-4 > CSP1-4. The sequence continues at coordinate 212,043 of CAVZSO010000011.1, read as the reverse complement.
TCAGCTGGCGGGTGGCCAGCTGGAACCGAAGGTCGTACAGGTGGCGCTTGGCGGTCGTCAGCTCGGTCACGAGCTCGGCATCGGTCAGGCCGCGGACGCTAGCGATGTCCATCTGCGACGCCCTCCTTGACCACGAACTTGACGTCGACCGGCAGCTTGTGGCTGGCCAGGCGCATGGCTTCCGCCGCCTCCTCGAGCGGCACACCGGCCATCTCGAACAGGATGCGGCCGGGCTTGACGACGGCGACCCAGTGATCCGGAGCGCCCTTGCCCGAGCCCATGCGCACCTCGGCCGGCTTCTTGGTGACCGGCTTGTCGGGGAAGATGCGGATCCAGATCTTGCCGCCGCGCTTGACGTAGCGGGTCATGGCGCGCCGGGCGGCCTCGATCTGCCGGCTGGTGATCCAGGCCGGTTCCTCGGTCATCAGGCCGTACTCGCCGAAGGCGATGGTCGTGCCGCCCTTGGCGACGCCGCTCATCCGGCCACGCATGACCTTGCGGTGCTTGACCCGCTTGGGCATCAACATGGCTAGGCGCCCCCCGCCGTCGCCGCGGCCTCGCGCGGCAGCTGTCGCTCGGGCATGATGTCGCCGCGGTAGATCCAGACCTTGACGCCGATGGCGCCATACGTGGTGCGGGCCAGGACCTGGCCGTAGCTGATGTCGGCGCGCAGCGTGCCGAGGGGCACGCGGCCTTCCTTCTCCCACTCGCGACGAGCCATCTCCGACCCGCCCAGGCGGCCGGCGACGTTGATCTTCACGCCGCGGGCGCCGGCCTTCATGGTCCGTTGGACGGCCTGCTTCATGGCCTTCTTGAAGGCGATGCGGCGGGTCAGCTGCTGGGCGATGTTGGCGGCCACGAGGACGGCGTCGAGCTCCGGCTGGCGGATCTCCTTGATCTCCAGCTTGACCTTGCGGGTCGTCAGACGGCCGATCTGCTGGCGCAGGGCCTCGACGTTGGCGCCGCCCTTGCCGATGACGATGCCCGGCTTGGCGGTATGGATGGTGACCGTGACGTGGTTGATGCCGCGTTCGATCTCGACCCCGCTGACGCTCGCGTTGGCCAGCCGCTTGGTGACCAGCTGGCGGATCGTGATGTCCTCCTTGAGGAGGTCGGTGTAACCCTTGCCGGCGTACCACTTGGCGTTCCACGTTCGCGAGACGCCGAGGCGGAAGCCATAGGGATGGACCTTGTGACCCATCGGCTAGTCCTCCCGGTTCTCGACGACGACGGTGATGTGCGTCATCGGCTTGTGGATGGGGAAGGCGCGGCCCTGTGCGCGCGGCTTCCATCGCTTGATCGTCGGGCCCTCGTCGGCGACCGCATCGACGACGACGAGGTCTTCGGCCGACAGGTCATGGTTGTTCTCGGCATTGGCCGTCGCGCTCTTGAGCACCTTGGCCACGTCCCGGGCAGCGCCCTGGGGCATGAAGCGCAGCAGCGAGATGGCCTCCTCGACGGGACGGCCGACGATGGCCCGCGTGACCAGACGCGCCTTGCGCGTCGAGTGGCGCGTGTACTTGGCGGTGGCGGAGATCTTCATCGGCGACCTACTTCAGAGCCGACGATCGCTCGGTGTGCTTGCCATGCCCGCGGTAGCTGCGGGTGGGCGAGAACTCACCGAGGCGATGGCCGACCATGTTCTCCGTGACGTAGACCGGGATGTGCTTCTTGCCGTTGTAGACGGCCACGGTGTGGCCGATGAAGTCTGGGAAGATGACGCTCGCGCGCGACCAGGTCTTGACGACCTTGCGCTCGTTGCGCCGGTTCATCTCCTGGACCCGGCCGAGGAGCCGGGCCTCGACGAACGGGCCCTTCTTCAGGGATCGTGACATCGTTCCTGCCCCTAGCTCTTGCGGTGTCGCGACCGGACGATGCCGGCGCTCGACTTGGATCGACGGGTGCGCAGGCCCATGGCGGGCTTGCCCCAAGGCGTCTTGGGTGGCATGCCGGTCGGCGACTTGCCTTCGCCGCCGCCGTGCGGATGGTCGCGCGGGTTCATGACCACGCCACGCACTTCGGGCCGCTGGCCCATGTGCCGGGCGCGGCCGGCCTTGCCCAGGTTCTGGTTCTCGTGATCGAGGTTGCCGACCTGGCCGACGGTGGCCATGCAGCGCAGGCTCGCCCGCCGGACCTCGCCCGAGGGCAGCCGGATCTGGGCGAAGTCGCCCTCCTTGGCCAGGAGCTGTGCCGAGGTACCTGCAGAACGGACGATCTGGCCACCCTTGCCGGGCACCAGCTCGATGTTGTGGATGGTCGTGCCGAGCGGGATGTTGGCGAGCGGCAGGGCGTTGCCGACCTTGGCCTCGGCGCTCGGTCCGGCGACCACGACGTCGCCGACCTTGAGCCCGTTGGGGACCAGGATGTAGCGCTTCTCGCCGTCGCGGTAGTGCAGCAGGCCGATGCGTGCCGACCGGTTGGGATCGTACTCGATGGTCGCCAGGCGGGCGGGCACGTCGTACTTGTCGCGCTTGAAGTCGATGATCCGGTAGTTGCGCTTCTCGCCGCCGCCGCGATGGCGGACGGTCAGGCGACCCTTGCCGTTGCGCCCGCTGCCACGCTTCTGGGACTCGAGCAGCGGCTTGTGGGGCTTGTCGGTGGTGATCTCCTCGAAGGTCGAGCGGGTCATGAACCGCAGGCCCGGGGAGGTCGCCTTGTAGCCTCGGAGTGGCACGCTACACCCCCTCGAAGAATTCGATCTTGTCGCCCGGGGCGACGGTCACGATGGCCTTGCGCCAGGGCGATGTGAGGCCCTTGGTGCGGCCGCGGCCGATGCCACGGCGCTTCTCCTTGGACTTCGTGGTCAGCACGTTGACCTGCAGCACGGAGACCTTGAAGAGCTCCTCGACGGCGGCCTTGATCTGCAGCTTGTTGGCGTCGTGGTGGACGGCGAAGGTGTACTTGCCTCGCTGCGTCTCGTCCATCGACTTCTCGCTGATGACCGGGCGCACGATGACCTGGGAAGCATGGAGGGTCATGCGTAGACCTCCGTCATGGTCGCCAGCGCGGGCTCGGTGATGAGCAGCGTGTCGGCCTTCAGGACGTCGACCGTGTTGAGCGAGTCGGCCAGGATGATCTCGACCTTGGGCAGGTTGGCCGCGGAGCGCTCGAGCTTCTCGTCGCGACTTGGCGCCACGATGAGGACCCGGCCGGCGGCCTTGAGGTTGGCCAGGTAGCCGACCAGCTCGCGCGTCTTGATCTCGTCCATGGCCAGGTCCTGGACGACCATGACCGCGGCATCGGCGAACTTGGCCGAGAGCGCGCCACGCAGCGCCAGGCGCTTCATGCGCTTCGGCACCTTCTGCTCGTAGCTCCTCGGGTGGGGGCCGAAGACGACGCCGCCGCCTTCGTACTGCGGCGCCCGGATGGAGCCCTGGCGGGCACGACCGGTGCCCTTCTGGCGGTAGGGCTTCCTGCCGCCGCCGCGGACCTCGCCGCGCGTCTTGGTGTCGTGCGTGCCGAGGTGGCGGCCGGCCAGCTGGGCGATGACGACCTGGTGCATGACGGCCGTGTTGACCGGCGCCGCGAAGAGCCCATCAGGGAGCTCGACCGTGCCAGCCGTGGCCCCGGACTTGACGTACAGGGTGGTGGTCGCCATGGCTATACCTTCCTGACCATGACGAGCGAGTCACGCGCGCCGGGCACGGCGCCCTTGATGAGCAGCAGGTTGCGCGCGGCATCCGTGCGCACGACGGTCAGCTTCGAGGTCGTCCGGCGGGCGCTGCCCATGTGCCCGGCCATGGGCAGCCCACGGTAGACGCGGCCAGGCGTCGTGCCAGCGCCGATGGATCCCGGCTGCCGATGCGAGTCGGAGCCGTGCGTCTCGGGGCCGCGTGCGAAGTGGTGGCGCTTGATGGTGCCCGCGAAGCCCTTGCCCTTGGTCACGCCGATGACGTCGACCAGGTCACCGGCGCTGAAGATCTCCTCGACCTTGAGCTCCTGGCCGACCTCGTACCCTGAGACATCGTCGAGGCGGAACTCGCGGCGGTCACGGACCGGTGGCAGGCCGCGAAGCTGGCCGGCCACGGGCTTGGTCTGCTTCTCGCGCGTGCCGGCGCCGAGCTGCACGGCCGTATAGCCGTCGCTGGCCTGGGTGCGCAGGCGGGTCACGGTATTGGGCTCGATGGCGACCACCGAGACCGCGACCATGGTGCCGTCCTCTGCGAAGACCTGGGTCATGCCGACCTTGCGACCGATCAAGCCGATGCTCATCGGGCTCGCTCGGCGATCCGGCTCATGTCGTGGTTCATCACATCTTGATCTCGATGTCGACGCCCGCGGCGAGCGAGAGTCGCATCAACGCATCCACCGTCTTGGACGATGGATCGAGGATGTCGATGAGGCGCTTGTGGGTCCGGATCTCGAACTGCTCGCGGCTGTCCTTGTCGATGAACGGCGAGCGGAGGACGGTGAACTTCTCGATCCGGGTGGGCAGCGGCACGGGACCGACGACGTCCGCGCCGGTGCGCTGCGCCGTCTCGACGATCTGGAGGGCGGACTGATCCAGGAGCCGGTGGTCGTACGCCTTGAGGCGGATCCGGATCCGCTGCTTCGCCACGGCTACTCCTGGATGCTCGTGATGGCGCCGGCGCCGACGGTGTGGCCGCCTTCGCGGATGGCGAAGCGCTGGCCGGTCTCGAGGGCGATGGGGGTGATCAGCTCGACGGTCATCTCGACGTTGTCGCCGGGCATCACCATCTCGGTGTTCTCGGGCAGGCCGATGGACCCCGTGACGTCGGTCGTGCGCAGGTAGAACTGCGGCCGGTAGCCGTTGTAGAAGGGCGTGTGGCGGCCACCCTCCTCCTTGGACAGGACGTAGACCTGGGCGCTGAACTTCGTGTGCGGCTTGATGGAGCCGGCCTTGGCCATGACCTGGCCGCGCTCGATCTCCTCGCGCTCGATGCCCCGCAGGAGGCAGCCGATGTTGTCGCCGGCGCGGCCCTCGTCGAGCAGCTTCTTGAACATCTCGACGCCGGTCACGACGACCTTGCGGGTGGCCTTGACGCCGATGATCTCGACCTCTTCGCCGACCTTGACGATGCCGCGCTCGACGCGCCCGGTGGCGACCGTGCCCCGGCCCTTGATGCCGAAGACGTCCTCGACGGGCATCAGGAAGGGCTTGTCGATGGCCCGCTCGGGGGTCGGGATGTAGGAGTCGACGGCGTCCATCAGGGCCTGGATGGGCGCGTAGGCGGGATCGTTCACGTCGTCGCCCGCCTCGAGCGCCTTGAGGGCGCTGCCGCGCACGACGGGCAGGTCGTCGCCCGGGAAGTTGTACTTGCTCAACAGCTCGCGGACCTCGAGCTCGACGAGCTCGAGCAGCTCCTCATCGTCGACCATGTCGACCTTGTTGAGGAAGACGACGATGTAGGGCACCTCGACCTGGCGGGCGAGCAGGATGTGCTCGCGCGTCTGGGGCATCGGGCCATCGGTCGCGGCGACGACGAGGATGGCGCCGTCCATCTGGGCGGCGCCGGTGATCATGTTCTTGATGTAGTCGGCGTGCCCGGGGCAGTCGACGTGCGCGTAGTGGCGGGCACCGGTCTCGTACTCGACGTGGGCGATGGCGATGGTGATGCCCCGCTCGCGCTCCTCGGGCGCGTTGTCGATGGAGTCGAAGGCGCGGTACTCCGCCCCGCCCTTCAGGGCCAGGTACTTGGTGATGGCCGCCGTGAGCGACGTCTTGCCATGGTCGATGTGACCGATGGTGCCGATGTTGACGTGGGGCTTGGTGCGCTCGAACTTCTTCTTGGCCATCGCGTGCGCTCTCCTACACCTTCGACTTTTGGGCCAGCTCGCTGGCGATCTGGCTGGGGACTTCTGCGTAGTGGCTGAACTCCATGGACGACGTCGCCCGGCCCTGCGACATCGATCGCAGGTCGGTCACGTAGCCGAACATGAGGGCCAGCGGGATGAAGGCTCGCACGACCTGGGTGGTGCCGCGGGCTTCCATGCCGTCGATGTGCCCGCGCCGGGAGTTCAGGTCGCCGATGACGTCGCCCATGAACTCCTCGGGCATGATGACCTCGACCTTCATGATCGGTTCGAGGATCACCGGGTCGGCCTTCTCGAAGGCGTCCTTGACGGCCATCGAGCCGGCGATCTTGAAGGCCATCTCCGACGAGTCGACGTCGTGGTACGAGCCGTCGAAGAGCGTGACCTTGACGTCGACGACCGGGAAGCCGGCGTAGATCCCGGTCTCCAGCGTCTCGCGGATGCCCTGGTCGACCGGCTTGATGTACTCGCGCGGGATGGTCCCGCCGACGATCTTGTCGACGAACTCGTAGCCGGCGCCCTTCTCCTGCGGCTCCAGTCGGATGACGGCGTGGCCGTACTGGCCCTTGCCACCGGTCTGGCGGATGAAGCGACCGTTGCCCTCGGCGGCCCGGCGGATGGTCTCGCGATAGGAGACCTGCGGCTTGCCGACGTTGGCCGCGACCTTGAACTCACGGACCATGCGATCGACGAGGACGTCGAGGTGCAGCTCGCCCATGCCCGCGATGAGGGTCTGGCCGGTCTCCTCGTCGGTCTTGACGCGGAAGGTCGGGTCCTCCTCGGCCAGGCGCTGCAGGGCCAGGCCGAGCTTGTCCTGGTCGGCCTTCGTCTTGGGCTCGATGGCGACCTCGATGACGGGCTCGGGGAAGGTCATCGACTCGAGGATGATGGCGTGCTCGGGGTCGCTCAGGGTGTCGCCGGTGAAGGTGTCCTTGAGGCCGACCGCGGCGGCGATGTCGCCGGCGTAGACCTCCTCGATCTCCTCGCGGTGGTTGGCGTGCATCTGCAGGACGCGCCCGATCCGCTCGCGGCGGCCCTTGCTCGCGTTGTAGACGTACGAACCGGCCTTGAGCGTGCCCGAGTAGACGCGGAAGAAGGCCAGCTTGCCGACGAAGGGGTCGGCAGCGATCTTGAAGGCCAGCGCCGCGAAGGGCTCGTCATCGTCGACCGTGCGCAGCAGCTCGGCACCGGTGTCGGGGTCGAGGCCGATGACGGGCGGCACGTCGAGCGGCGAGGGCAGGTAGGCGATGACCGCGTCGAGCATCGCCTGGATGCCCTTGTTCTTGAGCGCCGAGCCGGTCAGGACGGGGATGATCTTGGTCTGCAGCGTGCCGAGCCGCAGGCCGTGCTCGATCTCGGCCTCGGTGAACGCCTCGCCCTCGAGGTACTTGTGGGTCAGCGTGTCGTCCATCTCGGCGACGGCCTCGATGAGCGCGGTGCGGTGCGTCTCGGCCTCGGCGCGCAGCTCGTCGGGGATCTCGACGACGTCGATCTGGTTGCCCAGGTCGTCGCGGTAGTAGATGGCCTTCATGCGCACCAGGTCGATGACACCAGCGAAGGTGTCCTCGCGGCCGATGGGGATCTGGACCGGGACCGCGTTGGCGCCGAGGCGCTCGCGGATGGAGTCGACGCAGCGCCAGAAGTCGGCGCCGGTACGGTCGAGCTTGTTGATGAAGCAGAAGCGCGGCACGCCGTACCGGTCGGCCTGACGCCAGACGGTCTCGGACTGGGGCTCGACGCCGGCTACGCCGTCGAAGACGACGACCGCGCCGTCGAGGACACGCAGGCTGCGCTCGACCTCGACGGTGAAGTCCACGTGCCCGGGCGTATCGATGATGTTGATGCGATGATCGCCCCAGAACGCGGTCGTCGCCGCGGCCGTGATGGTGATGCCGCGCTCCTGCTCCTGGGGCATCCAGTCCATCGTGGCCGCGCCTTCATGCACCTCGCCGAGCTTGTAGATCTTCTTGGTGTAGAAGAGGATCCGCTCGGTGACGGTCGTCTTGCCGGCGTCGATATGCGCGATGATGCCGATGTTGCGGGTCTTGGCCAGCGAAACCTGTCGTGCCATGGTCGTCGATCCTGCTCAGGTTCCGCTTACCACTTGAAGTGGCTGAAGGCCTTGTTGGCCTCGGCCATCTTGTGGGTGTCCTCGCGTCGCTTGACGGCGGCCCCGAGCCCGTTCATGGCGTCCACGAACTCGGCCGCGAGCTTCTCGCTCATCGACTTGCCGGAGCGCTTGCGGGCCGACTGGACGAGCCAGCGCACGCCGAGCGACATGCGGCGATCGCCGCGGATCTCGACCGGCACCTGGTAGGTGGCGCCGCCGACGCGGCGAGGCTTGACCTCGATGATGGGCGTCGCGTTGCGCAGGGCGGCCTCGAGGACCTCCAGGCCGGGTCGGCGCGAGGAGGCCTCGGCGCGGGCGAGCGCCTGACGCAGGATGCTCTCGGCGAGGCCCTTCTTGCCGTCCTTCATGATCTTGACCACGAAGCGGTCGGTGGTCCGGGTCAGGGTCGGCGCGTACTTGGCCTTGCGCGGGGTCTGCGGTCGTCGCGGCATCGAGCTACTTCTTGCCGCCGCTAGCGGCCTTGGCCCCGTACTTGGAGCGGCTCTGCTTGCGGTCGCGCACGCCGGCAGCGTCGAGGGTGCCGCGGATGATGTGGTACTTGACCGAGGGCAGGTCCTTGACCTTGCCGCCCCGGACCAGGACGACCGAGTGCTCCTGCAGGTTGTGGCCGATGCCCGGGATGTAGGCCGTGACCTCCATCTGGTTGGTCAGGCGCACGCGCGCGATCTTGCGCAGGGCAGAGTTCGGCTTCTTGGGCGTCATGGTGCGCACCTGGAGGCAGACGCCACGCTTCTGCGGGGCGCCCGGGATGGACTCCTGGCGCTGGCGAAGGCTGTTCCAGTTCTTGCGCATGGCAGGAGCCTTGACCTTGCGGATCTTGCGGCTGCGGCCCTTGCGGACGAGCTGGCTGATGGTCGGCACGGAGTGCGCCGTCTCCTTCCTGAGGACTGGGTCTGGATCGCTCGGCGGGCCGCGTGAGCGCGCACGACGAGAGGTCGCTTCTTCGGTTCTGCGGGCGTCTCCACGATCGTCCGGGCGGCCGACTCGGCCATCCGCTGCGATCGGCCTGGTCGCCTCCCGCGTCCGTGCAGACGAGAACGCGCGACCTTCAGGCCACGAAGGCGGAGTGTATCAGGACCCTCGCTCGAGTGTCAACGAACGAGGCCGGCCGTCGGCGACGGCGCGGCCCCCTCGCTCAGACTTCGTCGAGGCTCGGCAGGACCTCTTCCTCGGCGACCTCGCCGACCAGGAAGGGGTTGACCTCGTCCTCGTCGCCGTCGTCGTCCGCGGCGCCCTCACCGTCGGCCAGCAGGTCGAGATCGTCGTCCTCGACAGGCAGCTCCCGGGCATCCTCGAGGAGCACGTTGTACTCCTCGCCGAAGCCCTCGGGCAGCTCGCCACCGGCCAGCGCCTCGGCGGCGGCACGACGTGCTGCCTCCTTGCGAGCCGCCACGGCCGCCGGCGCGCCCGTCCCGGCGGGGATGAGCTTGCCGATGATGACGTTCTCCTTGAGGCCGATGAGCCGATCCTTGGCGCCGTTGATGGCGGCCTCGGTCAGCACGCGCGTCGTCTCCTGGAACGAGGCGGCGGCCAGGAAGCTGCTGGTGTTGAGCGAGGCCTTGGTGACGCCGAGCAGGACGACCTCGGCGGTCGACGGCTCGCCACCCTCGGCCAGGACCTGGTTGTTGATGTCCTCGAACTCGAAGCGATCGATGAGCTCGAACGGCAGCTGCTCGCTGTCGCCCGGCTGGTCGACGCGCACCTTGCGCAGCATCTGGCGGACGATGATCTCGATGTGCTTGTCGTTGATCGTCACGCCCTGGCTGCGGTAGACCTTCTGGACCTCCTTGACGAGGTAGCGCTGGACGGCGTCCTTGCCCCGCGTCTCGAGGAACTCCTGCGGGTTGATGGGCCCATCGGTGATGGCGTCCCCGGCCCGGATCTCCTGGCCGTTGTCGACGCGCAGCTTGGCGTTGTGGGGGATGGCGTACTCGCGCTCGACGACGTCTTCGCTGCGCACGCTGATGCCCTTGCCGGCCTTGACGATGACGCCGCGGGTCGGGCTGTGCACCTCGTCGAGGACGCCGCCGACCTCGCTGCGGCCGATGACCTGGTCGATCTCGACCGAGTCGCCGGGGGCGAGCAGGAGCTCCTGGCCCTTGGCCAGCTCGATGGGCGTCTCGTAGGCTTCGCGGCTGGTGACCTTGACGCGCCGAGCGCCGGTCTCGCCGGTCAGGATCTCGACCACACCGTCGATGTGGCTGATCTCCGCCTTGCCCTTGGGGATGCGGGCCTCGAAGAGCTCCTCGACGCGCGGCAGGCCGGCCGTGATGTCGAGGCCGGCGACGCCGCCGGTGTGGAAGGTGCGCATCGTCAGCTGGGTGCCGGGCTCGCCGATCGACTGGGCGGCGATGATGCCGACCGCCTCGCCGGCGCCGATGAGATGACCGGTCGCCAGGTTGCGTCCGTAGCAGAAGCGGCAGACGCCGTGGCGGGCCTGGCAGCTGAGCGGTGAGCGGACGGCGACCTCCATGAAGACCGGCGTCCCATCCTTGGTTCGCAGGCCGGCCAGGCGCAGCGCGGTCGGCTCCTCGATCTCCTGGTTGCGCTCGACGAGCACCTCGCCCGTCTTGGTCGTGGGATCGGTGATGGTCGCCGCCGAGAGGCGCCCGATCATGCGCTTGGCGAAGTCCTCGTCGGCCGAGCCGGCGAACTCCTTCGTCTCGTCGCGCGTGATCCAGGTGCCCTCCTCCGTGCCGCAGTCCTCGTCGCGGGTGATGACGTCCTGGGCGACGTCGACCAGGCGCCGGGTCAGGTAGCCCGAGTCGGCGGTGCGAAGGGCGATGTCGGCCAGGCCCTTGCGGGCGCCGTGGGTCGAGATGAAGTACTCGAGGACGGTCATGCCCTCGCGGAAGTTGCTGCGCACCGGCTCGTCGATGATGCGGCCGGAGGGGTCGGCCATCAGGCCGCGCATGCCGCCCAGCTGACCGATGTTGCCCTTGTTCCCGCGGGCGCCGGAGCTGGTCATCATCCACAGTGCGCCGGCCCGATCGGGGCCGTCGATGACCTTGTCGTCGGGATTCATCATGGCGACCATCGCGTCGGAGATCTCCGAGGTCGTCTTCTGCCAGACCTCGACGACCTGCTCGTAGCGCTCGTCGTCGGTGATCAGGCCGCGGTTGAAATCGCGATCGATGGCCAGGACGGCCTGATCGGCGGCGGCCAGCCGGGCCGGCTTGTCCTCCGGCGTGTGGATGTCGGCGACCGAGATGGTCATCCCGCCGCGCGTGGCGAACTCGAAGCCGACGGCCTTGATGCCGTCGGCGAAGTGGGCCGTCTCGGCCGGGCCGAGCAGCCGATAGCAGTCGGCGATGAGCGTGCGCAGGTCGGTCCGGGTGAGCGGCTGATTGACGAAGCGCAGCCGCTCGGGCACGACCTCGTTGAAGATGATCCGACCGACGGTCGTGAAGACGCGTCGCTCGACGGTCTCGCCGGTCACCTCGTCACGGGTCTGGACCTGGGCCTCGATGGGCTGATGGAGCTCGATGTTGCCCGTCCGGTAGGCCAGGATGGCCTCGTCCTCGTCGGGGAAGATGCGCGTCGGACGAGGTGCTCCGTCCCAGTCCCACTGGCCGGGCACGTTGGGGTCCTTGACCGGCCGCCAGCAGCTCGCGCTCACGTCGCTCGAGCAGGCCGTGCGCGGCACGGGTCAGGTAGAAGCAGCCCAGGACCATGTCCTGGGTGGGCGCCACGACCGGGCTGCCGTCGGCGGGCGAGAGCAGGTTGGCGGTCGAGAGCATGATCGTCCGCGCCTCCTCCTGACCGGCCGAGGAGAGCGGCACGTGGACGGCCATCTGGTCGCCGTCGAAGTCGGCGTTGAAGGCCGTGCAGACGAGCGGATGGATCTGGATGGCCGAACCTTCGACGAGCACGGGCATGAAGGCCTGGATGCCAAGTCGGTGCAGGGTCGGGGCGCGGTTGAGCAGCACCGGGTGGTCCTTGATGACCTCTTCGAGGACGTCCCAGACCTCGGGCCGGACACGCTCGACGATGCGCTTGGCGCTCTTGATGTTGTGGGCGAAGCCCTTCTCGACGAGCTGGCGCATGACGAACGGCTTGAACAGCTCGAGCGCCATCTTCTTGGGCAGGCCGCACTGGTGCAGCTTGAGGTCCGGGCCGACGACGATGACCGAGCGGCCGGAGTAGTCGACGCGCTTGCCGAGCAGGTTCTGGCGGAAGCGCCCCTGCTTGCCCTTGAGCATGTCGGAGAGCGACTTCAGGCGGTGATTGCCGGTGCCCGCGATGGCCCGGCCGCGGCGCCCGTTGTCGATGAGCGCGTCGCAGGCCTCCTGGAGCATCCGCTTCTCGTTGCGGATGATGATCTCCGGGGCACCCAGCTCGAGCAGTCGCTTGAGCCGATTGTTGCGGTTGATGACGCGCCGATAGAGGTCGTTGAGGTCGGAGGTCGCGAAGCGGCCGCCGTCGAGCTGGACCATCGGCCGCAGATCGGGCGGGATGACCGGCAGGACCGACAGGATCATCCACTCCGGCCGCGTGCCGGAGCGCCGGAAGGCCTCGATCAGGCGCAGCCGCTTGATGGCCTTCTTGCGCCGCAGGCCGGAGGTCGTGCGGACCTCGCTGTGCAGGCGCTGGCCGAGCTCCTCGAGATCCATGCGGCCGATGAGCTCACGGATCGCCTCCGCGCCCATGCCGGCGCCGAAGATGCGGGTGCCGCCGCGGACGCCCGAACCGTACTTGCGGTCGAGCTCGCGATAGTTCCAGCTGTCGAGCGAGGATTCCATGAGCATCACGCCCGGCTGGAGCTTCTCGATCTCCTCGCGCGCCTTGCGGATCTCGTCGCGCGTCGAGTCGGCCTCACCCTTGAGGCGCTCCTTCTCGGCGTCGAGCGCGGCATCGCGCTCCATGCTGAGCGTCTCGATGGCCAGCTCGAGGGCCTCGTCCTCGGCCGCCTCGATGGCCTGGATCTCGGTGTTGACGCGCTCGATCTCCTCGCGCGCGGCCTTGCCGAGGGCCGTCTTGGCCTCCTTGCCACCCTTGTCGCCGGCTGCCACGACGACCTCGCCGGTGGGCGCGAAGACGATGGGCTCCTCGGCCACGCCCTTGAGGGCGGAGATGGCCGACTCGGCCTGGTGCTGGGCCTCGATGAGCTCGTCGGTCCGCTCGGCGCGCTGGCGCTCGGACTCGACCCGGCGGGCGGCGTGGGCCTCCTTCAGCTCATCGCTGCGCCGATTGAGGTCCGTGCGCAGCTCGTCCTCGAGCTCGCTCAGGCCCCGGCCGCCACGGCCGCCACGGCCCTCGGCCTCCTCTTCGAGCTGGAGCAGGGCGCGCTTGCGCGCCTCCTCGTCGACCCAGGTCACGATGTAGAGCGCGAAGTAGAGGATGCGCTCGAGGTTGCGCGGGCTGATGTCGAGCAGGATGCCGAGCCGGCTGGGCGTGCCCTTGAAGTACCAGATGTGGCTGACCGGACTGGCCAGCTGGATGTGGCCCATGCGCTCGCGGCGGACCTTCGCCCGGGTGACCTCGACGCCGCACTTGTCGCAGATGATGCCCTTGTAGCGGATGCGCTTGTACTTGCCGCAGTAGCACTCCCAGTCCCGGGTGGGGCCGAAGATGCGCTCGTCGAAGAGGCCGTCCTTCTCGGGCTTGAGCGTCCGATAGTTGATCGTCTCAGGCTTCGTCACCTCGCCCTTGGACCAGTCGCGGATCTGCTCCGGCGACGCCAGCGAGATGCGGATGGCGTTGAAGTTATTGACCTCGAGCATCGTTCTCCTTCGCCACGCTGCGGGCGTCAGCGGCGCGACCGATGGGCTGGCGACGGCGGTCCCGGCCGGTGACGGCCGTCGCGGATAGCTGGTTCGTGATCAGTCCTCGAACCCGGCGAGGTTGATGCCGCCGAGGTCGGGGAGCGGATAGGCCGAGACGTCCTCGGCGAAGTGGATCTCTTCTTCGTTGTCGTTCAGGATCTCGACGTTGAGGCCGAGGCTCTGGAGCTCCTTGATGAGGACCTTGAAGGACTCCGGCACGCCGGGCGGCTGGATCTCCTCGCCCTTGACGATGGCCTCGTAGGTCTGGACGCGGCCCATGACATCGTCCGACTTGACGGTCAGCAGCTCCTGCAGGATGTTGGCGGCGCCATACGCTTCCAGCGCCCAGACCTCCATCTCGCCGAAGCGCTGGCCACCGAACTGGGCCTTGCCGCCGAGCGGCTGCTGGGTGATGAGGCTGTAGGGGCCGGTCGAGCGGGCGTGGATCTTGTCCTCGACCAGGTGGTGGAGCTTGAGCATGTAGATGTAGCCGACGGTGATCTCGTGGTCGAACGGCTGCCCGGTGCGACCGTCGCGCAGCTCCGTCTTGCCCGTCTCGGGCAGGCCGGCCGTGGCCAGCTCCTCGCGGATCTGCGCCTCGGATGCGCCGTCGAAGACGGCCGTGGCGGCCTGGACCGGGATCCCGGTCAGGCGGCTCTGCTCGTGCAGCGCCCAGCCCAGGTGGGTCTCGAGGATCTGGCCGATGTTCATCCGGCTGGGCACGCCCAGCGGGTTGAGGATGATGTCGACCGGCGTGCCGTCGGGCAGGAAGGGCATGTCCTCCTGCGGCAGGATCTTGGCCACGACGCCCTTGTTGCCGTGGCGGCCGGCCATCTTGTCGCCGACCGAGATCTTGCGCTTGGCGGCGACGCTGACGCGGATGAGGCGGTTGACGCCGGGCAGCAGCTCGTCACCGGCGTCGCGGCTGAAGACGCGGACGTCGACGACCTTGCCGCGCTCGCCGTGTGGCAGGCGCAGGCTGGAGTCCTTCACCTCGCGGGCCTTCTCGCCGAAGATGGCGCGCAGCAGGCGCTCCTCGGCGGTCAGCTCGGTCTCGCCCTTGGGCGTGATCTTGCCGACCAGGATGTCGCCCGGCTGGACCTCGGCGCCGATGTAGACGATGCCGTCCTCGTCGAGGTCCTTGAGCGACTCCTCGCCGACGTTCGGGATGTCGCGGGTGATCTCCTCGGGCCCGAGCTTCGTGTCGCGTGACTCGACCTCGTGCTTCTCGATGTGGATGCTGGTGAAGAGGTCCTCGCGCACGAGCCGATCGCTGATGACGATGGCATCCTCGTAGTTGCCACCCTCCCAGCTCATGAAGGCGACCAGGATGTTGCGGCCCGAGGGCCAGCTCGCCGAAGTCGGTCGAGCTGCTGTCGGCCAGCGGATCGCCGGCCGAGACGCGCGTGCCGACGTCGACGATGGGCCGCTGGTTGATGCACGTGCCCTGGTTGGAGCGCACGAACTTCTCGAGGCGGTATTCGTCGAGCTCGCCCTTGTCGGTCTCGACCGCGATGCGGTCGGCGGTCACGTTGACGACGAGGCCCGAACGGCGGGCGATGACGACCTGGCCCGAGTCACGGGCGGCTCGACCCTCCATGCCGGTGCCCACGATGGGCGCCTCCGGCTCGAGCAGCGGCACCGCCTGGCGCTGCATGTTGGAGCCCATCAGCGCGCGGTTGGCGTCGTCGTGCTCGAGGAACGGGATGAGCGCCGTCGCCACCGAGACGACCTGCTTGGGGCTGACGTCCATGAACTCGATCTGCGTCGGACGCGCCTCGGGGAACTGGTCGAGGTGCCGGGCCGGCACGCGCTCGGCGACGAAGTGGCCGCCGGCGTCGAGCTGCGCGTTGGCCTGCGCCACGTAGCGCTCCTCCTCGTCGGAGGCGTCGAGGTAGACGATCTCGTCGGTCACCCGCGGCCGGATGGGATGGGCGGTCGCCTTCTGCTTCTTGAGCTCCGCCACGCCTTCCTTGCCGAGGGCCGCGCCCTTCTTGACCACGACGGTCCCGCCCTTGGCCACGATGTCGACCTCGGCCAGCTCCAGATCGGCGCCGGCGTCATCCCAGGCCACGGCCCGCTTGACCTTGCGGTAGGGCGTCTCGATGAAGCCGTACTCGTTGATGCGACCGTACGTCGCCAGCGAGCCGATGAGGCCGATGTTCGGGCCTTCCGGCGTCTCGATGGGGCAGATGCGGCCGTAGTGGCTGTGGTGCACGTCGCGGACGTCGAAGCCGGCCCGCTCGCGCGACAGGCCGCCCGGGCCGAGGGCCGACAGGCGGCGCTTGCTGGTCAGCTCGGCCAGCGGGTTGGTCTGGTCCATGAACTGGCTGAGCTGGCTGCCACCGAAGAACTCCTTCATGGCCGCCACCACGGGCCGGATGTTGATCAGCGCGTTGGGCGTCGCCTTCTCGATCTCCTGGATGGTCATGCGCTCCTTGACCACGCGCTCCATGCGCAGCAGGCCGATGCGGAAGGCGTTCTGGATGAGCTCACCGTTGGCGCGGATGCGCCGGTTGCCGAGATGGTCGATGTCGTCGGCCTGACCGAGGTCGTTGTTGAGCTCGATGAGGTGCCCGACGATGGCCGCGATGTCCTCGCGGGTGATCGTCCGCTCGGTGCGCGGCAGCTCGATGCCCATCCGTCCGGCGACGCCGTCGAGCTTCTTGTTGACCTTGTAGCGCCCGACCCGCCCGAGGTCGTAGCGTCGGAAGTTGAAGAAGAGGCTCTCGACGAGCTTCTCGGCGTTGTCGCCGGTCGGCGGGTCGCCGGGGCGCAGCTTCTTGTAGACCTCGATGAGGGCTTCGGTGCGGGTGGTCGTGCTGTCCTTCTCGAGGGTCGCCGAGATCTGGCCGGGCTCGCCCACGTCGACGCGCCGGAAGAGCTCGAGCATCGCCTCGTTGGCCTCGTAGCCGACGGCGCGCAGGAGCTTGGTCGCCTCGAGCTTGCGCTTGCGGTCGACCTTGACCCAGAGCTGGAGGACGTTCTGCTTGGCGGTCGTCTCGAACTCGAGCCAGGCGCCGCGGTTGGGGATGACCTTGGCGCTGTACAGCTTGCGGCCGGTCGCGGTGTCCTCGGTCGCCGTGTAGTAGACGCCCGGCGAGCGCACCAGCTGGCTGACCACGACCCGCTCGGCGCCGTTGATGATGAAGGTGCCCTGGTCGGTCATGGTCGGGAAGTCGCCCATGTAGACCCGCTGGCCCTGGATGTCGCCCGTCTCCTTGATGTGCAGCTCGACGTCGACGTAGAGCGGCTTGGCGAAGGTCAGGTCGCGCGAACGGCACTCGAGCTCGGTGTACTTGGGCTCGCCGAACTCGTGCTTGCCGAAGCGCAGCTCCATGACCCGGCCCGTGAAGTCCTGGATGGGACTGATCTCCTCGAAGAGCTCCCGCAGGCCCTGCTCGATGAACCAGTGGAAGGAATCCAGCTGGAGCTCGATGAGGTCGGGGATGGGATGGACTTCGGGGATGCGGGCGTAACGCTTGCGCTCAGGGGCGAGCGACGCCCGGACGGGCGAGTCGGAGGCAGACAGCATGAACCGCTCCTTAGCGGAGGGAGAAGAGGGAGAGGCCGCGCTCACAGAACGAGTAGGATACCACCGTTCCTTGCGCTGTCAAATACCCGCGGTCGCCGCCGGCGACATCGGGCGCGGCTCGGGACGCTCGTCCGAGAGCCGTTCGAGCGGGGCGGTCGGGCCGCACGACGGTGCGACCCGACCCCAGCCCGGCTACTTGATCTCGACCTTGGCGCCCTGCTCTTCGAGGGCGGCCTTGATCTTCTCGGCCTCGTCCTTGGCGATGCCCTCCTTGACCGGCTTGGGCGACGCATCGACGAGGTCCTTGGCCTCCTTGAGACCCAGGCCGGTCAGCTCACGCACGACCTTGATGACCGGGATCTTGTTGGGGCCGATCTCGGCCAGGATGGCCGTGAACTCGGTCTGCTCTTCGGCGGCAGCGGCCGGAGCGGCACCGCCGGCAGCCGGGGCGGCCGCCACAGCAGCGGCCGGCGCCGCGGCCGTGACGCCGTAGCGGGTCTCGAACTTCTTGATGAACTCGGACAGCTCGAGGACGGTCATGCCGTCGATCGCCTCGAGGATCTGGTCCTGGGTCAGGGTAGCCATCGTGTCTGGTCTCCTTCGTCGCTGAGTGGTTGCGGGTCAGCCCGCGGGATGGGTCGTGGTCGGAGGCGGCTGGCGGTCGGCGCTCAGGCGCCGGCCGAACCGCCCTTCTGCTCGGCGAGCTGGGCGAGGCCGCCGCCGAGGTTGCGGATGGGGGCCACGAGCAGGCCGGCCATGGTGCTCAACGGGCTGGCGATGGCGCCGGCCAGCTGGGCGAGGAGGACCTCGCGGCTGGGCAGCTCGGCGAGGCGGGTCACGTCGCTGGCCTCGATGCGACGTCCTCGGATGACGCCGCCCCGGACGACGACGACCTTGTAGGGTCGGACGGCGTCGAGGAAGGCCTTGGCCAGCTGGGACTCGTCGTCGATGCCGACGGCGATGGCGGTCGGGCCCTCGAGGAGTCCCGACAGCTCGGTCACGCCGGCCTGGTCGGCGGCGATCTTGGCCAGCCGATTCTTGACGACGTGGTAGTGGATCCCCTTCTCACGCAGCGATCGACGCACGGCGCCGATCTCGGACACCTTCAGGCCGCGGTAGTCGGCCACGATGGACGACGGGCTGGCTTGAAGGAGCGTGGTCAGTTCGGCCACGGTCGCGCGCTTGGCATCCGTGGGCATGCTGCCTCCTTTCGTGGTGGCGCCGGCGAGCCGGACACCCCTGTGACGATGTTCCGCACAGGGATGCCGGACGGCTGCGGCTGCAGCACCACGGGAGACCCGTGACGTCCGATCCTGCCTCGGCGTGCCCATCGTCAACACCCATCGTGTGGACGGGCCCGACCGACGCATCAAGTCCCGTCGGGGACGCACGCTGTCTTTGGCGGAACGATCTGCTTCGATGACCGGTGAAGCGTCTCCGCGGCACCGGGGCCGGCCTGCGCCGGCCCGCTCTCAGGCGGCCTTGGCGAGGATGGCCGGGACGTCCACGCGGATGCCCGGGCCCATCGTCGAAGCCACCGTCAGGCTCTTGAAATAGTGCCCCTTGACCGCGCTGGGGCGAGCGCGACTGACGGCATCCACGAGCGCCGCCAGGTTGTCGACGATCTGCGCGGCCTCGAAGCTGACCTTGCCGAACGGCACGTGGATGATGCCACCTTTGTCGACCTTGAACTCGACGCGACCACCCTTGACCTCGCGCATGGCGCGCTCGATGTCGAACGTGATGGTGCCCGACTTGGGATTGGGCATCAGGCCCTTGCGACCGAGGATCTTGCCCAGGCGACCGACCATGCCCATCGTGTCGGGCGTGGCCAAGGCGACGTCGAAGTCGGTCCAGCCGGCCTCGATCTTCTTGACCAGGTCCTCGCCTCCGACCTCGTCGGCGCCGCCGCGCAAGGCTTCCTGGGCCTTCTCGCCCTGGGCGAAGACGACGACGCGGACGATCTTGCCCGTGCCGTGCGGCAGGATGACCGTGCCGCGCACCATCTGGTCGGCGTGTCGCGGGTCGACGCCGAGCCGGATGTGGGCCTCGAGGGAGGCGTCGAAGCCGACCTTGCTCGTCTGCTTGAGCAGGTCGGCGGCTTCGTCGGGTGGGTAGAGGCGATCGCGCTCGACGAGCGTGGCCACCTCGGTGTACGTCTTGCCGTGCTTCGGCATCGGGTCGGTGCTCCTCTCAGCGGCCGGCGCTGCCGGCCTCCCCTCTTCGGCGCGGGGTAGACGCCCCGGTCCGGCCTCAGGGCCGGGATCGTGGTGCGCGACGCCGGGTCGCGCGCACCATGGCGATCGTGGCCTAGGCGACGACCTCGATGCCCATCGAACGGGCGGTGCCCTCGATGATCCGTGAGGCGGACTCGAGGTCGGCCGCATTGAGGTCGGCCATCTTGATCTGGGCGATCTCACGGACCTGGTCGGGGGTCACCCGGCCGACCGTCTCTCGGCCAGCGGTCGACGAGCCCTTCTCGACGCCGGCCGCCTTGCGCAGGAGGTCCGCCGCCGGCGGCGTCTTGAGGATGAAGGTGAAGCTGCGATCCTCGTAGATCGTCAGCTGGGCGGGGATGATCTGGCCGGTCTGGGCGGCCGTCTTCTCGTTGTACGTCTTGCAGAACTCGACGATGTTGATGCCGGTCGGGCCAAGCACGGTGCCGACCGGCGGCGCCGGCGTCGCCTTGCCAGCGGGCAGCTGGATGGTCAGGACGTTGCGGATCTTCTTGGCCACGGTGGTCGGTGTCCTCTTCTCGCCCTAGAGCTTCTCGACCTGGAGGAAGTCGAGCTCGACGGGCGTCTCACGGCCGAAGATGCTGACGAGCACCTTGACCTTGTTGCGCTCCGGGTTGACCTCGTCGACGGTGCCGATGAACTCGGCGAAGGGGCCGTCCGTGACGCGCACGCTCTGGCCCTTGGAGAAGGCGACCCGGAACTTGGGCGCTTCGACGCCCATCTGCCGGAGGATCTGCTTGACCTCCGTCTCATCGAGCGGGATGGGCTCGTTGCGAACGCCCGGGATGTTGGCGCCGCCGACGAAGCTGGTCACGCCGGGCGTGTTGCGGACGACGAACCAGGAGTCGGGGTCGAGGATCATCTCGACCAGCACGTAGCCTGGATAGACCTTCTTCTGGACGGTCACGCGCTGGCCGCCGCGGATCTCGACCTCGTCCTCCTCGGGCACCAGGACCTGGAAGATCTTGTCGTCCATGCCCATCGACTCGATGCGATGCTCGAGGTTGGCCTTGACCTTCTTCTCGTAGCCGGAATAGGTGTGGATCACGTACCAGTGCTTCTGGGTCGGCGCCTGGGTCGCCTCGGTCGTGTCCATCACACCAGCTCCGTCAGTCGCGCGATGATCTGGAAGAAGACGAAGTCGACGGCCGCGATGAAGACGCCGATGATCGCGCTGATCAGGAAGACCAGCACGGTCAGGTTGCGGACCTGGATCCGGGTCGGCCAGGTGACCTTCTTCAGCTCGGACCAAGACTCCGCGATGTAGCGGCGCAGTCGCGTCACGATGGATGCTTCTTCCTTGTCGGTACGGTCAGGTGGTGGTGGCAGGCGCGGCCGGACTCGAACCGACAACCACTGGTTTTGGAGACCAGAGCTCTGCCAATTGAGCTACGCGCCTACGTTCGCCGGCTACTTCGCCTCACGGTGCAGTGTATGACGACGGCAGCGCGGGCAGTATCTCCGAAGCTCGAGCCGCGAGGGATCGTTCTTCTTGTTCTTCTCCGTCGCGTACGTCCGCTCCTTGCACTCGGTGCAGGCGAGCAGGATGACGGGACGGTTCTCGGCCTTCGCCACGGCTACTCCTGGATGCTCGTGATGGCGCCGGCGCCGACGGTGTGGCCGCCTTCGCGGATGGCGAAGCGCTGGCCGGTCTCGAGGGCGATGGGGGTGATCAGCTCGACGGTCATCTCGACGTTGTCGCCGGGCATCACCATCTCGGTGTTCTCGGGCAGGCCGATGGACCCCGTGACGTCGGTCGTGCGCAGGTAGAACTGCGGCCGGTAGCCGTTGTAGAAGGGCGTGTGGCGGCCACCCTCTTCCTTGGACAGGACGTAGACCTGGGCGCTGAACTTCGTGTGCGGCTTGATGGAGCCGGCCTTGGCCATGACCTGGCCGCGCTCGATCTCCTCGCGCTCGATGCCCCGCAGGAGGCAGCCGATGTTGTCGCCGGCGCGGCCCTCGTCGAGCAGCTTCTTGAACATCTCGACGCCGGTCACGACGACCTTGCGGGTGGCCTTGACGCCGATGATCTCGACCTCTTCGCCGACCTTCACGATGCCGCGCTCGACGCGCCCGGTGGCGACCGTGCCCCGGCCCTTGATGCCGAAGACGTCCTCGACGGGCATCAGGAAGGGCTTGTCGATGGCCCGCTCGGGGGTCGGGATGTAGGAGTCGACGGCGTCCATCAGGGCCTGGATGGGCGCGTAGGCGGGATCGTTCACGTCGTCGCCCGCCTCGAGCGCCTTCAGGGCGCTGCCGCGCACGACGGGCAGGTCGTCGCCCGGGAAGTTGTACTTGCTCAACAGCTCGCGGACCTCGAGCTCGACGAGCTCGAGCAGCTCCTCATCGTCGACCATGTCGACCTTGTTGAGGAAGACGACGATGTAGGGCACCTCGACCTGGCGGGCGAGCAGGATGTGCTCGCGCGTCTGGGGCATCGGGCCATCGGTCGCGGCGACGACGAGGATGGCGCCGTCCATCTGGGCGGCGCCGGTGATCATGTTCTTGATGTAGTCGGCGTGCCCGGGGCAGTCGACGTGCGCGTAGTGGCGGGCACCGGTCTCGTACTCGACGTGGGCGATGGCGATGGTGATGCCCCGCTCGCGCTCCTCGGGCGCATTGTCGATGGAGTCGAAGGCGCGGTACTCCGCCCCGCCCTTCAGGGCGAGGTACTTGGTGATGGCCGCCGTGAGCGACGTCTTGCCATGGTCGATGTGACCGATGGTGCCGATGTTGACGTGGGGCTTGGTGCGCTCGAACTTCTTCTTGGCCATCGCGTGCGCTATCGACTCCTACAGGTGCGGCACGGCCGCGGGATGGGGGCTGGAGCCCACAATGGGACTTGAACCCATGACCTCTTCCTTACCAAGGAAGTGCTCTGCCAGCTGAGCTATGTGGGCCGGGGTGAGGAAAGGTTCTCACACCAGAGGGATGTTGGTGGGCAGGGAGGGAATCGAACCCCCACAGTCGAAGACGGCTGATCTACAGTCAGCGGAGCTCACCACCTGCTCAACCTACCCAGGGTTTCGCCACGTTCCTCGACGACGGGTCGCCGAGCGGTGAAGAGAGACGGAACGGGCGAGCTCTTCACTTGGAGCCGACGACGGGACTCGAACCCGGAACCGGCGGTTTACAAAACCGCTGCTCTACCAATTGAGCTACGTCGGCGCGAACGGGGAGTTTACAGCACGGCCCCGCGAAGGCGCAATGCACACGGCGGCCCGGACGACCCCGCCTCAGGGCAGCATGCCGTCGGGCTCGGCCTCGATCGTGGCCTCGGCTGCGTCGGGCTCGGCCTCGATCGCGGCCTCGGCGGCATCGGGCTCGGAAGCGCCAGAGCCCTCCGACGTGGCTTCGGGCACGGGCGCGACCCCGCGTTCTGAAC
Organism: uncultured Chloroflexia bacterium; assembly: GCA_963777975.1. Lineage (GTDB taxonomy): Bacteria > Chloroflexota > Limnocylindria > Limnocylindrales > CSP1-4 > CSP1-4. Next base: position 189,215 of record CAVZSO010000011.1, on the reverse strand, counting down.
GGGCCTCTGGCTCGACACGCGCGCGGTCCCGCACGGTCTGGTCGTCGACCGGAGCAGGCGCGCCGGAGGCGCGTTGGCCGGCCGCCTCGAGCAGCAGGACCGAGCCGGCGACGGCGGCATTGAGCGACGCGATGCGACCGTGCATCGGGATGCGGACGGCAAGGTCGAGGCGCCGCCGGATGGCCGGCCCGATACCCTGGCCTTCACTGCCGACCACGATGACGAGTGGTCCGCGCAGGTCAGCTTCGCGATAGGTCAGCGTCGCGGACTGCTCGGCGCCGACGATCCGGAGGCCCCGGACGTGCAGGTCGGCCAGGGCACCCGGGAGATCCGCCACCGGGACCATGACGAGGTGCTCGACCGCGCCTGCCGACGCCTTGACCGCGGATGGCGTGATCGGCGCCGCGCGACGGATGGGGAAGATGACCCCGTGGACCCCGGCGGCCTCGGCACTGCGCAGGAGACTTCCCACGTTGTGCGGATCCTCGAGCGAGTCGAGGGCCAGGACGAACGGTCGCTGACCGCGATCGAGGGCCCGCACGATGATCTCGTCCAGCGTGCCCCACCGGCGCGGCGCGACGACGAGGGCCACGCCCTGGTGTCCATCGAAACCCGCCAGCGAGGTCAACGTGCCGCCTTCGACCTCGACGACGGGGATGCGCAGGGTCGTGGCGTGCAGGACCAGCGCGTCGAGCGCCGAGCGCCGGGTCGGCACGACGAGGAGCCGGCGGGACTCGCGTCGAGCCGCGAATGCCTCCTCGACCGGCCGGCGGCCGGCCACCAGCTCGTCGCCCTCATCGAGCAGCGACCGCGGGTCGACCGGGCGGGGCAGGGCATCGTGTTCGGCGGCCCGTGGACGGAACGCGATGGCCGCTGGACCCTCCCCGTGCGGCGCACCGCGCGAACCGCGCTGCGGTCGGCCGGCCGGGGGGCGAGCGTCGAGCGGACGATCGAAGCGCCCGCGGGCGGCAGCCGGGCGATCGAACGGTGGTCGTTGAGGCTGCGGCCGGCGATCCCCTGGACGGTCGCCGGGCCAACCTGGACGGTCGCCGGACCAGCCTGGGCGCTCGCTGGACGAAGCTCGGCGACCAGCCGGGGGCGGGCCGTCGGCTCGCGGGCCGGGAGCATCGTGGGGACGCAACGGCCGGCCCGGCCGCGGCCTGTCGTGGCCGCTCGGTCCTGGCGATCCTGCATCCCGACGCGCAGGGCCGGGTGCTCGCTGCGCGGCGTCGTGACGTCGATAACCGCCGTCGGAGTCGTCAGCGCCCGGTGGGCGTCGACCTGGTCGGTCTCCCGGCCACGATCCATCGGGGGGTCGCGCCGCCCGAGAACGTGGTCCACTCGATCGGTCCCCGGTCGGGCCGACGTTCGGTGGGCGGTATCCCATCGGGCCGACCGCCGCTCGAGCCCGCGCTTGACGGTCGTGGTCCGCTGCCATCAGCCGGTCCCGGCCCGCGTCGACCGTGCCCTCCACTCGCTTTCCGACGACGATCCCGTTCTTCGGGTCGGTCCGGCCGCGGCTTACCGCCGGGCACCGTCGACCACCATCTGGCGTCGCCAGCGCTGGCCATCGCGAGTGTCCTCGACGGCGATGCCCCGCTCGGCGAGCTCGTCGCGCAGACGATCGGACAGCGCCCAGTCCCGCGCGGCTCGAGCGGCCGCTCGTGCCTCGAGTCGCTCCACGAGCTCCGGCTCGAGGTCTGCCAGATCCTCCTCCGCCACGGCCAGGACGCGGTCCAGGTCGCGCACGAAGGCCGCGGCGCGACCGGCGTCGGCGCCGGACAGGGCACGCGAATCCATTCGCCGATTCAGCTCTCGGGCGAGGTCGAACACCGCCGCCAGCGCCGGCGCCACATTGAGGTCGTCGTCGAGCCCGGCCGTGAACCGGGCACGCGTCTCCTCGAGCAGCGCATCGAGCGAGGGATCGTCAGGGCGACGCTTCGACGTAGGCGTCCAACGCGGCCAGCAGCGTCGAGAGTCGCTCGACCGCCGCTGCGGCCGCCGCCAGCGACGCCTCGCTGAAGTCGAGCGATGCGCGGTAGTGCGCCGCGATGAGCGCGAAACGGAGCGCACGTGCCGGCACGCCGGTGGCGTAGATGTCGGCCGGGCGGGCGATGTTGCCGGTTCGCTTGGCCATCTTCTCGCCGCTCATCTGGAGATGCGCGCAGTGGAGCCAGGTGCGCACGAAGGGCTGACCCGTGGCGGCCTCGGACTGGGCGATCTCATCCTCGTGGTGCGGGAAGATGAGGTCGATGCCGCCGGTATGGAGGTCGAAGCTCGGGCCGAGATAGCGCATGCTCATCGCCGAGCACTCGATGTGCCAGCCCGGCCGGCCGTCGCCGAGGCGTGTCGGCCAGCTGGGCTCGCCGGGCTTGGCGGCCTTCCAGAGCGCGAAGTCCCGCACGTCGTCCTTGTCGTACTCGTCGGCTTCGACGCGTTCGCCGACGCGCTGGCTGGCGGGATCGACGTGGGCCAACCGGCCGTAGGCGGGCCAGCTCGCGATGCGAAAGAAGATCGAGCCGTCCTCGGTCCGGTAGGCATGGCCGCGCTCGAGGAGCGTCTCGATGAGCTCGACCATCGCCTCGATGTGCTCCGTCGCACGCGGCAGGACATCCGGCGTCATGACCCGCAATCGGCGCAGATCGTCGCGGAAGGCGGCCTCGAACGCTGCGGTCAGCTCGCCGATGGGGATGCCTTTGGCGGCCGCGTCGCGGATGATCTTGTCGTCGACGTCGGTGATGTTCATGACCCAGGTCACGGGGTAGCCGCGCCAGGCGAGGTAGCGGCGCAGGACGTCGGCGAACAGGAAGCTCCGGAAGTTGCCGACGTGAGACGGGGCATAGACCGTCGGCCCGCAACTGTAGATGCGGACGTTGCCCGGGTCGAGCGGCTCGAAGGCTTCGAGCGCGCCGCCCAGCGTGTTCCGGAAGCGCAGCGTCACGAGCGCACGACCTGCACGATGGCGTGAGCGGAGATCGACCGGCCGGCACCGTCCGGTCCGTCCAGGTTGCCGGACGACGCATGCACCGCGACCGCCTCCGTCGACGTCCCGAGCAGCTCGGCGATGGCGTCGCGCATGGCACCGAGCCGCGTGGCGCCCAGGTGGGGCCGGGTGCCTCGGATGAGCAGGTCGACCCCGATGGCACGCCAGCCCGCCTGAGCCATGTCGCTGACCACGGCCGACACGATCTCGCGTGAATCGACACCACGCGTCGCGGCATCGCCGGCCGGGAACCGATGGCCAAGGTCGTCGTGACCGGTGGCTGCGAGGAGCGCGTCGGCGATGGCGTGCAGCGCGGCGTCACCGTCCGAATGGCCGTACAGAGCGGGCGCGACCTCGATGCGGATGCCACCCAAGCGCCAGGCCGTCGCCGGGGCCGAAGGGGTGGCTGTCCTGACCCTGGCCGATGCGCGGAGGCCCGAGGCGCGCAGCCAGCACGGCTTCGGCACGCTCGAGATCGGCCGGCGTGGTGATCTTGAGATTGTCCGCCTCGCCATCGACGATCGCGATCGGGATGCCCAGCGACTCGAGCAGCCCGGCTTCGTCGGTCACTTCACGTCCATCGGCACTGACTACGGCGAGCGCCGCCAGGAGGTCGGCTCGGCGCCCACCCTGGGGCGTCTGCGCGGCGACCAGCCCGGTGCGATCGACGGTCTCGACGATGCGGCCATCGACGACCCGCTTGAGCGTCTCGACGACCGGCCAGCCGGGGATAGCGGCACCGAGCGCGACGGTCGCCGCTGCGACCCGGTCCACCAGCGACGGGCTGACCAGCGGTCTGGCTCCGTCGTGGACGAGGACGACATCAGCGTCCGTCGCCGCCAGACCGGCCGCGACCGAGTCCTGGCGTCGAGGTCCGCCAGCCACGACGCGCGCGTCGGTCGCGCTGACCCATGGCGCGGTCGCGCATCGGCTCGACCCGGTCGGGCGCCGTCACCAGCACCAGCGTTCGCGTCGAGGTCGCTGCCCGCAGTGCGTCGAGCGTCCAGGCCAGGAGCGGCCGACCGAGCAGGGTCGCCTGCAGCTTGTCGATGCCGGCCATGCGGGTGCTCGAGCCGGCGGCCACGACGACGACGTCGACGAGGCCGGCGGCGGCGCCGGTCATCGCGCTCGAGGGTGGGCGAAGACCATGCGGCCGGCGACGGTCTGGAGCACGCGGCTGACCGTGACGTCGACCTCACGATCCAGGAAGCGATCGCCGCCCTCGACCACGATCATCGTGCCGTCGTCGAGGAAGGCCACACCCTGGCCGGCCTCCTTGCCCTCCTGGATGACGCGCACGTGGAGCTCCTCGCCGGGCAGGAACGCCGGCTTGACCGCGTTCGCCAGATGGTTGACGTTGAGGACGCGAAGGCCCTGCAGCTCCGCCACGCGATTTAGGTTGTAGTCGTTGGTCAGGATGGCGCCGCCGCGCGCCTTGGCCAGCGCGATGAGCTTCTGATCGACCTCGCCGATCTCCGGGAAGTCCTGCTCCGAGATCTCGACCGGGATGCGGTCGCCCTTCTGGAGAGCGGCCAGGATCTCGAGCCCGCGGCGACCGCGGTTGCGCTTGGCGGTGTCCGAATGGTCGGCGATGTGCTGCAGCTCGACCAGCACGAAGCGGGCGACGACCAGGACGCCGAACAGGAAGCCCGAGTCGGCGATGTCGGCGATGCGGCCGTCGATGATGGCGCTGGTGTCGACGATGATCGTCGGCCCGACCGGCTGGGGAGGCGCCTCGTCACGGCCGCGCGGCAGCACGCCGAGGGCCTCGACGGCTTCGAGCAGGTCGTGGCGCTTGACGACGGTCAGGCCGAGCATGCCCAGCCCCAGCACGGCCGAGACGGCCAGCGGCATCCATTCGCCATAGGGTGAAGGCAGGCTCGACAGTGGCAGGCCCAGCAAGAGCCCCATCAGCAAGCCGATGAGGAGGCCCGCGATGGCGGTCACGAACTCCCCGGTCGAGATCCGTTGGACACCGCGGATGAGGGCGCCGGCCGGCACCACGGTCAGATAGGGCAGGATCAGGAAGCCGAGCACGCCCCAGGCGATGACCCAGGCGGCCAGCATGAAGCCGCCGTAGGCGAGACCGGCGAAGAGCCCGCCGGTCGGGCCGCCTGCAGCCGCGACCTGGAACGCGATGAGGATCCCGAGCAAGGCGCCCAGGACCCGAACGACCCTCGTCATGCGGCCGCGGAGCCTAGCACATCGTCGAGCGTGGACGACCGTCCCACGCCGCTCACCTGGCCCCCTCCATGACGGCACGCCCAGGGGCTTCGCCGGGTACCGCGAGGGCCACCTCGAGCGCATCGCGCAGGGTCGCCACCCGGACGACCTCCAGGCCGATGAGCCCCTCGGTCGCTGGTGCGTTGCCGGCGCTGGGCACGATCGCCCGCCGGAACCCGAGTCGGGCGGCTTCTCGGAGCCGCCGGTCGAGGCCGGCCACCGGGCGCAGCTCTCCCAGCAGCCCGACCTCGCCGCAGGCGACCGTCGCCGCGTCGATCGGCCGATCGCGCTTCGACGAGGCGATGGCCATGGCCAGGGGAAGGTCGAGGGCGGGCTCGGCGACGCTCAGTCCACCGGCCAGCGATGCATACAGATCGTCGCCACCGACGCCGATGCCCGCCCGCCGCCCGAGCACGGCGACGAGCAGCGCCAGCCGATTCGGGTCGGGACCGCTGGCAGAGCGCCTCGGCCCTCCGGCACCGGCCGGTGCCACCAGCGCCTGGACCTCGACGAGCAGCGGACGGCTGCCCTCCAGGGTCGCCGCGATGGCGCTGCCGGCGGTCCGGCCGTTGGTCGCGGGGTCGGCGCGCGAGAGGAAGGCGATGGCCGGGTCGAGGACCGACTGCGAGGCCGGCGCCGAGCATCTCGAAGACACCGATCTCCTCGGTCGAGCCGAAGCGGTTCTTCTGCGCGCGGAGGACGCGGATGGTCCCGTAGCGGTCGCCCTCGAGTGCGAGCACGGCATCGACGAGGTGCTCGAGCGTCTTGGGTCCGGCCAGGCTGCCGTCCTTGGTGACCTGGCCGACGAGGACGACGGGCGAGCGCGAGGCGCGGGCGAAGGTCGCCAGGCGAGCGGCCGACTCCCGGACCTGGCCGACCGAGCCGGCCGGCCCGTCGAGCCCATCGAGCGTCACCGTCTGCACCGAGTCGACGATGAGCAGGGCGGGCGCGAGGGTCAGGGCCGCTTCGATGATGCGCTCGACATCGGTCTCGGCGAGGACGTGCACCGCGTCCGCGGCCGGGCCGTCGGTCAGGCCAAGGCGAGCGGCCCGCAGGCGGAGCTGGCCGGCCGACTCCTCGCCCGAGGCGTAGAGCACCGTGCCCTGACGGCCGGCGATGCCGGCGGCGGCCTCGAGGACGAGCGTCGACTTGCCGATGCCGGGCTCGCCGCCGAGCAGGACGACGGAGCCTGGCACCAGCCCACCGCCAAGGACCCGGTCGAGCTCATCGATGCCCGTCGGTCGTCGTTCGACGTCCTCGTCGGAGAGCGCGCGCAGGGGACGAGGCTGGGCTGGATCGGCTGCGACGTGAGGCCGGCCGGCGCGGCTGGGTGCGTCGCGCACGACCGTCTCGACGAGCGTGTCCCAGGCGCCGCAGCCGCGACACTGACCTTCCCAGCGCAGGTGGCTCGTGGCGCAGGCCTGGCAGACGTAACGGCTCTGCGGCCGCGCCACGACTAGCTGACCTCGACCGGCGTCTTCTCCACGAGCGGCTCGATCGTCAGCCCGACGTCGCCATCTCGATCGACGACGATCGTCTGCCCGGCAAGGAAGCGACCGACCAGGAGCGCCTCGGCGAGGGGATCCTCGACCAGGTTCTGGATGACCCGGCGCAGCGGGCGAGCTCCGTAGTCGACGTCGTAGCCGATCTTGATGAGGTGGTCCTTGGCCTCCTGGGTGACGTCAAGCCCGATGCCCTGCGTGCGGAGCTGCTCGCGCACGCGCGCGAGGAGGAGATCGACGATCTCGCGGATCTCCTCGACGGTCAGGGAGCGGAAGACGACCAACGAGTCGACGCGGTTGAGGAACTCCGGTCGGAACTGCGACTTGAGCTGCTCGAGGACCTTGTCGCGCATCCGGTCGTACTGCTGGTCGGCTCGCTGGCCTTCGGCTTCGGAAACGGGGCGGAAGCCGAGGCTGGTGTCCTTGAGCAGGGACTTGGCGCCGACGTTGCTGGTCATGATGATGACCGCGTTGCGGAAGTCGACCCGCCGGCCCTTGGCGTCGGTCAGGTGCCCGTCCTCGAGGATCTGGAGCAGGATGTTGAAGACCTCGGGGTGCGCCTTCTCGATCTCGTCGAGCAGGATGACCGAGTAGCTCTTGCGCCGGACGGCCTCGGTCAGCTGGCCGCCCTCTTCGAAGCCGACGTAGCCGGGCGGGGCGCCGACGAGGCGGCTGACGTTGTGCCGCTCCATGAACTCGCTCATGTCGATCTTGATGAGCGCGTCCTCGGAGCCGAACATGAACTCGGCCAGCGCCTTGGCGAGCTCGGTCTTGCCGACGCCGGTCGGCCCCAGGAAGATGAACGAGCCGATCGGTCGCTTGGGATCCTTGAGCCCCGCGCGCGCCCGACGCACGGCCTTGGAGACGGTCTCGATGGCCTCCTGCTGCCCGATGACCCGGGCATGCAGGGCCTCCTCCATCTTGAGCAGCCGCTCCGACTCCTCCTGGGCGATGCGCGTGACCGGGATGCCCGTCCACATCGCGACGACCGTGGCGATGTCCTCCTCGGTCACCTCCGGCTGGTCGTCGCCCTGCGACTCCTGCCATGCGCTGCGCAGCTGGTCGACGGCGGACTTGGCGACCGACTCGGCGTCGCGCAGCGAGGCTGCACCTTCGTAGTCCTGGTTGTTGATGGCCGCGTCCTTCTCCTTGGTGACGCGATCGAGCTCCTTCTGCGCGGCCTTGAGGTCGGGCGGCAGGGTCGAGGTGCGCAACCGGACGCGGCTGGCGGCCTCGTCGATGAGGTCGATGGCCTTGTCGGGCAGGTGGCGGTCGGTGATGTAGCGCACGGACAGGTCGGCCGCGGCGTTGACCGCCGCATCGGTGATGCGCACCTTGTGGTGCTCTTCGTAGCGCTCGCGGATGCCCTTCAGGATGTCGATGGTCTGCTCGAGGGTGGGCTCCTCGACCATGACCTGCTGGAAGCGTCGTTCGAGGGCGGCGTCGCGTTCGATGTACTTGCGGAACTCGTCGAGCGTGGTGGCGCCGATGCACTGCAGCTCGCCGCGTGCCAGCGGCGGCTTGAGGATGTTGGCGGCATCGATGGCGCCTTCGGCGGCGCCCGCGCCGACCAGGGTGTGCAGCTCGTCGATGAAGAGGATCGCATCGTTCGTGCTGCGCAGTTCCTCGATGATCTTCTTGAGCCGCTCCTCGAACTCGCCGCGGTACTTGGTGCCGGCCACGAGCGAGCCGATGTCGAGGGTCAGCACGCGCTTGTTGAGGAGCGTCTCCGGGACGTCGCCCGACACGATGCGCTGCGCCAGGCCCTCGGCGATGGCGGTCTTGCCGACGCCCGGCTCGCCGATGAGGGCGGGATTGTTCTTGGTGCGCCGCGAGAGGATCTGGATGACCCGCTCGATCTCCTTCTCGCGTCCGATGACCGGGTCGATCTTGCCCGCCCGCACGGCATCGGTCAGGTTGATGCCCAGCTGATCGACGGTCGGCGTCTTGCTCGCTCGCTTGGTCTCCGCCGCCGGCCCTGCGCTGCTCGACTGCGACAGGACGCGGATGACCTCGTGGCGGACCTTGTCGAGGTTGACGCCGAGCGATTCGAGGACCCCGGCCGCGATGCCCTCCCCCTCGCGCACCAGGCCCAGCAGGAGGTGCTCGGTGCCGATGTAGTTGTGGCCCAGGCGTCGAGCCTCGTCGATGGCCAGCTCGATGACGCGCTTGGCGCGGGGCGTCAGGCCGACCTCGCCGACGACGGGGCGATCGCCGCGACCGATGATGAACTCGACCGCGGTGCGGACCTTGGGCAGCTCGACGTTCATGTTCTCGAGCACGCGGGCAGCGACGCCCTCGCCCTCGCGCACGAGCCCGAGCAGCAGATGCTCGGTCCCGATGTAGTTGTGGTTGAACCGCTGCGCCTCGTCCTGTGCCAGCGTCAGGACCTTGCGCGCGCGATCCGTGAACTTGTCGAAGCGGTCCATTTTCGCGGTCGAACGCCTGTTCTACGGGCAACGGGGGATCCGCCACCTTGCGGGCTATCCTAGCACGGGCATCCGGCCTGACCGCCGCCCGGGAGTACGGTCACGGGGGGCACCAGAGTACCCCTGACCGCCCACGACGGATCGGCGTCTCGATGGGTTCCCGCGCTGGCGCGTCGAGGGTCGGCCCGCGCACGCGGAGCGGCTGGCGTCAGCCGGCCGTGTTCTCCTCCATCGTCTCGACGGCGATGGCCTCGACCACCTCGGCGGCCTCGACCTCCATCTCGGCTTCGTCCTCGGCGACGGCCTCGACGATCTCCTCGATGACCTCGGCGGCCGCAGCCTCCTCGGCCTCCTCGACCGCGGCCACGGCCTCGACGACCTCGACCTCGGCCTCGGCGGCAGCCGCTTCGTTGTCTTCGTTGGCGGCCGCGGCATCCTCGATGCGCTCGATCTCGTCGGCTGCGACGGCCTCGACGACCGCCTCGTCGACGGCGACCGTCTCGACGACCTCTTCGATGGCCTCGGCAGCGACCGCCTCCTCGACCGCCTCGGCTTCCGCGAGGTCATCCTTGACCTCGGTCACCTCGGCGGCGGCCATCTGCTGGCGGACCTGGGCGAAGGCGGCGGCCAGCGTGTTGTCGATGCCGCCCTCCGGCTCCTGCACCGCCTGGGCGGTGTCGAACGAGCGCTCGGGTCGCGGTCGACGCGGCTCACGCGCCTCGGGCGCCGGTCGGGCCGGCGGCTCCTCGGCCTGCTTGAGGCTGAGGCCGAGGCGATGACGCTCGGAGTCGAGCGAGATGATCTTGAGCTTGAGCACCTGGCCCTCGTGGACCACGTCACCCGGATGCGCCACGCGCTGGTGGGACAGCTCGGAGATGTGGATGAGGCCCTCGAGGCCCTCGCGGACGCGGACGAAGGCGCCGAAGTTGACGATCTTCGTGACGGTGCCGTCGATGATGTCGCCGACCTTGAAGTCGGCCACCGTGGAATGCCACGGGTCGGGCTGCAGCCGGCGGATCGAGAGGCTGATGCGCCCACGCTCGTGGTTGATGTCGATGACCTCGGCCTCGACCTCTTCACCCACGTGATAGCCGGCCTCGGGGTTGTTGACCTTGTTCCAGGAGAGCTCGCTCTTGTGGACCAGGCCGTCGATGCCGCCGAGGTCGATGAAGACGCCGAAGGGTGCGATGGAGCGCACCGAGCCGGTCACCTTCTGGCCGACCTGGAGGCTGCTGAAGAGCTCATCACGCTTCTCGCGCCGCTCCTCGTAGAGCGCGACCTTCTCCGACAGGATGAGGCGGTTGGCCTTCCGGTTGACCTCCAGGATCTTGAGCCGCATCTTGCGCCCGACGAAGGGCTGCAGCTTCTCGGCGATCTCCTGGGCCGCGTCGCGCGGCTGGTCGTTCTGGGGACGGCGGGGGAAGTCGACGATCTGGCTGATGGGCACGAAGCCGCGGATGCCGCAGTCGACGATGAGGCCGCCCTTGTTGTGGTCGATGACCGGGGCCTCGATGATGACCCCGGCGTCGAACTGCTCCTGCATCGAGCGCCACTTGCGCTCCAGGCCGGCTCGCCGGAGCGAGAGGACCGCATGGCCCTCGTTCGATTCGGGCTGCAGCACGTAGACCAGGACCGTGTCGCCGATCTCGAGCGCAGGCTGCGATTCGGCATTGCGCCCGTAGAGCTCGCGATTGCTGACCACGCCCTCGGACTTGGCGCCGATGTCGACGAGGATCTCGTCCTTGTCGATGCGCACCACGGTGCCCTCGACCACGTCACCGTGCTTGAAGCTGCGGATGTCGCCGCTCTGCTCGTTGAGCAGCTCTTCCATGGTCGTCGGCTCGGGGCCCAGGTCGCGCTTCGGCTCGGCCTCGGCCGCCGGTGCGGCGGCCAGCTCGCTGGCATCGATGCTGGCGCTGATGACCTCGGCGGCCACGCCGGCAGCCTCGTCTGCTTCAACGGCCTCGGCCTCGGCGACCGCGTCGGCGAGGACCGCGACCTCGACCGCATCCTCTGCGCGGGTCTCGGCGACGAAGGCATCGGCGGCGGCCTCGTCGGCCACCTCACGGGCTTCGTCGGCCTCCTCGACGATCTCGACGGCCACGGCTTCGGCGACGACCGCCTCGACGACGGCCTCCTCGGCGACCTCGTGGGCGACATACGCCTCGGCGGCGGCCTCGTCGGCGATCTCGATCAATTCCTGCGCTTCGACGACCGCTTCGCCGACCAGCTCGAGGGGCATCTCGTCGTCGGCCAGGACCAGCTCGGCGACCGACTCGGCGGCCTTGGCATGCTCGGCTGCCTCGACGGCGACGGTCTCGGTCTCGGCGGCCTGGTCGACGGCGGCCTCGGCCACGACATCCGCTTCGAGGGCGACCTCGACCGCGATCTCGGCAACGACCTCGTCGGCCGCCGCCTCGTCAGCGTCTTCCTCGGCGACAGCCTCGACGGCGGCGGCCTCATCGACAGCCTCGACGGCCTCGACCTCGATGAGGTCGGCGACCTCTTCGGCCGCGGCCGCCTCCTCGGCGGCGCTGACGGCCTCGCCGACGGCGTCCTCTGTGATGGCGTCGATGTCGGTGGTGGCGGGCTCGTCCACGGCGACGGCCGCGGCGCGCTTCTCGTCAGCCTCTGCCGTGGCGTCCTTCGCCTCGTCAGCCGGCTTGCTCCCGCCCTGCTTCTCTGCGGTCAATGTGGTGGTCTCCTTCGGGTCGATCTCCTGCCGGGACGTGGAAAGGCCCGAGCGACACGCTCGGGCCGTCATCCGTCGGAGGTGGGTCGTCCGTGTCCCGTCGGGCTCGTCAGACTCCTTCGTCGCAGGTCGGCTCGCGCGGCGCATGGCGCTGGCCCCGGAAGGGCCCGCGCATACTACCACGCACCTTTCAGCAGCCACAACGAGGGAGAGGCCGTCGTCGCGTGCCGGAGCTGCCCGATATCGCCATCCTGACCGATGCCTTCCAGGCCGCCCTGGCGGGTCGCACGATCGTCGCCTCCGAGGCGCCGCAAACGCTCGTCGTTCGCGGCACGCCGACCGAGCTGGCGGCCCTCTCGGGCCAGACCCTGCAGTCCGTGACCCGGCGCGGCAAGTTCATCGTGCTCCAGCTCGACCGCGACCGGATCATCGTCAACGCCATGCTCACCGGGCGCCTCGGGCTGGGTGCGCCAGGCTCGAAGGCGCTGGCCTCGACCGCCTGGCTGCTGCGCTTCGGCGGCCGCAGCGGACCGCCCGCTCGGTCCGCGGCCTGGACCGAAGACGCGGCGTGGCTGCCGGCGGACGAGGATGCCATCGAGCTTCGGTACCGCGACCCGACGCGCATGGGCAAGATCTACGTCGTGCCGCGGGGCGTGACGCGGCCCGCCGCCGGCTGGGACGAGCTCGGGCCGGACGCCGATGACCCCGAGCTCGACCTGGCCACGTGGCGAGCCCGCATCCAGCGCCATCGCGGCGAGCTGAAGAACCTGCTGCGCGAGCAGTCGTTCGTGGCCGGCATCGGCAACGGCTACAGCGACGAGATCCTGTGGGCCGCCCGCCTGGCGCCCTTTCGCAAGCGCTCGACGCTGGCTCCCGAGGAGGTCGATCGCCTGTACGACGCGACCAAGGACACCCTGGCCTGGGCCATCGACGAGCTGCGGCACCGTGTGCCACCCGACTTCGAGGTCGAGGTGCGGGACTTCCTGCACGTGCATCGGAAGGGCGGTCAGCCATGTCCCCGCTGCGGCACGACCATCAGCGAGATCGCACCCGGCGGGTTCGTGACCAGCTTCTGCCGCGGCTGCCAGCGCTGATCGTCGGGCTCGAGTCTGGGCTCGCATGACGCTGACTGTGCGCGGCCCTCATATGTCGGCTGCCGCATGGCGCCGGCGCCGTTACGGGAGGCGCAGGACCTGGCCCGTCCGGAGACGGCTCGCGTCACTGATGTTGTTGAGACGCTTGATGACGGCGACGGTCGTGCCGAAGCGCGCGGCGATCCCGCTCAGCGTGTCGCCGGACTTGACCTTGTAGCGTCGAGTCGCTGCGGGCTTGGGCGTCTTGGCTGGGGCGGCGCTGAGTGACGGACTGGGCGTCGACGTCGCCGGCAACGATGGCGAGGCCGGCAACGTCGCCAGCGCCGCGGTCGGCGATGCGAGGGCGGCCGGCGTCGTCGCCTCCGGGCTGGCTCCGAGGCGGTCTCCCGGCGGCCCGCCAGCGAAGCGCGCGGCGAGGAGCAGGACTGCAGCGCCGATCATGACGACGGCCAGAGCGATGCGCGCCAGGCGGCGACTGCCGCCGAACAACGAGAGCGGACCGGCGATGGCGCTCGGACGATCGAGTGCGACCGGGGCGACCCGTGGCACACGGCGGGCGACTCGGGCTTCGAACGCGACGAGCCCCTCCGGCGAGCCCAGCCAGCGCGCGCGGCGAGCGACGGTCGCTGCCTCGAACCGCGGGCAGGTCGTGAAGGAAGCCAGGCACAGGCTTCGCTGAGTCTCGAGGCTGGGCGCGTCGATCGGTGACACCGCCATGCAGCGGTGCTCACGCAAGGGCCGCGCCGCACGCCACGATGCGCCGGGGACGAGCAGATAGGGGCACACGCTCGCGACACCGCTCTTGGTGCCGTTGCCGACCTCGGCCACGTCGGCCGGCGGCTGGTCGCCCGCGCCGTGGGGCTCGATCTGCGGCGGCTCGATCACGGCTGAATCATAGGCCGCGCCCGCGGCACGCGGGGTGGCGCCGGCCGCCCGGTTGTTTCAGCCGCCCGATCGATGGACGCGAAAAACCCCGGCGACGACCTATTTTCCCGAAAGGCTGCCCTCTCAGTATCTTCGGCGCTGGAGAGCTTAACTGCCGTGTTCGGGATGGGAACGGGTGTGGCCTCTCCGCTGGAGTCACCGGGGTTCTTCTGCTGTGAGGATGTGACACGGCGGCGGCGAGACGGAGCGCGAGGCGCCCGTCCGGCGCACGAATCGACGATGGATCTTCGATCTCTGTCGCGACCGGTCAGCCGACCGGACGACGAGGTGGGATCCACGGATCCCTGCAGCTGCTCTTGGGTCAGCTGCTAAAGAGGTCAAGCCCTCGACCATTAGTACGGCTCAGCTTCGCCGGTTGCCCGACTTCCACACGCCGCCTATCAAGCAGGTGGTCTCCCTGCGGTCTTACCCGGTTGACCCGGTGGGGAACCTCATCTTGAGGCGAGCTTCGCACTTAGATGCTTTCAGTGCTTATCCCAACCGAACATAGCTACCCAGCGGTGCCCTTGGCAGGACAACTGGCACACCAGTGGTTCGTCCACTCCGGTCCTCTCGTACTAGGAGCAGCTCCTCTCAAGTTCCCTACGCCCACGCTGGATAGAGACCGAACTGTCTCACGACGTTCTGAACCCAGCTCACGTACCGCTTTCATTGGCGAACAGCCAAACCCTTGGGACGTACTTCCGCCCCAGGATGCGACGAGCCGACATCGAGGTGCCAAACGGTGCCGTCGATGTGAACTCTTGGGCACCATCAGCCTGTTATCCCCGGGGTAGCTTTTATCCGTTGAGTGATACCCCTTCCACTCGGAGGTACCAGATCACTAAGCCCGACTTTCGTCTCTGCTCGACTTGTGGGTCTCGCAGTCAAGCTCCCTTATGCCTTTGCACTCTACGGCTGGTTTCCATTCAGCCTGAGGGAACCTTTGGGCGCCTCCGTTACTCTTTAGGAGGCGACCGCCCCAGTCAAACTGCCCGCCTGACACTGTTCCGCGCCCGGATCACGGGTCGCGGTTAGAAACGAAATCCAGCAAGGGTGGTATTTCAACGTTGGCTCCACCGAAGCTAGCGCTCCAGCTTCACAGCCTCCCACCTATCCTACACATGCTGAACCCCAATCCAATATCAGGGTGCAGTAAAGCTCCACGGGGTCTTTTTGCCCTAGCGCGGGTAACCTGCATCTTCACAGGTACTTCAATTTCGCCGAGTCCCTCGTTGAGACAGCGCCCAGATCGTTACGCCATTCGTGCGGGTCGGAACTTACCCGACAAGGAATTTCGCTACCTTAGGACAGTTATAGTTACTGCCGCCGTTTACCGGGGCTTCGATTCAGAGCTTGCACCCCTCCTCTTAACCTTCCGGCACTGGGCAGGCGTCAGCCCGTATACGTCAGCTTTCGCTTTCGCACAGACCTGTGTTTTTGCTAAACAGTCGCCTGGGCCTTTTCACTGCGGCCTCGATCGACCCATAGCAAGCTACGAGTCGCGAGGCGCCCCTTCTCCCGAAGTTACGGGGCCATGTTGCCGAGTTCCTTAACGAGGGTTCTCTCGATCGCCTTGGTATTCTCTACCCGCCCACCTGTGTCGGATTGCGGTACGGACACCTTTGATCTCGCTAGACACTTTTCTTGCCAGCTTGGCTCACTCGAATCGCAGCAGATGCCACTTTCATTCGCTTCTCGGGGTTGAATGAGCGGACGGATTTGCCTATCCACTCCCCCTACCGGCTTAGACGCGTATAGCCAAAACGCGCTCGAATTACCATGCTGGGTCATGCCCTTGCTCTCACCTGGGCTCGACTCACCGCTTCGATCGAACTTTCGCCCGACCAGCCACGGATCGCCTCCTCCAGGCGACACCTTGCGGTGCAAACGATCTCTGGTGGTTCCGGAATATCAACCGGATGTCCATCGCCTACGACTTTCGTCCTCGGCTTAGGCCCGACTAACCCTGAGCGGACAAGCCTTCCTCAGGAAACCTTGGGCTTACGGCGTGTGGGATTCTCACCCACATCTCGCTACTCATGCCGACATTCGCACTCCCGTCCGCTCCAGCCGTCCTCACGGTCGACCTTCGCTGCGAACAGGACGCTCCCCTACCACCCACCGCGCGGCGAACCGCGCGATAGATCCGTAGCTTCGGTACCAAGCTTGAGCCCCGCTGAATTTTCGGCGCGGAATCACTTGACCAGTGAGCTGTTACGCACTCTTTCAATGATGGCTGCTTCTGAGCCAACATCCTGGTTGTCTGTGCGACTCCACATCCTTTACCACTTAGCTTGGATTTAGGGACCTTAGCTGACGGTCCGGACTGTTTTCCTTTTGACCACGAAGCTTAGCCCTCGCAGTCTCACTCCCGGGCTCTAGAATTGTGAGATTTGGAGTTTGATTGGGGTTGGTAAGCGGGAAGCCCCCTAGCCCATTCAGTGCTCTACCCTCACGATTGAACGCCCGAGGCTGCCCCTAAAGGCATTTCGGGGAGAACCAGCTATCTCCGGGTTCGATTGGCATTTCACCGCTATCCACAGCTCATCCCCTAGCTTTTCAACGCTAGTGGGTTCGGTCCTCCACGAGACATTACTCTCGCTTCAACCTGGCCATGGATAGGTCACCCGGTTTCGGGTCTACTGCACGCGACTGATCGCCCTATTCAGACTCGCTTTCGCTTCGGCTCCGTCCTTCGCAGACTTAACCTCGCCACGTACAAGTAACTCGTCGGCTCATTCTTCAAAAGGCACGCCATCAGGCTACCGGCCCGAAAGCCGGCAACACCCTCTGACTGCTTGTGGGCACGTGGTTTCAGGTGCTATTTCACTCCCCTCCCGGGGTGCTTTTCACCTTTCCCTCACGGTACTAGTTCACTATCGGTCGCCAAGAGTATTTAGCCTTGGACGGTGGTCCGCCCAGCTTCCCACATGAGAGACCTTCCACGTGGTACTCAGGTGGCCGATCACGGAGGTCGCTCGCTTCGTCTACGGGGCTGTCACCCTCTATGGCCCGCCTTTCCTGACGGGTTCGACTCGCGATCGACTTGGTAACTCCGCCGGGGCCTTGCAGGTCCCCGATGATCGACTCCTACAACCCCCACTCCGAAACGGCTGCAACCTATCGCGCGGAGCAGGTTTGGGCTCTTCCCGTTTCGCTCGCCACTACTAAGGGAATGTGTTTCCTTTCCTCCCGCTACTGAGATGTTTCAGTTCGCGGACTTACCTCACCCAGGCCTATTTGGTTCAGCCTGGAGTGACTGGGCATTACCCCAGCCGGGTTTCCCCATTCGGACACCCTCGGATCACAGCTTGCTCGCAGCTCCCCGAGGCATTTCGTCGCCTGCCACGTCCTTCATCGGCTCTTGGCGCCAAGGCATCCACCCCGTGCCCTGTGTAGCTTGACCTCCTCAGCAACTCACCCAACGGCAAGTGCCAAGGGATGGTCCGAGATCATCACCTTGTCGTTAATTCACGGCAGAAATTGAAGATTCATCTATCAACTTGCCGATGTCACATCTTCACTTGGTAAGGTGCTGGCGCCTGACGGCGCCGACGCCGACCGGAGTCGAGCGTCCCAGCGATCCGCTGGTCGGTGACCTCCAGGCCTTGCGGCCCGAGCCCACGGATCAGGGGATCTCCTTGACGGTCCTGGCGACCCCGTCATCTCCGCCATGGCGACGCGAACGTCGCTGGAACGGAGGAGTGGCGGGAGTCGAACATATGGCTTGCTGGTGGGACCAGCGACCGACCCTGGTGCGGCGAGATTGGTGGAGACGAGGAGACTCGAACTCCTGACCCTCTCCTTGCAAAGGAGATGCTCTTCCGACTGAGCTACGTCCCCTCTCGGGATCGCGGCGGGTAGGTCGTCTGGGTGTCGGTGCGGGGATGGTGGGCGTTTCTGGACTCGAACCAGAGACCTCTGCCTTATCAGGGCAGTGCTCTAACCAGCTGAGCTAAACGCCCGCCGGACCGCCGCTCGCCGCCGAGACCGGTTCGGTCCTGGCGGGCGGCAGCTGCACCCTAACACTTGAAGAGTGGCAGGAAAGCCATGAACGGGTTCGGTGCTTGGTGCTGGGTCGTCTTCGATCTCGGCCGGGACAAGCCCGGCCGCCGCCCCCACCCAGCGGGGTCG
Organism: uncultured Chloroflexia bacterium; assembly: GCA_963777975.1. Taxonomy (GTDB): domain Bacteria; phylum Chloroflexota; class Limnocylindria; order Limnocylindrales; family CSP1-4; genus CSP1-4. The sequence goes on along the minus strand of CAVZSO010000011.1, from coordinate 171,231 downwards.
ACGGATCGATCGAGACGATCAACCTGGGAGGGTCCAATCGCCGGCGCCTCACCGATGGCACCGACTCCCTCTCCCTAGAAAGGAGGTGATCCAGCCGCACCTTCCGGTACGGCTACCTTGTTACGACTTCGTCCCAGTCACCAATCCCACCTTCGACGGCTGCCTCCTTACGGTTGGCCCACCGGCTTCGGGTGTTATCGGCTTCCATGACGTGACGGGCGGTGTGTACAAGCCCCGGGAACATATTCACCGCCGTATGCTGACCGGCGGTTACTAGCAACTCCGGCTTCACGTAGACGAGTTGCAGCCTACGATCCGAACTGAGACCGGCTTTAAGGGATTAGCTCCACCTCGCGGTTTCGCAGCCCGTTGTACCGGCCATTGTAGCGTGGGTGTAGCCCAAGACGTAAGGGCCATGCTGACTTGACGTCATCCCCGCCTTCCTCCGAGTTTCTCTCGGCAGTCCCGTGTGAGTGATACAACACACAGTAGGGGTTGCGCTCGTTGCGGGACTTAACCCAACATCTCACGACACGAGCTGACGACAGCCATGCAACACCTGTGGCCAGGTCCCTCGCGGGAAGACGACGTTTCCGCCGTTGTCCTGGTCATGTCAAGCCTTGGTAAGGTTCTTCGCGTTGCATCGAATTAAACCCCACGCTCCGCTGCTTGTGCGGGGCCCCGTCAATTCCTTTGAGTTTTAGCCTTGCGGCCGTACTCCCCAGGCGGGACACTTAATGCGTTAGCTACGGCACTGGCGGGGTTGATACCACCAACACCTAGTGTCCATCGTTTACAGCTAGGACTACCGGGGTATCTAATCCCGTTTGCTCCCCTAGCTTTCGCGCCTCAGCGTCAAGAACAGGCCAGGAAGCCGCCTTCGCCACTGGTGTTCCTCCCGATATCTACGCATTTCACCACTACACCGGGAATTCCGCTTCCCTCTCCTGCCTTCGAGTCGACCAGTATCGAATGACCCTCCCCAGTTGAGCCGGGGGCTTTCACATCCGACTTGATCGACCGCCTGCGCGCTCTTTACGCCCAGTAAATCCGGACAACGCTCGCCACCTACGTATTACCGCGGCTGCTGGCACGTAGTTTGCCGTGGCTTATTCCTCAGGTACCGTCATCATCGTCCCTGAGAAAAGAGGTTTACAACCCGAAGGCCGTCATCCCTCACGCGGCGTTGCTGCTTCAGGCTTTCGCCCATTGAGCAAAATTCCCGACTGCTGCCTCCCGTAGGAGTCTGGGCCGTGTCTCAGTCCCAGTCTGGGTGATCGTCCTCTCAGACCACCTACCGATCGTCGCCTTGGTGAGCCATTACCCCACCAACGAGCTAATCGGACGCAGGCCCCTCCCGAAGCGCCTTGCGGCTTTACTCGCACGAACGAACGTGCGACCACATGCGGTATTAGCCACCCTTTCGGGCAGTTATTCCCCACTTCGGGGCAGGTCACCTACGTGTTACTCAGCCGTTCGCCACTAGTGACTCGAGCAAGCCCGAGTCACCCGTTCGACTTGCATGTCTCATGCACGCCGCCAGCGTTAATCCTGAGCCAGGATCAAACTCTCCGACGATAACGATCCGATCTTGCGATCGGCTCGTCCTGGTTCGGGGTTTGCCCGCTCATTACCGGATTTCCTGCCACTCTTCACTTGTTAAGGTGCAGCGTCCGTGCCGAGGACGGCGTCCGACGCAACACTCCCATGTTGGGGCATGGCGCTGGCACTGTCAAACGGCGCGAGGTCGGCCCACGCAAGACCGCCGCCCGTGCCGTCGGTCCGGAGGCGTGAGCGAGAATCGTATGGCGCGAGGTCGAAGACTGTCAAACGTGACGACCTCCGCCGCCGATGGCGGGGGTCGAGGATCGACGATCTACGTGTTGGACGCCACGCAGCCGACCGGAGGTACCCGATGACCAGGTTCGTCGTCGACGCCAGCGCCGTCATCCAGTTGGTGAGCAGCCGGATCGACGTCTCGGCCGAGCACGAGCTCCTGGCACCCACGCTCCTGCGATCCCAGACCCTGTCGGCGCTGCACGAGGCGGTCCAGCGTGGCGAGATCCCGGCCGATGTCGGGCGTGAGCGACTCGCCCGTATCGGGCGGATGCCGATCAGGCTGCTCGGCGACGCGGTGCTCCGTCGTCGAGCCTGGGAGCTGGCCGATCGCTTGGGCTGGGCCTCGACCTACGACGCCGAGTACGTCGCCCTCACGCAACTGCAAGCAGACGCATTCGTGACCCTCGACGCCGAGCTTGCTCGCAGCGCCCAAGGGATCGTCCCGATCGCCTCGATCGACGACCTGCGCTAAGCAGAGCGGTGCGGCTGTCGAGTCGGCGGCGGCTACGGGGTCGACGCCGATCCGAGGTTCCCGTCGGGCGGTCGAACGATCGGCGGCTACGGGGTCGACGCCGATCCGAGGTTCCCGTCGGGCGGTCGAACGAAGTGGAGCCGGTACCGGCGACGCTCGAAGCCGACCGCCTGATAGAGACCCTCCGACGCCGCGTTGTCCGACATCGAGTAGATCTGCACGACATGGGCGCCCAGGTCGCGGTAGCGGCGCAACCCGTGGGAGAGCAGCGCTCGTCCGAGTCCACGACGCTGGTGGTCCGGGTGCGTGCCGACCGGCTCGAACTCACCGACCCTGGCAGCTGGGTCCCACCACGCCATAGCGAAGGCCGCCAACGAGCCATCAGGCGCTTCGACGACAAGGTCGTCCTCGAACCGGTAGTGGGGCAGGGTCGTGAGTCTTGTGTACTTCTCGACGGTCATCTCGGATGGTGCGAAGGCAGCTCGATGGATCTCGACCCTGGCGCCGATCTCATCGTGGCCGCTGACGTGCCTCAGGGTGTAGCCAGCCGGTGGCGGCCGCGTCGGCGATGGGCGAGCCGCCATCAACGCGTCGCTGGAATTGCGAGAGGCGCAGCTCCTTGCGGCGGAAGCCGAGCCGACCGAGCGTGGCCACCGTCGCTGGGTCGTCCTCCGGTGCCCAGGCCTCGAGGCGGCCGGTCGTCTCGGCGATGCCCGCCTCCAGGATGGCATCCAGGATCCGACCGTCCGTCGCGACATCGCCGGGTCGGTTCTCCCAATTGACCAGATGGCCCCGGATCCAACTCCAGGCCCGAAGCGAATCGTCGACGAACCACAGGCGAAGGTGCTCGTCGAGCGCATCCGGAGCATCCGAGGCAAACCACCACTCGAGATCGCCGGGATGTGAGGCGACGAATGGCGCGCCATCCAGCCAGGCTGTGGTGAGCACTGACTCCGCCAAGACGAGGTCCGTCAGCTGTGTCGCGGGCCGCTGAACGATCACGCCACCGAAGATAGCCCGCGGCGGCGGGTCAGATCGGGCTCTCCTGCACGAGGAGGATGAACGCAGCCGCCGACAGGAAGCTGAGCAACGCCAGCTCCGCCGAGCCAGCGGCGCCGATGAGGCCAGTCAGGACCCCATAGAGGAGCGCGCCGAGCACGACGGCCACGGCGGGCTTCAGGAGCCGGAGCAGGATCTCGAAGACGAGGTTGCTCATGGTCGAGCGGCGTCCTCGGTTGCGCGCCTGATCCCCGTGGTCACGGCTCGGCGGTCTCCATCGCGCGCCGACCCTGGAGGGCGCGGACGAGGGTGACTTCATCGGCGTATTCGAGATCGCCGCCGACGGGGATGCCGCGGGCGATGCGGGTCACGGCGCCGACGTACGGCGTGATGCGCTCGGCGATGTACATCGCCGTGGCCTCGCCTTCGAGTGTCGGGTTGGTGGCCAGGATGACCTCGACGAACGGCTCGCCGGCCGTCGAGCGAGCCTCGATCCGCGTCAACAGCTCCCGGATCCGGAGCCGCTCGGGCCCGATGCCGTCGATCGGCGAGATGGCTCCCTGGAGGACGTGGTAGAGGCCTCGCACCACGCCCGTCCGCTCGAGCGCCAGGACGTCGAGCGGCTCTTCGACGACCGTCAGCCGGTCCTGGTCGCGACGCTCGTCGAGGCAGATCGGGCACCGCGGTCCGGAGCCGATGTTGAAGCAGACCTCGCAGAAGACGACCTCGTCACGGACCGCGATGAGGGCGGCGGCCAGGCTGCGGGCCTCGGCATCCGGAGCTCGCAGGAGATGGAACGTCAGGCGCTGTGCCGTCTTGGGACCGATGCCCGGCAATCGAGAGAAGGCATCGATGAGCCGGGCGACCGGCTCGACGAGCTGGCTCAAGGGCGGCTCACCCCATACCGGGCAGCCGCAGGCCGCCCGTCACGGCCGCCATCCGTTGCTCGGCCTCGGACTTGGCGGTGTTCAGGGCATCGTTGACAGCGGCCATGACCAGGTCCTGGAGCATCTCGACGTCGGCCGGATCGACGACCTCGGGATCGATGGCGATAGCCAGCAGCTCCTGCTTCCCGCTGACGGTCGCCCGGACCGCGCCACCACCGGCGCTGCCCTCGACGGTCAGAACGTCGAGCTCGGCCTGGACGCGGGCCATCTCGGCCTGCATCTGCTGGGCCATCTTGGCCAGGTTCCCGAAGCCCATCCCATCCTCCTAGCTGACGTCGGCGACGTCCTTGGCATCGACGATCTCGCCCTCGAAGATCCGTCGTGCGATCTCGAAGGCATCGACGGCAGCTCCGTCATCGTCGTCGGGGGCGGCCACGTTGGTGGCCACGCAGCGGACCGCGTAGTCGGCGCCCATGACCTCTCGAACGGCGTCCTCGAGCATCCGCTTCTTGCGTTCAGCGATGTCGCGAAGGAAGGCCTGATCCTCCGGAAAGCCCAGGACCACGACCCCGTCACTGACCTCGACCGGCCGGGCCGCTTCGATGAGCGGACGATTGGCCGGGTTCTGCGACACGTGAGCGACCAGGACGCGCCAGCCACCGCGCAACTGCCGGAGCGCCTCCTCGCCTGAGGGTTTCGGGCTGCCCGCGGGGACGGGCGCCGGAGCCGCCGGGGACGTGGACTCGGCCGGCGGTGGCCGATGCGGTCGCGGAGGCTGCGAGGGGGGTCGAGTCGGCCGCGGCGGCTGGAGCCGCTGGTGCGTCGGGCGTCGGACTCGGCGGCGATGGCCGATGCCCCCTTCGGTGCGTCGGAGCTCGGCCGAGCCGGAGGCTCGGAGGCCGGTCGGGGGTCCGGCGCGGCAGCCGGTCGTGGGCGGGCGGTGCCTGCGCCAGCGGTCTGCGAGGCTGTGGCAGGGAGAACGGCGCGCTGAGTCGGTGCCGCGCCCTGGAAGAGGAGCAGCTCGAGCTGGAAGCGGAAGCCACCGGCCATCGAGCGGTTGGCGTCGAGGGCCGCGACGCGTCGGGCCATCTCGGCCAGCTCGATCGGCGAGGCCTCCGGGCCGTCGACGGCACCGCCGAGCCGGCCGACGACGATCTCCCGGAGCCGGGCGACCAGCTGGTCGGCGAAGGCCGGCAGGTCACGGCCGGCCGCTTCGAGACGGTCGAGGACCGCGATCCCGTCGAGCGGGCGGCCACCCGCCATGGCCGCCAGGAACGCGTCGATCTCCTGCTCGTCGGCCATGCCCAGCAGATCGCGCACGGCATCGGCGGTGATGGGCGCGATGCCGGCGCTGAGGAGCTGGTCGAGCATCGATTCGGCGTCGCGCATGCCTCCGGCGGCGAGGTGGGCGACGAGCGTGATGGCCTCGTCATCGGCCGTCTGGCCGTCCTCCGCGAGGATCCGAGCCAGCTTGCCCTCGATCTGCTCGACCGTCAGCGGTCGAAACGTGAAGCGCTGCAGACGCGACACCACGGCCGGCCGGATCTGGGCTGGGTTGGTGGTGCAGAAGATGAAGAGGACGTCGTCCGGCGGCTCCTCGAGCGTCTTGAGGAGGACGTCCCAGCCCTCCTTGATGCGCTGTACCTCGTCGATGATGAAGACCTTGCGGCGCAGGTCCGACGGCGCCGTATAGACGCGGGGGACGAGCTCGCGCATGTCGTCGACCTTGTTGTTCGACGCCGCGTCCATCTCGACCACGTCGAGCGCACGACCCTCCCGGATCGCCTCGCACGAGGGACAGGCGTCACACGGCTCGCCATCGACGACGTTGGGGCAGTTGACCGCCTTGGCCAGGATGCGCGCCATCGACGTCTTGCCGGTCCCGCGCGGGCCGACGAAGAGGAAGCCGTGAGCCAGGCGTTCGAGACGGACGGCGTTGCGCAGGGTCTCGACGACGGTGCCCTGGCCGACGATCTGGTCGAAGCGCTGGGCGCGCCAGCGCCGATAGAGCGCCGTGTGGCCGGACGTCGAGGAAGGCGTCGAGGTGGGTGTCGTGGGCACGGCGGCAAGTGTAGTCCGCGGGCCGGAGACGGGTCGGGACGAGCGAAGCTGGAGGCACCCCGACGCCGGTGATGCGGATCCCGCGGCGAGACGGCGAGTAGCAGCGTCCATGGATCGCGGTGCGCCGCGCCCTCTGGTGACGGAATTTGCCGTGCACCCTCCGTCGACCGAAGACGTTCGCGCACCCTCCGCGGCGATCGGCTCGGACCAGGCCGGTCCGCGGCACCCGGCGATCAGCGCTTAACGCTGCTTCCTTCCGGACCTGACGTGGTTCGCGCGTCGCCGCTGCGCGGGACCCGATCCTCAACGTCGATCGCCCCGGCGGCACTCGCGAGCGCGGGCCTCGGGAGGGGATTCAGCCCTGCTGGAGCGGATTGCAGGTACAGGGCACCGCTAGTTCCCCGCCTAGCACGGCCCGCGGATGATAGCGCGGCCCGGAGAAGGTGGCGGAGAGGGCGGGATTTGAACCCGCGATGGGTTGCCCCATACCGCATTTCCAGTGCGGCGCCCTAGGCCACTAGGCGACCTCTCCGCGCGTGTGACCGGCCACGGCCGGGAGTGGTGGGGAGTGGCGGAGAGGGCGGGATTCGAACCCGCGGTGCTTTCGCACACCGCTTTTCGAGAGCGGCACCATCAACCACTCGGACACCTCTCCGCGCGAGAGGATACCAGAGGGTCCCGCTCGGACCGGCAGCAGGACCCGGCAGACAGATACCGCCCAGACCTGCGGGTCGGGGACCTCAGGCGGGGGCGGCGGAATCGGCCTGGCGGGGGCGCAGCGGTCGATCGCCGCGGGCCAGCAGCTCGGCTGCATCGGCCTCCAGGATGCCCGACACGACGTTGAGCCGGTGGGCGTGACCGTTGACGCCGCGGGCGAGCTGGAGCGCCGATCCGGCAGCACCCGCCTGTGCGTCCGGGACGGCGAAGACGACGCCGTCGACATCGCTCTCGAGCATCGCGCCGACGCACATCGCGCACGGCTCACGGACGACGTAGACCGTCAGACCCAGAGAGCGACGTGGTGCCCAGCCGCTCGGCCGCCTCTCGGAGCGTGCCGATCACGGCGTGCGCCGTGGGGTCGCCGCTGCCACGGACGCGGTCGCAGGCGCTCGCCACCATGGCGTCATCGAGGACCGCGACGGCGCCGTCGACGCGCTCGCCGGCGGCCGCGGCCGACGACGCCTCGGCGAGAGCGGCGGCCATGTAGAGCTCGTAGTGCATCGCCGGAATCGTACACCGGCGTCCGCCCGGCGCTACCATCGTCGGACGTTCCAGACGTCGATCTTCTGACACCGGAGGTTCCGCCATGGCCCGCGCCCGTCGGATCGGCGTCCTGACCGGCGGCGGCGACGTGCCAGGCCTCAACAGCGTCATCAAGAGCGTCGTCTACCGTGCGACGGAGCTCGGCCACGAGGTCTTCGGCATCCGCCGCGGCTGGGAAGGCCTGACCCACCAGCGACCCGGCGCCACGCCCGACCCGAGCTACGTCGTGGCCCTCGACCGCGTCTCCACGCGGGCCATCGACCGGACCGGCGGCACCGTGCTGCACACCTCGCGCACGAACCCGCGCAAGATGCGCGCCGACCGCCTGCCCCCGCACCTTGATGCCGCGCGGGCGGCGACGATGACGACCGACGGCGAGCTGTACGACCTGACGCCGGTGGTCCTCGAGAACATCGAGCGGCTGGGCCTCGACTACCTGGTACCGATCGGCGGCGACGACACCCTCTCGTTCGCCCAGACCCTGCACGACCATGGCGTGCCGCTCATCGCCATCCCCAAGACGATGGACAACGACGTCCAGGGGACCGAGTACTGCATCGGCTTCTCGACGGCCATCACGCGGGCCAAGGAGGCCATCAACCGCCAGCGCACGACGCTCGGCTCGCACGAGCGGATCGGGGTCTTCCGGGTCTTCGGGCGCGACTGTGGGTTCACCGCGCTCTACACGGCCTACGTCACGTCGGCGCGATGCCTCATCCCGGAGGTGCCCTTCGACCTCGAGCAGCTGACCCGGCTGCTCGTCGAGGACCGCGACAACAACCCCAGCCGCTATGCCTTCATCGTGGCTGCCGAGGGCGCCATCTGGTCCGGTGGCACGGTCCAGGAGCTGGGGGAAGCGGACGCGTTCGGCCACCGTCGCAAGGCCAATATCGCCGAGGTCCTGGCAGCCGAGATCAAGGAGCGGACCAAGGTCGAGACGGTCTTCTCCGATCTGACCTACGACCTGCGTTCCGGCGAGCCAGACTCGCTCGACCAGATGGTCGCCATCACCTTCGCCAACGTCGCCATGGACCTCATCGCCGAGGGGGGCCGCGGGCGGATGGTCGGCGTTCGCGACGGCAAGTACGCCCATTCCCGGCTGCCCGATCCAGCGCTCGGGGCGCGGCATGTGGATGTCGAGTCGATGTACAACGTCGAGCGCTTCCGACCTCGCTACGCGGGCCTGCTGGGTCACCCGATGCTGCTCGGCGAGCCCGTGCCCGTCGAAGGCTGACGGCCCGGTCACGCATCACCGACGAACGCGCAGCGTGTCCACGGCGCCGGTGGACCGACTGTCCGAGCGTGCGCTCAACCGGACGACCCTCCTGCGGCAGTGGCTGCTCGAGCGTCGGATGTCATCGGTCGTCGACGCGATCGGCGCCCTGGCAGGGCTCCAGGCACAGTCCACGCCGTCGCCGTACATCGCGCTCTGGTCGCGCCTCGACGACTTCGCCATCGGCGACCTGACCGCCGCGCTCGACGGTCGGTCGGTCGTCAAGGCGACCCTCATGCGGTCGACGTTGCATCTCGTCACGGCGACCGACTATCCCGCCTTCGCTGTCCCATCCGCGGTCGCCGGCGCGGCGAACTGGGAGCCGACCATCCGACGCGCCGGCGTCGATGCCGCCGCCCTCCACGCGGGCCTGCTGGCCTTCGCGTCGATACCGCGGACCGTCGCCGAGCTCGAGGCGCACCTCGATGTCGCGGCGCCCGACGACGTGATCGCGGCCAGTGCGCCCCGCGGCGTGACCCACGTCGCCTATCGGGCGATCAGCGCCCGAGGAGGTCTCGTCCACGTGCCGCCGAGCGGGGTGTGGGGTGGGTCCGGCAAGGCCAGGCTCATCGACGCACGGACATGGTTGGGTCCCGATGCCGCCGCGCATCCGGGCTTCGTCGACGCGCTGTCGCTCGTCGTACGCCGCTATCTGGCGGCGTATGGGCCGGCATCGGTGGCCGACATCGCACGCTGGTCTGGACAGCGGGCCATCGGTCCGCTGCGGAGCGTCATCGACGGGATGGGCGACGCGGTCCGCGAGCTCGAAGGACCGGACGGACGGCGGCTGATCGACCTCGCCGACCTGCCGATCGCATCCGGGGACGAGGCCGCGCCAGCGCGGTTCCTGGCGCGCTGGGACAGCGTGATCCTGGGTTACGAGCGCCGCGAGCGGATCCTGCCGGATGCCCTCGCGCCATCGGTCGTCCGGAAGGCCCATGGCGACGTGCTGCCGACGTTCACCGTCGACGGCTGGATCGCCGGCACCTGGTCGACCACGGCCGACCGGACCGGAGCGACGATCGAGCTGCGCCCCATGCGCAGCCTCGACGCGGCCGATCGTCGAGCGGTCACGGACGAGGCCGAGCGGCTCATCCGGTTCGTCGAACCGGATGCCGTCGACCACCGCGTCATCTGGCTCGAGGCCTGATCAAGACGCAGCGGTGTCGACGTGCACCGAACGTTCGTCAGCCGACCTTGACGAGGCTCCGTGGGCCCGGTATCCATACGCCTGTCGATCCAGCACACCGGGAAGGATGTCCTCATGCGCCGTCGCACGCCTGCTGCCCTGGCCGCCCTGCTGGTATCGCTCAGCCTCCTGGCCGTAGCCGGACCGGCTGCGGCGCGCAGCCCGCTGAGCGAGCACGAACGGATCATCGCGCACTGGACACCGGAGCGGATGAAGGCGGCCGTGCCGCGCGACTTCGTGCGCGAGGCCAGCGGGCGGTTCGTGCCCAAGGCCAGGCCAGGCGGTGGCGGCGGTGGTAGTGGCGCCGTCCTGGGCGCGTCATGGACCAAGGACGGCGCGATCCTGCAGCGCTCGGGCAAGGTCTACTTCCAGATGGGCGGATCGGGCTGGGTCTGCAGCGGCACCGTCGTGACCGACACGCGGTCGACCAAGTCACTGGTCCTGACGGCAGGCCATTGCGCCATCGATGAGACGAACCAGGAGTTCGCGACGAACTGGCTGTTCATGCCCGACTTCGACGGCGCCCCGACGTTCACCTGCGGCTCGACGGTCTATGGCTGCTGGACCGCCGAGGCTCTCGTCGTCCAGAGCGGGTTCGCGAACGCCGGCGGCTTCAACGACGAGGCCGTCAAGCACGACTTCGCCTTCGCGGTGGTCGGCGACGGTGGGAAAGGCGGGAGCGTCTCACCGCGGCTGGAAACGGCCGTCGGTGGCTCCTTCCCGCTCGTCTACAACCTGCCAAGTCAGACGCCAGCGGTCGTCAAGGGCCAGAAGCTCTACGCCTTCGGCTACCCGGCGGCGGGCAGGTACAAGGGCAAGGACCTGACCTACTGTGCCGGCGCCATCACCGAGGACAGCCTGGTCGACAACGCGACGTGGGGCATGGCCTGCAACATGACCGGCGGCTCGTCGGGCGGTCCATGGCTCTCGAACTTCAACGAGCAGAACGGCAGCGGGTCGCTGGGCTCCCTCAACTCGTACGGATACTCGGGCCAGTCGGTGATGTACGGGCCGAAGTTCAACAGCGACACGAAGGCCGTCTACGACGCCGCCAACAGCACGCAGACGGTGGACGACACGATCGTTCCCTGAGGTACAGGCGATCGTGCCGACTGGCTGCGCCGGCGTCGCGCCGCCTCCGATGCGCGGCGCCTACGCGACGAGCGGTCGGCTTCCCGGCTAGGCGAGCACGCTGGCCACGAGCGCCAGCGCCGGCGGCAGGGCCTGTAGCAGCGCTGCGCGCCGGAACCGTCGACCGGTGGCCAGCAGGACGGCACCGGCCAGGACCATGCTGGCCAATGCGAACTTGGTGATGCCGATGCCGGCGCTGACCGCCCCGCCGGAAGCGAAGTCGACGAGGACGAGGCCGCCGAACACGCCGAGTGCCAGGAACAGGTTGTAGAAGCCCTGGTTGAACGCCATCGGGCGCACCACGTCGGCCTGCTCCTGGCTCGCGAGTCCGAAGCGCGCCCACGTCTGCGGTCGCCGGAAGGCGATGCTCTCGAGATAGAAGAAGCCGACATGCAGGATCGCCGCCACGAGCGCCAGTGCCTGGGCGATGGGTGGCATCGTCGTCAGACCTCGCCCGAGCTGCGGCCGGCGCATGGTTCCATCTGCCCAACCATGGCACGACCGCCGAGGTCGGCGCAACCACGCTCCTGCCCTGACGGCATCGGTCCGACCGAGAGGGTGGCGCGCCCGGCGGGACTCGAACCCACGACCTTTAGGTCCGCAACCTAACGCTCTATCCACTGAGCTACGGGCGCGCGATGCATCGGGACGGATGGCGGAGAGGGAGGGATTCGAACCCTCGGAGCAGGTTACCCCACTCAACGGTTTAGCAAACCGTCGCACTAGGCCTCTATGCGACCTCTCCGCGCCGATGCGGACGGCATTCTAGCAGGCGACCTCGACGCCTCCGGAGGGCGGCCGGATGCCGTCTCCGAGCCGCGCGGCCGGGCGCCGTTGACACTCCACGGGGGCTGGGCTACCGTTCGGCCAGCCATGCAGCGGTTCATCTACTTTCGACGCCCGGCACGCTAGCCCGCGGGTCTGACCCGCCGGGGCGGGTCGTGCCGGGAGAGCAGAGGTCGTGACCTCTGCTCTTTTTGTTTCGCCCGACGACCCGACCTGCGAATAGACGAGCACCCGACCAAGCCCAGACCGCACGCCCGACCAGATGTGAAGGAGCAGGCACCGTGTTCATCGTGATGTCGGCACGCGCGACCGAGGCGGAGGTCAACGCCGTCAAGGGCGTCATCCTCGCCGAGGGCCTGCAGCCCCACGTGAGCCCGGGCTCCGAGCGCATCGTGATCGCGCTCGTCGGCGACGTCGGCTCGCGGCGCCAGACGCTCATCAGCCGATTCGAGTCGATGCCCGGCGTCGAGCAGGTGACGCCCATCACCCGGCCCTACAAGCTCGCCAGCCGTGAGTTCCATCCCGAGGACACGGTCATCGAGGTCGGCGACGTTCGCATCGGCGACGGCTCGCTGACGGTCATGGCCGGGCCATGCTCGATCGAGAGTCGCGAAGTCGCCCTCGAGACCGCCCAGGCCGTGGCGGCGGCGGGAGCCCGGATCCTGCGGGGTGGCGCCTTCAAGCCGCGGACCAGCCCGTACTCCTTCCAGGGGCTCGGGTGTCGAAGCCCTGCGCTACCTGGCCGAGGCCCGCGAGCTGACCGGGCTGCCGGTCATCACCGAGGTCATGGAGCCGTCGCAGGTCGAGGTCGTCACGCGCTATGCCGACATCCTCCAGATCGGCACGCGGAACATGCAGAACTACTCGCTGCTGACGACCGTCGGGCGGGTCGGCAAGCCGGTCATGCTCAAGCGCGGCTACGGCGCCACGATCGAGGAGTGGCTGATGTCCGCCGAGTACATCGTCAGCTCCGGCAACCCCAACGTCATCCTCTGCGAACGTGGCATCCGGACGTTCGAGACCTACACGCGCAACACCATGGACCTGGCCGCCGTGCCCCTCCTCCATCACCTGACCCACCTGCCGGTCATCGTCGATCCTTCACACGCCACCGGCAAGCGCTGGCTGGTCAAGCCGCTGGCCATCGCCGGCGTGGCCATCGGCGCCGACGGGGTCATGGTCGAGGTCCACCCGCGGCCGGACGAGGCGCTCTCCGACGGCGAACAGTCGCTCGACCTGCAGGGCTTCCGCGATCTGATGATGGCCCTGGTGCCGGTCCATGAGCAGGCCCGGCCGCTGCATGGCGATCCCATCCTGAGCGGCGCCGCGCTGGGCGTCGGCGATGGGGGCAGGCATTGAGCCTGGACGCGCCGACCAGCTCCACGTCCGTCGCCCGTGCAGCTCGGCTGCGCGGCCGACTCCGCATGCCCGGCGACAAGTCGATCACGCACCGCGCGCTCCTGCTGGCGGGCATGGCGGCCGGTCGTTCGACGATCAGCGGCGCCTCCGACGGCCTCGACCCCCGGAGCACGGCGCGCTGCCTGGCCGAGCTGGGCGTGCGCGTCGACCAGGTCATCGACGACGACGGCTTCGCGACCTACCGCGTCGAGTCACCTGGCATCGGAGGCTGGCAAGCACCATCGGGAACGCTCGACTGCGGCAACTCGGGGACCACGCTGCGGATGCTGACCGGCATCCTGGCGGGATCGGCGATCGCCGCCACCTTGGACGGCGACGACTCCCTGCGCAGTCGGCCGGTGGCGCGCATCGTGGCCCCCCTGCGCGCCATGGGCGCCGACGTCCAGGCGCGGGCGGACGACAGCCTGCCACCGGTGACCGTCCGCGGGTCTGCTGCGCTGGTCGGCATCGATCACGCCCCGACGGTGCCCAGCGCCCAGGTCAAGTCGGCCGTCCTGCTGGCCGGTCTGGCGGCTACGGGCACGACCGTCGTCCGTGAGTCGGTCGCGACCCGCGACCACACGGAGCGGATGCTGCGCGCGCGCGGCGTGGCCATCGAGACGGACGATGGCCCCGAACGTGGCTCTGTCGTCGTCAGCCTCTCTGGCAGGCAACAGGTGACGCCGCTCGATGAGCTGGTCACCGGCGACGTCTCGTCGGCGGCCTTCTGGCTGGTCGCGGGCGCCTGCCACCCGGACGCGGAGCTGACGCTCGAGGGCGTCGGCGTGAACCCGACGCGACGCCGAGCCATCGACCTCCTGCTGGCGATGGGCGCCCGGATCACCGAGCGAGATGCGTCGCCGGCTGTGGCTGTCGCTGGGGCGGCGCCGTCGACGGCCCTGATCGGTGAACCCCGGGCCGACCTGACCGTGCGCTCCAGCGACCTGGAGGCTATCGATGTCTCGCCGACCGATGTCGCCGCCGCCATCGACGAGATCCCCGTGCTCTGCCTGGCGGCAGCCTGCGCGCGCGGCACGACGCGCATCCGCGGCGCCGGCGAGCTGCGCTTCAAGGAGAGCGACCGCCTGGCCGGCATCGCCGAGGGCTTGAGTGCCCTCGGAGCGCGCGTCACGATCGAGCGCGACGACCTCATCATCGTCGGTGGCGCCGGGCAGGCCGGCTTCGGGCTGCGTGGTGCGGAGGTCCGCACCCATGACGATCACCGGCTCGCGATGACCTACGCTGTGGCCGGACTCATCGATCCCGCACCCGTCAGGTTCGACGGTCGCTCCGCCGCCGTTTCCTACCCGACCTTCTTCCGCGACCTGGAAAGGATCCGAGCATGAGCAAGCGCCTCGTCCTCATCGGCCACCCGGTCGCCCACTCGCTCTCGGCCGCCATGCAGCAGGCGGCGCTTGACGCGGCCGGCATCGACGCTCGATACGAGTTGCTCGATGTGCCGGTGCCCGATCTCGCGGATGCCGTCGAGGCCGTGCGCGGCGACGACTTCCTGGGTGCCAACGTGACCATCCCGCACAAGGAGCGGGTGGTGCCCATGGTCGACCGGCTGACCGAAGATGCCCAGTCGACCGGAGCGGTCAACACGATCACGCGCGAGGGCCGGCGACTGGTCGGCCACAACACCGATGTGCCGGCATTCAAGATCGCGCTCGACGAGCTGGTCGGACGCCAGAAGATGCCGCGCACGGCGGTCGTGCTCGGCGCCGGCGGCGGGGCACGCGCGATCGTGCACGGCCTGATCACGGCCGGCTTCCTGCGCGTCATCGTCTTCAATCGGCACCTCCATCGGGCGGAGGGCCTGGTCCGGTTCTTCGGCAAGAGCGCCGCCCACATGGAGCTCAAGGCGATGCCCTGGCACGAGTCGATCATCGAGGTCGAGCTGTCCAAGGCCAAGATCCTGGTCAACACCTCGTCCGTCGGCCTGGGCACCGACCTGTCGCCGATCCCGGGCGAGCTCATCCCGCCCGACCTGATGGTCATGGACCTCGTCTATCGGCCGCGGCTCACCCGACTGCTGGCCGACGCCGCAGCAGCCGGCGCGGCAGCGACGATGAACGGCGAGCTGATGCTCCTCCACCAGGGCGCCGCGGCCTTCGAGCTGTGGACCGGCCGATCGGCGCCGCTCGATCTGATGCGCGCGCAGCTCGACGCGGGCCTGGCGTCCGACGGCACGACCGAGCGCGTCGGTGTCGAGGCGGCCGCCAGCGAGCCTGCCTGACGATGGCCTTCCGCTTCCTGACCGCCGGGGAGTCGCACGGACCGACCCTGGCCGTGACGCTCGAGGGGCTGCCGGCGGGGATCCCCGTCTCGGCGGACGGGATCGCGCTCGACCTCGCCCGCCGGCAACGCGGCTATGGCCGCGGCGCCCGGATGACCATCGAGCAGGACCGGGCGGAGATCCTGGCTGGCATCCGACACGGCCGCACGCTGGGCTCGCCGGTCCTGCTGCTGGTCCGGAACAAGGACTGGGAGAACTGGACTCGCGTCATGCAGGTCGAGGCGCCGACCGACGAGGAGGCCGCCGATCTCGCGGCCCTCGCCGCCGACGGCAACAAGAAGGCGCAGACGGTGACCCGCGTGCGGCCAGGTCATGCTGACCTCGCGGGCGCCCTCAAGTACGGCTTCGACGACGTGCGCGACGTGCTCGAGCGTGCCAGCGCGCGCGAGACGACCGCTCGCGTGGCGGCCGGCGCCGTCTGTCGGGTCTTCCTGCGCCAGCTGGGCATCGAGGCCTGGAGCTTCACGGCCGAGGTCGGTGGGGTGGCCGTGGATCCGACGGCCGCCAGCCGGACGCGCGATGAGGCGGAGGCCAGCCCGCTGCGCTGCCCCGATCCCCAGGCCGAGGCAGGCATGATCGCCGCCATCGACGAGGCCCGTTCGGCCGGCGACACGCTGGGCGGCATCTTCGAGGTCGTGGTCACCGGCGTGCCCGTCGGCCTCGGCAGCCACGTCCATTGGGACCGTCGGCTCGATGGGGCCCTGGCCCAGGCGATCTGCTCCATCCAGGCCGTCAAGGGCGTCGAGTTCGGGCTCGGCTTCGAGCAGACGCGGCGTCGCGGATCGGGCGTGCATGACGTCATCACCGGCGTCGGCATCGATCCCGATTCGCCTGGCATCCCGGATCTGGACGACGGGCCCGTCCGCCGCTGGCTGCATCGCACCAACGCGGCGGGTGGCCTGACCGGCGGCATCAGCAATGGCGAGCCGATCGTCGTCCGTGGCGCGGTCAAGCCCATCTCGACCCTGGCGCGGCCGCTGCCCTCCGCGGACCTGCGTACCGGCGAGCCGGTCGACGTCGCCCACTACGAGCGGAGCGACATCAGCGTGGTGCCCGCGGCCGGGGTCATCGGCGAGGCGATGGTGCTGCTGACCCTGACCCGCTTCGTGCTCGAGAAGTTCGGGGGCGACTCGCTGCTCGAAGTGCGTGACAACCTGGCGCGATATCGCGAGCGGACGCTGGCGCTGGTCGAGGCCACGACGGTCGACGAGGCCGGGGCTGCCGCTGGCGAGGCCGAGTCCGGCTCCGGCGGGGACGACTGAGGGCGCCGTGGACGTCGTGCTGGTCGGCCCGCCCGGGAGTGGCAAGAGCGCGGTCGGTCGTCGCCTGGCGCGCGCGGTCGGGGCCGCCTTCGTCGACCTCGATGAGGTCATCGAAGCGGAGGCCGGGACGAGCGTCGCCCGCATCTTCGAGACCGAGGGCGAGCCCGGCTTCCGGGCGCGCGAACGAGCGGCCATCGAAGGGCTCGGAGCGGCGGATCCGGCATCACGAACGACTCGCGTCGTCGCGGCTGGTGGCGGCGCGGTCGCCGATCCGCGGAACCGCTGGCAGCTCTACCGAGGCCGGCGTGCCTTCAGCCTGACGACCGCCCCCGACATCGTGGCAGCCCGGCTGGCGAGCAGCCGGACGGTGCGGCCCCTCATCGCCGGCCGGGAGCCGACGGCTGCCGTCCGCGACCTGCTGACCGCCCGTGCCCGCTTCTACGAGGCGGCGGAGCCGATCGAAGGCGCAGGGCGGATCGAGGAGGTCGCCGGCCGCGTCGCCGACGCGCTGACCAGCCCGGCACCGGAGGGCACGCGCCTCCTTGCGGCCTCGACCGCCATCGGACGACTCGACATCGGCGCCGGGCACGCTGCCCCGGCGTTGTCCGACGCCCTGGCGAGGCTTGGCGCCCGACGCGCCACGCTGGCCTGCGAACCCGAAGCGTGGCGGCATCATGGCCAGCGTCTGGCGGGATGGATGGCGGCCTCGAGCACGATCGACGTCCAGCCGCTCCTCCTGCCACGCGGCGAGGCGGCCAAGATCTCTGGCCGCCTTCGAGACGGGCCTTCGTGAGCTGGCCACTCGACACATGGAGCGCGGCGACCCGATCGTCGCCTGCGGCGGCGGCGCGCTCGGCGACGCCGCCGGGTTCCTGGCCGCGACGTGGCTGCGAGGCGTGCCGCTCATCCAGCTGCCGACGACGCTGCTCGCCCAGGTCGACTCGGCCATCGGCGGCAAGGTCGGCCTCGACCTGCCCGAGGGCAAGAACCTCGTCGGCAGCCTTCCATCAGCCGGCCGCCATGATCCTCGACATCGAGCTGTTGGCCACGCTGCCCGAACGCGAGCTGCGGGCGGCGCTCGGTGAGTGCGTCAAGTACGCCGTCCTCGGGGACGAGCACATCTTCGAGCTGCTGGAGACGGATGGGCCGGCGCTGGCTGTCGGGGCGGCGTCCGCGTTCGAGTCCGGCGCGCTGGCCGAGCTGGTCGAGCGCTGCGCCTGGGCGAAGATCGAGATCGTGACCGCGGACGAGCGGGAGCAGGCCCTCCGGATGCACCTCAACCTGGGGCACTCGATCGCCCACGGCATCGAGGCGGCGGCCCGCTATCGCGACGTCCTCCACGGCGAAGCGGTCGTCAGGGGGCTGCTCGGCGCGCTGGAGGTCGGCCGACGGCTGGGTGTCACGCCGGACACGCTGGTCGAGCGGACGACGGCGCTCGTCGAACGCCTGGCCTTGGCGGTCGGTCCCCTGCCCTATCCGGCCGACGAGGTCGCCGCTGCGATGGCGCTCGACAAGAAGGTCGCCGGTGGCCGGCTTCGCTGGGTCCTGCGCTCCGCGGACGGCATCGTCATCCGCTCGGACGTGCCCGACGAGCTGGTCGGGGCCGGCATCGCCGTCGCGATGGCCGGCATCGCGGGGCGGGTCGCCGCATGACACGCGTGCTGGTGCTCCAGGGTCCGAACCTGGACCTGCTGGGCAGCCGCGAGCCGGAGATCTACGGCCGCGAGACGCTGGCCGAGCTGCACGCACGGATCGAGGCATATGCGACGACGCTCGGCCTCGAGGTCGAGACGTTCCAGTCGAACCACGAGGGCGCGTTGATCGACCGGCTCCACGAGCGAGACTTCGAGATCGCCATCGTCAATGCCGGCGGCCTGACGCACACCAGCGTGGCCCTGCGCGATGCCCTGCTCGGCATCCAGCGGCCGTTCATCGAGGTCCATCTCTCCGACCCCGCCAAGCGTGAGCCGTTCCGGCAGGTCAACTTCCTGTCGGACATCGCGCTGAGCTCGATCGTCGGGCAGGGTGGCGATGGCTACCTGCGGGCCCTGGATGCCATCGCCCGTCGGCGGGATGCCACCGATGGCTGACGAGGCTCGGGTCGAGACGGCCGCCATGCGTCGAGCTCGACGACGCATCGACGCCATCGACCGGCGCATCGTCGCGCTGCTCAACGAACGGTCGCGGCTCGGCCTCGACGTCGGGGCGGCCAAGGCGGCCGACGGGCGCCCGGTCCGCGATGCGCACCGCGAGCGGGAGGTGCTGCTCCGGGTGGCTGCGGCCAATGAGGGCCCATTGCCGCAGGCCGACCTGCTGGCGGTCTACCGCCGACTGATGGTCGCCACGCGGCGCCTCGAGATCGGAGCCCGCCGACATGCGCGCGAGGCGCGGCGGCGCGAGCGGGAGGGCCAGCGAGCTGAACGGGGACGCTCGCCCGGGTGATCGACCGCATCGTCGACAGGGTGCTCGATCGCACCGTCCGGCCCGGATCGTGGCCGGTGCCCCCGGACGTGGCCACATGGCACGAGGGCCTGACGGTCGTCGACCTGCTCGTCGGGACGCCGCTCTTCCGACGAACCTTCCTGGCCAGGCTGGATCATGGTCACGTGGACCTGCCCAGGGCGCGGCTGGGCGGCCTGGATGTCGTCGGGTTCACGATCGCCACCCGTTTCAACGACCTCCGCGGCACGCTCTCGGCACCCCACTTCCGGGCACTCGGGCTCCCGCGAGCGATCCTGGACGACGACCTGGCCATCGCCGAGGCGTTCCTCGACCGCATCGACGACTGGGTCGCGCGGTCGGGCGGGCGCCTGGCCTGGTGGGATCCCGTGCCCGCCGCGGACGCGGCCGAGGCGCCGGTGCGCTGCTTCGCCGGCATCCAGGGTGGTCAGGTCGTGGCGGCTGACCTCGGCCGGATCGAGCGCCTCGCTGGCCGCGGCGTCCGGATGCTCGGGCTGGCCCATGTCATGGACACGCCGCTGGCGGGCTCGTCGACGGGGCGCAGCGCGGGTGGGCTGACCGCTCTGGGTCGCGAGGCCATCGCCGAGGCCGAACGCGTCGGTGTGCTCGTCGATATGGCCCACGCGTCCGTGTCGGCGATCGAGGGCGCCCTCACGGCCGCCGACACGGCCGATCGTCATCAGCCACACCGGCTTCACCGCGCTGGCGAGCAGCCGCAGCCGCTGGCGACGCTACTCGCCGGCGACCCGCAACCTGCCCGACGGCGTCGTCCGCGAGGCCGGCGCCGAGGGCGCCCTGATCGGGGTCACGTTCGCGGTGGATCTCGTCGGCGGGACCTCGATGGCCTCGGTCGTTCGCTCGATCGCCCACGCCGTCGAGCTGGTCGGGCCCGCGCAGGTGGCCATCGGCTCCGACTTCGACGGCGCCCTGCGCATGCCCTTCGACGTCCGCGGGCTGCCGGCTCTCACCGCGGGCCTCCTCGCGGCCGGTCTCGACCGGGAGGCCGTGGCCGGGATCATGGGCGCGAATGCCCTGCGAACCCTGCGTGGCGCCGTGAAGCCGAGCGGCTCGCCTGCGTACACTGGCGCCGCCGACTGAAGGGCTCCGGGGGGCCGACCGAGGGACTCCGCGCCGATGGAACGTCTGACCGACGGGGTCGAGCTGCTCGACGGCCCGCTCGACGACCGTGCGGCCCTGGCCGGCAACCTGCGTGACCTGCGCCGGATCAACCGATGGCTCGGCGGCGTGCGGCTGAGCGCGGCAGGCATCGAGGCGCTGGCGGCCCATCGGCTCGAAGTCACGCTGCTCGACGTCGGGACCGGCGGCGCGGACATCCCCATCGCGTTGCTCCAGGCCGCGGAGGGTCGTGGTCGGCGGCTGGCCGTGGTCGCACTCGACAGCCGTCCCGAGATCGTGGCGCTCGCGAGAGCGGCCGCGGCAGGCCGCGTCCGTGGACGTGGCAAGCCTCGAGATCGTGGTCGGCGACGGTCGCTCGATCCCGTTCCCCGACCGGTCGTTCGACGTCGCCCACGCATCGCTCGTGCTCCACCACCTCGAGCCCGACGATGCCGTCGGGCTCTTGCGCGAGATGGGCCGCGTCGCCCGGCTCGGGATCGTCGTCAACGACCTCGAACGAAGCCGCCTCGGCTGGCTCGGCGCCTGGCTCATCGGCCACCTGCTGACCGGCAATCGGTATACGCGCGTAGACGCGCCGCTCTCGGTCCGACGTGCCTACCGCTACGACGAGGCTGCCGAGCTGATCCGGGCGGCCGACCTCGTCCCCGTCTCGACCTTCCGAGGTTCGTTCGGCCAGCGCTACGCGATGGCCGCGGTCCCGCGCTCGCAGGTCGATGAGCCCGGGTCTTCAGGATCGCGCGGGGCGTCGGCGAGTGACCGACCGAGCGGGTCGAGGTCGCGATCGTGGGCGGTGGACCGGCCGGCGCGGTCGTGGCGGCTCGGCTGGCGCACCTGGGTCACGAGGTCGTCGTCCTCGAGCGCGCTCCAGAGTGGCGGTGGCGGGCCTCCGGCGTCTTCACGTCGCCCGCCGCCGTCGTCGCCCTGCGCCGGATGGGAATCGATGAGGCGACGCTGCGCGGCGTCGCTCGCCCGATCCCGGCCATGCGTGTCGAGACACCCGGCGGGACGACCTTTCGGCTGACGTATGGCACGGAGACGGGCGGCGAGCCGGCCGTCGGGTTCGATCGCTCGACGCTCGATCCCGCGCTCCTGACGATGGCCGAGCAGGCCGGCGCGGAGGTTCGCCACGGCTGGACCGCGACCGGGTTCGACCCGGCCATCGGCTTGCTCGAGGTGCGGCGGCCCGACGTGTCGCCAGTGGAACTCAAGGCGGATGTGGTCGTCGGCGCGGATGGCTTGCGTTCGGTGGTCGCCACGGCGGCGGGCGTCAGGCGACGATCGCGGCTGGGACCGCGCGTCGGCCTGACGTACCACCTACGAGATCCGGACCCATCGGGCGAGCATGATGCCCGGATGCGCGTGTTCCACGATGGCTATGTCGGCATCGCACCGGTCGCCGGTGGGCGCGTCAACGTCGGCATCGTCCTCGGCGGGAGCTGGCGGGCGGAGCTGGCGAGACGCGGTGCGGCGGTCATCGCGGATGGCATCGTGGCGGCCACCCCGCGGACGACAGACGACGCCGCGGCCTGGCGCACGACCGAGCGGACAGATGCCATCGTGGGTGCCTCGCCGCTCGGCCATCGCGTCACCCGTCGCGCGGGCGCACGCTGGCTGCTGATCGGCGATGCCGCCGGCTTCCTCGATCCGTTCACGGGCGAAGGACTCCATCGGGCGCTCGTCTCGGCCGAGCTCGCGGCCGCGGCCGTCCACGCGCGCGCTCGCGGGCAGCGCGCAGCGTTCGAGGCCTACGAGCGGGCGATGCAGCGACGCTTCCTCGCCAAGGATGGCGTGTCCTGGCTCGTCCAGACATTCCTGAGCAGGCCCGCCCTGCTCGAGTACGCCGCCCGGCGGATCGCCGACCGTTCGGCCGTCCGTGCGACGATGGGTCTCGTGATGGGTGATCTGGTGCCGCCCAGCCGGGCGCTCGATCCGCGCTACCTCGTCCGGTTGCTCGCGCCTTGAGCAGGCTGTGATGCGGAGCACGACGAGCATCGACATTGCTGCTCCGCCAGAGCTCGTCTTCCGGCTCGCCCGTGACGTCGAGCGCTGGGATCGCGTGCTGCCCCACTACGTCCGGTCTCGGGTGGTCTCGCGAGGGGCCGACGGCACGCGCCTGACCGAGTTCGTCGCCCGACGCCCGCTGATCCGATCCCTGGGGCTCGGCCTGCCGGTCGCCTGGCGGGCCCGCACCTGGGCGGAGCCGGACTCGCTTCGGCTCCGGTTCGTCCATGTCGCCGGGGCGACGAGAGGGATGGACGTGACCTGGCGGATCGACCCACAGGGCGATGGCGCACGGGTCTCGATCGACCACGACTTCCGACCCCGGTTGCCCGGCTTCGCCTGGTTCGTCGACCGGGCGTTCACGCGCCCGATCGCTGGCCGGACGCTGGCGACGTTCAAGGCGTTGGCCGAGGCGCTCGGCGGCGAACCCGATGCACCGATGAAGTCCGCTAGCGGCATGCGGACGTATCTGGGATCGTGAGCGACCGACGCCGGGTCTGGATCACGGGCATCGGGATCGTGTGCGCCATCGGCACCGGGGTCGACGCCTTCCGAGCCGGCTTGCGAGCCGGCCGCTCACCCATCCGGCGCATCGACCGCTTCGATCCGGGCCCCTTTCGGTCGCAGGTCGCGGCACAGGTCGACGACTTCGACCCGCTGGCCTGGATGCCGCCCAAGACCGCCCGCCAGCTCGACCGCTTCAGCCAGTTCGGCCTGGTCGCCGGGCCGCCTGGCCTTCGACGATGCCGTCCTCCAGCCCGGGCGCCGACGGCGCTGCTGACCCCGACCGGATCGGGATCTACCTCGGGTCGGCGCTGGGTGGCATCGCGTATGCCGAGGAGCAGCACGAGCGGTATCTCGAGCGAGGCATCCGCAGCGTGGCTCCGAACCTGGCCCTGGCCGTCTTCGGCGGCGCGGCTCCGGCCAACCTGGGCATCGCGCTCGGCGTGCGCGGCCCGATCCTCTCGACTGCCAACTCCTGCGCGTCGGGGGCGGTCGCCCTTGGCGAGGCGCTGGGCGATCTGCGCGAAGGCCGGGTCGATGCCGCCATCGCCGGTGGCTGCGAGATCCCCCTCAGCCCGCTTGCCTTCGGGGCCTTCGACATCATCCGCGCCCTGTCGCTCGGCCACAACGACGACCCCGGCCACGCGGCCCGGCCGTTCGACGTCGGCCGCGACGGCTTCGTGATGGGCGAGGGCGCCGCGCTCCTGGTCCTCGAGGCCGCCGAGGTCGCCGAGCGCCGCGGGGCGATCCCCTACGCCGAGCTGCTCGGTTATGGAGCGACCTCGGACGCCTATCACATGGTCCAGCCGCGGACCGACGGCAGCGAGGCGGCGCGCGCGGCGACGATCGCCCTGACCGATGCGGGCGTCGATCCGGCCGCCATCGACTATGTCAACGCCCACGCGTCGTCGACGCCGATCGGCGACGTGGCCGAGGCGCGAGCCATCGCGACGGCGCTCGGCGCACGGGCGGCGACCGTCCCGGTCAGCGGCACGAAGGCGCTCTATGGCCATCCCCTCGGCGCATCGGGAGCCATCGAGGCCGCCATCGCCGCCCTGACCATCCGCGACGGCTGGGCGCCGGCCTCGGTCAACCTCGTCGATCCAGATCCCGAGGCGCTCGCCCACCTGCCTGGGCTGATGCGCGAGAGCCGCGAGGGCACCTATCGGCACGTGCTCTCGACGTCCTTCGGGTTCGGCGGCCTGAACGCGGCGCTCGTCTTCGGAGCGGTCAGCGACTGACCCTTGCATCCAGAGGCAGGCTCGAGCTGAGGTAGGCCACGGAGGGGCTGGCAGGATCGTCAGCGGGCGTTGAGCTCGGCGATCAGGGCGGCCAGCCGGCGAGGATCCGCGACCCAGCCACTGGCGCCCAGGCGCCGCGCCGTGGCCTGGTCGGGGACGGCGAACCCGCCGGCCACGACGGGCACTGTCGGATCGGTACGATGTGCGGCCGCAATCGACCGCGCAGCGCCTGACAGACGCGTGGAGTCGACGACGCTGATGATGATGGCGCTCAGGTCATCGCGTCCCGCGATGGCGGCGCCGAGGGACGCCGGCGGCGTGTCAGGGCCCAGGTTGAGGACCTCGTAGCCGGCCTGGGCGAGGATGTCGCCGAGCATCGCGACGCCGAGGCCGTGGCGCTCGCCGACCGGCATCGCCACCAGCACCGCGCCGCGGTGCCGGCCCCGGCGACGGAACCTGGGACCCATGCGCCCGATGATCGAAGTCGCCACGCCGCTGGCGAGGTGCTCCTGGTCGATGCCGATCTCACCCCGCTGCCAGGACGCGCCGATGCGGTGCAGTGCCGGCCCCAGGACCTCGACGTAGACGTCCTGCGGCTCGACGCCCGAGGCCATGGCCGCCTCGACGACCTGCCACGAACCCGCGCCGTCCCCGGCAAGCATCCGCTGTTGGAGGCGCTCGGGCCACGGCGCCCGTCTTCGAGGTAGCGATGCCATCGAGGGTGGTGCCGAGACCTCGGGTGCCAGCGAAGAGGTCGGGCCTCCGGCTCGTTGCACCGTGGCGACATCGGCCGGATCGATGCGCCACGAGCCGCCGACCTTGCGCGCCGGCAGCATCCCGAGGCCGACGTGACGGTAGACCGTCATGTAGTGCACGCCCAGGCGGTCCGCCGCCTCTTGAAGAGTCAGATGCTCGCCGCCCCCGGCGGGCGCTCGGGCGGCCATCAGCTGCACATCATGGGCGCATCGTGCCACGGCACGCGGCCCGTCATCAGCCGGCCAACGTGCCCGCGAAGACCTGCCACGCCAGCGCCGACTTCGCGACCAGGCTGAGGACGAAGTAGGTCGCCTCGCCGAAGGTATAGGAACGCCAGCGCCAGAGGCGCTTGTACTGGAGCCACATGTTGATGGCGAAGATGTTGAAGAAGATGAAGAGCGAGACGAAGATCGCGTAGACGAAGGCGGGCGGCTCGGCAGCGCTGCCCGGGGACACGAGATAGATGGCCACGGCGAGCCACGGCGCGATGCCCACGATGCAGCCCATCCAGAACGGCCAGAGGGAGCCGCCCGGCCGCTCGTAGCGCTCCTGGACCGCGCCGAAGAAGATCATCGCCGCGTTGGCCGCGAAGATGGCGATGAGGGCCGCGATGTCGCTGATGCCGGTGAGCATGGCGATGAGCACGATCATGATCGAGGAGGAAAGCGAGTACTCGGCCCAGCGGAAGTAGTTGTGGTTGGCCTCCAGGCCGCCGATGTAGCGGCCGAAGACGCCCGGCGCGGCGACGAGCCAGTGGAAGCCAGCCGATAGGAACAGGAAGAGCGCGACGCCCCAGGCGACCGAGACATCGAAAAGCGTGGTCGGGGCGCCGGCCAGCGTGCCGGGCGGACCCTCCATGAAGCGTGGCCGTGACCGGCAACACGAAAGCGGTCGCGAGGGTCAGGACGGCGACGGCCTGGACGGCGTGGACGAGTCCGACGCCGATGTTCCATCGGCGCAGCGAGGTGGCCTTGGAGTCGCGGGTCGACGCGACCGCGCCGGTCATGGCAGGGCTCGATGGCAGACATCGGGATGGCCTCTTGCGATGGAGGGATGGTGCCCGGCGACCGGACACCATCCCTCGGGAGACGGAGTGGACGATCAGGTCACTCGGCCGGCGGCAGGATGACCTGGTCGATGACGTGGATGACGCCGTTGGAGGCCATGACATCGGTCGCGGTGACCTGGGCGGCATCGTTGAGGTAGACCTTGCCGTCCTTGACGGCGATGGCGATGGGCGAGCCCTCGACCGAGTCGGCTGAGGTCAGGTTGACGACGTCGGCGGCCGTCACGGCACCCGAGACGACGTGGTAGAGCAGGATCTGCTTGAGCGCCTCGGGGTCAGCCATGAGGCTGTCGAGGGTGCCCGCCGGCAGGGCCGCGAAGGCCTCGTCGGTCGGCGCGAAGACGGTGAAGGGGCCTTCGCCCTGGAGGGTCTCGACGAGGCCGGCAGCGGTGGCGGCGGCAAGCAGCGTCTTGAAGGTGCCGGCGCCATCAGCCGTGGCGACGATGTCACCGAGCTCGGGGCGGCGGCGCAGTGCCGCCGCCGACGGTGCGCGTCACGCGCACGACGAGGGCCCGGTCGCCAGCACGAGCGCGGTCGCTTTGATCCTGGGCACGACGGATCGAGGTGGTTCGACTCCGTACGTACGAGTACGAGCTGAGGCGATGGTAGAGCCGGGCCGTGTCCCCAGGAGCCATGGGCAGCAGTCTCTCACGCGGGATGGTTCGGACCCGGACGGTGGCAGACCGTGTTCGGGGCGCTAGCGACGGGGCCTCGTCAGCGGCTCCGGCAAGTCTCTTGACGAGGTCGGCCATCCGGGCCACGTCGCCCCCATCCCCGAGCGCGTCGACCAGGGCACTGCCGACGATGACGCCATCG
This sequence comes from uncultured Chloroflexia bacterium, assembly GCA_963777975.1. GTDB lineage: Bacteria > Chloroflexota > Limnocylindria > Limnocylindrales > CSP1-4 > CSP1-4. Next base: position 144,391 of record CAVZSO010000011.1, on the reverse strand, counting down.
ACCACGCGGCCGAGCTGACGCACGTGGGCCGGCCGCGAGACGCCGAAGCCGGCCGCGACCGGGATCGGGCTGCGGGCTCGGACGTCACGCAGGAAGGCACCGACCCCCTGCGGCAGGGATCGCCTGGCGCCGGTGACGCCGACGAAGGAGACCGCGTAGAGGTAGCCGCCGCTGCGCGCGGCGATCGCCGTGCGACGCTCGGGAGCGGTCGTCGGGGCGACGAGATAGACCAGGGCGAGATCGGCGGCACGAGCCGCAGCCTCGATCTCGGCGCCCTCGTCGATGGTCAGGTCGGCCAGGATGAGGCCGCTCGCCCCGGCCTCGGCCAGGCGGCGGAGGGCGGCCTCCGGGTCGTCCCGACCGACGGCCTGGTTGACGTAGGCCATCGGCACCAGCGGCACCTTCGGTCGCGCGCGGTGGATGCGAGCGAGGAGCTCGAGCGAGCGTTCGAAGGTGGCGCCGCTCCGCAGGGCGACCGAGCTGGCGTGCTGGAGGGTGGCGCCATCGGCCAACGGGTCCGAATACGGGCAGCCCGAGCTCGAGCACGTCGGCGCCAGCATCGATGGCCGCGATCGCCGCCGCCAGGCTCGTCTCGGCGTCCGGATAGCCGGCCACGATATAGGCGATGAGCAGCGGTCCGTCCAGCCGCCTTGCGCCGTCCGCGAACCTCGTCCGCGATCCGCGCCGCGCCCGGCGGTCGCGTCGGTGCCGGCGATCGATGCTCGTCTCCGCGCACCGGGCCGCGACGCTCACGCCTCGGCCTCGAGCGCGCCGAGGTCCTTGTCGCCGCGCCCCGAGAGGCCGAGCAGGACGAGGGCATCGTCGGCCACCGGCGCGTGGCCGCGGACGCCGGCCAGCAGCTTGCCCAGCGCGGCGACGGCATGCGACGGCTCGAGCGCCGGGATGATGCCCTCGCTTCGGGTCACCAGGCGGAGGGCGTCGAGCGCCTCGCCATCGGTGGCATCGAGGATCTCCAGGCGTCCGGCGACGTAGAGCGCCGAGAGCTGTGGCCCGATGCCCGGGTAGTCGAGGCCGGCCGAGATCGAGTGCGCCTCGATGACCTGGCCGTCCTGGTCCTGGAGCAGGTACGAGCGCGAGCCGTGCAGGACGCCGGGTGAGCCACCGGCCAGGGCGGCCGCATGATGACCGGTCGCGACCCCCTCCCCGGCTGCTTCGACGCCGATGAGCCGCACGTTCGGCTCGCCGATGAACCGACTCAGCAGCCCGATCGCGTTGGAGCCGCCACCGACGCAGGCGACGGCGACGTCCGGCAGCCGACCCTCGACCCAGCGGAGCTGGGCTGCGGCATCGTCGCCGATGACCCGCTGCAGGTCCCGAACCATGCGCGGGTAGGGGTGCGGACCGACCGCGGATCCGAGCACGTAGTGCGTCGTCTGGACGTTCGTGACCCAGTCGCGCATGGCGTCGTTGATGGCGTCCTTGAGCGTCGCCGAGCCGCTCGTGACCTCGCGGACCTCGGCGCCCAGCGCGTGCATCCGGAGCACGTTCGGTGCCTGGCGACGGATGTCCTCGGCGCCCATGTAGACGACGCAGGGCAGGTCGAGCAGGGCGCAGGCCGTGGCGGTGGCGACACCGTGCTGCCCGGCGCCCGTCTCGGCGATGACCCGCGTCTTGCCGAGCCGCCTGGTCAGCAGCGCCTGGCCGAGCGCATTCGTGATCTTGTGCGCGCCCGTGTGGTTCAGGTCCTCACGCTTGAGGTAGAGGCGGAGGTGGCCTGCCTGGCGTCCGGCGGCGCGCTCGAGTGCGGCGGCCAGCCGGTCGGCCCGGTACAGGGCGGATGGCCCGCCGACGTAGTGGGTGCGCAACGCCCGGAGCTCGGCCCAGAAGCGCGGGTCGTCGCGGACGGCGTCCCAGGCGTGCTCGAGGGCGATGAGGGCACCGACCAGCGTCTCCGGGCACGTACCGACCGCCGAATTCGCCCTCGACCCCCCACCGACCCCGAGCGTCGACGTCGAGAAGGCCTCGATGCACCGGCGTCGGGCGGGCGGCCGACTGCGGGCGATCGAGCCGGGCGGCCTTCGCCCGCTTGACGAAGAGGCCGACCTTGAAGGCGTCCTTGCGCGGCCGACCATCACGACGGTCACGAGCGATCGTCCCATCGCGAGCCCGTCGCTCGACGCCGCTCGCCACGTCGACGCCGATCGCCGGGATCGCAAGCAGCGTGCCGGCGACGATGGCCGGGTCGAGGCCGCCGGCCAGGACGATGGGCACCTCGCGCGCGATGGCGGCGGCCAGCTCCGTCGCCGCGCGGCGCCCGGTCCCGCCCGGGAACGGTCCGCCGGACGTATCGAGCATGATCCGGGTGGCCCCGGCAGCCAGGTAGGTCCGCGCGCGTTCGACGGTCGCGGCGGCGGCCTCGGTCACGGCCGCGACCGCATCATCGGCGCACTCGGGCGGCAGGTGGAGCACCTTCCAGGCCGGCCGCTCGTATCGGCGGATGGCCTCGGGTGGCTCCACGCCGTGGAGCTGGAGCGCGTCGAGGTCGAGGCGACGCGCGAGGCGCGTTGGCGTCGTCGGGATCGCGATCGACCATGACGCCGACGATCAGCGGGGCCGGGCTGGCGGCCGACCGGATGGCGCCGATGATGCCGGCCGCGGTGCGCTCGTCGAGGGCGCGCGGCGTGCCGGGCACGAAGTTGAGGCCGATGGCATCGGCGCCGGCCCGGACGGCGGCGAGGGCGCCGGCGACATCGGTCACGCCGCAGATCTTGACCAGCGGCTCCCGATCGGCCGCGGCCGGATCCTCGGTCGCGGATGGCGGCCGACCGGCCGCCACGAAGGCAGCAGTTCGGGCACGGATGGCGTCCGCGTCGTCGCCCATCGTCATGAGCGCCTCGCCGATGAGCGCGGCATCGAGACCGACCGCGCGCCAGCCGGCGACGGTGGCCGGCTCACGCACGCCAGACTCGGCGACGACGAGGCGATCGTCGGGCACGTCGGCACGCAGGCGGACGGCGCGTTCCGGGTCGACCGCCAGCGTCCGCAGGTCCCGATTGTTGAGCCCGATGAGTCGCGCCTCGGTCGCCAGGGCCCGGTCCAGCTCGCGGCGATCGTGGGCCTCGACCAGCGGCTCCATCCCGAGATCCTGCGCGGCTCGCACCAGGGAGCGCAGGGCGGCCGTTCCGTGAAGCGCGGCGATGAGCAGGACGAGATCCGCGCCGGCCGCCCGCAGGATCGGCAGCTGACGGCGATCGACCACGAACTCCTTGGCCAGGACCGGCACCCTGACGGACGCGCGGACCGCGGTCAGGTCGGCGAGCGAGCCGCCGAACCAGTGCGGCTCGACGAGCACCGAGATGATGCTCGCACCGCCCTGCCGCGTAGGCACGCGCGCGGGCGACCACGTCGCTGCCGGGCGCGGCCAGGTCCCCAGCGGATGGCGAGCGGCGCTTGACCTCGGCGATGACGTGCAGGCCCGGCTGCAGGAGCGGACCGAGCGCGTCTCTGGGAGCTGGAGCGCGCTGCGGCCTCCCGGCGCAGTTCGGCGAAGGTCCGCCCAGTCCAGCTCCGCGGCGATGTCCGCGCGGCGCCGCTCGGCGATCTCGGCCAGCACGCCGAGACGCTCGGCCGTACCGGCTCGACGCCCTCGGCGCGACCGCGGTCATGAGGCGCTCACCGCGCCAGGAGCGCCGGCCGCGTCCCGGGCCGCCGCTTCTCGTGCCGCTTCGACCCGGATCCGACGGGCGCGAAGCCGCTCCAGCCGATCGGCGGCCGCGCCAGTGTCGATCGTCCGCGCGGCAAGGGCGACGCCCTCGCCAAGCGACGCCGCGCGACCGGCCACTTCCAGGGCTGCCCCAGCATTGAGCAGCACGACGTCCCGATGCGGCCCGGCGGCGCCGCGCAGCACGGCCTCGACGATGGCCGCGTTCTCGACCGGCGTGCCACCGGCCAGCGCCGCGCGCGGCGCGCGGGCCAGGCCGACGGACTCGGGCACGATCTCGCTCCGAGTCGACCGCGCCGGGCGTCACGTCGTAGCGCACGCCGCTGCCGTCGAGGGGCAGCTCGTCGATGCCCTCGCCATGGACGACGAAGGCCCGCTCGATGCCCAGGCGCTGGAGCACGTCGGCCATCTTCGGCGCCACCTTGGCATCGCCAGCGCCGACGACGAGGCGCGAGACGCCGGCCGGGTTGGTCATCGGGCCGATGAGGTTGAAGGCGGTCCGGACGCCGATCTCTCGGCGCGTCGGACCGGCATGCATCATCGCCGGATGGAAGCCGGGCGCGAACAGGAAGGCGAAGCCGTCTTCGCGCAGCGACGCGGCGGCCTCGTCGGGCGACTGCTGGATGACGATGCCCAATGCGTCGAGGACGTCCGACGAACCCGAGGCGGACGTGATGGCGCGGTTGCCGTGCTTGGCGACCGGCACGCCGGCCGCCGCCACGACGATGGCCGCCGCGGTCGAGATGTTGAACGTACCGCTCCTGTCGCCGCCCGTCCCGACGACGTCGATGGCGCCATCGGGCGCATCGACCCGCAGGACGCGTTCCCGCATCGCGGTCGCGAAGCCGGCCAACTCGTCGACGGTCTCGCCGCGCATGCGAAGGGCGACGAGGAGCGCGCCGAGCTGGGCCGGCGTCGCCTCGCCGTCCATGACCGCACCCATCGCATCGCGCGCCTGCTCGAGGCTGAGCGTCTCGCCCTCCACGACGGCCGAGAGGGCTGCGCGGACGACCTCGCTCATCGGCCGCGCCGATCCCATGCGCGCCATCCGGCGCGGCCACGGCGACGCCGCTCACCGCCGGGACTCCACCAGCCCGCGCGTGGCGAAGCCGACGCCATCGGCACCCTCGAGGATGCCGGCGCTCCCCTGGCCCGTCAGGCGCAGGAAGTTCGCCAGCAGGTGCGGCCCATCGGGCGTGAGCACCGACTCCGGATGGAACTGGACGCCCTCGATGGGCAGGCCCCGGTGGCGCATGGCCATGACCACGCCGTCCTCGGTGCGCCCGGTGACCTCGATCTCCGACGGCAGGCTCGACTCGTCGACGCACAGTGAGTGGTACCGCGCGGCCATGAAGGGCGACGGCAGGTTGACGAGCAGCCCCGCGCCATCGTGGAAGACCTGGCTGGCCTCGCCGTGGACGAGCGTCGGCGCGCGAACGACGCGACCACCGAAGGCCGCGCGCGAAGCTCTGGTGCCCGAGGCAGACGCCGAGCAACGGGATGCCGTGCTCGGCGGCGACCTCGACCGTCGCGACCGAGACACCGGCCGTGCCCGGATTGCCCGGTCCGGGCGAGATGACGATGCCGGCCAACGGCTCGCGCTCGTCGGCGACCTCGGCGCCAGGTGCCTCGTCGGAGCCAGATGTCCGCCCCGTGGTCAGCATCGGATCGAGATCTGTCGTGAGCGCCCCCTCGAGGGCCAGTCGCTCGATGCCCGCTCGGTCGATGCGGTCGTTGCGCACGACCATCAGGCGCGCGCCGGCGGCCTCGAGCGCCTGGACGAGGTTGAAGGTGAAGCTGTCGTAGTTGTCGATGACCAGGATCACGCGGGCGCCCCCTCCGGCGGCGAACCGGTCGGCGGCTCCCTCCGGCGCTGATGCCGTCGAGGGGCCTGGCCGCGGGCTCGGCGGCCAGCGTCTCGGCCGCCTGCTCGATGGCTCGGCGCATGGCGGCTGCCTTGTGCTCGGTCTCCTCGAACTCGCGCTCCGGCACGGAGCCGGCCACGATGCCGGCGCCCGTGTGGATGTGGGCCACGCCGTCCTTGAGCACGGCCGAGCGGATGGTGATCGCCGTGTCGAGGTTGCCGTCGTAGCCGATGTAGCCGGCCGCGCCGCCGTACAGCCCGCGCCGCTCGCCCTCCAGCTCGGCGATGAGCTGCATCGCGCGCACCTTCGGCGCGCCCGAGAGCGTGCCGGCGGGGAAGACGCTCTTCAGGGCATCGAGGGCATCGAGGTCGGGACGCAGGCGCGCCTCGACGTGCGAGACCAGGTGCAGGACGTGCGAGTAGCGCTCGACCTCCATGTAGCGCGTCACGGCCACCGTGCCCGGCCGCGCCACGCGACCCAGGTCGTTGCGCCCGAGGTCGACGAGCATGACGTGCTCGGCGCGCTCCTTGGGGTCGCGCTGGAGCTCGTCGGCGATGCGCTCATCGTCGGCGTCGTCGATGCCGCGCGGCCGGGTGCCGGCGATGGGATGGGTCGTCATCCGATCGCGATCGACCTGCAGGAGCAGCTCCGGGCTGGCGCCGACGACCTCGTAGTCCGCGGTGCGCACGAAGAAGAGATAGGGGCTGGGATTGACGCGGCGAAGCGCGCGGTAGAGGCCGACGCCATCGAGGCTACGGCCGTCGGTGCCGCGCGGCAGGGTCAGCGATTGGCGACGCGCGAGCACGATCTGGATGGCCTCGCCGGACGCGATGGCGTCCTTGGCCCGAACGCACGGCCGCCTCATACGCCTCACGACCGAGGCTGGCCTCGATCGGGCTTTCGAGCTCGAGGGGCACCGACGGACCGGCACCAGGGCGGGCGCTCGGGGTCGGGGTCAGCTCGGAGGCCGAGGGTCGGGCGGTCCGCTCGAGCGCCTCGAAGATGGCGCGCTCGGCGATCCGGTAGCGGCCCTCGAGGTCGGGCGGGGCCGTCTGGAGCGAAGCGATGGCGCTCAGCGTGTGGGTCAGGTGGTCGAAGACGAGGACGAGGTCGGTCTCCAGGAAGGCTGCCGTGGAGACGCCGATGTGGTCGATGTCGGGCAGCGGCACCGGCTCGAACTGGCTGATGGCGTCGTACGCCAGGGCGCCGACGGCGCCGCCGGTGAAGCGCGGCATGCCCTCCAGCGGCACGACCGTCCGTCGCGGCACGAACGCCCGGATGGCGGCGATGGGGTCCGCCACCTCGAGCGTCTCGCTGGGCAGGCCGGCATGGAAGACATCCTCGGAGAGCGGTCGGTCGACGATGCGCGCGGACGTGCCGCGAACCTCCAGCGTCCGCCGCGGGCCGACGCCAAGGAACGAGTAACGCCCGACGCGCTCGCCGCCTTCGACCGACTCGAGCAGGTACGCCGGCCCGCCATCGTCCATGCGCAGGAAGGCCCCGACCGGTGTCTCCAGGTCCGCGTCGCGACTGGCGCGCAGGAGGATCGTGTCGGCGTTGCCCGCCAGGCGCTTGACCTCGGCCAGGCTGAGCGGGCTCGTCATCGTCATCTCGTGTTGTCAGACCTCCGCAGAATCAGAACGACCTTCCGTCCACTGCCGGGACGAAAGGTCGAGACCTTCCGCGGTGCCACCCGCATTCGGCGCCCGGTCGGCCGGGTACCGCGCTCGTTCGCCGACGGACCCGTTCGGTCGATCGGTGCTGCCCTGATATCGCTGGCGCGCTGCGCCGGAGCCTACTGGTCCGCCTGCGCGGCCGTTCGGTCCGGAGGCTCCCGGGTCCATTCGCCATCGACCTCGCACCGGCTTCCACCAGCCGCCGGCTCTCTCTGCCGAGGGATCGACGGGTACTCGTCCCGTTCATCGCCCGTCTTCAGTTCGGACGCGGAGTATAGGCCGCGCCGCGAGAACGCTGTCAAGCGCCCGGCCAGCGCCTGCGGAGACCGAACTCCCTACCGAAGCGAGCCTCAGTCGAAGTCGAAGATGGTGTTGCCTTCGTAGAAGGCAAGGACATAGGCGCAGCGCTCGCAGATGAGCAGCAGGACGCGGTGGGCCGTGATGCCCCATTCGCTGTCGAACTTGCCGCGCTCCTGACGGAAGGTCGTGTTGCCGCACATCGGGCAGACGGGCTTGCGCGGCTCGGCGCCGGGTTGGTCGGTCATGGCTGCACCTCGCGATCGATCGGCAGGATGGTCACGTACCGGCCGTCCATGCCCGGGTAGCGGCGGGTCGGGCGGCGCCACTTCAGATAGTCCACCTTGAGGTCACGGACGCGGTAGAGCGTGTCCGGCGGTTCCGACGGACCCCAGATCGAGCTGACCAGTGGGTACCAGACGTCTTCGACATAGACGCCGGTGACGAGGGAGTCTTCGGTCACGGCGGGGTCGCGGGTCGCCTGGAAGCCCGACATGACCCACGAGTGCGCACCACGCCAGGCGAGCAGGCCCGCTGGTCGACCGGTCAGACGGATCGCCTTCGCGGCCGCCTGGACAGCCTCTCGGCGGGTCGCGAAGACGCCGACCTCGAAGCCCCCGAAGCCGAGCTGCTCGAGGCCCCGCGCCCAGCCGATGGGCTCGGCGCCTTTGCCCACGAGCGTCTTCGTCGAGAGCTTGCGTGCCAACCGGTAGAGCGACGTCTGGGTCGCTCGAGCGTGATCCGCGCCCTTCGACATGACGTTGATCATCGTCAGCATCGCCGCAGGCACGCAGTACCACTTCGTCGCCTCGGTCACGAAGTCGTTCCGGTGGTAGAGGTCCATCTCGAACGGGCCGTCGGGCACGATCGGCGGGTCGAACACGGGCTCCACGGTCGCCGGCAAAGACGGTTCCGGCGTTGCGCTTGGTCGAGCGAGGGGCGTCGGCGTCTCGGTGGTCGGGTCGGGCGTCGTGACACCGGCGACGCCACCCGTCGCTGGCGTCGGCGCCGCGGTCGGGTCGGGCGAGGGCGCCAGCTCCTGCGACGGCAGCGGCCGCGCTGGTCGCGCACGCGGCCACGAGCGCGCTCGCGAGAAGGATCGAAAGGGCTCGGGAGGAGGTTCGCGGTGCCATGCCGTCGGTCAGACGTTCAGGCGGTGGTCGAGGTTGCGTCGAGATCCCGCCGCATCGTGACCCTGGCCGTGCCTCCGCCGGGCGGCAGGTAGCGGGCGATCTCCAGGAAGCCGGCACCCTGGAAGAGGCTGACCGTGCCCGGATAGGCGACGTCGGCGCTCAGTCGGGTGTCGCTCGCATCGCGCGCGTAGCCCTCGATAGCCGGCGCGCGGTTCGCCCGCGCGTAGCTGACGGCGCCGTCAAGCAGGCTGCGAGCGATGCCCTGGCCCCGTCGCTGGCGGGCGATGTAGAAGCAGACGACCGACCACGTCGGCAGGTCGTCGATCGGCTTGAGGTTCCGCGAGCGCACCAGGCGGGCGAAACCGGCCCGCGGCCCGAGCCCCACCCAGCCGCACGCATCCGGGCCGTCGTAGGCCAGGAGGCCCGGCGCGATCTCGGCGGCGGCGAGGGCCTCGAGGTCGGTCTTGTTGTCGACGGCCTTGGCGTTGGACATCTCGGTGCTGGTTCGCCGGAAGAACATGCACCAGCAGCCATACGACGCGCCGCCCCGGCCGAAGAGTGCCTCCAGGTCCGGCCAGCGCTCCGGTGTGAGCGGCTCGATGCGCTGCCCTCTGCCGAACCGCGGGCCTGCCATCAGCTCGTCGACGGCGACGGCCTTGCAGTCCGGACGTGGTCACGACGTCGGGTGCAGGACGGAGGCCTCGCGGTGCGGCCGGCGCTGCCAGCGCAGCGTCGAGCAGCTCGCCGAGGGCGCGAGCCCCGAGGCCGTCGATGATCGACCGGGCCTCGGTCGCTGCCTCGGCACGTGCCGGATGGTCCGACGGGCGCGAGCTCGACGATGGCGAGCAGCCCGAGCGCGAGGTCGAGCCGGACGTCGCAGAGCCGCATGTAGCGTGTCGCTTCACGGAGATCGCGAAGCCCTCTTCGACCTCGCCCTCGAGAAGAGCGAGGCCGCCACGCATCAACTGACGGTGCGCCAGGACGTAGCGACCGCGGTCGCCGGTGATGCCTCGGCGATCGCGACGAGCCCGACGCGCTGCAGCACATCCCGCGCGGCGAACGTCGGTCCCGTGGCCGCACCACGCCCCGAGAAGTCTGGAGCCGTCTCGGCGGCGGCGGCGCCGGCGCAATGCCGCGGAGATCGCCTTCGCGGACTGCACCGCCGCACAGCTCGATGGTCGAGCGGTCGAGTATACGGCCACGCCAGATCCTCGGCACGTCCGAGCTCGGCCCGCAGCGGCGCGAGCTCGCGAAGATCGCCTCAGCCGCGTCGATCTCGCCCCGATAGGCATGGACGTTGATACGCGTACTTCCGAATCCGACTCGCTGGTCCGGCAGGTAGATCCGGCCGATCGTGCTCGTCGATGAGGGCCAACGCTTCGTCCCAGCGGCCGAGGGCGACCGAGAACTCGGCCGCCGCGAAGCCGATGGCGCTCAAGAGCCAATCCGCATCGCCAGGTCGCGCGCGACCCTCGAGGCACTTCCTGCCACCGACCATGACTCGCGCGGATCCTCGCCCCACAGACGCGCCTGAGATTCGTCAGGCCGCGCAGCTGGATCGATAGAAGCCCGTTCGCACGGGCCAGCGACGTTCCACGCCCTGCAGGCAGCGCGATCGCCTCGCGGAGCCGTCAGGTCGGTCGAAGCAAGTTCCCCTTCGTGATCATCGCGTCTGCAATGACGGCAACGAGCTCGAGCCGCTCGGCCATCTCGAGTGCACGATCGGCCATCGGGATACCGACGGCCAGTCCGTCGACGAACATGTAGACGCGAGCCAATTCCGCGAGTAGGCTGCGAACCCCGGGTCGTCATCCAGATCGCCGACCTCGGCCAGCCCGGCCTCGAAGACCGACGTCGCCTCCGCGACGGCGAATCGATCGTTCAGGGCGCGCCCTTGCTCAGCGGTCGCTCGCGCGATGCTCGGCCGGTCGCCAAGCGACCGATAGGCCGCAACGGCCGCTTTCAGGTGCTCGTCGGCGGCATCGGCCGGACGCCGGCACGGGCAGCATCTCCGGCACGCTCGTGGAGCTCGGCCGTCTCGCGTGCGTCCGTCGTCAGCGCTAAAGCCTGTTCGAAATAGCGCTGCGCCTCGATGCTGGAGTGAAGGGCGGCCGCGCGCTCGCCGGCGGCGCGCAGAGCACGTCGCGCCTGCGCTGCCAGGGCATCTGCCTCCGGTCCGCTCGGCGTCGCCTCGTGGGCGCGGAGGTAGTGGTCGGCCACGATGGGCGTGATCTCGTCGCCCCCGGTCGACCCTCGAAGTACCGAACCGCCGCGAGGTGCCGCGACTCGACGGTCCGCCCTGGCCAACGTGCCATACGCGACCTCACGCAAGAGTCCCTGGACGAAGGCGTACTGGCCGCGCTCGGGCGATCGCGGGTCCTCGTCGTAGGCGACGACCTCGCGGCGGACGAGGCCGGCCGAGGCGTGCCTCGACCACGTCGCTGTCGAGGCCCGAGATGGCCGCCAGGCTCTCGCTGGTGAACGACTGCCCGAGGACGGCGGCATCCTGGACCAATGAACGGTCCTCTGGCTCGAGCGCGTCGAGTCGGGCGGCGATGAGTCCACGCAACGTGTCGGGGATGCGGAGCGTGCCGGGATCGCCGACCGGACGCAGAGCTCCCTCCGCGTCAGGGACCAGTCGACCTTCGCCGATGAGCATGCGCACGGTCTCCACGGCGTAGAGCGGGATCCCCTCGGAGCGCGCCACGATCTGATCGGCGAGGGCCGCCGGCAGCTCGTGCACCAGGCCAGCCAACAACTCGCGCATGGACTCCACCTCGAGCGGCTCGAGGTGGAGGCTGGTGAAGCTGCGAGCGCCCCGGCCCCAATCTGGCCGGCGTTCGAGCAGTTCGGGTCGGGCGAGCGTGACGATCAGGATCGGGTGTGCGCGCGACCACTCGACCAGCGAGCCGATGAAGTCGAGCAGACCCTGGTCCGCCCACTGGATGTCCTCGAAGACCATGACGGTCGTGCCCTGATCGGCGACGCGTTCGAAGAAGGTCCGCCAGGCCGCGAAGAGGTCCGCTCGCTCGGTCGTCGGCGCGTCCTCGAGCCCGAGCAGCGCCGGCCAGTCGCGGCCCGATCCACTCGCGTTCCGTGGCACCGGGACGTAGTCGTCGAGTGACGTCGATAAGCCGTTGGCGCGCACGTCAGGGCTGTCGGTCTCGGCGATGCCGGCGCGCTGCCGAACCATCTCGCCGAGCGCCCAGAAGGCGACGCCCTCGCCGTACGCGGGCGAGCGTCCGTGGTGCCAGTAGACGTCCTCGGCGATGCCGTCGATGTGCTTGTCGAGCTCCCAGGCAAGCCGGCTCTTGCCGATGCCGGCCACGCCCATGATCGAGACCAATCGGGCCTTCGACTCCGGCCAGTCGCCTGGACGCAGCTCCTTGAAGAGTGCAGCTCGCCGGGCGCGACCGACGAACGGCGGCTCGAGCCCCTCCGCCCGACCCGCTCCGGCACGACCGGAAAGGACGGCCGGGCGCGCCAGGCGGCGCACGACATCCCGCTTGCCCTTGAGCGCCATGTCGCCGGCGGCCTCGAAGGAGATCGACGCCTCGGTCGACCCTCGCGTCGCGTCGTCGACGAGCACCCAGCCAGGCTCGGCGGCAGCCTGGAGCCGCGACGCCGAGTTGACAAGGTCGCCACTGACCATGCCCTGACCGCTGGCGCCGACGGTCGATGGCAGCCTCACCGGTCATGACCGCGGCTCGCGCCTCGAGCCCGGGCGCTCCAGCCGGCGTGGTCGATGCGCTGATCGACATCGACGAGGTCGAGGGCCGCGCGGACCGCGCGCTCGGGATCATCCTCGCGCGCGACCGGCGTGCCCCAGACCGCCATCACCGCATCGCCGATGAACTTCTCGACGGTCCCGCCATAGCGCTCGATCACGGCTCGAGCCTGGGCGAAGTAGCCGCGCTGGAGCGCCTGGACAGTCTCTGGGTCGACCGATTCGGCGGCCGTGGTGAAGCCGACGAGGTCGGCGAAGAGCACCGACACCAGGCGGCGCTCGGTCGTCCCCAGAGCGTCAGGTTCGCCGGTCGCAACTGCGCTGGCGGTCACCGCGCCAGGCGAGGCGGCGCCGGGTTCGAGGGCTGCGCCGCACGTCCCGCAGAACCGGTCGCCGGACTCGTTGGCGGCGCCGCAGTCGGGCAGGCCGCGGCCAGGGCGGTGCCACATTGGCGACAGAACCGCCGATCGGCACGATTCTCGGTACCGCACGCGCCGCAGATCATGGCCTTGCTCTCGCAGCCATCGCTGGACGGTACACCGTCGCGCGTGCGGTGGGAACGCCGCGGGCGTGCCACGCGGGCCATCCGGTCGTCTCGCGCGCCAAGTGACGCCAAAACGTGCTACCTCTGGCCCATCAAGCGGGCATGACCCTGCTATCGTCACGCGGCATGGTCACCACCGCCCCCGTCATCCCGCGGAGCCAGCCCCCGTCGACGTCGGCCGAGGCGATCCGGCTTGCCTTCGCGGACGCCTGGGGCGAGATGGGGGCGGCCTGGGGCGTGCCGCCGTCGGTCGCCCGCGTGCACGGCTACATCCTTGCCCATCCCGGGCCGCTGACCGAGCGTGAGGTCCGCGAGGCGCTCGGCTTGTCACATCGGGCGGCCAGCCTGGCCCTCGCCGAGTGCGAGGAGTGGGGGCTCATCGAGCGCATCGCCGATCCCGTTCGCGTCGGCCGTCGCGGACCGAGCGCCGTGGCGTACATGAAGGTCGGCGATCACTGGGTCTGGTTCCAGCGCATCGCCGAGCAGCGCAAGCAGCGCGAGACGGATCCGGTGCTGCCGCTCATCGAGGCCGCCATGGCGCGTGCGGATGCCGTCGCCGCCGAGACGCCCCGGTGACGCCGAGGTGCTCGCCCTGCGCAGCTGGCTCGAGGACTTCCATGGCTTCGTTCGGCTGTTCGATCGTGCCGTCGGGGTCGTCGCTCGGGCGGAGTCGTCGGAGATCGCGCGTGGCTTCGCCGTGCTGGCGCGAGTGCCGGACGAGTCGCTCGATCGGCTGCTGCGCCTCTTCGCGCAGCTCCCCGAGGACGAGCTGGCCTCGACCCTGGACGCCATCTCGCGCGTTTCGCCGACGACCGCGCGGCGGGTCCTGTCCGCCGCCGGACGCGTCGCCCGCATCGGGCGCTAGGCCGACGGTCGGCAGCTCCGTCGGCGCCGCCTTGCCGGCGTTGCGTATACTCCCCCAGAGTATGGAACACGCGCCCGCCCAGTCGCTCAACCGCGTCGCCGTTCAGGCCACGATCCACTGCCTGACCGGTTGCGCGATCGGCGAGATCCTGGGCCTGGTCATCGCCACAGCCCTTGGCTGGCACGACCTGCCATCGATCCTCCTGGCCATCGTGCTGGCATTCGCGTTCGGATACGGCCTGACGATGCGGCCACTGCTCGCCGGCGGGTCTCCCCTTCCGACAGGCGGCCCGCACGGCCCTCGCGGCCGACACCGTCTCGATCGTGGTCATGGAGATCGTGGACAACGCGATCGTCATCGCCATCCCGGGAGCCATGGCGGCCGGCCTCCTTGACGGGCTCTTCTGGGGCAGCCTCGCCCTCTCGCTCGTCATCGCCTTCGCGGTCGCCTTGCCGGTCAACCGCTGGCTGATCTCGCGTGGGCTGGGCCATGCGGTCGTCCACTCCCAGCACTGATGGCGATCGGATGACTCCCCCGAGCCGCGATCGCATGGACACGGATCGTGGCATGACCCCGTCGGCTCACTGGCAGCGCCAGTACACGACGCGAGCACCGGACGCAGTCGGCTGGTACGAGGCCGACCCGTCGATGTCGCGGCGATTGGTCTCCGAGGCGCTGGAGCGTGGAGCGCGCAGCGTCATCGACGTCGGCGGCGGTGCGTCCTCGCTCGTCGACTCGCTCGTCGACCAACGGATCCGCGTCGCGGTGCTCGACATCGCCGAGGCCGGCCTGGCCGTCGCGCGTGAGCGCCTGGGCGAACGGGCAGAACACGTGACCTGGATCGTGGCTGACGTGACGACCGCCTCCGACATCGGTCGGTACGACGTCTGGCACGACCGGGCCGTGTTCCACTTCCTGACCGAGGCCGGCGGATCGAGCGGCCTATGTCGCGCTGGCGACGCGGACGATCGAAGACGGCGGGACGGCATTGGTGGCCACCTTCGCTCCCGATGGTCCCGAACGGTGCAGCGGGCTTCCGGTCTGTCGCTACGACGGGGCTGCCCTTGCGCTGGAGCTCGGCCCGGCGTTCCGGCTCGAAGCCAGCGAACCCTATGTCCATGTCACGCCGTCAGGCGTGCGGCAATCGTTCGTCTATTCGAGGTTCACCAGGCTCAAGGCCTGATCGACCAGTTCTGAGAGTGCGCGACGGTCAGTCGGTCGCCAGTGCCCGGACGACCGCCTCGACCGCCAGGGACAGGTCCGCGCGATCGCGTTCGAGGTACGGCGGGCCACCGGGTCGAGGGCCGATCGAGAGGACGATGCGGCCAGGGCCCTGGCCGGCGCTGACCACCATCTCCGGGGTGACGAGGTCCGTCCCGGCATGCGCCACAGCCACGGAGCCCATCGCGACGTCGCCGCCCGCCGCGCCCAAGGCTGAGGTGCTGACGTCGAGAAGGTGGCGCAGCGCCGCCGTCGGCTTGACCCGCCACATGGCTCGGTCGAGCGCATCGACGAACTCCGCCAGCTGCGTGCTTGCGTCGCTGGCTCCCTTGAAGCGGCGGTCGACGACGGCCTGGAGGCGGTTCTTGATCGGCGTGAAGGCGACGACCACGACGAGTGTCGTGAGCACGATGGCCGCGTCGGACGTCTGGCCCGTGACCGTCCCGAAGAGCCGCTGCATGAGCGCGATCGAGGCCGCATAGATGCCCGCCAGGATGGCCGTCAGCAGGCCGTAGACGATGGCCCGATTGATGATCGTGTCGATCTCGTAGAGGCGGTAGCGCAGGACGGCGACGCCGACGGCGACCGGGACCAGCGCAAAGGCCACGATGCCGGGGAACCACGCCACTCCGCTATTTCCCAACGCTCGGCTCGATGGAGGCCGCGACGAGCCGAATGTCACCGCCGCGACGAGGCCGACGATCGAGGCGGCGAACCAACGCAGTCTGCTGGCGCTCGATCCGCCACCGCGCGCCGTGCCCGTACGACGAGCGAGATCGCTCCCGCAAGCATCAAGACCAAGATCAGGAAGAACGCGACGGGCGGCGCGTCCTCTGACGAGAACAACGGCCAGAGCACCAAATCGGGCAGGACGGCGAAGGGATTCCGGACGAGCACGTTAATGGGCAAACCCACCAAGCCGACCGGGATGACGGGCATGACGAAGGTCGCTGCCACGACGAGCAGGCCGGCCCCGAGCGCGAGGCGGCTGGCCGTGCCCCACGATCCAGTCGCGAGCCGGCCTGTCGGGAACACGAAGGCGAGGACGGCGAAGAGGTAGAACACCAGAGCTCCTGAAGCACCCTCGGCGACGGCGAAGACTGCGACCGGCAGCGGCACGGATCCATCGACGAATTGCTGGACGGTCGCATCGAGCGGCGTGGTCAGAAGGGCGAACTGCCAGGCGATGCCGAGGAGGATCCAGCCGATCGACGTGCGAGGGCGCCGAATGACGAGGAGTCCACCGACCACGGCGTACGGGACGAACAGGACGATGCCGAGCCAGCTGTGCAGGGCGACCAGCGCGCCGGCGACGGCGATGCCAACGACTGCGACGCGGCCGAGGAGCCCGAGCTCCTGGGCGACCGGGGTGCTGGCCACAGCCGCGCCCGGATCGATGTCGACCGCCACCGCGCTGTTCATCTGTCCGGCCAGCGTGCCGCGTCCGCATCATCGCTGGGCCTCCTGTGGATCTACGGACCGATCCACAGCACGGTCGCCGGCGGCGACTGGGGCCCGGGGCGGACGGTGGGTTCCGGGGGCCGGCGGCATCATACGCCCGCCGGTCGAGGCCTCCGGACGCGTGCCGCTAGGAAAGGCGCCTGCTCACGGCGCGCATCGCGGATCGTTTCGGGTGGCGGAGAGGGTGGGATTCGAACCCACGAGGCTTTCGCCCGGCGGTTTTCAAGACCGCTGCCTTCAACCACTCGGCCACCTCTCCGAGGGTGAGGATACCGTCAGCCTGAGCGTCGAAGCCAGCCGAACCAGCGGCTAAGGCCCTTGGGCTGCTCGTCGGTCGCGGACTCGGACGCCGAGCTCGAAGCGGCCGCGTGGTCGTGGCCGTGGTCGTGATCGTGGTCGTGGTCGAGGTCGTGGTCGTGATCGTGATCGTCCTCGACGGGATCCATCGGCGCGGGCCCGTGGTGGATGTCGTGGGGTTCGTTGAAGTCGCTCGGCGGTGGCGCGCCGAAGGCTGGTCCCAGGGTCATGGCGATCCTCCTCGATCGGTGTCGATCGCCGCACCGTCTCGTGCAGTCGGTCGGGCGGAGTCTACGCGTCTGCCTGGAAGCGGACGTTCGTCCCGGACCCGCCCCCGACCGCATCCGGGCGACCGCCCGGCACGACCGCACGCACCAGGATGGCCGATCCGGCGATGCTGACCACGACCGCCGCCAGCAGCGCGACATAGTCGGAGCCGGTGATGGCGCCGGCCGTCACCAGCGCAGAACCGATGACGAACCCGAACTCGCCCATCTGGCCGAGGCCCGACGGCCAGCTGCAGCGGACGCGCCGGCAGGCGCGCCAGCCGGGAGAGACCGTACGCCACGGCGCCCTTGGCGACCACGATGAGGGCCAGGAAGACACCCAGCATCGGTAGCCCGACGAGCAGGTCGCCGGGATCGACGAGCGTGCCGATGGCGACGAAGAAGAGCACGGCGAAGAGGTCGCGGAACGGCAGCAGGCGGCGCCGCGCTTCGGCCGCCACAGGGCTTTCGGTGATGGCAAGCCCGCCCACGAAGGCGGCCAGCGCGAGGGGCACGCCGAAGACGACGGCACCGACGCCGGCCAGCGCCAGCCCACTGGCGACCGACGTGATCAGGAAGAGATCATGTTCGTGCCTGAGACCGGCCAGGAGCAGTGGCAGCACGCGAGCCGTGACCAACGCCAGCAGGGCGAAGGCCACGAGGCCGAGCAGGGCGTCGGTCACGGGCCGGCCGCCGAAGGCCAGCGCGGCCAGCAGGACGCCCGCTGCCACGACGCCAGTCACGTCCTGGAGGACCGCCCAGCCGAGCATCGATCGCTCCGTCTGGAGGTCAGTCGTCCGCCGGCGGCTGCGGGTGATGTTGACGACCACGACCGATGAGCTGAACGCGACGCACAGGCCCAGGATGGCGGCCGGGATGAGCGCGAAGCCCAGCACCAGGAAGACGCCCCCGCCGATGAGCGTCGTCACCAGCATCTGGGCCGGGGCGACCCAGAAGAGGGCGCGCTGTTCGCGGCGCAGCGTCCGCAGGTCGACCTCGATGCCGACCTCGAAGAGGAGCAGGACGACACCGACGTCGGCCAGCAGATGAAGCTGCTCCGGATCGGCGACGTACCCAGGCGTGAACGGTGAGACGACGAGCCCGACCAGGAGATAGCCGACGACGGCCGGCAGGCCGAGTCGGCGCGCCACGAAACCCGCGGCCACGGCGGCCAGCAGGACGACGCCGATCTCGAGGATCGCCGGGGCGGTGGTCTCCACACCGGGATGGTACCGGGCGGGCCCCGGCTGCTCGGCGACTATCCTGCGGTCGATGCCCGAGTCGATCCCAGACTTCGATCTCTACGCCGAGCTGGGTGTGGCGCCCGATGCCGACGCGGATGCCATCCGCGCTGCGCATCGCGAGGTCGTCCGCCAGGTGCACCCGGACGTGCGGGTCGACGAGAACGAAGACGATCAGGCCAAGCGGCTCAACGTGGCCCGTGACTGGCTGACCGACCCAGCCCGTCGCACGCGCTACGACGAGTCGCGCGGGCTCCGCGCCTGGGACACGGACGAAGGCGCGATCGATGGCTCGACCGACTTGGCGTCACCGTCCGCGGAGACCGGCATCAGCACGGGACCGGGCCGCCGTGACGCGCGCGCCCTGCTCGAGCTCGGGTGGTGGCTCCTGCTCATCGCCGGAGCCGCGCTGATCTTCGGCATCCTGCTGGTCATCGTGGGCGGCCGCTAGAGCCGAACGGCCGAACGCGCATCGTCCCCGGACGTCGAGCGTGGCCGACGCGGTGCGGCGCTAGTCCTCCTGGATGACGACCGTGCCGGCGATCAGGTCGTGCCAGCCGCGGCGACGGTTGTCGATGAGGACCCAGATGTACCCGAGGTAGAAGATGATCTGGTCGATCCAGTAGCCGATCAGGCGCAGGATGGCGGGCCCCATGGTGACCTTGCCGCCATCCTTGTCCATCACCACGCGGAGCTTGAAGGGCCGCATGCCGAGCGTCTGGCCGTCCTTCGTCCAGAAATACGGGAAGTAGACGAAGTAGACGACGAAGAAGCCGACGATCGCCGCGACGACCGATGTCGCCGCCAGGAAGTCCACGCCGATGGCCGCGAAGATCCCGGCCACGATCAGGAACGCCGCCAGGATCACCAGGCTGATGCCGAGGATGATCAGGTGATCGAGGATGAACGAGATCAGGCGTGGCCCGTGGTCGGCGAACCGCACGCCAGGAAACGGTCCCGCAGGAACGGCCGGTGGCTGCCATGCCGGCGGGGCGGTCGGCGGGGCGCTCGGCGGTGGCGCGCTGCCGCGGCTGCGGCGGCGGGCGCCGCCTCGGCCGCCCAGCAGCGGGCGCCGCTGCGGCAGTCGCAGGCGCCTGCTCTGGCACGCGGCCACCGGGGCCGGCTCGGGGAGGGGCAGCGACCGGCGCCGCGGCGGGCTCGGGCGCGGCGGTGTGCCTGGCTCGGCCGGTGCCTCCGACGGCGCTGGCTCGGACGTGCGCGGCCGGCTGGTCGTCGGCCTCGGTCCGGTGCTTCGGGCTCGGGCTCTGCAGGCTGACCGGGCTGGTTCGGTTCCATGGTCATGGCTACTTCTCCCCGATGACGATGGTCCCCGCGATCAGGTCCTGCCAACCTCGGCGGCGGCCCTCGAAGAGGATCCAGATGACGCCGAGAAAGAAGATGGCGATGCCGATCACGAGGCCGATCAGCCGCAGGAAGGCCTTGCCCATGGTGATCGGCTCGCCCGTCTTCTCATCGACGACGCGAAGGCCAAGCGGCATCATCGCCAACGTCTGGCCGTCGCGAGACCAGAAGAACGGGAAGTAGCCGACGTAGATGACCAGCCCGGCGAGGGCGGCGATGACGAGGATCAGGCTCTGGAGGGTGTCGCCAAGAAAGGCGCCGAAGAAGACCAGCACGATCCAGAT
The DNA here is from genome assembly GCA_963777975.1 of uncultured Chloroflexia bacterium. Lineage (GTDB taxonomy): Bacteria > Chloroflexota > Limnocylindria > Limnocylindrales > CSP1-4 > CSP1-4. Next base: position 124,470 of record CAVZSO010000011.1, on the reverse strand, counting down.
GGCGCCGATGATGAAGCTGATGAGCAGGACGTCGAGGATGTAGGCGATCAAGCGCAGGAATGGGCTGCCGAGTTGGGGATCGGACGGCGACGGCGGATGCGCCTCCTGGGGCGGCGGTGGTCCGTCGACGTCCTGGGGCGGTGGTGGTCCGTCGGTGGGGTGGACGGGGCGGTGGGGTCGGCTCCATCCCGAATCCGGGCGCCATCGTCATCCGGTGATCCCTCCTCCAGGCCCCCCGGGCTGGCCCAGGTCAGGCAGGGATCGAGTCTACCCCCATGTGTGGCTGCAGGACAGCCGGCACACGCAGGCTTCCGTCCGCTTGCTGGTGGACTTCCAGGATGGCCGCCACCGTGCGTGCCAGCGCGAGCCCGGAGCCGTTGAGGGTGTGCAGGATCTCCGCCTTGGCACCCGGTTCGGGGCGCCAGCGGATGTCCATCCGTCGCGCCTGGTAGTCGCGGAAGTTGGAGACCGAGCTGACCTCCAGCCAGCGCTCGACGCCCGGTGCCCAGACCTCCAGGTCGTACTTCTTGGCTTGCACGAAGCCCATGTCGCCGGTCGCCATGAGCTTGACCCGGTAGGGCAGCTCGAGGCGCTGCAGGATGACCTCGGCGCGCGCCGTCAGCCACTCGAGGGTCGCGTCCGACTCGGCCGGACGCTCGAAGCAGACCATCTCGACCTTGTCGAACTGGTGCACGCGCAGGATGCCGCGTGTGTCCTTGCCCGCCGCTCCGGCCTCGCGCCGGAAGCATGGTGAGTAGGCGACGTAGCGGATGGGCAGGTCGGCCGACTCGATGATCTCGTCGCGGTGGATGTTGGTGACCGGGACCTCGGCGGTCGGCACCAGGTAGAGCTCATCGCGTGTGACCACGTACATCAGGTCTTCTTTGTCCGGGATCTGCCCGGTGCCACGTGCCGACGCGGCGTTGACCAGGGCCGGTGGCCAGATCTCGGTCATGCCGTGCTCGCGGGTATGGACGCCGATCATGAAGTCGATCAGCGCGCGCTGGAGGGCCGCGCCGGGCCCGCGATAGATGGGGAATCCGGACCCGGTGACCTTGGCGCCGGCCTCGAGCGCCAGCATGCCCAACGCCTCGCCGAGGTCCCAGTGCGGCTTGCGCTCGTCACCGGACCCGAACGTGTGGGACGCGGGCTCCCCCCACGTGCGCACGATGATGCTGGCCTCCTCGCCGCCCACGGGCACGCCAGGGTCGGCGGGATTGGGGATACGCAGCAGGAGCTCGTCGAGCGCAGCCTCGACCTCGGCCAGGTCGGCATCGAGGGCATCGATCCTGGCGCCGAGCTCGGTCGAGCGCGCGCGGATGGCCGAGACCTCCGGCCCCTGCGGATCGGCACCGCCCTTGATCGCCTCGCCGACCGACTTGGAGATCGCGTTGCGTTCCGCCTTCAGCCCGTCCGACTCACCCAGCAGCCCGCGCCGGCGGCCGTCGAGCTCGACGGCCGAATCGACGACAGCGGGGTCCTCGCCCTTCTCGACGGCGCCTTCGCGCAGGCGCGCGGCGTCCTCGCGCAGTCGCTGCAGGCCGACGCTCATGCGCCGACCTCCGCCGATGGCACGTCCGACATGGGTGGCGAACCGACCTGGACCGCGGCCGCGCGCAGTCGCTCCTCGACGAAGCCCGGCTCGAGGCTCGCCAGCAGCCAGCCGGCGCGGGGTCCGTTGGGCCGGCCGAGGAACGCGAGGTAGATGGCCCCGAACGCCTGTGCCGAGGGCAGCTCGCGCGCCTGGGCCGTGCGGAAGATGAGGTCCTGCCAGGCGTCGCCGGCCGCCGGTCGCTCAGTCGGTCGCGGCATCAGCGAGAGCGGCCAGATAGGCGCGCTGGGCCGCGTCGAGCTCGGACGCCTCGGCCGGCAGGCCATCGCTCTCGGACTTCCACCCGGTAGCGATCGGGCGCGAACTCGGCCAGCCACGATCGCGCCACGGCGACGCGTTGGTCGAGGATGGCGCGCTCGCCGACGTCGAGTGGCGCTCCTTTCTCTGCCTCGATGCGCGCGTCGAGGTCGACGCCCGGGACTTGCACCAGGAGTGCGAGGTGCCGGAAGGCGGGCCGGAAGCGAGCCGCCTCGGCGACCAGGTCGTCGGGCTCCGTCACCAGGCTGGCGCGGAAGATGCGCTCGGGGTCGGGCGGCAGCTCACCTCGCACCTCTCGACCGGCGACCGCACCGGCGATGCGATCGAACTCGTCGAAGAGGCCCGGGATGGCGTCGCCCTCGGGATCGAACTCGATGGCCTTGCGCGGCTTGTGGCGCAGGAAGAGGAAGCGCAGCAGCTCCGGCGGCAGGGTCTCGGCCATCGCATGCGCGGTGGCGCCGGTACCCTTGCTGGTGCTCATCTTCTTGCCGCCGATGTTCAGGAACTCGTAGGGCACATTGTGCGGCGGCTCCCGGTCGAAGACGCGGCGGCTGATGGCATCGGCCCGGTCGCGCGAGCCGCCCTTGGTCGCGAGATCCTTGCCACAGCCCTCGATGGTCGCCCCGACGAGTCCCCAGCGCGCGGCCCAGTCGACGTTCCACACGAGCTTGGCGCGCCCACCGAACGGCGACGCGCGGCCATGAAAGCCGCAGCCGACGGCCCACTCGACCAGGTCCGGGCGACAGTCGTAGGTCACCTCGCGCCCGTCCCAGCCGCTGGCGATGGTCGTGCCGCTGCGCCCGCAGTTCTCGCAGATGACGCTGATGGGCAGCCAGTGGTCGGGATGGTCGACGGTGCTGACGGTGCGGTAGATCTCGCGGATGGTGGCCGCCTGGTCCAGCGCGCGCACGATGTAGGGGTCCATCTCGCCCGCGGCGTAGCGCTCGCTCATCCAGTACAGCTCGGGCGTGATGCCCAGGCCCTCGAACGTGCCCAGGAAGAGGCCCACGAAGTGGCGCGCATAGTTCGGCGCGCTGCTGCCCTCCGGGGCCGGCACGTTCACCAGGGGCACGCCCATGTAGCGGGCGACGGCATCGGGCGTGAGCAACGCCTGAGCGTCCATCGGATCCAGGTCTTCGACACCGTATCGGAACACGACCGGCGTGCCCACGTCGACGAGGGCGCGGCGGATGGCGTCGTGCAGCACGACGCCGCGCAGGCTGCCGACATGGACGGTGCCCGACGGGGTCTTGGAGTCGTTGACGACCTGGGGCCCGGTGACGGCCGCCGCCAGCTCGTCGGCCCAGTACATGCCGAGCGCCTAGCTGATGCCGGTGATGGTGTAGACGATCTCGCCGTCGGGGGCGCTGACGGTGACGGACTCGCCCACCTTGCGACCAAGCAGGGTGCGACCGAGGGGCGACTCGTTGGAGATGCGGCCTTCACGCGGCGACGCCTCGGTCGGCCCCACGATGGTGTAGGCCTCCTTGCCGTCGCTCGACTTCAGCGCCACGGTCGACCCGATCGAGACGTGATCGGTGGCATGGTGCTCGTCGATGATGATGGCGTTCTTGATGAGCGCCTCGAGCGACTGGATCCGGCCTTCGACGAAGGCCTGCTCGTTCTTGGCGTCCTCGTACTCGGCGTTCTCTGACAGGTCGCCATGCGCCTTGGCTTCCTGGATGCGGGCGGCCACTTCCGGCCGGCGCACGTTGATCACGGTATCGAGCTCCACCCGGAGCTTTTCCATCCCCTCGCGGGTGACGTAGCTGGGCTTCGGATTCACGTTTGGGCTCCGGACCGAGGTCTCGCGCCCGAGCGGGCATGGGCGCTGATAAACGGACGAACCCCCGGTCCTGCGGCCTCTGCCGCGGCCAGGAGTCCGAATGTCGGCGGATTGTAGGTCCGACCCCCCGGACCGTCAAACGAGCGACCCGCCCACGCGGCCCGGCCAGAACCGCCTAGCCAGCGAGCGCGACGATCCGCTTCCGTGCGCGCGTCAACGACGTCCGGTCGCGGCAGGCGATGAAGACCGTGTCGTCGCCCGCGATGGAGCCCACCACCTCGGCCCAGCGCGCACGGTCGAGGGCCGCGGCGACGGCATGCGCCGATCCCGGCAGGGTTCGCACCACGAGCAGGAGACCCGCCTCGTGGACCTCGATCGGCAGGTCGTGCAGCAGGTCGCGCAGGCGCTCCTCACCGGAGGGCTCGGTCTCCGCCAGGCGTGGCGGCAGCGCGTAGCACAGGATCCCGTCGCGGGCCTGCTTGATGAGCCCCAGCTCGGCCACGTCACGGCTGACCGTCGCCTGCGTTGCCCGGAAGCCGCGGTCTCGCAGCGCACCGGCCAGCTCCTGCTGGGTGCGGATGGGCCGACGCACGACCAGGTCGCGGACGGCCTGCTGGCGGAGCTGCTTCATGACCTCCATGGTCAGTGCTCGGCCTCCATCGTTAGACCGTCAAGACCCAGATGACGATGACGGCGGCGAGGACGACGCGGTAGGCGATGAAGACGGCCGTCGAGTGGTTCTGGAGGTAGCGCAGCACGAATGTCACGGCCAGGAAGCCTGCCACGGCCGAGCCGAGCACGCCGGCGACCAGGACGAGCGGCTGGAAGTCGAGCGTGCCGCCGGCCAGCGAGCGCAGCTTCCAGAGCCCGGCACCGGCGATGACGGGCACGCCGATGAGGAAGCCGAAGCGGGCGGCCGCGGGGCGCTCCAGGCCGAGGTAGAGTCCGGCCGCGATGGTGATGCCCGAGCGCGAGATGCCCTGGGAAGAGCGCCAGCGCCTGTGCACCGCCGACGACGATGGCGTCGCGCAGCCGGAGATCGCGCAGGGTGCGCAAGCGGCGCCCGTGGCGTTCGCCCAGCCAGAGCGCCGCCGCACCGATGAGGACGAGCGCGGCGATGGCCAGCGGCCGCTCGCGGAAGTAGGTGTCGAAGAACGACTCCAGGCCGGCACCCAGGATGGCGGCCGGGACGACCGAGACCAGCAGCAGCCAGGCGAGCCGACGGTCGGGATCATCGCCGATGGAGCGATCGCGGATCGACGCCAGGCCGCCCTTGACGATGCGCACGAGGTCCGGCCAGAGCACGAAGACCATGCCCGCCAGCGTCCCCAGGTGAAGCATCACATCGAACGCGGCCGAGTTCAGGAACGGGTCGTCCCAGCCCAGGAACTTGGGCAGCAGGATGAGGTGCGCCGAGGACGAGATGGGCAGGAACTCGGTCAGGCCTTGCACGATGCCGATGATCAGGGCCTGCAGGATGGTCTCCATCAGCGGCCTCCGTGTCGGGCCGGTCGATGACCGACCCGACGGCGCTCACCAGCTACCGGATGAAGAGCGGGGCGAGGACGAGGGTGATGGTCGCCAGCAGCTTCACCAGGACGTGCAGCGATGGGCCAGCCGTGTCCTTGAAGGGGTCGCCGACCGTGTCGCCGACGACGGCCGCGGCGTGCGCGTCCGTCTTCTTGCCCAGCACGTTGCCGGCGTCATCGGTGAGGTGGCCGGCCTCGATGTACTTCTTGGCGTTGTCCCAGGCGCCACCGCTGTTGTTGAGCACGGTCGCCAGCAGCACACCGGCGATGGTCGCGACCATCAGGAACCCGGCGATGGCCTGGGCACCGAGGAGCACGCCGACGATGACCGGAGTGGCCACCGCGACCATGCCCGGCAGGATCATCTCCTTGAGAGCGGCGCGCGTCGTGATGTCGACGACACGGGCGTAGTCCGGGCGCTGCGTGTAATCCATGATGCCGGGCATCTCCCGGAACTGGCGCCGGACCTCGACGATGATGGCCTGCGCGGTGGTACCCACGGCACGGATGGCCAGCGAGCTGAAGAAGTAGACGAGCATGGCGCCGATGAAGGCGGCCACGAAGACCGGCACCTCGGCCAGGTCGATGGCCTCGAGGCGAGTCCCGGCCTCGCGGACGCCGGCCAGGATCTGGCGGTCGATGATCAGGTTGACCTTGTCGATGTAGGCGCTGAAGAGCAGGAAGGCGGCCAGCGAGGCGGAGGCGATGGCGTAGCCCTTGGTCAGCGCCTTGGTCGTGTTGCCGACGGCATCGAGGCGGTCGGTGATCTCGCGCGCGCCCTCTTCGGACTTGCTGAACTCGGTGATGCCGCCGGCGTTGTCGGTGATCGGGCCGAACGTGTCCATGGCCAGGATGTAGGCCGTCGTCATGAGCATGCCCATGGTCGCCACGGCGGTCCCGAAGATGCCGCCGACGTTGGCGCCCTGGGCGTTGACCAGACCCGCCAGCGAGCCCAGCCAGTTGCTGGCCAGCAGCGCGGCGGCGATGGTCAGGGCGGTCGCGAAGGTCGTCTCGAAGCCGACCGCGACGCCGGAGATGATGTTGGTGGCCGGGCCGGTCTTGCTCGCCTCTGCGATCTCCTTGACCGGCCGCCACGAGCCCGCGGTGTAGTACTGGGTGATGTAGACGAAGACGATGCTCGTAGCCAGGCCGACGAGGCCGCAGGCGAAGAAGAAGACCCACGTCGGCAGCCCGTTGGCGCCCGTCTGGGTGCCCGTGTTCATCGTCTGGCTGGTGACCAGGGCCAGGGCCACGACGGACAGCGCGGTCACGACCCAGTAGCCGCGGTTGAGCATGTTCATGGGGTCCTCGTCCTCGCGCCCGCGGACGAAGAAGATGGAGACGATGGTGGCCAGCAGGCCGAAGGCACGGATGATGAGGGGGAAGAAGATCCAGGCCTCGGGGTTCGGCCAGCCCGAGGTCAGGGCGATCGTGTAGACCGCGACGCCAAGGATCATGGCCCCGATGTTCTCGGCCGCCGTGGACTCGAAGAGGTCGGCGCCACGGCCGGCGCAGTCGCCCACGTTGTCGCCCACGAGGTCCGCGATGACACCGGCGTTGCGCGGGTCATCCTCCGGGATGCCCGCCTCGACCTTGCCCACCAGGTCGGAGCCGACGTCGGCCGCCTTGGTGTAGATGCCGCCTCCGAGCTGCGCGAAGAGGGCCACGAACGAGGCGCCGAAGCCGAAGCCGACGATCAGGAAGGGCGCGATGGCCGGATGGGTGAAGCCGCCGTAGGCCGCGAAGATGCCCCACACGCCGAGGAGCGAGAGGGCGACCACGAGGAAGCCCGAGACCGCGCCGCCGCGCATCGCGACCTGGACCGCCTCGACCAGGCTGCGGTGCGCCGCCGAGGCCGTGCGCACGTTCGACTTGACCGAGATGTACATGCCGATGATGCCCGAAGCCATCGAGCAGGCGGCCCCGACCAGGAAGGCGACGCCGGTCATCAGACCGAGCTGGAGGCCGAAGACGTCCGTGTCGGCGACGGCCTCGTTCTCGACGACGCCGATGACCAGGCCGATGATCACGGCGCCAGCGAGTGCCAGCAGGGCGATGGTCGTGTACTGACGGCGGATGAAGGCGACCGCACCCTCGAGGATGGTGCCGGCCACGTCCTGCATGGCCTGGGTACCCTGGTCGCGACGCAGCACGTCACGGGCGAGGTAGAGCGCGAAGAGGATCGCGATGACGCCCGCGATCGGGATGATCCATTGCAGCGTCGTCGCGATCTGCACGGGTGGCTGAGCCTCCTCGATGGCGGTCGATGGGCGACCGGGGTGGTGATCAGCGCCGGCCGCGCCGGCGAGCCGGCCGTCCCTCCGGGGGCCAGGCTCACGATGCGGCAGACACACGACGAGCCCCGTCGTTCGGGGCCCGGGGTCGATGTGGCGGGAGTGTATCAAATGGCCGAGGCCGATGGATGAGGTCCGGTTATGCAGTGAAGTTCCAGTCCGGCGGTCGCCGTCATCGGGCGCGCCGCCGGGCGTCGGGCGCGCCCCTATACTCCCCGTCTTGTGAGCAAGAGACCGCTCGGGTGCCTCTTCGAGGTCGTCGAGACCCTCGTCCTGACCATCATCATCTTCCTGGTCATCCAGAACTTCGTCGCGCAGCCCTATCGCATCGAGCAGATGAGCATGGAGCAGACGCTGGAGCCCGGCCAATACGTCCTCATCGACAAGCTGTCCCCGCGCTGGGCCGACTACGCCCGCGGCGATGTGGTCGTCTTCTGGCCGCCCGACACGGAGCACGACGTGCCGTTCATCAAGCGCGTCATCGGTCTGCCCGGCGACCGGGTCGAGATCAAGGACGGGTCGGTCTTCGTCAACGATGTCGAGCTCGACGAGCCATATGTCTTCGAAGGACCGACCGAGGCCAGCGTCCTGGGCGACGTCATCGTGGTCCCGCCCGACAGCTACTTCGCGATGGGCGACCATCGCTCCGACTCGACCGACTCGCGGGTCTTCGGATTCATCGCCCGGGATGACATCATCGGCCGGGCCGTGGTGCGCTACTGGCCCCTGAACACCTTCAAGGTCCTCCAGACGCCGACCTACCCGGGGGTGCCGACCGCCGAAGACGATGGCGTCGGTGGCCTCGCCCGGCCGGCTGGACCGGTCGTCCCCACCGGCCTGCGCGTCAGGCCCGATCCACACCGCGCCCACGCCTTGGCCAGCTGACGATCGACCGATCGCCATGAACCCCATCGGCATCGCGGCATCGGCGGTGGTCCTGCTGGGGCTGGGAATCACGCTGCGCTCGACGAACGGCCGCCTGGTCGTGGCCGGCGTCGCGCTGACGTTGCTCGCCCTGCCGCTGGCTGCTGGCGGATCGCCCGTGCCTCTGGTGCTGGCCTTCCGAACCATCGCGCTGCTGGCCGCGGTCTTCCTGCTCGACCACGCCGTGCGGCGGACGACCGTCCTGCTCGGACCGGCCCGGCTCGGCGGGACGGCCGAGCTCGGCCTGGTAGGGGCGGCCTTCGTCCTCGGCGCGCTGCTGGGAGCCTCGATCCCCGACCCACGCATCCCAGCCATCCCGCTCGGCGCCGCCGTGGCGCTGGCCGCGGCCGCCGGATCGCTGCTGGCCTTCGGGACGGACATCCTGCGCGTGGCGGTCGGCGCCATGTTGCTGATCGCGGCGGGCACGGCCATCGTGCCGGCCCTCGGCGGTGAGATCGACCCCGCGATCCAGCTTGCCTTCTCGGTCGCCGAGCTGGCAACGGCGGTGGCGGCATCGTGGCTGGCACTGACGGGCGCCGCCATCCGCCACGATCTCGAGCTGGCCGACCGCCCGCGCGACCTGCGCGACGCCCGCTGAGACGATGACGCTCTTCGTCTTCCTCCTGGCAACGGCGGCCGGTGGCGGCGGCGTCGTCGCGCTTCGTGAGCGGCCAAAGACAGCCGCGGCCATCGGTCTGCTGGCGACCGTGGTCTGCCTGTTGGCCACCATGGCGATGCCCGCGTCGACATCGCTGGCCATCGGTTCCACGACCTTGCAGGTCGACGCGTACGTGCGCCTCTTCCTGATCGCAGCCACTGTCGGGCTCCTGGTCAGCCAGGTCGTCGGGCTGGCACACGGCTGGCAACGTGAGCTGCCTCTGGCGACGCTCGGTGCGCTCGGCCTGATCGGCGTCGCCCTGACCGTCGGTACCCCGGCCGCGGCCATGCTGACGGTCGCCGCGGCGGGCACGTTCGTGGTCATCGCCTCGCTCGAACGAGCCGTCTCGATGCCGGCCGTGCGTGCCGCGGCATCGGGATTCCGTCTCGCCGTCATCGCCGGCTTCATGGGGCTGGTGGCGATGGCGATCACCGGAGACGATCCCATCTTCGTGTCGCCGGACGTCCTGGCCGGCGCGACGCTGTTGATGGCCGCGGCGGTCGCCATCCGCATCGGCGCCATCCCCGTCCATGCGCCGCTGGCGCGGCTCATCGAGCGTGCCAAGACCGCCGCGCTGCCGCTCCTGGCGGCCTGGGTCCCGGCCGCGTTCGCGGTCGTCGCGCTCGGCTGGACAGCGACCATCGTCGCGCTCGGGACCACGACGCCGATCTCCATCGTGGTCATGGCCGTCGGGCTGCTGACCATCACGCTCGCCAGCGCCGTCGTGCTCATCGATGACGACCTGGTGCGCTGGCTGGGTTACGGGATCATCGCCGACGGTGGCTTCGTGCTCCTGGCCCTCGCCGGCGACAGCCTCGGCGCCATCGGCTCCGGGCTCGCGTGGTTGGTCTGCTTCGCGCTGGCGCGGACGATCGCGGCCTGCGTCATCCTCGGCCTGCAGGGCGCGTATGACGCGCGCCGTACCCGCGAGCTCGAGGGCTGGCTGCGTCGGACGCCGCTCATGGGCGCCGCCCTGGTCGGGGCACTGATCATCGGCTTCGGGGTCCCGGGTACGCTCAGCTGGCAGGTGCGGCTCGATCTGGCCCAGGATGCGCTCGGCGAACCGCTGGGCATGGTCCTGGTGCTGGTGGCATTGCTGCCGCTGCTCCCGATGGCGAGATTGGCCTGGGTCGGGGTGCTGCGACCTGGCGACGTCGTCGTAGCGGGCACGAGTGAGCAATTCCTGCGGCCGGTGCAGCGGGCCCCCGAGCTGTCGAGCACGCCCATGGCGGAGGTCGAGACCGCCGCCATGGTCGGGGCTGCGAGCGCGACCATCGAACCGCTCACCGACGCTGGGCCACACCCCGACCTGCCGCTCCCCGATGCTGACTCAGCCGATGCTGAGTCAGCCGAAGCTGCATCGCGCGAAGGACTGCCGACCGCGATCGACACTGCGCCGGTGGCGGTCGTCGTGCCGACGGATGCCGCCGCCGCGGAGCCGTCACCGAGCCCGGAGGCCGTGATCCTCTCCGATGCGGCTGCCGATACGCTGTGGGCATCAGCGGATGTGCCCGCCGGCGTGGATCAAGGAGCCATGGACGTCGCGCCGGCGGCTGCCGATGCCGAACCGAGCACGGCCGACGACGCTGTCGCCGCCACGGTGGCCGAGCCCGGGTCCGCGGCCGAGCTGCCGACCAGGGCAGAGCCGATGTCCGCGGCCGTCGTCGCACCGTCGCTCGATCCCGTGACGGCCGCGTCGGCATCAGCGACCACGGTGCAGACCACGAGCGGTCCCTCGTCAGAGGTCGAGCGAGCGCCGGGCTCGACCCTCAGCAGCCGTGGTCGCGCGGCACGGGCGGCGCGCAAGGCGTCGCAGCCGACGGTGGTGGTGGCCCAGCCGGCCGACGCCGACGGCGATGGAGACGGCGGCGGCGAGCCGCCGCAGGCCGTAGAGCCGGCCGGCGCGGCCGGCCCGTCACGTGGCGAGCGAGGCATGGCGAGCCTGGGTCGTGCAGCCCGCTCGGCATCGATGTCGGCTGGACCGTTGCGCCGCGTGCTCGACGACCTACCCGCGGTCTGGGCGATGGATCGGACGCTCATCGCCTCGATCGCGATGCTGTTGCTGGCGCTCGTCGGGCTCGCATTCGCGACCGACCTGGTCGGCCTCGGCGCCGCCGCAGGGGCGGCGGCCGGGCTCGGCGTCGAGGGCAGCCCCGCGCCCTAGCCCGGTCGATTCGGATCAGTCGGGCGGAGCGAGCACCCAGCGGTCGACGTCGCGCTCGTAGGCCAGCAGCTCGTCGGCGGCGAACCAGAGACCGACCTCCGCGGCCGCGTTCTCTGGGCTGTCGGAGGCATGGACGAGGTTCTGTGCCGTCTCCAGGGCGAAGTCGCCGCGGATGGTGCCGGGGGCAGCCTCATGGGGACGCGTGGCGCCGTTGATGGCGCGCACGACGGCGATCGCGTTGGGCCCCTCGAAGACGGCGGCCACCAGCGGCGACGAGGTGATGAACTCGACCAGGCCGCTGAAGAACGGACGCTCGCGGTGCACCGCGTAATGGGCCTCGGCCAGGGACCGATCGACCAGCACCAGCTTGAGCCCGACGAGCTTCAGCCCTCGGTCCTCATACCGCTGCAGGACGCGACCGACGAGCAGGCGCTGGACGCCGTCGGGCTTGACCAGGACGAGGGTGCGTTCGGTCACGATTCTCCTTCTCTGCTCGACGGTCCATCGACGGCCTGACGTGCGCGTTGGTAGGCGGCGGACGCCTCGATCTCCCGGCCCATGGCCCGAAAGGCGTCGCCTCTGACGAGCTGGAGGGCAGCCGCGCCGGCGCCCGTCCGATCGCCCGTCGCGATCGCGCGGTCGGCGAGCGAGAGGACGAGCGGGGCCAGGGCCGCCTCGTCGCGCAGGATGATGCCGAGACGGACGCCGACCCCGCGCCGGTCGCCGGCTGCGATGGCCGCCTCGACGACCTGGACCTGGTCGCGGGCGGTGCTGCGGGGCACGGCTCCGGTCGAGAAGCCGATCATGCCCGCCGCGGCAGCCTCTCCGACCTCGACATCGGTGGCCGGCCAGGCGGCGCTGCGCGGCTGGCCCGCGAAGAGCGGCTCGAGCGGATCGGCCGTGCCCGCCGGCAGCGTCGCCAGCAGCCGATTGGCATAGCCGCGCGCCTCGTTGGTCCGGCCACGAGCTGCCAGCGCCTCGGCGGCGACGATGAGCGCGACCGGCTCGGCGCCCACCGGCATCGAGGTGGGCCACGGCAGCATCGCCGGCACCGGGCAGGTCGCCGCTCCGCCAGCGGGCCTCGGCCAGATCGGCCAGCGCCAACGTGTCGAGGGTGCCATCGGCGGCCATCGTCTCCAGCTCGGCCCGGGCCAGGGAGAGCATGCCCGTCCGCAGGTGGAGGCGCGCCAGGCGAGCCTCGGCGGTGCGGCTGGCGCCCTTCGGGCGGCCGGTGGCCTCGGTCGTCATGGCAGGTGGAGCGCGCGATCGAGGCTGGCGCCATGCCGCGGTGGCGTGACGACGGCCAGGGTCAGCCCCTCGTCCACGAAGAGCCGGCCGGCCAGCTCCTGGATCTGCTCGGCGGTCACCGCCTCCAGGCTCTCGATGGCCTCGTCGAGGGTCAGGACCCGCTCATGGAGCGCCTCCTGGACGCCGATCCACGAGGCCAGGTGGCGACTCTCTTCGAGACGGAGCTCGAGGCGGCCGCGCACGTAGTTGCGCGTCTTCTGGAGCTCGGCTGCCGGCACCGGCTCGTCGCGTAGCTTGGCCAGCTCGATGAGGATGGCACCGAGCGCCTCGCCCGAGTCGTCGGGATCGACGCCGGCGTAGACCTGCAGGCTGCCGCAGTCGGCATAGTCGGTCGTGAAGGCGTGCACGTCATAGGCCAGGCTGGCGTCCTCGCGCACGCTCAGGAAGAGGCGACTCGAGGATCCATCGCCGAGGACCGAGCTGAGCAGCTCGAGCGTCCACGTGTCCGGGTGGTCCCGCCGGAGGGCCGGGACCCCGAGACAGAGATGCGCCTGGGAGCCGGGACGCTCGACGACCTTGAAGCGCTCACCGGCCGGCAGCGGGGCAGGCGCCGCTGGCCAGGTCGCGCTGACGCCGTTGCCGGTCCCGAAGGCTTCGCTGACCAGGCCCACAGCGTCGTCGTGCGACAGGTCACCGGCCAGCGCGACGACGGTGTTGGCCGGCCGGTAGGCGTCGCTCCAGAAGCCACGGATCGCGTCCGCCGGCAGGCCGCGGACGGTCGCCTCGTCGCCGGCGATCTCCCAGCCGAGCGGCGCGTCGCCGAAGAGCGCCTCGTCGAAGACATTGAAGACGAGCTGGCCGGCGTCGTCGCGATAGGAGCGGATCTCCTCGACGATGACCTCGCGCTCGCGGTCGATCTCGTCATCGGTCAGCAGGGGCCGCACGATGAGCTCGGCCAGGACGTCGACGGCGCGAGCCGCCTCGCGGACCGGCAGCCGGCACCAGTAGACGGTCGACTCGCGGTCCGTGGCCGCGTTGCTCGTGCCACCGACGCCTTCGATCGCTTCTGAGACCAGGCGCGTGGTCGGGTACGCCTGCGTGCCCTTGAAGGTGATGTGCTCCATGAAATGGGCGATGCCGGCCTGCTCGCGCGTCTCGCCGCGGGAGCCGGCCAGGACATAGGCCGCCACGGAGAGGGAGCGGGCGCCCGGCAGACGGGCGGAGATCACCCGCGGCCCGTCGGGCAGGACGGTGCGCTCGAACATCGCGCGGATGGTACCGGAATCGTCGGTGCGCTCAGGCAACGGATGCACCGAGGCACCAGCGGCGGAATCGGTCGTCCGGTCCGGGCTCGAGCGGCTAGACTGGGCGCCGTCGGATGGGCCGGGAGCCGTTCGGATCGCGCCGTTGCGGATGGGGCCGCATCGGGCGCTCATGAGCCATGGCGAAGGACGTGCCGCTCGCGCGGGTCAACCAACGCCGTGCCTCGCGCGACCGATGTCGACATGGTTGTTGAGGAGGATTCTCGATGGCGTCCCGACGAGTCAGGCTCGCGGCGCTCCTGGGCACGTTCGCCCTGGTCGCCAGCGGCTGTTCCCCGGCAGGCTCTCCCGCGCCGAGCGCGTCGGGTGCCTCGGCCGAATGCGCCGGTACCGGCACGGCCGCCACGGAAGGCGCCGAGCTCCAGATCCCTGACGTCGAAGAGGGCAAGTTCAACGTCGCCATGGTCCTCATCGGACCCCACGACGATGGCGGCTGGAGCCAGGCCCATTACGAAGGCCTCCAGTATCTGTGCGAGAACCTGCCCGGCACGCACGTCGCCTACGTCGAGAACGTGCTCGACAACGCGGCCTCCGAGCAGGCCTTCCGGAGCCTGGCACGCAAGGGCTTCGACTTCATCATCGGCACCTCATTCGGCTACATGGATCCCATGGCCACGGTCGCCGAGGAGTTCCCCGACCAGACCTTCCTGCATCTCGACCGGCTACAAGTCGAACGGCAAGAACTTCGGCAACTTCTTCGGCGCCGTCGAGGACATGAAGTACCTGGCCGGCATGCTCGCCGGCTCGCGGGCCAAGAAGGACAACAACCCCAAGATCGGTTACATGGCGCACCTTCCCGATCCCCGAGGAGATCCGCCTCGGCAACGCCATCATGCTGGGCGCCAAGCAGACCTGTCCCGAATGCACCCTGGACGTGCGCTGGATCGGCACCTGGCATGACCCGGCCAAGGAGAAGGAGGCTGCCGCCTCGCTCTTCGACGCCGGCGCCGATGTCGTCTTCACCGGCGCCGACACGCCGGCCGTGGCCGATGTCGCCCAGGAGAAGGGCAAGTGGGGCGTGACCTACGACCACCCGGGCTCGTGCCATGTCGACGCCTGCCTGACGGCGCCGTACTGGATCTGGGGTCCCGAGTACAAGCGCATCGCCGAGCAGGTCAAGGACAAGACCTACAAGGCAGGCTACGAGTACTTCGACGCCGACTCGAAGGCCATGGGCCTGTACGGCTTCATGGATGGACAGACACCCCAGAAGGGCATCACGGACCTGCCGGCCGAGGATGTCCAGAAGGTCAAGGACACGCTGGCCAAGATGCTCGACGGCACTTCGAGCCGCTTCGATGTCTTCAGCGGGCCGATCAAGGACAACACCGGCGCCAGCGAGGTCCTGGCCGCTGGCGCGAAGCTCGAGCAGGCCGATCTCGACCAGTTCCCGCCCGGCGCCCCGACCAACCCGTGCAAGGTCTGCATGCACTGGCTGGCCAAGGGCATCGTCGAAGGCATCAACGCCCGCCGGCCCCGACTCCGACGTAGCCCCGTACGTTCGAGCGGTCGGGCCCGTCCGGCCGGTGCCGTGCGGGCCCGATGCTTCCCGCTACGTGCGCACCGCGCTGCGTGACCGGCGGCGGCCGTCGATGAGCCGCGACCCGGGATGACGCTGGTCGACGCCGGCCAGCCTCCCGCGCCCGCCCCGGACGTGCCGTCGGCGGTCGAGATGCGGGGCATCGTCAAGCGCTTCCCGGGCATCGTGGCCAACGACGACGTCAGCTTCGACCTGCGTCCCGGCGAGGTCCATGCCCTGCTGGGCGAGAACGGCGCCGGCAAGTCGACGCTCATGAACATCCTGGCCGGCCT
Organism: uncultured Chloroflexia bacterium; assembly: GCA_963777975.1. Taxonomy (GTDB): domain Bacteria; phylum Chloroflexota; class Limnocylindria; order Limnocylindrales; family CSP1-4; genus CSP1-4. The sequence goes on along the minus strand of CAVZSO010000011.1, from coordinate 108,863 downwards.
CTATCGGCCGGATGCCGGCGAGATCGCCGTCGGCGGTCAGCCGGCGGCCTTCGGCTCGCCGGCCGATGCCATCGCGGCCGGCCTTGGCATGGTCCACCAGCACTTCACGTTGGTGCCCTCGCAGACCGTCACCGAGAACGTGCTCCTGGGCCTCGCGCGCCCGCGCTTCCGGCTGGACCTGGAGCGCTACGACGAGGAGGTGGCGCGGCTGGCGGCGACGTTCGGGATGCGCGTCGATCCGCGGACCAAGGTCTGGCAGCTCTCGGTCGGCGAGCAGCAGCGCGTCGAGATCCTGAAGATGCTCTATCGCGGCGCCAGGGTCCTGATCATGGACGAGCCGACGGCGGTGCTGGCGCCGCAGGAGGTGGACGAGCTCTTCAAGACGCTGCGCACGATGACCGCCAGCGGCCGCTCCATCGTCTTCATCAGCCACAAGCTGGCCGAGGTGCTGGCCATCGCGGATCGCGTCACCGTCATGCGCCGCGGCAAGGTCACGGCGGCGGGGCTGCCGGCGGCCGGCGCCACCAAGGCGGACCTGGCCCGGCTGATGGTCGGCCGGGAGGTGCTCGAGATCCTCGAACGCACGCCGTTCCGGCCCGGCCCGGTGGTCCTCTCGGTGCGGGAGGTGCACGCCGAGAACGACAAGCTGTTGCCGGCCTTGCGCGGTGTCTCGCTCGATGTGCGGGCGGGCGAGATCCTGGGCATCGCCGGCGTGGCCGGCAACGGCCAGAGCGAGCTGGCTCAGGTCATCACTGGGCTGCGGCCGTTCAGGGGCCTGATCGAGATCGACGGCGAGATCCACACCGGCAGCTCGGCACGCCAGGCCATCCAGAGCGGGGTCGCCCACGTGCCCGAGGATCGGACCGGGGTGGGCAGCGCTCCCAACCTGTCGGTCGCCGACAACCTGATGATGAAGAGCTACCGCGAGGCACCCATCGCTCGGGGCTGGGCCATCGACGTGACGGCCGCGCGGCGCTCAGCCGAAAGCCTCAAGACCGAATACCGCATCGCCGCGCCATCCATCGATACCCAGGCGCGGCTGCTCTCCGGCGGCAACCTCCAGCGTCTCATCCTCGCCCGCGAGATCGATTCCAAGCCGAGGCTGATGGTCGCCGTGCAGCCGACACGGGGTCTCGACGTCGGCGCCATCGAGGCCGTCCACACCCTCCTCCTCGCTCGTCGCGAGGCGGGTGCGGCGACCATCCTGATCTCCGAGGAGCTGGACGAGCTGCTCTCGCTGACCGACCGCATCGCCGTCATCTACGAGGGCCTCATCCTGGGCACGTTCGACACGCCCGATGCCGACCTGCAGGAGATCGGGTTGCTGATGACCGGCGGCAGCGGCGGGTTGCCGCTGGATGCGCCGCCGTCGCCCGGTGTTCCGGTGGGCCCGGACGCGTGAACGAGGCGGGAGCCGACGTGGAGCCGAGCCCGATGACCGCACGCCCCGTGGTCCCGGCACCGCGACGAGCACGCTCACTGAGCCCGTTCGAGCTGCGCCTCGAACGGCGTCTCGATGTCCCACGCTGGCTGCCACTGGTGGCCACGATCGGCGCGGTCGCCGTGGCCCTGGTCCTCGGCGGCCTGATCATCGCGCTCGTCGGCGGCGACCCGGTCCGCGCCTACGTGCACATCGCCGACGGGGCGTTCGGCGACATCGGCGTCATGTCCGACACGCTGGTGACCGCGACGCCACTCATCCTCGCCGGGCTGGCCTGCGCGCTCGCCTTCCGGATGCGGCTCTGGAACATCGGTGCCGAGGGCCAGCTGCTGATGGGCGCCTGGGGAGCGGCGGCGATCGTCCTGGCGCCGGTCCTGCCGCCCGACGCCCCGGCGCCGCTCTTCATCGGCGTGATGCTCGTGGCCGGCTTCGCGATGGGCGCGCTGTGGGGCCTCATCCCGGGCGTCCTCAAGGCGCGTCTCGGCGTCAACGAGATCATCGTGACCCTGATGCTCAACTACATCGCCGCGCTGTGGATCACGTTCTGGGTCTTCGGGCCATGGAGCGAGGGCGGCTTCCAACAGTCCGCACAGTTCCCGCGCAGCGCCTGGCTGCCGCGCCTCACGGACTTCGCGGAGCAGGTCAAGGGCTTCTCCGGCCTGACCGTGCATGCCGGCCTTGTCGTGGCACTGATCGCGACCGTGATCGTGTGGTGGATCCTCAAGCGCAGCCGATGGGGCTACGAGATCCGCCTCATCGGTGACTCGCCCGCGGCTGCGCGCTACGCCGGCATCGACATCGGGCGGGCGACCATCGTCGTCTTCATGGTCTCGGGCGGCCTGGCCGGCCTGGCCGGCGTGAGCGAGGTCGCCGGCACCATCCATCGCCTGCAGCAGGGCATCTCGCCGGGCTATGGCTTCACGGCCATCATCGTGGCCTACATCGCCAAGTTCAATCCGTTCGGCGTGGTCATCGCCTCGATCTTCTTCGCCGCCTTGATCCTGGCCGGTCGGGAGATCCAGCCGTCCGGTGTGCCGGCCATGATCCAGGGCATCATCCTCTTCGCGCTCATCGGGAGCGAGGTCCTGCTGCGCTACCGCGTGCGCTTCGTGCGCCGGGTCGGGGTCTGACGGTGGACCCCATCATCATCATCTCGGCCGGCGTGGCGGCGGGCACGGTCCTCCTCTTCGCGTCGATCGGCGAGATCTTCGCCGAGCGCGCCGGGGTCCTGAACCTGGGCGTCGAGGGCATGATGCTCATCGGCGCCGTGATCGGGTTCTCGACCGTCGTGGCCACCGGGAACCCATGGCTCGGGCTGCTGACGGGCATGATCGCGGGCGGGCTGCTGAGCCTCCTGCACGGGGTCGTGACCATCCACTTCCAGGCCGACCAGGTCGTCAGCGGCCTGGCCCTGACGCTCCTCGGTGTGGGCCTGGCGCGCGTCCTGGGCGAGGGGCTCTCGAAGGCTGGCACGACCTCCCTGCTACCGACGATCACCGTGCCCGGGCTGTCACTGGTGCCGGTCATCGGGCCGATCTTCTTCACCAACCAGAGCGTGGTCGCGTACTTCGGCTACCTGCTCGTGCCGGTCGCCTGGTACTGGATCCACCGCACCCGACCGGGCCTGCACCTGCGGGCGGTCGGCGAGTACCCCACGGCGGCCGACGCGATGGGCGTCAACGTCTACCGGCTGCGCTACGGCTACGTCTTCATCGGCGGCCTGCTGGCCGGCCTGGCCGGGGCGAGCATCACGCTCGCCATCCAGCCCGGCTGGTTCAGCGACCTGACCGTCGGCGGTCGTGGCTGGATCGCCGTCGGCCTCGTCATCTTCGCGCGCTGGGACCCCATCCGAGCCGCACTGGGCAGCTACCTCTTCGCGTCGATCACGCGTTTCCTGCTCGACGTCCAGGGGCCGCGTGACTTCTTCGGCATCCCCAACCCCATCTTCTTCGACAACACGCTGACCTACCTGCTGGGGATGTTGCCCTACGCCCTCGTCATCGGGGCGGTCATCATCGGCTCGCGCGAAGCGACCAGGAAGCGCATCGGGGCACCGGCCGCGCTGGGCATCCCGTACATCCGGGGCGAACGCGGGGCATAGCGGCAGCTCCCTCGGGAGCAGCCGCCGTCTACAGGGTCGTCGGTTCCTCGGGGCTGTCGAGGCCTCCGAGCTCCATCTGCACGTAGTCGTCGGGCGGGGCGAAGCGGAAGACCTGCTGGATCGGCGCCTCGCCGTCGACCGGGGCGTGGACCGGCGCGAACTCGATGACGATCCGCTCGTCGCCCTGGACCAGGGTGTAGACGAGGAGCTGATCGGGGCGCGTCTCGAACTCGAGGTGCTCGAACGAGTCGACGTTGAGGCAGATCGAGAGCGGCGTGAAGAAGCTCGAGGTCTCGGGTTCGTCGGCCACGATGCGCTCGACCCAGCCGGTTCCGTGTCCGGTCATCGCGCCGGACCGGTAGTAGCGGTAGGCGACGGTCTGCTTGAGCAGCGGCCGGAGGAGGTTGTGGATGTCCGCACGGCTCGAGACCAGGCCATGGTTGACGAAGAACTTGGCCGCTTGCTCGAGCGTCAACGCGCCCTCCTCGACGATACGCGGCGTCTCCCGCCGGACTCCGGCATCGTAGCGCCCCCGGCGCAGGCCGGGCAATAGGCACGACGGCGGAGCGGCTGGGCCGTTCGGCGGGATGACGTCGCTCACAGCGGTGTGGCACGATCGTCGCCATGGCCGACGATCCAGCGACGCTCCGGGATGTCACCACCCGGCTCGACGGCCTGCGCTTCTTCTACCGCGCATCGGCGGTCCCGCCGCCTGACGGCGCGCCGGCCATCGTCCATGTCCATGGCTTCGGCATCAGCGGCACCTACCTGCTGCCGACGGCCTCGCGCCTGGCGCCCTTCTACCAGACCTACGTCCCCGACTTGCCCGGCTTCGGGCGCAGCCAGCATCCCGCACACCCGCTCGGCATCCCCGCCCTGGCCGATGCCGTCGCGCGCTTCATGGATCACGTCAAGCTCGACAAGGCGACGCTGCTGGGCAACTCGCTGGGCTGCCCGATCACGGGCGCCTTCGTGGCCCAGCATCCCGATCGCATCGAACGGGCCATCCTCGTCTCGCCCGCCGGCGGCCCCCACAACCGGCCGATCGTCAAGGGCGTCGGGCAGCTCGCCCTGGCCGGCCTCCGAGAACCGCTGGGCATGGCGCCCATCGCCGTCCGGGACTACCTGCACTACGGCATCCTCCAGACGTGGTCGCTCTTCCGCTCGATGATCGCCTTCCCGACCGTCGAGCGCTTCCTGAGCGCCACCATCCCGGTGCTGGTCGTGCTGGGGGACAGGGATCCATTGGTCAGCGAGGAGCGCATCCGGTTCGCTGTCGGGCAGCTGCCGCAGGCGTCGCTCGTGTCCATCGATGGCGCCGCCCACGCCATCAACTTCTCGCATCCCGACCAGCTGGCCAACGTCGTGCGGGCGTTCATCGAAGGCGAGGCGATCGTCGACGAGCCCAGCTATCCGGGCCGCGTGCGCGTCATCCCGCCGCTCTCGGCCGACGACCCCAAGGACGTGGCGGAGCGGCAGAAGCTGGCCGTCATCGTGGCCGATGCCCTGGCCGACGATCGGCGCAAGGAGCTGGCCGCGTCCCAGCCCCGCGGCAGGGCCTGGTCGCAGCATGGGCCGGTCGTCTCGGATATCAGCGGCGAGGGCCCGCCGCTCATCCTGCTCCATGGCTTGGCCGGGTCGGCACTCTGGTGGCGGCGCAACACCCCGGCGCTCGAACGCTCGTTCAAGGTCCATGCCATCGACCTGCCCGGCTTCGGCGCCTCGAAGCGCGAGGCTCGCTTCGTGCTCGACGATGCGCCCGCCCAGCTGATCGCGACGATGGATCGACTGGGCATCGAGCGCGCCAGCATCATCGGGCACTCGATGGGCGGCCTGGTCGCCGCCGGCCTGGCCGCCCACTACCCCGATCGGGTCGACCGGCTGGTGCTGGTCGACGCTGGCTTCCTTTCGCTCGACCCGCACTTCCGGCACCGCATCACGGGCCCCATCCGGACCGTACGCTGGACCTCTCCGTCGCTGTTGCCGATGCTCGCCTGGGACTCCATCCGCTCCGGCCCCATCCGCCTCGTCGAGGCCACGTCGCAGCTGCTGCGGGCGGACTGGCGGGCCAAGCTGTCCCGGATCCAGGCACCGACCCTCGTCGTATGGGGCGAGCACGACAGGGTCTGCCCGATCGGCATCGGGCGCTCGATCGTGGCCGTCGTACCCGGCTCGCGGCTGGTGGTCATCGAGGGCGCCGCCCACAATCCGATGTGGGAACGCCCCGACGCCTTCGACCGCGAGGTCCTCGACTTCCTCGCGCCGAGCGCGGGCGACGACCGATCCGCCACCGGTCACCGCCACGTCGGGCTGACCGGCACGACCCGCCGGGCCCGAGCGGCGCCCGCGTATCATCCCGGGCATGCTCCTCAGCCTGGACGTCGGCAACACGAACCTGTCGGTCGGCATGTCCAACGTCGGCGAGCCGTCCGGGTTCATCGGCGAGGGCCGCATCGCCACCTCGCCCCGCGACATCAAGGCGGACGGGCTCGAGGCGCTGCTCGCGCGGCTGCTGGGCCTCGAGGACCGGCCGCTCGAGGCCATCGTCCAGGCCATCGTGATGGCCAGCGTCATCCCGGCCTGGTCGGCGGCCGCCGCGGATCTCGCCGCCCGCCGCGGCATCCCGCTCCTCGACGCGAGCTCGAAGACGGTGCCCATCCCGGTCAGGATCGACCGGCCCGCCGACGCGGGTGCCGACCGCATCGTCAACGCCTTCGCCGCCGGCCGTCTGTACGGCATGCCGGCCATCGTGGTCGACCTGGGCACCGCGACGACGCTCGACGTCGTGGCCGCCGACGGTGGCTACCTTGGTGGCGCCATCGCCGCCGGGCTCCAGCTGGGGCTCGACGCGCTGTCCTCGGGTACGGCCCTGCTACCGCGGGTCGAGCTCACCGCCGCCCCGGCCACGGTCATCGGACGGGACACGATCTCGGCCATGCAGAGCGGCGCCGTCATCGGGCATATCGGCCTGGTCAACGAGCTGGTTCATCGAACCCGGGCGGAGCTGGCAGCGCAGAGCCCGGCCGGCGCCCGCATCCACGTCATCCTGACCGGCGGCTTGTCGAACGAGGCGTGGGCCAAGGAGATCCGCGGCATCGATTCGATCGATCCATCGCTGACCATCCGGGGCCTGGTCCTCTTCCACGCCGAGGTCGGCGCACCAGCCAACACGCTCGGGACCCCGGCGTGAGCCCCGCCATGATGCGGGCATGAGTACGGCGACGTCGGCATGAGCCCGTCGTCGGGGGATCAGGACCCCGCGGAGTCGGGCGCTCCCAACGTGGACGCCCCGGACGACGTTGCACCGGGGCGTCGCGGCCCGCGGCCGCTCGAAGGTCGGCTGGTCGTGCTTGGCGTGACGGGCTCGATCGCCGCCTACAAGGCACCCGAGCTGGCTCGTGCGCTGGTCGCCGCGGGAGCCGAGGTCCAGGCCGCGATGACCAACTCAGCGGCCCGATTCCTCGGCCCGCTGACGCTCGAGACGCTGACGCGCCGCGCCGTTCAGCTCGATCCATTGGAGCTGCTGCCCGACTCGCGCATCGGCCACATCGTGGCCGCCGACACCGCCGACCTCGTCATCGTCGCGCCGGCCACCGCACGCTGGATGGCGGCCATGGCCGCCGGCCTGGCCGACGACGTGGTGACTGCGATCTGCCTGGCCACCGCAGCACGCGTGGTCGTCGCTCCAGCCATGGATGGCGAGATGTGGTCGCACCCGGCCACGCGCGCCAACGCCGACACGCTGCGCAGCTTCGGCTACACCATCGTCGAGCCGGAGGATGGACCGCTCGCGTCGGGTGCCGAGGGTCGTGGGCGCCTGGCCGAGACGCCGACCATCGTGGCGGCCGCCGTCGCGGCGGTGACCGGTCGGACGATCCGCGTCGCCGACCCCGCCCTCCGACCACCGCTGTCGACGGGCGGTCGTGGCCAGGACCTCGAGGGCCGCAAGATCGTGGTCAGCGCCGGGGGCACGAGCGAGCCGATCGACCCGGTCCGCTTCATCGGCAACCGTTCGAGCGGCCGGATGGGCGTGGCCATCGCGGAGGCGGCGCTGGATCGCGGCGCGCGGGTGACGCTCGTTGCCGGCACGGTCAGCGTGCCGCTCCCCGAGGACCGAGCCACGGTCCTGCGCGCCGAGACGACCGCCGAGATGCGCCGCGCGGTGCTGGCCACGCTCACGGGCGCCGATGCGCTGATCATGGCCGCCGCCGTGGCCGACTTCCGGCCTGTGGTGTCGTCGAGTTCCAAGCTGACACGCGACGCCGGCCTGACGCTCGCCCTCGAACCGACCGAGGACATCCTGTCCGAAGCTGCGACCATCGCGCATGGCCAGCTGCGGCCGCGCCCGGTGCTGGTCGGCTTTGCTGCCGAGACGGGGTCGCTCGACCGCGCCGCCGAGAAGGCCACCCGCAAGCGCGTGGACCTGCTGGTCGCGAATGATGTCAGCGAGCCCGGCTCCGGCTTCACGGTGGAGACCAACCGGGTCACGCTCATCGCGCCCGGCGCGGATCCGGAGACGTGGCCGCTCCTCGCCAAGCGCGAGGTCGCCGATCGGCTGCTCGATCGGATCGTCGCCTTGCTGGACGCCCGGGACGCTTCGGCGCAGACTGGCGCGACATGAGCGCCACCGCCGACTCTCCACGCCGGCTGACCATCAGCGACATCGCGGCGATGTTTGCCGACGGGCAACGCATCCCGATGCTCACCGCCTACGACTTCCCGACCGCCCGCATCGTCGACGACGCCGGCATCCCGATGATCCTCGTCGGCGACTCGGTCGGCCAGGTCATGCTGGGCTACGAGACGACGGTTCGCGTCTCGATGGCCGAGATGCTCCATCACACGCGCGCCGTCGTGCGAGGCACACGACGGGCGCTCGTCATCGGCGATATGCCGTTCCTGACCTACGGCGTCTCCGTCGAGGAGACGATGGCCCATGCCGGCGCCTTCCTCCAGGACGGCGGCGCGCAGGCCGTCAAGATCGAAGGCGGACAGCGGTCGGCGCGGACGATCGAGGCCATGGTCAAAGCCGGCATCCCGGTCATGGGCCACATCGGCCTGACGCCGCAGGCCATCCACCAGATCGGCAAGGTCCGCGTGCAGGGCAAGACCCGAGACGCCGCCCGAGCCCTGCTGGCCGACGCGCTGGCGGTCCAGGAGGCAGGCGCCTTCTCGATCGTCCTGGAGCTGGTGCCGGAGCAGCTGGCCACGTCGATCACGGAGCGCCTGAAGATCCCGACCATCGGCATCGGTGCCGGCGCCGGCTGCGCCGGACAGGTCCAGGTCATCACCGACGTCCTCGGGCTGGGCGACTTCGTGCCACGGCACGCCCGGCCATACGCCCATCTGCGCGAGACCATCGATGAGGCGGTCCGCGCCTGGTCGGCGGATGTCACCGCCGGCACGTTCCCCGGTGCGGCCGAGTCGGTGCGCATGGACGACGCCGTGCTGGCCGAGGCGCTCGGGCAGGGCGACCTCGATCGCCTAGGGCAGGGCTCGTCGTCGGGGATCCCGAGCGGCGGCATCCCGCTCGACCGCGACCTCTAGGGGCGTGACCCGGGTCCTACGCACCCGGGCCGAGCTGCGCGCCGCGCTCGCTGGCCTGCCACGGCCGGTCGGCCTGGTCCCGACCATGGGCTGGCTGCACGACGGCCACCGCGCACTCATGGAGCGCGCCCGCGCCGACGATGCCACGACCGTCGTGACTATCTTCGTCAACCCTCGCCAATTCGACGAAGCGGCCGACTACCAGCGCTATCCGCGCAACGAAGCCCGCGACCTGCAGGCCTGCATCGCTGCCGGTGTCGACCTGGTCTGGGCGCCGCCGGTCGAGGAGGTCTACCCACCAGGGTTCGATACGCTGGTCCGAGTCGGGGCGGTGGCGGGTCCCCTGGAAGGCGCCGCCCGTCCGGGGCATTTCGATGGCGTCGCGACCGTCGTCGCCATCCTCTTCGCGCTCGTCGGTGCCGAGCACGCCTACTTCGGGCAGAAGGACGCGCAGCAGGTGATGGTCATCCGCCAGATGGCGCGCGACCTGGCGCTGCCGACGAACGTCATCGCCTGCCCGACCGTGCGCGAAGCCGATGGCCTGGCGCTCTCGTCGCGCAACGTCCACCTGTCCCCGGCGGAACGTGCGGCAGCGCCGGTCATCCACCGTGCACTGCTGGCCGCCCGCGATCGCGCCGTTGCCGGCGAGCGATCGGCCGATGAGCTCCGCGGGATCATGCGCGACGTCCTCGCGACCGAGCCGCTCGCGGACGTCGAGTACGTGTCGTGCGCGGATGGGGTCACGCTGCGCGAGCTGGACCGCATCGATGGTGAGGCGTTGCTCTCGACCGCCGTCCGATTCGGCGCCACGCGGCTCATCGACAACGAGCTGCTCGGGGGCTGAGCTCGCCTCCGTGCTGACGCAGATCGACGAGGTCGCCCGCGTCGTCCGCGAGGTCCTCGGCGAGGCTGTCATCGGTATCTACCTGGAAGGCTCGGCGGTGGTCGGTGGGCTCCGACCACGAAGCGACATCGACGTGTTCGGGGTCACGAGTCGGTCGGCGACCCTCGCCCAACGGCGATCGCTGGTCGATCGGTTGATGGCCATCTCCGACACCGGAGGCCCCGAGGGCCGACCGGTCGAGCTGACCATCGTCGTCCAGTCCGACGTCCGACCCTGGCGGTACGCGCCGATGCGCGACTTCCAGTACGGCGAGTGGGTGCGCGCCGACTACCTACGCGGCAAGCTCCCGACGGCGGAGGCGGACCCGGACCTCGCGCTGCTGATCACTGGCGTCCTGGCGGCTGACCGAGCGCTGTCCGGGCCATCGCCGGCCGCAGTCCTCGATCCCGTGCCACCCGATGATGTGCGTCGCGCGACCCTCGATGCGATCCCCGGAATCCTGCTCGACCTCGACGCGGACACCCGCAACGGGATCCTGACGCTGGCCCGGATCTGGACGACGGTCGCGACGGGAACCATCCGTTCCAAGGATGCCGCAGCTGACTGGGCGCTCCCCCGGCTGCCCGAAGCGCATCGCGACGTGCTCGCCCGGGCTCGAGCCATCTACCTCGGCGAGGCCGATGAGGGCTGGGACGACCTGCGGCCGCGGGTGCGGGTGGACGCGGAGGTCATGGTGGCCGAGATCGGGCGCCTGACCGCCTCGACCTGAGGTGCACGCACCGCTTGCCGACGATCGGCCGGAGCGGCGTCAACCCGGCGTCGGCTCGGCGAAGCGCGTCAGCAGGCGATCGACGTCCAGGTGGTCCGCGACGAGCTGCTGGATGAGCTCGATCTTCTCCGTGTCGTCGGGATGGGTCTTGACCAGCAGGTCGTGGACCTCGGACGCGGTGGCGTAGGTGTCACCGGCCACGAGGTAGGTGAAGATGTCAGCCCGGCGGATGGCGTCGATGACGCGCTCGGACGGCCGGTAGCCGCCGGTCAGCACGACGCCGGCCAGCGTCTGGCGACGGCGGCGCGTCGAGACGGACTCCTCCCCCGGACGTCCGACGAGTGTGGCCGAGACCATGGTCGCGATGACGTCCTCGCGATCGCCGGGCACGATCAGCAGGCTGCCCGGCCCGACCCGCTCCAGGACGTGCTCGGCCTGCATGGCCCCGATCGCCACGTGCTCGATGACCAGCGCCAGGTCCGGCCCTGGATGGAGCAGCTCGCCCTGCATCTGCTCCTGGAGCATGGACAGCGTCGGATTCGAGAGCAGCGGCTGGTAGGGCAGCACGCCGAGGAGCTCGATGCCGTGCTGCGCCAGCCCTTTCTCGAGCACCTTGGCCAACGATGGGTGGGCATGGTGGTCGACCTTGTTGACCACGGCACCGGCGACCTCGACGCCGTGGCGTGTGAAGAGCGCGTGGTTGAGCACGATCTCGTCGATCGGCCGACCGACCCCAGCCTCGCTGACGATGACCGCGCGGGCCCCGAGCATCCTGGCCACGGCGGCGTTCGAAAGATCGATGACCGACCCGACTCCGGCATGGCCGGTGCCCTCGACCAGGAGCACCTCGCGTCCGGTCGCCACCCGCTCCCAGGCCGAGCGGATACGCGCCGGCAGGTCCTCGACGACCTGGCCGTTGATGAAGGCCTTGGTGAAGCCGCGCGGGATATGGACCGGGCTGATGTCCGCCAGCGGGTCCGGCAGGTCGTAGGTCGTCTTCATGAGGATGGCGTCCTCATCGGCGGGCACGCCATCGACCATCGCGTAGCGCTGGCCGACCGGCTTGATGAAGCCCGTCTTGAGGCCGCGACCGAAGAGCGCGGCCAGCAGGCCGAGCGAGACCGTCGTCTTGCCGCGATTCATGCCCGTGGCCGCGAGGTACAGCTGACGCATCCGCGTCAGCGTACGTCAGTCACTGGGGGCCGCGATGCCTTCGACGAGCGGCGGATGGGACTCGGGCGAGATGCGCCGGGCTACCCGCGGTCGCGGGGGGTGATCCGGCGCTCGATGAGGGCGATGGCGTCCTTGAGTCGGGCCAGGGTCTCCATGTCGACCGTGTCGGTGTCGCTGTGCGGCCCGAGTCGCTCGAGCAGGTCGGCGATGAGGCCGTAGAAGACCGGGGCGTCGGCCAGGAAGAACTGCGGCTCGTTGTTGTAGCGAACGAGCGTCAGGCGACCCTGCAGGACGCGCCGGTCGTCGACATGTGCGACCTGTGTCGCGAAGTTGTGGCCCTGGATGCCGTCGGGGTTGTTGAGGAAGTTGAGCGCGTTGTCGATGGCCAATCCGAAACGGGCGCGCCAGGCGACCAGCCGCTCGTGGACCTCGCTCGGGATGCGCACCTCGGCGACCTCGTCGAAGACCTCCGGCGCCACCGTCAGCAGGCCGACCAGCGTCGTCCCGGCGCGCGGACCGAGCATCACCTGGAGGCTGCGCTCGAGCGTGAAGACCTCCGAGTCGAAGCGCGGGCTGGTGATGACGTCGGTCAGCAGGTCCTCGACGTTGTCGAGCACGCCGGGCTCGGCCACGGCATTCGAGAGCTGGAGGATCTCCTCCTTGAACAGGAACTTCTCTTCGTGGTCGAGCATGGGAGCGGATGGTACACCGGGCCCGCCGCGCGACAGCAGTCGCCGGGCCCTGGCTACGCGCGGGCGCGGGCGACGAAACGCGCGACCTGGTCGTCGAGCGTCGGCAGCGGGACGGCGCCCTGCAGCAGCACGGCGTCGTGGAAGGCGCGGATGTCGAAGCGCTCGCCGAGCTCGGCTTCGGCCCAGGCGCGCAGCCGCAGGATCTCGAGCTGCCCGGTCTTGTAGGCGAGGGCCTGGCCCGGCCACGAGATGTAGCGGTCGACCTCGTTGATGATGTTCTCGATCATGACCGGGCTGTTGTCCCGCATGTAGTCGATGGCCTGCTGACGCGTCCAGCCCAGGGCGTGGATGCCGGTGTCGAGGACGAGCCGGCAGGCGCGCCAGGCATCGAAGGCGAGGATGCCAAGGCGATCGAGGTCGGAGCTGTAGAGGCCCATCTCGTCGGCCAGCCGCTCGGTGTACAACCCCCAGCCCTCGTCGAACGCGGTCACGCCCATGTGGCGCCGGAACTCGGGGATCCCGGTCAGCTCCTGGGCGATGGCGATCTGGAGGTGGTGCCCGGGGATCGACTCGTGATAGGCGAGCGCCTCTGACTCGTAGCGCGGACGACGCTCTGGCAGGCGCGTGTTGAGGTAGTACTGGCCCGGCCTCGAGCCATCCGCCGCCGGCTGCCAGTAGTAGCCGAGGACGGAATGCTCCTCCTCGTGCTCGGGGATGGGCATCACCACGCAGTCGGCTTCCGGAAGCCGCCCGAACCAGGCCGGCATCGCGCCGCGAGCCTTGTCCATCGCACGGCGCGCATCGGCCAGGATCTCCTCGCGCGTCGTGTAATAGAGCGTCGGGTCGGTCTGCATCCGCTCGACGGTCGAGGCGTAGTCGGTGGTCCCGAACAGTCGGCTCCCGAGCGCGACCGTCTCGGCCTTGATGCGCTCGACCTCGGAGAGGCCGATGTCGTGGGTCTCCTGTGCCGACCGATCGAGGCTCGTATGGGCCTTGATCAACAGCCGGTAGGCGTCGACGCCGCCGGCGACGTGCAAGATCCCAGGCTGGTCATCCGACCGTGAGGCAGGAAGGATCTCCTCGACCAGCATGTCCCGATAGCGCCCGAACGCCGGCGACAGGCGCTCGCGGACGACGGCCAGCAGGTCGGCTCGGAAGTCCTCGACGTCGGCGGCTGCCCAGTCGTCATGGGCCTCGTGGATGGGGTCGAGGATGGCCCACGATTCGAGCGGCTTGGTGGCCATGCCCTCGAGCGTGCCGATGGTCTTGACGACCGGCTCGTGGACGGCGACCGTCCCGCGCGCCAGGCTGCGTCTGAGGTTGGCCATGTGGACGTCGAGGAAGTCGGCCATCGCCCCCACCCGACCGATGAAGTCATGGCCTTCGGCGACGGTCGAGATCGGCTGCAGCGGCGGCAGACCCATGAACAGGATGTGCGGTCCCTGGACGGGATCGACCGTCCATTCGTGGAGCCCGCTGTTCAGCCTCGCCGCCTCGGCATCGAGCGCCTCGATGAGCACGGATCGGGTCAGGCGATCCGCCTCGCTGAGGGCCTCGGGGTCGATGGACACCGCCCGCGCCCGGAAGCCGGCGATGGACGCCAGGCGTGCCTCGGTACCCGCCGGCGACTCGTCCTCGAGCAGCGCATCGAAACGCCGCTCGCCGATGACCGTGGCCTCATATGGATGGCTCGCCAGATACGCCTGCCAGTGGTCAGCGGCCAGGTCGGCGAGTGCTCCTGCCGCGGATCCCGGTGCCGTCTCTGTCAACGTGTCGCTCATCGTCGCTGCCGTGCCTCTCGGTCGGATTCGTGACGCCCCTGCCGATCGGGCCGGCAGGGGCGAGGAAGGTCCTGGTTGGCGGGGCGAAGTCCTGGTTGTCGGGACTACTACGGGTAGAGGCCGCGCAGAGCGGTCGCCGAGGCGACGCGATCGACGGCCAGCAGGTAGGCGCCGACGCGATTGTCGACACCATGTGTCTGCGCCAGGCGGATGACCTCGTGGAAGGCCTTGTTCATGATCTCCTTGAGCTTGGCGTTGACGACCGCCTCGCTCCAGTGGTCGCGGTTGAGATCCTGGACCCACTCGAAGTAGCTGACGGTCACACCGCCGGCGTTACAGAGGATGTCGGGGATCACGAAGACGCCGCGTCGGTGGAGGATCACGTCCGCATCCGGCGTGGTCGGGCCATTGGCAGCCTCGGCCAGGATGCGGGCTTTGACCTGCTCCGCGTTGGCGGCCGTGATCTGGTTCTCGAGCGCCGCGGGGATGAGGATGTCGCACTCGACCTCGAGCAGCTCGGCGTTGCTGATGGCGGTCGCGCCGGGGAACCCGACGACCGTTCCGTGCTCCTTCTTCCAGGCGATGACGCGGTCGACGTCCAGGCCGGCCGGGTCATGGATGCCGCCACTCGAGTCGGAGACGGCGATGACCATGGCGCCTTCGGCTCGCACGAGCAGGGCCGCGATCGAGCCGGCGTTGCCAAAGCCTTGTACAGCGACCTTGGCGTGCGAGAGCTCCATGCCTAGGTGGTGCGCGGCTTCGACGATGGTGAAGATGCAGCCGCGCGCGGTGGCCTCATTCCGTCCCTCGGACCCACCCAGGCTGATGGGCTTGCCGGTCACGACGCCCGGGACCGTATACCCGACGTGCATCGAGTAGGTGTCCATGATCCAGGCCATCGTCTGCGCGTTGGTGTTGACGTCCGGCGCGGGGATGTCGCGCTCGGGGCCGATGAGCACGCTGATCTCGGTCGCGAAGCGGCGGGTCAGGCCTTCGATCTCGCGCATCGAGAGCTGCTTGGGGTCGACGACGACGCCGCCCTTGCCGCCACCGTACGGGATGCCGACGACCGCGCACTTCCAGGTCATCCACATGGCCAGGGCCTTGACCTCGTCGAGGGTCACGTCCTGGTGGTAACGGAGGCCGCCCTTGGCGGGGCCGCGGCCGAGGTTGTGCTGGACGCGGTACCCGGTGAAGACCTTGACGCTGCCGTCATCCATCTTGACCGGGAAATGGACGATCAGCTCGCGGCGCGGCTCGCGCAGGACCTGGCGCAGGCCCGGGTCGAGGTCCATCTTCTCGGCCGCGAGGTCGAACTGCTGCTGCGCCACCTTCCAGGGTTGATCGGCGCCGCAACCTGCTCGGTAGTCATGGGAACCAGGTTCCTCCGTGTCGCGATCGCCGGCCTCGAGGATCGGGTGGGCGAGCAGGATCGCGGGATCCGAAGCTGACCAAGTCTACAACGGCGCCTACGAGCGGTAGATGACGACCGCCCCATAGGCGCCGGGCCCGACGTGGGGCCCGACCGATGGCCCGATGGACCGGACGGGCGTCAATGCCACCGACAAGCCGGCCCGGGCGGCCAGCTCGGTGGCGAATGCGTCAGGGTCGGCGGCCATGCCCGACAGCACGACCGCGCGTTCGATCGGCTTGGCGGTGATCAGCTCCAGCAACCGTTCGCGCGCCTTGCTCCGCGTCCGCGGCTTGTCGGCCGTCTCGACCAGGCCATCCTCGATGGTGATGATGGGCTTGACCGAGAGGATGCCGCCGATGGCAGCCTGAGCGGCGCTGATGCGACCACCACGCTTGAGGTACTCCAGGGTCTCGAGGACGACGAAGAGGTGCGAGTCGTGCTTGCGCGCCTCGACCATGGCCTCGATCTCGTCGGCGCTGGCCCCTGCCCCCGACATCTCGGAGGCCATGATGGCGAGCAGCCCGAAGCCGTAGCTCGCCGTGTCCGAGTCGATGACCCGGATGTCGCGACCGGTCATCTGGTCGCGGGCGATGACGGCGCTCTTGTTGGTCGCCGAGAGCTTGCCGCCGACCGTGATGCAGACGACCGACTCGGCGCCGGCGTCAAACGCTATTTGGAAGGCGGATTGGAAGTCACCCGGGCTGCAGGCGGCGGTCTTCGGGAATGGCGCGCCCGGCGCGGTCATCATCTCCCAGAAGCGCTCGGCGCTGAGGTCGAGGCCGGTCCGATACTCGATCGTGCCGAACGTCACCAGGAGCGGAACGAGTGCGATGCCGTTGCGTGCGGAGTCTTCGGGCGAGAGGTCGGACGCGGAGTCGATCACGATGGCGACGCGGGGCATGCTGGGCTCCCTCCGTGGCGCGGCCAGGGGACGGCGGCGGGACCGCTTCGTGGATGGAGTGTACCGATGGCGGTCGGGCGAAGGAAGCCCGCCCGATCGGGGCGGCAGACGTGCTTGGGCGTCGGGTTCGTTCGCGGCCCGGAGGCGCGCTCGGCTTCAGATCCGTTCGAAGGCCATCGCCACCGAGCCACCCCCGCCGAGGCAGAGGGTGGCCAGCCCGTAGCGTCCGCCGCGGCGCCGCAGCTCGTAGAGCAGTGTGGTCGTGATCCGCGCACCGCTGGCGCCGATCGGGTGACCCAGTGCGATAGCACCGCCATTGACGTTGACCCGATCCCAGTCGAAGCCCAGCTCGCGCCCGTCGGCCAGCACCTGCGACGCGAAGGCCTCGTTGATCTCGATCAGGTCGAAGGCCTCGATCGGCAGCTCGACCTTGGCCAGCAGGCGTCGGACACCCTCGATGGGAGCCAGGAAGAGCCACTTCGGCGCGACCTCCGCCTGGGCATAGCCGACGATCCGGGCCAGCGGGGCCAGCCCGAGCCGCTCGACCTCGCGCTCGCTGGCCACGACCGTCGCCGCGGCGCCATCGGTGATGCCGGGTGCGTTGCCGGCCGTGACCGTGCCCAACCCGTCGGCTGGCGCATCGTCACCGGTGGGCAGATCGAAGACGGGCTTCAGCCGCGCCAGCGCTTCGGCCGTCGTGTCGCGACGGGGCGACTCGTCGGTCTCGATCAGTGTCTCTTCGCGGCCGCGGCGGACGGGCACGGCCACGATCTCATCGGCGAACCGCCCGGCGTCGATGGCGGCGATCGCGCGTCGATGGCTCTCGAGCGCGAAGGCGTCCTGGTCGGCGCGCGAGACGCCGTTGTGGATCGCGACCCGCTCGGCATGCGTACCCATGTGGCAATCCTCGATGGCGCACCACAGGCCATCGGCGACGGTCGAATCGACCAGCTCGGCATTGCCCAGGCGGTAGCCGAAGCGGGCCTTGGGGAGCAGGTAAGGACCCTGGTTCATGGACTCCATGCCACCGGCGACGACGACCGAGGCGTCGCCGGCCCGGATGGCCGCGGCCGCCAGCATGATGGCCTTGAGGCCCGAGCCGCAGACACGGTTGATCGTGGTCGCCGGCGTGGTGTCAGGCAGACCTGCCTTGAGCAGCGCCTGGCGGGCTGGCGCCTGGCCGGCGCCGCCCTGGAGCACCTGACCCATGAAGACCTCATCGATCGGCGCCGACCCGGGCTCCAGGCCGGCGCGTTCGACGGCGGCGCGGATGGCGATGCCGCCGAGCGTCGTGGCCGGCACGTCCGCCAGGCCACCGGCGAACTTGCCGATCGGCGTGCGCGCGGCCGCGACGAGATAGACGTGGCCGTTCGGGCTGGCGGGATCGGGCATCGGCGGAATCTACACCGAGGGCTCGCCGACGCCGATCTGCGCCAGGGCTGGGTCGGCGCGACCCGGGTCAGCGAACGGTCAGCCGCCGACCCGCCCCAGCACCTGCTCGGCCACGATGAGCCGGTGGATCTGGTTGGTGCCCTCGTAGATCTGGGCACCCTTGGCGTCGCGCATGTAGCGCTCGACTGGGTTCTCCCGCGAGTAGCCGGCGCCACCGAAGAGCTGCACGGCGTCGGTCGTGACGCGCATCGCGGCATCGGATGCCGTCCACTTGGCCAGTGATGACGCCTCGGCGATCGGTTCGCCACGATCTTTGGCCGCCGCCGCGGCCCGCGTCAGCGCCCGGCCGGCGGCGATCTCGCGAGCCATCTCGGCGAGCATGAAGCGAAGCCCCTGGAGCTCGGCCAGCGGGCCCCCGAAGGCGACTCGCTCGGTCAGGTAGCGAGCCGATGCATCCAGCGCAGCCTGGCCCAGCCCGACACAGGCAGCGGCGATCGAGATCCGCCCTTCACCGAGCGCCGAGAGGGCGATCCGATAGCCCTCCCCCTCCCCGCCCAGCCGGTTCGCTGCGGGAACCTCGCAGCCGTCGAAGTGCAGCTCGGCGCCCGGGCTGGCACGGATACCCATCTTCAGCTCGTTCCGCCCGAAGCCGAAGCCCGGCGCGCCGCGCTCGACGAGGAAGGCCGTGATGCCGTCCCGCTCCCGGGCCGGATCGAGGGTCGCGAAGACGAGGTAGCGCTCGGCATCCGGGGCGTTCGTGGTCCAGCTCTTGGCGCCGTCCAGTCGATAGCCGGTCGGAGCGTCGGCCGGCCCGACCGGTGTGGCGCGCAGGCGGAGGGCGACGGCATCGGAGCCGGCATGCGGTTCGGTCAGCGCGAAGGCACCCATCGCCTCGCCGGCCAGCATCGCTGGCAGCCAGCGGGAGCGCTGCTCGTCCGAGCCCCAGGTCACGACCGGGTACTGCGAGAGGATGTGGACGCTGAGCGAGACGGCCATGGCCATGTCCGCCCGAGCGACCTCCTCCATGATCATCGTCCAGGCGCGGTAGCTGAATCCGGCACCACCGACTGATTCCGGGAACGGCGCGGCCGTGAATCCGAGGGCGCCCATGCGGGTGAAGAGGGCCCGATCGAACCGCTCGGTCGCGTCTCGCTCCGCGGCACCGGGCAGGAGCTCACGCTGCGCGAAGTCACGCGCGGTGTCCTGAAGGAGCGACTCCTCGGCGGAGAGGGCCAGCGGTTCGCCGGGTGCGGTCTGACCGCTCATCGGCTCGTGCGCTCGAACGGCCAGGCGAACCCACTGCTCGTCGCGGCTGAGATGAGCACCCCGCTCATCGCGGCGGCCGGGGGTAGGCATGGAAGCCGTGGCCGGTCTTCTGGCCCAGCCGCCCCGCGGCGACCAGCTCGCGCAGGATCAGCGGTGGCGCCATGTGCGCCTGGCCGTAGCCCTCGACCAACACCTCCATGATGTGAAGGCAGACGTCCAGCCCGATGAAGTCGGCCAGCTCGAGCGGCCCCATCGGGTGGTTGAGGCCGACCCTGGCACCGGTGTCGATGTCGTCGGCCGTCCCGACCCCTTCCTCGAGCGCCCGCATCGCCTCCGCCAGGTATGGCATCAGGATCCGATTGACGATGAAGCCGGGTCGGTCCTGGCTGACGATGACCTGCTTGCCGAGCTCGGCCGACCAGCCGCGGACGGCCGCTTCTGTCGCGCCCGAGGTCGCCTCGCCGCGCACCAGCTCGACGAGCGGCATGACCGGCACCGGGCTGAAGAAGTGCATCCCGACGACCTTCGGCCGGCGGCTCGCCGGCACCGCTGCCGCCAGCTTGGTGATCGGGATGGAGCTGGTATTCGAGGCCAGGACGGCGCCTGCCGGGGTCAGGCGGTCGAGCTCGCCAAGGAGGGTCGACTTGACGGCCAGGTCCTCGAAGACCGCCTCGACCGCCAGGACGACGCCGCTCGCCAGCGCGAGGTCGTCGGTGGCATGGACACGGGCCAGCGCTTCGTCCCGTTCATCGGCGCTCATGCGACCCTTGTCGATGGCCCGGGCGAGGTTGGCGGCGATGCGATCACGACCTGCCTGCGCCCGCTCGATGTCCGGCTCGTAGAGCACGACCGGATGGCCGGCGGCAGCGAAGACCTGGGCGATGCCGTGGCCCATCAACCCGGCGCCGCAGACGAGGATCGATTCGGCCGACATCTCGCCAGCCTACCGCGTCGCCCGCCGCTCGTCGGTGCCCATCAGGCGGTCCAGCGCGCGATCGGCGGCCGCATAGGGATCGATCTCGTGGGCCGCCACGGCGGCATACAGAGCCGCCATGCCGGCCGCCTCCTCCGGCGTCGCGAGGCGGGCACGGAGTCGCTCGCCGAGGATGCCGTCCACCTGCGCTCGAGCCCGTGCCAGCCTGGTCGGGTCGCCACCCGCCCCGCGCCGGCTTCGTTCTCCGCGCCCTGGCGGAGCGCATCGCGACGGTCGAGCGCGGCCAGCAGGGCCGGCACACCGTCGCCGGTTGCGGCTGTCGCGAGCAGGACGTCCGGGCGTTTGGGCCTCGGGCGGCCGGCCTCGGCCGCGGCGCGGTCGTGTTGGGCGCCGACCGTCAGCATGGCTCGCAGCTGGGCGGCGGCGCGCTGGGCGCCCGGACGGTCGCCCTTGTTGACGACGACGATGTCGGCGACCTCCAGGAGGCCGGCCTTGATGGCCTGGACCTCATCGCCCATCTCCGGCGCCTGGACGACGACCGTCGTGTCGGCGATAGCCGCCACCTCGACCTCGCTCTGGCCGGTCCCGACGGTCTCGATGAAGACGAGTGGAAAGCCGACCGCGTCGAGCACGGCGGCCGCGGCCACGGTGGCGGTGGCCAGGCCGCCCGCGTGGCCACGCGCGGCCATGGAGCGGATGAAGACGTCACGGTCGCCGGCGTAGGCCTGCATCCGGACACGGTCACCCAGGATCGCCCCACCCGTGATCGGGCTGGAGGGATCGATGGCCACCACGGCGGCGGGTCGGCCGGCCTTGCGAGCCTCCCCGATGAGGGCTGCGACGAGCGTGGACTTGCCCGCTCCCGGCGCACCGGTGACCCCGACGAGGTGCGCCCGGCCGGCCTGCGGATAGAGGATCCGCAGCGCCGTCTCGCCGGTCAGCGAACGATCCTCGACCTCGGTCAGCAGCCGAGCCAGGGCCCGGCGATCACCGGCCCGTGCGCGCTCCGCGAGGTCGCGCCCGCGATCGGAGGCGGTCACGCCCCGTCGCGCGACCGGACGTTGGCGCGGAAGTACTCCGCGACCTGGGCGATGGTCGTGCCGGGGCCGAAGACCTCGGCCACGCCGAACCCCTTCAAGGCGGCGATGTCGTCGTCCGGGATGATGCCGCCGGCCGTCACCAATACGTCGTCCAACCCCTCGGCCTTGAGTCCGGCGGTGATCCGTGGCAGGAGCGTCATGTGGGCGCCGGACAGGATCGATAACCCGACGACGTCGACGTCCTCCTGAAGGGCGGCGGTGACGATCATCTCCGGCGTCTGGCGGAGGCCGGTATAGATGACCTCGAAGCCCTCGTCGCGCAGGCCGCGCGCGAGCACCTTGGCGCCACGGTCGTGGCCATCGAGGCCGGGCTTGGCGATGAGGACCTTGATCGGACGGGCGGGCATGCCGCGATTGTAGGCTCCGACCACGACACCTTGGCGGCCGAGCGGCCAGGTGCCCACGACGCAGTGGGGCTCGGCCTGTCGCATCGGGCGCGTGGTAGCGTCGCCGCCATGAAGGCCATCCGCCGCTCGCAGTACGGCTCGCCCGACGTCCTCGAGCTGCGCGACGTCCCGACGCCGGTCCCGGGCGACGGCGAGGTCCTGGTCGCCATCCACGCCGCGTCGGTCAACCGCGCAGACCTGGACTACCTCACCGGCACGCCGTTCATCACGCGGATGGGGACTGGCCTCCGCGAACCGAGACACGCGGGCCTCGGCCTGGACGCTGCCGGGATCGTCGAGGCGGTCGGGGCGGGCGTGAGCCGGTTCGCGTCAGGCGACCGCGTCTTCGGCAACCTGACCATGTATGGCTACGGCGCCTTCGCCGAGTACGCCTGCGCACCCGAGCGGGCGTGGGCGCCGATGCCCGCCGGCGCCACCTTCGAGCAAGCTGCCGCCCTGCCCGAGGCCTCGATCATCGCCTACCAGGGTCTTGGTGGGGGCCGCTGCGATCACGGCCAGCGACAGCGTCCTGGTCAACGGGGCATCCGGCAACGTCGGCCCGTTCGCGGTGCAGCTCGCGAAGTCGTTCGGGGCCGAGGTCACGGGCGTCTGCAGCACGCGGAAGATGGACTTCGTGCGATCGCTCGGGGCCGACCACGTCATCGACTACACGCAGGTCGACTACACGCGATCGGCAGCGCGATATGACTACATCCTCGATGTCTGGGCGCGCCGGTCCTTCCTTGCGCCCCGGCATGCCCTCAAGCCGGGTGGCCGTTACGTGATGGTCGGCGGCACCGCAGGCGCGATCTTCGAGGGCCTGCTCCTCGGGCCGCTCATGTCAGCCTTCGGCAACCGGAAGCTTGGCCTCCTGTGGGGCTGGAAGCCATTCGACCCGACCGACATCGCGACGCTGTCCCGTCTCCTGGAGTCGGGCGCCATCCGGCCAGCGATCGACCGCCGCTATCCCCTGGCCGAGGTCCCCGCCGCGCTGCGCGACCTGCAGGCCGGGCGCCCGATCGGCAAGCTCATCATCACCGTCCGCGACGGGTGAGGTCCCGCGATCGGACCGGAGCACGCACCGACTACGGCTCGAGGCGCCAGAGCCGGTCACCGAGCTGATCGGTCACCCACAGCACGCCGTCGACGTCGATGATGGCGAAGGGCGTGGATCGGGTGGGCACGGTCCGCACGACCTTGCCGCTGTCGAGGTCCACCTCACGGAGGCCCTCGGCGCTGACGGTCAGCCAGGCCGAGCCGTCCCGAAATGCCACGCGCCCGAGCAGTGGCACTGACATCCTGCCGGTCACCTTGCCCGAGGCCTGGATCGACCCGGGCGACGTTCGGCGCGTCGTAGAGCCAGACGGTGTGACCGTCGAAGCCGATGGGTTCGCCGCAGCAGCCCCCGACCTCGACGATCCGACCGGTCGCATCGTCGAAGCGCCCGAGGCCGGCGGGTCCCGCGGCGTACAGGGCGCCGTCGATCGCGATCGGCCACGTCCGGCCCTCGGCGGGCACGCGCGCGACGACCGTGGCGGCCTTCGGATCGATGCGCACCAGCTCGTCAGTGTCGCAGGCGGCGTACCAGATGCTGCCGAGCGCGTAGGCGGGCGCCCCGCAGGTCGGGAGGTCGCCGACCGTCGCTGTGACCGTGTTCGTCAACGGGTCGAGCCGGCTCATCCCGACGCCGTTCTGATTCGTGACCCAGACGGCATCGGGCGTGACCGCGAACCAGCCCGGTCCGACGATCGGACCGATCTCCGCCGTGGTCTGTCAGGGTCGACGGGTCGAGACGTCGAACGAGATCATGACGATGCTCGGCGATCCAGATCGACCCGAAGGCCGAGACGACGTCGAGAGGGTAGGCATCCACCCCGAGCGGGATCGACGTCACCGCCACACCGTCCATCACGGTCGCGCTCGGTGACGCCAGCAGCGGCCGCGGTCGGCGCGAGCGTGGGTGAAGGCGACGGCGGAGGAGACGGCCCGATCGTCGGCGCTGGGCTGAGCGATCCTGACGTCGGACGGCGTTGGCGCCGGCGTGCCGTAGCCGGCGCACCCGGCCACCACCGCGGCGACCGCCACGATCGTCGAGATGCGCATCGCCTTGGACACGGCGTGGATCATGACCCGACCACCACTCCCGCTGCCTGGTGCCGGGGATGATACGTTCGGCGATCGGCGGGATCTGTCGCCTGGGTGACTCAGGCGGGACCGGGCGGCCGTCGCTCCAGGTGCGCCAGGAACTCGGCTCGCGTCTTGTCGCGCGAGCGGAAGATGCCCAGGACGGCGCTCGTGGTCATGATCGTGCCCGGCTTTCGGACGCCGCGCATGACCGCGCACAGGTGGGTCGCCTCCATGACCACGCCCACACCCTGCGGCTGGAGCTGCGTCTGCAGGAAGTCGGCGATCTGCTGGGTCAGTCGCTCCTGGACCTGCAGCCGGCGGGCGTACATCTCGACGATGCGCGGGATCTTGGACAGCCCGATGACCCGACCCCTCGGGATGTAGGCGACCGATGCCGAGCCGAAGAAGGGCAGCAGGTGATGCTCGCAGAGCGAGTAGAACGGGATGTCCTTGACGATCACCATCTCGCTGTAGTCGACCTCGAAGACCGCTCCGTTGATGAGTCGATCGGGGTCGACCCGATAGCCGGCGGTCAGCTCGGCGTACATCCGATGCACGCGCTCTGGCGTGCGCAGGAGCCCATCGCGATCCGGATCCTCGCCGATCTCGACCAGGATCTCGCGGACCGCGGCCTCGACGCGCCCGTCGGCATCGATCGGTCCATGCTCACCGGCCAGACCGTCCTCGCCCATCTCGAACTCGATCTCGTCGATGAGCGCGCGAACGTGGGCCTCTCGATCGCTCATGGCAGGGACGCCGACCGGGCGTCAGGCCTGCGGCCGGCCGTCGATCGGGCTCGGCGCCGTATCTGCAGCAGGCGGCGCTTGCGGTGCGGCCGGAGCGAGGGGCGCGACGGGTTCGACAGGTGCTGCCGGGGTCGCTGGCGGGCTGACTGGTGCAGCGACGGTCGCGGCGGTCGCGGCGTCGGGCTCGGTGGCCGTCGCCTTCGACGGATCGTCGTCTTCCTTCACCGCACGACGGAAGCCGGAGATCGACTGGCCAAGCGACTCCCCGAGCTTGGGCAGGTTCTTCGGACCGCGGACCAGGAGCACGATGATGAGGATGACGACGAGGACGAGGATGAGGTCGGTTCCGACTGGCATGCGCGGATGGTACTCCTCAGGCAGTGTGGTCAGGCTGCGGGAGAGAACCCTCGCAGCCAGGCGACGACGTTGTCGCCCAGGTCATCGATGTGGTAGCCGCCCTCCTGGAGGATGACCGTCGGCAGGCCGAGCAGGGCCACCCGACGACCCATCGCGCTGTAGCCCGACGCGGTCAGGCCGAAGCCTCCGATCGGGTCGAGGGCATACGTGTCCAGGCCCAGTGAGACGACGAGCGTCGAGGCACCGAAGTCCGCGATCCGGGCGAGGCCGACCTCGAGCGCCGCGAGGTAGGTTGCATCGTCCGTGCCCGGTGGCAGCGGCAGGTTGAGGTTGCGACCGATGCCCGCGCCCCCACCGACCTCGTCGGGATAGCCGACGTAGTAGGGATACATGCCACGGGGGTCGCTGTGGAGCGAGACGTAGAGCACGTCCGGCCGCTCCCAGAAGATGGCCTGGCTGCCGTTGCCATGGTGGACGTCGACATCGAGGATGGCCACCGGCGCGGCCGTGCGCTGCGTCAGCCAGTGCGCGGCGATGGCGGCGTTATTCAGATAGCAGTAGCCGCCGAACAGGTCGCGCGCCGCGTGGTGGCCGGGTGGCCGGCAGAGCCCATAAGCGACCGGCGCGCCGTCGAGCACGCGTGCCGCGGTGGTGATGGCGACGTCGACCGCAGACCGTGCGGCTTGCCACGTGCCGGCGACGATCGGCGTCGCCGTGTCGAAGGTCCAATATCCGTTCCGGCCACAGGGCGAGTCGGGCTCTGGCCAGGCATCGCCCATCGGCCGCAGCCCAGGGTGGCGGATCGTGTCGGGCACGATGCTGTCGCCACCGGTGCCGCCGATGCGCCACGCCTCCCAGGCGGTCTCCAGGTAGCGGACGAGGCCCGCGTCGTGCACGGCCAGGATCGGTTCGAGCCCGAAGTCGTGGGGCGCCTGGAGCTGGAAGCCCCCGTCTGCCTCGAGGGCGCGCAAGGATCGATGTCGCCCGGGCGCCGACCTCGAAGGCTGGCACCTCGCGCCCGCCGCTGACCTCGCGAGGCGGCTCATGGAGGGCGTGGCGTGGGCTCGAGACGACGATCATCGCTGGTCCTCGCGGGCGGTAGACTCGCGGCCATGATGCCGCAGGCGACGCCCCCGTGAGCCGCGCCGGGGCGAGCCTCCAGGAGCGCTACGCCCCGGACAGCATCTGCTTCGGCTGCGGCCCGGCGAACGTCAAGGGCCTTCGGATCCGCAGCTTCCCCGACCCGGACCCGGAGCGCGAGGGCGCGCTCGTGGCCACCTGGACGCCATCGCCCGAGCATCACGCCTTCGCGAGCGTGCTCAACGGCGGCATCTGCGGCACCGTCCTCGACTGCCACGCCAACTGGTCGGCGGCGATGGCCATCATGCGCCTGAGCGGCGCCGACCGACCGCCGGCCACGGTGACGGCCGAGTACCAGGTGCGGCTGGTGGCACCGACGCCGACCGACGAGCCGCTCATCCTGCGATCGTGGCCCGTCGAGGTCGTCGGCCGTCGAGCGACGAGCGAGGCGCGCATCGAGACCGCCGAGGGCCTCATCACCGCCACCTTCAGCGGTCGCTTCGTGGCCGTTCGCGACGACCATCCGGCCCACGATCGCTGGCAGGCCGGCGCAGGACCTATGCCGGGCGCCGGCTAGCCCCGACCGCCGCCAGGACCTGCCCGTGGATCCCGAAGCCGCCGGCCACGAGGCCATCGACGAGCGCGGTCGGATCGGCCATCTCCAGCGTCTGCCCGTCGAGCCCCGAGACCACGCCGCCGGCTTCTTCGACCAGCAGCACGCCGGCACAGATGTCCCAGCCGTGCTTGGGCGCCAGGCTGATGGTGGCGTCTGCTTCGCCGCTAGCGACGAGGGCCAACTTGTACGCGATGCTGCCCATCGCCACGACGCGGCAGCGTGGCTCGAACGGCAACCACTGTCCGCGCGCGATCTCGCTCCGGCTGGCCAGGACGACCGCCGTCGATAGGTCAGTTATGGAGCTGGTCATGACCGACCGGTCACCGATCCTCGCGCCGCGACCTCGGACCGCGGAAGCCAGCAGGTCGCGGATCGGGTTGTAGACCACGGCCACCAGCGGTCGTCCGTCGACCAGCAGGGCGATGGAGACCGCGAACTCGGGGATGTGCTGGACGAATTCGCGGGTGCCGTCGAGCGGATCGACCACCCACAGCCGCCGACCGCCGTCCAGGACCCGCGCGTCGCTCTCCTCGGACAGCCAGCCATCGGTCGGGAACTCGCCGATCAGGCGTTGCCTGATGCGTCGGTCGGCGGCCGCGTCGGCGGCGGTCAGCGGATCGTCGCCGGACTTGAAGGTCACCTCGTGGTCCTCGCCGAACGCCGACCGGATGGCGGCACCACCGGCACGAGCGGCCTCGATCGCCGCCGCTAGCTCGTCGTCGTAGGTTCCGCTCCCGATGGCATCGGGAGCGACGGGTGGGTCGATCATGTCCTGATCAGCGTCCTCGTCGGGGAAGCCAGGGGTGCCGACGCATGCTACCGCGGTCGGTCACGTGAGCACCTGGAGGGGGCGGTCGAGGACGGTCCCGTATACTCGGGGAGCCGGTCAACCCCATCGTGTCACGACCGCGCACCAGGGACCCCGATCCACCGACTGATGCCACCACGCGATTGATGCAAGCACGCGGATACCTGCTCAGCCACCTCGATACGCTCGAGGCGGAGGCGGTCACCATCATGCGCGAGGTCGCCGCGGAGACCCGGTCGCCGGTCCTGCTCTTCTCCGGGGGCAAGGATTCGATCGTCCTCTTGCGCCTTGCCGAGAAGGCCTTCAGGCCGTCGCGTTTCCCGTTCCCGGTCATGCACGTCGACACCGGCCACAACTTCCCGGAGGCCATCGAGTATCGCGATCGGCGCATGGCCGAGATCGGAGAGCGCCTGGTCGTGGCCAGCGTCCAGGACTCGATCGACAAGGGTCGCGTGGTCGAGGAGACCGGGCCCCGAGCCTCGCGTAATCGCCTGCAGACGGTGACCCTGCTCGACGCCATCGCCGAGCATGGCTTCGACGCGGCCATCGGTGGCGCCCGACGCGACGAAGAGCGGGCACGGGCGAAGGAGCGCATCTTCTCGGTGCGCGACGAGTTCGGGCAGTGGGATCCGCGCAATCAACGGCCCGAGCCGTGGTCCATCTACAACGCCAGGCATCGGCAGGGCGAGCACCTGCGAGTCTTTCCCATCTCGAACTGGACCGAGCTTGATGTCTGGCACTACATCGAGCGCGAGGAGCTCGAGATCCCCTCCATCTACTACGCCCACGAACGCTCGGTCTTCCGGCGCGATGGCATGCTCCTCGCCCTCGGACCCTACGTGCCCCTGATGCCCGGCGAGGAGCCGGTCGCCATGCGCGTCCGCTTCCGGACGGTCGGCGACATGACCTGCACGGGCGCCGTCGAGTCCGATGCGGCGACCATCGACGAGGTCATCGAGGAGCTCGTGGTGACGCGCATCACCGAGCGCGGCGCGACGCGCGCCGACGACCGCTCGAGCGAGGCGGCCATGGAAGACCGCAAGCGAGAGGGCTACTTCTGATGGCCGCCGGCAACGGTGCCAGGCCGCACGCTGCTCCATTGATGGCCGGCGCGGACCTGCTGCGTGTGGCCACGGCGGGCTCGGTCGACGACGGCAAGAGCACGCTCATCGGCCGCCTGCTGTACGACTCCAAGCTCATCCTCGAGGACACCCTCGAGCACCTCGAGAAGACGAGCGCGCGCCGGGGCGACGAGATGCTCAACCTGGCGTTGCTGACCGATGGCCTGCGGGCCGAGCGCGAGCAGGGCATCACCATCGACGTCGCCTACCGCTACTTCTCGACGCCGCGTCGCAAGTTCATCCTGGCCGACACGCCGGGCCATGTGCAGTACACGCGCAACATGGTCACCGGCGCCTCGACCGCCGACCTGGCCCTCATCCTCATCGATGCCCAGCGTGGGGTCGTCCAGCAATCCCGGCGCCACGCGGTCATCGCCTCGATGCTGCGCGTGCCCCACTTCCTGGTCTGCATCAACAAGATGGACCTGGTGGACTTCGACCAGGCGGTCTACGACCGGATCCGGGACGAGTTCACCGCCTTTGCCGCCAAGCTCGACGTGACCGATGTGGCCTTCATCCCGGTCAGCGCCCTGCACGGCGACAACGTCGTGACGCGCTCCGATCGGATGCCGTGGTACGCCGGCGGCTCCCTGCTCAACCACATGGAGAGCCTGTTCATCGCCTCCGACCGCAACCTCGTCGACTGCCGCTTCCCGGTCCAGATGGTCGTCCAGCCGACCTCGGCGCGCTCCGAGGGCTACCGCGGCTACGCCGGCCAGGTCGCGGGCGGCGTCTTCAAGCCCGGCGACGATGTCGTCGTGCTGCCGTCGGACCTGACCACGACCATCACGTCCATCGACACCTACGACGGCTCGCTGGTGGAAGCCTTCGCGCCGCTTGCCGTGACGATCCGGCTGGCCGACGATATCGACCTCTCCCGCGGCGACATGATCTGCCGCGAGAACAACCGACCCCACGTCGGCCAGCGCATCGACGCCATGGTCTGCTGGATGACCGACCAGCGCCTGACCGTCGGCGGCCGCTACGTGCTGAAGCACACCACGCGGACCGTGAACGCCCATGTCGCCGAGATGCAGTACCGGCTCGACATCGACACCCTTCACCGCGAGGAAGGCGTCGACGGGCTCGGGCTCAACGACATCGGGCGCCTCTCGCTGCGCCTGACCTCGCCAATCTTCTTCGATGAGTACCGACGCAACCGCACGACGGGCGCCTTCATCCTCATCGACGCGGCCTCGAACGTGACCGTCGCTGCAGGCATGATCCTCGGGCCGACGAGCGCGTAGCGCGGGTATCATCGATCCTGTGATCGTCAGCGACATCCACCGCTACGTCTTCATCCAGCAACCCCACACGGCCTGCACCGCCATCCAGGCCGAGCTGCGCGAGCACTATGGCGGGCAGAAGGTGGCCGCCAAGCACGCCACGTGGGCCGACTTCACCCGCTTGGCAACGCCCGCCCAGAGGCGCTACTTCGTCTTCTCGGGGGTTCGCAATCCGCTCGACGAAGCCGTCAGCATGTACTTCAAGTTCAAGACCGACTGGCACCAGAAGTACAGCCGCCGGGCGCAGGACCAGACGCTCAGCCCCGTCCAGCAGGCAGCCTACGAGCTCGTCGTGGCGGAGGATGCCGACTTCGCGCACTACCTCCGCCGCGTCTATCGGCGCGGCTGGGACAACGACACGCTCATCTACCACAAGCGGATGGACCAGGTCATCCGGTTCGAGCACCTGCAGGAAGACTTCAGCCGGACGCTCGAGCGCCTCGGGCTGGAGCAGGTCCGACCACTGCCGATGGTCAACAAGACCAGCGAACGGGGCAGCTACCTCGACTACTACCCGGAGGACCTGCGCCCGTTCGCGGCCGAGGTCTTCGGCCCGTTCATGCGCAAATGGGGCTACGCGCTGCCCGCGGAGTGGGTCGGTGTCACCATCCCGCGCGCCGCGATCGTCGAGTTCCGCGTTCGCGGCGTCTGGCGGTACGTCTATCGACGCTATCTGCGACGACCGACGAGTCCGGCCACGACCCTCATCCTGGGCCTCACGAACGCCTCCCGACGATCGATGCGCCGCCTGTCGGGCAAGCCAGGGACCGGCGATCAGTCGACGTAGCCGAGCTCGATGAGCCGGGCCATGACCCGGCCGGCACAGGCCTCCGGCGTCTCGTGCCCGTCGGTCAGGCAGTGCACGTCGGCATCGCGCGGGGGCTCGTAGGGATCCCCGACCCCGGTCAGATCGGTCACGCGTCCGGCGGCGGCGTCGCGATACAGCCCCTTCGTGTCGCGCGACTCGAGCACGGCGAGCGGCGCCTCCACGTAGACCACGATGCAACGGCCGATGGCCGCCCGGACCTCGGCCCGTGTCGTCTCGTACGGCGAGACCAGGGCAGCCAGGGCGATGACACCGCTGCGGGTCAGCAGCTCGCACATCCAGCCCACCCGGCGGACCTGCGTGTCCCGGTCGGCGCGGCTGAAGCCAAGGTCGGCGCTCAGGCCAGCACGGACGTCGTCGCCATCGATGACCACGACGGGGAGGCCGCGGCCTCGCAGGGCCTCGGCGAGGTGGCCCGCGATCGTCGACTTGCCACTGCCCGACAGACCCGTGAACCAGACGGTGAAGCCGGCGCTCATGAGGGCAGGTCCATCGGCCGCCCTCGCAGGTCGGCAGGTGCGGGCAGCCCAAGCCAGCCGAGGAGGGTCGGGGCTACGTCGTAGATGCTCTGGTCGGCCAGGCGCTGCCCACCAGCTGGCTTGAGCGGATCGTGGACGATGAAGATGCCGAAGCGTGAGTGGTTGGCGTCGTCGGGCGCCAGGTCGTTCTCGAAGGTCCAGGTCGTTCGCAGCCCGACGCTGCCGACCGAGCGCCAGGCCAGAGGACCGAAGTAGACGAGCAGATCGGGCGGCACGTTGCGGACCTCGCGGTAGATCGCGTCGGGTCGGTAGATCGTCGATTCGAGCGGTCGGCCCACGTCATCGGGGATGTCCAGCAGGCCCGTGGTCAGGGCCGCCAGCTCGCCTTCGTAGGCGTCAGCGGCGACGGTGCCGCTCGGCTCACGCCCGGCCACGTTGAGCGAGATGCGCCCGTAGTAGCCGCCCTCACCCCAGGCCCGCGTCGCCGGCCAGGTCACGCCAGAGGCTTCGATCGAGGATCGCTGGTCGGGATAGGCGTCAAGCGCCAGGTAGCCCTCCTGCAGCAGCCACTCGTTGACGCAGATGCCGCCCAGCATCGCCTGCGCGCCGTGGTCGGAGACGACCAGGACGAGGGTCTCGTCGGGCACCAGCTCGAGCAGCTCCGCGAGTCGGGCGTCGACGTGAACGTAGTAGTCGTGGATCGCCTGCTCATACGGGTTGCCCGGCGGATGCTTCGGGTGGCGTGGGTCCATGAACTTCCAGAACGCGTGCTGGATGCGGTCGATGCCCATGTCCACGGTCATGAAGTAGTCGTACCGGCGGCGGGTCAGCAGCCGCCGGCAGACCTCGTAGTGCTGCTCCGACATGCGGTAGATGTCGCGCAGGATGCGGGCCTTGTCCTCCGATCGGAAGTCGGGCACGTCGACCAGGTAGTCGCCTTCGATCCAGCCCTCGATCTCGTCCTTCAGCGATGCCGGGTGGGCGTACTCGCTGGCGGCGCTCGGGGTCAGGAAGCAGCTCACGACATCGCCGTTGAGGGGCTTGATGGGGTAGGTCTGGGGGACGCTGATGAGCCCGACCGTGCCCCCCGCCGCGCTGAGGTGATCCCAGACCCGCGGCCGGGTGACGGAGCGCGCGTTGGCGATGGCCAGGTTGTCGTAGGAGCGGTCGATGCGATTGCGGAAGCCGTAGAAGCCGAGCTGGCCCGGATCCAGGCCGCTCATCATCGAGGCCCAGGCAGGGACGGTGATCGCCGGGATGGTGCTCTCGAGGCGCGCCCAGGCGCCGCCGCCCATGAGGCGATCGAGGGTCGGCAGCTCGGCGCGCCAGCGATCGAAGACGAGCGACGGCTCGGCGCCGTCGAGCCCGATGACGAGGATCGGGCGCGCCGACGGACGGGATCTCGGCATGGCCGTGTCGCGGGCCACGGTCATCGTCTGACCGCCTAGACCTTGGCAGCGGCCAGGAAGTCCCGCACGTGTCGGCTGAAGTCGTCCGGTCGCTCCAGATTGGGCAGGTGAGCGACGCCCTTCATGACCACCCGCCGCACGCCGGCGATGCCGGCGGCCAGGACGTCCGCGGCGGCATGGGTCTCGGACGGATCGAGATCGCCCTCGATGATCAACGTCGGCACGGTGACTTCGGCGAGACGACCGGCGGCCGGCGGGTCGAGGACGATCGGCTGGCCGTACGGATGCTCGACAACGTAATTGGCGAGGCTCATGGCACGGACACGCTCGCGGATCTGTGCGGGCACGCGGGTCGGCGACTGGCCGATGCCGTCGACCCAGATGCGCACATCCATGTCCGCCACCGAAGCCCAGTCCTTGGCCTCTTCGAAGGCCTCGGCGGACTCGAACATGGCCAGCTCCTCGGGCGTCGGCTGGTGCTCGAAGCCGCTGATCCCGCCGTTGACCCAGATGAGCGCCGACACGCGATCGGGGTACTCGAGGGTCGTGTCGAGGACGATCGAGCCCGCTCTCGAGCAGCCCAGGAGCGCCGCCCGATCCAACCCCACTTCGTCCAGCACGGCGATCAGGTCGGCCCGATTCGAGAAGGCGACATCGGTCGATCGAGTGGCCCCGAAGCCGCGACAGTCATAGGTGATGACCTGGTGCCCGCCGGCGAAGCTGGGCACGTTGTCGTCCCACATCGACTGATCACAGATCCCGGCATGGACGAGGACGAGCCCCAGGCCGCGTCCGGTCGATTCATAGAAGATCGTCGCGCCGGGGACCTCGATCTTGCCGGTCTGATCGGGCGAGAAGCTCATCGGGCCTCCAGTGGGGCAGCGAGGACGCCAAGGATGCTGGCGCTGACTTCATCGGGTCGGTAGCGCATCAGATTGTGCGCCGAACCGGCGAACGGGACCACGCGATCCGGGGGCATGCCCGCCCCTCGCCGGACCGCCAGCAGCTCGTCGAGCGCCAGGCGCCGCTCGCGCACGTCATCATCGTCGGCACCACCGGGCTCCGCGACGAGGAAGGTGAGCGGCCGGGCGAGGTCGCCGAGGGCGACCATGGGGTCGTAGGCGAACATGGCCTCGACGCATCCGCTCAGGGCATGACGGCGCACGAGGGGCACGACCCGACCGGCGTACTTCTCATCGACCGTGGCGCGGGCGGCCCGCTCCTGGTCGGCATCCCAGCTGCCCGGGTCCCAGTCCCGGCGGTCGGCGAGGAAGGCGTCCATCGAGGCCAGCACCTCGGGCGGCTCGTCGAGGCCTCGCTGGAACTCGGCGGGGCCCATCCGCAGCGCAGACTCGAGCTCCTCCCAACCACCGTCGACGAGGATCAGCCCGGCTATCGCGGCGGGCCGGAGGTGTGCCGCCCAGGCCGCGACCTGCGCTCCAAAGCCGTGGCCGGCAAGCACGACCGGCGGGCCGCTGACGTCCGGGCCCAGGCCGTGCGCGGTGAGCACGGTGAGCAGATCGAAGGCCAGCGAGTCGAGGTCATAACCCGCCGGCGGCGATTCGGAGAGCCCGTGCCCGCGTAGATCCGGTGCCAGCGCACGCACCCGTCCGCCGACGCGCCGGGCGACCGGGCTCCAGGTCCAGGCGGTCGCCAGCAGCCCATGGACGAGGACCAGGCCGGGCGCCTCCGGCGATCCGGCGTCGGCCCAGTCGAGGACATGGATGCGGACGCCCGTGTCCATGGTCACCATGACCGAGATGGGCTCGGGCGACGTGCTGGTGCGCTGCTCGGGCGCGCCGGACTCGCTCGGGATCATCGCGTCTCGGTCGGGGTCATCGCGTCTAGGATAGGTCGGCGCCGATCGGCCGCATCGTTGCCGCCGGTCGAGCTGTCGCAGAGCGGGTGCCGTGCCGGTCCGTCGTCGCGGAAGTCAGGCCAGACGCAGCCCCGGCCGCCGGGCACCGCTGGCCGATGCCTTCGAGGCGAGCGTCGCCCGCGCGCTCGATTCGCTGCCCGCCGATGCGCAGCGGCTGCTCGAGACCGTGGCCATCGTCGTCGAGCAGGAGCCGTCGCCCCGACAGCGGCTGGAGGAGGAGCTCGAGCCCGACGAGACCCTCTACGGCCTCTACGAAGGGACCCCCATCACGGAGTACGGGGCCGACTCCGTCCCTTACCCCAACAAGATCACCATCTTCCGCGGACCGCTGGAGGCCGACTATCCCGACCGCCGGGAGCTCGAGGAGGAGATCCGCATCACGGTCCTTCACGAGCTTGCTCACCACGTCGGCTTCGGTGACCGAATGCTCCACGATTTCGGCCTCGACTGAGCGCCGAAAGGTACGGCTCGACGCCGTCAGCGGCAGCGCCGAGGCTGCGCAGCGACGGGCGGTCCGGGCGCCGGCAAGACAGGTGCCGCGGACTCCTCCCCGACATCGTCGCCGGCGTGCGACGTTGCCCGCGGCGCTGGGCCGTCCGTCACCATCCCGGACCGGGTGTCATCGCTCGTTCCCGACGAGCAGCCGCGACTCGCGCTAGAGGTCGAAGCGACCGAGCTCCATCAGTCCGTCGACGCGGCCAGAGCGATGATCTCCGGCAGCCGGTGCACGTCGATGTTGCCGCCGGACGCGATGCATGCCACGGTCTCCTCGCCCCTGATCGGGACGGCCTCGGCGAGGACGGCGCCGAGGGCAGCAGCGCCGGCCGGCTCGAGCAGCTGCTTCATCCGTTCGAGGGCGAAGGCGACGCCTCGAGCGATGGTCGCCTCGCTGACGACGACGAAGCCGTCGACCAGGCGGGCGGCGATGGCCAGCGTCCAGTCACCGGCCGAGGCGGCAGCGAGCCCATCGGCCATCGTCACCGGCGTGATCGGCACCGGGTGGCCGGCCTCCACGGCCCGTCGCAGTCCGTCGCTCCCGACCGGCTCGACGGCATAGACGCGGCAGCCGGGCCGGACGGCCTTGACCGCGCTGGCGATGCCCGACACGAGCCCGCCGCCGCCGGCGCCCACGACGATGACGTCGACCTCGGGCAGGTCCTCGAGCAGCTCGAGCCCGACCGTGCCCTGGCCGGCGATCACGGCAGGATCGTCGTAGGCGTGGATCAGGGTCAGCCCTCGCTCGTCGCGCAACGCCTCGGCGTGAGCGAGAGCCTCGCCGAAGTGCTGGCCATGAAGGATGACCTGGGCTCCGTATCCCGTCGCCGCCGCGATCTTCGTCGGGCTGGCGACGACCGGCATGACCACGGTCACCGGCACGCCGACCGCGGCCCCTGCGTAGGCAACGGCCTGACCGTGGTTGCCGTTCGAGGCGGTGATGACGCCGTGCAGCCGCTCCGGCTCGCTGAGTGCCGCGACGCGGTTGGTGGCGCCGCGCACCTTGAACGATCCGCTGACCTGAAGGTGCTCGGCCTTGACGAAGAGCCTCGGCACGCCGTCATTGGCCGGCCCGGCACTGAGGCGCATGCCGGACCGTCGCTCGACCATCGCGGCTGCCGTACGGGAGGCGAGCATCGGCGTCCGATGGACGCGGCCGTCGAGCGTCGCCTGGGCCTGGCGGATGGCTGCCAGGGAGACCGATCGCTCGGTCACGCCGTGACCATCACTGGCCGGCCGTGGGCGAGCGCGACCGCGGGCAGGACGGCCACGACGGCCGCCAGCAGCATCAGCGGTCCGATGTTCACGACGCTCAGCAGCGCCGGGCCGAGGATCGCCATCGATGCCGACGTGAACAGCCCGGCCATGTCCAGCGCGCCGAGCGATGCGGCGCGCTCCTCCGGCTCGGTCGCGTCGGCGACCCTGGCCGTACCCGCCAGGTAGGCCAGGTTCCAGCCGACACCGACAAGGAAGATCGAGGGCAGCACGGTCGTCAGCGTCGGGCCAAGGACCAGGCCGACGGCGCCGACGGCGCACACGAGGAGGCCGCCGACGAGGCCCGGCAAGCGCCCGAAACGGTCGACCGCGGCGCCCAGGATGGGCGACAGGCCGAACATCCCCACGATATGCACGCCGAGGGCGACCGAGATGGCGCCCAGGTCCTGGCCGTGGTGGTGCATCTCGAGACCGACGACCGACATCGCGAGGGCCATCACCCCTTGCGCCACCACCACGGCGCCGACGGCCGCGCCAAGGCCCGGCTGGCGGAAGATGACCCCGAGTGGACGACGACGGAGCGGCTCCGGCGGCGAGACATCGCTCGGCGAGGTCGTGCCCACGACTGGTGCGTCCAGGACCGGTCCCTGCGACCCGGGCGCCTCCTCGGCCATCCGACGGGCGATGGTCAGCGGGTCGTGCCGGATGGAGAGCACCACGAGCGCACCCACTCCGGCGATGAGGGCGGCCAGGATCCAGGGCGTCGAGAGTGTCGACACATCGCCCGACGCACCGCTGAGCAGCGGCGCGAAGAGGATCGGCCCGAGCACCGCTCCGACAGCCGCGCCGAGCAGGACGCGGCCGAGGACGGTGCCTCGTCGTTCGGGCGGTGCCATGTCCGCGGCGCCCACGCGCGACAGGCTGGCAGCACCGAGGCCGACGCCGAGCACGGCCATCGCGACCAGGAAGAGTGCCAGCGACTGGGTCGAGACGGCCACGAAGAGGACCACCGCGGCCAGCGCCGCGACCACGAAGCCGGCCACGATGACGGGGCCCCGGCCGAGCCGGTCCATCAGGCGCCCGGCAGGGATGGCGACCAGGCCGAGCGTCACCGAGAAGAGCGCCGAGGCCATGCCCGCCGACCACGTCTGGCCGGTCAGGATCTCGGTCGTGATGGTCGTCAGGGCCGCCTGCAGCTGGATGATCGTCCAACCGATGGCGAGGGCAGACGCAAGCGTGACCGTGTTCCGGCGGATGACCCGGTCGAGCGCGGGCCCGGTGCGCGGCAGCGGGGACGCAGGCATGGGCGGAGTATCGCAGCCGCGCTCGTTCGGTACTTGCGTATTTGCGCAACTTATGACATGATCGTCCACGTGATGCCCGCCGTCATCTCCAGCGAGCTCGAGCGAGAGCGGTTCGCCGCCGTCGGTCGAGCGCTGGCCGACCCCAAGCGGCTTTGCGTCCTCGAGACGCTCGCCTCCGGGGAACGCTCGGTCAGTGAGCTCTCGCGTGACGTCGGTTGCCAGGTCCCGAACATGAGCCAGCACCTCTCGGTGCTGCGCAGTGCCGGATTGGTGGCATCCCGACGTGACGGCACGACCGTCTACTACCGCCTCGCGGACCCGCGAGTCCTCGAGGCCTACACGCTCATCCGTTCGATCGCCGGCTGAGAGGCCGCAAGAAAGGGATCCCGATGTCCATCAAGGTCGCCACCGACGAGACGTTCCAGCAAGTCGTCATCGAGAGTGACAAGCCGGTCGTCGTCGACTTCTGGGCAGCCTGGTGCGGGCCCTGCAAGCTCGTTGCCCCGGAGCTCGAGAAGCTGGCCGAGAAGTACGAGGGCCGGCTCGACGTCGTCAAGGTCGACGTCGACGCCAACCCGGGCCTCTCGCAGGCATTCAACATCCTGTCCATCCCGACCATCGCCTACTTCAAGCCCGGCGCCCAGCCGCAGGGCGTGGCCGGCTTCCGGCCCATGGAGAGCTTCGAATCGGCCTTCGGCCTGACCGAGCTCCTGAGCGCCCCGGCACCCGAGGCCGCCACGGCCGACTGACCGGGCGCCCAGCCCTCCGGGGCTGACCCCGCTCCTCCTCCCATCAGGACCCCGGCCGGCAACGGTCCGGGGCCCTGATGATTCAGGCGCCTACCACGACCAGGACCGACCTGAGATCGATCGCTGCCTCGTCAGGGTCAGGGATCCTGTGTCCCGCCCTCCACTTGGCGCGTCGCGAACTCGAACCAGGCTTCGATCCGGTCACGCGTGAAGCGGTCGAAGGTCGTCGGCGAGAAGGCGACCCACTCGGGCCCACGAGGTGACCGGACGGCATCGGGCGTCCTCGCTGCCGCGGCCGCGACGTCAGCTCGCAGGCGGAACTCCGCGGTCCCGCCGGCGACGGCGACGACCAGCGTTTCCCCGATCGAGTAGTCCAGGCTTGCCCCGTCCACCATGGCCTCGAGGCCCAGGTCGGCCGCCGTGGCCGCGATGAGCTCGGCCAGCTCAGCCGCGTGGGATCCGGCCATCGCGAGTCAGGGCTGGCGGTCCGGGTCGGCCAGGATGGCGGCCAGCTCGTCGTGGTGGTCCTGGTAGTGCTCGATGGTCTCCTCGAAGAAGAACTCCATCATGTCCCCGTCCCGGACCCAGCGCGCCTCCGGCACCATCGTCAGCGTGCCCCGCAGCTCGCCGGGCACCGTCCTCGCCAGGCGCCGGACCTCGTCATGGTCCATCGCGCGCCACTGCGCCAGGAAGTCGTCGTTGACGCCATCTCCACGCGACTGCCAGTCGGTGTCCATGCGCGCCTTCGAAGGCGACGACTCACCGACCGCCAGCTCACGAGCCACGTCGAGGGCGTGCTGCTGCCAGGCCACCAGATGGCCGAGCAAGTCCCGCGCAGACCAGCCATGGGTGGCATCGTCGGGGTGGCCCGGGCGGTCGAGATCGGTGTCCGAGAGGTCGATGAGCGCCTCGAATGGGAGCCAGGTCTCGTGCTCCTCCTCGAGGAACTCCATGGCCGATGCGTACATGAGTCCTCCTTGATGGCGATGCTCGGTCGTCTCGGTCAGACCGCGACTGGTTCGCGGTACTCCCCGAAGACGGCCCGGAAGACGCCGCACATCTCGCCCAGCGTGGCATAGGCGCGAGCGCAGTCGATGAGCGCAGGCATCAGGTTCGTGTCGCTCGACCCAGGCCGGGAGGCGAGGTCGCGGAGGCGGTCCAGGGCAGCCGCGACACGCTCCCCGTCGCGCTCCCGGCGGACGCGCTCCAGGCGCCCGAGGTGCGCCCGGAGCGACGCCTCGCTGACCTGCAGCAACGGGATCTCCAGCATCTCGTCCGGGTCGATGTTGACGTTGACGCCAACGACCTCGCGCTCGCCGGCGTCGAACTCGCGCTGATATCGGTACGCAGCATCGGCGATCTCGCGCTGTGGGTAACCCGACGCGATGGCCGCGACCATGCCACCCAGCCGGTCGATCTCATCGAGGTACCGCCACACGGCCCGCTCGGTCTCGTTGGTCAGCGCCTCCACGAACCAGGAGCCACCCAGTGGATCGACGGTCGAGGCGACGCCGGTCTCGGCGGCGATGATCTGCTGTTGGCGCAGGGCGAGCAGCGCGGCGTCGGCCGAAGGCACGGCCCAGGCTTCGTCGTATGCATCCGTGTGGAGCGACTGGGTGCCGCCGAGGACGGCCGCCAGGGCCTGGATCGCGACGCGCGTCAGGTTGTTGAGGGGCTGTTGGGCGGTCAGCGAGACGCCAGCCGTCTGGGTGTGGAAGCGCATCCATGTCGAGCGCTCGTTCTCGGCCCGATATCGCTCGCTCATCAGCTTGAACCAGACGCGGCGGGCTGCCCGGAACTTGGCGATCTCCTCGAAGAAGTCGCTGTGTGAGTTGAAGAAGAACGAGAGCCGCGGGGCGAAGTCGTCGACCCGCATCCCGCGCGCCAGCGCCGCTTCGACGTAAGCCATGCCGTCGGCGATGGTGAAGGCCAGCTCCTGGACGGCCGTCGAGCCCGCCTCGCGGATGTGGTAGCCGCTGATCGAGATCGTGTTCCAGCGCGGCAGCTCGCGCGTCCCGAACTCGATGGTGTCGGTGACCAGGCGCAACGACGGCTCGGGCGGGAAGAGGAACTCCTTCTGCGCCACGAACTCCTTGAGGATGTCGTTCTGGGTCGTGCCCTCGAGGATGGCCCGCGGGAAGCCGCGCGCCTCGGCGGCCGCGATGTACATCGCCCAGATCGGCGCTGCCGGTGAGTTGATGGTCATCGACGTACTGACCCGGTCCAGCGGAAGGCCGTCGAGCAGGACCTCCATGTCCGCCAGCGAGGAGACCGCCACCCCGCACGTCCCGAATTCGCCTTCGGCCTCCGGGTCGTCGGTGTCGTAGCCATACAGGGTGGGCATGTCGTAGGCCACCGAGAGCCCCGTCTGGCCAGCGTCGAGCAGCTGCCTGAAGCGCGCGTTGGTGTCCTCCGCGGCCCCGAAGCCCGCGAACATGCGCATGGTCCACAGACGGGACCGATAGCCCAGGGCATGGATGCCCCGCGTGAATGGCGCCGCTCCCGGCAGGCCGATGTCGCGCGCCGGGTCGAAGGCGTCCCAGCGGCCACGCTGCAACGGGCGTCCGAGGTGGTCGACGGCCGTGGGGCCGGCCCCGCCGGACCCGCTGCCCGCCCAGGTCGAGGGCCCGTACAACGCCTCGACTTCGACGTCGCTGATGGTCGAGAAGCGCGGCTGGCGAGCGTCGGACGCTCGACTGCTGGCCGCCTCGCGCCAGGCTCGTTCGCGCTCGGCCCAGGCGTCATCCATGCCCGCGACGATACCATCCGACCCTCGGCGACGACGTCTCCCGCCCGGCCGCCCTACCCTTCCGGTTGCATGCCTCCCCGACTCCTCGAGCGACCACGCCTGGCGACGCTGTCGGTCGTCCTGATCGTCGCCATGGTCAGCGGCTGCGCGATCGCCGGCCCGACCGCCCCGCCCGACGCATCGGCACCCTGTGCGGGCGCCGACGAGCAGCGGGCAGCCGGCTTCGACCCCGAGCTCGAGGCGCTCATCCCGCCGACCATCGACGGCGTCGCGCCGACGACGCTCGACAGCGGCCGGTACTGCTCGGCCAAGGCGCTGGGCACGCTCGCGGACGCAGGCTTCCACGAGGTCCGCTTTGCCGGCGCGACCTGGCCCGGCTCGGATGCGTCGGGGTTGGCGGTCGTCGTCTATCGAGCGCCCGGCCTGACGCTGAACGCGATGGCCGATACCTTCGCCAAGGGCGCCGATGACGCTCGCTCCGTGAACCAGGTCCATGCCCAGGCGATCGAAGTCGCTGGGCGACCGGCCGTGCGCATCGATGCCGCCATGCGCGAGGACCCGCAGACGGTCTACCTCTGGCCGGCGGCCAGCCCGGACACGATCAACGTCGTCATCGGCTCAGACATCGGGCAGCCGCGACTCGACGCAGCGTTGGCGGCGATGGGCGACCGCTGACGTCCGCGGGCTCCCAGCGACGAACCGATGGCCACGTCTCCCGGCGCGGGCGACGCCTTCGCTCGAGGCAGGGCGGTGCGCCAACGCCATCGACCATCGTTCTAGGGTGGGCCGTACTCCCGCCCCATTGCCCATGCCGCCGGTGCGGGTCTACCTTCTGGACACGCCGTCGATCTCGGGCCGGATGCGCACCCGAGGCGTCGACCACCGGGTTCGGGACTGGATGTGATCCCGGCTTCAGGGGCGTTGGAGCTGTCCATCGCGCTCGGGAACGCCGGTCCCCCTCAACGAGTCGAGTGACTGGTATTTTCGGCCGACGGGCCGGCCATAGCGGGAGAGACGGCCGCACTTATCGGGCACCTGGGATCGGGACTCTGGTCGGGCGGCCGGGGTCCCGATCTCGATTCTGGTGCCTAGTCGTCAGGACCGCGACCGGCTCCGAAGCCTGGCGTCGGCGGTCGAACGCGGCGCTCGATGCCCCGCTCGTCGAGGTCGGCCTGGATGACACGCGCCTTGACCACCAGGTCCCGGTCTCGGGTGATCGTGCGCGCGATCCAATCGATATACGTCGGCTCGAAGGCCGCCACCTGGCCGAGCGTGTGACCCCGGAACTTGCCGAACTCGAGCGAGGTCGCGAGCGACTCGTCGAGTGACGGGAGCGGGGCGCGGCGGCGGGTCCGACGGGTGCGGATGGGGCCATTGGGCAGGCTCGCCCGGAGCGGCTCCGGGTCCTCTGCCCGCTCGCGGGCGCTGATGGGTCGATGGCCCGGCAGGCCGTGGCTGCCGTTGGTCGTGGTGGCGTCGCGCCTGCGGAACGTATCGGTCGTGTCGAAGTGAGCGGTGACCGGTCGCGTCGGTCGCGGTGGCGGCGGCCCAGACGCTCTGGTTCCATCGGCGTCGGTACCGCTCTGCCTACGCCCGGCCGGAGCACCGGGCCGCGGGTGCGCCCGGTCGTACTCGCGCCGTCGGCCTTCGTCACGCAGCAGGTCGTACGCCGCGTTGACCCGGGCCATGCGCTTGGTGAGCTCCGCGGTTCGTTCCGCGTCGCCGGCCGCCTGATCCGGGTGCAGCTCGCGAGCCAGCTCGCGACGACGGCGCTTGATGGCCGCGTCGGTGGCTGCGGGGTCAACGTCGAGGACGCGGTAGGGGTCGCCTCGGAAGGTCGGCACTGGCATGACACACGAGGCTACCACGTGCCACGACGAGATCTACGGACTGCCCTCGTAGGTCCAGCTGATGGCGCTGGTCCGTCCGTCGGCGAGGCAGGACCCGGCAGCTGGCCAGCCGCGCAGGTGCGTTATGGTCTGGGCGATGTCCATGCGCCTCCCCTTCCAGCCGCCGCTCGAGCCCATGTTGGCAAAGCCGGCCCCGGCCATCCCCGTGGGCGAGAACTGGCTCTATGAGCCCAAGTGGGATGGCTTCAGGGCGATCGTCTTTCGCGACGGCGACGAGACGCTCATCCAGAGCCGCGACCTCAAGCCCCTCGATCGTTATTTCCCGGAGCTGGCTGAGCCATTGATCGCGAACCTCCCGGCACGCTGCGTCGTTGATGGCGAGGTCGTCATCCGTGGCGACGGCGGTCTGCAGTTCGAGGCGCTCCTGCAGCGCATCCACCCCGCCGCGTCACGCGTCAAGATGCTGGCCGAGACGACGCCGGCCTCGTTCGTCGCCTGGGATCTGCTGGCGCTCGACGACGAAGACCTGCGGTCGACACCACAGC
The DNA here is from genome assembly GCA_963777975.1 of uncultured Chloroflexia bacterium. Lineage (GTDB taxonomy): Bacteria > Chloroflexota > Limnocylindria > Limnocylindrales > CSP1-4 > CSP1-4. The sequence continues at coordinate 65,481 of CAVZSO010000011.1, read as the reverse complement.
GGGAACGACGGACGAAGCTCGAGTCGGCGCTCGTCGATGCGATCGCCCCCGTGCATCTGACGCCGGCGACGCAGGACGCCGCCACCGCCGAAGACTGGTTCCACCGTTTCGAGGGTGCTGGCCTCGATGGCGTCATCGCCAAGCCGCTCGACGGTCTGTATCTGCCGGGCAAACGCGCGATGATCAAGATCAAGCACGCGCGAACGGCCGACTGCGTGGTGGCCGGCTTCCGCTGGCACAAGAACGGGCCCGGCACGATGGTCGGCTCGTTGCTCCTCGGGCTGTGGGATGACGGCGGCAAGCTCAACCACGTCGGGGTCACGGCCAGCTTCACCGAGGCGCGACGCCGCGAGCTCGTCAGTGAGCTGGCACCGCTGCGTGATCACGCCCTCGATGGGCATCCGTGGGCGGAATGGGCGGAGTGGGCGGCCGCCGCCGAAGCCGCCGGCCAACGCCTGCCGGGCGCAACGTCGCGCTGGAACGCAGGCAAGGACCTGTCCTGGGAGCCGTTGCGGCCGGAGCGCGTCGTCGAAGTGGCCTACGACCATCTCCAGGGCGACCGCTTTCGGCATGCGACGACCTTCCTCCGCTGGCGCCCCGACCGCACGCCTGACAGCTGCCGCTACGACCAGCTGGAGGTCACCGCGCCGTACGAGCTGGAGCGCATCTTCGGGGCGACGACCGGCCACCGAGCCGGATGACCGATCCGGGCATCGGGGGCTCGCCCGAGGCGGTGCTCGATCTGCGGGCCCTCAACCGCGCGACGCTTGCACGACAGCACCTCCTGGCCCGGGTCGCGATGCCTGCCACGCAGATGGTCGAGCACCTCGTCGGCATGCAAGCCCAGGTGCCGGAGAATCCCTACGTCGCGCTCTGGAGCCGGCTCGAGGGCTTCCAGCCCACCGAGCTTTCCGAGGTCATCGAGCAGCGACGAGCGGTGCGCGGCGGCCTGATGCGAGGCACCCTCCACCTGGCGACCGACGATGACTTCCTGGCCATCTGGCCACTCATCCGACCCGTCCTCGATCGAGTGCTCCATGGCCAGAGCCCATTCGGTCGGGCGATGGCGGGGATCGAGCCCGACGCGCTCATGGCAGCCGGGCGTGCCTGGCTCGACGAGCGACCCCAGACCCGCGCCCAGCTGGCACCCCTGATGGCCGAGCGCTGGCCCGACCATGACGGTCCCTCGCTGGCGTACGCCCTGACCTACCTCCTGGCGCTCGTCCAGGTCACGCCACGCGGCCTCTGGCAGCGCAGTGGGGCGTCGGCCTTCACGACGGTCGAGGCCTGGCTCGGGCGGTCCGTGGAGCCCGAGCCCGACATCGATGCCCTGGTGATCCGCTACCTGGCGGCGTTCGGGCCGGCGAGCGTGGCGGACATCCGCGCCTGGTCCGGGATCGGCGGGCTGCGCGAGGTCGTGGATCGCCTCCGATCGCGCCTCGTGACGTTCGGCGACGAGCGCGGCCGCGAGCTCTTCGACCTGCCGGACGCTCCTCGGCCAGACTCGGACACGCCGGCGCCAGTGCGTTACCTGCCGGAATACGACAACGTGCTCCTCGGCCACGCAGACCGGTCCCGTTTCGGCGCCGACGAGCGGGTGCAGATGCTCTTCGGCGAGCGGCCCATCGGCCTGGGCGCGATCCTCGTCGATGGCATCGTGTGCGGCACCTGGCGCGTCCGGCGTGAGCGCCAACGCGCGACGATGGACATCCGGACGCTCGATCCGCTGTCGCCCGCGGACGGCGCGGACGTGGACGACGAAGGGGCGAGCGCTGCTCGACGTCCTGGCCGCCGATCGTCCGAGCCGCGAGATCCATCGCACGTCGCTCTCCGGCTGAGAGAGCGCGAGCTCCCCGCAGATGGGACGCTGCTCGGTCAGCCGGGCATGCTCCAGTCGACCGTCCTGACCTCCATCGGCTCCTTGACGCCCTTGAGGTGGACCTCCCGCGCACTCGAGATCGGGAAGCGTGATGTCCCCAGCGCGCCGACGACCGGTTCGGAGATGAGGATCTCCGCCGCGCCCGCGGCGGCGCCGATGCGAGCGGCGATGTGGACCCCACGTCCGGAGAAGTCACCCCCCTGACTCGTCGCCTCGGCGGTGTGCAGTCCGATACGCACGTACGGCGCGAACCCGTGTTCCTGACGATGGCGGACCAGGCGTCGCTGGATGTCGACGGCGCACTCGACGCCGTCGCCCGCCTGCTCGAAGGCGACGAAGAACCCGTCGCCCGTGTGCTGGACCTCGTCGCCTCGATGCTCGGCGATCGACTGGCGGAGCTCCCGGTCGTGCCAGCGCAGCAGCTTCTCCCAGGCGTCGTCGCCGATGAGGCCGACCAGATCCGTCGAGGTCACGATGTCGGTGAACATGAATGTCTTCGACACGCGCACGATCGCGCGTTCGGCCGGCGGCTCGTCGCCAAGCAGGCCGGTCACCTCGTGCAGATCCCGCGCGGCTCCGAGCCGCTCGAAGATCGTCCGCGCGGCTCGGAAGTCGCGGTGCGCGGCGGCCGCCTCGCCACCCTCGAGCAGCGCCATGCCGTACAGCACGCGGCTCCTGGCGCTCTCGTAGGGCAGCTCGATCTCCTGCCACTGTCGCCATGCTCGGTCGAGGATCCGAGCCGCCTGCGCATGGTCGCCGGCGGCGAGCTCGACGGCGCCCATGGCGGTCAACGCCGCACCGACGAACGCCGGCCGCTCGAACTGTGCTGCGAGCGCTTCGAGCTCGGTAGCTGCCATGCGCGCCGTCTCGACATCATGCTGGGCCAACGCGATCTCGACCCGCGCCGGGAGATAGCGCGCCCGCCTGGCCTGATCGGCCTGCGGACCGCCGCTGCCGCCGCTGGCGAGCGCGCGCTCGATGGATCGGGCGGCTTCGTCGAGGTCGCCCTGGGCGAGCTGGAGGAGCGCCAGGCCAGGTTGTGCGTCGTGCCCATGCTCGTAGGCCCGCTCGAAGGCATCGGCGGCCGCGCCAAGGTCACCCATCCGCAACCTGACTTCGCCGACCTCATAGTGGGCGAAGCCGACGCCGTCCATGATGCGGAAGAGCTCGAGCTCCTCCGTGGCGTGGCGAGCTTCCTGCTCAGCCTCCGGCCACCGCCCGCGTAGCATCTTGAGCTCCGCTCGATGGACCCGGCAGATGCCCGGATAGCCCCCCACCGACTGCCGATGCATCCAGCGCTCGGCCTCATCGATCCATTGCGCTGCCCGGCGATAGTCGCTCACGTCCCGGCAGGCGGCGATGGTGTTGCAGTAGATGTCGCTGGCCCAGCGCACACCGATCTTGCCGGACGACGCGGCTGCGGCGGCCTCGTCGATCAAGGCCAGACCGTCCTGCCAGTTGCCCCAGGCGATCTGGAGCGAGCCTTTGAAGCTGAGCGCCAGACCGTGAGCGTCTGCTTCCTGGTGCGCGCTCGCGATCTCGATCGCACGGTCGATATGTGCGGCAGCTTCGGGCAGGTCCGACTGCGCGTGGGCTCCGGCTGCGCGCGTGATCTCGAGCCACGCGTTGACGCCAGATTCTGGCTCGGTTTCCAGCAATCGTTCGGCCCGCGCCTGCCAGCTGGCGCCGACCGAGCCCGCCAGACGGCGAAACGAGAGGTAGGTGAGAAGGAGCGCGACCCGCGCAGCAGCGACCGTCTGACCCGCATCGAGGTGAGCCGCGAACGCCCGCTCGATGGCGTCCGTAGCCGTGTCGGGATCGCCGAGCCACCAGGCCGCTTCGCCTTCGAGCTCGAGGTCATCGGGCGCCAGTTCGGCCGTCCGTCCGGCCGCAGCGAACGCCTCGAGCGCCTCACTCCACGCATGGCGACGGAATGCCTCCCGTCCCAACCCGAGCGTGTCGACCGACATGGATCCAACCTGTGGCGTCGATGGCTGGCCGCGATTATCGCCCATGCCCGCAATCAGCTCGCCTCGACCGGGCGTCGGGCTCCCGCGTGCCGGGTGCCGAGGTCCGTCCTCGGGCGGCGGTCAGCGGCGGGCGCGTTCGTTCCTCGCCGCCGCATCGGCGATCTCCGTGATCCTCGACGCGCGTGTTTCCGAGCGTCGCGCCATCGCGACCCACCCGAGCATGATCTTGCGCGCCGAGGGCGGGAAGCCCATGAAGTTGGCGGCTGCCGGCGAGCGAGCGTCGAGTGCCGCCGCCAGGTCCGCCGGGATCTCGAGGCGTTCGGTGCTGTCGAGGGTCTCCCACGATCCGTTCGCCCTGGCCAGCTCGATAGCCGCGAGGCCGGCAGGAGCCATCCGACCGTCCTTGATGAGCCGCTCGACGCGCGCCTTGTTGGTCGCGGCCCAGGCACTCTTCGGCTTGCGCGGCGCGAAGTAGAGCTTGTTGCGCTCGTCATCCACGGGGCGCCGCGTGCTGTCCACCCAGCCGAAGCAGAGGGCCTCCTCGACGGCCGCCTCATAGCCCATGCTCTCGCCACCGGCTCGCTGGCGCCGCATCAGCAGCCAGGCGCCGCGAGCCACCAGGTGGTTCGCCTCCAGCCAGGCACGCCAGGTGGCGGGATCGTTCGCATGGACCTCCGGCGCGTCATCGAGGGCGGACATCGGCCAGAGTCTAGCCGTCGCCGGTATCCCTCCCCGGTCGTGGCGGAGCCCGAAGCTCAGCCCTCGTCGGCGACGGGTGTCGCCGCCTGCCCGCTCGGGGTCGGGATCCACTCGGTCATCGGGTCGTAGTCGGGGTCGAGCGCTTCCTGGGATGGGCGGTCAGGCTCAGGCACATGGATCAGGTTGACGCGCACCCGATACCAGAGCGACGAGCGGCCGCGCATGCCATCGACCAGGATGTCGGCCGGCTCGAGGAGCGGGACGACCGCCGGATGCCGTGCCTTCCATCGATCGAGGCCGGCCAACGCGTCAGCTTTCGCCTTGGCACGCGCGATCTCGATGACCGGTACGGTGCTCTTGCGTCGGCCCGTCGGCGTCGGTCGCGTCCCGGTCCATGGTGTCGTGCGGGCGCCAGGCAGGTCGGCGGCCGCCCCTGGTGTGGACCCGGGCCACTCGGTCGGCAGGCCGGCATTAGGGTCTCCCGCGGCGACCGCGGCGGCTCGCGCCTCGGCGACCTCGGGTGGCGGCCCGCCATCGACGCCGCGACCCTCGTAGTCAGCGTCGGCGCGTCGCTTTCTGGACGGCTGGACGCGGGGCGGCTCGCCCGCCTGCTTGGCGTAGTTGGGGGGCCAGGGCGCGTCGCCCAGCCCCTCCTTCTCGTCGCGCGCGGACAGCTCGAGCAGCGCGTCGAGCGAGCCCACCGCATCGTCGATGCCGGATCCGGGGTCGCCGATCCGCGCGTAGCGGTCCGGCACCGACAGCAGCGTGAAATCGCCGAGCTCGGCGTCGGGCACCTCGTCCCAGGTCAGTGGCGCCGAGACACGAGCGTCGGGCGTCGGGCGCACCGAGTAGGCCGAGGCGACCGTGCGGTCCTTGGCGTTCTGGTTGTAGTCGAGGAAGACGCCATGGCGTTCCTCCTTCCACCATTTGCTGGTCGCGATCGACGGGGCTCGGCGCTCGACATCGCGAGCCAGGGCGAGCGCCGCGCGGCGGACTTGCGGATAGGTCCAGCGAGGTTCGATGCGGACGTTGACGTGGATGCCGCGCGACCCGGACGTCTTGGGCCAGCCGACGAGCCCGACCGACTCCAGCGCCTCACGGATGACGAGCGCGACCTCGCGGACCTGCGAGAAGGGCACGCCGGGCACGGGATCGAGGTCGACGCGAAGCTCGTCGGGGTGGTCGAGGTCGTCGGCGCGGACCGGGTGCGGGTTGAGGTCGATGCAACCGAGGTTGACGACCCAGGCCAGGCCGGCGGCCTCATCGACGACGATCTCGTCGGCCGTCCGGCCTGACGGGAAGGTCAGGGTCGCCGTGCGCATCCAATCCGGGCGCTTCTCCGGTGCCCGTTTCTGGAAGAACGGCTCGTGGTCGATGCCGTCGACGAAGCGCTTGAGCGCCATCGGACGGCCGCGCACGCCGGCCAGTGCGCCGTCGGCGACGGCCAGGAAATAGCGCACGACGTCGAGCTTGGTGTGGCCGGCCTGGGGGAAGTAGACCTTGTCCGGATTGGAGACCGTGACCTCGCGGCCGCCGATCTCGAGGATCTCCTTGCGGGACGCCATGCGGCAACGATACGACGGGCGGTCGACTCGGGCTCCACGCGCGCGAGCTGCCGACGTGGCGGCGCGGGCGTGCGCCGCCTTCGCGGGACTAGAGGCGCTTGCGCAGGTACGTCGCGACGCCCGCCTCATAGCCGACGGCTTCGTAGAGCCGCTGCGCATCCGGACGGTGGCGCCCGGCCGTGATCTCGATGAAGGCGCAGCCGGTCTCGCGGGCGATCGCCTCGGCCGTCTCCATCAGGAGGTGCCCGATGCCTCGTTCACGCACGCCAGCATCGACGATCATGGCCAGGATCCGAGCGATGCGGTCGCCGTGTTCGAACCGCGGCATGACGTGGACCGCCACGAAGCCGACCACGTCGCCGCCCAGCTCGGCCACGCGTACCGTCGAGAAGGACGAGTCGAAGCGCGAGAGGCGCTCGCGGATGTCGCTCGGCCCGGCCGGGTAGCCCTCGTCGGTGAAGAGCGTGGCGATGGCCTCGGCGTCGGCATCGGTGGCGGGGCGGACGGTCGGACCGGCGGTCATGGAATGATGGTAGAGGACGAACGGCCCCCACGGGTCTGCCGGGCGGACGAGCCGGCTCTGCCCGCCGAGGGGATCCGCGGTAGCCGCCGGCCGCCCTGCCTTGCGCGACGTGCTGCCCGACGATGCCGGCCGTCCCGATGCGGCTAGGTAGACTGCGACCGGGCCTTCTCCGTGGCGGGCGAGCGCTGCCGCCAGGCGGCCCTCGGTACGTGGCTCGAGGATGAGGAGCGCGCCGTCGACCAGGTCGATGCGACGAGCGACGGCGCCCAGCGCCTCGTCGTCCGGGACCCGCCGGACGAGGCTGTCGTCGATGCCGGCCTCGACCGCCAGGTCGGCCGCGGCCCGGTCGAGATCGACGGTCGCCCAGCCGATCGCCGCCACCGGCTGATCGGCCGGGATGAAGAGGCCAGCTGCCGCGAGCTCGGTGAGGCATCGAGCGACGGTCAGCGCCATCGGCGAAGTGTGGCGCATGCCGGCCGGAGCCGATACCGTGGGAGGCCTCGGCGGACATCGACGGTCCCCCTGGCCCAAGGAGACCCACTCGTGCGAAGGCTCAAGACCATCGGCCTCGGCGTCCTGCTCGCGATCGCCCTGGCGGCATGCTCCGGCGGTGGCGCGGGCTCCCCGAGCGCGACCGAGCCACCCTCTGGCGCGGCGCCGGGCGGCACGACCGGTGCCGTGAGCATCGTCGACTTCGGTTTCGAGCCCGCCGACCTGACCGTCACCGCCGGCACGACGGTCACCTGGACCAACACTGGCGCCGCGACCCACACGGTCAAGTGGAGCGACGGCACGCCCGAGAGCACCGGCCTGACCAACGGCGCGACCTACCAACGGACCTTCGAGAGCGCCGGCGCGTTCCCCTACGTCTGTGGCATCCACGGCTCGATGAGCGGGACGATCACGGTCACCGAGTAGGCGCCCGGCCCCGCGGCCCCGGTCGCCCCGCGCGGGCCGCCGCCAGGAACCATGGCCTGACCGTGAAGAGACCGGCGAGCACCAGGGACGGGACGAGGATGTCGACGACGAAGATGAGCCAGACACCGGCCGACAGACCGGTCGTGCTCGTGCTCGCACCGACCGCATGGCCGACGCCGACGACCAGGTAGGCGACGCAGACACCTGCCCCCAGCACCCAGCCAAGCGGTCGGCCGACGAGCAGCAGCACGGCGGCCAGCAAGGCCACCAAGCCCCATAGCAGCGGCCAGAGCGGCGAGCCATCGGCGTGGGCGATGCCGCCCGGCTCGAGGATGCCGATGCCGCCGCTGCCGATGGACATCGCGTCGGCGACACTCAGCAGGGCGCGTCCCAGAAGGGCGACGGCAAGGACGCGCAAGAGCACCACGTGGGAGCGTTCGGCGGCCACCCCCTCCATCACGGCGCCTTCGGTCTCGGGCGCCGGGCCGTCCAGCCTGGTCATCGCGGCACCCTACCATCCCCGTCCGGGCCCGTCATCGCGCGCCACCAGCGACATCGGTCCCCGCCGACATCGCTCGACCTGCTGCCCAGCAGGCGCGCACGGCCCGAAGCTGGAGGTCGATCTCGTGGATGCGCGCGCGTCCGTTGGCGACCGAGACGCTGGCCCGGCTGATGCCCAGGATCTCGGCGGCATCGGCCTGCCTGACACCCTCGACGAGGAGCAGCCGGGCGAGTCGTCGCTGGCTGGCCGTCAGATCGTCGAGCAGCCGGCCGAGGACCGGGCTGAGGTCGGCCAGCAACGCATCGGCGTCCTCGCTGCCGGTGCGCACGACGAGCAGCTCACGGCGCGCTGTCGCCGCCTGCAAAGCCGCCTCGGCATCTTCGTCGACGCCGACGACGACCGACCAGCGCGCGGCCGGCATGGCCGGATCGAGCCAGGCGTCGAGGAGCGCGACGAACGGGTCGTCCGCATCGACCGCCCCATGCACCGCGAGCGTCCGCCCGGCCTCGCGCGCGGCGCGCGGGCGCCCGCGAACGATGACCCTCCGCTCCACGAGAGCGAGGCTAGTCGTCACTGGATTAGCCGTCAACGGCTAATCCGAGCCGTGCTCCGATCTCGACCCCCGCCGGGCTCCACGAGCCAGGCTCTCCTGCTCCACCGTCGTCGCGTTGACGCGCGAACGCGGACAGCGCACCATCGAAGGGACCGATGCCAGACCAGACCCCCTACCCGACCGGCACCGTCACCTTCCTCTTCACCGACATCGAGGGCTCGACGCGCCTGCTCGAACGGCTCGGCACAGCGGCCTACAGCGACGTGCTGGAGCGCCACCAACGCATCATGCGCGACGCCATCTCGGCGGCCAGCGGCCACGAGATCAAGACCGAGGGCGACTCATTCTTCGTCGTCTTCCGGAGCGCGTCCTCGGCCGTCGAAGGGGCCGTCGCCGCCCAGCGCGGCCTGGTGGCCGAGGGGTGGCCGGACGGCGTGGAGCTGCGGGTCCGCATGGGCCTCCACACGGGCGAAGGCGTCGTTGCCCCGGACAGCGACTACGTCGGACTCGATGTCCATCGGGCGGCCCGGATCGCTGCCGCTGGCCACGGTGGCCAGGTCCTCGTCTCAGGCACGACCCGGGCCCTGACCGAAGGCAGCCTGCCGCCCGGCGTCACGTTGCGAGACCTCGGGGAGCATCGGCTGAAGGACCTCTCGCGCTCGGAACGGATCGGTCAGCTCGTGGCGGCCGGGCTGCCGGACCAGTTTCCGCCGCTGCGAACGCTCGACGCGACGCCGAACAACCTGCCGGTGCTGCCGACCAGCTTCGTCGGCCGCGTCCACGAGGTCGCCGAGGCTCGACGGCTGCTGGCAACGACCAGGTTGCTGACCTTGACCGGGCCGGGTGGCACCGGCAAGACGCGGCTCGCTCTCCAGCTCGCCGCCGAGTCGATCGAGGACTTCCCGGACGGCGTCTTCTTCGTGCCCCTCGAGCCGATCGTCGACCCTGCCCTCGTCGTCTCCGGCCATCGGCGCGGTACTCGGCGTCCGAGAGGGGGAGACCAGCGTCGCCGAGCGCGTGGTCGAGTTCCTGACGACGCGTCGGATCCTCCTGGTCCTCGACAACGTGGAGCAGGTCGCCGGCGTGGCCGGCGTGCTCAGCGACCTGCTGAAGGCCGGATCCGACCTGCGCGTCGTGGCCACCAGCCGCTCGCTGCTACACGTCTATGGCGAGCAGGAGTACCCGGTGCCGCCGCTCGGCGTCCCCGACCCTGCGCATTTGCCGACACTCGAGGCGATGACCCAGTACGAGGCGGTCGCGCTGTTCATCACGCGGGCCATGGCGGCCAAGCCAGACTTCGCCGTGACCAACGAGAACGCGCCTGCGGTGGCGGCGATCACCGCGCGTCTCGATGGCTTGCCGCTGGCCATCGAGCTGGCCGCGGCGCGGGTCAAGCTGCTCAACCCCCAGGCGATGCTGCCCCGCCTCGAGAGTCGCCTGGCGCTGCTTGGCGGCGGTGGCTCACGGGACCTGCCAGCCAGGCAGCAGACCCTGCGCGGCGCGATCGACTGGAGCTATGGCCTCCTCGACGAACCCGGTCGCTGCCTGTTCGCGCGCGCCTCGGTCTTCTCGGGCGGCTTCGACCTCGAGGCGGCCGAGGCCATCTGCGGACCGTCGACCTCCGGCGGCGCCTCGCTGGACGTGCTCGCTGGGCTGAGCGACCTCGCCGACCAGAGCCTCGTGCGCCAGGTCGAGGAGCACGACCAGGTGCGCTTCCGGATGCTGGAGACGATCCGCGAGTTCGCCACCGAGCGGTTGGTCGAGCGAGGCGAGGCCGACGAGATCCGCCGACGCCATGCCACGTGGTACACCGACCTCATCGAGCGGGCGGCGCCGCACCTCACCGGGCAGGAGCGGGCCGACTGGCTCGACCTGATCGAGCACGACCATGACAACCTGCGAGCGGCGTTGGCCTGGTCGATCGAGCTGCGCGACCCCTCCACGGCTCTGCGCATCGTCTGGTCCGCCTGGCGCTTCTGGCAGGCGCGAGCGTTCCTGACCGAGGGCCTGATGCACGCAGCGGCCGTGTTGGCGATGCCCGCTGATCGCGTCGATCCCGTCCTCGTGGCGCGAGGTCACGAGGCGGCCGGCGGCCTGGCGTACTGGCGCGGCGACTTCAAGGCCTGCCGCGAACAGTACGGCCTCGCGCTCGAGATCGCCCGCTCCATCGGCGACCGGAAGCTGATCGCCGATGCGCTCTACAACTACTCGTTCGGCTTCTTCGTCACCGACTCGGATTTCGACCAGGGCCAGGCCGCAGCCCTGGAGGCGGTCGAGATCTACCGGGAGCTCGGCGACGAGGCCGGCCTGACGAACGCGCTCTGGGGCGTCGGCAACAGCCTGTTCTTCACCGAGCAGTGGGCGCGCTCCGCTGAGTCGTACACGGAGGCACTCGAGCTCGCCCGCCGCACCCACAACGACTTCATGACCAACTGGTCGCTGCACATGCTCGGAGCATCGGTCACGATGCTCGGCAAGTACAGCGAAGCCCACCGTTACCTGACCGAAGGGACCGAGGCCATGGTCCGGGCGGGCGAAACGACGGGCCTCGTCATCGTCCTCGACGACTGGGTCGACTACGACTTCTTCACCGGCGACTACGAACGGGCGCTTCGTCTGTACGGCGCAGCACGTCACCTGCAGGAGCAGACGTCGACCGGTCTGGCTGCGTGGTCGAACATGACCATCCGGGGCGGCGGACGCGAATACCCAGGCTACGATGCCGAGACTCGGGCGTCCCTTGAAGCCGAAGGTGCTGCATTGCCGCTCGACGAGGCGATCGCCCTCGCGCTGGGATCCGCCGTGGCGGTAGATCAGGCGCCGCCTGACTGGCAGCCCATCAAGTCTCCGCGATGACCGTCCGCGCGACGCGCTCGGCCAGGGCCATGATCGTCATCTGCGGGTTGACGGTCGTCGCGGTCGGGAAAAGCGAGCCGTCGCCGACGTAGAGGCCAGGCACCAGACGGCCGGCGGTGTCCGCGCGGACGTGGCCCCATGGGTCGCAGGCGGTCGTCGCCGGATCGGCGCCGGCGGGCATGCTGCCCATCTGATGAGCCGAGAAGAGTCCCATCCGGTTCGGCGCGAAGCTGCGACCGGCGAGGTCCTCGAGGTAGGTGCCGAAGGATCGATCGTCGGACCGGCCGTCGCGCCCGAACCAGACCGCGGGCGTGCCGACGGCGACGATCGAGGTCGCGCCGGCGGCGCGGCTGATGCGCGCCATCTCGACCACGGCCCGCCTGGCCGTCCGGGCGTCGTTGGGCGCGATCGTGTAGTCGATGCGTGGCCGGCCCGTGCGCGAGAGGCTGACCCGGCCCGCGCCGCGGTCGCCGACCAGGGCGATGATCGGGGCCACGAAAGCGAGTCGCTCCATGAAGGCCTTGCTGCCGGCCCGACCCGTCCACGGGAAGGCCGATCCGGCCAGGCCGGGATGTGGTGGCGCTGACTCGAGCACGATCGGGCCATGGCCGGGACCGGCGTACCCGGCTGCGGCGGGCCCCGGTTCGAGGAACTGCAGCGATCTCGCGCTCTGGAGCGGGCCTGCCCACATCTCGACCGTCTCCGGCATCACGCCAGCCAGGGCAGCGACCGGATGGAGCCGCAGGCCATGGCCGGTCCAGGGGTGCGCACGCCCGCTGGCGAGCACGATGACCGGGGTCCGCAGGGCACCGGCGGCCAGGACGACCTGCCTGGCGTGAACGCGGAATGGGCGCTCGACGTCCGTCGGCAGGCCGGTCGCATCGAGGACCAGCAGCCGGCCTTCGACGCCGACCGCGCGACCGGCCTCGAAGATCACCCCGTCGACCGGGGCGTCGACCAGGAAGCGGGCGCCATGGTCCGCGGCGATGGAGAGGTGGCCGCGAATGCCGGCTTGTTTGGCACCGATCCGGCAGCCGAAGCTGCAGCCGCCACACGTGTCGCAGCCGCTCGTGTTCCGCTCGTTGGGCGCCGCCTCATAGCCGAGGGCATGGCAGCCATCGATGAGCAGCCGGTCCTTGACCGCGATGCTGGTGGCCGGGGCCACCTGCAGCTCTGCCCGGATCCGCGCGAAGTCGGCGTCGGTCTCGGCGCCGTCGAAGCCGACAAGCCCATGCGCCCGAGCCCAGCGCTCGCGGACGGAGGACGGGGCGTCGATCGACGTCGTCCAGTTCACCGTCATCCCGCCTCCGAGCGTCGCCCCGGCCAGGATGGCGATCGAGAGATCGGCGTTCGCACTCAGGCCTCGGGCCAGGAACATGCGCTTGAAGCCGGTCAGCTCGTCGGTCGGCATCTCGGCTTCGGACCAGGCCGAGCCAGCCTCGACGACGAGCACCGAACGCCCAGCGGCCGTCGCCCGGGCTGCGATGACACCGCCCCCGGCGCCACTGCCGACGATGACGACGTCGGCGTCCAGTTCGAGACGCGTCGAGGACGCGGCCGCGGACCGGTCGATCGTCACCGGCTGCACCGGCGACGGCCACGTCGTCGGAGGCTCCCATCGCGGTCGGTAGCCCATCGCGGTCCAGCGCGGGTTGGCGTCGGGTCCCGGTCCAGGGTCCGCGTAGGCCAGGAAGAGCGCCAGCCGCTTGAGGGCCTGGAACGTCGTTCGTCGTTGCGGCAGACGGCTCGTCCCCCAGCCAAGGAGGTACCGATCACGCCCGTCGTCATCGAGGTCGCGGAATCGGACCGGACCTTCGCCGAGGGCGAGGTTGGCCAGCCGCATGTCGAACACGCGCAGGGCCATCTTCAGCTGCCAGAGGTCGATCGGCTCGGCCAGCTCGTCGAGGGCCGCGGCTGCCAGCCGTGCCATGCGCGTCGCGTCGCCGGCGACGAAGCCTTGGAGCGCCCGACCGAGTGCCGCCAGGTCGGCGGCGGACCAGCCGGGCGGTGCCGGCGGATCGGCGACGAACGTCACCCGGCCTCGAAACCCTGCGCCGGCAGCGGCGGGCAGCGCAGCGGGCGATCCTCGCGATAGCCCAGCAGGTAGTCGGCCTGGATGAGGGTGTGCAGCTGGCTCGTGCCCTCGTAGATGACGGCTGCCTTGCTGTTGCGCAGATACCGCTCGACCGGATACTCGTTCGAATAGCCGTAGGCACCATGGACCTGGATCGCATCGAGGGCGCTCTGGACGGCGTGCTCGGTGCAGAACCACTTGGCGAGGCTCGTCTCACGCGTGTTGCGACGGCCATGGTTCTTGAGCCAGGCAGCCTGCCAGCAGAGCAGGCGCCCCGCTTCGATGCCCTGGTGCATCCTGGCCAGCATCTGCTTCACGAGCTGGTGTTCACCGATCTCCTGGCCGAACGTATGCCGCTCGTGGGCGTACTTGACCGAGGCGTCGAGGCAGGCCTCGGCGAGCCCGACGGCTCCGGTGGCGACCGTGAAGCGGCCTTGGTCGATGGCGCTCATGGCGATGGTGAAGCCCTCGCCCTCCTCGCCGACGCGGTTGGCGACCGGGACCCGGACCTCGTCGAAGAAGAGCTGCCCGGTGTTGCCGGCGTTGATGCCCAGCTTCCCCTGCAGCGAGCCGGTCGAGAAGCCGTCCATGCCGCGTTCGACGATGAAGGCCGTGATGCCCTTGTGGCGTTTCGCTCGGTCGACCGAGGCAAAGACCAGGAAATGGTCGGCCACGTCGCCCAGGCTGATCCAGATCTTGGCGCCGTTGAGGATGTAGTCATCGCCGTCGCGACGCGCCGTCGTCTGCAGCGCGGCCGCGTCAGTGCCGACGCCGGGCTCGGTGAGGCCGAAGGTGGCCAGCTTCTCGCCGCGCGCCTGCGGCACCAGGAAGCGCTGCTTCTGGTCTTCGTTGCCCCACTGCAGGAGCGTCAGCGAGTTGAGCCCGACATGGACGCTCATGATGACCCGGAAGGCGGTGTCTGCCCGCTCGAGCTCTTCGCATAGCAGCCCGAAGCTGACGTAGTCCATGCCACCGCCGCCGTAACGCTCGTGGATCGGCGCGCCCAGGAAGCCCTGCTCGCCCATCTTGCGGAACGTCGGCAGGTGGACCTCGTGTCGCTCGTCCCACTCCCGGATGTTGGGCAGGATCTCGGCCTCGGCGAATGCGCGCGCTGCGTCCCTGACGAGGCGATTCTCTGGGCTCAGCTCGAGGTCGATCACAGGCTGGCAAAGACCAGTGTCACTCGTTCACCCTCCTGTGACCACGGGGCACGCTGATGCCTGCCTAGATGCGGCCGAGCAGCTCGGCCTTCTTGGCCTCGAACTCCGCATCGGTGATGACGCCGCGTGCATGCAGGTCGGCCAACCGCTCGAGGCTGGCGGCGGCGGCCTCGGATGTCTGAGTGCTTGGGCCGGGGGCCATCGGCGCGACACCAGCAGCAGGGGCCGGAGCCACGGCTGCTACTGGTGACGGTGCGGCCATCATCGTCGGCGTGGGCACCGCAGCCGCTGTCGCGGCGGCCGGTGCTCTTGCGGCCGGCGCGTCGCGTGCCCCCGTCTGGGCCGTCTGGAGGGCCGTCCGGAAATCACCAGCACCCTTGATGGTCGTGAACTTGTCGCTGCCCTCCCGACCTGACGCCGTGAGGATGGTCAGGTCTCCGAAACCGAGCATGCCACCGAGCGCCGGCACGGTCAGCTTGACGTCGGTGATCGAGGCCAGGAGTGTCTCGGAGCTGTGCTTGCGCAGCAGGCCCTCGTAGCACAGCACGCGCATGTTCGAGACCCCGAAGTTGGCCGACATCCAGGCCACGATGTTCCAGATGATCCAGCCGACGCCGACGACGAAGGCGCCGAGCCCGACCCACCACATCAGGTTGCCCAGCAAGCCGCCGATGCTGCCGAAGAGCCCTTCTCCGCCCGGCGGTGCCAGCAGCCAGAGGATCACGGCTCCGATGACGAGCAGGATCGCCACCAGCGAGTCGCGGATCGGGGCGAACCAATGCTTCCGGGTCTCGAAGACGATCTCCTCGCCGGGCAGCAGTGCCTGGCGCAGCTCATTCATGGGCTCTTCGCTCCTGCGGACGTGCCGGGACGCGTCCGGCCGCGCCGGCATGATAGACCGCGGACGGGCTCCGCGACGGTCGAACGGCCGCGCTCAGCGGGCGGCTCGGACCTCGGCGCCGCTGGGTGAGCGACTAGACTGCGCGGGATGCAGACGACCACGCGCGCCTCGGCCGCGACAGGCACCGCCAACACGCCGCCGGACCACCTGACGCCTGTCCTTGGCCGCTACTTCCAGCGCACGTGGAGCCACGGCGAGGGGCATCGCCTGTTCGACGTCGACGGCCGGGCATATCTCGACTTCGCCAACGGCATCGCCGTCGCGTCGCTCGGCCACCATCATCCCGCCGTCAGCGCCGCCATCCACGCGCAGGTCGACCGCCTGATCGCACCGCCGAACGCGATCGGCTTCGCCGAGCCGATCAATCGCCTGGCCGAGATGATCGCGGCCGTCATGCCCGACCCGCTGGATACGGTCTTCTTCCTCAACTCGGGCTCGGAGGCCATCGAGGGCGCCCTCAAGATGGCTCGCCGCGTGAGCGGTCGGCCTGGCATCATCGCCTTCCGCGGCGGCTTCCACGGCCGGACGTTCGGGGCGACCAGCGTCACCAGCTCGAACCCCAACTACCGCCATGGATACGAGCCGCTCCTGCCAGGCGTCTATCTGGCCGCCTTCCCGGACGTCTACCGCGATTTCGATGGCGACGAGGACGCGGCCACCGATGCCTGTCTGGCTGCACTACAGAGCGACTTCGACGACGAGGTCTCGCCGGAGGACGTCGCAGCCATCCTCATCGAGCCCATCCAGGGCGAGGGCGGCTACCGCCCCGCGCCGGCGCGCTTCCTCCAGGGCCTGCGCCGCCTGGCCGATGAGCACGGCATCCTGCTCATCTTCGACGAAGTCCAATCCGGCTTCGCCCGAACGGGAAAGATGTGGGGCTTCGAGCACGCTGGCGTCGTGCCCGACGTCGTGACCTTGGCCAAGGCCATCGCGAACGGCCTTCCGCTCTCCGCCGTGGTCAGCCGCCGCGACCTGCAGGAGCGTTGGGGCCGTGGCGCGCATGGCACGACCTTCGGCGGCAACCCCGTCGCCTGTGCGGCCGGGATCGCCGTGCTCGAGACGATCCAGGCCGAGGAGCTCGTCGCCAATGCGGCGGCTCGCGGTGCCCAGCTGACGGCCGGGCTCCAGACGATCATGGCCGGCGACGCCGGCATCGGCGACGTCCGGGGCCCGGGCTTGATGATCGGCACGGTCATGGTCACCGACCGCGCCCACCGGACGCCCGACGGCGATCGAACGGAGCGCGTCATCCAGCGTTGCGCCGACCTCGGCCTCCTGCTGCTCTCGTGTGGCGTCGACCACGACACGGTGCGTTGGATCGCGCCCATCGACGTCACGGTGGCCGAGATCAACGAGGCACTGGGCATCTTCGCCGAGGCGCTGGCGACCGCCTGACGGCGCTCGGCGCCTGGCGGCCGCATCGCGCCCGGGTGTGCCGCATCGCTCCTGGCTGCCGCATCGCGCCTGGCTGCCGCATCGCTCCTAGCCGGTCCCCTGCAGCGCCGCCGCCACACCGTTGACGGTCAGGTGCACGAGGCGCAGGAGCCGATCCCACTCGGGGTCGCCGGGCGAGGTCCGTCGAAGCCGTCGAAGCAGTCGGACCTGAAGCTCGGACAGCGAGTCCGCATAGGGCGTTCGCAGCGAGATCGACCGCTGCATCGCGGTCAGGCCCTCGAGGAGCTGCGTGCGCCCGGTGACGCGCAGCAACAGCTCCACCGTGAGGCGGTGCTCGTCGCCGATCCGCGCCCAGATCCGTGGCGCCTGCGGGTGCGGCGAGAGCGCGGCGTACTCGCCGGCCACGGTCAGGTCGCTGCGTGACAGGACGAGCTCTGCGTTGTCGAGCAACGTCTCGAAGAACGGCCACTCCCGGTAGAGGCGCTGCAGGGCATCCATGCCCGACGCTCCGTGGGCGAGCCGGTAGGCCTCCAACGCCGAGCCCAGTCCGAACCAGCCCGGCAGACCGAGTCGGGCCTGCGACCAGGCGAAGACCCATGGGATGGCCCGCAGCGACTCGATGCTTGGCGGCGGCCCCGCAGAACCAGCACGGCTCGCACCGCGCTGGCCGCGCGCGGCGGGACGAGAACCGAGTCGGAGGGCGGACAGCTCGGTGATCGGGGTGGCGTCCTGGAAGAAGGCCGCAAAGGCCGGGTCGTCCCAGACGCAGGCTCGGTAGGCTGCCTGGGCGGTGGCCGCCAGCTCATCCATGACGGTGGCACCCGCCTTCGCCGCCCGGCCGATCTCCGCCTCGTGGTCGGCCGACGACGCGACGAGCGTGGCAGCTGTCAGCTGCTCGAGCTCACGGAGGGCGATGACCGGGTCGCCATAGCGGGCGGCGATGACCTCACCCTGTTCGGTCAGTTTGAGGCGGCCGCCGATCGAGCCCGGTGCCTGGGCCAGGATGGCCCGCCGTGCCGACCCGCCGCCGCGTCCGATCGCGCCGCCGCGTCCGTGGAAGAGCGTCAGCTCGACGCCATGTCGGCGCGCCGTCTCCACTAGCGCCTCTTGGGCTCGGTAGAGCATCCAGCCCGCGGACAGGAAGCCGGACTCCTTGTTCGAGTCGGAGTAGCCCAGCATGACCTCCTGTCGGTCCCCCCGGCCAGCCAGGTGCAGTCGATAGACGGGCTCGCTGAGCAGCCCGTCGAGCAACGCGCCGGCGCCGGTCAACGCGTCCGCCGATTCGAGGAGCGGCACGACGTCGATCTCGGGCCGGCCCGGGCCGAAGCCACTGGTCACGGCGGCAGGCACCCGTGCGTCGGCGGCCGCGTCGGCGAGGGCCAGGACGGATAGGACGTCGGAGGCCTGCCGGGTGAAGCTGATCACGTAGCGGTGACAGGCCTCGACGCCGAGTCGGCGTTGGACATCGGCCACGACGCGGAAGGTGGCGAGGACCTCGGCAGCGCTGACGCCCGGCGCCGCGTCCAGCTCGACCAGCAGGTCCCGGCCCGCATGGATGGTCGCCAGGGCCGACTCGTGGACCGCAGCGTGCTGTCGGATCTCGAGCGAGGCCAGGTAGAAGCCGAAGGTCTCGACCTGCCAGCGCAGGTCGGCCAGCTCTCCCCAGGCGACCCGCGCCAGGCCGGTCGCGATGAGCGCATCGGAGAGCTCGGACAGCTCCTCGAGCAGCTCCGTCACAGAGTCGTAGCGGCCGGCGTGGGGCATGCGCGCCTCGGTCAGGACACCCCGCGTCCGGCGCAGGTGTTCGGCCATCGCGCCCAGGCGTTGGCGGAACGGCTCATCGGGGAATCGGCGGCGCAGCATGCGCATCGTCTCGGGCAGCGCTTCCTCGTCGATCACGAGCCGTGCGGCCAGTCGGTCGCTCAGGCGGTCCGGCGGGACGGCCGCGGCGAAGGTCTGCATGAGTCGCGAGCAGACGGCCTCGTAGCCACGCAGCACGTGGTCGCTGGCGATGCGCAGGGTCTGAGCCGTGACCTCGGCCGTCACGTAGGGGTTGCCGTCCCGGTCGCCGCCGACCCATGACCCGAGATGGAGGAACGGCGGCACGCGCGGTGGCCGTGTCCCGGTTCGACCGCTGTCGCTGGCGGCACGCTCGTCGATCGGCGGGCTGAGCAGATCGAGCGCAGCGTCGACCGAACGATAGAGGCGCGGCACGGCCGTGAAGAGCGTCGTGTCGAAGAAGGCCAGGGCGCTGCGCACCTCGTCGAGCGGCGAGGGCGCTTCGCCACGCAGGTCCGCGGTCTGCCAGAGCAGGGTGATCTCCTCACGCAGCCGGCGACGGATGTCCCCGTCCTCCTCGGGCGTCAGGTGAAGGTCGTGCAGCCGCTCGACCAGTCGCTCGATGCGACGCAGAGCGATGAGGGCGGTCCGGCGACGGGCCTCGGTCGGGTGGGCCGTGAGCACCGGCTCGATCGACAGCCTGGCCAGGAGCTCGTCCGGGTCGGTCCCGGCCGCCGCCAGGCGCAGGATGGCCTCGCCGACCGAGCCGCGAGTCACCGCACCCCGCGCCGAACGGCGTCGGCCCCGGATGCCGCGCACCCGGGCGCGCTCCTCGGCCACATTGACGAGCTGGAAGTAGAGGGCGAACGCGCGGATGACCGATTCCGCGTCCTCGACCGCGAGCGCCTCGAATTCCGCCGCCAGCTCGATGCCGAGTCGGGCTCGGACCTCCGGATCGTCGGTCGCCCGGAGGGCGATGGTCCGCCGCCGGATGGCTTCGACCTGGCCGAAGAGGACCGGGCCGGCCTGTTCGACGATGACCTGGCCGAGCAGTGCGCCGAGCAGCTTGACCTCGCGCGCCAACGGGTCTCGGGAACGGGCCGTGCCGATCGCGCGCGGCTCTGCGCGCACGGCCGGGTTCGACGAGCGGCGTCGGTCGGCAGTCATGACGCCCATGGTGCGGCGCGCGCTTGCCGCTTCGCAACCTGCAGGAAACCGCGGCGCAACGTTCGGTCCCGGGCCGTTCTCGTAGGCTCTGTATCGTGGACGTCGTGGCGACCCTCGACCGAGACCCGCGACTGCCCGGCGACGACCCCGACGTGCCGTCGGCGCCGATCGGGCAGCTCGAGTTCCTGTACCGGATCATCCGGCTGGCGACGACAGCCGGGACCTGGGACGAGCTGCTGGCGACGGTCGTCGACGGCACGCGTGATGCCCTGCAGGCCGATGTCAGCTCGCTCTACCTGCTCGATCGCGACGGCCTGCAGCTGACCCTGGCCGCGACCAACGGCCTCGATCGCTTCCAGATCGGGCGGGCCCGCGTGCCCTTCGGCGAGGGGGTGACCGGATACGTCGCGGCCCAGCGCGAGTCGATGATCATCCCCGACGTGCCTGCCGAGCCGCGCTTCCTGTGGGTCCGCGGCATCGACCAACGCCGGTTCATCGCCTCGATGCTCTCGGTGCCGCTCATCTGGCACGACACCGTCGTCGGCGTCCTCAACGTCCAGACCGAGCAAGCGCGGGACTTCTCGATCGCCGACCGCGATCAGCTGCGCGCCATCGCCGACCTGCTGGCGGGCATCGTCGAGCGTGTCCGCTTGCAGCGTGAGGCCGAGGACCAGGTCGACCAGCTGCGCGCCCTCGACCAGGGGCGCGTCGAGCTGATCGCCCTCGTGACGCACGAGCTGCGCACGCCGCTGGCGGTCGTGCGCGCCTACGCGGACCTGCTGGCCGAGGAGCCGCCGCTCGAGAATCGCGGCTCGCGAGATCCCGGCCGGCGAGCCGCCCGGGCAGCCTGGCACGAGGCGGTGGTGGCGCAGATCGAGCGCATCGATCGGCTGGTCGATTCGATCATCGCCTCGGTCCGACCGGAGGGCCGACAGGAGCCGCCGCCCGAGAATCGCCCGGTCGACCCGGCGATCATCGTGGCCGAGGTCATCGACGAGCTCAGCCCCCTGCTTCGCCATCACCGGCTCGAGGTCCGCGCGGACGTGCATCGCCACGTCATCGCCGATGAGGGACGCCTTCGCCAGGTCATGGAGCACCTCGTCGAGAACGCCGTCAAGTACGCCCCACCGGGTACGGCCATCAGCATCGAGACGAGCCTCCAGGAAGGCGTCGTCCAGGTCGCCGTGGAGGACGGCGGGCCGGGCGTCCCGGAGGAGTGGCGCGAGCGGATCTTCGAGCCCTATGCGCGACGGGAGACACGGACCGCGCGCGGCTCGGGCATCGGACTCTACGCGGCTCGCCGTCTGTGCCAGTCGATGGGCGCACGCCTGTGGTGCGAACCGGGTCGCGATGGTGGCGCTCGCTTCGTGGTCGCGCTGGCGGCCGTGGCCGCGCTGTGAGGTGATTCCGTGAGCCCGGAGCGTGCCCTGCGCATCCTCGTCGTCGACGACGATCCGGCCATGGTCGGCGCCATCACGGCGCTGGTCGGCGTCGAGGGTCACCAGGTCATCACGGCCTACGATGGCCTGACTGCCATCAAGCGCTTCGACGAAGAGCTGCCCGACATCGTCCTCCTCGACCTGGCCATGCCCGGTCCCGACGGCTTCTCGGTCGCCGGCCGCATCCGGGCCTCCGGTTCGACGCCCATCCTCGTCGTCTCCGGCGAGAGCGGCGAAGCGGCCAAGGTCCGGGCGCTGGCCGTCGGCGCCGACGACTACCTGACCAAGCCGTTCGGTCGCGGCGAGCTGCTGGCCCGCATCCATGCCCTCGTCCGCCGGTCGGAGATGGCGTCGACGGGCGGAGGCAGCTCGACGGTGGCTGTCGGCTCGCTGGTCATCGAGCCCGCGCGCCATCGGGCGCGCGTCGGGGAGCAGCCACTCGACCTGACGCCGACCGAGTTCCGGCTGCTCGATGCGCTGGCGCGTGCTGGCGGAGATGTCGTGCCCCATGTGCGCCTGGCCCGGGCTGGCTGGCCGGCCGAGCCCGACCCCGACCTGCTTTGGCTGAAGCCCCATCTCACCCGCCTGCGCGCCAAGGTCATGGCCGCCGGGGGACCGACGATCGTCGCTGTGCGCGGTGTCGGGTACCGCCTCCAGGGCGACGCCTAGGGCCGCGAGGCGATCAGGCGACGATCAGGAGGTCCACCCGACCGCTGGTGTCGTGCACGGCATCGACGCAATCGACGCGACAGCCGCGGGCGTCACGCCCACCCATCGCCCCGAAGTGCGCATAGCCACCACGCGGCAAGGCCTCCAGGCGGCAGCCGCAGGCTTCGCAGGTGACCGGGCCACCGATCCCGGCGCGGCTGCGATATCCCGTGCGGTAGATCGGCTCCGTGGTGTCCATAGCTGGGTCCTCGCAAGTTTCGGCGCCTAACGGCGCGCAGGGGGCAATCGTCCGAGTCTCACGCTACGCGCGCGCCCACGTCCGTGTCAGCGCCGACCGGGATGCGGGAAGGTTGCGATGCGGTTGCCGCGGCCCCGACCGGTTCGACGATCCAGATGTCCGCCGGCGCCGGTTCACCAGCCGCAAGGAGCGTTTCGGCGAGCGCTGATCCGACGGCCGCATGGGCGACCAGGAGGCGTCGCAGCTCGGCCGCGATGAGGTGCGCATCGTCGCGGCCCTGGACCGCGTCGGCGAGCCGCGTGGCGCTCACCGAGCGATCATCGACCCGCGAGGCGTGATGCCCGCGCGGATCGAGGAGGTAGGCGCGTCCGCCGGTCATGCCGGCCCCGAAGTTCGGCCCGATCGGGCCCAGCACCACGACCACGCCGCCCGTCATGTACTCGCAGCCGTGCGGCCCGACGCCCTCGACCACCGCCTCGGCGCCGCTGTTCCGGACCGCGAAGCGCATGCCTGCACGACCGACGAGGTGCAGCCGGCCACCAGTAGCGCCGTATAGGCAGGTGTTGCCGGCGATCGATTGGCTGGCCGCGATGCCCGCCAAGTCGGGCTCCGGACGAACGATGACCACGCCGCCCGAGAGGCCCTTGGCCACGTAGTCATTGGCCACGCCCTCGAGCTCGAGCGTCAGGCCGGCGGTCAGGAAGGCCCCGAAGCTCTGGCCTGCGGCGCCGCGGGCCGCGAGGTGCAAGGGACCGCCGACCTCGTGCCGTGCATGGGCACCCGCCAATGCGGCACCAAAGGCCCGGTCGGCCGTCGTCAGGGCGACCGAGACCGTGGAGCCCGGCCGAAGCCGGTCGGGCGAGCGGAGCAGGTCCAGCTCGACGGTCGAAGCCGGCACGACCGCGCGTTGCTGCTGTGGCTGCGCTCGGGTTGGCGCGCCGCTCCGCGCTCGCGGACCAACGTGGCGCGCGAAGCAAGGCGGCCACATCGATGGGCAGGCGTCCCGGGGCCGGTTTCAAGATGTCCGTGGCTTGGCCGACGATCTCGCCCAGCGATCGGGCGCCGATCCCGGCCAGCTCGTGACGCACGTCTTCGGCCAGGGCGATCACGAACCGCTCGACCTGCTCCGGGGTACCGGCGAACTTGGCGCGCAGGTCCTCGCGCTGGGTGGCGATGCCGGTCGGACAGGTGTCGAGGTGGCACTGGCGAGCCATGTCGCAGCCGAGCGCGACGAGGACGGCGGTGCCCAGCGCGTACTCCTCGGCGCCAAGGAGAGCGGCGATCACGATGTCGCGGCCGGTGCGCAGGCCGCCGTCCGTGCGCAGCACCGCGCGATCGCGCAGGCCGGCGCGCAGCAAGACCTGGTGGACCTCGGCCAGGCCGAGCTCCCATGGCACGCCGGCGTGCTTGATGGAGCTGAGCGGCGAGGCGCCGGTGCCGCCCGCATGACCGGCCACGTGCACGTAGTTCGCGCCCGACTTGACGACGCCTGCGGCGATGGTGCCGATGCCCCGGGAGGCGACGAGCTTGACGCCGATACGGGCGGTCGGGTTGACCGCGCGAAGGTCGGCGATGAGCTGTGCCAGGTCCTCGATGGAGTAGATGTCGTGGTGCGGCGGCGGGCTGATGTAGGCCATGCCGGCCTGGCCTCGGCGCAGGGCCGCGATGTAGGCGGTCGCCTTGCGGCCGGGCAGATGGCCGCCTTCGCCGGGTTTCGAGCCCTGGGCGATCTTGATCTCGAGCTGCTCCGCGCGAACGAGATAGGCGGTGGTCACGCCGAAGCGTGCCGAGGCGACCTGCTTGATCCTCGCGTCGCGGCGCTCTCCGTCCAGCCCAGGCGAGTACCAGGCCGGATCCTCTCCACCCTCGCCGGTGTTCGCGGCACCGCCGACGCGTTGCATGCCGATCGTCACCGCCTGGTGGGCCTCGGGCGAGAGCGCGCCGACGCTCATGGCGGCGGCAACGAAGCGAGCGGTGATGGCCCGTACGGGCTCGACCTCGACCATGGGGATCCGCCGGCGACGGCGATAGACGAAGGCGTCGCGCACGACCGAGGCGTCGCCCTCGTCCAGCCGGCGCAGCGGCCGCGGATCCCGACCTGGCCGCGGATCGTGCCCCGGCCCGTCTCCGTCGTCGTCGGCGGCGATGCCCTGCAGCATCTGGACGGTCACCGGCGCGTACCGATGCAGCTCGCCGTCGGCTCGGAAGCGCGCTCGGCCTGGGTCGATGAGTCGTCCAGGCGGCGTCTCGGGCGCCATGAGGCGGGCTGCGGCTGCGCGGCGAAGCTGACGCGCCGCGAGGTCGTCGAAGCCCAAGCCGCCCGGCCAAGCCGCAGCCGCCGGGAAGCAGCGCGCGACGACGGCCTCGGACAGCTCGAGCGTCTCGAACTGGACGCCTCCCACGTACGAGGCGACCGTCGAGATGCCCATCCGGGCGAGCGTCTTGCGCAGACCGGCCTCGAATGCGTCGATGAGCCGCGCGACAGCCACGTCGGCACTCAGCCCCTCGACGCCGCGCGAACCGGCCAGCTCGCCGGCAAGCTCGATGGCCAGGCGTGGGTGCACGGCGCCCGCGCCGGCCGCGATCGCCATCGCCGCGGCATGGACGTCCAGGATGTCGGCAGCATCGACCAGGAGATCGCAGCGACCTCGCAGCCCGGCCGCGGTCAGCGCCGCGTGGACGGCGCCGACCGCCAGCACGGACGGGATGGGTAGCCGGTCGGTGGTGAAGGTCGCGTCGGAGATGACGAGCAGGCCGATGCCGCGCCGGGCGGATGCCAGGGCTCGAGCCGCCAGGCGCTCGAGCGCGGCCTCCAGACCCGGATCGCCAGCGGCGCCGGCCCAGGTCGCATCCAGGCGGAGCGTACGCATCGGTGCGGCCTGCAGCAGCCCGCCGAGGTCGGCCACGAAGGGCCGGTCCAGCCGCAGCGTCCCGGTACGGGCGGAGCCACCGGGGCCGGCGAAGATCGATCCGCGGGGCCCGAGCTCGACCCGGCAGTCGACGACCGCGCGTTCGCGTTCGGAGTCGATGGGCGGGTTGGTGACCTGTGCGAAGGCCTGGCGAAGGTGGTCGGTGACCGGTCGGTCGGTTCGGGCCAGCGCCGGCGTCGGCGTGTCATCACCCATGCTCCAGAGTGGCTCATGGCCTTCGATGACCATCGTTCGGATGTCGAGCCGGAACCGCTCGGCGTCGAGCCCGGCCAGGAACCGACGGTCCGCGCCCATCGGGGTCGTGCCCGGTCGGGCCACGGTCCGATCCACGAACGGCCGGCTCGCCTTCGAGCGGGGCCCTCGGAGCACGCGACCGGCGAGCTGTGGGGCTTCGACCTGGCCTGGCAGATGGATCAGTCCGGCGGTCGGCTCGACGACGAGCATCTCGCCGGGGCCCAGACGCCCACGCCGGACGGTGCTCGCTGCGGGCAGATCGAAAGCACCCGCCTCGGAGGCCCCGACGACGAGCCGACGATCGCTGATGGCGTAGGCCAGCGGCCGGAGTCCGTTGCGATCGAGGATGGCGCCGACCCGCAGGCCATCGCTGAAGACGATGGCCGCCGGGCCATCCCAGGGTGCGAGGAGATGGCCCCCGTCATCGGCGTTCGGATCACCGCTGCCGCTCGGTCCACGTCGGAAGCCTGGCACGTCGGGCATCAGCGCCCGGAGCGCCGCCTCGAGGGTCCAACCCGTCTGGACGAGCAGCTCGACGGCCTCGTCGAGCGATGCGGAGTCGGAGACGCCCGGCGAGAGCAGGGGCCCGGCGGCTTGCAGGCGCAGCGCGCTGTCGGATCGGGCGGTGTCAGCGGCCCGGCCTCGGACCTGTTCGCGATTGCCGCGCACGGTGTTGATCTCGCCGTTGTGGGCCAGGAGCCGGAATGGCTGGGCCAGCGGCCAGGTGGGCATCGTGTTGGTGGCGTAGCGCTGGTGGAAGACGGCATGGCTGACGGACAGCGGCTCAGCCAGGTCCGGGTACAGCTCGGCCAACCGAGCGCCCACGACGAGGCCCTTGTAGACGATCGTCCGAGCTGACGCCGACGCGACGGCGAAGCCGTCGAGGCCGTTCGACCGGGCGACGAGCTCCATCCGCCGTCGTGCGCGGACCAGGGCGCGCTCGAACGCGACCTGGCTCATGCCCCGAGGTCGAGGCACGAGGACCTGCTCGACGATCGGTCGGGCCGCCGCTGCCTGTGGCCCGAGCACGCCCGAATCGAAGGGCACCGGTCGCCAGGCTGCGGACAGGAGCCCTTCGGTCTCCAGTGCGGCTCGGACGGCGTCGCGTGCCATGCCGGCCTCGGCCCGGCGACGGGGCAGGAACAACGAGCAGACGCCGGGACGAGCGGCACCTGTTGCTCCCGCTCCGCCCGTCAACAGCCCGACGACCGATGGCTCCAGCGGCAGGAGGATGCCAGCGCCGTCCGAGGACGCACCGTCGGCCCCGAAGGCGCCTCGGTGGCCGAGTGCGCCCAGACCCTTCAGGGCGAGCGGGAGGACCTGGTCGCGGGCATCGCCGCCAGCGTCGGCGACGAAGCCGACACCGCAGGCGTCGTGCTCGAAGCGGGCATCGTAGAGCGGCGGCTCGTTGCGACGGGGTCGTCGGCGCCCGGCCTCGTCGCTGGCCATGCCATCTGTCCCCCGGCCTCAGGTGCCGGTGCCGTAGGCGACTTCGCCGTGGGTCGTGACATCGAGGCCGAGCGCTTCGTCTGCGGCCGAGACGCGCAGCCCGACGACGACGTCGATGACCTTGACGATGGCGAAGGTGGCTGTGGCGGCGAAGGCATAGGTGGCCAGGACCGCGACGAGCTGGATGACGACCTGCTGCGGGTTGCCCTCGATGAGGCCCGACGCGCCGCCGATGGCGGCGACCGCGAAGATGCCCGTCGCCAGCGCGCCCCATGTGCCACCGACGCCATGGACGGCGAAGACGTCGAGGGCATCGTCGATCCTGACCCGCTCGCGCAGCAGCGTCGCGCTGTAGCACAGCCCGCCGGCCACGAGGCCGATGGCGACCGCGCCGCCCGCCGTCACATAACCCGACGCGGGCGTGATGGCGACCAGGCCGGCGACCGCGCCGGCCGCAGCACCGACCACGCTCACCTTGCGCTTGTGCAGCCAGCTCGCGAAGACCCAGGTCAGGGTCGCCGCGGCCGCCGCGGTGTTGGTCACGAAGAGCGCATTGGCCGCCTGTCCGGTGGCGGCCAGAGCGGATCCGGCGTTGAAGCCGAACCAGCCGAACCACAGGAGTCCGGCACCAAGGACGGTCATGGGCACGTCGTGGGGCTCCATGCCCTCGTGGCCGTGGCCGACGCGGCGGCCGATGAGCAGGGCGACGACGAAGGCCGAGACGCCGGAGCTGATGTGGACGACGGTGCCACCGGCGTAGTCGAGGGCCCCGAGCTCCCGCAGCCAGCCGCCCGGCGCCCAGACCCAGTGCGCCAGCGGGGCATAGACGAGGATCGACCACAGCACGGTGAAGGCGACGAACGCCGCGAAGCGCTTACGCTCGGCGAAGGCACCCGTGATGAGCGCCGGCGTGATGGCCGCGAACATCATCTGGAACGAGGCGAAGAGGACGAAGGGGATCGATGCCGCGTAGTCGGGGTTGGGGTCGAGCCCGACGTTCTGGAAGAGGACGAAGTCCAGGTTGCCGATGAGCCCGCGATCTCCGACATCCGGCCCGAAGGCGAGCGTGAAGCCGATGACCACCCAGACGACGCTCACGATGGCCAGCCCGAAGAAGCTGTGCATGATCGTCGAGAGCACGTTCTTGCGACGGACGAGGCCGCCATAGAAGAGGGCCAGGCCGGGCAGCATGACCATGACCAGGGCCGTCGCCATGAGCAGCCAGGCGGTGTCGCCAGCGTTCATCGGTGCGCCTCCTCGCTGCGGCCCGGGAGGAGCGGGCCGCGTCAGGCAGACGCTAGGTCGGGGTGGATCCTGTTTCCGGAGGCACCGCGGATCGCGAAGGGTGCGCTTCGGTTGCGATCAAGGGTGCGGCAGCGCAACGACAACGCCGCCGGGAGGAGGGATCCGGCGGCGTTGACGTGGACGGTGTTCAGTTGGGCAACGGGCGTGCGAGCCCGGGTATCTGAGGCCAGGGCTGCGGGGCCCGGTCGAGTCGGGCTACTTGTTCCGCTGCAGGAAGGCCAGGACGTCGTCGTAGCGGAACCGACGATCACCGCGCTTGCAGACGCGGTAGAAGGGCAGCTCGCCACGGTCGCCGAGACGCTTCACGGTGTTGACGTGGAGGTGCAGCAGATCGGCAACCTCCGATGCGGTGAGCATCGGCCCGATGTCCTGGATCGCCATTGAGGCCATTGGTTCGATCGTCCTCGCGTTGCTGACTGTGCGGGAGCGGTGTAGTCCGCCCGACTCACGTGGTGCATGGTGGGCTCACGAGGGGAGCGGTCCAAGCCGTACTTTCGTCCGACTGCCCCGGACCCCCGATGGTTCCACCGCACGGCGACATCGCGAACTTGGACGGCTCTCGAGGGATCGTCAAAGCCGGCCGCACGGGATCCTGACTGGCGTCGTGCGGCCGTCGCCTAGGTCAGCTCGTCAGCCAGCAGATCCATCAGCAGGCCGTCATGGAACGTGCCGTCGGAGCCGCGCTCGTATTGGCGCATGACGCCGACCGGTCGGAAGCCGACGCGAGCGTAGGCCCGGATGGCGTGCTCGTTGGCAGCGGAAGGATCGATGGTCAGGCGGTGATGGCCTCGAACGTCGACGAGGTAGCGCGCCAGGGTCCGCAGGGCGTCGACACCGATGCCCTGTCCCTGATGCGGAGCGTCGAGGAAGATGTCGAGTCCGGCGTGCCGGTAGTCGGGCTCGTTCTCCTCGTGGAACTGGACCGTGCCCACGACGCGCCCATCGAGCTCGATCGCGAAGCGCTCGGTCTCGTCGTCATCGTCGAACCACTCCGCGAGGCGGAGGGCGACGTCGCCCGGGCCCCACCAGCGCGCGACGGTCGGATCGTCGAGGATGCGCCCGATCTCGGCGCGGTCGCCCTCGACCAGCGGGCGCAGGACGACGCGCTGCCCACGGAACGGCGCCACCGACGGGTCCCCAGCAGGCGCGCCGGCTCCGTCGTTCAGCTGGCCTGGTCCGCGGTCGCGGCCTCCATCGCCTCTGACGTCGCCGTCTTGGCCTCTGCCGTAGCCTCGTCGACGGCCTCACGGGCGGCGTCGGTCGCGTTGCGGATGACGTCGCCGATCTTGCCGTCGAACATCGGCTCACCATCATCGTTGGAGATGGCGACGCCGCCGAAGACGGCCATCGTGTTGATCCGGAGCACCGGAGCGGCAGGATCTTCCGGGGCGTCGGTCTGGTCCGCGACGCCACCGAGGATGGAGGTCGACTCGGACTCGATCCGCCAGGTCGTCGGCACGATGATCTGGACGCCCCCGAAGATGGCCCTGACCCGCAGATCGGCGCCATCGGCAGCAAGGGTCGCGCCGCGCAGATCCAGTCGGCCGCCGCCGTACCAGGTCAGCAGCTCACCCCCGGTGAACGATGGCGCCGTGCTGGTGTATTCGCCGCCGTCGAAGATGAGCGCCGTATCGAGGTCGTTGGCCTCTGGCAGGAACGCCCCACGTCCTTGGTCGCCGAGCCGGTACTTGGTCACCAGCGCGGCGATGGGCGGGATGATCAGGCCGGCCAGGAAGGCCAGCCCCAGAAGTCGGATGAGTGGTCGCATCATGTTGGGCTCCAGTCGTGTGGGGTGGGACCGCCAAGTCTACCCCGGCAGCCACGCACACCCCGAAACGTCGTTGGTAGGGTGGCGCCCCCGGCAGGATTCGAACCTGCGACCTTCCGCTTAGAAGGCGGCTGCTCTGTCCACTGAGCTACGGGGACGGGTCGCAAGTCTACCGGTGGCCGTCCCGAGGTCTATCGTCGGCTCTGGAACACATCGCGGTCACCGCTCGGCGTCAAGGACCGTCAGCGGTGACTCCGCGCAGCCGCTGAGGTATCGATCCGGAACAAGGTCCTGCTCGAGTCGCAACGCCGAGCGCTCGCCTGCCGTGAAAGGGCGCCTCCGCGTGCAGGCGGCGATGCAGTCCAGGCGGCCGGTCCTTGACGAGCGCTCGAACGGGCGTGCTATCCTCGCCGCCCTTTCGCCGTCAGCTCATCGTCGCGCAGCTAGCACGAGGTCACTCGCCCGCCCGTGGCCGCCCCGCAACGGATCTCCCCCGGCCAGCTCGAGGCCGGCCTCCTTCCGACGCTGCCGCGCCTCGATATCGAGCCGGAGTGGAAGGTGCAGCAGCGCCTCTGGGGCCATGCGTTCCACCCGATGTGCAGCTACCTCGCGATGTTCCCGGCAGCGTTGGCGCATGCCTTCATCGCGCGCTATAGCCGGCCAGGCGATGTCGTCTTCGACCCCTTCAGCGGCCGCGGGACGACGCCCCTCCAGGCCTGTGCCGAGGGCCGCGTGGGCGTCGGCAACGACCTCAATCCGATGGCGCACCTGCTGACCGCTGCCAAGCTCGACCCGCCGTCACGGCCGGCCCTGACGACGCGCATGAACCTGCTCCGCGTCGAGTACTCACTGACAGAGGCACGCTGGACGCAGCTCGCTGCCATGGCCATCGCGCGTGTCGGCTCGGCCGATGTCCCGGTGCCGGGCGCCGGTGGCATGCCGGAGTCGGCGCCGATGCCGACGGAGGTCGCCCTGGCCTTCCATCCGCGCACCCTCGCCCAGGTCCTCTTCCTGCGCGCCACGCTCCATGCCGACGATCCGACCGATCGGTTCCTGATCGGCGCGATGATCGGCATCCTGCACGGGCGAAGTCCGACCTACCTCTCCGACATCATGCCGAACACCTTCAGCATGGCGCCGCGCTACGTCCGCGACTTCGTGGCCCGGACGGGTTTCGTGGCGGCTGAGCGCGACGCCTTCGCCTGCCTCGACGCCAAGCTCCGTCGGCTCCTCCGCCAGGGCCTGCCGGCCCAGCGGGGCATCGCGCTGCTGGGCGACGCACGCGACGCCGGTACGCGAGCGCGTCATGCCCTGCGGCAGCGAGCCCTGCCCGACCGAGCTCGACTGGTAGTCACCAGCCCACCCTATCTGCGGGTCGTCAAGTACGGCTACTACAACTGGCTCCGCCTGTGGTTCATGGGCATCGATCCCGAGGCGGTCGATCGAAGCCTCGACGATGCGCATCACCTCGACGCCTACCTCGTCTTCATGCGTCAGACCCTGGCCGACCTGCGCGACGCGCTGACCGACGACGCGGTCGTGGTCATGGTCATCGGCGACGTCGAGCTCGACCGTGGGCGGGCGATGCACGGTGGCATCGGGCTGGCCGAGACGGTCTGGGAACGGGCCGCAGCGCCCGAGGGTTACCGACTGGCGGGCATCGCGCTCGACGACATCGCCGCCCAGCGAAAGATGACCAAGATCTGGGGCACGGAGGCGGGCCGGACGACCAAGACCGACCGACTCCTGGTCATGTCACCGACCGACCAGGGTCGCCGCCGCGCGCTGGCGGGGGCGTCGTTGCCGATCGACTGGACCTGGCCATCGGAGGCTCGCCTGCGCGCGGTCTAGGCCGCTGCTGATCCGTGGTTCCGTCGGCCGAAGGCCCGTCCAGGGCACGGGCACCGCGTCCTATACTCGGGCCGTATGCGCCAGATGTACCACCCGGACGACCTCGCGGCGATGGACCCGCTGGTCCTCATGAAGAACCTCGACCATGCGCGGATGACGAGCCGCCGGCTCTCGTACATCCTCCAGCAGCAGGTTCATCTCTATACGCCCGAGGCGAACCAGGTCCGCGATGAGATCGACCGCTACGTCGAAGCGGAACGCCAGATCGAGGGCGAGATGGCGCGTCGCCGGATCAGGGACTAGCGGCCCGGCTCACGGACCGGCTGCCCGACTCAGTCGAGGGCGACCGCGACCTCGTCCGCAGCGACGGCGACCGACTCCAGCCTGATCGGCGCATCGGCGTCCTCGCCGAGGACGTCGCAGACCGCCGTCCCGAGGTCGACCGTCTTGGCCGACGTGCGCAACCGACGCGCCCGCTCTCGCTCGTCACGGCTGACCTCGGCCGCGACCGCCGCCAGGCCAGGCAGATCGGAGAGCGTGAATCGGATGCCCTGGTCGGCAAGCTCGCTGAAGCCCCAGCCTCGGAACACGCTGCGAGCCGCAACGGCGCACATCTCGTCGTACAGCTCCGGCCAGCCGACCCGCCGTCGGTGGTAGCAGAACCGGACGAACGCTTCGACGGCGGGCGCCTGGGTCCCTGGTCCATCGGTGACCGGGGCGACGTGCTCGTACCCGTGGCGCGCTTCCATCGACAGCCGCTCCCTCCATTCCCGTTCGCGGGCACGTGCAGGCACGGGTCGAGCGCTGCTGGTGCCCCCCACGGCGTTCGGTCGCCACCCTTGAACGGCTTCGAGCCTCGGCCCCGGGGTTCCGTCCAGCCCCGTGATGAGTGCTTCGCCATGGTACCGCGGGTTGCCGTCAGATGGGAGGCCATCTGTCCACCATCTTGTCCACGAAGTTGTCCACATGGCGCCGATGGCCCACTGGACCCGTCACCCGAGAGACGGCACCACCGTCGGCGTCGATCGGGACGGGCCTAAGCCTCGGTCACATCCCCGACCAGGACGCTCCCGGCGACACGACGGACGCCGATGCCAGGTGCCGTCGGCAGCCGCCAGCGACAGTCCGCACCGAGCTCCAGACCCGTGAAGGGATCCGCGGCCAGGAGCAGGTTGCCATCGAGGTCGACCCAGTCGGCCAGTCCCGCCAGCGACGCCGACGCGGCGATGCCCAGTCCCGTCTCCTCCATGCAGCCAAGGAAGATCCGAAACCCGAGCTCCCGCGCGTGCCGGATCATGCGCAGCGCCGGACCGACGCCACCGACCTTGGCGAGCTTGACGTTGACGCCCTGGACGACCCCCACCAGACCGATGAGGTCGGCCTCCACGACCGCGCTCTCGTCGGCCACGATAGGCAGCGACGAGCGCTCCTGCAGCCACCGCAGCTGATCGTGCCGCCCGGCCTTGAAGGGCTGCTCGATGAGCTCGACCCCCATACGAACGCAATGAGGCAACAGGATGGCGGCGACCTCGGGTGTCCAGCCGGTGTTGGCATCGACCCGGAGCGGGCCGGCGTAGACCTCGCGCACGGCCTCGAGCGTTTCGAGATCGGCTGAGCCACCGAGCTTGATCTTGAGCGCCGGGAAGTGCGCCGCTCGAGCGGCGCGCCGAGCGACGACGGCGGGCTCGTCGATGCCGAGGCTGAAGTCGGTCGGCGGCAACTCGCGGGGCGTGCCGAGGAGCTCCGGCAACGCCAGGCCAAGCCGCTGGCCGGCCAGGTCGTGGAGGGCGAGATCGACCAGACATTTGGCGGCACCGTTGTGGGCGATGCGCTCATCCATCGCCGCCGAGGCATCGAGCAGCCAGCCACGCGCGAGGTCAAGCTGGTTCGGCATGGCTCCCAGCCCGTCGACGGCTTCGACCAGCACGGGCACGACGGCCTCGACCGTCGCCGGCGTCTCGCCATAGAACGGATCCGGGTAGCCCTCGCCGATGCCCGTCGACCCGTCGGCGTCAGTCAGGGTCCCGATCACGGTCGTGGCATCACGATCAGGCGACGTCCGTGCGATCCGAAAGGGGTCCCGGAGCGGGAGGGCGAGGACCTCGGTCGCGATCCTCACGGCCGCGCACCCCTGGGCCGGCCGCTCACGCCAATCGCTCGCGCAACGCGTCGAGCAGGCGCTCGCCACCGAAACGGTAAGGGTCGTCGCACGGCAGGCCGAGCTCGTCGGCCGTGCGCGCGATCTCGCGTCGCGCGGCGCCTTCGTCGAGGAGCGATGTGTTGAGGGCCACGGCCGCCACGACAGACGGCGCCATGAGGCCGGCCAGCTGCTCGTGCAGGGGGATCAGCTCGTGCATCGGGCGCAGCGTGTAGCGGGTCTTCTCCCAGCCGTGGTGGTGCGTCCGCCCAGGCTGATGGACGAGGACCATCGCGTGCGGCGCGCAGCCATGGATGAGGCCAAGCGTGACGGCGCTGTAGGCGGGATGGTCGATCGAGCCCTGGCCCTCGACGAAGATCCAGTCGCCCATCGATTTCGGCCTGCTCGACCAGCCATTCGCATGTCCCATCCAGGAAGTCGCTGATGACCCGGTCGACGGCCACGCCCCAGCCCTCGATCATCATGCCCGTCTGTCCGGTGGGCACGAAGACCGCCGCGAGGCCGGCCTCGAGGGCCGCCTTGCGCAGCTCGAGGGAGACGCTCATCTTGCCCAGCGCGCAGTCGGTGCCCACGGTCAGGATGACTCGCTTGCCCGGCAGATGCGCTCGTCCGGTGCTGACCTCCTCGCGCGCGGGAGGCCGCCGATAGTCGACGATCTCGACATCGGCGGCGGCCGCCGCGGCGGCCAGCCCGGGGTCGTCGCCGAGCAGCGTATGCAGCCCAGAGCGGATGTCGAGTCCGACCTCGATGGCCTCCTCGACGATGGCTCGCCAGCTCGGCGGCAGCTTGCCGCCTGGTGGAGCCGTGCCGAGCAAGAGGGCCGTCGGTCGACCCGGCAACGCCTCGGTCAGCGAGCCGACGATGGGGATGTCGTAGCCGTCGCCCATCACGTCGCGCACGTTGCCGCCGGCGCGGGTCGAGTCGAGGACGGCGACGATGACGTCGCGTCCATAGCGGATGACGCCCATCGCGGTCTTGGAGCCGATCTCGCCGAACTCGCCCTCGGCCAGGATGACCAGCCGCTGCCGTGCCTCGGCCGTGGAACGCATGGCCCGCAGTCTAGACATGAAGACGCCCCCGGGGCGCGGTCCGGGGGCGTCAGGGATGTTCAGCTGGTACCGCATATCGGATTCGAACCGATGATCTCCGCCTTGAGAGGGCGGTGTCCTGGGCCTCTAGACGAATGCGGCGAGCAGCACGGGCGGTGCGGCCCGTGGGCACGAGAGTCTAGCATGGCGTCGCGCTCGGGCGACCCCGGACATCCCTCCACGGGCGAGTTCGGAGCTACAGGCGATGGGCGTCGAGGAACCCGCGGATGGCGGCGGCGACCTGCTCGAAGGCGTCCTCCCCGATGACGAGGCCGTAGTGCGAGTGGGCGCCATAGGGCTGGTATTCCGCGCCCAGCCACTCCGCCAGGCGCTCCGACTCCGGCTCAGGGAACTCGTGGTCGAGCCCGCCACCGATGACCAGCGTCGGCAGCTCCTCCGCGAGGCGGCCGCGATCGACCGCCACCCCGGAGATGACATCGCGGCGGGCGAGCCCCGACTCGGCACCCATCATGTGCTGGATGCGGAGCACGTCGGCCACGTTGAGGTCGGGGTTGCGTCGGCGGATCGCCTCGGGTAGACCCGCCCAGCCGACCTGATCGCGGCGGTAGATCTCAGGCACGGCGCGCAGCTGGTGGGGCTTGGCCGGGACCCGCAACGCGGCCGGCAGGGCGGGGCTGATGAGCACCAGGCCGCTGGCCAACGGCATCTCGGCGGTCTTCAGCGCGGCCAGTGCGCCGTAGCCGTGTCCGATGAGGACCACGTCGCCGCCGAGCCGCTGCGCCGCCGCCGTGACGTCACCGACGTAGGTCGCGAAGTCGAGCGTCTCGTAGTCGGCGGTATCGGACCAGTAGTGGCCACGCAGATTGACCGCGTGCGCCTCCCAGCCGCGCTGCGCGAAGAACTCCTGATAGCGGTGCCAGACCCAGGACCCGGCCAGCTCCCCGTGGACGAGCAGCAACGGCTTGCGCCTGGTTCGCCGTTCCGGCAGCCACGACTCGATGTGGATGCCGCGTTCGAGCAGGTCGATCTCGTCCTTGCGGACGGGGCGGGTGCCGACCGGTCGCTCGGCTGGTCGGCGCGCCAGCTCGATGGGGGCTTCGAGGTCTCGGTCCATCTGGTTCACCATTCTCCCGGAGCGAAGAGCAGGCCGGTCACCGGCTTGGGGCTGAAATAGGTCGACTTCTGGGGCATCAGCTCGCCGGCCTGCGCGACACGGACGACCTCCTCGGCCGGCGTCGGATCGAGCAGGAACGCCGTGCCCGACGGGCCTGCGGCATCGACGGCTTCGACCGCGCCCTTCACGTAGCGCACACGCTCACCGCGCGCGAGGGCGGCCTGATCGAGCCCGTAGATCGCGAACATGGCGGCCTCGAGGACGGTCACACCGAGGGTTCGGGTGGCCGGCGTGGCCTGGCGGTCGAGGAGCGCGTCGAGCGCGCCGGGGCGGGGCCGGAGCACGGCTGCCAGCCCAGCTGACCAGACGCCGATACGCGTCCCCGCGGTGTCCGCCTCGGTCGTTCGCGCGGCCGGCAAGAACGCGCCTGTCAGATCGTCCCTCGACGCCAGGCGCTCGACCTCGAACAGCGCGGACAGCCTGCTCATCAACGTCTCACCGGTCGGGACGCCGTCGACCACCCGATGGGTCGGCAGGATGGTCAGCTCGGTGGCAGCGAGGTCGAAGAGCAGGATGAAGATGGTCTCGTAGGGCGGATCTTCCGTGCAGGCTCGGCGGGCGCCGCGCCCGTCGCGATACTCGAGGGCCGTGGCATAGCGATGATGGCCGTCGGCGATGACGATCGGCCCGACCTCGGCCAGGGCGATGAGTCGATCGGCCGGACCTCCATCGCCACGCGCTCCGGCCGGCACGACCCAGACCCGATGACGGACGTCGTCGTCGTCGACGACGGACTCGTCGGGCTGGGTGGCGGTGATCGTCTCGAGGATCTCGCCACTCTCGCCAAGCGGCGAGCGGTAGAGCCCGACGACCGGGCTGAAGTTGGCGCCAGTGGCGCTCAGCAGCGCCAGTCGATCGGCCTTCGGGCCGCCGAGCGTCCGCTCATGCGCCAGGACGCCGCTGGCCAGTCCGAGCGCTTCGAGCGTGAGCCGGGCGAAGAAGCCGCGCTGCAGCCGTTCCGTCGTGGCGCCCGGCGGGCGGTAGGCTAGCTCGTAGGCGTAGAGCGACGGCCTCAGGTCCTTGCGCAGGGTGCCGTCGGTCCGCCAGGAGACGAAGGCCGCGGCCGCCCGCCGGTAACGGTCGTCCGGGCCATCTCCTGGCTGCGAGGGCGGCAGGTCGAGCCGGACGGAGTTGCGCGGGTGACGACCGACCAGGCGAGCCTGGAGCTCTGGAGAGATGACGTCATACGGAGGGCTGATGACGTCGGCCAGGTCGCCGACGGCGGCCGGGTCATAGCGCAGGGCGCGGAAGGGTCGCAGCGTGGGCACGGGCGGCCAATGGTAGCCGCGTTTGCGACGCGATGCCCATGGTCCTCCAGCGCCGGCAGCGGCCGATGGCCAGTCCTCCGCTCGGCGTCATCAGCCGCTGCCGCCGGGTGACGCAACTTTGACCCTGGGTCCGACGTCTAGCCGAGGACCCGACTGGACATAGCCCCGCAGACTGAGGCCCGATGCGTCGTCTCGTCCCCCTCGTCGCCGCGCTCATCGCCCTCGCCTGGCTGGCGCCTGTGACCTTCGCCGCCGACGTGACCATGACCGCGCGCTCGCTGGCGGGCGGCAATGTCCGGGTCGGAGCCTGGTCAGCCATCGAGGTCGACGTGGCCAACGATGGACCGGCCATCAGCGGCGAGCTTCGCCTCGCCAGCGATCAGGCCGCCTCCTCATCCTACGCCGCCCTGGTCGACCTGCCGACCGGCTCACGCAAGCGCTACGTGCTCTACGCCCAGCCTTCCATCTTCGGGCGCGACCTCGGCGTCACGCTCGTATCCGACGGGCGATCGATCGCCAAGGCCAACGTGCCGATCACGGCTCACGATCAGTATCAATCGGTCATCGGTGTCGTGGCCGAAGAGCCCGGCCCGCTCGTAGCCGCCCTGACCAGCGCGTTGGCGGATCCCCGGGTCGCGGCGCCGGCGATCGTATCCCTGGCACCGGAGGACCTGCCCGCTCGCGTCGAGGCGTGGTCCGCCATCGACCGCCTGGTCTGGCAGGACGTCGACACCGCCAAGCTCCAGCCGGAGCAGCTGTCCGCGCTGCGCACCTGGCTGGGCCTTGGCGGCCGGCTGGTCATCCTGGGCGGCTCGACGGGCGCTACGACGCTCGGCAGCCTGCCAGATGACCTTCTGCCGTACCGCCCGACGGGCACCGTCGACGCCACGCCGCAGGAGGTCGACACGCTGATCAGCGGCAGCTCGGATCTGACGCACGACGTTCCCGCGCTGGGCGGCACGCTCATCGAAGGCTCCGTCATCGGTCGCGCGGGCGACAGCGTCATCGCCGCCGAGCGAACCGTGGGCCAGGGCCGGGCGATGATCATCGGCATCGATCCCACGGCCGACGGCATCGCCGGTACGCCGGCCGCTCAGGCCCTCTGGCGGCGAGCGATGCCGCTCGCCGCATCGGCGGTCGTCAACCCCCTCGCCCTGCCCGACGACAGTGGCATCGTCGGCGCTCTCAACAACCTGCCGGCGGTCGGCCTGCCACCGTTGGAGCAGCTGGCCGGGCTGCTCGTCGCCTACATCGTCCTCGTCGGCCCCATCAACTACCTGGTCCTGCGACGACTCGACCGTCGCGAATGGGCATGGGTCACGATGCCGGTCCTCATCGTCATCTTCTCGGTCGGCGCCTTCGGGCTCGGCCGTGCCCTGAAGGGCAGCGACACGATCGTCAACACCATCGCCATCGTGCGCGGCGCGGCCGGGGCCGAGTCCGGGCTCGGACAGGTCTACGTCGGCGTCTTCTCGCCATCACGCCGGACGTTCGACGTCCGCGTCGGTGGTGGCGCCCTGCTCTCCAACCCCATCAGCATCCAGCAGCAGGGTGTCGGCGGGGCGCCGCTCGACATCCTGCTCGGTGATCCGGCCGTGGTACGTGGCTACGCCGTCGGCTTCGGCAGCCTGCGTGGCTTCCGCGCGGAGGCCGCGTTGCCGGTGCCCAAGGTCGAGGCCGTCCTGAAGCTGCGCGAAGGACGCCTCGATGGCACCGTCACCAACGCGTCGGATGAGACGGTCGAGGACGCCGCGCTGGTCTACGGCGGCAGCCTCGCGAAGCTGGGCGACCTCGCCCCAGGCGCTTCGGCCAAGGTCAGCCTTGCGCTCGGCAGCGGCCAGGCGTTCGGCGCCGGTATCAGCGATCGGATATTCGGCGCCTACACCGGCGGCACCACCGATCGCGACCGGACGATCACCACCCGTCGCGCCGTCATCGACCAGTTGACGCAGTTCAACGGTCGCTTCTCGACCCTCGTCGGGGCCGCCACCGGCCAGGCGCCGGCCCTCGTGGGCTGGCGGCCGGGCGGCTCGCCGCTGGCCGTCGACATCGGCGACGAAGGAGCCACCCACGTCGGTGACGCCGTCTACGTCCTGCCGCTGGGGATCGATGTCGGCGGCAAGACGACCTTTCCAGATGAGCTCATCAGCCACACCGTCGTGACGACCGACGCCGCCGAGGGATTCGACCAGGGCAACGCCTTCTCGCTCAGCCGCGGCTCGATGGTCGTCGACTTCGCGCCCATCCCCTTCGATGGCGCGTTCGTCCCGACCCGACTGTCGCTGTCCATGACGCCGGGCGATCCTGGCTTCGTGTCCGGTCAGGCCGGCGCGTCGACCAGCCCGCTGCCCGACGACCAGCAGCCGGACCAGGACGACCCTGTCGGCGAGGCCGGCGGCGCGGCTCCGCTCGATGGGATGCCCGAGATCCAGCTCTTCGACCGGACGAGCGGTCGCTGGATGGAGTTCGCCCACATGAGCCCGGGCACGGCCGTCTCGATCGCCGAGCCCGAGCGGTACGTCGACTCGGCCGGCCACCTCCTGGCGCGTTTCGTCAGCCGCGTGGTGCCGAACAACGGGAGCACCTACTTCTCGCTCGCGACCCAGCTCGAGGGGAGCCTGCCGTGACCTTCGCCGTCCGGACCGAGGGCTTGGTCAAGCGCTACGACGGGACGCTGGCCGTTGCCGGCGTCGACCTGGAGGTCGCGCCCGGCGAGATCCACGGCCTCGTGGGACCCAACGGCGCGGGCAAGACGACGACGCTCAAGATGCTGGCCACGGTGCTGGCGCCGACCTCCGGCCAGGCCGAGATCGCGGGCGTCGACGTCATCAGGGATCCCGACGCGGTCCGTCGCGTCATCGGCTACATGCCCGACGCCTTCGGTGTCTACGACGACATGAAGGTCTGGGAGTACCTGGACTTCTTCGCTCGCTGCTACGGCCTGCCGGCGACGCGTCGGCGGCAGATGATCGGCGATCTGCTGGAGCTGGTCGACCTGGCCGACAAGCGCGACGCATCCGTGCAAGCGCTCAGCCGCGGCATGCAGCAGCGCCTCTGCCTGGCGCATACGCTCGTCCACGATCCGAGTGTCCTGCTCCTCGACGAGCCGGCGTCGGGTCTCGATCCGCGGGCGCGGGTCGAGCTCCGCGAGCTGCTGCGCGAGCTGCGCGCGCTGGGCAAGACCATCGTCATCAGCAGTCACATCCTGCCCGAGCTCGAGGAGCTGTGCACGAGCGTGACCATCATCGACCACGGACGCGTCCTGGCATCGGGGCGCGTGGCCGACATCGAGGCACGGCTGCGGGCGGGGGCCGTGCTCAAGGTTCGCGTCCTCGGTGACGACGCCGCGCGCCTTGCCGCCGCTGAGTTCTTCCGCGGCGACGGCCTCGTCGTCGGCGTCGAGCAGCTCGACGATGGCTGGCTGGAGATCGCCTTCAAGGGCGACGACGACGCGAGCGCGGCACTGCTGGCCCGGGTCATCGCTGCCGGCCACCGCGTGGTCGTCTTCAGTCGTGCGGCGTCGGACCTCGAGGAGCTCTTCCTGCAGGTCACGTCGCGAGAAGCCGGCGAAACCGACGCCGCCGCCAGCGGGAGCGACCGATGATCGCCACGACGCAGCACCGCAACCCGCTGCGTCGCCTCGGCGATGCCTTCCAGCGCCTCGGTATCGGGATCGTCGCCGTCGGCACCAAGGAGCTGCGGGGCCGCATGCGTGGGCGTCGCGCCTTCGCCGTCCTGACGCTCTACCTCATCTTGCTGGCGATCTTCTCGTGGGGGATATACGAGTTCCAGAAGGACGCCGCGGCCAGCCAGTCGTTCTTCACGGGCTTCGGCGTCGCGCCGGTCGCGCTGGCGGCGCAGATCGGCCAGGCCCTGTTCACCGGGCTGCTGCTGGTCGAGACGGTGCTCGTGGCGGTCCTCGCGCCGGCCTTCACGACGGGAGCCATCTCGCTCGAGCGCGAGAAGCAGACCCTGGACCTGTTGGTCACCACCCCGCTCAGCAGCCTCGGGCTCGTCCTCGGCAAGCTCGGGGCGGCCCTGGCCTACGTCTTCCTGCTCATCTTCGCCTCGCTCCCGATGGCCGCCGTCGTCTTCCTGTTCGGCGGCGTCGGGCCCGACGATCTCCTGCGCGGCTACCTGCTGCTGGTCTGCTTCGCAGTCGGCTTCGGCGCCATCGGGTTGTTCATCTCGGCGCTCGTCAAGCGCACGCAGGTCGCGACGGTCTTGACCTATCTGACCATCCTCGCCCTGACGGCGGGGACCTGGGTCGTCTGGTACTTCCTCTATGCGACGTCGGGCGTCAGTGCCCCCGGCGGCTTCATCCCGGGCACCGGCGCCGCCACCGGTCGCCCGGCTCAGCAGCTGCTCTGGCTGAACCCCTTCGTGGCCGACATGGACCTCGTCTGCGTGACCGCCGTTTCCGGTTCCTCCGATGCCTGCCTGGTCATGAGCGCGGTCACGGGCAAGCCCTACTTCGGCAGCTCCGGCAGCATCGACTGTCCGTCCGATCAGTGCCTGAAGCCGATGCCCGAGCCGGTCCCCATGCCCGGCGTCGTGGTCGACGATGCGTCAGCCGCCCTCCAGGTCGGGGCGGCCAACGCGGTGGCCATCGCGGGCTTCGTGCCCGACGGCGCGTGCCCGCCGAACGCCAGATGCGTCATCGCCGGCAAACCGGCCTTCGACGTCGGGCCCTCGCAGACCCTGACGGGCTTCCCGCGAGACACGTTCTGGCCACAGTCCGCTGCCGCCTTCCTGATCCTGGCAGTGGTGCTGACGCTCGTCTCGTCGCGCCTCGTGATGCCCAGCCGTCGGGGTTCGCGCCGGCCCCGATGGCGACGGACCCCGAAGCCAGCGCCATGACGCTCGATCCGGCGCTGGTCGCCATCCGCTCCGGCCTGGCACCCTTCCGACGCCGTCTCTGGTTGCGCCGGATCGTCCGCGACGCGACCTGGCTGGCGGCACTCGTCGTGGCGCTGGAGCTCGTCCTCGCCGTTGCCGGACGGCTGGTGCCGCTCGGATGGGCATGGAGTGCGGCGCTGGCGATCCCGGTCGTCGGCGTCGTCGCCCTGCTCATCGATGCCGTGCGCGTGCGACCGACGGTCGCCGAGACGGCGCTGGCCCTCGACGGCGAGCAGGGTCTCCGCGACCGGCTCTCGTCCGCGCTCGAGATCGCGCTGCGGTCGCCCGAGCTGACGATGACGATGGAAACGGGGGATGCGCCCGACGGCGCGGGTCGCACCATGGACCCGGCGGCCGATGCGGAGCTCGCGCGCGAGACGGCGACCTACGCCGACTTCGTCAGGCTCCAGCGTCGCGACGCCCTGGGCAGCCTTCGCGCGGCCGACCGTCATGCCTTTCCGCCACGACTGCCGCGTC
This sequence comes from uncultured Chloroflexia bacterium, assembly GCA_963777975.1. Classification (GTDB taxonomy): domain Bacteria; phylum Chloroflexota; class Limnocylindria; order Limnocylindrales; family CSP1-4; genus CSP1-4. The sequence continues at coordinate 22,632 of CAVZSO010000011.1, read as the reverse complement.
GCCCGGCGCGGGTGGCCGCCATCCTCGCGTTGGTGCTGATCCCGGCCCTCGTGCTGCCCAATCCCCAGACGGACACGCTGGCCCAACGCGAGCGCCAACGGGAAGCCGCCGAGCGGCAGGCGGAGCGCCTCGAGCAGACAGCAGATCGGCTGAGCGAGGGTCGGACCGCCGATGATCCGCGCGCCGACATCGCCGAGGAGCTGCGGCGAATCAGCCGCGAGCTGCGAGAGCGGCCGGAGGATCTCGAAGCGCAGCTGGCCAGGCTCGGATCCCTCGAGGATGCGCTCCGGGCACGCCTCGATCCGAGCAACGAGCAGCGTGCGGCGGCCCTCGCCTCGCTCGCGCGCAGCGTCAGCCGGCTGCAGTCCGGGCAGCGACAGCAATCCCGACGGATCCCCGCAGCAGGGCGCCAAGGACGCCGATCGACTCGCCGATCGCGCCGACGAGCTGACGCCCGCCGAGCGGGAGCGCCTCGCGGCAGAGCTGGCAGCCCTCGAGGGTGTCGCTCGCCAGGCCGGGGCCAGCGCTCAGGGTGCGGTGCGCGACGCGGCGCAGGCGCTCGCACGGGGCGACGCTGTCGGCGCGCAGGACGCGCTCCGGCAGCTCGGTGAGCAGCTGGACCGGGCGGGCCGCGACGTGGAGCTCCAGCGCGATCTTGCCCGCACAGCGAACGATCTCCAGGACGCTCGACGCACCATCGCGGGCGCCGCCGGGCAGGGCACGGGCCAGGCCTCAGCAACCTGGCCAGAGCCCGGGCACCGGCCAGGGGCAAGGCCAGGGCCAGGGTCAGCCCGGGCAGAGCCCGGGCGTCGGGCAAGGTCAAGGTCAAGGCCAGCCCGGGCAGAGTCCAGGCGCTGGGCAAGGTCAGGGCCAGGGCCAGGGTCAAGGTCAGGGCCAGGGTCAGGGTCAAGGTCAAGGTCAAGGCCAGGGTCAAGGTCAGGGCCAGGGTCAAGGTCAGGGTCAGGGTCAAGGCCAGGGCCAGGGTCAGGGCCAGGGTCAGGGCAGCCTGGGTGGAGGCGGCTCGAGCGCCCGCTTCCTCGGCAGCGGCACGGGTTCGAACGGCCAGTTCCGGGGTCCGACGAGCGGCAACAAGCAGTTCGGCACGGGCGACCTGGACAAGATCTTCGCCGACTTCGATCGACTCGGTCGTCCCGGTGACCCGTCCTACGTCGCAGGTTCCGGCGGCGACGGGCAGACGCAGCAGGGCCAGGGCACCGGCCAGGGCGTGCCCAGCGATGCCTTCGTGCCGTACACGGACGTCTACCAGGACTTCTATGACTTCGCCATCACGAGCCTCGATCGCAGCGTCGTGCCGCTCGGCGTCAAGGACTACGTGCGCGACTACTTCTCGTCCCTCAACCCCTGATCGACCATGGGAGACGACCGATGACCGACCCCGCCGCTCCGACCGCCGCGCCGACCATCACCCTCAGCACGACCGACTTCGCCGAGCGGAGCCGGGTCATCGAGCGCGAGGTCGGTCGGGTCATCGTCGGTCAGGATGCCCTCGTCCGGCAGACCCTGATCTGCATGCTCGCCAACGGCCACGCGCTGCTGGAGGGCGTGCCGGGGCTCGGCAAGACGATGCTCGTGCGCACCATGGCCGAGGTCATCGACTGCGCCTTCAACCGCATCCAGTTCACGCCCGACCTGATGCCTGCCGACATCGTGGGCACCAACATCCTGGTCGAGGAGGATGGCGGCCGGCAGTTCCGCTTCCAGCCGGGACCGATCTTCGCCAACCTCGTGCTGGCCGACGAGATCAACCGTGCCACGCCCAAGACCCAGTCGGCCCTCCTCGAGGCGATGCAGGAGCAGCAGGTCTCGGTCGCGCGCCAGCGCTACAAGCTCGATCCGCCGTTCTTCGTCCTGGCGACCCAGAACCCGCTCGAGATGGAAGGCACCTATCCCCTGCCGGAGGCGCAGCTCGACCGCTTCCTGTTCAAGCTCTGGGTCCCCTTCCCGGCCGAGGAGGACCTGGTGCGCGATCATGGATCGCACGACGGGCGACGAGCAGGTGACCGTCCAGCACGTGGCGACGGGTGCCGAGATCGTGGCCATGCAGCGGCTCGCCCGCAGTGTGCCCATCGCGCCGCACGTGACGGCCTATGCCGTCAGCCTGCTGTCGGCCACGCATCCCGACAACGACCGCGCACCCGGCCTCGTCCGCGAGTACGTCCGCTACGGTGGTTCGCCGCGCGGCGCCCAGGCGCTCGTGGTGGCCGGCAAGATCCATGCCCTCATGGACGGACGCTTCAACGTGGCCATCGATGACATCCGCGATGTGGCCTTGCCGGCCCTCCGACATCGGGTCATCCGCAACTTCGAGGGCGAGGCGGAGGGCATCACGCCCGACGCCATCATCCGCGCCGTCCTGGACGCCGTCGCCCCGCCGACCGTCGACTGACGGCGACGGGCAGGCCCCGATGACCGACCCGCGAACGGAGCCGGCTGCCGAGCCGGCGACCCGCCACGACCTGCTGCCCTCAGCGGTCGACCCGACCGTCTTCGACGAAGCGTTCCTGCGCCAGCTCGAACGCTTGATGCTCGTCACGCGCAAGGCCGTGCGAGGCGGCATGAAGGGCGTCCGCCGGAGCGCCAAGCGCGGCGTCTCGGTCGAGTTCGCCGACTATCGCGACTACTCGCTGGGCGACGACCTGCGCTCGCTCGACTGGAACATCTACGCCCGTCTCGAGAAGCTCTTCATCAAGCTCTTCATCGAGGAAGAGGACGTGACCGTCCATATCCTGCTCGACGCCTCGGGCTCGATGGGCACGGGCTCGCCGGACAAGCTCCTCTTCGCGAAACGAGCCGCCGCAGCCCTGGCCTATGTCGGGCTCGCCTCATATGACCGCATCAGCCTGGCCGTCCTCCAGGGCCGCGTGGCGCGCCGCTACCCGGCCGTACGCGGGACCAACCGCATCTTCCAGGTCCTGGCCGACCTGTCGCCGATCCAGCCGGCGGCCGGCACGACGGACCTGGCCGCCTGCGCTCGCCACTACGCCGCGCAGCTGACCCAGCGAGGCCCGCTCATCCTCATCAGCGACTGCTTCGACGCCAACGCCGAGCGCGCCATCTCCGAGCTCGCCGGCACGCGCTGCGAGGTGGCCATCCTCCAGGTCCTGAGCCCGGACGAGCTGGACCCCCCGCTCGAGGGAGATCTGCGGCTGGTCGACGTCGAGAGCGCGTCGGGCGTGGACATCACGGCGGATCTGTCGACCATCGATGCCTACCGCGCGCGCCTGGGTGCCTGGCAGGCAGCGACTGGACGCGACGGCGACGAAGCGACGGGCGTCGTTCGTGACGGTGCCCTCGACGCTGCCGCTGGCCGACCTCGTCTTCGCCGAGCTGCGCCGCCGCGGCGTGGTCGCCTGACGCCAGGCGAGACGATGCCCTTCCTGGCGCCACTGGCCATCGCCGGCCTGGCCTTCATCCCGCTCATCGTCGCGTTCTACATGCTGCGGCTGCGGCGCGATGAGCGGACGGTCAGCAGCACGTTCCTCTGGCAGCAGCTGGTGCGCGACGTGGAGGCCAACGCACCGTGGCAGCGTCTACGGCGATCGTTGCTCCTGCTGCTCCAGCTCCTGCTCGTCCTGATCCTCGTCCTGGCGGCGGCGCGCCCCTTCCTGGAGCGGCCCGCGGGCCTGGCCAGCGACCTGGTGCTGGTCGTGGACGCGTCGGCCAGCATGGGCGCCACGGACGTCTTCCCGGATCGGCTGACCGCGGCCAAGCGGGCGGCATCGGAAGCGCTCGCTGAGCTGCCCTCGGACGGGCGAGTGAGCATCGTGGCTGCCGGCGAGACGGCCCGCGTGGTCGCCAACGAGGTCAGCGATCGCGGGCGCGCGACGGCCCTCATCGATGGCATCGAGCTGTCCAACGGCAGCGGCGACATGACCGAGGCGTTGCGCCTGGCCGATGCCCTCGCGTCGCGTGCCCGAGGCGCGCAGATCCTGGTCGTGACCGACGACGCTGGCGGCCGTGCGCCGGCTCTCCACACGCAAGGCCCCCATCCGCGTCCTGCCGGTCGGGCGGGAGCGGCACAATCAGGCGATCTCGGCCCTGGCGGTCCAGACGGGCGCCGGCGGCGTCAAGCGCAGCCTGTTCGTGAGCGTCGCCAACCTCGATGCCCAGCGCGTCGAGCGGCGGATCCAGGTGCTCGCCGATGGCGTCCCGTTCACCGCCCGAGACGTCTACCTCGACCCGTTGACCCAGACGCAGGTCATCATCGACGAGCTGCCGGCGGGGACGGCCGTGGTCGAGGCTCGGCTGACGGCCTCCGACACCACCGACGACGGCGCCGCGCCGACCGGACTGGCCGATCAGCTGGCGGCCGACGATGCCGCCTGGGCCATCGTGCCGAGCGATCGGCTGCAGCGCATCCTGCTGGTCGGCCCCGGCAACGTCTACCTCCAGAACGCCCTGTCGTTGCTGCCCAACGTCGAGCTCTATGGCGCGACGGGCGAGGACTACGCGAGCACGACCGGGCTCGACAAGTTCGACCTCATCGTCTTCGACGGCTTCCTGCCGACGAGCCTGCCGGCCAAGCCGATCCTGGCCATCGCACCCCCGCGGACGAGCGAGCTGGGCACGGTCGCCGGCACGCTTCAGCAGCCTGGCATCGGCCGCCCGGCGCCCGACGAGCCGCTGCTGCACGACGTCGACCTGACCCGTGCCCATGTCGCCAAGGCCCAGCGCATGGAGCTGCCGACGTGGGCGCGCAGCGTGATCCCAGGCGTCGGCCAGGCGCCCCTGCTGTATGCCGGCGCGCGCGACGGCCTGCCTACCGCGGTGCTGGCGTTCGACCTCCGCCAGAGTGACCTGCCGCTCCAGGTCGCCTGGCCGATCCTCGTCGCCAACCTCTCGGGCGAGCTGCTCGGACGTGACGCCAGCACCTTCGAGCCGGTCGAGCCCGGCGCGCCCGTCGAGCTGCTCCTGCCACCGGGGAGCGTCGGCATGCGGGTCACGTCGCCGGACGGGACGGTCACCGAGGTCGAGCCGGCGACGTCATCCAGCGCCAGCGTCACGTTCGTGGGCACGAGCGCGCTGGGTGCCTACGCCGCCGAGCCGATCCCTGCGGCGCCGGCGCCCGCTGGCAGCGCGGCCGCGAGCCCCACCCTGAGCCCGACGCCGAGTCCCTCCGGGTCCGGCGCCTCGGCGGCGGTCGGGCCCGTCCGCTTCGCTGTCGACCTCTTCGACCTCCAGGAGTCGACCATCGCGCCCGGCGACGGTGCACGGCTGACCGCGGTCGGCGGCGCCCCGGTCGACGACGGCACGCCGGGCACGGCACGCGACGAATGGTGGATCCCCGTCGCCCTCGCCGCCTTGGGTCTCCTGCTCGTGGAGTGGCTCGTCTACGAGCGCGACGGAGCGCGGCGCATCCGCGAGTGGATCATCAGCCTCGGCCGTCGACGCCCGATGCGACGGCGGAGCACCCGATGAGCCTGCCCTTCGGCTTCACCGCGCCGCAGCTCCTGCTCCTGCTGGTCCCGGCCGTGGCACTGACGCTCCTGCTCAGCCGAGCCGCCCGACACCACCTGGGCCTCGGGCGTCGGCGCCTGGCGCTCGGGATCCGCATCCTCCTGCTCGCCCTCATCGTCTTCGCCCTGGCCGGGCTGCAATGGGTCTGGCCGGTCGACAAGCTGACCACCGTCTTCGTCGTCGATCTCTCCGACTCCGTCGGCACCGCCGGCCGAGCCGCGGCGGTCGACTTCGTGCGGCAGGCGATCGAAGTCAAGAAGGACGGCGACCTGGCCGGCATCGTGGCCTTCGGAGGCGATGCGCTCGTCGAGCAGCTGCCTGACGATCTCAAGGAGATGGCCGCCCTGGCCTCGGTGCCCGTCAAGGGCTCGACCGACATCGGTGGCGCGCTGCGCCTGGCATCCGCGCTCTTCCCCGATGAGACGCAGAAACGCATCGTGCTCGTCAGCGATGGCAACGACACGACCGGCCACGGCACGTCGGAGGCGGCGCTGGCCGCGGCGCGCGGCGTGCAGGTCGAGACCCATGCCGTCGGCCAGCTGACGGCCGATGAGGTCATCGTCGAGCGGCTCCATACGCCGTCGACGGCACGCGTCGGCGAGGAGATCGAGGCCACGGTCACCATCACTTCGACCGTGGCCCAGCCGGCCACGGTGCGGCTCTTCGGCGACGGCGAGCAGATCGGCTCGCAGCAGGTCGCGCTCGAGGCCGGCACGAACACCGTCAGCTTCCGAACCAAGGCGACGGAGGCCGGCTTCCACACCTTCCGCGCGCTGGTCGAGGCGGGGCGCGACACATTCGGCCAGAACGACCGCGCCGACTCGGACACCATCGTCAAGGGCGATCCGCGCATCCTGGTCGTGGCCGGCGACGAGGACGTGGCGGGCAACCTCGTGACGGCCCTCGAGCGCGAGCGCCAGGACGTCACCACGGTCGTCCCGGAGGCGGCGCCGGACTCCCTGACCGGGCTGGCTGCCTTCGACTCGGTCGTCCTCGTCGATACCCCGCGCACCCGCCTGAGCGAGAACCAGATGAAGGCGATGCAGGCCTTCACCCGCGACCTGGGGCGGGGCCTGGTCATGATCGGTGGGCCGCGCTCCTATGGCGCCGGCGGCTACAAGCAGACGCCGCTCGAGGAGGCGCTGCCGGTCGAGATGGACGTCCGCGATCGCGAGAAACAGCCGGACGTCGCCCTGGTCGTGGTCATCGACAAGTCCGGCTCGATGGACGCCTGCCACTGCAATGTCGCCAATCGCGACCTCGGCGTGGCCATCCAGGGCGTGCCCAAGGTCGACATCGGCAAGGAGGCCATCCTGCGCGCCGTGGCCGCCCTCACGCCGCGCGACGAGTTCGGGGTCGTGGCCTTCAACGAGAACGCCCACTGGGCTATCCGCACAGCGCCGCTGGGCACGGTCGGCGACGTGGAGTCGCAGATCGCCGGCATCAAGGCCGAGGGCCAGACCAACATCTTCGCCGGGCTCTCCGAGGCGGTGGCATCGCTCGAGAAGACGAGCGCTACCCGTCGCCACATCGTGCTCCTGACCGACGGCTGGTCACGCAGCGGCGACTACACGGCGCTCATCGCGCGCATGAAAGCAGCCGGCATCACGCTCTCGACCGTCGGGGCCGGCGGCGGCTCCGCGGACATCCTCAAGCAACTCGCCGAGCAGGGCGGCGGCCGGTACTACCCGGCCGCCAACCCGGCCAGCATCCCCGACATCTTCCTCAAGGAGACGCAGCAGGTCTCCGGCCAGCAGATCGTCGAGGAGTCGTTCTTCCCGGTCCAGACCGGATCATCGCCCATCCTTGCCGGCCTGGAAGCAGGCCTGCCGCGCCTTCTCGGCTACAACGGCACGACGGCCAAGCCAGCGGCAGAGACCATCCTGGTCACCGGCCGCGACGACCCGCTCCTGGCGCAATGGCAATACGGGCTGGGTCGCTCGGTGGCCTGGACCTCGGACGCGACCGGACGCTGGGCCAAGGGCTGGGTCGGCTGGCAGGGCTTCGACCGCTTCTTCAGCCAGCTCGTGCGCTGGACGTTCCCGGGCGAAGAGACCGGTGGCATCGAAGCCGAGTTCGTGACCGAGGGCGATGCCTCGCGGCTGCGCGTGACGTCGGTCGAGAGCGACGGCACGCCGCGTGACTTCTACGAGACGGCGGTGACCGTCGTCGACCCCGAGCTCGGGCAACAGGTCGTCTCGCTCGAGCAGGTCGCACCGGGCGTCTACGAGGCGCAGATGGGCACGCTCAAGCCCGGCGCCTATGCCCTGCGCGTGCTCCAGAAGCGCGCCGGCGTGGCCGATCTCGGGCGCACGCTGGGTCTCGTCGCCCCCGCCCCCGCCGAGTACCGCCTGCTGGGCGTCAATGAGCCACTCCTCACGACCCTGCGCTCCGCGACCGGCGGGCGCGCCGTCGAGACGGCCGCCGAGGTCTGGACACACGACCTGCGCTCGACCGCCTTCGCCACCGACCTCTGGCCGCTGTTGCTCGTCCTCGCCCTGCTCCTCTTCCCCATCGACGTCGCCATCCGACGCGTCTCGATCTCGCGCCGCGAGGTGGCCGCCGGCCGTGCCTGGTTCGGCGCACGGGTGCTCGGTCGTGGGCGCGCCGCCCGACCCGAGGCCGTCGGCGGGATGCTGGCGGCCAAGGAGCGCGCTGCGGGATCGCGATCGCGTGCCGCGCTGGTCAGGCCGGCGACGCCTGCCCCCGACGCTCCCCCACCGACGGAACCGATGACAGCGCCGACAGCCGCACGCGAGCGACCGAGCGCGAAGCTGCCCGCACCTGCTCCGGCGCCCGATCAGCCGAAGCAGCCGACCTCAGCGGGGCCGCCCACCTCGTCGAGTGCCGAACCGGACACCCTGGCCCGCCTGCGCGAGGCCAAGAAGCGAGCTCAGCGCTGACAGGCCGATCCGTGACGCGGACGGCGGGCGGTGTCAGTCGTATGTACCGCCCGGCTCACCCGTAGCTGAGCGAGCGCCACATGTCGGTGGCCCACTCCCAGTCGGACGGGTCGTCGAACACGATGCGGATCGCGGCTCCGCTACCGACGACGGCCGAGAAACCCTCGACGACGCCGACTTCGACGCCAGAGCTCGCATCGGTCGTGATCCTCGCCCGACCGATGACCTGCCCGTCACGGTGGGTGATCGTGTGCTCGCCGAGGTCCGCGGCGACCCTCGCCAGGAAGGCATCGGGCGGCATCGGCCCGTCTGTCGTCTCGGTCGAAGCGGCTGCGAGCGTGATGGTGCGCTTCGACTCCCCGCCCCACCACTCCTCGGAGGTCCACCGCTCGCCGAACGAGCCGGGCACGGTCAGCGACCAGCCCTCGTGGCGGATCGTCACCGGCCGGCGGCGGTAGCCGATGGGTGGTCGGTCAGCGCCGACGGTGCGGTCACGCACCGTCGCCATCAGCGCGTTCTCGATGCCGCGGTATCCCATCAGCTCGGCCCATTCCGGCCAGGGGTAGTCGAGCGACGGATCGAGCACGTAGGCGCGGCGCAGGAGCTCGAGGACCTCGTCCATCACCTCCTGCTCGCCAGGCGCCGGCGGTCGCCAGCGGATCTCTGTCCACATCAGGCACAGCGCCCGACCCAGGAGTGATCGGGCATCCACCGCGTCGGACCACCATGGCCACACGTCGATGGCCACCTCCGGCCGCTCGAGGGCCCGCGCGAGCCAGGCGTCGTCACGGGCGCCGAGCGGGGTGGCCAGGGCACCATCGAAGCTGAACTGCGTCCGCATCGACAGCGACAGCTGGAGGCCGCACTCGCCGCGGCCGCGCGCCTGCCAGATGCCCTTCAGCGCCGCCTGAAGCCAGATCAGCATCTCGCGCTCGATCGTCGAGCGGTCACTGCTGGCCACGAAACGCGTCATCCCGGTCGCCCCGGCGCTGCCGTCCGGGGTCGTCCAGTCGATGTCCATGGCCGTGCCGAGCCTCCGCACGAGCTGAGCCAGGTAGGTGTGGTAGCCGGGCCCGACGGCCGACGTCACGGCCATGGCATCCACCGCACCGTCGGCCGTCGCGTGCAGGCGCATCGGGAAGGCCGCCGGGTGGACATCGGCGAAGAGCGAGGCGGCGCCCCCACCGGCCTGGTCCACGCGCACCGATCGGACCATGTCGTGGGCCTCGGTCGCCAGCCAAGTGCCCGCATCGGCCATCAGTTCCCGGCCACCCGGGAGTCGGGGCACCAGACCACGCTTGGCCGCTTCCCCCACTACGAAGAGCCCGAGATCCACGTCGCTCCTCCGCCCCCGCCGGGCAGCGGTAGCCGGCTCATCGGGGCGTCCACCATACCGGCCCGCTCGCTCCTGCCCATGACCCAGTCGGGCCATCCTGATGGGGGATTCGGGCTAGGCTTGGGCCATGGCCCTCCCCCGCGTGGTCCGCCTGCTCGCGGGCGTGACGGGCGCGGTCGCTCTCCTCGCCGGCTGCGGGTCGGTCGTCGGCTCGCCGCCCCTGCCGACGCCCGGTGGCTACACCGAGATCTTCGAGGCGTGGGCGCTCAACGGCATCGCCGTCCACGAGCGGACGAGTGGCGATCCGGGCTGCGGCGACGCGTCGCTGGCCGACAACGCCGTCCACGTCGTCGTCTCCTTCCCGCCCGATCCGACCTCGCGAGATGTCTATCTCTTCCATTTCCGCAACAACGTGCGCTGGGCCGATGAAGAGCAGCTCGTCGATGCCTGCCAGGCGGCCTTCGAGGCCGTCTCGGCGCGGGCCGGCGGGCCCGTCTCGCGGATCGACGTCAGCCCCTATCGCGCATTCGGCGACGGCTGGACGCTGGAGCTCAAGGCGGCCCTCGAGCACGGTCTCGCGTCGGTCGCCGGCGACGGGGGCATCCCCACGGGCGTCGACAAGGACCGTACCCCGCAACCCAGTCGTGTCGCTCCCTGACACCACTTCGCGTCTCGATCGCGGGCCACGTGTCGTTCGAGTGAGGCGTCTCGGCACCGGGTCCGGGGTCTCGAGGGACCCATCGGTCCCGGTCGGCTTCACCCCCTGACCGCACCAGACCGGTGCCCCGCGCCCCGGACGGCAACGGCCATCCATGAGCGCTTGACGGTCGGGTCCTACGACGCCCTGACGACGGAGCCAGCCCGACCGTCCCATGCCCACCTGACCACCGGGCCAGCGACCCGGCGAGCTCGCGCCACGAGCCTTGGCCCATGGACAAGCGACCCGCCCGCCGCCTCCCGATGCGCCTGGCTGCCGGCCTGGCGTGGCTCATCGTCGCCGAGACCCTGCTCGTCGGCAGCGTCGCCGCCAACGAGCCGGCCGGTGCCGCAACGGATCTCCCGGGCGCCCAGCCCGGCGCGCTCCAGACCTTCGACATCCCTGCCCGACCGATCCAGGCCTCGGGCGGCGCCATCGAGCCGCTCGACGTCAGTCTCGACGACGTCCGGATCGCCGGCGCCGACTGGCGCGCGGAGCGCGAAGCGCAACGCGCGCTCGATGCCGCCGCTGCGGCAGCCGCGGCCAAGGCCGCGGCCAAGGCCGAGGCTGCCGCGAAGGCCAAGGCGACCGCTCAGGCGAAGCCCGATGGCGGCTCCAAGTCGAAGTCCAGCAAGCAGCCCTACCGGGGGAAGAACCACTTCTGGTTCCCGAGCCTGGGCATCAACCAGGCCGTCTACTGGTTCCCGTGCTCGCGCTCCCAGGGCCCGGGCAACGTGGTTTACCGCTGGGGCTGCGCGGGAGCGAACAACGTCTACCTGATGGCCCACGACTTCGGCAAGTTCTACCCGCTCTACCGGGCCTACCGGAACGGACGCCTCCACAAGGGCATGCTCGCGGTCTACGCCGGCCCCAACGGTCACACGCACTACTACCGGCTGAGCTTCTACAGGGTCGTCGCGCCGGATGGCGACGTTGGCTGGGCGTACGCCTCGCAGTCGCGTTCCGCGCTGACCCTCCAGACCTGTGTCAGCGGCGGCAAGATGCGCCTCGTCGTCCGCTTCTACGAGGTCTCCAAGCCCTAGCCCCGCTCCGCTCCCGATCGCCCCATGTGGCGCCCAGGCTGGGCCGAGCGTGGCTACGATGGCGGGGTGAGCAGCCTCCCGGACCGCTGGCCGATCTTCGGCCGCGATGCGCCAGACGTCGCCTGGCGGCCCGATCCTGCCGACCTCCTTGGACACCCGGCTGGCGCACTTCCTGGCAGCGACCGGCGAGCCAGACCTCGAGACGATGCAGGCCAGGGCCGCCGTCGACCCGGCCTGGTTCTGGGCATCCGCCGTCGACGACCTTTCGCTCGACTGGCAGCGCTCGCCACGGACCACCATGGACATCAGCGCCGGCGTGGAGTGGGCGACGTGGTGGGGTGGCGGAGCCTTCAACCACGCCGCAGCGTCGGTCGACCGACGGGCGCGACTCGACCCCGTTGGATCCGCGATCGTGTGGGAGGGTGAGGACGGCGAGGTCCGCACGCTCGGCAACCTGGAGCTCCGCGACGCCGTGGACCTGGCGGCGTCGATGCTCCGGGCCCACGGCGTGCATGCCGGCGACCGCGTCGGGATCCTGCTGCCGATGCTGGTCGAGACCGTGGTCGCCGTCCTGGCTCTGGGCAAGCTGAAGGCCATCTTCACGCCGATCTTCTCGGGCTACGGCGCCGAAGCCATCGCCGCCCGCCTGGCGGATTGCGAGGCGACGCTCCTCATCACCGCGGACGGGTTCTACCGGCGCGGCTCCCTGGTGCCGCTCAAGACGACTGCAGATGCGGCGGTGGCGATGGTGCCGTCCGTGCGGCAGGTCCTCGTCGTTCGGCGCCTTGCAGACGATCAAGAGGACGTGCCGTGGAACAACGATCGCGACCACTGGTGGCACGAGGCCATCGCCGCCGCCGACCTGGAGCCGTTCCGCGCGGCGCCGGAGACCGATCCCGAAACGCCATACATGATCATCTACACGTCCGGCACGACGGGCCGGCCCAAGGGCGCCGTCCACGTCCATGGCGGCTTCCCGATCAAAGCCGCCCAGGACCTGGCTCACGACTTCGACCTTCGCGCCGGTGATCGACTCTTCTGGTTCACGGATCTGGGCTGGATGATGGGCCCCTGGGCCATCAGCGGCGCATTGCTGCTCGGCGCCTCGCTCGTCCTCTACGAAGGCACGCCGGACTTCCCTGGACCCGACCGCCTGTGGTCCCTCGCCGCCCGTCATGGGGTGACCCACCTTGGCCTGTCGCCGACCGTCATCCGTGCCCTCATGGCGCACGGCCCCGAGCCCGTCCGCGACCACGATCTGTCGCAGTTGCGCGTGCTCGGGTCGACGGGAGAGCCCTGGAACCCCGAGCCCTGGTGGTGGTTCTTCCGCGAGGTCGGACGCGGCCGCTGCCCGATCGTCAACTACAGCGGCGGGACCGAGGTCAGCGGCGGCATCGTGAGCGGCAACCTGCTGACGCCCATGAAGCCATGCGGCTTCTCCGGACCGGCGGTCGGCACCGCGGCCGATGTCGTGGGACCAGACGGGTCAGCGGTCCGTGGGATCGTCGGCGAGCTGGCCATCCGGGCGCCGATGCCGGGCATGACCCGCGGATTCTGGCGGGATCGCCAACGCTACGTCGAGACCTATTGGGCGCGGTTTCCCGGCATCTGGGTGCACGGCGACTGGGCGCTCGTCGACCCCGACGGCCACTGGTTCATCCAGGGCCGATCCGACGATACGCTCAAGGTGGCGGGCAAGCGCGTCGGCCCGGCCGAGGTCGAGTCAGCGGCATGCGCCGTGGCGGCGGTGCTCGAGGCGGCTGCCGTCGGCGTGCCACACGACGTCAAGGGCGAGGCCATCGTCGTCTTCTGCGTCCTCCGGCCCGGCCAGACCGACTCGCCGGAGCTACGCAGCGCCATCGCCGCGCGCATCGCCGAGTCGATGGGCAAGGCGCTCAAACCGGAACGCGTCGTCGTCGTCCCACGACTGCCCAAGACGCGCAGCGGCAAGATCATGCGCCGTGTCGCGCGTGCCGCCTATCTCGACCTTGACCCGGGCGACATCTCAGCGCTCGAGGACCCATCGGCGATCGACGCTATCCGCGCCAGCGGCGGTAGAGTGAGGTCATGAGCACCGGCGCGACCCGATCCATCGAGCAGCCCTTCTTCGGCTTCCACATGCCGAACTACAGCTACCCAGGCGTCGCTCCCGAGCACCTCTTCGAGCACGTGGTCGAGCGCGCCCAAGCGGCCGAGGCCGCCGGGTTCGGGCTGGTCACGGTGATGGACCACTTCTACCAGATCGCGGGCGTCGGTCCTGAGGACGAACCGATGCTCGAGTCCGCGACGATGCTCGCAGCGCTTGCTGCGAGGACGAGCCGGGTGCGCCTCGGAGCCCTTGTGGCGGGCGTCACGTACCGCAATCCCGCGCTCCTCGCGAAGACCATCACCACCATCGATGTGATCAGCGGCGGGCGCGCCGTCCTCGGACTCGGAGCGGCCTGGAACGAGACGGAGCACGTCGGCTACGGCTTCGACTTCCCGCCGATCAAGGAGCGCATGGACCGCCTGGACGAGGCGCTGACGATCTGCCACCTCATGTTCACGGAGGAGCGTCCGACGTTCATCGGCAAGCACTATCGGATCGAACGGGCGCTCAACCGCCCGCGGCCGATCCAGGACGGCGGGCCACCGATCATCGTCGGCGGCACCGGCGAGCGGCGCACCCTCCGGATCGCTGCCGAGCACGCCGACTGGACGCACTGGTTCGCCGGCTCGGTCGAGTCGCTCCGGCACAAGACGGAGGTCCTCGAGCAACACTGCGAGGCAGTCGGACGGGACCCGGCGACGATCGTCAAGACGATCGGCTCGCCCGTCCTGCCGGTTGCCAACGAGCGCGAGGCCAGCGGCCGCGCTCGAACGGATCGCGCCTGAGCGACGCGCAGCGCTGACCCCATCCACCCCGCAACGCGCTGCGGAGATCCTGAGCGGCTATGTGGAGGAGGGCTTCACGGGCTTCACCTTCGGCAACACCATGCTGCCCACGAGCGAGTCGATCGCGCTCGCTGGCGAGGTGCTCCAGCTCCTGACGCGAGGCTGAGGCGGCAACGAGAGCCGACGGGCGCGCGCCTCGCGGAAGGTCAGCGCTGCAGGGCGGCCAGGCGGTCGGAATACTGGCGACGGACCTCGTTGAGCTCTGGCAGCGTGAAGCCAAGCTCGTCCGAGATCTCGCGGATCTCGTGGCTCTCCTGGGCGGAGATGGTGTCGCCGCCCGCCGATGCGACAGCGAACAGGCAGTGCAGCAGCTGGGTGCGGTCCTCCCAGGTGGAGACGTCTCGGAAGCGCCGCGTGACGAGGTAGTCGTCCGTGCCGCCGACCAGGCTCGACTGTGTTTCGGCGATGGTCACGACAAGGACCGCCTGTGCCTCGGTCAGGCCACCCCATTGCTGGACGATCTGCTCCATCTCCAGCGTCTCTCGCTGGTCGACGTCGAGGTCGGCGGCCGCCACACGCGTCAGCACGTAGGCGAAGGAGGCCAGCCAGACGGCGCGATCCTGTGGCATCGCGTTGAGCTCCGCCACCAGCTTCCGCACGGTCTCGGTCTCACCGGTCGGCGCGGCCGGCCGTTCGACGATCTCCGGATCCGCCGGAGCCTGCGCCTTGTCCGAGCCACCTTTGCCGAAGAACTTGTCGAGGGACATCACACCACCTTCAGATCGAGGGCCATCACACAACCTTGAGGCCGAGCACCCGGCGGCCGATGACGAGCCGTTGGATCTGGCTCGTCCCCTCCCCGATCTCGGTCAGCTTCGCGTCGCGCAGGAAGCGCTCCACCTTGTACTCCTCCACGTAGCCGTAGCCGCCGTGGACCTGGATACCGTTGTTGGTCGCCCGGTTGGCGACCTCGGAGGCGAACAGCTTGGCCTCCGCCGCAGCAAGGCCGTAGTCGCGGCCCTGGTCCTTGAGCCACGCCGCCCGCCAGACCATGGCACGCGCGGCATCGATCTCGGTCGCCATGTCGGCGATCATGAAGGCGACGCCCTGGAAGGCGCCGATCGGACGACCGAACTGCTGGCGCTCGCGGGCGTAGGCGACGGAGGCATCGAGCGCGGCCTGGGCCAGACCGACGGCCATGGCACCGATCGAGATGCGCCCGCCATCGAGGATCTTGAGGAAGGTCTTCCAGCCGTCGCCCTGCTCGCCGAGCATCTGCGCGGCCGGGACACGGCAGCCCTCGAAGAGCAGCTCGCCGGTCGCGCTGGCGTGGAGGCCCATCTTCTCCTCGAGCCGTCCGACGCTGAAGCCTGGCGCGTCGGCCGGCACGATGAAGGCGCTGATCTCCGGCGAGCCGTCGTCGCGGCTACCCGTTCGCGCCGTGACCACGTACGTGCCCGCCTGGCCGGCGTTGGTGATGAAGCGCTTCCGGCCATCGATGACCCAGGAGCCGCCGTCGGGGCCATCCTCGTGCCGGGCGGTGGTCCGCGTACCACCTGAGTCGGAGCCGGCCTCCGGCTCGGTCAGGCCATAGGCGCCGAGCACCCGGCCCTGGGCCATCGGCACCAGCCAGCGTTCCTTCTGCTCCGGCGTGCCGGCCAGGTGCAACGGCCCGCATCCGAGGCTGGTGTGGGCGGCGACGATGATGCCCAGCGAACCCCACACGCGCGAAAGCTCCTCGACGGCGATGGCGTAGGCCAGCGTGTCGAGGCCGGCGCCGCCCTCGTCCTCGGGATACGGGATGCCAAGCAGCCCCATCGGGCCGAGCATGGCCACGATGTCGGTCGGGAATCGTCGTTCCCGTTCGTGCTCCTCGACGACCGGCTCGACCTCGTTGACCGCGAAGTCACGGATCGTCTGGCGCAGCAGGAGGTGCTCGGGGGAGAGGTCGAGGTCCACGGGTGGTCGGAGCCTACCAGAACGCCAGTCAGCGGCCTCCGGCGGCGCGCCCGATGGGTCCGGACGCCGCCGACGTGGGCCGTCCGGGCCTCGGCGAGCTCTCGTCGGCCGGCCCTCGAGCGGGTCGGTGCTACCCTAGGCGACCAGTCGCCGCTGAGCTCGGCCGCGCTCTCGGAGCCGGCCCATGCCAGCGTGAGCCGAACGTCATCGGAGCGTCCGGTGCGCTCGGCACGGCTGCCGACGCGTCACCGACCACCCAGCCCGAAAGCTCACAGCAGTCCGGAGTCGCCCATTGGTCCCTGCGGTCATCCTCGCGGCCGGCCTGGGCAAGCGCCTGGCGTCGCTCACCAACGGCGGGCCCAAGGCCCTCCTCGATGTCAATGGCCGGACGCTGCTCGACCGGGCCATCGCCGCGCTGCAAGGGTGCTGGCTTCCGAGAGGTCATCGTCGTCACCGGCCACGCCGCCGAGCGGATCCGCCCGTTCCTTGCGGCGCCACCGGACGGCATGACGCTCGTCGAGCGCTGGAATCCGGACTACGCCGACGGCCAACAACATCGTCTCCATCCTGGCCGCGGCCGACGCCGTGGAGGGCGGCTTCGCGCTGCTCAACTGCGACATCGCCTTCGACGCCTCCATCCTGCGCGATGTGGCCGACCTGGACGGCGGCAACTGGCTGGTCGTCGATGGCGACGAGCCGCTCGGCCACGAGGAGATGAAGGTCACCCTCGACGACCGATGGCCACCTGGCCAGGATCAGCAAGCTCCTCGATCCGACGCAGGCCATCGGCGAGTACATCGGCATCTGTCGCTTCGATGCCGCCGGGACGGCCACGGTGATGGCCTCGGCCCGGCGGCTGGTGGCTGCGCGGATCGACCGATCTCTACTACGAGGACGCCATGGACGCGGCGGCCGCCGACCTGGCGATGCGCCCTTCGTGGACGCAGCGGCGCCTGTGGACCGAGATCGACGACGACGCCGACTACCGGCGGGCGCTCCAGGTCACGGCGGATCTGGACGCCGCAGGAGGCGTCATGACCGTTCCGGTCGCGCCGCATCGCTCGGTCCGCATCCCGCGCCTGATGCGCGTCGTGCGCGGCCCGCGACGCGGTCCTCGACGCGCTGGCGGATCTCGTCGAACCGGGCCATCGCCTGCTCATCGTTCACAGCGGGGAGCGATCGGCGACCGGCTATGGCGGCCGCATCGAGGCGCACGCACGCGGATCCGGCTACGCCGTCGAGGCCTGCCTCATCGCGACCAACAGCGAGGCAGCGGTCGCGCAGGTGGTCGAGACGATCGACCGCTTCCAGCCGGACTTCGTGCTGGCGGTCGGGGGCGGTCGCGTGGTCGACGTGGCCAAGCTGGCCGCCGCGCGGCGGCAGGCGCAGGTCGTGACCATGCCCACACAGCTGGCGAGCGACGCCATCTGCTCCCCGGTGGCCATCATCCTCGACGCCGAGGGTCGACAGCAGTCGATGGGCGCCCAGATGCCGATCGCCATCGTGGTCGACATGGAGGTCGTCGAGTCGGCGCCCGTGAGGACGTGGCTGTCGGGTCTCGGTGACCTCATCTCCAACCTGTCGGCCGTGCGCGACTGGCGCCAGGCGCACGATCGACGCGCCGAGGAGTTCGACGACTTCGCCTGCCTGACCTCCGAAGCGGCCGCGCTCTCGGTCTTCGAGGACGACGCCGACATCGCCCAGGACGACTATCGCCAGAAGCTCATCCGTGGTCTCATCCTGAGCGGCATCGCCATGGAGATGGCGGGCTCGTCGAGGCCGGCCTCGGGGTCGGAGCACCTCATCAGCCACGCCCTCGACCAGCTCCTCGAGCACCCCCGACCGCACGGCCTGCAGGTCGCCGTGGGCACCATCGCGGCCAGCGTCCTGCGCGGCGAGGATGGGCGCCGCCTGGTCACCTTCTTCCGCCACGTCGGGCTGCCGGTCGTGCCCGCCGACCTGGACATCACGGTCGACGACTTCATGGCCGCCGTGCGCATCGGACCGACCACCAGGCCGGGTCGGACGACCTGCCTCGACGATGTCGACGCGGCCGATCTGGCGCGACTCCGTGGGGCGTACGAGCGCGGCGAGCTCTGAGGGGTGAGGCGCCACTACATCCTTCGGCTTCGGATCTGGATCACCCGCGCGGTCTTCGCGTTCGCCCGCATCTTGCCTATCCGGCGACGGGTCGTCCTGGCCACGGCCCACATCCATGCCATCCGCGGCAACCTGGCCGCGATCCAGGCGGAGATCGAGCGGCGCGGCCTCGACGTGCCGGTCGTGACGCTGCATCCACGACGCCCGACCGGGCTGGGGCGGTCGCGTCCTGGGCTTCGTCCGAAGCGTCCATGCCGCCTACCTGCTGGCGACCTCGCGGCTCTTCGTGGTCGACAGCCACTACCTGCCGATCTACGTCATCCAGCCTCGGCCGGGCACCACCATCGTCCAGACGTGGCACGCCTGCGGTGCCATCAAGAAGATCGGCTACAGCGTGCTCGAGAAGTCGTTCGGCGCCGACGAGGTCATGACCAACCTGGTCCAGCTGCACACCAACTACACCGTCTGCCTCGC
Organism: uncultured Chloroflexia bacterium; assembly: GCA_963777975.1. Classification (GTDB taxonomy): domain Bacteria; phylum Chloroflexota; class Limnocylindria; order Limnocylindrales; family CSP1-4; genus CSP1-4. The sequence goes on along the minus strand of CAVZSO010000011.1, from coordinate 3,768 downwards.
CGCCTCGCATGCCGCCGTGGTCCAGTACATGGACGCCTTCCGACAGCCGGCCGAGCGGTTCGTGACCACGCTCGGCATCCCGCGCACGGACGTGCTCATCCGGACCGAGGGCCGGGAGGCGCTCATGGCCGCCATCCGCGAGCGCTACGCCATCCCGCCCGACCGCCGGGTGATCCTCTACGCGCCGACCTTCCGTGGCGAGAGCATGACCAAGGCTCGCCACCCCAGAGACCTCGACCTGGGGCTCATGGCGCGCTCACTGCGCGAGGATCACGTGCTCCTCCTGCGCCTGCATCCGGCCGTGCGCGCCCAGATGAGCTGTCGACACCAGCCTCGCCGATTTCGCCATCGACGTCTCCGACTATCCCGGAGATCAACGAGCTGATGCTCGTCAGCGACGTCCTCGTGACCGACTACTCCAGCGTCATCTTCGAATTCGCCCTCCTCGACCGGCCGATGGCCTTCTTCGCGCCAGACATCAGCACCTACGACGACGAGCGCGGCTTCTACTTCGACTATCGCGCCGGCGTGCCGGGGCCGGTCTTCGAGACGACGCTCGACCTCGTCGCATACCTGCGCCGCGGCGCGTTCGACCTCGAACGCGTGCGGCGGTTCGCGTCGACCTGGTTCGACGTCGCCGACGGCCATGCCTCGGAACGCTTCATCGATCGCATCGTCCGGCCAGCGTTGGCCGGCAAGCCGATCGACGTCTGACGGGCGGGCCGCCGGGTCGTCGCGCGCGCTGCCGCGGCGTCGGGCCAACCGCCGGTGGTCAGGTTCGCTGTGGCCTCCGGGATCGCGAGCTGGGCCGCGAAACGGTCGACGAACCGCGCGCTGGCGCGACCGTCGCAGGCGCCCAGGTGGCGCTCGATGAACGCGTCGTAGCCCGATAGGTCGAACCGAGCCTCGAGGATGGCGGCGGCCGCAGCGTCGGTGTCGCCGACCTGCGTGCCGATCATCTCGGTCGCGAAGTCGAGACAGACGCCCGGATCGCGAGCGTAGTCGGCCAGGTCGCCCGTGAGCAGCACGATCGGTCGACGCAGGAGCGCGAACTCGAAGATCGCCGACGAATAGTCCGTGATCAGGATGTCGGTCAGCGCGAGCATCCCGTTGATGTCGTCGCGGGGGTCGAGGACGACGTCGTAGCCCTCCGTGGGCACCGACGCCGGATCGACGTTCGGATGGACCTTGAGCACGAGCGCGTGGTCGGGCGGCAGCAGCGCGCGAAGGCGAGCGGGGTCGAGCGCCGCAGCAGACGCCTTCTGGCTGCCTCGACCGCGCAGCGTCGGCGCGTGGAGGACGACCTGCCGACCGGCCAGCACGGATGCGCAGTCAGGAGGCCTCGACGCGCCGCTTCCATCGCCGCCTGGTCGAAGAAGAAGTCCGTACGCGGCGTCCCCAGCGCCAGGACCCGATCGAGCGGCGTTCGGAGCGCCGCCGCGTAGGTCGCGCGAACGCCGTCGGCGGAGACGACGACGTCGTCGTAGTAGCGGTGCAGGAATGTCCGCTCCGGTTCGGCAGGCGGTTCCATCGTGTCCAGGCCGAAGCGCTTGACCGCGCTCACCGCGTGCCAGACCTGGACGACCCGCGTCGCGCGATCATGCGGGGCGACATGGACCGGCAGGTAGGCGTTGTCGACGACGACGAGCGGCGACGTGCGCAGGTAGTACATGCCCCGGATCGTCCGCATCAGATAGGACGCCTTGGCGCGCAGGCCGTAGCCGTACATGTCGAGGAGGACGACCGGTCGCAGCGCGGGGTCGCGAGCTCGCAGCTCGGCATGGATGAAGGCCAGGTTGCCCTCCAGACGCGAGATCCGAGGGCTGGCCAGGACGACGCGATGGGGCACCATCGGCAGGCGGGCGAAGAACCATCCGAAGAGGCGCAGCACGCGGCTTGCCAGCGCGTATTCGAGGCGACTCATCGGGTCCGGCAGGCCACGGCCGGACGGTGAGACGGGTTTCGCTTCACGACGCCAAGTATGGCCGCCGGTGCCGCGACGGATCGGAACGCTGACGCCGGTGTGCCGACGACCGACGGAGGCCGCGAGCCGGTGCTACGCTCGGCCGACCATGTCGGCCGAGCCACTGCCGCCCGTCAACGACCGGAGCTCGAGCAGCGCGCAGCAGGCCGTCCTCATCGCGCTGCGGCGCATCGGACCTGCCTCGCCCGACGCCCTGGCAGCCGCGATGGGCATCAGTCGGAGCGCGGCGGTGGCGCATCTCCGGATGCTGGCTGCCGTCGGGCTGGTGGCGCGAGACGTCGAGCGCCACGGTGTCGGGCGACCACGGCACCGGTACGACCTGACCGCCGCCGCGCAGACGCTCCTGCCCTCCAACTACGCCAGCCTGGCGACGGACCTGCTCGATGCACTCCAGGTCGTCGGCGACGAGGCGGTCGTCGACGCGGTCTTCGCCGAGCGTCGTCGCCGGCAGGCGGCGCTCATCAGGGGCCGCTTCGCCGACCGCCGACTCGACGGATGCCCCTTCAGGAGCGCGTGCGCGAGTTGGCCATCATCCAGGACGAGCAGGGTTACCTGTGCGATTGCGTCGCCACTGCGGCTCGGAGGCTGGGCGGCGCCCTGCCAGCCGGTGACCGATCGGCAGAGGACGCCGCTCGCCGACGGCCATGCGGCTGGACCGGAGGCCATGCAGATGCGGCAGGCCAACTGCGCGATCTATGAGGTCGCCACGCGGCATCAGCAGGCGTGCGACTCCGAGCTCGAGCTCTATCGCGAGGTGCTCGGCGCCGATGTCGTCCGGGAGGCACACATCGCGAGCGGGGATCGGACGTGCACCTACCGCATCGAGCCGTTCGGCCCCAGCGGATCGGCCTAGGCTTCCTCGCGTTCCAGCTGTGAGCGGCCGGGCGGTCGACGCTTCGGCGGCGCCATGTCGCTGACCCCCTCCACGAACGACGCCTGGCGCGCCCACTCGACCGATTGGGCCTGCTCCTCATGGCTCAGGATGCCCAGCCGGCCAAGCGTCGTGAGCTCGTCGCGGATGTAGGTCTTGAGCATCTCCGGGCCGTCGGTGTTGATGGTGAATCGAACGCCGTTGCGCCGGAAGGTGTCGAAGATCCAGCGGAACTCGTCCCACCCGGAGACGACGCGCGTGTTCAGGTTGCTGGTCGGGCAGACCTCGAGGACGATGCCTCGCTCGCGGAGCATGGCCATCGTCCGCGGATCGTAGGCCGCCTTGACCCCGTGGCCGATGCGCGACGGCTCGAGCTGCTCGACGACCTCGCCGATCTCCTCGACGGGGCCAGCCTCGCCCGAATGGACGGTGATGCCGAGGCCCTTGCGCCGGGCGCGGTCGAACAGCCGTCGGTAGTCCCTGGCCCGGAACGTCAGGCTCTCCGGGCCGGCGATGTCGATGCCGACGACGCCGCGGCCCCGGTAGGCGATGGCCTTCTCGACGATGATCTCGTTGAGCGCGTACGGGAACGCCCGGTCGAGGCAGAAGATGAGGCCGGGCGTGACCGGGTATTCCAGCATCGCCCGATCCATGCCCCGGATGGCGGCGCTGATGATGTGGTCGAGGTCCTGCTCGCCGCCACGGTTGCGCTTCATGGGGTTGAAGCGCAGCTCACAGGTCGTCACGTTGTTCTTGCGGTAGGCACCGCCGACGACCTCGTAGACGCTGCGCTCGACCGCCAGCGGCGACGACTGGATGAGCTCGGTCCAGTGGAAGAGCTCGAGGTAGCCATCGAAGGAGCGGCCACGACGCGGCGAGACCGTGATCAGCTCACGGAACTCCCAGTAATCCT
>CAVZSO010000010.1:0-349046 GCA_963777975.1 uncultured Chloroflexia bacterium | reverse complement strand
GGGCAACACGCCCGCAGTGGCCCGTGGGAGCTATGTGCATCCGGCCCTCGTCGACGCCTTTGCCGACGGCACGTTAGGGGACTCCTCACTCGGGGTCGTGGCGCGCAGCGGAGATGCGCTCCTCCGCCCCGATCGCACTGAGGAACGCGACGTGCTGACGCTCCTCGAACGTCATCGGCGCCACCACCGCAGCGTCCGATCCGCCTAGAGCGAACCCGTGCTCGAGATGCTTGGCGTCAGCGTTGACCCTGCCACGGCGCGGAGTGCGGCGACCCATGCTGGGCTACGAGACGGAGGGCTGCCCGCCGACCCCAACGAGTCGTTCGGCACCTGGCAGCGGGTCCACCGCTTCGAAGTGCAGCACTTGGACGCTGGATACGAGTCCGGTCTCGGGGGTCAGCAGGAATGGCTGGAGCGGGTCCGGCCCGAGGGCGGCAGCGATGGCATCCCAATCTCGCCACACACTGACGATGATGCCGACGTCCTCGGAACCATCCGACCGGAGGCCGACGTAGACGTCGATCAGGCCGTCTAGCTCGCGGAAGCGGGGCACGCCCTGTTCGATCACGAACGTGTGGAAGTCTGCGCTGCGGCGCGGTGCGATCGTCGCCTGGAGCACCCTGATGATCATCACCGCTCCGGGGCCGTGGGATGAACGGACTGCTCGAGAAGGCATCTTGTGCGGCCCCATACACCTTGTCAATCGGCCGCCCGGCGACAGGGCGGCGAATGAGGTTGCTCTGGACTGCTACCCAAGAGGGCTTTGGCGTCGCTCGGGGCCCAAGGTGGAGCCGCCGTCGTCAGCGTCCCGACGCCGGTGGCTCCGAAGGCACGGCGGCTGGTTGATCGACGGGCCGGTCCCGATCGCCACGCGACGGACGTTCGGGAACGCCGATGACGGCCCGCGCGACGGCGGAGAGGATGATCAAGACCCGGGCTGCCCAACGCCACTCCCGGCCGGCGGCGCGATCGAGCGCCTTGGCCGTGTCATCGTCGACGGCGACCTCGGCGACGGCGGCGACGCCGGCACGCACCAGTTCTCCCGCCTTGTCCATGGCGTCGGCCATGCTGTCCTGGTCGGCGGTCGATGTCCCGACGTCGCTCGCACCCATGACGGTCTCGTCGGTCATCGCGCCGGCGCGTAGGTCGCGCTCGACCTGAAGGCGCTGCCGATACAGCACCTCCCATTCGTCGTACGGCACGTTGAGCGTCGCAAGCTCGACATCGATCGACTCGAGTTCCGTCGCCGCAGCCGCATCGAACCTGGCCGGACGATCCTCGGCCAGGTTCGGACGAGCGCATCAGGGCCGTCAGGCGATCCTCGATCGCCTGCGTCTCTGCGCTGAGGGTCAGGTGCGCCGCAGACGTCGTCAGCCGGCTGGCCATCGCCGCCCGCGCACGCGCCACCAGCTCCGGTTTGCCCGAGATGAGCAGATCCATGGGATAGATCAGGATGTCGAGGTCCTGGCCCTTCAACCGGACCAGGCGTTCCGGGACGAGCGATCCGGATGCGCCACCAGCGACGGCCGCGAGCCAGCGCGCCGGCCTCGTCATGATGGCAGGTGCCTCCGTCGCATCGACCGCCATGCCTGCGGCGGTGACGGCCCGATCGAGGTCGTCGGCGACCTGGTCGTACGCGCCGGGCTTGACGACGAGCGGCACGTGGGCGTCCGTCCACCCCTTGGCCAAGCTCCAGACCTTGCGCCAGACGGCCAGGCCCGCCAGGAAGACGAGCAAGAGTGCGAGCAACAACGTCAACGGGTAGCCGCGGACGACCGCTTCGATGATGCCCCGAGCCGTCCTTGACTCCGCGGGCGCGAGGGCGAGGGTGAGCGCCCCCAGGATCGCCGGCACCACGATCGCCCCGACCACCATGCCCAGTCTGATCATCGTCCTCGGGCACGACGTCCTGGGGCGGGACGAAGAGCAGCAGCAGCGTCCCAACGGCCGGCAACAGCACCCCGACGAGGAGCACCATCCAGATGACCGACCCGAACGTCAGCCCGAGCAGCACGATCTGGCGCGACTGCGGGACACGACCGAACAGCAGCATGCTTGCCCAGCCGAGGGCCATGGTCAGGAGCTTGCCGACGAACTTCGAACCGAACGCGAAGAGTGCTGCAAGGATGGCCACGTTGTGAGCGTAGGGTCGGCGCCTCGACGACCGATGCATCGGATGACCCGGGGGCTTGCAGTTGCGCGACAGACCCAGGCGGCTCCATGTTCGGGACGGTTCGGTCGGCTACCCTCGACACATGATCATGCGCGTCCTTACCGCCCAGGTAGAGAAGAGGAACATCGCGCAGTTCAACGATCTGCTGCGCGCGCAGCTCGTCGAGCTTCGAACGCAGCCGGGGCTGCTCTACGTGAAGCTCGCTCGCCGCCTCGATCGACGACGGTGGCGAGGAGGTCGTGCTGATCGAGGAATGGCGGACACCCGCCGATCTGTTCGAGTGGACGGGCGGTCGGCTCACGCAACCCCGGCTCCTGCCGGGGACCGAAGAGCTCGTGGCAAAGCTCGTCATCACCCACTATGAGGCGCTGGACCTGTCCCCGGAGGACCTGAGGCTAAGGCTCTTGGGGGATGGGCCGTCCGGAGATGCAGCGGGCGAGTCCTCGACCGGCGGCTGAGCGTCCACACATCGGCTGGCGGGCCCCGATGCGGTGGATGTGCCCAAGAGGAGGCCGTTCGCCGCCGGTTGGACGGTCGTCGACCTTGCTCGTCTGGTGGCCGTGCGCTACCATGCGCGGCAACCGAATAGTGCTTATCAAGAGTGGCGGAGGGACCGGCCCGTTGAAGCCACGACAACCTATCGGCGGGATGCCGACAAGGTGCCAAATCCGGGCAGGTCCGCCTGCGAGATAAGGGAACCACCGACCCTTCCTCAGCAGGAAGGGTCTTCTCGTATCCGCCGGTCCGAACCGCCCATCATCACCGCGAGAAGGACCGACCGATGACGACCGAGCTGCTGGCCACCCCGACGAACCCATCGCCGCGGTCCGCCATGCCGATGGCCGTCGCGACCGAGCCCACAGCAGACGATGGACATGCGAACCCGCGCATCCGGGGCATGCGCTGCCGGAACTGCGGCCGCGCCGAGTCGCTCGGTCCCAACTACGTCTGCGCCGGCTGCTTCGGGCCGCTCGAGATCGCCTATGACCTGGAGATCGCGGCTCGGACGCTGGATCGTGCCACGCTCGCCACGCGCCCGGCCGGCATCTGGCGCTACCTGGAGCTGCTGCCGGTCACGGCGCCGCCGACGCGCGGTCTGCAGGTCGGGTCGACGCCGATGGTGGTCGCCGAGCGACTGGGCGAGGCCATCGGCATCGAGCGGCTGTGGCTCAAGGACGACACCCGCAACCCGACCCTGTCGTTCAAGGATCGGGCGGTCGCCGTCGCCGCTGCCCAAGCGTCGACGTTCGGGCTGGAGGCGCTGGCGTGCGCATCGACCGGGCAACCTGGCCGGCGCGACCGCAGCCGCGGCGGCCGCGCTGGGTCTGCCGGCCTATGTCTTCATCCCCGCCGACCTGGAGCCCGCCAAGGTCGCCCATGCCCTGGCCTACGGCGCCACGGTCGTGCCCATCGACGGCACCTACGACGACGTCAACCGGCTGTGCCTCGAAGTGGCCGACGAGCTCGGTTGGGGCTTCGTCAACGTCAACCTGCGCCCGTTCTATGCCGAGGGCAGCAAGACGCTGGCCTTCGAAGTGGCCGAGCAGCTCGGCTGGCGACTGCCGGACGTCATCGTCTCGCCCATCGCCTCGGGCGCGCTGTTCACGAAGCTGGCCAAGGGCTTCGACGAGCTGGCCGCCGTCGGGCTCATCGAGCGCACGCCGGTCCGTTTCGTCGGTGGACAGGCCGCCGGCTGCGCGCCCGTGGCGCACGCGTTCAGGACCGGCGCCGAGGACATCGAGCCCGTGCGCGTGCCCGACACGATCGTGCGCTCGCTGGCTATCGGCAGCCCGGCGGACGGGCGGTATGCCCTCGAGCTGGCACGCGACAGCGGCGGCTCCGTCGAAGCCATCGACGATGCCGATACGGCCCTTGCCCTCCGTCGCGTGGCCGCGCTCGAGGGACTCCACCCGGAGACGGCTGGTGGCGTGACCATCGCCGCTGCCCAGGCGGCCCGCGAGCGGGGCGTCATCCGCGACGGCGACGAAGTCGTCGTGCTGCTCACGGGCAACGGCCTCAAGACGCCAGATGCGGCGACCTTCGATGTCGAGGCACTGCCCGCGCGTCGCGGCCGACCGGGGCTGGCGCCCGTCATCCCGGGCCGCTTCTCGGCCTTCGAAGCCTGGTACGAGGCATGACCGGACGGCCATACCGGATCGGCACCCACGGCGGGCACTGCTCGTGTCCGAGGCGGGCCTCCGCCCGCTGATGAGCGCGACCGGCGTCTGCCGGTCGGATGCTCCCCGCGGCGGCCCGCGATCTGCGTCCCCGCGTCCCTGCCTCTCGCTTCGTTCCCAGGAGTCATCGATGTCATCCGATCCTCGCACCGGCCCACGTCTCATCGATCCTCGGGGCCAGCGCTTCGGCGCCGGCTCCTCGGCTATCGTGCTGGCGCTCGCGGTCGTGCTCCAGTCACCGTTGCTGGTCGCACTCGTCGCGCTGGCACTGGGCGTCAGCTCGCTCGTCGGCACGCGCGCGTTCGTCTTCGGCCGGCCCTGGCCGACGCTCCGGAGGGTCTTGCAGCTCGGCCCGCCGCCGTACCAGGAGCCCGAGTTCGGGCCGCGCTTTGCCCAGGCCCTGGGCTTCCTGTTCCTGGCCGTCGGCGACGTGCTCGTCGTGGCCGGCCTGACGCCGCTTGGCTGGCTGCCGATCGTGGCCGTGGTCGGCCTACAGGCGACCCTGGCGCTGACCGGCTACTGCCTTGGCTGCAAGCTCTACGGCCTCAGCTGGTGGGTGCCGGCCCAGTTCGACCGCTTCGTCCTGCACCGCGACGGGGAGATCGAGTCGGCCGCCTGATCGTCGTCCGCGCCAAGAACGTCTGGGGCCGACGGCGGACGGCGTCGCCCGCCATCGGTACGAGGTGGCCGACGTACCATCGGCGGCCATGAGCGGTCCGCGTCCCCACGAGGTCATCGCCGCCGCCGACGATGCCGCCGAGACCGAGCGGCGGACCAGCTACCTCGAACTCTTCTTCGATCTCGTGTTCGTCTTCGCCATCACCGAGGTGACCACGCTCATCCTCGACAAGGACGGCGGCTTCGTCCGAGCGGCCCTCATCCTCGGCCTGATCTGGTGGGCCTGGAGCACGTATGCCTGGCTGACGAACGCCATCGATGTCGAGCAGACCGCGGTGCGCGTCGCCGTACTGGTCGCCGCGGCGGCGTCGTTCTTCATGGCCATCTCGGTCCCGCAGGCGTTCGGCGCGACCGGCATCTGGTTCGCGCTGACGTACTTCGTGGTGCGCTCGCTGATGCTGGTCCTGTACCTGCTCGGTGCCCGTGATGACCCGGCTCGGCGCGCCGCGATGACGCGGCTCGCGCCGTGGTTCGTGGCTGGCCCGCTGCTGGTCATCGTCGGCGGCCTGCTCGAAGAGCCCGCCAGGTCGCTGCTCTGGACGGCCTCGCTCGGGGTCGACATCTACGGCACCTTCCGGGCCGCCAGCGCAGGCTGGCGGGTCAGCCCGTCCCACTTCGCGGAGCGCTACAGCCTCTTCATCATCATCGCGCTGGGCGAGTCGCTGGTCGCCATCGGCCTGACCGCCGCCGGTGGCTCCTTCGATCCGCTGCTGGTGACGGCGGTGGCCGTGTCAGTGGCCGGGGCGATGGCCCTCTGGTGGGCCTACTTCGACTTCGCGGCCCGAGGCATGGAGCGTGCGCTGCGCCTGGCCCAGGGTCAGGCGCGCAGCGACCTCGCGCGCGACATGTTCACGATCCTCCACTATCCGATCGTGCTCGGCATCATCCTCTATGCAGTGGCTGCGAAGACGACGGTCGGACACCCGCTCGAGCCGCTCGGCGAGACGGGCTTGCTCGCGCTTGCCGGTGGAGTCGCGGCCTTTCTTCTGGGCTCGGTCGCCGTGCGCTGGCGGGGCATCCATGTCGTGGCGAACGAGCGCCTGGCGGCGGCCGTCGTCATCCCGATCGGGCTCATCGTCGTCCGAGGTTTGCCAGCCGTCGCGTTGATGGCGGTGGCGGTCGCGGCCATCGCTCTCGCCCTCGTGATCGAGACCGTCCGGCTGCGGACATTCCGGGCGTTGATCCGGGCCGACCCACCGGCCTGATCCGCCGCCAGGCAGGAAGCGTCCGCCGGCGCAGAGGGGGGGTCCGCGCCGGCGGACAGCGACAGTCTCGATGAAAGACCGGAATCCTGCTCAGAACGCCGGCCCGCGCGCTGGCGTGATGGGTACCCTTGGCGGCATGAGCCGACAGCGCATCTCCTCGGGCTCGCCCTACGAACGGACGGTCGGCTTCAGCCGCGCCATCCGTATCGCCGACCGCGTGCTGGTCTCGGGTACGGCTCCCATCTGGCCGGACGGCTCGTGCGACCCCGACGCGGGCGTCCAGGCCGATCGCTGTCTCGAGATCATCCTGGCCGCCCTCGCCCAGGCGGGTGCGGGCGCCGAGCACGTCGTCCGGACGCGCAGCTACCTGGTCGATCGAGCCGACGAGGCCGCCGTCTCCGCGGCCCACGGCCGGGTGTTCGGCGAGGTCAGGCCGGCCAGCACGATGGTCGTGGTGGCCGGCCTGCTGGATCCGCGCTGGAAGGTCGAGATGGAGGCCGAGGCGATCCTCGACCCGTCGACTGACGCCTCAGGCTCTGGTCCTACTGGGCCGGGCTGGCGCTCGGCGTCGGCGTCGCGAGCGGTGCCTGCGTAGCGTTGGGCGCCGCGGTGGCGCCTGGCTGCGGTCCGTAGCCGGGCAGCATGCGCCCGCCGGGCAGCGGTCCCATCGGGAACTGCCCGCCTGGCATCCGACCACCTGGCGACTGGCCCTCGGGTCCGCCCTGGCGGAAGCCACCCGAGCCGTCGCCGGGTCCGAACCCGCCGCCGGGGAACATGCCGCGGCCGGGGAGCTGTTGGCGGTTCTGGCGCTGTCCGCCCTGGCCCTGGTCGCCGACGATCATGTGGGTCGAGCCGCGCCCTCGGCCACCCTGGTCATCGATGGTCCGCCCGGCCGCGAAGCCGATACCGCCGACGACCACGAAGGCGCCGATCAGGAGGGCGACCTCGAGCCATCTGCGTCGGCCCGGAGGCTGAGAGGTCGTCGTCCCGCCGGCCGGCGTCGCGGCCGTCATGGGCTCTGGGCTCGCGGCTGGCGTGCCGACCGCCGGGCTGGCGACGACGCCCTCGGCCGTGTCGGGGGGCGGACTCGGCGGCGACCAGACGGGGTCAGTGGGCGGGCCGGTCGGCTCCGGCGTCGGGTCGGGCGCGGGCTGCGGTCCGGTGCTTGGGTCGGTCACGGGGAGGCTCCCTTCGAAGAGGATGGCTGACTGATCTCAGCTCGAAGCCTCGTCTGGCAGCCTGACGATGCCCTGAATCTGGCGCCGCGCGATCGGACGCGCGCCCAGGCAAGGGCGGTATGGGCGGCGAGCGCGCTGGTTCAGGCGCTGATCGGCGAGGATGCCGTGGAGCGGCTCTTCGTCGGCGCTGTCGATGACCGAGCCAGCTCGGCGTCGAGTCGTTCGAGGTACGGCGTGGCGCCGATCGACTCGAAGGTCGCGCGTGCTTCAGCCACGAGCGCGTCGCCAACGACCTGGCCGCCGAGCAGGTGGGTGGCATCGAGGATGATCCGCGCGACGACGAAGTCGTAGCCGACGATGCGGTAGGCGTCGATCGCGGCCCGGAACGCCGCGAGCGCGCCATCCTGGTCGCCGGTCAGCGCCATCAGCGTCGCCTCACCGGTCCGTCGATCGGCGACCTGGGTCGGCCAGCCGCTCGATGGTTGTGCCCCGTACTCGTTCAACAGGGACCGTACCGTCTCGGCATCGCCGAGCATGCCGGCCACCCGCCAGGCCTCGGGCAGGTAGATCCGGGCCATCGGCGTGAAAGCCGTGACCCGCTTGCAGGCCGCCAGCGCGGCCTCGAGATCTCCCACGAGCACGCCGCGGTCGGCGAGCAGAGCATCCAGGGCCGACTGGATGTTTGGGTCGCCGCTGACCTTCGCCGCCGCCTCGAGAACGTCGAGCGCGTCGTCACACGGGTCACCGCGGGCGACCCGGATGGCGGCCATCGAGGAATGGAGCTGGCCCTGCGTCGCGATGTCGCGGGCGACGGCGAGGGCCTCGCGACCTTCCTCGAGGGCCCCGTCCCAGTCCTTGGCCTCCAGCCAGGCCGTGACGAGGACGAGCTGGAGCACCCACTCAGCGCTGGCGCGACTTCCGACTCGGCGGGCCAGCTCGAGCGCCTCGCGAGCCTTTTGACTGGCGCCCGACGGGTCCATGGTGAACGCTGTGCTGGCCTGGTTGTTGCGCGCTCGCAGCTCCGTGCCCACGAAATCACCGGCATGGGCGATCCGGACCGCCGCGTCGAGCAACGCGGCCGCCTCCTGGTTGCGGTCGAGGTAGCCCATCGCCGAGCCCTTGTTGTTGAAGACGTCGGCGATGACCTCGTCGAGGCGCAGGTGCTCGGCGATGGGCAGCACCTGATCAGCGACCTCGATCGCTCGCTCAGGGATGCCCTGCCGCATGTAGGCGCGTGAGAGGTGGCTCAAGAGGCGCGCTCGCGGCTCATCCGGGGCGCTCTCGGGTAGCTGGGCGACGGCGTGCTCGAGCACCTCGAGTGCCTGCGCCACACGCCCGCCATTGAGCAGCACCTCGCCCAGGCGCGCCGTGGCCAGCGCCGGTCGCCGTGGCGTCGGCCGACCCCCGATGGGCCTCGATCGCCTCGCGCGCAAACGCCTCGGCTTCGCTCGTGGTCACCAGCCTCGGATGCGGACCTGGCCGCCTGATCCAGCAACGAGCCGCGCTCGGCCGGATCCACCGTCACCGCCAGCGCCTGCTGGAGGTAGGCGACGGCCTGATCATGTCCGCCGAGCGCGATGGCTCGGTCCGCGGCGCCTCGCAAGGCGATCCGCGCCTGGACGGCGACGGCATCCGCCTCGGGGCCTGGTGCCGAAGCCTCGTAGGCCGCGAGGTAGTGCCCGGCCAGGGCACCGGCGAGCTCATCCTCACCGAGGGCCTCGTATGCCCGGGCCGCCGCGAGATGCCTCGACCGCCGCTCGCGTCGGGCGAGGGTCCCGTAGGCGACCTCGCGGATGAGCGCCTGAACGAAGCGGTACCGTCCGCGCTCAGGCGAGCGCGGGTCGGCTTCGACCTCGAGCAGCTCGCGTCGCACCAGGCCACGGAGGTGGGGCTCGATCTCGTCGCTGGCCAAGTCTGCGGTCAGTCCGCCGGCCACCGCCACCAAGTTGGCGATGGTGAAGACCTGCCCGAGCACCGACGCATCCTGGAGGAGCGCGCGATCGACCGGCTCGAGCGAGTCGAGCCGCGAGGCGATCAGGGAGCGCAACGTCTCGGGGATGCTCAGCTCGCCAAGCTCGCCGATCGGGCGATAGCCATGGCCGACGCGCTCGAGGCGTCCATCGGCGACGAGGGCGCGAACCGTCTCGACGGCGTACAGCGGTACACCATCGGCGCGACCGAGGATGGTCGCCACGGCCGCGTCCGGCAAGCCCGGCACGAAGCCCGCCAGCAGCTCGCGCATGGCCGCATCGGACGAGCGGCTCGAGGGCGATCGAGGTCGCGTGACGCGTGCCACTCCCCCAGTCGGGTCGGCGATCGAAGAGCTCCGGCCTGGCGAGGGTCACGACCAGCAGTGGCACGCCCTTCGACCACTCGAGGAGCTGTTCGATGAAGTCGAGCAGCCCGCTGTCCGCCCACTGCAGATCCTCGAAGAGGAGGATGGTCGTGCCGCGCGCAGCGATGCGCTCGAAGAAGATGCGCCAGGCTGCGAAGAGCATCTCGCGCCCGCCGCTCGGCGCCGGCTCGAGGCCGAGGAGGGTCAGGAGCGCCGGTTCGACCCAGCGCCGGTCGTCGGCTTCGGGGACGTACTCCGCCACCGTCGTTGCGATGCGTGAGCGGGTCGTGGACTCGTCGTCCCCTTCGACGAGCCCGGCGCGGCGCCGAACCATCTCGCCCAGCGCCCAGAACGTGATGCCGTCTCCGTAGGCCGGTGAGCGCCCGCGGTGCCAGTAGATGTCGAGGGCGACGCCGTCGATGTACTTCTCGAACTCCCAGGCGAGCCGGCTCTTGCCGATGCCGCCTGGTCCCGTGATCGAGATCAGGCGTGCCCGCCGATCTCGACCCGCGGCGTCGAGCGCAGCCTTGAGGAACCGGAACTCGTCCTCGCGGCCGACGAACGGCGGCTCGGGCAGGTCGGAACGACCGTGGCCTCCACGCTGAGCCACGACGCGCATCGCCCGCCAGGCAGGTACCGGGCTGGCCTTGCCCTTGAGCAGCTGCTCGCCGACGGGCTCGAAGCTGATGGCCGACGCGGCAGCTCGCTGCGTCGCCTCGCCAACGAGGACGGTCCCCACCGGTGCCACCGACTGGAGCCGCGCGGCCGTGTTGACCAGGTCCCCGGCGACCATCCCTTCACCCACCGCGCCGAGATTGACAGCAGCCTCGCCGGTCAGGACCCCGGCCCGCGCCTGGATGCCGGGCGCGAGCGTGGTCACGGCGTCGACCAGGTCGATGGCGGCACGCACGGCCCGCTCGGCGTCGTCCTCACGAGCGATCGGAGCGCCCCAGACCGCCATCACGGCGTCGCCGATGAACTTCTCGACGGTGCCGCCGTAGCGGTCGATGATCTCGCGGGCGATGTCGAAGTAGCGCGACAGCGTCTCGCGCACCTCTTCGGCGTCACGTCCCTCGGCGAAGGGCGTGAAACCAACGAGGTCGGCGAACAGGACGCTGACCAGCCTCCGCTCGGCGATCGATGCCGCGGCCATCCGGCCCTGGCTAGACGACGCCACCGCGCCGGCGGACAGCGGCGTCGCGCACTCGGAGCAGAACTTGGCCGTCGGTCCGTTGGCCGTGCCGCAGGACGGGCAGGCCACGGCCAGGCGCGTCGCGCACTCGGAGCAGAACTTCGCGCCGACGACGTTCTCAGTGCCGCAATTCGAACAGATCACCGAACGACCTCGCGAGGTGCCCGACCCATCGGGCCTCTGACCGCGAGCGTACCCGACGCTGACCTGGGGCGCGAGGGCTTCGGCTAACCGACGAGCGCCGCCGACCCACCCTTGCGCGCCAGGCGCTCCTCGAAGCGCTGGGCGGCGATCTCGAGGGCCTCGAGGTGCTCTGCCAGCCGTCGTCGCGCATCCTCGGCCGCGGCGTCGAGGCCCTCCAGCTCGAAGATGCGCCAGTGCCGGATGATGGGCATGAGGACCTCGTCGCGGTGGACGCGCAGGTTGTAGATGCCCGCCGTGGCGATCTGGGCCGCCTTGCGGATGAAGCCGGGGATGCCGGCGCCGGGCATCTGGAAGGCGAGCACCTCGTCGACGATCGCGCGGACCGCGGCCGAGGGCTCGATCTTGAGGGCGGCCGAGAGCGCGTCGCGATAGAAGACCATGTGCAGGTTCTCGTCGGCAGCGATGCGGGCCATGATCCGGTCGGCCACCGGATCGGACGAGTAGCGTCCGGTGTTGCGGTGCGAGATGCGCGTGGCCAGCTCCTGGAAGGCGACGTAGGCGAGGCCATGGAGCGTATCCGGCGCATCGTGGTCGTAGCCGGTCTGGAGCTGCGTCATGCGCCCCCGCTCGAGCGCCACCGGGTCGATGTTGCGGGTCACCATCAGGTAGTCGCGGAGCACGATGGCGTGCCGACCCTCTTCGGCGGTCCAGCGCCCGACCCACGTGATCCAGGCGCCCTCGCCCTTGCCGAACATGCCGTGGATGAGACGGTGGTAGCTGGGCAGGTTGTCCTCGGTCAAGAGGCCGACCTCGAAGGCCGTCTGGGCGACACCGGTCAGACGCGGCTGCTCGGGGGTCCAGGGCTCCTTGTCGAAGTCACGCCCGAGTCGATAGGGGATGAAGTCGTGGGGGAACCACTCGGCGGCCACCTCGAGGTGGCGGTCGAGCAGGCGTCCTGCCTCGGGCTCGAGCTCGATCAGCAGGGCGGCTTCGTCGTAGTCGGCCATGGCTGCCTCGGGGCCGACGGTCAAGCGGCCGCCAAGTCGGGCAGCCGGTCAGGAACCGTCGGCGGCAGGATACGCCGCCTTCTCGGCCTGCCCCCGTCCGACGCGTGCAGGCATGCACGGGTCCGCGGTCGTGGCGACCCCGACGTGCCGGGCTCGACGGACCGGCGAGGGCCTGCGCTGCTGGCTATGGCGCGGTGACCGTGATGTCCGAGGCGGTGGCGCCGCCGAAGCCGCCCTGGCGACCGGCATTGCCGGGCGAGGGCGAGGCACCTGGCGCCGCACCCCGCTGGACCTGGACGATGACCGTGTCGCCGGTCTGCACATCGGCGGCGGAGGCGCTGGTCTGCTGGTGGTAGGAGGTCGAGCCATCGACGGCGACCGTGATGGCCTGTCCGTTGGCGAGCTGGAGTGTCACGTGGTCGGCCGTCAGCTCGGTCACCTTGCCGCTCACCGCCAACCCGCCGCCGCCAAGGAAGCCGCGTCCGCCGGCCGTTCCGTTGCCACCGTTCTGGCCGGCGCCGGGGCCCTGCCCGTTGAACTGGCCGTTGCCGTTGAACTGGCCACCACGGCCCTGACCGAAGGCCGTCGCGGCCGGAGCGGTCAGCCGCCCGACGGCGAAGCCGATGCCGGCCAGGGCGACGACGACCCCGACGACGAGGAGGATGTCGATCAGACCCCGCCGTGGCTTCGCCTTCTGCGCGGACGAGGCGGACCCGGACGACGACGTCGGCACGGCCGGCGCCGGCGTGGTCGGCGCGGGCGTTGGTGCCGGCCCGGCTGGAGCCGCCCAGACTGGCGTGGCTGGCGTCGGCTCCTGGCTGGCAGGCGGCTGCGGGTTCGAGTCGGTCATCGGGATCGTCCTTTCGTCATTCGTAGTGGAGTGCGGCGATGGGGTCGAGGCGGGCGGCCTGGCGAGCTGGCCAGACGCCGAAGATGACGCCGACCGCGAGGCTGAAGGCGACCGCCACGACGATCACCAAGGGGCTGAAGATGAAGCCCCAGCCCGCGATGGCGCCGATGAGGGCGGTCATCGCCAGTCCGACGACGATGCCGATGCAGCCGCCGATGAGCGACAGCGTCAGGGCTTCGATGAGGAACTGCAGCAGGATGTCGCGGCTCCGGGCGCCGACCGCCTTGCGGATGCCGATCTCGCGCGTCCGCTCGCGCACCGAGACGAGCATGATGTTCATGATCCCGATGCCACCGACGATGAGCGAGATCGAGGCGATGCCGGCCAGCAGGACCGAGAGCAGCGCGGTCACCGACTGCACCGTCGAGAGGAGCTGGGCCTGGTCGAGGACGGTGAAGTCGTCGGCCTCACCCGAGGCGATGCCGTGGCGTGCCTCGAGCGTCGTCGTCGTCAGCGCCTTGACCAGGTCGATCTGATCCGCGTCAGCGACGCTGACGCCGATCGAGCGCACCGAGTCGCCGCCCACGAAGTGGTCGCGGACGGCGCCAACGGGCACCAGGACCTTGTCGTCCTGGTTGAGGAAGCCCGAGCCGCCCTTGGGCTGCAGGATGCCGACGACCTGGAAGGGGATGCCGCCGATGGCGATCTCGCTGCCGACGGCCTCCGCGCCCAGGCCGAGCGTATCGGCGGTCGACGAGCCCAGGACCGCCACCCGCAGGTCATGCTCGACCTCCGGCCCGGTCAGGAAGCTGCCCTGCCACATGGTCTCGCTTCGGACGGCGGCATAGTCGGCCGTGGTGCCGATGATGCTCGTCGTCGTGTTCTGGTCACCGGCCACGACGAGCTTCTGCGTCGTCAGCTCGGGGGCGACGCCACCGACGCCGTCGAGCGCGCGGATGGCATCCGCGTCGGCGAGCGTCAGGGTCGTCGCCGATCCCGCCGCGCCGCGTGTGGCGCCGCTGAACGAGCTGCCCGGATTGACGGTCAGGAGGTTGGTCCCGAGGCCCTCGAGGCGCGACGTGATGCCGCTGGTGGCGCCCTGCCCGACGGCGACCAGCGAGACGACGGAGGCGACGCCGATGATGACGCCGAGCATCGTCAGCAGCGTTCTCAACCGACTGGCGCCCAGGCGACCGAGGGCCAATCGGACGAGGTCGAAGAAGGTCATGCCACGAGCCGTCCATCGCGGACGTGGACCTGCCGGTCGGCGAACGTGGCCACGTCCGCGTCGTGGGTGATGAGCAGCACGGTGCGGCCGCTGGCATGCAGCTCGCGCAAGATGCCCATGACCTCGGCACCGCTGGTGCTGTCGAGGTTCCCGGTCGGCTCGTCGGCGAGGATGATGGCCGGCTCGGTGACCAGCGCGCGCGCGATGGCGACACGCTGCTGCTGGCCGCCGGAGAGCTCGGCCGGCTCATGGGTCAGCCGGTCGCCGAGACCCAGCCGCTCGAGCGCCTCCCGCGCCCGCGCCTCGCGCTCCTGCCGCCGGATGCCCTGGTAGGCGAGCGGCGTGGCCACGTTCTCGAGCGCGGTCGTTCGTGGCAGGAGGTTGTACGACTGGAAGACGAACCCGATCGAGCGACTCCGCAACGCAGCCAGGCCGTCGTCGTCGAGCTCCGCGACGTCGAGGCCGTCGAGGAGATAGCGGCCACCGGTCGGTCGGTCCAGGCAACCGACGATGTTCATGAGCGTCGACTTGCCCGACCCGGACGGACCGACCACGGCCAGGAACTCGCCATGCTCGATCGTCAGATCGAGGCCATCGAGGGCACGGACATCGACGCGACCGGTGTGGTAGACGCGATGGACGTCCTGGAGGGAGATGACCGGGTCGCTCATGGCCGGATCACCTGTTCCTGGCCACCGCCTCCCCGGAAGCCACCGCCAGCACCCGGGAACCCGGTGTTCGTGGTGTTGGTCGTCTGGTTGCGCGAGGCGACGGTGCCGATGACGACCGACTCGCCGGGCGTCAGGCCGCTCTTGATCTCGACGGCTTCGGACGTCACCAGGCCGACGGTCACGTCGCGCGCCTGGGTAGTGCCGTCGGCGCCCATGACCAGGACCTGATAGGCGCCGTTCGAGCCGCGGAGCGCGGATGCCGGCACGGACAGGACCCCGGTCGCCTGATCGGTGGTCACGGTGACCTTGGCCGTCATGCCCGGGCGGGCATCGGCCGGCGGGTCGGCCAGATCGACGGTCACGACATAGGTGACCACGGAGCCGCCGGACGACGTCGACGCGGCGGGTGCGATGGCGGCCACGGTGCCCTTGATGGTCGCTCCGATGGCATCCACGGCAACGGTCGTCGCCTGGCCGACCTTGAGCGCGGCGAGGTCGCCCTCGGCGAAGTCCGCTGCTGCCCGGATGGGCCCGGTGGCGACGACGATGGCGGCACCCTGGGGTGCGTCGGCACCGGCCGCGATGGTCACGTCCGTGACCACGCCGTCCGCCGGGGCCACGATGGTCGCCCTGGCGATCTGGTCCTCGAGCTGGCTGACGCTGGCTCGTGCGTCGCTCACCTGCGCGATCGCGTTGTTGACGCCGATCCGGCCCTGCCGCCTGGCGGCGGTCGTGGTCGCGTCGCCGAGCTGCGTGTCTGCCAATCGCTTCTGGTCCTGGGCCACCTTGAGCTTGGCCCTGGCGGCCACGAGGTCGCGTTTCAACGAGCTGCTGTCAGCCGTGGCCAGGGTCTGGCCCTTGGTCACGACATCCCCGGGGGCGACGCCGACATCGGTCACCGACCAGGTCCCGCTGCCGGTCGCGGTGGCACCGGCTGTCGGTGCCTGGCCGAAGGCGAGGGCGTAGGTCGTGGCTCGTTCCAGGGCGCCCGTGGCGACCACGGTCGCGGCGACGTCCCCCGTCTGGGCATCGGCCGTGAGGTACTGCGTCTCGCTGGCGCCGTTCGCGCTCGGCCCGCCGGTCACGGCCCAGGCCACAGCGCCGACGCCGGCCACCAGGAGGGCCACCGCCGCCAGAGCTTTCCATCGCATCGTGTTCGCCTCGTCTCAGCGTGCGCTCGATCCCTGGCTGGCCGCACAGGCCAACGAATGGGAGGGCGCCGAGCGTCAGTCTCGGTGTCGACCCTGAGGATCTCCTGAATACGGCGCCATCGATCGCGCCGCCATGGATGAGCCGCGCCGACAGGTCAGCCGTGCCCCGATCAGGCGCGCGCGATCTCCGCGCCGCGGCGAACGACGTAGGCATCCAGAGCCTCGGCCACAGCCGCGTCGAGGGCCGGCGGCTGGGCCTCGGCGAGGAGCTGCCTTCCAGATCGCGTTGGCGCGCTCGGTGGCCGTCCTGGCGCCGTCCTCCTGCCAGGTCTCGAAGTTGCGCCAGTCGGATAGCAGCGGCCGGTAGAACGCGGTCTCGTAGCGCTCCATCGTGTGCGCCGTCCCGAAGTGATGGCCGCCCGGTCCGACCTCGGCCATCGCGTCGAGACCCATCGCGCGATCGTCGACAGCGACCGGCTGCAGCACCTCAGCCATCATCTGCAGGATCTCGGCGTCCACGATGAGCTTCTCGTACGACGCGGTCAGTCCACCCTCGAGCCAGCCGGCGCCCTGGTACAGCAGGTTGACGCCGCCGAGGATGGCGCCCCAGACGGCCATCTCCGACTCGTAGGCGGCCTGGGCGTCGACGACGTTCGAGGCGGTCACGTTCGACGAACGCCAGGGCAGGTGGTAGCGGCGGGCGAGCTGTCCTGTGGCGAAGGCGGCCTTGACATACTCGGGGGTGCCGAACGCGGGAGCGCCGGAGCGCATGTCGACGTTCGACGTGAAGCCGCCGTAGACGACCGGCGCGCCCGGCCTGGCGAGCTGGGTCAGGGCGACCATGAACAGGGCCTCGGCGTTCTGCTGTGCCAGCGCACCCGCCAGGGTGGCCGGGGTCATGGCGCCCGCCAGCGTGAACGGAGTCGCCACGACCGCCTGGCCGTGGCTGGCCATCTCGATCAGCCCGTCCGACATCGGTCCGTCGAGGCGGAGCGGCGTGTTCGAGTTGATGATCGTCATCAGGCTCGGCCGTGCCAGCAGGCCATCGCGATCGGTGCCCAAGGCGATGCAGCTCATCTCGATGGCGTCGTCGACGACGAGGCGGCCGGAGCCCAGGCACTGCCACGACTTGTCCAGCTCCGCGATGAGGATGCGGTACATCTCGAGGTGCCGGGTCGGCACCGGCAGATCGGTCGGCTCGAGCGGCCCGCCGCCTTCCTGGTGGACGATGTCGAGGGCGCCGATGAGCCGCACGTAGTCCCGGAAGTCGGCGACGTTGCCCGCACGCCGCCCACGGTCGAGGTCGGTCACGAAGGCCGGACCGCCGACGGCCCCGAAGACGAGGCTGGCGCCCCCGAAGGCGAGGTCGCGCGCCGGGTTTCGAGCGCGCAGCGAGAACGTCGCTGGCGCCATGGCGACCTGCTCTTCGACGAAGCCGGGCTCGAGGCGGACGCGGCGGTCGGCGCGCTCGACGCGCACCCCACCGCCGGCTCCGGCGAGGAGGTCCAGGGCGCGGTCGCCCATGACCTCGAAGCCGATCTCGGCCAGGATCCGCAGGCTCGCCCGATGGATGGCCTCGACGCCATCCGCGTCGAGGATCTCTACCGGGCGATAGGGGTTGACGAGGGCCCGCCACGGGGCCTGGGCGAGGCCGACCGCGGCACGACGGCCGCGCCGCCGACCGCCCTCGGCCGTCACGCGTCCCGCCGGCGCGTTGGTGTCAACGCCCGCCGCGCATCGCCTTCCCGCTCTCACGGCTCCTTGCCTCACGGCCGGTCGTCGGAGCGGTCACGCGCCAGGTGCTCCTCGGCGATCCGGTCGGCCGTGGCCCGCGCCTCGAACGTCCCCGTGATGGCGAGCAGGAAGGAGTCCCTGTCGAGGGCCTGGAGCTCGACGTCGGTCAGGGCCGTGACGGTGGCGGTCCGAGGCACGGCGCGCATCAGGGCGATCTCGCCGAAGGCGTCGCCGCGCTCGAGCTGGCGCAGCTCGCGTCCGTCCTGGCTGACCGAGAGGCGGCCGCGCTCGATGACGTAGTAGCGGTCGCCGACGTCGCCCTGGCGGATGACCTGTGCGCCCGCCCCACGGAGGACCGGCGCCAGGGCTCGGGCGGCGGCTTCCAGCGCCGGCCCAGGAAGTGGCGCGAAGAGCGGCAGGGCTCGGAGCAGCCGGATCTCCTGGGTCGGCACGCGGATCCGGCGCTCGGCGCGACCGAGCCGGACCCAGGCGACGACGGCGCCGATGGGCAGGATGGCGGCGATGACCACGAAGGTCCCCGACAGCCCGATGCGACTGACCAGGATGGACGGCAGGATGGAACCGATGGCGAGCCCTGCCATGGCGAAGCCCTCGACGAGGCCGAAGACGCCGGCCAGGACCTCATGGGGGACGATGCGCTGAAGCAGGGTCCGACCCGCGACGTCGACGATGGCCAGGCTGATGCCGCAGACGACCATCATGCCGGCGGCCGCCGAGGTCGATGGCGCGACCGAGGTCAGCAGCAGCCCGAGTCCGAAGACGGCGGCCCCGAACGCCAGCCATGGCGACAGACGTCCACGGCCGACGAGAAGGATGGTCAATGCGCCGCCGAGCACGCCGCCCAGGCCCGCCGCCGCCGTCAGGTAGCCGGCCCCCGAGCCGCCGATGTCGAGGACCTCGATCGCCAGCAGCACGAGCAGGACGTCGAGGGCCCCGATCATCACGTAGCGGGCGCCGAGCATCACCACCAGCACGCGCTGATCGGTGTCGCGGCTGACCTGACGGATGCCCTCGAACAACGATGGCTGGGCCGGTGCCGACGAAGCGGGCCGCGCCATGTATGACGCCGCTCCGATGTCACCGATCGTCGCGCTTTCGCTCGCTCGCGCGTCCGCCGCGTGCACGACGGCCGCATCGGGCTGATGCGGCCGAAGGCGATAGGCAAGGACGGTGGACACGGCCACCAGGACCGCGCAGATGACGAAGACCTGACCCGGCTGACCGGCGATCAGCAGCAGGCCCGCCAGGAGCGGGCCGATGAGCACGCCGAGACCATCGATGACGGTCGAGACCGCGTTGCCGGCCGTGACCTCCTGCGCCGTGTCGGCATACGAGGGGATCAATGCCGCTTGGAGGGGTCGGGCGATGGTCAGGCTGCAGGAGTAGGCGACCGCGACGAGGTAGACGAGTGCGGCCGGCAACCCGGCCAGCATCGCCACCCCGACCGCGAGCGTCGTCAGCGCGAGGGCGGCGTAGCCCGCGACCAGGAGACGGTCCCGCCGGTAGCGGTCGCCGAGGCTGTTGACGAGCGGCGCGAAGAAGGCGGCCGGCACCAGCTGGCCGAAGGCCACCAGCCCGACCGCCGCCGGTCCGCTGGCATCGTAGGCGTACACCAGTAGCGCCACCCAGGTGCCGTATTCGAGGACCGAGAAGCCGAGGTACGCGAGCGCCATCCGGCGCAGGTCGGGGTTCCTCAGCACCGCCACGAACGCACGCAGCGAGGCGCGGAGACGGCTGGCGGGCATGCCTAAGCATCGCCTATCCGGTCGCGGATGGGCAGCCCCATCGCGGTACCCTGTGCGGCGTGACCATCGACAAGGACCACGTCTCCTGGGACGACCTGGCCGAGATGGTCGGCCGGCTCGCCGAGCAGGTCCGTGGCGAGTACGACCTGATGCTCGTCATCACTCGCGGCGGCCTCGTGCCGGGCGGCATGCTGGCCTATCAGCTCGGGATCCGGAACATCCTGGTGGCGGCCGTCGAGTACTACGACGAGCACGGCCAGCCTGGGCCGCACCCGACCTTCCTGCAGTTCCCGGCTGATCCGCTCCTGCGCGGCCAGCGCGTCCTCGTCGTCGATGAGGTCTGGGACAGCGGCACCACCATCCACGCCGTGACCGAGCGCGTGCGCCAAGCCGGCGGCGAGCCGACGACGGCCGTCCTGCACTACAAGCCGGTCAACTCGGTCGTGCCCGGAGCGCCGGACCACCACGTCGTGGAGACCGCGAGCTGGGTCGTCTACCCATTCAAGGCCGGCAACTGACGACCCGAGACCGACGGCGGCTTGGTACCATCGCCGGCCAGCGATGAAATCGAGCGCCGACCTCTTCACCCGATCCCCGCACAACCCGATCATCACCGCCGCCTCGCTGCCCTATCTCGCGAACAGCGTCTTCAATCCGGCCGCAGCCATCGTCGACGGCGAGACGGTCCTCCTCCTGCGCGTCGAGGATCGCCGCGGCATCTCGCATCTGACGGTGGCCCGCAGCAAGGATGGTTTCACGGGCTGGGTCATCGACGGCGAACCGAGCCTGCGCTCGGCGCCGGACCGCCACCCGGAGGAGCTCTGGGGCCTCGAGGACCCACGAGTCACCTGGGTGCCCGATGAGGGCCAGTTCGTGATCGCCTACACGGCCTACAGCCGGCGCGGGCCGCTGGTCTCGCTGGCGACCACGACCGACTTCCGAACGTTCCGGCGGCTAGGGCCAGCGATGCCGCCGGAGGACAAGGACGCGGCCCTCTTCCCGCGCCGCTTCGATGGTCGCTGGCTGCTCATCCACCGCCCCAGCCCGCTCCACGGCTCGGCCAACATCTGGACATCAGCCTCGCCTGACATGCGCCACTGGGGTGACCATCGGCTCCTGCTCGAGGCGCGGGAAGGCGCCTGGTGGGACGCCTCCAAGATCGGGCTCGGTCCACCACCGCTCGAGACGTCCGAGGGCTGGCTGCTCATGTACCACGGCGTCCACGTCACCGCCGCCGGCGCCCTGTATCGAAGTGGCCTGGCGCTCCTGGACCTCGATGACCCGAGCGTCGTCCTCCGTCGAAGCGACGACTGGCTATTGAGCCCGACCGCGCCGTACGAGCGTTCCGGGGACGTCCCCGACGTCGTCTTTCCGTGCGGCTGGGTGCTCGATCAGGACGACGACCTGATCCGCGTCTATTACGGCGCTTCGGACACCTCCGTGGCCGTGGCCACGGCCAGCCTCAGCGAGCTCCTCGACTACCTGCTGGCGTGCCCAGCACCGGAGCGACGGTCGCAGTCGACAGGGTCGTAGCGACCGTCGCCGACCGGCCGCGCATGCGCTCGACGGCGACCAGCCACGCGAGGGTCGACTCCGCGCCACGATTGGGGTTCAGGCCGCTCGGCCCGAGGCCATCATGGCAGGCGCCTTCGACCGGATCGGCGACCGGCAGGCCAAGGTCGTTGGCCCCGGTGAACCAGGCGAAGGCCCGCTCGGCGAGTCGGCCGAACGCTGGGTCGCCCGTGGCGGCTTCTGCGGCCAGGGCGGCCTCGAGCATCGAGAGCGCTTCGATCGGCTGTTGGTCCCACTGCGCGGGGAGTCCGCCGCGTGGCCACCAGCCGCGATTGCCGATCGGGCGGAAGTGACCCGCCGGTGCTCGCTGCGCACGATCCAGCCAGCGCAGGATGAAGACGCCACGTTCGATCCAGCGCGTGCGCTCGAGCCGTCGCCCAGCGTCGAGCAACGCGTGTGGCAGGACACCGTTGTCGTAGGTGACGAGGTCCTCCGGCCATGGCCATCCGGCCTCGACATGGGCCCCGTCGACCGTCTCCGCCAACCGGTCGCCGAGCTCGACCAGCACGCGCCGAGCCTGGGCCGGCGTCGGCAGACCGTGCCCCGGCTCGAGCGCGGCGCCACAGCCAAGCATCGCGTATGCCCAGGGCCGCGGGTGGCGAAGGTCCAGGCAGGCAGGCAGGGCGGCCGCCAACAGGTCGTTCGCCAGCTGACGGACGGAGCGGTCGTCGACGCGCGCGGCTGCCTCACCCAGGGCGGCGACGGCCCGCCCATGGCTATCCTCGGAGCCGACGGCTTCCAGCCAGCGACCATCAGCCGCCCGGAAGTTCCGGAACCGGCCCAGGCGGGTATCGAACGCTTCCTCCAGGAACGACAGATGACGCCGGATGGAACGCGCCACGGCTGGACTGGCTTCGTGGCCTGCATGCAGGACATCGGCGGTCATCGCCCGGGCGACATCGTCGGTGCAGTAGCCGTGCCTCAGGTCTGGCTCGGCGCCGACCGCGTGCTGCGCGATGCCAACGTCATCGCTCAAGCGCTGCAGGTGCCGGCGAACGGGCGGCATCGAGTCGGCAGCCCGGATCGCTGAGGTCTCCGACTGGCGAGGACGCGCCGGGAGGGTCATCCAGGCGCGGATGCTGTCCAGGGCCCCCTGCTCGGCTGCCGCGCCGAGGATCGCTACGTGCTGAGCGCCGACCTGGCGCCAGACCATGGCGCGCGCGTGCTCCCAGGCGCGACGCCGCATGCGGTCGCGCGTCGCGCGGTCGCCGAGGAGGCGGGCCAGTGCATCCGCCAACGCGTCGACGTCGTTGAACGGCGTCAGGAGCCCGCGACCATCGGCGAGGAGCTCCTGAGCGTAGTCGTAGGGCGTCGAGACGATAGCCTTGCCCGCCGCCAATGCGTAGGCCAGGGTGCCTGACACAGCTTGCTGGGCGGAACCGTATGGCGTGACGAAGACGTCGCTCGCCTGAAGCCAGTCCATGAGGTCGGCCTGATCGACATAGTGGTCGACGAATCGGACGTGGTCCTCCAGGCCAAGGCGACTGACGAGATCCTGGAGCGACGTTCGATAGGCCTCGCCATGCCGCCTTCGTAGCTCGGGATGCGTGGCGCCGACGATGACGAAGATCGCCTCGGGGAGCTGGGCGACGATCTGCGACAGGGCCTCGATGACGAGCTCGAAGCGCTTGTTCGGCCCGAGCAGGCCGAAGCCCAGGATGACGGCCCGTCCCGCCAGTCCGAAGCGGTCCTTCGTCCGCGCTGGGTCGATGAACGGCAAGTCTGGGACGCCATGAGGGACCACGGCGACGCCGGTCCGCGGGATGCCGTAGGTCTCGAGCATCGTCTGCCGGCTCCGCTCCGAGAGCACGACGAGCGCCGAGGATCGCCGGGCAAGGTGTTCGACGACCATGCGCTGTCCGTCGGTCGGCTGCGGCAGGACGGTGTGGAAGGTCGTCACGATCGGCGCCCTGAGCGCATCCACGAGGGCCAGGACGTGGCGGCCATCGTCACCGCCGAAGATCCCGAATTCGTGCTGGAGCGACACGACCGAGGCGCGGTCGTCGAGGACGGTGGCCGCGGCGCGATAGGCCGCCGGGTCGTCGGCGATCGACGACGACGCGGACCTCGGGCGGATAGCTCAGGTCGCCTTCGTCCACGTGGAGGGCAGCGATCGAGGCGCTGACATCGCGCCCGGCAGGGCCGTCGCTCGGCTTGGCCGCCTGGTGCATGCCCTCGATCAGGTCGCGCGTGAACGTCGCGATGCCACACTGGCGCGGCACATATGTCGATACGAAGCCGGCTCGCAGCGGTCCGCCTGCGGTGGCGGTTCGCCCGCGAAGGCCGACGACCCGGTCGAAACCGGGCAGCAGTGGCTGTTCCACCGCGTCACCACCTTTCAGGCGTGGCGATCCCTGACCACACCTCGGGCCCCCGCGCAGGGATCTGTCGGCTACAGCCAGGATTGTAGGCCGGATCCACCATGCAGACCGCCGACGGCCTTGGGCAGGAGCCTTGCAGGTCGATATCGACGGCTCGTCTCCGACGCTCACCGGTCGCGCGTCGGTCGCTCCAGCGTGCCACGGTCGAAGAAGATGGTCTCGCCGCCGAAGCGGTCCTCATCGGGATCCCAGGGGAAGAAGATGAGGACCCGGAGCGTCACGGGCAGGCCGCTCGGCGGTGCGCCGGCCCACGGGCCGAGATTGGTGCCGGTCAGCGTGGCCACCTCGAAGACGCCCTGTGGCCCGATGACGATCTCGGTCAGCTCGAAGGCGTTGTCCGGGAAGGCCGCGAAGAGCTCGGTGTAGAAGGTCCTGGCACCGGCGTGGCCCTGCCAGCGTTGGCCCGTCGGGATCAGCTCGTAGACGCAGTCGGGCGCCAGCGTGGCGATCAGGCCCTCGATGTCGCGCCGATCCTCCGCGATGGAGTGGCGCACCCAGAGGCGCTTGATGCGTCGGTGCAGCTCGGGGGTCGATGGGCGAGCCAGCCGCTCCTGGATGGTCGTCGGTCTCATGACGTCGCGCCTTCCAGGATCGGGGCCGGCTCCGCCCGTAATCGCACGCCGCGTGTGACCAGCCAGAAGGCCGCCGTGGCCGTGATGACGACGAAGGTGAAGAAGACGAAGGGATACCGATCGTCGATCGCGAAGAGCCAGCCGGCGGCGAGCGACGAGACGATGAAGGCGACCGTGCCGGCAGACCCGTAGATGCCCTGTGCAGTCGAGGCGCGCCCGGTCGGCGTGCCGATGGCCAGGACGGCATACAGCGCCGGACCCATGAATGCCTCGGCACCGCCCTCGAAGACGATGATGGCCCCGGGCAGGAGCGGCTCCGAGGCTGCCGCGTAGAGGATGCCGCAGGCTGCCACGACCAGTCCGGGCACGACCACGTATCGGGTCGCGCCGTGCCGATCCACGAGCCGCCCGCCGAGCGGAGCCAGGAAGACGACCGGCAGCGCGAACAGGACGTAGGTCAGCCCGATCCATGCGACGGAGCCGCCCAGTCCCTGGAGGTAGAGGGCCCAGACGACCTCGTAGACGCCGATCGCGAAGTACAGCCCGAAGTTCATGATCAGGGCTGCCACGAAGGGTCGGTTCCAGAGCTCCCGCATCGGCGCCTGGGCGATCGCCCCGCGGCTGCGCGCCTCGTCGCGCCGGCCGGCTTCGATCACGCGTTGTGCGACCTCCGGGGAATCGGCGCCGTACTCCGCGTACGAGCCCTCGACCTTGGGCGTCCGGCGGGGAGGCGAACCGATGATCGCCGGTCGTCTGGCTCGCGGATGGAAGGCGAGCGCGAGATAGATGCCGGACACGATGCAGCCGACGCCGGCCGCCACGAAGGCGAAGGCGAACGACCCGACGACGGCGGCCCCGACGGCGCCGATGACCGGGCCGAAGATGAAGCCGCCCATCTGCGCCGACGAGTACAGCCCGAAGGCTTCGCCGCGCTCGTCCTCCTCGGTCTCCTCCACGATCGTGCCGCGCGCCGCCGGGTCGTACATGCTGACACCGAGGCCGGAGACGAAGCGCAGGATGAAGAGCTCGATCGGGCCATGGAAGGCAAGTGGCAGGAGCGTGCCGATCGTCAGCACGACCAGGCCGCCGAGCATCAGCGCGCGACGCGAGCTGCGATCGGCCAGCCAGCCGAAGACCGGCTCGAAGATGAGTCGCGCCGCCGGCCAGGCGGCGAGGATGACGCCCAGCGTGGCGGGATCGACCCCCTGTTCGGTGACATACAGCGGCAGCACGGGCAACAGGGCCCCGAAGCCGACCACGGCCATGAACTCGGCCACGAAGATGGGCACGATCGGGCGCCAGTGCTCATTCCAGCGACGGACGCGCCCGATGGGATCGAAGGGCATGCAGGTCTGCTCGAGCCGGCGGGCTCCCCACTCCCCGCTGGCCGGATCCGCCGGGGAAGGTCCTCCGCAGGACGTCGGGCGCGGAGGGTCGCCGCTCATGGTACCGGTGGCGCTAAGGTGGGCGTGATGCCATCGACCACCCCGTCAGGCCGCGACGTCCGCCTCGTGATCGCCCACGGCGCGTCCGGGAATGCGACCTCGATGTATCCGCACGTCGAAGGTCTCCGGGCCCGTGGCGTGGATGCCCACGCCATCGACGTGCCCAAGCGCAAAGCCGAGGACGCCGTACCCGCCTACGTGGCCGCGGTCGCGGCGCTGCCCCCGATGACGTCGGACGCGCGGCTTGTCGTCGGCGGCCACTCGTATGGCGGACGCGTCGCATCGCTGCTCGCCGCCGGCGTGAACGTGCCTGCTGCGAGCCGGCCGGCGATCGCCGGCGTCGTCTGCTTCTCATACCCACTGCACCTGCCGGGCCAGCCGGAGAAGGGCCTCCGCACCGAGCATTGGCCGGCCATCACCGAGCCGATGCTGATCCTCGAGGGCGAGTCCGACCCCTTCGCTCGCATCGAGCTGCTGCGCAGTGCGATGCCGCTGCTGGCCCGGGGCAGCCTCGTCACCTGGCCAGGCATCGGACATGGACTCGGCGCGGTCCTGGACCAGGCGCTCGATGCCGTGGTGGCCTGGCTGGACGCTCAGGTCATCGGCTGAGATCGGCGTGAACCCCGCCGTCGCAGACGCCCCGGACGCACAACGCTACGAGGCGCGCCTCGATGGCCAGCTGGCGGGCGTCCTCGAGTACGTCATGAAGCGGGGCCGGATCGCCCTCGTCCACACCGAGGTCCTGCCCGCTTTCGAGGGTCAGGGCATCGCGGCCGCTCTGGCCCGCTTCGCGCTCGACGACGCTCGCCGGCTTGGGTTGCGCGTCATCGCCATCTGCCCGTACGTGCAGAGGTATCTCGCGAAGCACCCGGAAGACCACGATATCGTGGTCGGCATGAGCGGCAGCTCGTCGGCTCCCGATCCGGGCTAGCCGGTCGGCGGATCCGGGCAGGGCTCGGCGGTCGGTCGACGGCCCGTGGTCGGGGCGACGCCGCGGGTCAGAACGGCAGGCGCTCCCACTCGACCCAGCGCTCGCCGTCCCACCATCGATGCCAGGTCAGGCCGTCCAGGCCGCGGGCGAAGACATCGAGTCGGTCGGGCCCCCAGCTGGATGCCGCGACGTCGCCGGCCAGCTCGCCGCCCAGCGATTCCCAGGCATGCCAGCTCAGGCCATCCCAATAGCGATCCCAGAGCTGGCCATCGGCGAAGACGGCGAAGACCTCCATCTGGTCGACCGCCCAGGCGGTCACAGCCGGCGGCGATGCCAGGACGCCGCCGAGCGAATCCGGCTCCGACCAGCTGACGCCGTCGCCGACCTGGTGCCACAGGGCGCCATCCGCGCCGCGCCAGAAGCGGTCGATCCGACCCGGTCCCCACGAGACCGCGACATGCCCGTCCATCCGTTCGAACTCCTGTGCGTGGACCCTCAGCGTACGCTCGCCAGCGCCGCCCGAAATGGCGCCAGCGTCACCTCACGGAGCACGAAGGTGATCTCGCTCAGCATGGCCGCGGCCCGGAGCGCGGCCACGGTGGTCGTGACGGCGATGCGGGCCGCTTCGTCGAGGGGGTAGCCGTAGATGCCGGCGCTGATCGCCGGGAGGGTCAGTGAGCGCGCGCCGAGATCGTCGGCGAGACGGACGGCGCTGCGATACGCAGCCGCCAGCAGCTCTGCCTCGCCGCTCCGGCCACCGCCCCAGACCGGACCGACGGCATGGATCACCCACCGGGCCGGCAGGCTGCCGGCGGTCGTCGCGACGGCCGTGCCGGTCGGCGTGCCGGCGGGATAGCGGCGGCGCAGCTCTGCCATGAGGGCCTGGCCGCCTGCCGCATGGATGGCGCCGTCGACGCCGCCACCACCCGTCAGCGAGCTGTTGGCCGCGTTGCCGATAGCATCGGCCGCGATGGCGGTGATGTCACCGAGGACGATCGCCAGGCTGGCCGGGCCGAACCTGACGTCGTCAGCCGATGAGGCGTCCACGCGTGCCATCTTGGACCAACGACGGCCGACGATGGGCTGGCTGCTGCGTTGACGGGCGGATCGCTATCCGCCAGCAACGAGCCGCTGGCGAGCCGGCAGCGCCTCGCCCGTCGCGTCGAGTCCGCTGTCGCGGTATCGTCCGCACATGACGAAGCGTGTGATGGTCCTCGTCGGGACCAAGAAGGGCGGTTTCATCCTCGATGGCGACGCCGGTCGCCGTGACTGGTCGACGCGCGGCCCACTCAATGAGGGCTGGCCCATCCGGCACCTCTCCTCGGATCAACGTACCGGGACGCTGTACGCCGGCGGCGGTAGCGAGTGGTACGGCCCGGCGGTCTGGCGCAGCGACGACCTGGGCGCGACCTGGACACACTCCAGCGAGGGCCTGACCTACGGTGAGGACGGGCCCGCCATCGAGACGGTCTGGAACGTGACCGGAGCCGGCGACTCGCTCTACGCCGGTGTCGCTCCGGCCGGCCTGTTCAAGAGCGCTGACGGCGGGCGAACGTGGGAGCACGTCAAAGGCTTGACCGACCATCCGTCGCGCCCGACCTGGCAGCCGGGCGCCGGTGGTCTCTGCCTGCACTCGATCGTGCCGCATCCGAGCGACCCGACGAAGATGTGGATCGCCATCTCAGCCGTCGGCACGTTCGCCACCGAGGATGGCGGGCTGACCTGGGAGCCACGCAACCAGGGTGTCCGGGCGGACTTCCTGCCGGACCCGTACCCGGTCACCGGGCAATGCGTCCACAAGCTCGTCATGGCACCCGGAGACCCGGACCGGCTCTACCAGGAGAACCATTGCGGCACGTATCGGTCCGACGACGCCGGTCGCACCTGGGTCTCGCTCGAGGACGGGCTGCCGTCGACCTTCGGCTTCCCCATGATCACCCACCCGCGCGACCCCGAGACGGCGTACACCATCCCACTCAACGGGGACAGCACCGGCCGCTACATGCCCGACGGCCAGGCCGCGGTCTGGAAGACGACCGACGCCGGGGCGACGTGGTCCGACCTGCGCGTCGGGCTGCCGCAGGAAGGCGCGTTCCTGACGGTCCTGCGAGAGGCCCTGGCGGTCGACCCGCTGACGCCCCACGGCATCTACTTCGGGACCACCAGCGGCGAGCTCTTCGCCAGCGACGACGAAGGTGCCTCGTGGCGGACCATCGCCGAGCACCTGCCCTCGATCTCATCGGTCGAGACGCTGGTCGTCGACGCCTGACGCGGCGCCTCCTGAGGCCGATGGCCAGCCGGCCGCAGATGCCGTGATCGAGGTCAGGCTCCCCAGCTCACTGGTCGCCCTCTTCCCGGGCACGGCGCGCAAGCTCGCGCGTCCGGATGCGCCGACGGTGCTGGCGCTCATCGACGGACTCGATGCCGATCACCCGGGCATGCGCGACCGTCTGTGCACCGATGCCGGTCCCGCCCTGCGGCCCTACATCAACGCCTATGTCGATGGCGAGCCGGCCGACCTGGACAGCCCGCTCCACCCTGGGGCGACGGTCCACATCCTGCCGGCCGTCGCGGGCGGCTCCGGCTCGGCGTCCGCGTCCTAGCAGCCGCCCTCACCAGGCAGCA
Source organism: uncultured Chloroflexia bacterium (assembly GCA_963777975.1). Classification (GTDB taxonomy): domain Bacteria; phylum Chloroflexota; class Limnocylindria; order Limnocylindrales; family CSP1-4; genus CSP1-4. The sequence continues at coordinate 320,031 of CAVZSO010000010.1, read as the reverse complement.
ACGGCCGGAACCGCAGCGCGTACTCGGTGCCGCCGCTCGACCATCTCGTCAGCTGGTTGGCGCTGGCGGCAAGGGGCTGGAGCGTCGTCCAGTCGCCCCCGTCGACGACCAGGCAGCTGACGCCGTCGGCGCCCTTGACCGGCTCACCGGCGGTGGCGAGGTCGGCCAGCGGCCAGTCGAGCTTCGTCGGTTCGGTCGATGACGGCTCGAGGCTCGTGGCAGGCGCGATCAGCACGCGCACGGCGGTCGGAGCGTAGACCGTGTCCTCGCCCACGATGTTGGCGGCCAGCGACCCCCTCGGATCCGTGAGCATGGCCACGATCTTCTTCATCCCCGCGCGCTCCTCCAGACCCTGTGGCGGCAGACGCGGGTCATCGTCGGCGATCTCGGCCAGCGACTCGACGATGGTCGCCCGTCGCTGACCGTTCAGGAAGACCTCGAACGAGGTGAGGGTCGGATCCGTCTCGGTCGGCATCCGGAACTCCCGATCGGCACCCACCAGGCCCGTGTCAGCCGCCTGCTTCAGCACGACGTCGACGCCGGCGTTATCGAGCGTCGTGACCTGCAGCGATGGCAGTGCCGGCCCCGGTTCGGTGGCCGGCTGTGGCGCCGGCCGGATGACGCGTCCGTCGCCGTAGAGCGTGCCGAGGGGCATCGTGGCGCGGCGTGCGTCGATCTGGTCGTCCTTCTTGAATCGGAAGATGTTGATGACGGGCGCGTCGGCCTCCGTCGGCCGTCCGCTGATGTCTGGTGCAGTCGGCTGGCAGCCGACGAGGAGCAGCAGGCTGGCCAGGACGAGAACGATCAGCGTTGGGCGCATCGGTCCCCGACGTGCATGATCCGGCACAAGGTCCTCCGTGTCTTCGTTCCTTCGGTCGGCAAGGTCATATTGGATCAGGCTCGGCCGAGACATCGAGGTCGGTGACGACCGCCGGTGCATCGTCGACGGCGCCCGACTCGATGAGCTCCTCCGAGTCGATGGTCCGCTCGGGCTCCTCGACCTCGAGATCGTGGATGCGCTGGACGCCGAAGCTCACCTGAGGCGGGATGGTAGCCGTGACGACGATCTCTGCGATGCGGTAGGCGGAACGCTTGCCACGCAGGGATGCATTGGCCTTCTCCTGCAGGGCGGTGGCCTTGATGACCACGTCGGCCAGGATGCCGGGATCGATCTTCTCGATGGCCGTCACGAACTGTCGGCGCGCCTGGCCGGCCACCCCCTTGGCGCCGCTCTGGGCCTGGTCCGCGATGACCTTGGCGCGTTCCTTGGCCCCCGGCGCCTCCGCCTTCGCTCGCTCGGACAGCTCCCGGCTGGCCTCTTCGGCAGCCAGACGCGCCTTGTCGAAGAACGAAGTCAACACGAACCTCCCATGGGCCATCCCGTACGAGACCCGGCCGGCATCCTAGCATCGCCGCGTGGCACCATACCGTCCGTGACCCCCCGGCATCCCGTGACCGTCGATGCCCATGTCCGGATCCCGATGGCCGACGGCACCCATCTGGCGGCCACCATCTGGCGGCCCGACACCGCCTGGTGCCGTGCCTGCGCTGCTGGAGTCGATCCCCTACCGCAAGGACGACTGGACCCTGCCGGGCCACGCCCCGATGCACCTCGAGTTCGCGTCCCGCGGCTACGCCTCCGTGCTCCTCGACGTCCGGGGCACCGGGTCGTCCGAGGGCATCGCCGAGGACGAGTACACGGAAGCGGAGATCAGCGACACCGTGGCCGTCCTGGCCTGGCTGCGCGACCGGCCGTGGTGTGACGGCTCGCTGGGCATGTTCGGCATCAGCTGGGGCGGTTTCGCGGCCCTCCAGGCCGCCATGCGCCGGCCGCCCGGGCTGAAGGCCATCATCCCCGTCGGTGCGACCCACGATCGCTACGCGCTCGACGTGCACTACATCGGCGGCACGCTCCACGTGAACGAGTCGGTCACGTGGCCCGTCGAGATGGTGGCCGAGAACGCCCTGCCGCCGGACCCGGAGCGCTTCGGACCGGGCTGGCGCGAGGAGTGGCTGCGACGGCTCGAGGCGACGCCGCAATGGACGCGGACCTGGCTCCAGCATCAGCGGCGCGATGGCTACTGGCGGCACGGCTCGCCATTCGTGGACTACGACGCCATCGAGGTCCCTGTCCTGGCCATGAACGGCTTCAACGATGGTTATCGCGACGCCGTCCTCGAGCTCCTGGAGCATCTCCGGTGTCCGCGACGTGGTGTCCTCGGGCCGTGGGGCCACAGCTGGCCCCATGCAGGCTGGCCGGAACCATCCATCGACGGCCTGGGCTTGATGGCCCGCTGGTGGGACCGCTGGCTGAAGGGCATCGACAACGGTGTCGACCGCGAGCCGATGCTGGCCGCCTACCTGGCCGAGCCGTTGCCAGCGGTCGAGTACCCGGAGCGGATGCCGGGGCGCTGGTGGTTCATCGACGCCTGGCCGCCGGCGCGGGCCGGCCGCGAGCACGAACTCGAGAGCCCGGATGAAGGGGTGCCGCGGCTCTGGCGACTCGGGCCTGACGGAGTCCTCGAGGCTGCCGGGCCCGACCAACGACGCGAGACGCCCGGCTCCACCGGAACGGCGGCGGAGCAAGCGCCAGCCGCCGGTGATGGCAGTCCCTCGATCACCTGGGCGGGCCCGCCATGGGTCGGCGTGACGGCACCATTCTGGGCCGGCAGCGGCCCGCCGGAGGGCCTGCCGATCGACCAGCGTCCGGACGAGGCGGAGTCGCTGTGCTGGACGTCGGCGCCGCTGATCGAGGACCTGGTCATGCTCGGCCGGCCGGTGGCGGACCTCTGGCTGAGCACGTCGCAGCCGGTCGCGCAGGTCGCCGTCAAGGTCGGCGACGTCGCGCCCGACGGCACGTCCGCGCTGCTCGCGCGCGGCGTCCTGAACCTGACCCGTCGCCACGGCCTCTCGACGGCCGAGCCGATGGTCCCTGGCCGTGTCGAGCGGGTCGCGGTCCTGCTCCAGGTCTGCGGAGCCATCGTCCCGGCCGGCCATCGGCTGCGGGTCGCCATCGCCGGAGCTGATTGGCCGCTCGCCTGGCCGCCACCGCGGCCGGCGGCGCTCACGCTCCATCACGACGCGGCCCATCCGTCGTCGATCCGCCTGCCGATCCAGCCGGGCTTGACCACCTTTGGCCCCGACCTCGGTGCCCCCGGCTCGTCGGCCTCGCTGAGCGAGGCACTGCCGCCGGACAGCATCGGCTGGCCCACGGAGCGCCGCCGAGGCCCGGAGCGGGCAACGACGACCGCCGGCCCATCGCACACCTCGAGCATGGCCCGCCAGCCCGACGGAAGCTGGCTCCTGTCGCTCGACTCCGAGGACGCCTGGCGGCTGCCCGATCGCGGCCTGACCTGGTGGGCCGACGAGCATCTGCGCATCTCGATCGGCGACGCGGATCCCGCCTCGTGCCGGGCGGAGGGCCGCGCCGCGATCCGCTTGACCTATCGGGACGGATCCGCCTTCAGCACGGCCGGGCGCATCGTCCAGTGGGCCGACCCGGACCGCCTCCACCTGCACATCGAGCTCGCCGTCAAGGAGGGCGAGACCACGGTGTACGAGCGGAGCTGGGACGACTCGTTCGAGCGAGACCTCCTGTGAGCGGCCCGACGCCGGGGCCCGCGCGGGACGAGTTCGAGGCCATCGTGGTCGGCCTCGGAGGCATCGGCTCCGGTGCGGCCTACTGGCTGGCGCGCCGGTTCGGGGATCGGGTGCTGGGCCTCGAACGGTTCGCCTTCGGCCACCCCAATGGCGCGTCGCAGGATCACAGCCGCATCATCCGGCTCTCGTACCACCGGCCGCACTACGTCCGCCTGGCCGCCCAGGCCTACGAGGCGTGGGCAACGGTCGAAGCGGAGTGGGGCAGGCCACTGATCCTGCAGACGGGTGGCCTCGACCTCTGGCCGAGCACGGCGACGGAGATCCCGATGGCCGACTACACGGGCTCGATGGACGCCTGCGCGGTGCCCTACGAGCGGCTCGATGCCGACGAGGTCATGCGCCGCTGGCCGCAGTGGCGACTCGAGCCGGATACGGTCGCGCTCTACCAGGCGTCCGGTGGCATCGCGCCGCCCATCCTGGCCAACGACGCGCACCGTACGCTGGCTCGTCAGCGTGGCGCCACCCTGCTCGACGAGATGCCGGTCACTGCGCTCCGCTCGACGGGCGCCGGCGTGGAGGTCGATGCCGGCGGTCGGACGTTCCGGACACGCAAGGTCTTCCTGTGCGCCGACGCCTGGACCAACGAGCTGATCAGCCCGCTTGGTACGACGCTGCCGCTGACGATCACCAAAGAACAGGTCACCTACTGGGCATCGCCGCACCTGCCCGATTTCGCCCCCCAGCGCTTCCCGGTCTGGATCTGGATGGACGTGCCCAGCTTCTACGGCTTCCCAGCCTTCGGCGAGCCGGGCCCAAAGGGCGCCCAGGACGTCGGTGGTCGACCGACCACGCCGGCGACGCGCGACTTCGCCACCGACCCGGACGCCTTGGCCCGTCTGGACGCCTTCATGGCCGGCCACCTGCCCGGTGCGCTGGGGCCCGTGCTGTACACCAAGACCTGCCTCTACACCATGCCGCCCGACCGCGACTTCGTGCTCGACGCGCTGCCCGGCCAGCCCGACATCCACGTCGCCCTCGGTGCCGCGCACGGCTTCAAGTTCGCGTCGCTCTTCGGACGCATCTTCAGTGAACTGGCAGCCGATGGCGCGACGGGCTCGGACATCGAACCGTTCCGCATCGACCGGCCCATCCTGCTCGAGCCCGACCCGCCGACGAGCTTCATGATCTGACCGCCCAGCCGGACGACAGGAGCGGCGCGCGACCCGGCGCGCCTGATGAGACACGGAGAGCGTGCCGCACAGCCGGCGTTGCCTGCGGTTCGCGTGCGAATCGCCATCGATCCTTACGAATCTCGCAGGTTGACCCTGCCCGACGTCACGGGGATACTGGAAGCGTCGCGGTCCCTGGGGAGCGGGCCGAGACCTGAGCGGGGCCGACCGCGTCGCGCGGACCGGCTGCTGTACGAGGAGGAAGCATGCGCACGTCCGCACGCGCCCGACGCTGGCGCCCGGCCCTGATCCTGGCGGCGTTGGCAGCGCTGCTGCTGCCATCCGTGTCGCAGGTCGCGGCCGCGGACCCGGTCGTCCTGCGGGTCGGCGAGACCCAGGATGTGACGGCCATCAACCCGTACCTGGCGACGCTCTTCAGCGACTACGAGGTCTTCACGCTCAACTACGACCTCCTCGTCGGCTATGGGCCGGATGAGCAGCCGGCGCCCGGCTTCGCGTCGTCCTGGACGCAGGACGGGAACACGTGGACCTTCAAGATCGACCCGGATCTGAAATGGTCGGACGGCACACCGGCGACCTCGGAGGACGCGCGCTGGACGCTCCAGACCGTGCTCGACGTCCAGGCTCGAGACGGCTACGTGGGGTCCGGCTACCTCGACCCTTACCTGACCTACGCGGGCGTGAAGTCGATCTCCGCGCCCGATGCGCAGACCCTGGTCATCGAGACCGAGACCCCCAACACGCAGATCCTGACCTCCTACCTGCCCATCCTGCCCAAGCACATCTGGGAGAAGCGCAAGATCGAGGACGATCCGAACAACGTCCCGGTCGTCGGGACTGGCCCGTACCAAGCGACCGAGTGGAAGCCGGGTGAGTACGTCCACCTGGTCCGAAACCCGAACTACTGGGGCACCAAGGGCTACGCCGACGAGATCTTCATCCAGTACTTCGCCGATGAGTCGGCGATGACCGAGGCCCTCAAGGCCGGCACCATCGACTACGCCCGCAATCCGACGCCTGACCAGTTCGACTCCCTCCAGGGCCTGCCCGACACCGTGCCCGTCCATTCGGCCACGGCGTCCGAAGCCAACGCGTTCACCGAGCTCGGCTTCAACACCTACAGCAAGCCCATCAAGGGCGGTGGCGCGTCGACCAAGGCGCTCCAGGATCCCAAGTTCCGCGACGCGCTCGGTTACGCCATCGACAAGCAGGTGCTCGTCGACAAGGTGCTCAAGGGCAAGGGCCTCGTCGGCTCGACCCAGATCCCGCCGGCCCTTGGTGCCGGCAAGTGGCACACCGAGCCGACGAACCTGCGCACGTTCGACATCGAGGTCGCCAAGCAGAAGCTGCTCGATGCCGGCTACACGCTCGACGCGAACGGCAAGCGGTTGGACAAGGAACTGAAGCCGATCGCCCTGCGCATGGTCGTGCCCGATACGTCGTCAACGTATTCCGAGAGCGCCCAGTTCATCACCGACTGGTGGAAGCAGCTGGGCATCGACATGACGACGCAGGCCTACGACGCGGACACGCTGACCACCAAGATGCTGCCGCCGGAAGGCGACGGGACCGCCGACTTCGACGTCTTCATCTGGAACTGGGGTGGCGATGTCGACCCCAACTCGCTGCTCGACATCTTGACCACAAGCGCCATCGGCTCGTCGAGCGATTCGTTCTACTCGAACCCCCACTATGACGAGCTGATGACCCAGCAGCAGGCCGAGCAGGACCCGGTCAAGCGCAAGGCGATCATCGACGAGATGCAGCAGATCGTGTACGACGAGGCGCCGTACCACGTGCTGTTCTACGACGAGGGACTGCATGCCTATCGGACCGATCACTTCGGTGGCTGGAAGCTCCAGCCGTCGGCCGACGGCCTGCCGTTCTTCGGCTACGGCGGTCTCAACTACACCTTGCTGACGGCGCCGGAACCGGCAGCCACGCCCTCGCCGGCGGCCTCAGCGGAGGCGCCTGCGCCGGGCAGCTCGGCATCGCCCGCACCGGCGCCAAGCTCGTCGTCCGGAGGCGACTCGACGCCGCTCATCCTGGGCATCGCCGCCATCGTCATCATCGGCGTGGGTGCGGTGCTCTACAGCCGCCGGCGCCGCTCGAGTGAAGGCGACGAGGAGGCCTAGCCGCCTCCCATCGCCTCGGACACCGCATCGACGATCGGATGATCGATGGGCTCACGCTACCTGGCTCGCCGCGTGGTCCAGGCGATCATCACGATCGTCGGCATCGTCCTGCTCAACTTCCTGCTCTTCCGGGCGGCGCCGGGCTCGCCTGAGCGGATCCTGCTTCGCAACCCGAACCTGAGCCAGGAAGTCCTCGAGGCGCAAAAGGCCAAGTGGGGGCTGGATAAGCCGCTGTTCCCGGACCAGTTCGTGGATTACATCGCGGCCACAGCCCAGGGGGACTTCGGCGAGTCATTCAAGTACCGAGGCAAATCCGCCGTCGAGGTCATCAGCGGGCGGGTGATGCCCACCCTCATCCTCTTCGGACTGGGCGAGCTCATCGCCATCGTCGTCGGCTTGCTGCTGGGTGCTTATTCGGGCTGGCGCCGGGGTGGGGCGGTGGACTACGTCGGCAACGGCGTCTCCCTCATCCTGTACTCGATGCCGTACTTCCTGCTGGGCATGATCCTGCTGGTCGTCTTCGCCTCCAACCTCGGCTGGTTCCCGACGTCGGGCATGTTCACCCTGGGCGCGACCTACGACTCTTGGTTCGACCAGCTGGCAGACTTCGGTCGGCACCTCTTTCTGCCGCTGGCCGCCGTCAGCCTGGGGCTCATCGGCCAGTACTCGATCCTGATGCGCTCGTCGGTCATGGAGACGCGGACCGACGACTACGTGCTGACGGCGCGGGCAAAGGGCCTCAAGGACTCACGCGTGCTGCGATCGCACGCGGTGCCCAACGCCCTGCTGCCGACGGTCTCGCTCATCGGCATCAACATCGGCTTCATCATCGCGGGCGCGATCACCGTCGAGGTCGTGTTCAGCTGGCCGGGGCTCGGCACGCTGACCCAGGAGGCCCTCCAGTCGAGGGACTATCCGCTCCTGCAGGGCATCTTCTTCATCCTGGCCGTTTCGGTCGTGGTCGCCAACCTCATCGCCGACATCGTCTACGGGTTCCTCGATCCGAGGGTCAAGACATGACCGCAGGGCAGGCTGCTGCGGCCGGCCGCGGGCGGCAGACGAGCCGCTGGGGCCTCAGGGTCGCCGGCTGGCGCGACTTCGGTCGGCGCTTCATGCGTCGGCCGGAAGGGCGGATCGGGCTCATCATCATCGTCTTCTTCTCGATCGTGGCCATCGCCCCGAGCGTCTTCGTAGGCCCGCTGGAGACGGTCACGACGGCCAGCGGAGGGCGCCTCGAGCCGCCTTCGGCGGCCCATCTGCTCGGTACCGACAACCTCGGTCGCGACGTCCTCAACCAGACCGTCCATGGAGCCCGGATCTCGATGCTCATCGGCTTGCTGGCGACGCTGGTGACGGTCGTCGTCGGCGTCCTGCTGGGCATCGTCTCGGGCTTCGTCGGTGGCCGGACCGACACGATCCTGATGCGCATCACCGATTTCTTCCTCGTGCTGCCGACCTTCGTCCTGGCGCTCATCCTGGCGCCGATCGTCCTGGAGCTCATCGGCAACGGCGAGGTCGCCGGCGTGCGGACCACGCTCATCGTCATCGTCATCGTCATCGGCATCACCAGCTGGGCGACGACGGCGCGCATCATCCGCGCGCAGACGCTGTCGGTGAAGGAGCGCGCGTTCATCGATCGCGCTCGGGTCATCGGCGCGAGTGGCTGGCACACGATGCGCGTCCACATCCTGCCGAACGTCATGGGCCTCGTGGTCGCCAACGCGGTGCTCATCTTCGCGGGCGCCATCCTGACCGAGACGACGCTGGCGTTCATCGGCCTCGGCGATCCGTTCGCGCCGTCCTGGGGGCAACTCCTCGGGTCGGCCCAGGAGGCTGGTGCACCCGGACTCGGAGCATGGTGGTGGTACGTGCCGCCAGGAGCCTGCATCGTGCTCGTCGTGCTTGCCTTCACCCTCATCGGCGGTGCCCTCGACGACCTGCTCAACCCCAAGGCGCAGGGCCGCCGATGAAGGACTTCATCCCGGAGTCGGCCGACGCTCGAGAGCCGCTCGACCAGCCGACCGACCGACGACCGATCGACGCCAGCGATGCCCTGCTGCCTCCGCTGCCGGTCGGGTCGGCGGCCGCACTGGCGATGGACGAGGCGGCCGGCCTCACGCCCCGCAGCGCCCGACGGCAGTGGCCGCTGCCCCAGGGCGCCGACCCCGCTCAGCCGCTGCTGGTGGTCGAGAACCTGACCACCGAGTTCGCGCTCGAGAACACGACCGTGCATGCCGTGGACGGCGTCTCGTTCTCGCTGCGCGACGGGGAGGCGCTCGGCATCGCCGGGGAGTCGGGCTGCGGCAAGACGACGACCGCCCTGTCCCTCGTGCGCTTGTTGCCGAGCAACGGGCGGATCGCCGCGGGCAGCGTGCGCATGTACGGCGTCGACCTCATCGCGAAATCCGAAGCCGGCTTGCGGCGCTATCGCTGGCGGGAGATCTCGATCATCTTCCAGGGCGCCATGAACGCCCTCAACCCCGTCACCAGAGTCGGCGACCAGATCGCCGAGCCGATGATCGAGCGCCTCCAGCTCCCAGAGGCCGAGGCGCGCAAGCGGGCCCGCGACCTGCTCGAGCGGGTGGGCATCCCACGCAAGCGCGCCAACGCCTATCCCCATGAGCTCTCCGGGCGGGATGCGCCAGCGAGCGATGATCGCCATGGCCCTGGCCTGCGACCCAGCCATCGTCATCGGCGATGAGCCGACCACTGCTCTCGACGTGATGGTCCAGGCCCAGGTGCTGCAGCTGCTGGAAGAGTTGCGCGAGGAGCTCGGCCTTTCCCTCATCCTCATCACCCACGACCTTTCTGTCATCGCCGAGACCTGCGACCGGGTGATGGTCATGTACGCCGGCCGCGTCGCGGAGGAGGGGCCGGTGCGGCGGATCTTCGCCGCGCCGCGCCACCCATACACGCAGATGCTCCTGCGCGCCTTCCCCAACATCCATGCCGACCGCCGCACGCTTGGGGTCATCCATGGCTCGCCGCCGGACCTGCGCGATCCGCCCCCGGGCTGCCGCTTCCACCCGCGCTGCCCGATGGTCATGGACATCTGTCGCGTGGAGCGTCCCCCTGAGCTGACCTTCGACGACGGCGTGCGCGTCGCCTGCCACCTCTACCAGGCCGACACACCGGGTGACCGAGTCCCGGTGCCCATCGAAGAGGCAGTCGCCGTGCCCGTCGAGGAGCTGGCGGCTGCGTCGGCGGAGGAGGTCCCGGCGTGAGCGACGCTCAGGCGCCGGCGGATGACGCTCGCCCCCCGGACCCTCTCCCTGGCACGCTCGCGCTGACTCCCGTGGACGGTCATCCCCTCGTCGAGCTCCGCGAGATGCAGGTCTGGTTCCCCGTCCGCGGCGGCATCGTCGATCAGATCCGTCGCCGGCCCATGGGCTTCGTCCACGCCGTCGATGGCATCGACCTCGACATCCGCCAGGGGGAGGTCCTCGCGCTCGTCGGTGAATCCGGCTCCGGCAAGACGACGACCGGCCGGGTCGTCGTACGGCTGACCAAGCCGACCGGGGGCCGGATGACGTTCGAGGGCAAGGACTCGATCGAGCTCAAGGGCGCGGCCGCCAAGGCCTACCGCCTGCGCGTCCAGCTCATCTTCCAGGATCCCTACGAGACGCTCGACCCGAAGCAGACGATCCGCGACTTCGTCGCCGAGCCGCTCGAGGTCAACGGCCTGGCCAGGGACCCGGCCGAACGCGAGACGCGCGTCGCCGAGGCGCTCGAGGCCGCCGGCCTGCGGCCGGCCTCGGACTTCCTGTTCCGCTACCCGCACGAGCTGTCGGGCGGCCAGCGCCAGCGGGTCGTCATCGCCGGGGCGCTCGTGCTCGGGCCGACGCTCGTGGTCGCCGACGAGCCAGTCTCGATGCTCGACGTCTCCATCCGCACCGAGCTGCTCTCGCTGATGCTCGACCTGCGCAAGGAGCGCGGCCTGACCTACCTGTTCATCACCCACGACCTCTCGCTGGCCTGGGTCATCGCCGACCGCATCGCGGTCATGTACCTGGGCAAGATCCTGGAGATCGGCCCGGCCGCGACGGTCATCCACGATCCGCGCAACCCGTACACGCGGGCGCTCGTCAGCGTGCTGCCGACGCCCGAGCCGCCGCAGGTCACCGAAGGCACGCGCCGCACGCGGACGATCCTGCAAGGCGAGACGCCCGACGCCGCCTCCATCCCCCCGGGCTGCCGCTTCCATCCGCGCTGCCCGCTGGCCTTCGATCGCTGCCGCATCGAGGAGCCGCCGCTCTTCGACCTCGGCGGCGGTCATGCCTCGGCCTGCTGGCTGGTCGAGGGTGGCAAGGCGCTGCCGGCCGTGGCCGCCCCGCGCTGCCGATGTCGCGCCGGTCCCGGCCCCAGCCGATCCGCCACCCCCGCCCGCGGAGGCCCCTGCCTAGCCGTCTGCGCCGGCGGGCATGGCCTCGGGGATCGAGCGCAGCGATCGAACCGGCGACAGGAGCACGAAGAGGAAGGCCAGGGTGCCGCCGATGGCGCCCACGAAGAGGGTCTCGCGCAGCCCGATGGTGCTGCCGAGGATGCCGCCGATGACCGCTCCGATGGGCATCGTGCCCCAGACCACGAAGCGCATCGTGGCGTTCATCCGCCCGAGCATGTTGTCGGGCGTGATGGCCTGCCGCAGGCTGACCTGGCTGACGTTGTAGACGACCTGACCGATGCCGGTCAGCAGGGTCGACACCACCAGGAAGGGCAGCGGCGCGGACGCCGGCGCGAGCGGGATGAGGAAGAGCGCCAGCCCGTCGACCAAGGCGGAGAGGACGATGGTCGGTCCCAGGCCGATGCGCCGTTGGACGCGCTCCGGGAGCAGGGCGCCGATCAGGAAGCCGATGCTGCCGATCCCGATCACGAGCCCGATGGTGCCAGGCGTCAGGCCAAGCTCGCGCACCAGGTAGAGCATCAGGACCGCGAAGGACATGGCGTTGAAGAGGTTGCCGATGCCGGTGCAGGCGGCGATGTGGCGCAGGAGCCGATGGCCGACGACGTAGGCCAGGCCTTCGCGCATCGAGCGCATCATGCCGACCCGCTCGCCGGCCTCGTCGAGATGCGGCTCGGGCGCGGGCTCCGGCTTGCGGATGGCGAAGATGAAGATGGCCGAGACGAGGAAGCTGAGCGCGTCGAAGAAGATGGCGATCGGCGCCCCGAGCAGACCGATGAGGCCGCCGCCTACGGGTGGCCCGGCCACGAAGGCCGCCGAGCGGCTGATCTCGAGCTTGGCGTTGCCATCGACGAGCCGGTCGCGATCGACCAACGCGGGCAGGTACGACTGGTACGCGACATCGAAGAAGACGGTCAGCATGCCGACCGTCAGGCCGACGACGTAGAGCTGGAGCATCGACAGGGCACCCAGGACGTAGGCGACCGGGATCGAGGCCAGCAGCATCGCCCGACCGAGGTCGCCCACGATGAGGATCGGCCGTCGGCGCAGCCGGTCCACCCAGACACCCGCCGGCAGGCCGATGAGCAGGAAGGGCAGCGCGTCCATGGCGTTGAGCAACCCGAGCTGGAACGGGTTCGCCGCCAGGACCAGGATCGCGGCCAGCGGCAGGGCGAGCATGGTGATCTGGCTGCCGAACTGGCTGACGGTCTCGGCCGTCCAGAGCTTCAGGAAGTCGGCATGCCGCCAGAGGCTCGGCACGGCGCTGGGCGAGGCGCCGGTGTCCCTGGCTCCGACGCGTCCGGCATCGGGCCGGGCGAAGCGCTCAGCGGAGTGCCGCCACGAGCAGCCCGTCGCCGACCGGCAGGATGGTCGCCGAGAAGCTCGGGTCGGCCAGCACGGCGGCGTCGAAGTCGCGCAGCTCCTGGGTGCCCCGGGAGGGACCGCCCGGACCGTCCGGTCGTGCCGTTGCCCCGCCCCACAGGACGTTGTCGGCGACGACGAGCGCGCCGGGGGCCAGGCGCGAGCGCAGCGCGGCCAGGTAGGCGGCGTACTCGTCCTTGAGCGCGTCGATGAAGACGAGGTCGAAGGGGCCGTCGAGGGCCGGGTCTCGCGTCGGCGAAGGCCGCCAGCGCCGGCCGGCTGACGACCGTGATGCGATCGTCGGCGATGCCCGCTTGTCGCCACCAGCCTCGGGCCAGGGCCGTCCGCTCGGTGTCCGGATCGATGGTCACGATGTGGCCGTCGGCCGGCTGGCCGAGCGCCAGCCAGAGCGTCGAGTAGCCATACGCGGTGCCGACCTCGACGATGCGCCGGCGGCCAGAGGCCAGGATCGACAGCAGGCGCCCGCTGGCGCGATCCACGATGGGCACACCGAGCGGTTCCGCCGCGGCCTCGATGGCCAGCAGCGCGGCACCGGGCGGCGCCGAGAGGGATTCGATGAAGTCGAGGTCGAGCTGCGCTGGGACGTAGCCACGTGGCTTCATGGGACGCTGCCTCCAGGATGCTGCGAGCGGGCGGTCGGTGTGGTAGCCGCCGTCAGTGGCGGCCGAGGAAGCGTGCCAGGCTCGGCCCGCTCGGTGGCTTGCCCGTCCGGTCCGCCTTGTCGTCGATGCCGGCAAAGGCCTGCTGGGTGTAGCGGACGCCGATGAAGCGGAGCGGCTCGGGCTCCCAGTTCGGCGAGCGATGGTTGGCCATCGGCAGCTCCGTCAGCCCCGACGGCGTCTCGAGGATGAGATCGACGAGCGTCCGTGCGGCGAGGTTCGTGATCGCCACGCCGTGGCCGACGTAGCCGCGGGCGGACGCGACGCCGGTCGCCGGGTCGTGGCTGAACGACGGCATCCAGTCGCGGGCCATGCCCAGGGGTCCGCCCCACGAGTGGCTGAACCGGACGTCGGCGAGCGATGGGAACCACGCCTTGACCATGCCGCGCAGCATCTCGTGGGTGGCGGGATGGTCGTCGTACTCCGGGCGGATCCGGGATGCGAAGTGGTACGGGGCGCCGCGGCCGCCGAACAGGATCCGCCCGTCCGGCGTGCGCGCCAGGTAGTCGATGCTCTCACGGAAGGAATGGACGCACTCCCGGTCGGCCCAGCCGATGGTCGCCCACTGCGCATCGGACAGCGGCTCGGTCAGGACGATGAGCGAGTAGGGCGGGATGAGCTGCCGATGGAGCGGCTTGAGGCGCGTCAGCCAGGCCTCGCCGGCGAGGACGATGATCCGAGCGCGCACGTCGCCGCGATCGGTGTGCAGGACGGGCCACGTCGCGCTCCGACCTCGGGCGCGCATCGGCCGGCGTGCCCGGCGTGAAGCCGGTCACCAGGGTCGACTCATGGATGGTCGCGCCGCGGCGCTCGATCGCGCGCGCCAGCCCGCGCACGAGCTTGGCCGGCTGGACCGAGGCATTGTCGGCCGTGAAGATGCCGCCCAGCCCCTCGGCGACCCGCAGCTTCGACGCCAGCTGCCCGGCATCGAGTCGCTGATGGCGGTCGCCGAACCCGAACTGCTCGTAGGTCTGGAGGGTCTCTTCGAGCGCCGGCAGCTGGTTCGGGCCGCGGGCCACCGAGATCCGGCCGCCCTTGTGCCAGTCGACCGCGATCCCTTCCTCACCGGCCGCCCGGCCGACCTCGTCGACCGCCTCGATGGTCGCCATGATCGTCGCCCTCGCCGCCGCGGTGCCGTAGCGGCGGGCCAGCTCGGGGATCGAGATGTTGAGCTCCGGCACGACCCAGCTGCCGTTGCGTCCGGACGCCCCGAAGCCCGCATACGCCTGCTCCAGGACGACGACCTTCAAGGACGGCTGGCGTCGCAGCAGGTAGAGGGCGGTCCACAGCCCGCTGTAGCCGGCACCCAGGATGGCGACGTCGGCCTCGGTCGAACCGTCGAGCGGCGGTCGCGGCGTGAGGTCGTCGCCACAGGTCTCCAGCCAGAACGACATGGCCGCCGGGGTCTTCACGTCGATCGCGTCTGCGGCCGTCATGCGCCGCATGGCTTCGTCGATGGCTCACGCGCGCAGGACCTCGCCCTTGATCGGTGCGGTCAGGTCGGCACCTTCGTTGCGCGTGTTGTTGACCATCAGCGAGACCGGATACGCCTCCAGCTCGTCGGCCACGAAGGGCACCAGCAGCTCGCGCAGCTCCGCGATGTCGTCCAGCTCGGGATCCAGCCAGCGATCCCAGGCCGACTCCGGCAGGATGACCGGCATCCGGTCGTGGATGCTGGCCATGAGCTCGTTCGGCGTGGTGGTCACGATGGCGCAGCTGCGCAGCCACTCGCCGCTCTCGGGCTCCTTCCAGGTCGACCAGATGCCGGCCAGGGCCAGCGGCTGCCCATCGGGCCGATGGATGAGGTAGGGCTGCTTCGGCCCCTCAGCCTGGCGTCGCCACTCGTAGAAGCTGTCGGCCGGGATCAGGCAGCGCTTCTTCCGGATGCTGGTCCGGAACGCCGGGCTGGTGAAGACCGACTCGGCTCGCGCGTTGATCATCTTGTAGCCGACCTTTGGGTCCTCCGCCCAGGATGGGATGAGGCCCCAGCGCAGGGTCGTCAGCAGGCGTCGATCCTCCGGTGGCCGGACGATCGCCACGATGCCCTGCGATGGCGCCACGTTGAAGCGCGGCTCGCTCGCCTCGACGAGCGGCTCGGCGTCGAACATCTCGGCCAGCTCGGCCGTCGGGCGCTGCTGGGTGAACCTCCCGCACATGGCGCGATGGTGGCACAGTTCGGCGATGGCGCGTCGCTCCCCGCTCGCCGGCCACTGGCCGCTGGACCCCGCCATCACGTTCCTCAACCACGGCTCGTTCGGGGCCTGCCCGACGGCCGTGCTGGCTGCGCAGCGTGCGTGGCAGGACCGCATGGAGCGCGAGCCGGTGCGCTGGTTCGCCGATGACCTCGAGCCGGCCCAGGACGAGGCGCGTCGGCGGGTAGGGCGCGTTCCTGAACGCGGATCCGGACGACCTGGCCTTCGTCGCCAACGCGACGACGGGGGTCAACACGGTCCTGCGCTCGCTCCGCTTCCAGCCGGGCGATCGCATCCTGGCCGCCGACCACGAGTACAACGCGATCCTGAACGCGGCAGCCTTCGTGGCCGCGCGCGACGGCGCCACGCTCGACATCGCCGCGCTGCCCTTCCCGGTCGACGGCCCCGAGGCCATCATCGAAGGGGTCCTCGATGCCGTGCGGCCGCGGACCCGCCTCGTCGTGCTGAGCGCCATCACCAGCCCGACCGCCGTCGTGATGCCCATCGTCGACCTGGTCCACGCGCTGACCGACCGCGGCATCGAGGTCCTCGTCGACGGCGCCCACGCGCCCGGCCAGGTGCCGGTCGACATCGCCGCCCTCGAAGCGGCTGGCGTCAGCTACTGGACCGGGAACGCCCACAAGTGGCTGTGTGCGCCCAAGGGCAGCGGCATCCTCTGGGTCCGGCGCGACCGTCAGTCGGGCATCCGTCCGCTGGTCATCTCCCACGGTGCCAACGCCGAGCGGGCGGATCGCAGTCGCTTCAGGCTCGAGTTCGACTGGCAGGGCACCGACGACTGGTCGGCGCCGCTCAGCATCCCGGCCTGCCATCGACGTCATGGCCGGATGGGTGCCCGATGGCTGGCGCGAGATCATGGCCCGCAATCACGCGCTTGCCATCGGCGGACGAGACCTCGTCTGCGACCGCCTCGGGCTCGAGCCAGCGACACCCGACAGCATGATCGGCGCCATGGCCGCCATCCCGTTGCCGGTCGACCCGGTCACCAGCGGGTCCCACTCGCCGCTCGACATCGACCCGCTCCAGGCAGCGCTCATGGAGCGCCACCGGATCCAGGTCCCGATCGGACCGTGGCCGACAGCGTGGACGCCCGGTCGCGACGTCGTCCGCGCCGAGTGGTCGGCTGCTGCGACTCTCGGCGCAGCTCTACAACAGCCTGCCCGACTACGAGCTGCTGGCGGACGGCCTGGCGGAGTTGCTGCCCGCGCGCTGAGCGCCGCTAGGCCTCGATCGGCTCGCGCAGGTTCCGCATCGTCAGCTCGACCAGGCCGGCCAGGGCGGCCAGGAGGACGGCCAGCGCAAGGTCGACCAGGAAGGCGACGAGCAGGAAGACGACGACCGCCACGATCGCGCCCCGGATGCCGGCCATGTGCTCTGCGGCCCAGCCCATGCGATCGTCCGACGAGGCCAGCTCGAACCAGCTCGGGCGGCCGATGAGGTAGGCCACGACGACGACGATGAGTCCGGCCACGGCGACCCAGATGAGCACGCTGCGCAGGTCGGTGATGGCGGCGTTGAAGATGGCCCCGACCGCGGCGGCGCCCTGCGGGTCGGCGAGCGTGGAGACGACATAGGCGCGGCCCGCGCGGACCGCGATCGAGAGCAGCATCAGGCCGACGATGGCGCCCAGCCCGACGGCCATGACCATCCGACGACGGCGACGGGCCAGATAGATGGCCCCCAGCAGCAGCAGGACGGTCAGCACCACGCTGCCGATCGTGATGATGTCGAACGCCTGCACGAGGCCCTGGATCTTCTGCAGCTTGGCGGCCTCGAAGAGCGGGATGGCCGCGAAGTCGTCCGGCAGGGTCACGTTCAGCGTCCGTTCCAGGAGCGCCCGACCGGCGGTCCCGAGCGCGAAGCTCGTCGGGTCCGGGCAGCTCGGCGTCGGCCGGGATGATGCCGATCTGCTGGAGCTGGCGGAGGACGGCGTCGATGAGCGGGTAGACGTCGAGATAGACGATGCCGTCACGCGCCTGGAGGACCGTCGTGTCGCCACGCAGGAAGGCCACGACCTTGGCGTGCAGGGCTCGATTCGCGTCGACCCAGACGGTCTGGAACTGCGACGAGACCAGCACGTTGCCGACGACCTGCTCGAGCGTCTGCTCGACCTGGTCGGCGATCGGGCCGGCGATGATCGCGGCCGGCCCGGGCAGGACCTGTTCCAATCTGCCCTGGATGTCCAGGGCGCTGACCGCGCTGGTGGCCACCTTGCTGCTGACGGCGTCGATGACGGCCGGGTCGCTGGAGACCGAAGCGACCATCGCCGCATAGCGGTCACTGTCAGCAGGACCTGGTGCGCCCAGACCGTGACGCCGCTGAGAACGATCGAGATCGAGCCCAGCACGAGAAGGAGGCCGGCCAACGAGACCGAGCCCGTGGTCGGCGACGAGCCGTCGCGGGTCGGAGCGGGTTCGGGGCTCCGTCGAAGCGACTGATGTCGGTTCGCGTCGTGGCGGCGCTCGCGGCGCGGCGGCTCTGCCGTGCAGGAGCGGCTGTCGCGGAGCTGGTCTCGGGCGCCGGCGTCGGCTGCGTCGGGAGGTCGTTGGCGTCGCTCATGCGTCGTCGGGTCTCGGCTGCGGGCCGCTGGCGCGGCATCACGCGAACCCTAGCGGTTCAGCCGCTCGCTGCGTCGCGCGCCCGATGTCGCGGGCACGGAGGACGGCTACACTCGCAGCCATGGCGCGCCGAACGAGTTCTGGCCTCCCGTTCGGGGTCGTCATGGTCGCCCTGGGGTTCCTGCTCAACGCGATCCTCTATGCGCTCGTGCTCGCCGGCATCCGCAGCGGGACGACCGCTGGCGGAGCGGACCCTTGGCGACGCCGGCCTCCTGTGGCCGTTGTACGGCACGCTCATCGTGATCCAGGTCCTGGTCGCCCTGCTGCTCCTGCGGCGGCGACCCACGGGCTGGGTGCTGGCCATGTTCCTGGTCTGTATCGCACTGGGCGCCTACCTCGTCGGCTGGTGGATCGGCACGCCCGAGTACATCCGGATGGCCATCTTCTCGGCCATGGCCATCTACATGAACCAGCGCGAGGTCCGGGCCGCCTTCGCACGTGACGGTCTGCGCGATCAGCGCCGAGGTGATGGACGGCACGGGGGCGGGGCGGCCGTGACCATCGACGCGGCCGACCTGGCGCTGCTGCGGCGGTTCGAGCCGATCGTCAAGTACACCTACGGGGAGCTCTTCTTCCCGACCGGGGTCGAGGGCTACTTCGCGGAGTGCGACCTCTTCGTCGGGTGCCAGCGAGCGCGAGCGACGCCTGCTCGTGCCGCAGGGCGAGCTGACCGTCGACAGGCTCGATCAGCTATACCGCGCCACCCGGCGAGAACCTGTACCTGCGCCTGGTCCAGGCGCCGCTGACGGGCTTCGACCTGGGGCGCTGGAATCGCCGTCCCGACCGACAGGTCTTCCATGCCCCGGGACGCCTGGCGCGCGTCGGCCTCTTCGCCCGGCTCGTCGATGCCGGGTTCACGGCCTCGCTCCTCCTGCGTGGCACGGTCCCCGGCGGGACCGCCGCCGCCGCCCAGGTGAAGTACGAGCGGGCTCGCGCCGGGGATCCCGCCTATCACTACCACGCGCGAGTCGTCCGCCAGGATGGCTGGCTGGTCCTGCACTACATGTGGTTCTACTTCATGAACGACTTCCGCTCGACGTTCGCTGGCGCGAACGACCACGAGGCGGACTGGGAGCAGGCGTTCATCTACCTCGAGGAGCCCCCGAAGGGTGAGCCGCGGCCCGGTCTGGATCGCCTGCGCCGCGCATGACTACACCGGCGACGACCTCCGCCGTCGGTGGGACGACCCGCTCCTGGTCAAGGAGGGCGATCATCCGGTCCTGCACGCGGGAGCCGGCTCGCACGCCTCGTACTTCGAGCGTGGCGAGTACCTGACCATCGTCCCGCTGCCGGCGCTGCGCGGCGTCAAGGGACTGCTCGGTGCCATCCGGGATCTCTGGCGTGACATCCTCAGGCAGCCTGACCCGGGCGATCTTGCCACGTCCCTGGAGTCAGGCCCTGGCCGTGCCGTTCATCGACTACGCGCGCGCCGACGGGCTGGCCATCGGGCCCGGCCAGGGCGCTGAGTGGACGCCCGTGACGATCGACGACTCGACCGACTGGGTCGATGGCTATCGCGGGCTCTTCGGCCTCGACACGCGCGACCGCTTCGCGGGCGAACGCGCACCTGCGGGGCCGAAGTACGGTCGCGCCGGGACGGTCAGGCAGTCATGGAACGACCCGGTGGGCTTCGCTGGTCTGTCGAAGGTCGCGCCACCCTATCGCCAGCCGGCCGTCCTGCGCGAGCGCCTTGTTCGGCTTCGGATGGAGCTGGTCGAGGCCGACGCCCAGGTCGACCCGCGACGCGGAGGCGCTGCCACCACTCGAGGCGGAGGTCGGGGCTCTGTCCGTCGATGCATCGTTGGCATCGATCTACGATGCCCGCCGCGCCGAGCTGGTCGGCCGCCGAGCTGGGCCTCAGGCAGCGGCGTTCGGAGGTCGCCCGCCTGCGCGACACGATCGGTGCGCTCGAGCTCGAGCTCGAGCGGGTCGAGCGAGGCGACCTCGGCTCACCGACCGCCCACCTCCATCACGCCATGCACCCGATGCCGCCCGACGCGACGCGCTACGGGCGGTTGGTCGAGTTCTGGTCGGCGATCAGCATCGGCATCCTGCTGCTGGCCGAGGTCGCGATGCTGGTGACGGGCATCGTGCCCTGGTACACGGCGTTGTTCGTCGGCTTCGGTGGCTACGTGCTCGTCGAAGCAGCGTTCCGTCGTCGGCTGACGCAGCTCCTCCTGCGCCTGGCGCTCCTGCTGGCGGTCGTCTCGATCGCCATCCTCGCCGTGAACTACGCGACATATCTGATCATCGCCGCGATCGCGGCCCTGGCGCTCATCGTCCTGACCGACAACGTGCGCGAGATCCGTCGCTGAGGCGCGAGGCACGGATCCGAGGGTCGGATACGCCGAGCTGACGACTGTCGAGCCCCTTCCCGTGCGTGCTAGGCTGCCTGAGGTGACCGGATCGGTCGCCGGACGGCTTCAGCCGGCCTGACTGAAGCGGGAGTCGAATAGCGAGGGATCGCCCAAAAGGCCCTTGCTCCGCGGAAAGCCGCACTGGCGCGCCCCGCGACTCGGACTCGACCCCGCACACATCAGAGGGAGGCCCAGACACCATGGATATCCAGACGCTACTGCTCGGCATCCTGGCCATCGCCATCGGGGCGGCGGTCTGCTTCGCCGGCTACAAGTTCTTCCTGTTCCTGCTGCCGCTCTTCGGCTTCGTGGCCGGCTTCTGGCTCGGGCTCGGCGGCCATTGACCGAGCTCTTCGGCGGCGGCTTCCTGGTCCGAGGTCAGTGGCTGGGTCGTTGGCGTCGTCTGCGGCATCATCCTGGCCATCGGCTCGTACTTCTTCTGGTACATCGCCATCATCGCGCTCGCCGGCGCGGTCGGCGCCTGGCTGGGCGAGGCGGTCATGTCCGCCATCGGCTTCGACGGCGGCCTGCTGACCTTCCTCATCGCCCTCGTCGTCGGCCTGGCGTTCGTCGTCGTCGGCCATCGTGCTGCGCTTCCCGAAGTGGGCGGTCCTCGGCCTGACGGCGCTCGGTGGCGCCGGCACGGCCGTCAGCGGGTTGCTGCTCATCCTCGGCACGATCCCGATCGCGGCCATCCAGGACGGGCCGTTCTCGGCGGCCTGGAGCGCCGGGCCGGTGTGGGCGATCATCACCCTCGTCGTGGCCGTGGCCGGCTTCCTGGCCCAGGATCGCTCGACCAAGAACTTCGAGATCGACATGACCCGCTATCGGGACAGCTCGATGATCACCACCGCGTAACCACTCAGATCGCCGGATCGCCTGTCTCGAGGCAGGCGGTGAAGTCCAAGCGCCAGGATCGATGCCCCGTCGGAGCCGACCGGCGGGGCATCGGCGTGTCGCCCGTGTGTCGGTCATCGATGTGTCGGCGCTGTCGCGCATCGCCACGCTCCTAGAACGCCCAGCGGATCCCGGACAGCAACAGGATCCCGCCGACGCAGCCGACGACGACCGCTCCCGTCCGGCCGCCGATCTGCTGGACGCCGCGGTCCGCGAAGCCCGAGATCCGCTCGATCCGCGACGGCGCGAAGACGTGCATCACGATCGGCAGCCAGAGCGGCATCTGGGCCACGACGAGCATCACCGTCAGCAGCACGATCTGCCCGGTCACGCCGATGGGCGAGCGGGCGATCCACGAGCTGCCGGCGGCGACCACGATGACCCGGCCGAAGGCGACGAACCCGTAGCTGGCGCCGAAGACGAGCGCACGCCCGAGCCTCGGTCGCAGGTCGCTGTCGCCGACCCCGAGCGTGGCCGGACTGATCGCGCCCGGCCGCGCCAGCCCATAGGCGGCGATCGCCAGCAGGATGATGCCGAGGAGGACGTCGAGCCAGTCGCTCGCGGTGGGCGGGACGGACGTGGTCGTGCTCAGGAGCGTGAGGCCGCCCAGATAGGCAAGCACAGCGACCGTGCCGATGACGACGGTGTTGCCGATCAGGAAGGCCAGCGCCCGCGCGACCGGCGCCACGCGGCCGGACAGGTAGAGGATCGAGATGGCCAGCTTGGTCGGCGAGAAGGCGACGATGGCGCCAAAGCCGATCGCCATCGCCAACAGAGCGAGCACGTCGTCAATGATGCCAGTCGCCGGACGACACGGGAGCGTCCGCTCGGGCGTCGGACGTGTCGGCGGACCCTCAGGAAGGCGGCGTCGCTGGGCCGCGTCGAAGCGTCTGCGCGGGCCTGAGCCGTCCGGCCCACGGTCCCGTCAGGGCGTATGGCGGTACCGAGCGTCGCTCCAGTTGCCGGCGATGTCCCTGGCCCTGACCGAGAACGTGACCGCGTAGCGCCGGGGGATCTTGAGGTACGCGGTCGTCGACGTGGTGAAGCTCTGGAGCGTGTGCCAGGTGCCTGACCCGACCCGATAGCGGACGCGGTAGCCGGCGACGCCCGAGGTCGCATCCGACGCCTGATAGCTGATCTTCCAGCGGTGCTTCGTGCCCTGGCGGACGAGCGTCAGCGACGTCACCGTCGGGGCGACCGTATCCAGGACGGTCTTGCCGGAGCCCACCGCTGAGCGCGCCAGAGCAGAGTCGCGGATCTGGACGTACACGTGGCGCGTGCCGTTGGTCGATGACACCTTCCAGGGCGTGCTCGCCGCCGCGGTGCGCCAGTCGCTCCACGTCGTTCCGTTGTTCGACAGGCGCATCTTGGTCACGCGGTGGGCACCGGCATCCCAGGTCGTCTTGACCGTCACGCTGCGCGAGTCGGTCGGGTTCGGGCTGACCTTGACGCTCAGGATCTTGGGCGCCGGGAAGGTCGCCGCGATCGTCTCCCAGTAGCCAGGCACGCCACGTTCGTATCCGAGCGCCCAGATGCCCATCCCGGCCAGGCCGTGGCTGATGGCCAGCTTGGCTTTGGGGGCGAGGCTCTGTGGATCGTCGTAGTACGACTGGTACCAGCTCGCCTTGGCATCGTCGTACCAGGTGATGCGAGCCGTCTGCTCGACCGGGTCGTGGTCGACGACGGCGCCTGCCGGCAGGCCGTCCTGGGCACTGCGATAGGGGAAGAAGGCATCGCCATCCCCGAGCCCGTCGGCGACCGGCCGACGATCCGCGTTCAGGCTGTCATCGACCGTCGGCCAGGTGAAGCCGTAGAAGGGCAGCCCGAGCAGGATCCTGCCCGCAGGCACGCCGTGGCTGGCGTAGCTGTCCAAGGTCGTCGTCAGGCTCAGGCCGCCGTCTGCCCGAAGGAGTGGATCGGTGCTGCCGACGGGGTTGGCGAGGGCCGTCCGGTAGTTGTAGGCCATGATGAAGATGCGGTCGGCGCCCGCATCGGTCGCCAACTTCGCGACCTTGGCGCCGGCAGCGCTGGGATAGGTCGCGACGCTGATGCGCGCGATGGGATTGTCCCTCCGGGCTTTGGCACGCAGCGACTTCACCACGCCGGCAAAGGCCGGCCAGTTCGCGCTGGGCAGGCTCTCGATGTCCAGGTTGGCACCGTCGGCGCCGCGCTGCCGCATCAAGGCGCGCGCCTCGCTGACGAAGGTCGCCAGGGCCGTCGGGCTTCCGAAGAGGGCCGTGTTCCGGTCGGAGCCGAAGGACTGGAAGGTGATGTGGACGCGGACGCCACGGGCATGGGCGTGCGCGATGATCTGGGTGCCGGTCGCGCTCATAAGGTCGACATACCCCGGCGACGCGGTGTCGAGATGTCCGCTCTTCTTGATGCCGACCCCGAAGATGGCGATGTCGGTCAACGCGTCGTAGTGCAGGTAGTCGTCGGTCCAGGACGCCATCGACCAGTAGGGCAGGAAGCCGAAGACCTCGCCCGACATGCGCCGCGAGAGGTGGCCGGTGGTCAGCGGCGCCAGATCGGCGGCCGCGACCGGCTGGGCCGAGAGCGGGCTGGCCGTGATGGCGATGAGCGTGGCGAAGAGCAAGGTGGCGGCGCGGGTGCGGGTGGGCAAGGCGGCCTCCGGGGCGATCTGCGTCGGCGGCCACCTTACCCCGGATCACCACAGCCGGTCGATGGCCGCATCCGCCCCTCGGCCCGGGACCTTCGTTCCGAGAGGCCTACGCGAAGATGCGGACTGCCGACCCATAGACAGGAGGGAGTACCGTGTGTCGGCGGCGAGACCGGTGCCATGACGCCGGAGCCGCGGAGTGAGGGATCGAGCATGAGCATCATCGCGTGGCTGGTCGTTGGCGGTATCGCCGGTTGGGTTGCCAACATGGTCCTGGGCACCCCGAATGGCCTCATCAGGACGATCATCTTCGGCATCGTCGGCGCCGTCGTCGGCGGCGCCATCGGCGGCCTGCTGTTGCCGGGCGCGGATTCGGCGACGCTGATCAGCGGCATCAACATCACGTCCATCATCGTGGCCATCATCGGAGCGCTGATCGTCGGCGGCTTCGGGGCCTGGTGGAGCAAGCGTGGAGCCACTCCCGCCTGACCGAGCCCGATGGCGGTCGGAGTGCCCGACCGACCGCTGATCACCTCGAGGCCGCCGCCCGTTCGCCGGGCGGCGGCCTCGTCATGCGTGGCTCTCAGGGTGCGGTCGGGGTGCGGCTGATCGCCGAGTAGATGGCGCCGAGGAAACGGCTCGGAACGCGCTCCAGCTCGCGTGTGTCCACGAAGCCGGCGGCCGTCGCGAGCCCCAGCCAGGTCCGCGAGCTGACGGGGAATGGAACCCACGGGTTGCCGCGATCGGCGTCGTATTCGACGAGCACGAGACGGCCGCCCGGTCGCAGCAGGCCGCGAACGAGCTCCAGGACCGATCCTTTGTCGCGCACGAAGTGGAGCGAGTTGGCCATCACCAGCCCATCCAGCGGCGGCAGGTCGAGCGGCCTGGTGAAGTCGGCGACGTGCTGCTCGAGGGTGGTGGCCGGAAACCGGCGATGGACCGCCTCGGCCTGCGTCCTCAGCGCGGCCACATCGCGATCGACGGAGTGGATGACGCCGCTCGGCCCGAGCAGGTCGGCCAGGGCCAGGGTGAACGCGCCAGTGCCGGAGCCGAGGTCTGCCCAGGTGGATCCCGCGCCCTCGACGCCGCCCCGGATCAGCCGGACGTGGTCGTCATGGTCCATCGCGGCCCGATGGCGCCGGTTCCGCGATGGGCTTCTCCATCGCGGCGCAGGCGAGCTTGACACCGTCAGGCAGCGAGACCTCGGTCCGCTCGAGCAACCGGAACCCGTAGTGCTCGTAGAGCAACAGCCCGGGCAGCGTGGCCATCAGGGCCAGCATCCGGAAGCCCTCGGCGCGAGCCGCGTCCTCGCAGGCCACGAGGATGCGGGTGCCAAGGCCTCTCCGCGCCTGGTCGCCGCGTACGAACATCGCCCGCACGCGCGCCGGCTCGGTGGCTGGTTCGAGCAGCCGTGCGTCGCCGGCCGCGTCACCGGATCCGGTGTAGAGCTTGTCCCGACGGCTCCATCCGCCGCACGCGACGAGGCCATCGTCAGCCTCGATGACGAAGTACGTGCCGTCCTCGACGAGTGTGTGATCGACCTCCGCGACGTATCGAACGCTCGACTCCGTCTGCTGGGCGTCGTAGACGAGGGGGAAGTGGTCGCGGATCGAGCGCTTCATGAGCGCCTCGATCGTCGTCGACCTCGTCGAGCCTGGCGAGCCTCAACCGGGATCTGATGGTCGCTCACGGCGCTGAGGCTACATGGCGACGAGTCTCGCGCCAAGGCCTCCCGACAACGGCGATAGCCCCGGCGACCGGCCGGGGCTATCGGGAGCGTCGGTGACCGCGATCGTCCGTGGGATCAGGGGGTCGGCTGGGTCGGCGTGACGGGTGTGGTCTCCGTGGTCGTCGTGCGGGTCGTGAGGGTGACCGGAACCGAGATGTCACTGGAGCCGCGATGCACCGTCAGGGTGACCGTCTCGCCCGGCGCATGCTGGCCGACCAGCTCGATGAGCGGATGCTGGACGTTGACGCTGGTGCCATCGACAGCGGTGATGACGTCGTTCTCCTTGAGCCCGGCCTTCTCGGCCGGTCCGCCCGGCTCGAGCGCGGCACCGGTGGGACCGCCGGTGATCCAGGCTCCCTCGGTGACCGACAGGCCGTTGCGCGTCGCGACGCCGGCGTCGAGCGGCTGGTAGCGGATGCCGAGCCATGGCCGCGACAGCGCCTTGCCTGCGAGCGCCTGCTCGGCCAGCGGTCGCGCCAGGTTGATGGGGATGGCGAAGCCGATGCCCTGGGCGGAGCTCGCCATCGCCGTGTCGATGCCGATGACGTCGCCGTTCTCGTCGATCAACGGGCCGCCGCTGTTGCCGGGGTTGATCGCGGCGTCCGTCTGGATGAGGTCGTCGAGGTTGATGTCGGTGTCGGTCAGCGAGCGGCCGACGCCCGAGACGACGCCGGTCGTGACCGTCCCGGGATACTCGCCGAGCGGGTCGCCGACGGCGATGACCGTCTGGCCGATGGCGAGGGCCGACGAGTCGCCGAGGGTCGCCGTAGGCAGCCCGGTGGCATCGATCTTGACGATCGCCAGGTCGGTCAGCGTGTCGGCGCCGTAGACCGTGGCCGGGAACGAGCGGCCGTCGGCCAGCTGGACCGTCAGCGTGCCGCCGTCGGCGACGACGTGGTGGTTGGTCAGGATCCAGCCATTCGCGTCGAAGATGAGACCTGAGCCCAGGCCGACCGGCGTCTGGCCGTCCGGGATGCCGAACTGGGACTGACCCTGGGAGCCAGTGTCGGGTCGGGTGCCGCCCGGAGCCTGGCCGAGCGAGGTATCGCTGACCTGGCTCGAGGTGATGATGGTCACGACGGCCGGGCTGACCTCGGCGGAGGCCGAGACGACCGGGTCGGCCGAGGGATCGACCGCTGACGTCGTTCCGGTGCCGGCGCCTGCGGGCAGCGTGACGCTCGCGAGGCGCGCGGTGATCGGGCTCGCTGGCGACGCCACCATGGGGCTCTCGAGGCCGCCCGCCACCGCCATGGCCGCGAGCGTGCCGCCGGAGCCGACGACGGCCCCGCTGAGCGCGAGGACGGCGGACCCGGCGAGGATCCGGCGCATCCGCAGCCTGGTGGCGCCTTGGGTATGCACTGCGACGCGCGGCGTCGGGTGAAGATGTGGCAGGTGCTCGGTCATGAGTCCGCGTTCCTCCTGGTATCTGGCGAGTTCGTGATCGAGCAGGAGGCTGGCCAGGTTCCCTGAACGCTGGCTGATGGTTGCGAGGCCTTACCCCAGCCCATACCGAAGCGACACGATCACCCGGCGGGGGCGCCGTCCGAACGCGCGGCGGTGCGCCTACCCGTCGCCTCGGGGGCGCCAGCTACCCATGATCTGGCGCAGGATGCCGAACTCGCCGACGTGGTACGAGTTGTGGTTGGCCACGACACGGACCTCGCGCAGGACCGTGTGCCGTGGCCCATTGGCCAGCGGCGCGTGCAGGTCGGTCGTCGGATCCACGATGATCGCCTCGAGGGCCTGTCGGTCGGCCACGAAGGCCGCCAGGCTGGCCGAGAACCCCTCCGGGGTCGTGGTCGCATTCGCGTCGGGCCAGTAGTCGGCCGGCCAGTCGGGCGCGACGTAGTCCGGCTCGCGGATGTAATCGAGGATGTCGCGCTGCGTGAGCCGCACGTGCTCGAGCAGGTGCCAGGGCGAGTACTGCACGTTGGGCGGTCGGGCGTTGATGGCCCAGTCCGGAACGTCGGCCGCCGCGTCCTCCCAGTCCTGGTGTGCGTCGCCACCGCGGAGCCCGTTCACGAGCTCGCGTCGGAGTCGGTCCTCCATGTGGTCCTCCCGCGGGACGGTGACGGGCCGCCGCTGGCCGCATGGTACGCGGAAGCCTCGTCGTTCCCGACGTCGTCATCGTCGCGCCACATACCGGTCGTACCCTTACTCGCATGAAGGACACCAAGCCCGCACCCATATCAGTCAAGACCGACGCCGATTGGCGTGCCTCCCTGACGCCCGAGCAGTACCGCGTGCTGCGCCAGAAGGGGACGGAACGGCCGTTCAGCGGCGCCCTCTGGAACGAGCATCGATCGGGCACGTACCGCTGTGCCGGCTGCGGTGCCGAGCTGTTCCTGTCGGACGCGAAGTTCGAATCCGGCACCGGCTGGCCGAGCTTCTTCGAGCCAGCCGATCCCTCCGCGCTGACCACCGAAACGGACCGCTCCTTCTTCATGACCCGGACCGAGGTCGAATGTGGCGCGTGCGGCGGTCACCTTGGACACGTCTTCGAGGATGGCCCGGACCCGACTGGCCTCCGCTACTGCATCAACTCGGCCGCGCTGACGCTCGATCCGGAGGATTGATCCGCCGTCTGATCTGATAGCGATCCGCCGGGGCCTCGTCCCGTTGCGAGGCCCGACTCTAGGCCCACGCGAGGCCGTACGCTGGGCCCGTGCGAGGCCCTGGATGACGCGGCGATGGATCAGCGCGGCGTTGGCAGCCGTCGTGTTGTCCTGCGCGCCGACGCAGCCGTCACCGACACCGGCACCGAGTCTGCCAACAGGCGCCATCCAAAGCTCGCCGGCGAAACCCATCCCGCTGCCGACCTCGACCCCATCTCCCACCCCGATCCCATCTCCGACCCCGATCCCAACTCTGACCCCGTCGCCGATCGCTCTTGTACCGGTGGTCGGCTTCTGGTCAGCGACGGCTGGCATCTCACGCGCCGGACTCGACGCGGCGCTGGAGGGTAGGGATCCCGCCTATCGGCGCGTCCTCGTCGCCGGCTCGCTGCCGGGAGCGACGGGATCGACCTCCGATGCGATCCGTGCGGCGGTCAACGCCGACCCGAGAACGCTGGGGCTGCTGCCGGCCAGCGAGGTGACGCCGGACGTGCGTGCCCTGACCGTGGACGGCGTCGACCTGTTCGGCAACGATCGCCTCCGGGACGTCGCCGGCTGGCCGCTGCTCGTGCCGGCGGCAACCGGCACGGATGCGCCGTCATTCGACCCACAGACGACGTGGACGCTGGTGGCCGGCGGCGACGTGATGCTCGACCGATCGATCTACCGGCGCACCGTTCGACAGGGCAAGGGCGCGGATGAACCCTGGGATGGGGGCACGGCGGAGATCACCAGACGGCGCTGCTGCTCCGCGGCCGGCTATCGCATGCCGGTGGTGCAGCGTACGGGCCACCCCGGTGCCCTGCGAGCCCTGTTCCGCGACGCCGACCTGGCCGTGGTCAACCTGGAGGGCCCTGCCGTGGACGGCTTCCGCTGGCATCCGCACGGGCTCGTCTTCACCTTCGATCCGGCGCTCCTGACCGGCCTGGCGGAGGCCGGCATCGATGCCGTCACCATCGCCAACAACCACATCGGCAACGCGGGCCCGCGCGGCGTCATCGAGACGATCCGCCACCTCGATGGGCTGGGCATCGCCCACGTCGGGGCGGGCAGGAACCGGGCGGCTGCCCACGCCCCCGCATGGTTCGATGTCGCCGGACAGCGTGTCGCGCTGTTCGGGTACGACGCCGTTCGGCCGGCCTACAACGCCACCGCCACACGGGCTGGCAGCGCGCGTCTGGTCGCCGGCCGCTATCGCGCCGACATCGCCGCAGCGCGCGGCGCCGGCGCCGACGTCGTCGTCGTCTTGCCCCATTGGGGCGTCGAGTACCAGGCCGCCCCGACCGCCAGGCAACGGGCTCACGCGCGGGCGCTGGTCGAGGCGGGCGCGGCGCTCATCCTGGGAAGCCATAGCCATTGGGCTGGCGCCATGGAACAGGTCGATGGCCATCCGGTCTTCTACTCGCTCGGGAACCTCATCTTCGACCTGACTCGCTCGGAGGAGACCGTCGAGGGGGTCATCGTGGAGGTCACCTTCATCGGCGCACGCCCGGCCCAGATCCGCCTGCACCCGACGGTCATGGTCGACCTCGTTCAGCCCAATCTGCTCGAGTCGGCCGGTGACGGGGCGGTCGTGATCGAACGGATGCAACAAGCATCGGAGGCGCTTCCCGTGCGCTGATGCGGTACACGCGGGTCGATGCGTCGATTGACGTTGTCGGCGGTAAATCCGATAATGGAGGTCGGGATTAACGCGCGGAGGTCGTGAGCGCTTCAGCCCAGCCAGTAGGGAGCACCGATGGCGGTACCCAAGCAAGACATCGTCCGAGACCAGCGCGACGAGTACGCCTTCCACGACGACCTCGTCTATCTGCGGCAGGTCAAGCGCGGCTTGAGCCGCGAGACCGTGGAAGAGATCAGCGCCATCAAGGACGAACCGCAGTGGATGCACGACTACCGATTGCGGTCGTACGAGCACTTCCTCAAGCGGCCGATGCCGACCTGGGGCGGCGACCTGTCGAAGATCGATTTCGACAAGATCGTCTACTACCGCAAGCCGTCCGAGCGCGAGGAGAAGTCCTGGGACGACGTCCCGGACCAGATCAAGAAGACGTTCGAGAAGCTCGGCATCCCCGAGGCAGAGCGCAAGTTCCTGGCCGGCGTCGGCGCGCAGTACGACTCGGAGGTCGTCTACCACTCGGTCAAGGAGGAGCTCTCCAAGCTCGGCGTGGTCTTCATGGGCACCGACCAGGGGCTCAAGGAGTACCCGGAGATCTTCAAGAAGTACTTCGGCACCGTGGTGCCGCCGGAGGACAACAAGTTCTCGGCGCTCAACGCGGCCGTCTGGTCGGGTGGCTCGTTCGTCTACGTGCCGCCGGGCGTCGACGTGCCGCTTCCCCTGCAGGCCTACTTCCGCATCAACGGCGAGAACACCGGCCAGTTCGAGCGGACCCTGATCGTCGTCGACGAAGGCGCTTCCGTGCACTACATCGAGGGCTGTACCGCCCCCTTGTACGCCACCGATGCGCTCCACGTGGCGGTCGTCGAGGTCATCGCGCTGCCCAAGGCGAAGGTCCGCTACACGACCATCCAGAACTGGTCCAACGACGTCTACAACCTGGTCACCAAGCGCGCCCATGCCCATGAGGACGCGACGGTCGAGTGGATCGACGCGAACACCGGCTCTCGACTGACGATGAAGTACCCGAGCATCTACCTGCGCGGCAAGCGGGCGACCGCGGACATCATCAGCGTCGCCGTGGCCGGCAAGGGCCAGCATCAGGACACGGGCGCCAAGGCGGTCCACCTGGCGGCCGACACCAAGAGCCGGATCGTCAGCAAGTCCGTCAGCAAGGACGGTGGCCGGACGAGCTACCGCGGCCAGCTCAAGGTCGCGCCCGGCGCCACGAACGTCGTGGCCAGCGTGCGCTGTGACGCGCTGATGCTCGACGATGTCAGCCGGAGCGATACCTACCCCTACATCGACATCCAGGAAGACGACACCTCGATGTCCCACGAGGCGACCGTCGGGCGCATCAGCCAGGAGCAGGTCTTCTACCTGATGAGCCGCGGCCTGACGGAGAACGAATCGCAGAACCTGATCGTGCAGGGCTTCCTGGAGGTCTTCACCAAGGAACTGCCGATGGAATATGCCATCGAGTTCAACCGTCTCGTCAAGCTCGAGATGGAGGGCGGCGTCGGGTGACCTCGACCGACCTCCTGGCGGGCGCCACGGAGGCCATGGCACGCGAGCTGAGCCGCGACCTCGAGGAGCCTGACTGGCTCCTCGACGAGCGTCTGGATGCGGTTCGCCTCGTGGCCGATCTGCCCGATGAGTCGAACACGCTCTGGACGACCTACCTCGACCTCCGTCCGGTCCGCTTCGACGATGTCACACCAGGCTCGGCAGCTGACCATGGCCTCGTCCCGGCCGCGGCCGACGACGCAGCGCTGCCCGAGGGCGCTGCCGCGCTCATCCATGTGGCCGCCGGCCGTGTGGTCGGCCGCGCGCGGTCGCGTCAGGCGGTCGAGGCGGGAGTCTTCGTGGGCACCTTCGCCGAGGCGCTTCGCCGACCGAGCCTGACCGCGCTCCTGCGTTCGGCCATCGAAGGCGGTCGAAGCATCGGGTCCGACGATCGATTCGGCCAGGTCTCGCGCGCCATCGCCTCGATCGGCATCCTCGTTCACGTGCCCGACGGGGTCGAGCTCGACGGCCCCATCGTCGTCCGCTGGACCGTCGCCGAACCCGGCACGGCGCTGGTCGGTCGGACGGTCATCATCCTCGGCGAACGCGCCCGGGCCGGCCTGCTCGAAGAGCTCGAAGGTGCCGCGCAGGAACCCGAGTCGCGGGCTGGCGTCGACGCCGAGGCCACCGTCGTCCAAAGCCAATGGTGGGGGACGACCGAAGCGGTCCTCGGCGATGGCTCCGCGCTCGACGTCGCCGGCCTCCAGGACTTCGGCCCGACGACCGTGGGCTTCGTCTCCCGCACCGCGACCACCGGCCGCGACGCGGCCTTGACCTGGGCCCTCGCCCACGTCGGTGGCGCGTGGAGCAAGAGCCGTATCGACAACCACCTGGTCGGCCAGGGCAGCAGCGTCCACCAGGCCGAGATCGCCTTCGGAGGCGCCAGCCAGATCGTCGACCTCTCGTCCTACACGCATCACACCGGCACCGACACGACCGGTGACCTGCTGTCCAAGGGCGTCTTCCAGGATCGCGCCCGGGCCTACATCAAGGGCCTCATCCGCATCGACCGGAGCGCGCATGGCACCGACTCCTACCTCGGCGAGTTCGGGATGCTGCTGGCCAAGAAGGCTCGCTCGGTGACCATCCCTTCGCTCGAGATCGACCAACCCGACGTCCGTCGGGCCTCGCATGCCAGCTCCGTGGCGCCGATCGACGAGAGCCAGGTCTTCTACGCCATGACCCGCGGCCTGTCGCAGGACGAGGCGCGCAAGGCCATCACCCTCGCCTTCCTCGAGCCGGTCGTCGCTCGCATCCCGCTGCCGGCGGTTCAGGAGCGCCTCCGGGCGCGGCTGGAGCTCAAGTGGGTCGAGGCCCACGGTGGCTCGGTGGAAGGTATCGCGTCGGAGGGCGTGCTGACCGGCTCCAGCGCCGCGTGACCCGACCGTTCGCGTGACCCTTCCGGTCGGCACCGCATGACCCGTCGTGTCGACGTCGGGGCGCTCGAGGACGTCGCCCCAGGCACGATGCTGCGCGTCCAGGTCGAGGGCACCGACATCCTGCTCGTCAACCTCGAGGGCAGCATGCGCGCCATGCAGGGCATCTGCTCGCACGAGTACTTCGAGCTCGACCAGGGGTTCCTGACCGGTGACTCCCTCACCTGCGCCCTGCACCTCTCGCGCTTCGACCTGGACACCGGTGAGGCGCTCGACCCGCCCGCCGAGCTGCCCCTGGCGATGTACCCGGTGATCATCGAGGGCGATCGGATCGTCCTCGAGCTGCCCGAGGGCCCCATCCCCGTCAACGAGTAGCCGCCCCGCTCGCCTGGCCGCCCGTCGATCAGCCTGCCTGGAGCAGCACCCCGACGCCGGCGTTCGTGGCGGTGGCCAGGATGGCATTGCCGAAGATGACGTCGGCCAGGCCGACGCCGAGGTGCGACACGAGCACCCGACCACCGGCCGGGCGCTCGCGGCCGGCGATGATGGCCTCGCCGATGGTGGCAGCCGGGTCGGGGTAGTCGGCAAAGGCACCGCTCGCGCGATTCGCCTCGAACTGGCCGCGCTCGTCGACGAGGAACATCGCGGCTTCACGGGCGACCGCCGCCGAGATCATCGTCGCGTAGTCGACGGCCACGACCAGTGCATCGGGCGCCAGCCAGTCCGGCGGCGCGACCTGGCGCACGGTCCCGAACGAGACCGCGGTGACGACGACGTCTGCGTCGGCCATGGCGGCCTGGGCACTTGGCGCCGCCTCGACATCGGCGATGCCGGCCGTGGCGCGGGCGAGCTCGGCGAGGTGCGCGGCGCGCTCCGGGTGCCGATCGTGGACCGCCAGCGACAGGCCGGGCAGGAGGTGGCCGAGGACCGGCAGGTGGCTGCGGCCCTGCACGCCCGACCCGATGAGGGCGGCGCGCACCGCTCGACCGATGACGCGCGGCGCGAAGTGCCTGATGGCGACGCCGGAGACGGCGGCCGTGCGCTGGGCGGTGATCGGGGTGCCATCGAGGATGCCGATCGGAAACCCGGTCCGGGGATCGTCGAGGAGGACCAGGGCAGAGATGGTGGGCAGGCCGATAGCGCCGTTGCCGGGGAAGCCGACGACCCATTTCATGCCCAGCAGGTCGTCCGCGCCGGTCGGATCAGATCCGGGCAGGTACGCCGGCATGGCGTGGGCGAACGCATCCGCCGGGCGTGGTTCGACGCCCAGCTTGGGTGGCAGCTGCGCATCGCCAGCAAGGGCCCGCATCGTGACCTCGGCCAGCCGGATGCGCTCCTCGACCGAGGGCATGGCGGCCTCGACCTGGGCCGCATCGAGATATCGGATGGGCGGGCGGGATGGCATCGTCGAAGGGTACCGCTTGGCTCACCCTGCTCGCGGCACGCACAGGTACGATGCGCTGCGTGACCCCCGACGAGCAGGCGCGCAGCCTCGCCAATCTGAAGCTCGAACGCGACGCCATCATCCTCTACGACCGCCTGGCCGGGATCGAGCGCGACCCGCGCCGCGCGGCCGCTTTTCGAACGATCGCCACGAACGAACGCAGGCATGCGGACATCTGGGCGGAGCGCCTGCACGAGGATGGCGCCATCGTGCCGCCGCCGGATGGCGCCCGACTTCGCATCCGCTTCATCGTCCTGGTGGCGAGGCTCTTCGGGACTGCCTCGGTCTCCGAGCTGGTCAAGTCCCTCGAGGGCGACGAGGAGGAGGCCTATCTCGGCCAGGATCATCCCGACGTCGCCGCCATCATCGATGACGAGCGGGCGCATGCCGAGATCTGGCGCCAGCTCGACGCCGGCGACCTGGACGCCGCGGTCGCCGCCGGCGGCGGACGCCGCCGACCGCTGCGGTCGTGGCGCCGAGCTCGGAGTCGTGGCACGTGTCGGGTCGGTCGGGCACCCTGCGCGCGTCGATCTTCGGCATCAGCGACGGCCTCGTGTCGAACCTCTCGCTGGTCATGGGCGTGGTCGGCGCCAACGCCAACGACCAGGTCATCGTGCTGGCCGGCGTGGCGGGCCTGCTGGCCGGCGCCTTCTCGATGGGCGCCGGCGAGTGGATCAGCATGCAGAGCCAGCGCGAGCTCTTCGAGCGCCAGATCGAGCTCGAGCGCGAGGAGCTGCGGGTGATGCCCGAACAGGAGGAGGCCGAGCTGGCTGCCCTCTACCGGCGCAAGGGCATCCCCGATGCCGACGCGCGGCGAATGGCGCACCACCTGATGGCCGACCCCGACGATGGCGCTCGACACCAAGGTCCGCGAGGAGCTTGGCCTCGATCCCGCCGAGCTCGGATCACCCTGGGGCGCGGCCGCCGGCTCGTTCCTGGCCTTCGTCGTCGGCGCGGCGGTGCCGCTCATCCCGTATCTGTTGGCCGACGGCACGGCCGCATTCATCGCTTCGCTCGGCTTCTCGCTCCTGGCGCTCTTCCTCGTCGGTGCCGCGGTCAGCCTCCTGACCGGCAAGTCGGCGTGGCGGAGCGGCCTTCGCCAGATGGGTATCGGCGGCCTGGCCGCCGCCGTGACCTTCGCGGTCGGGTCGCTCATCGGCGTGGCGGCGAGCTGAGATCGTGGATGCCGACGGGCTGCGCGCCGCGTTGATCGCCGAAGGCGTCCCGACGGACATCGTCGATCGTGCGACCGGCTCCGACTGGAGCGATGGGCCAGGCGGCCGCTATTCCGGCCACCGTCACGACTACGACAAGGCGCTCGAATGCCTGGCCGGCTCGATCACGTTCCAGCTGATCGAGACGGGACGCTCGATCGCGTTGCAGGCCGGCGAGCGCCTCGACCTGCCGGCCGGCACGGAGCACGCGGCGGTCGTTGGTCCAGCCGGCGTGCGCTGCCACGAGGTGCACCTGCCGGCCGGCACGTTCGGGGCCCGGACGATGGAAGGACGGAGGGTGCAGTCGTGACGTTGATCGCGCACGAATTCGCCAACAAGCCGAGGCCGGCGCCGTCCGAGGGCTGATCCGCCCGTCAGATCGGCACCGGAAGAAGCGGTCGCAGCTCTTCGTCCTCACGGGAACATCGGGTCATGACCCGTTGGGTCCGCCTACCCTGTCTCCCCGACCTCGTCGTCCGGCCCGTCCAGATCGAAGCCCGGTCCGTCGAGATAGCGGCGATGCAGGTCGAGGACCTGCGTCACGACCGGCTCCGGCACGTCGCCGCCCCAGCGTCCGATCGTCTCGCTGATCCAGCCGGCCTCGATCGCGCGCTCGTCGGCGGCGAGGTCGTCATCGTGCCGCGCGACCCGCCCGGCGATGGCCCAGATCACGGCGGTGGCCCCGAAGAGGATGACCAGGAAGACCCAGAACGCGAACGGCTCGCTCACAGCCGGAGTATAGGAGCGCGCCTCGCCAGCGGCCGTGATGTCGCACCGGGTGCCGGTCGGCCCGACCTGCCCGACCCGCTATCCTGCGCCGATGATCACGTGGACCCCGAGCCCGGTCATCGTCCAGATCGGGCCCATCAGCATCCCCTGGTACGGGGTCGGCTATGCCATCGCGATCGCCGTCGGGGTCTGGCTGGCAGGGGTCGAAGCCCGTCGCAAGGGACTCGATACGAGCATCATCGGCGATGGCCTGCTGTGGGTCGTGGTCGCCGGCATCATCGGCGCCCGCCTCTATCACGTCATCGACCAATGGCAGCGCTATCAGAACGACCTCCTGGCCATCGTCCTGCCGCCGTACAGCGGCCTGGGGATCTACGGCGGCATCGCCGGCGGCCTGGTCGGGCTGTTCCTGTACTCGCGCCGACGGGGCTTCCCGTTCCTGCCCTGGGTCGACGCCCTGGTGCCCAGCCTGTTCATCGGCCAGGCCATCGCTCGCTGGGGCAACTTCTTCAATCAGGAGCTCTATGGGCCACCGACCGATCTGCCCTGGGGCATCCAGATCGAGTGCGTCCATCGAGTGGCGGCGTACCCCTGCTCGCAGTTCCCCTTCGAGACCACCGGCTTCGTTCCCCTCTTCTTCTATGAGGCCAGCGCTCAGCCTCATCGGCGGCCTGCTGGCGCTCTGGATCGGCCGCCGCTTCGTCGACCGGCTGCGGCCGGGCGACCTCCTCTCCTTCTGGCTGGTCTGGTACGGCGTCGTTCGCGCGTACCTCGAGACCTACCGGGCAGGGTGGAACTGGGCGGTGGATGGGATCCCGGTCGCGACCGCCGTCTCGATCACCGTCATCGTCATCGGCGTGGCGACCTTCCTCTGGCGACACCGCCGTCAGGACGATGCCGATGTCACGACCACCGGATGGTGCTGACGTGCCACCTGCCGACGTCGCCGACGCGACGATGACCGTCGACGTCGCCACAGCGCCAGCTCCGGCCGATGCTGAAGGCACGCCGGTCGACGGGGATGCCTTGCCGGCGCGACCGGCTCCAAGCGATCCGCCGATCACCTGACCGGCAGCGGGACGAGACGCCACGGCTCGTCAGGCGTCATCCTCCCGAGATGGCCGATCCAGTGCCCGCCACGCCGGATGCCGACGACGACCTGGCGACGCGCGGCCCGACCGTGCGTCCGGAAGCGCTCGCCGCGGCTCGAGGGTCGGCTCCCCTCGAGGGCCTCGACTGGCTCGGACGTGATCCCGACGGCCATCTCGGCCTCCTAGCGCGGCTGCTGCTTGGCCTCGCTGATCTGGCTCGTCGTTCCGCCTGGCTGGCGTCAGCGTCACCGTCGAGGGCCGCGAGCACCTGCCGGCGGCGGGCGGCTACCTCGTCGCGGCTGCGCTCCACCGTTCCTGGATCGATCCGCTGGTGGCGATCCGCGCCCTGCCCCGAGAGCCGCGGCCGTGGTTCATCGGGTCCGGGCCATCGACCTTCCGGAGCCGGTGGCGTGAAGCGCTCCTGCGCCACATCGGCGGCATCCTGCCCGTCTGGCGGGGCGGTGCCGATGCCGACGTCCACGTCCGGGCCGCGCGAGCCGTGGTCGAAGCTGGCTGTCCCTTCGTCATCTTCATCGAGGGGGCCACGGCCGGAGAGCCAGATCGCGTGCACCGGGTCCGCGCCGGTATCGGTCTGCTGGCTCTGCGTCTGGGAGACGTGCCCATCGTCTGCCTCGGCCTTGGCCGGCAGCGACGACCTCTACCGCGGCAAGCGCGTCGCGGTCAGGCTCCTGCCGCCGGTCACTGCCCGCGAACTCGCCGGCGGGGACTGGCCGCCGATGCCGCCGACAGAGGACACGCGCGATGAGCTTCGCCTGGCGCGTCTGGTGACGGATCGCCTGGCCACAACCCTTCAGGCGACGGTCGCCGAGCTCTATCCGCGGACCGTCGACCCGCCCGACCGAGCCCGCCGCTGGCGATGGCTGCGTGGGCTCTTCTGACGCCGTGCGGGACCTCGCTGCGCTCGGACCCGGGCTCGGCCCGCGGGCGCCGGTCGCGCTGAAGCTCCTGCGCGAGGCTTTCGGCCTGGTCGGTCGAGGCCTGCTTGGCTTCAAGCTCGAGCTCGTGGGCGCGGAGCACCTGCCCCGCGATGCCGAGGATCGGCCGATCGGCGGCTGGATCGCAGCCGGGCTGCCGCACGTGACCTGGATCGAGCCGTTCGTGATGCTCGTGCTGCTGCCCAGCGAGCCCCGCCTCGTCTGGTTCGGTGACGCGCGGGCCATGCAGCGTTCGTGGCTCCGTCGGTTCGCGTTCCGCCACCTCGGTGGTGTCGTTCCCATCCTCCCGGGCGGTGGTCCGGAGGCGTTCGACGACCACGTCACCAAGGTTCGCGCGGTGGTCGATGGTGGCGCCGTCTTCGCGCTCTTCCCGGAGCGCGGGCCGGCCGTGCCGCCTGGTCAGGCGCGGCCGCTGGCACCCGGCGTGGGCTACTTCGGGCTGCGCTCCGGGGCGCCGATCGTGCCGATCGTGTTCGGTGGCACGCACGAGCTGTATCGCGGTCGGCGCATCCAGATGCGCATCCTGCCGGCGGTCCGAGCGACGGACCTGGCCGCCGAGGCATCGCTATCGGGTGCCATCACGGACGAGCGCGACGCCGCGCATGCGGTGGCTGCCGCGCTCCAGGCACTGACCGTAGACGCCGTGGCGGCAGCCCATCGCGCGACCGAAGCCGCACCGGGGATGCGCAAGCACTGGCGCTGGCTGACCCACGCGTTCCGCTGACGAAGCTGCCGCGCGGGGAGCGCGACCTATACTCGGCCGCGATGCACTACGCCGAGTCCATCCTCGACCTGGTCGGCGACACGCCGTTGGTCCGGCTGACCCGTGTCACGCGTGACCTGGACGTCGTCGGGCCGGCAGATCGGCAGCCGCTCATCCTGGCCAAGCTGGAGATGCTCAACCCCGGCGGCTCGGTCAAGGACCGCATCGGGCTGCCCATGATCGAGGCCGCCGAGCGAGCCGGCCTCCTGCAGCCGGGCGGCACGATCATCGAGCCGACGAGCGGCAACACCGGCCACGGCCTGGCCATCGCCGCGGCCCTCAAGGGCTACCGCTGCATCTTCGTCATGGCCGACAAGCAGTCGCCCGAGAAGCAGGCCCTCCTGCGCGCCTACGGTGCCGAGGTGGTGCTCTGCCCGACCAACGTGGCCCCCGGATCGCCCGAGAGCTACTACTCGGTCGCCACGCGACTGGCGCGTGACATCCCCGGCGCCTTCAAGCCGGACCAGTACTGGAACATCGAGAACACCCTCGCCCACGAACGCACGACGGGACCCGAGATCTGGCGTCAGACGGACGGCCGCCTGACCCATTTCGTGGCCAGCGTCGGGACGGGCGGCACGATCAGCGGCGCAGTCCATCATCTGCGCGCCCAGAACCCCGCCATCCGCGTCATCGGCGCGGACCCCGAGGGATCCGTACTGTCGGGCGACACCGCCCGACCCTACCTGACCGAGGGTGTCGGCGAGGACTTCTTTCCGGGCACGTTCGACCCCGCCACCGTCGATCGCTGGGTGCGCGTCTCCGATCGTGACGCGTTCGCGATGGCCCGTCGGATCACGCGCGAAGAGGGCATCCTGGCCGGAGAGTCGTGCGGCACTGCGGTCGTGGCCGCGCTCGACGAGGCGCGGCGCCTGATGCGCGAGGCACCCGACGAGGCCGCCGCCGCGATCATGGTCGTGCTCCTGCCCGACGGCGGCCGCTCGTACATCTCGAAGCTCTACAACGACGAATGGATGCGCGTCAACGGCCTGCTGGCGACGACCGGCGCGGTCGCCCGCGTGGCCGACCTGCTGACCGCGCGTCACCCGCACGGCGCGCCGATGCCCGACCTCGTGCTGGCGCGCACGACCCAGCGCGTCGGCGCGGTCATCGACCAGCTCCAGGCGTTCGGCATCAGCCAGATGCCGGTCTCCGAGGCGCCCCAGGGCGACGACCTGGCCTCGGTCGTCGGTTCCATCAGCGAGCGGGGGCTGCTCGACCGGGCCTTCCGCGACCCGTCCGTCGTCGAGCGCACGGTGGGCGAGGTCATGGACCGGGCGCTGCCGATGCTCGATGTCGCGGCCAGTCTCGACGACGCCTTTGCGGTGCTCGGTGGCGATGGCGCGTTCGCGCTCGTGGCGACGCGCGGCGATCGGCCGGCCGGGGTGATCACCAAGTCGGACCTCCTCGAGTACCTCGCCCACCATCCGACGCTGGGGCCACGGTAACGGTGATCCATCGGTCATGACCAGCGCCTCCACCGGCACCGTCACGCTCGTCTTCACGGACATCGAGGGCTCGACCCTGTTGCTCCAGGCGCTGGGCGAGCGCTATGCATCGGTCCTGGCTGACCACCATCGGCTGCTCGGCGACGCCTTCCGTGCCCAGGATGGCGCCGAGCAGGGCACGGCAGGGGACGGCCTCTACTACACCTTCCCGACGGCGCGCGGCGCCCTGCTTGCGGCGATCGAGGCCCAGCGCGGCCTGGCCGGCCATGCGTGGCCCGGTGAAGCCAAGGTCCGCGTGCGCATGGGCATCCACACCGGCGAGCCTCGACGCGCGGAGACCGGCCTGGTCGGCCTGGACGTCCACCGGGCGGCGCGCATCGGTGGGGTCGGCCATGGCGGGCAGATCCTCGTCTCGCAGACGACGCACGACCTCGTCGCGGGCGACCTCGCCGGCACGGTCGACTTCCTCGACATGGGCGAACACCAGCTCAAGGACATGCCGGCCCCCGAGCGCCTCTACCAGGTCATGGCAGCCGGCCTTGCGGCAGAGTTCCCCGAGCTGCGCACCATCGAGGCGACGCGCGGCAACCTGCCCCGCCAGCTGACGACGTTCATCGGACGCGAGACGGAGGTCGCGGCCGCGCGACGCCTGCTCGACGGCGCTCCGATGCTGACCTTGACCGGGCCCGGCGGCGTCGGGAAGACGCGGCTGGCCGTGCGTCTGGCGACAGACCTGGCCGACGGCTTCGATGACGGGGCGTGGCTCGTCGAGCTTGGCGCCCTGACCGACCCGAGCCTGGTCACGACGGCCGTCGCGACCGTGCTCGGCGTCACGGAGCAACCCGGTCGGCCGATCGCCACGTCGATCGTCGATCACCTTCGCAGTCGACGCTTGCTCCTCGTCATCGACAACTGCGAACACCTCCTGGCCGCCTGCGCCGAGCTGGCGAATACCATCCTCGTCGCCTGTCCGGATGTCCGCATCCTGGCCACCAGCCAGGAGCCGCTGAGCATCGCCGGTGAGGCGGTCCTGCCCGTGCCGCCGCTGACGCTTCCCCCGTCCGACCAGGGCTCGGTGGACCGTGACCGCCTGCTCGCGTGCGATGCGGTCCTGCTCTTCCTGGAGCGTGCCAGGACCGCCAACCCCGGCTTCCAGCTGACGCCAGCCAATGGCGACGCGGTCATCCAGATCTGCCGGCGGCTCGACGGCATCCCGCTGGCGCTCGAGCTGGCAGCGGCCCGCCTGCGGGCCCTCTCGGCGGAACAGATCGCGGATCGCCTCGACGACCGGTTCCGGCTCCTGACCGGCGGCAGCCGCGTGGCGATCCCTCGTCACCAGACCCTCCGGGCGGCCGTCGAGTGGAGCTTCGAGCTGCTGACCGAGGAGGAAGCCGCCCTGCTTCGGCGCCTCTCGGTCTTCGCCGGAGGCCTCGGGCTCGAGGGCGCCGAGGCCGTCGGCGTGGGCGATCCGGTCGACCAGTACGACGTCCTCGACCTCATCGCGAGGCTGGCCGACAAGTCGCTCGTGACCGTCGACTCGTCGGGTCCGGAGGCCCGCTACCGCCTCTCGGAGATCCTCCGGGCGTACAGCTACGAGCGGCTGGTCCAGGCGGGTGAGGGGGGCGAAGCGCGACGTCGCCATCGCGACTGGTTCCTCGCACTGACCGAGCGTGCGGCCAAGGCGCTGCAGCGCGGGCCGGAGGCTGCGAGCTGGCTCGATCGCCTTGAGCTCGAGCATGACAACCTGCGCGCGGCGCTCGACTGGAGCGCATCGGAGGCCGGCGAGCAGCTGACCGGCCTGCGGCTCGCCACCGGGCTGTGGCGCTTCTGGGAGGTCCGCGGACACGCTGAGGAGGGTCGACATTGGTTCGAGCGGCTGCTGTCGGCGACCCGCGACGACGAGACAGCGCTCCGCGCCAACGCGCTCACCGGCGCCGGCATCCTGGCCTTCAACCAGGGCGACTTCACGGCGGCCATCGCCTTCCACGAGCAGAGCCTCGAGCTGAACCGTCGGCTCGGCAACCCGGAAGGCATCGCCTATGCGATCAACAACGTCGCCAACGCGGCCCTGCAGCAGGGCGACTATGCGCGGGCGCATGCACTCTATGAACAGGCAGTGGTCATCACCGGTCAGCTCGGAGATCGCCACGGCCGGGCCTTCGGCCTTATGAACATGGCCGACGTCCTCGAGCGGGAGGGCGATTACGACGCGGCGCGGGCGCACTTCGACGAGAGCGTGGTCGCGTTCCGTGCGCTCGGGGATCGCTGGGGTGAGGCCTTCGCGCTCGATGCGTTCGGTCTCATCGCGGCCCGCCAGGGTGACGTGGAGACCGCTCGCAGCCTGCACGTCGAGGCGGCCGCGATGTCGCGCGAGATGAACGATGATCGGGGCGTCGCCCGTGCGCTCGTCAATCTCGGCGATCTGGCCGCCCGGACAGGGGAGCGCGATCGCGCCCTGGCCATGTATCGCGAAAGCCTGGCGCTGCGACTCGGGCTGCGCGATCTGCCCGGCACCGCAGCGACGCTCGAGAAGGTCGCCTGGGTGGTGGCCGAGGACGATCCGGAAGCCGCGGCACGGGTCCTTGGCGCCGCCGACGCGATGCGCGAGACGATCCGGGCCCGTGTTCCGCCGAGCGCGCTCGGCGAGTACGAGCGCGGACGCCAGGGGCTCGAGGCTCGCCTTGGATCAGAGGCGTTCGATGTCGCGCTGAAGAGCGGTCGCGGGTTATCCCCAGGGGCGGCCCTGGCTACGCTCCCTCTCTGACCTCGACGAGGGAGTCGGCCAGCAGGCCATGCGCCTCGCGGTGGGTCTCGATGGCCGCCTCGGCCGACGGAGCATCGACGAGGCAGAAGACCTTGCCCGTCGTCTCGTCGAACCAGTACTTGCGGTAGTCCACGCCGTACTTGCCCTGGACCTCGAGGTCTCGAGCGTGCGCGGCGGCGACAGCTTCCGCGGTCAGGCCGGGAACGTGATCATGGGTATCGAGATAGAGCGGCATCCGAGAAGTTCCCCTCCGTTGGGTCATGTCGAGGTCGATGTCCGAACCTTGGTGCCGGCTGCTTGCGCTGTCAAGCACGTGCCCGACAGGGCGGATGGTGGTGCGGCCGACACCGATGGATACGCCGCGCGATGCGGGTCGGATCGGGGCCCGGCGGTCTATCCGATCAGACGAGCCAGGGCAACGTGACGGGCAGCACCGCGTTGAGCAGCAGGCCGAGGGTCAGCAGGCCGCCGGCGCGGCGCGTGTGGATGAAGGCGTAGCCGACGAACCATAGCGGCCATCCGCGCTCGGGGTAACCCGGCGGTGGCGCGTCGGGCTTGGGCTGGCCGAAGACCTTCAGCACGCCGACCAACCGTGGGATGGCCAGCACGATGATCAGGACCCAGGGTCCGACCATGCCGACCACGACCGCCAGCAGCACGAGGGGGTAGAACAGGATCATCAGCCATCGTCCGACGACACGGGCACGGGCCTCGCCCAGGATGACCGGCAGGGTCCGGATGCCGAGGTTCGCGTCGGGCACGATCTTGTCGATGTGCTTGCCGAACAGCACCGACGTCACCAGCAGGGCGTAGGGCAGGGAGAAGACCAGGACCCAGATCGGGATGGTCCCGGTGGCGGCCAGGAAGGTGCCGCCGATCATCAGCGGACCCCAGACGATGAAGACGCCGGGCTCGCCGAGACCGTGGTGCTTGAGCCGCAGCGGCGGTGCCACGTAGAAGACCGAGACGAACAGCCCGCCGAGGGCGAAGGCGACGATGAGCGGGCTGACCGCGACCGCCAGGAAGAGCATGACCAGTCCGTCGAGCACGGTCAGGATCAGGATGGCGTTGCGCAGCTGCGCCTTGGTCACCCAACCTGAGAGGATCGGGTGCGGCGCATACAGCGCACGCACGTAGCCCGCCGTGTCGACGCCGCCGCTCGTGTCGAAGTAGTCGTTGATCATGTTGTTGGCCGCGTGGGCCACGACCAGCCCGACGACCGCGATCGTCGCGTACAGGTAGTTGACCGTCAGGCCGCCGACCGTGTGCGCTCGCCCCGACCGCCAGCAGCACGC
The DNA here is from genome assembly GCA_963777975.1 of uncultured Chloroflexia bacterium. Classification (GTDB taxonomy): domain Bacteria; phylum Chloroflexota; class Limnocylindria; order Limnocylindrales; family CSP1-4; genus CSP1-4. The sequence continues at coordinate 275,355 of CAVZSO010000010.1, read as the reverse complement.
CGATGAGGCCCGACCAGATGGTCATCGGGAAGACGGCGGCCCGCGTCAGGACGAGCCACTTCCCGACGCTGTCCATCCGCCCGCTGCTCGGCGGATTGGCGGTCTCCAGGATCTCGCGCCAGCCGCGCAGACGCTCGCCGAGGCTTGTCGGGAGTGCCGCAGGAGCGGTGTCGTCGGTCGGGGTCGTCGTGGTCATCGGTCGGGCTCCGTGGTCGATCCTGTCGCCTGAAACGTGTTCCTGGATTGTAGCGTATTTATCCAAGGGCACCGACACGTGGGCGTTGCTGGCCGCCACCGGCACGGGATGGATGACCCTTGGGCTCCGACGTTCGGCAGGACCATCGTCGGCTGGACGACCGATCGCCCGGTGGTACGATTCCGCCCGACTGCGAAAGCCGACTCCCGACTTCGACCATCGCCGAAGTCGCCACGCGCGGCCGGTCCACCATTTCGCGCGACATCCGAGATCGCGAGATGGTGCAGGCGGGACGATGTGCCCGCGACCGAGCAAGGAGCGTCCGTGTCCGCCTCGCAGCCGACGACAACCGCCAAGCCCGCGCCCGAGCGTCGCGCGCCCGCGCGCCGCGGACCGCTCGTCCACCACAACCTGGCCGTGCCCGCTCTGTACGAGGCGGCCATCCAGCGCGACGAGGGCGTCATCGCCGCCGGTGGGCCGCTCGTCGTCAAGACGGGCACGCATACGGGTCGCTCGCCCAAGGACAAGTTCGTCGTCGACGAGGCTGCCAGCCGCGACACGATCTGGTGGGGCGATGTCAATCGGCCGATCTCCGAGGAGCACTTCGAGCGCATGCGCGAGAAGGTCATCGGCCACCTCGCTGCACGCGAGACGTTCGTCAAGGACGCCTTCGTCGGCGCCGATCCGGATCATCGACGATCGGTACGCGTGACGACCGAGACGGCCTGGGCGAGCCTCTTCGCTCACAACCTGTTCATCCGCCCGTCGGCGGACGAGCTGGCCGCCTTCCGACCCGACTTCACGATCTACGACGCCCCCAGCCTGGAGGCCGATCCAGCCACCGATGGCACACGGACCGGGACGTTCATCCTGGTCCACGTCACGCGGCGCGAGATCCTCATCGGTGGCACCGCGTATGCCGGCGAGATCAAGAAGTCAGCCTTCACGGTCATGAACTACCTGCTGCCCGACGAGGGCGTGCTGCCCATGCACTCGTCGGTCAACGTCGGGCCAGGGGGCGACCCGGCCATCTTCTTCGGCCTCTCGGGGACGGGCAAGACGACGCTCGTGGCGGACCCCTCGCGAACCCTCATCGGCGATGACGAGCACGGCTGGGGGCCGAACGGCATCTTCAACTTCGAAGGCGGCTGCTATGCCAAGACCATCCGCCTGTCGCCCATCTACGAACCCGACATCTTCTCGACCACGAAGCGCTTCGGGACCATCCTCGAGAACGTGGCCATGGACCCCGACACGCGGATCCTCGACCTGGACTCGGAGGCGCTGACCGAGAACACCCGCGGCGCCTTTCCGGTGACCTTCATCTCGAATGCCGTCGAGCCTGGCATCACGGGTCACCCGCGGACGCTCATCTTCCTGACCGCCGATGCCTTCGGTGTCCTGCCGCCCATCTCACGTCTCACTCGCGAGCAGGCCATGTACCACTTCGTGAGCGGCTACACCGCCAAGCTGGCCGGCACCGAGATCGGGGTCAAGGAGCCGAGCGTGACCTTCTCGGCTTGCTTCGGGGCGCCGTTCATGCCCCGACATCCCGGCGAGTACGCACAGATGCTCGGCGACCGGATGGCGGCGCACGACATCCCTGTCTGGCTCATCAACACGGGCTGGACCGGCGGGCCGTACGGGGTCGGGCAGCGCATGAACATCCAGCACACGAGGGCCATGGTCCATGCCGCCATCGAACGCCGGCTCGACGGCGTCGAGTTCACCGTCGACCCGGTCTTCGGCCTGAGCGTCCCGGCCAGCGTGCCCGACGTGCCGACCGACGTGCTCCAGCCGCGTGGCACGTGGACCGAACCACTCGCCTACGACGACGCCGCCCGCCAGATCGCGGCGATGTTCGTGGAGAACTTCCGCCAGTTCGAAGACCGCCTCGGGCCGGATGTCGCCGCAGCCGGTCCGCGGGTCGGCTGACCCGGCGACACGACCGCCCCTGCGCGCGACGTTCGTGACCCAGGTCGCCGCGTCACGCGACTCGCGCCGCCGCGTCAGGTTCGCATGAAGCGCCTGGTTGCCGCCGGCCTGGTCGCCATCGCGAGCGAGTGCGGCGCTCGTGCTCGGCCTCGCCTGGCTCGCGGCTCGGTCGCTGGTGATGCCCGTGCGACGGCCGCTGCCGCGCACGCCGGCCGACCTCGGCCTGGCGTACGAGTCGCTCGCTCTGACCGGAGCCGACGGCATCTTCCTGGCGAGCTGGTGGATCGCTGCCGATCGCCCGCGCGCGACGGTCGTCCTGGTGCACGGCTTTCGCAGTACGCGCGACGAGCTGCTCGACCACGTGCCATCCCTCCACGCGGTCGGCCTCGACGTGGTGCTCTATGACGCGCGCGCCTGTGGCCAGAGCGGCGGCGCGCTCTCGACCATGGGCTGGCGAGAGCAGGAGGACCTGCGGGCCGTCATCGACCAGGTCTCGTCACGCACCGAGGGCCGCCCGGTGGTCGTCATGGGCCACTCGCTGGGCGCCGCCACGGCCATCCTCGAAGGGGCGGACGATAGCCGCGTCATCGCCTTCGTGCTCGAGGCGCCATTCACCGCCATCGACGACGTCGTCGGGCGCAGCTTTCGGCACTTCACGCGGCCACACCTGCCGGCCTTTCCCTTCGCGCCCTTGGCCGTCCGGCTGGCCGAGGCGCGCGTCGGCCAGCACCGCAGCGTGGTCCGGCCGATCGATGTCATCGACCGTCTGGCGCCGCGGCCGGTGCTGCTCGTCTCGGGCGGCCACGATGCCTTCGTCACGCCGGCCGACGCACGCCGGCTGGCCGAGCGCGCCGGCAGCTCCTGCACCTGGTGGTTGATCGACGAGGCTGGCCACCCGGGCGGCGAACACGATCCGTTCAAGATCGCCCCAGACGAGTACGACCGGCGCGTCCTCGACCTCGTCGATCGGGCGCTGGCCCAAGCGTCGGTGACGTCGGACCCTGGGCCGGCGGCTCCGAGCCAGCGGTCGCCGGCGACGGCCCCTCAGTCGGCTGCTTCAGCGCCGACGACCGGCTCGTCGGTGACATAGGCCGAGATGATCGGTCGGTCCCACCAGGAGGGCGGGGCCATGGCCAGGCGAGCCACGCCGAGCAACGCCGCGTCGTAGTTCACGCGCCAGCCGTTGAAGTCGAGCCAGGCCTGATCGCGGTCGGCCTTGAGTCGGACGCCCGCTCCTTCGAGCACCGAACAGACCTCATCGAAGCGGGCCCGGGTGATGCTCGTGGGGTCGTCCTGCCTGGGGTTGGCAGGGTAGGGGATGCCGAAGAAGTCGGAGATCCGCTGGAGCGCGAGGTAGCCGGCTCGGATGCACAGGTCGGCCTGGACATCCATCGGCAGGTCGACGACCGACCGCGTCAGCGCGGCCGCGTCCATGATCGCGCCGGCGGCGTTGACCCACGAGAGCTCCGACCGCTGCGAGCGATAGAGCGACAGGATCGGCAGCGACGTGTGCGTCTCCTCGACCTCGGCGAACCACTGCTCCCAGCGCAGCCACATCTCATGCAGCTCGTCGAGGCCGTGCAGCCGGTCGAAGCGGGTGAGCATCACGACCGGGGAGGGCGGCGTGTCGGCGCGCACCTCGAGCAGGTTGACGAGCAGCTCGCGACGCGAGAACGCAGAGTAGATGGTGGGCAGGTAGGAGATCAGGAGGGCGATGAGGATCAGCCCCAGGATGGCCTCGGAGAAGGTGAGCAGGGTGGCGCCGGTGGCGTCGGAAGCGGCGAAGCCCAGCGTCAGGAGCGATGAGCCGCTGAGGCGGATGGCCTCGATGATGTCGTGTGTCAGCGCGCCTCCGGGTGGCGGCGTCCCGATCCCTGCGCCAGCTCCGATGGCCCAGTACATGGCGGCATAGCCGATGGCCACCAGGGCGAGCCAGTAGACGAGCACGACGAGCAGCGCCGTCGGTGCGTAGTAGGCCAGGACGCGGTCGCGCAGGACGTACGGCTTGGTTCGCGGCACGGCTCGATCGATGAGCCGGCGGAAGTACCGGAAGGAGATGGCCGAGAGCCGGTCGTTGGAGCCTCGAGGCAGGAGCAGCGAGCGGATGGCGCCGAGCATCGTGCGCGCCACCAGGGCAAGGCCAAGGACGAAGACCACGATGCGGACGAGCGCCTCGATCGGTTGCACGCACGAGAGGGTAGCGAGCGCCGAGCCACTGCGTCAGGGTCGTCCGCGGATGTGTCGCGGCGAGTTGACAGGTGATATATGTCGATATATCGTGATGCCGCGCGACCTAGCGCCACATCATTAGGAGGAACCACCGTGTTCCAAACCACTTCCGGTGCCGGATCCCGACGACACCACCGCGAGCCCGGGCGAGGCCCTGGACGCGGAGACATGCCCTTCGGCCTTCGCGGGATGTTCGGCCGCGGAGCCCGAGGCGGCGGCCACCTCCGACGGGGCGAGATCCGTCCGCTCATCCTTGCTGCCCTGAGCTCCAAGCCGATGCACGGCTATGAGGTCATCCAGGCGCTCGAGGCACAGAGCGGCGGGCGCTGGCGGCCGAGCGCTGGATCCGTCTACCCGACGCTCCAGCAGTTGGCTGACGAGGGCCTCGTCACGAGCGTCGAGGTCGACGGCAGGCGAACCTACACGCTCACCGACTTGGGCCGCGAGGCAGCCGCCGCATACCCCGCACCGAGGCCGTGGGGCGGACCGTCCGCGGACGGCGAGGCGGATCTCAGGCAACTCATGATGCAGCTGGTCGGCGCCGTCGGGCAGGTCCAGCGCATGGGTTCGGACCAGGCCCGGCACGAAACGAACCGGATCCTGGCCGACGCACGTCGCCAGATCTACGGTCTGCTTGCCGAGGACGAGGCTGGCGTGGCTGGAGACGTCATGGCTGAGGCCGAGCGGTCCGCCGCACCTTCACCAGCCGCCGATCGGATCGCCACCGACCGATAGCCACGGAGGGGACAGCCCGACCGTCCGCGCGAGGTTCTGGCCTCGATCCCCGGTCAGAGCGGCTCGAAGCGCGCCGTGAAGTGGCGGAGCTGCGGCGGCTCCTGTGCGATGCGGAACCCACGCAGGTCGGCCGCGCGTTCGGCGACCCAGCGAACGACCTCGATGGTGTAGTCGATATGGCTCTGGGTGTACGTCCGGCGCGGGATGGCCAGCCGGACGAGGTCCATGGCAGCCGGTGTCTCGGTGCCGTCGGGATGTCGCCCGAACATGACCGTCCCGATCTCGCAGCCGCGGATGCCGCCCTCCCGATACAGCGCGACGGCGAGCGCCTGTCCGGGGTACTCGAGCGGTGGGATGTGCGGCAGCAGCGCCCGAGCGTCGAGGTAGACGGCATGACCGCCGCTCGGCTTGACGACCGGGATGCCGGCCGCATCGAGGGCCTCGCCGAGATAGGCCGTGGAGCGGATCCGGTAGCGCAGGTAGTCCTCGTCGACGACCTCGGTCAGACCCTGCGCGATGGCCTCGAGGTCGCGGCCGGCCAGGCCACCGTAGGTCGGGAAGCCCTCGGTCAGGATGAGCAGGTTGCGGCAACGCTCGGCGAGCGCGTCGTCGTCCACAGCCAGCCAGCCGCCGATGTTCGCCAGGCCATCCTTCTTGGCCGACATGGTCATGCCGTCGGCCAGCGCCGCCATCTCGCGCACGATGTCCGGGATGGCGATGCTGCCGTAGCCCGCCTCGCGTTCGTGGATGAACCACGCGTTCTCGGCGAAGCGGCAGGCGTCGAGGAAGAGAGGCACGCTCGTGGCGGTCGCAGACCTCGCGCACGCCGCGCAGGTTGGCCATCGAGACCGGCTGACCGCCGCCCGAGTTGTTGGTCACGGTCACGAAGACGGCTGGCACGTTCGCGGCGCCGCGCTCGCGGATGAAGCCATCCAGCGCGTCGAGGTCCATGTTGCCCTTGAAGGGATGGATGGTCGCCGGCTGACGGCCCTCCGCGATGACCAGGTCGACAGCCTCGGCGCCGGTGAATTCGACATTCGCCCGCGTCGTGTCGAAGTGCGTGTTGCTGGGGATCGCCTTGCCCGGTCCGCCGATGACGCTGAAGAGGATCTTCTCCGCCGCCCGGCCCTGGTGCGTCGGGATGACATGGCGGAACGGGAACAGGTGCTGGACCGCGTGCAGGAACCGGAACCACGATGGCGAGCCGGCATAGCTCTCGTCGCCGCGCTGGATGCCCGCCCATTGGTCGCGGCTCATGGCGCCCGTGCCGGAATCGGTGAGCAGGTCGATGAGCACATCGTCGGCGTGGATGTCGAACAGGTTGTAGCCCGCCGTCTCGAGCGCCGCGGCGCGCTCCTCGACCGTCGTCAGCCGGATCGGTTCGACCGAGTGGATGCGAAACGGCTCGATGATCGTCTGCCAGCGGTCCACGCTGGGCAGGATACGGCACCATGTTGGGCATGAGCCCGGCCATCGAGACGGTGCGCTACCTCGACGCCGAGACGGCCATCGTCGACGCCGATGGACGGCTGCTGCTCATCGAGCAGGAGCGACGCTCGGGTCGCGAGTGGCGGCTGCCTGGTGGCGGTGTCGAGCGCGGGGAGTCGGTCAGCCGGGCCGCCATCCGCGAGGCGCGCGAGGAGACCGGGCTGGCGGTGCGCCTTGGGCGCCTGGTGGCGCTCGACGAGTACTGGCGCGCGGATCAGCTGATCGGCTTCCGCTTCATCTTCCTGGCCACGCCGGACCCCGCCGACCAGCGTGTCGTGCTGCCGGCCGAGGACGGCGGCGTGCGCTTCCTCGGCCATCGCTGGGTCGCCCGCGACGAGCTGCCTACCGTGACGCCGCTCGGCCGAGTCGACCTCTGCCGCGACGCCTGGCCGCCTGACCTGGTCGAGCCGCTCCTGCGCCACATCGAGCCCCTCGGCTGACCCGATCCCGAGCTCGGTCAGTCGCGGTGCAGGAGTCGGGTTCGTAGCTCGGGTTCGGTCGCCGCGTCGATGGCGGTCCAGGCCATGGCGAGGGCGCCATCGATGACGGCCTGGTCACCCGGATGGCGTGGCCGCGGCGGCGGTGAACTCGGGCTGGTGGTTGACGGCGCCGTCGGTCTCGATGCGGATGAAGGGATGGATGGTCGGCACCAGGTGGGAGACGTTGCCCATGTCGGTCGATCCGGAGCCGCGCGTCCGGATGAGGCCGAGGTCGCCGAAGACCCGCCCGAGCGCCTCGGCGTTGGCCTGGTAGCGCGCGGCCAGGTCGGGTTCGTGTCGGACCTCCGCGTAGGGCGCCATGCCGCCGACGATCTCGAGCGTCGCACCGGTGGCCAGCGCGCCGGCTTCGAAGCAGCGCAGCACCTTCGCCCGGACGTCCTCCAGCTCGGCCAGGGTCCAGCCGCGCACGATGTACCGAGCGCTGGTGTGGGCGGGGATGATGTTGGGCGCTTCGCCACCGTGGGTCACGAAGCCATGGACGCGGGCCGTCGGCAGCAGGCTCTGGCGGAGCAGGCCGATGGCGACCTGGGCGACGGTCAGGGCGTCGCCGGCGTTGATGCCCAGCTCCGGCGCGGCCGATGCGTGGGCCTCCTTGCCGGTGTAGCGGGCCTCGAACATCGAGGCCGCGATCATCGGCGGGTCGCTGGCATCGTAGGGCGCCGGATGGACCATCATCGCCAGGTGCACGTCGTCGAACGCGCCGGCGGCGATAAGCCGCTGCTTGCCGCCGTCGTCGCCGACCTCTTCGGCGGGTGATCCGAGCACGGTCACGGTCAGGCCCAGCTCGTCCGCCAAGGGCGCCAATGCGAGCGCGGCCCCGCACGACGACGACGCGATGATGTTGTGCCCACAGGCATGGCCGATGCCGGGCAGCGCGTCGTACTCGGCCAGGATCGCCAGGTGGAGCGGCCCGTCGCCGGCTCGCGCCAGGAACGCGGTCGGCATCTCGGCCACCCCGCGCGTGACATCGAAGCCACCGACCGCCAGCGCGTCGGCCACGAGCGCGCTGGAGCGCACCTCCTGCCAGCCGATCTCCGGGTCGGCGTGGATGCGATGCGAGAGGTCGATCAGCGCCGGCCGCTGAGCGTCGATGGTGGCTCGCGCGCCGATCCTTGAGGTCGCTCGTCGTCCTCGCGGATCGGTGGTCATCGCGTCACTCAGGCGCGATCGAGCGCCTGGTTGACATCGGCCACGAGGTCGCCTGCATGCTCGATGCCCACGCTCAGGCGCACCAGCGACGGCGAGACCTCGAGTGTCGAGCCGGCCACCGAGCCGTGGGTCATGGCCGCCGGCACCTCGCAGAGCGACTCGACGCCGCCCAGCGACTCCGCCAGGCGGAAGATCCCGGTGCTCTCGCAGAAGCGGCGCGCGCGTTCCTCGGCCGACCGGCCGTCGAGCGGCGCGGGGTCGAAGGAGAGCATGCCGCCGGCGAACGCCATCTGTCGCGCAGCCAGGGCCGCCTGTGGATGCGCATGTGCCCCTTCGCCCAGACCCGGGTAGCGCACGATGTCGACGTCCTGGCGCGCGGCCAGGGCCCTGGCCACGGCCATCGCGTTCGTCGAGTGGCGCTCCATGCGCAGGGCCAGGGTCCGCAGGCCGCGCAGGACCAGGAAGCAGTCGAACGGTCCCGGCACCGCTCCGATGGCGTTCTGGAGGAAGAGCAGGCGCTCATGGAGGTCGTCGCGGGAGGTCGCCAGGACCCCGCTCACGACGTCCGAGTGCCCAGCCAGGTACTTCGTCGCGGAGTGGTACGTGATGTCCGCGCCGAGCGCCAGCGGCCGCTGGGCGAGCGGCGTTGCGAAGGTGTTGTCGACGACCAGCAGGGGCCGCTCGCCGTTCGCGCCCCGCTGGGCCGCCAGCACCCCGGCGACGACGGCCAGGTCGACGACCTTGAGGTGCGGGTTGGATGGCGTCTCGACCCAGACCATCCGGGTCCGGCCGGTCAGGCTCGTGGCCAGGGCCTCCACAGGGTCCGAGGCCAGGTCGACGTACGTGGTCGAGATGCCGTGACCCTGGGCGACGCGCTCGAAGTAGCGATACGTGCCGCCGTAGACGTCATCGCTGCAGAGGATCGCGTCGCCAGGTGCGGCGAGCTCCGCGATGACCGCCGTCGTCGCGGATCCGCTGGCGAAGGCCAGGCCGTGACGACCACCCTCGAGCTCGGCCACGGCGCGCTCGAGCCGCGAGCGCGTCGGGTTCTGCGTCCGCGCGTATTCCCAGCCCCCGCGGGGCTGTCCGACACCATCCTGGGCGTAGGTGCTGGTCTGGTAGATCGGCGGCGAGACGGCGCCGGTCAGCTCGTCGGGCTCCTGGCCGGCGTGCACGGCCAGCGTCTCGAGGTGCAGGCCGTCGTGATCGTCGCTCACGGCGCCAATGCTACCCGGGCACGACGTCGGCCGACCCGGTCGGCGGCTGGTCGCCGACTAGAATGGGGTGCAACGCTCGCCGCATCCATCGCGCCCCGGAAGGAGCCGACCGCACATGTCCCGTCCCAAGGTCACCGTCATCGGCGCCGGCAACGTCGGCGCGACCACCGCCCAGCGCATCGCCGAGGCTGGCCTGGCGGACGTCGTCCTGGTCGACATCGTCGAGGGTCTGCCCCAGGGCAAGGCGCTCGACCTGTCCGAAATCGGCACCGGTCGTGGGCCACGACCGGACGATCACGGGCACCAACGACTACGCCGACACGGCCGGCTCCGACATCGTCGTCGTGACCTCCGGCCTGGCCCGTCAGCCGGGCATGAGCCGGGACGACCTGCTGGCCAAGAACGCGGGCATCGTCGGCTCGGTCGTCAGCCAGGCCGCGGCGGTTTCGCCCGACGCGATCCTGATCATCGTGACCAACCCGCTCGACGCCATGTGCCATGTGGCCATGAAGGCCAGCGGCTTCCCGCGCGAGCGCGTCATCGGCATGGCCGGCGTGCTCGACTCGGCGCGCTTCCGGACCTTCATCGCCTGGGAGCTCGGGGTCTCGGTCGGCAGCACGCATGCCTTCGTCCTCGGCGGCCACGGCGATACGATGGTGCCGCTGCCGCGCTACAGCACGGTCGCCGGCATCCCGCTCACGGACCTGCTGCCTGCAGAGCGCATCGAGGCACTCGTCGACCGCACCCGCAACGGCGGCGCCGAGGTCGTGGCCCTGCTCAAGTCCGGCTCCGCCTACTACGCGCCGGCGGCGTCGGTGGCGCAGATGGCGGCGGCCATCCTGGGCGACACGAAGGCGGTCCTGCCCTGTGCCGTCCTGCTCCAGGGCGAATACCGGACCGATGGCCTGGTCGTCGGCGTGCCCGTCAAGCTCGGGCGGGGCGGCGCCGAGGAGATCATCCAGATCGAGCTGACCGCCGACGAGCAGGCCGAGTTCGATCGCTCGGCGGCTGCCGTGCGTGAGCTGGTCGACAAGCTCGCCTAGGCGAGCGGGTCGAAGCGGTCTCGGGATCCATGCCGGTCATCACGCTCTCGCGCCAGTTCGGCGCCGGCGGGGCGCCCATCGGGCGGACCCTTGCCGGTCGCTTCGGCGTGCCATTCCTGGACCGTGAGATCGTGGCCGCAGCGGCCGAGCGCGCAGGCATCCCGGAGTCGGACGCCGAGGGCTACGACGAGCGGATGCCCGGCCTCTGGCAGCGCCTGGCGACCGCATTCTCGACCAGCGCTCCGGAAGTGGCGGTGCCGGCGGCTGCCCTCGAGACGACCGTCTCACCGGCCATCGGTGAGCGACTCTTCGCGCTCACCCAGTCGATCATCGAGGAGGCGGCGGCGGGTGGTGGCGTCGTCATCCTCGGTCGCGGCGCCGGCTTCATCCTCGCCGGTCGGCCCGACGTGCTGCGCGTCCACCTGCATGCCTCGATCGCCGATCGCGTCCGCTACCTGACGTCGCGGGTCGAGGACCTGCCGCCCGATGCCCGACCCGACGAGGCCTCCCTGCGCGACCTGTGTCGGTCGGTCGACCGCGCGCGAGCGACCTATCTCCGCCGGCGTTTCGATGTCGACTGGATGGACGCTCGGAACTACGACCTTACGCTCGACACGGGACGCCTGGGCCTGGCACGCGCGATCGAGATCATCGAGTCCGCCGCCCGGCACGTGGGCGTCTCGACCACGACGGCCGGGGCCGCATGACACGCGCCATCGGAGCGTCGTTCGCCCATCGCAACTTCCGGCTCTTCTTCGCCGGCCAGCTGGTCTCGCTGGTCGGCACCTGGATGCAGACCGTCGCGCAGGGATGGCTGGTACTGACGCTGACCGATGACCCGTTCGCGCTCGGCGTGGTGACCGCTTGCCAGTTCCTGCCCGTGCTCCTCTTCGGCCTCTTCGGCGGTGTCATCGCCGATGCACTGCCCAAGCGTCAGACGCTCATCGTGACCCAGATCGTGGCGCTCGTCCTCGCCCTGACGCTGGGCATCCTCGTGGTGACCGCCCAGGTCCAGGTCTGGATGATCTACCTGCTGGCCATCGGGCTGGGCTTCGTGAACGCGGTCGAGATGCCCGTCCGGCAGTCGTTCGTGGTCGAGATGGTCGGTCGGCCCGACGTCGCCAACGCGATCGCGCTCAACAGCGCGACCTTCAACCTGGCCCGCGTCGTCGGACCGGCGGTCGCCGGCCTGGTCATCGGCCTGGTCGGCATCGCGGCCTGCTTCTTCCTCAACGCGGCCAGCTTCCTGGCGGTGCTCGTGGCCTACCTGCTGATGCGGGACTCGGACCTCCTGCCATCGCCGCGCATCGCCGTGCCGCACAGCGTGAGCGCCATCACGACCCAATTGGCGGAGGGCCTGGGCTATGTTCGGCGCACGCCGATGGTTCGGCTGGCCATCGTGACGCTCGGTGTCGTGGCCACGGCGGGCATGAACTTCTCGGTCCTGGTGCCGGTCTATGCGAAGGACACGCTGGGCGGGAACGCCACGACCTACGGCTTCCTGATGGCCGCCACCGGCGTCGGATCGCTGAGCTGTGCCCTGATGATCGCCGGCGGCCTGCGTCCCACGCTGCGCCTGTTGGTCGGCGGCGCCGCCGTCCTCGGCGCCTCGCTGGTGGCGCTGGCGCTGATCAAGAACGAGTTCGTGGCCCTGCCGGTCATGCTCCTCCTCGGGTGGTCCGTGATCGCCATCGCGGCGACCACCAACACGCTCATCCAGATGACCGTGCCGGATCGTCTGCGGGGCCGGGTGATGAGCATCTACACCACCGTCTTCGCCGGCTCGTCGCCCATCGGCGGCCTGTTCGCCGGTGCCATCGCGGCGGCAGCCGGCGTGGCGGCCGCGCTGGCCGTGGGTGGCGTAGTGGCGATCGGCGCTGCGCTGGTAGCCGGCGTCCGGGCACGGGCCATCCCCAGCAGCCAGGGTGGCCCGCGAGCCGCTTCCCAGGGCATCGGCTGATGGACCCGGCCGGTGTCCTCGACGCTGCCTCACTCAGCGCGCTGCCAGCCACCATCGAGATCAGGTTCGACCCGCTCTGGGTCAGCCAGGGCCCGCTCCAGCTGTTGCTCAGCTGGCAGGCCATCACCGCTGCCGCGGCCGTGCTCTCGGCGCTCCTCGTGGCCGCGATGGCGGTCGCTCGTTATCGGCCGGTCCGGGCGGCTGATGTGCCAGCGGACGCGCCGTCACTGCGCCTGGACGACCTGCTCTTCATCGCCGTCGCCGTCGTCCCCGGCGCCGTCATCGGCGGCCGCATCGTCTACGGGCTCGACTATGCCGATGTCTATGGCGCTGACGTCACGGCCCTGCTCGATCCGGCCCGGGGGTCGCTCTCGCTCCTGGGCGCCGTCGTCGGTGGGACGCTCAGCGGTGCCTACATCGCGCGGATCCTGAGCGGCGGCCGCCCGGATTGGCGGCGCTGGCTCGAGGTGGCGGCGCCACTCCTCCTGTTCCTCATCGCTGCGCGCCAAGTTCAGCCAGTTCATGGGCGGCGGCGGACAGGGCCTGCCGTGGTCCGCGCAGCAGGCTGTGGCCTTCCTCGGGCCCGGGCCCTGGCAAAGCATCGCGCCGGCCTTGCCCTCGGTTCCGTCCCAGCTCATCGAGGCCATCTGGGTCGCCGCGGGTGTCCTGGTCTTGGCCTTGCTCGCACGCCGGGCTCGTTTCGGCACGGTCTTCCTGTGGGCGCTCGCCTGGTGGCTCGGCGGACGCATCGTCATCGCCTTCACCTGGCGCGACCAGGCGCTCATCGGGCCGCTCGCGGTCGAGCAGGTCCTGGCCATCGCCGTGCTGGTGGTGGTCGTGCTGTTGCTGGCGCTCGGACGGGTGCGCCCGGGGCCTGTCGAGGTGTCGGCCGACGCCGGTCTGGCCTGGCCCGAGCGGCCCATCGACCCGACCGAGCTGCCTGCCGCGGTCCACGACCGGCCGGGCTGACGTGCCCAGGGACTGACCGGGGCTCGCGCGCGAGCCACTGCGTCGTCCGGCGGATGCCATGATGTCGCCGTGGCGCTCGCCATCGTCGCGGCCGCGTACCTCGCCTATAGCCTCGTCTCCGAGCGCCTGCGCACGACGATCATCACGGCTCCGATCGTCTTCGTCGCGCTCGGGCTGCTCGTCGGGCCCGTCGGCCTCGGCCTCGTCTCGCCGGCTTCGGATGTGACGCTCGCCGACCGCGTCTTCGAGCTGACCCTGATCCTCGTCCTGTTCAGCGACGCGTTCGAGATCGACGCGGCCCGACTGGTCCGGGAACGCTCGCTCCCGTCGCGACTGCTGGCCATCGGGCTGCCGCTCACGATCGGGCTCGGCTGGGCGCTGGCTGCCCTCATGTTCGCCGGCCTCGACATCTGGGAGGCCGCCCTGGTCGGAGCGGTCCTGGCCCCGACCGACGCCTCCCTGGCCCAGTCCGTGATCGTCGACCGGAGGGTGCCGCAGCCGGTCCGCGATGGCCTGAACGTCGAGAGCGGCCTGAACGACGGCATCGCCCTGCCGTTCGTGATCATCTTCATCGGCCTGACGCAGGAGGCGACCGGCGGCACCGATCCCCACATCGTGGAGACCTTCCTGCGAGCGTTGGTGCTCTCAGCGTTGCTCGGCGGGCTGACAGGCTGGCTGGGCGGACGGCTGGTGGAGGCCGCCCGCGAGCGGGGCTGGATCGGTGCCACGTGGAGGCCGCTGGCACTGCTGGCGATCGCCGTGCTGGCATACGCATCCGCCGTGCTCGTCGACGGCAGCGGCTTCATCGGAGCCTGGGTGGCCGGGCTCGCGGCGGGCATCGCGGTCCGTCGGACGATCGAGGCTCCCGGCGACCGACCAGGTCGCCGATCATGCCGTAGCGGTCAGCGACCAGCCCGAGTCGACCTTCATCGACGGTCTCGGCGTGCTCCTGACGACGGCCAGCTACCTGATCTTCGGCGCCCTCCTGCTCGGCCCGCAGCTTGCGCGTATGACACCGACGGTCGTCGTCTTCGCCGTCCTGGCCCTGACCCTCGTGCGGATGCTGCCCGTGGCGGTCTCGCTCATCGGCGCGCGCCTCGGCCGGCCGACCCTCCTCTTCGTCGGCTGGTTCGGGCCGCGTGGGCTGGCATCCATCGTCTTCACCGTCCTCATCGTCGATGAGGCGCTGCCGGGCGTCCCCCTCATCACCACCATCGTGACGGCCACCGTGGCCCTGAGCGTCCTGGCCCACGGCGTCACGGCCGCCTGGGCGACCCGTCGCTACGGCACCTGGTTCGAGGATGCCGCTCGTCGTGACCCGTCGATCGTGGAGGCCGCCGAAGGCATGGCGGTCGGGGGCCACCGTCGCATGGCACTGGCCGGCGTCCGGCCGACCGGCGATGCCGATCGACGCTAGACACGTGGCCAGGGCGACCAGGCTGCCGGCCGCCCGGGAGTAGACTGCCGAGACGCGGTCGCGAGCAGACGACACGATTCGAGGTTCAGGACATGACGCAGGTCGCTGAGCCGCGGGCGGACATGGACGCCCCGGCCACCATCGAGCGGGTCCACCACTGGATCGGCGGCGGCATCGTCGCCGGCGCGTCCGGCCGCAGCGGACCGGTCTACGATCCTGCCACCGGTGCCCATCGCCGGGACGTGGACTTCGCCTCGAGCGAGGAGGTCGATCGGGCGGTCGCCGCCGCCAAGGCCGCCTTTCCCGCCTGGCGGGCGACGTCGCTCTCCAAGCGGACGGAGGTCATGTTCCGCATCCGCAACCTGGTCGACCAGCATCGGCGCGAGCTGGCCGCCTTCCTGACCGCGGAGCACGGCAAGGTGCCGTCCGACGCCCTGGGCGAGATCGCGCGCGGGATCGAGAACCTGGAGTTCGCGACCGGCATCCCGCAGCTCATCAAGGGCGGCTTCAGCGAGCAGGTCTCGACCGGCGTTGACGTCTACCAGATCCGCCAGCCGCTGGGCGTCGTGGCCGGCATCACGCCCTTCAACTTCCCGGCCATGGTGCCGATGTGGATGTTCGCCAACGCCATCGCCTGCGGCAACACGTTCGTCCTCAAGCCATCCGAGAAGGACCCCTCGGCCTCCCTCTTCATGGCCCAGCTGCTCCACGAGGCCGGCGTCCCCGACGGCGTCTTCAACGTCGTGCAGGGTGACAAGGTGGCCGTCGATCGCATCCTCGAGCATCCCGACGTGGCGGCCGTCTCCTTCGTCGGCTCGACACCCATCGCGCGCTACATCTATGAGACGGGGACCCGACACGGCAAACGGGTCCAGGCTCTTGGCGGCGCCAAGAACCACATGATCGTGCTGCCCGACGCGGACATCGAGATGGCCGCCGATGCGGCCGTCAGCGCGGGCTATGGATCCTCCGGCGAGCGGTGCATGGCGATCGCCACGGTCGTCGCCGTCGGCGACGTGGCGGACCCGCTGGTCGAAGCCATCCGAGCGCGGCTGCCCAAGGTCAGGATCGGCCCGGGCACGGACCCCGAAGCCGAGATGGGTCCGCTCGTCACGCGCCAGCACCGCGACAAGGTCGCGTCATACCTCGACTCGGGACCGGCCCAGGGCGCGACCGTCGTGGCCGACGGTCGCGAGCATCCGCTCTATGACCCGACGGAGGGCGGCTTCTTCCTGGGCGCCTCGCTCATCGATCACGTGACGCCGGAGATGGACGCCTACAAGGACGAGATCTTCGGTCCTGTCCTGACCGTGGTGCGGGTCAAGACCTACGAGGAGGCGGTCGGCCTCGTCAACGACAACCCGTACGGCAACGGCACCGCCATCTTCACGCGCGACGGGGGCGCGGCTCGGCAGTTCCAGTTCGAGGTCCAGGCCGGCATGGTCGGCATCAACGTGCCCATCCCGGTCCCCGTTGCCTACTACAGCTTCGGCGGCTGGAAGGCATCGCTCTTCGGCGACGTCCACATGTACGGTCCCGAGGGCATCCAGTTCTACACCCGGGCCAAGGTCGTGACCTCGCGTTGGCCAGACCCCGGCACGTCGAAGGTCGACCTCGGCTTCCCGCGCACGAGGTGAGCTGATGGCCGTCCCCGACCTTCGGCCGGCCCCGGCCGCGACCGAAGACCGACCCCACCGTCACCGAGAACCGGTCTGGCGGCCGCGACCGACGCTGACCGGCACCGACTACACGACGCAGGCGGTCTTCGACCAGGAGCGCGAGCGGATCTGGTTCGCGCGGCTGGGTCTGCGTCGGGCGGTCGTCGGAGATCTCCGCCCCTGGCGACTACATGGTGCGCGACATCGTCGGCGAGTCGATCGTCGTCAACCGCGACCTGGCTGGCCGCCCTCGAGCGTTCTACAACGTGTGTGCCCATCGCGGGACCCAGCTGGTCGATCCGGCTCCGGACTGCGGTCACGTCAACAAGGTCTTCAAGTGCCCCTATCACGCATGGTCCTACGACCTCGAAGGCCGGCTGGTCGGCACGCCCAACGTCCACGAGGACGAACAGTTCGAACGCGGAGACCATCCGCTGCACGCCATCGCCGCCGACGAGTACGGCGGCTTCGTGTTCGTCTCGCTGGCCGCGGAGCCACAGCCGCTCATCGTCGTCGCTCAAGGCCAGCGTCGAGACGATCACCGACTTCGATCGCTACCGGATGGAGGAGCTGCGACTCGGCGCCCGGATCGTCTACGAGGTCAAGGCGAACTGGAAGACGGTGGTCGAGAACTACAACGAGTGCCTGCACTGCCCGACGGTGCATCCCGAATTGGTGGCGGTCATCCCGATGTATCGATCGGGCGAGGTCTGGGACGGCGAGACGCGCGACGGCGGCAACCCGATGCGAGACGACGCCACCAGCTTCAGCATCGCCGGCACGTCCGACCTGCCGCGCTTCCCGGACCTGCTACCCGAGGACTACGGCATGTACTACGGCGCCTTCCAGTTCCCGAACCTGATGATCAACCTCCACCCCGACTCGGTCATGGCGTACCTGCTCTACCCACGGGCGCCTGGTCACACGACCGTCATCTCCGAGTTCTACTTCCGGCCAGAGACGATCGAAGCCCCGGGCTTCACGCCAGACTCCGTGGTCGAGCTGTGGGACATCGTCAGCCGCCAGGACTGGGCGGTCTGCGAACGGGTCCAGATCGGCATCGGCTCGCGTGCCTATACCAGCGGCGTCTACCCGCGCAAGGACCGGCTGGTCTTCGACTTCAACGAGCGCTGGCGCGCAGAGATGGGTCGACCACAGGTCGGCTGACCGTGCTGGCATCGCGCGGCCGCGATCGGTCATGCCGACGTGCTGGCGCCGCGGATGGGTGCGACCCGCGTCCGATACGTGACAGATCGACCGTCGGGGCGTCTGACGACATCTAGGCGTAACCTTGTGGGGGATCGCGATCGGCTGCCTGCAGCGGTCGAGGCGCGATGGTATGAGCGATGAACCTCGGGATCGACCGGTCCGGGCGCGCAAGGCCCGGACGTCCGCAGGGCGAGCGGCCTTCCGCAGCCCTGCTCCGTCACCGGCGCCGCATGCGACCGCGCCCCCCGGAGAGCCGTCTCGGTCAGTGGCTGGGGCTCGCCTTCGTGGCGATCTTCGCCCTCTTCGCGTTCGTCGCCTCGGTCGGCGCGGCGGGCGGTGGCGTCGTCCTGGCCACGGTCATGAGCTTCACCCAGGACCTGCCCGATCCGGTCGTGCTCGAGGACCTGTCGTTCGCGCAGCCGACGATCGTCTACGACCGGACGGGGACCATCGAGCTGGGCCGCTTCCAGGCGCAGGATCGGCGGGTCGTTCCCTTCGAAGACATACCGACGCTGCTGCTGGATGCGACCACGAACACCGAGGATCGGACCTTCTGGGAGAACGAGGGCTTCGACCCGGCGGCCATCCTCTCCGCCGCCGCCGACCATCTGACGGGTGCCTCGTCGCGCGGCGCGTCGACGGTCACCCAGCAGCTGGTCCGCGCGCGGTTGCTGCCAGCCGAGCTGATCGCCGAGGGCGCGGACGCCTATCAACGCAAGGTGGCCGAGATCATCCAGGCGGCGCGCGTGACAGGGGCCTTCCCGGGCGAAGCCGGCAAGCGCAGGATCATCACCGCCTACCTCAACCAGAACTTCTACGGACACGATGCCTACGGCATCGCCAGCGCCGCCAGCACCTACTTCGGGGTGACCGACCTCTCGAAGCTGACGCCGGCCCAGGCCGCGCTGCTGGCCGGCCTGCCGAAGTCGCCGTCGACGCTCGATCCCTATCTCTATGCCACGCGGGACAAGAAGGGCCGCCTGGTCGTCGACCCGACCTCGCCGCCGATCCTGCGCCGGGACTACATCCTGGGCACCCTGAACGTGGGCCGATGGACACACCTCACGCCGGTCGAGATCGCGGCTGCCCGGGCGGAGCCAGTCGTCCTCGTCGGCGACCGGCCCATCATCTACCGCGCTCCGCACTTCATGTGGCAGGTGCGCGACGAGCTGGTCAAGCACTTCGGGAGCCTGGAGGCGGTCGAGACCGGCGGCTATCGGGTCATCACGACGCTCGACTGGAAGGCGCAGCAGCTCGCCGAGAAGTACATCACCGTGGCCGCCGTGCTGCCCCACGTCTCCAAGGCGAAGGCGGCTCGGATCGTCAAGAGCCTCCACGTCTCGGCGGGCGACCGCGCCTGGTCTCGACGGCTCAGCGGGCGTGGTCCGCGCAACGGCGCCATGGTCGCCATGGACTACCGGACGGGCGACGTCCTGGCCTACGTCGGCAGCGCTGGCTACTACCGCGACGACATGCGCAGCCGGCGCTTCGAGCCGAAGTTCGACGTCCTCTCACAGGGCTATCGGCAGCCTGGCTCGGCCTTCAAGCCCATCGTCTACGCGACCGCCTTCGATCGGCACGTCTTGACGCCCGGCAGCCTGCTGCTCGATGTGACGACCCGGTTCGCCCGCGGCTGGGCGCCGCACGATGCCGACCGCCGGGAGCGCGGCCCGGTCCTGGTCCGGGAGGCGCTCCAGTGGTCGCTCAACATCCCGGCCATCCGGGCGCTCGATCGCGTCGGCAGCAAGGCCGTTGCCGCGCAGGCCGCCAAGTTCGGCATCACCTTCGCCGGAGGCAGCAAGTTCTTCGTCGGGGCGGGGCTGTCGGCCGCCATCGGCACGGTCGAGGTCCGACCGCTCGAGCTCACCTCCGCCTACGGCGCGTTGGCCAACAACGGCAAGCTGGCCCCACCGCGCTACGTGCTGTCCGTCGACGGACCGGATGGCCAGCCGGTCTGGAATGCCGGGAAGGCGAAGGCCGAGCAGGTCATCGACCCGCGGGCGGCCTACCAGGTGGCCGAGATCATCGCGGGCAACACCGACCCGAAGCAGAACCCGGTGTGGGCCAAGATCCTCCGTCTCGGCAACGGCCCCGGCGGCAGCCGCCGGCCGGCCGCCGCCAAGACCGGGACCACGAACGAGACGCTTGACTACGCCACGTATGGCTTCCTTGCGCCGCCAAAGGATCCCAAGGCGCCCGGCATCGTGGTCGGGGTCTGGATGGGCAACAGCGACCACTCCGAGTCGCGCGGTCGCGGACGCGAGATCATCTCGCTCGACGGCCCGGCTCCCGTCTGGCATGCGTTCATGCGCGACTACACCAAGAGCATGCCCGTGGCCCAGTTCCAGCCACCGGACGGCCTGGTGCGGACCAAGATCGACGCATGGACGGGTGGCCGGCCGGGCTCGTTCACGAGGCAGACCACGACGGCCCTGTTCATCAAGGGCACCCAGCCGGGCATCAAGAAGGCCGTCGACCCACCGGGCCTGATGTACGTTCGCTCGTGCGGCGGTTGGCGGATCGACCTGACGAAGGCCGAGCCCGAGCGTGCCTGGCGCGATGACGTGCTCGGCTGGATGTCGCGAGCACGGTCGGGCTCCGGGCGGTTCGGGCGGTACCACACCGCCACGGCCTACCTGCCGGGACGCGGCAGCTGGGGCGGTCTGATGCTCGGGAGCTGTGCTCCGCCACCGTGCCAGGTCATTCCGGATGGCGGACCCGGCAACGGCAATGGCAATGGCAACGGCCAGTCGAAAGGCTGCACGCCACCGCCTTCGCCAGGTCCGACACCGGCCCCGAGCCCGCCCGCCACGGCCCCCCGCCGGCGTCGGCCGATCAAGCACGGCGGGCGACCTGGCACCGATCGGCGACGTCGCCCGCCGGGCGACCCGATGCCTCGCCTTGACGAAGCCGCCCGGCGTTGATCAGGGCAGACCTGGTCCTGATGCGCCAGAGGTGACCGCGGCCGGCTGCGGGGGCGACTGGATGCGTTAGACGGCAGCGAGCCGTCCAGCGATCGTCTCAGCGGATGGCACCGCCGGTCGGGATGCGCTTGAGGAAGCGGCCGCGGCCGGCCAGGCCCTTCCACTCACCGTCCTCGACGACGACCTCGCCGCGGGACATGACGACGTCCGAGCCGCCGGTCACCTCGCGGCCCTCGTAGCACGAGTAGTCGACGTTCATGTGATGGGTGGACGCTGAGATGGTGTGCTTCCGGTTCGGGTCGTAGACGACGAGATCGGCATCGGCGCCAGGCGCCACGACGCCCTTGCGACCTTCGAGCCCGAAGAGCCTGGCCGGCGCGGCCGAGACGATCTCGACCCAGCGCTCCTTGCTGATCCGCCCGCCCACGACGCCGCCGTCGTGCATCAGGTCGAGGCGATCCTCGACGCCGGGCAGGCCGTTGGGGATCTTGCGGAAGTCGCCTTGCCCGAGCTGCTTCTGGTCGTGGAAGTCGAATGGACAGTGATCGGTCGAGACGACCTGCAGGTCGTCCTTGATCAGGCCGCTCCACAGCTCGTCCTGGTGGTCGGCCGTCCGAAGAGGTGGCGAGCACACGAACTTGGCGCCGTTGAAGCCATCACCGAGGTCATCGAGGGACAGGAAGAGGTACTGAGGGCAGGTCTCGGCGAAGGCGTTCGCGCCGCGATCGCGCGCGTCGCGGACGGCCTCGAGGGCATCCCGGGCGGAGAGGTGGACGATATAGACGGGCACGCCCGCGGCTTCTGCCAGGCGGATGACGCGGTTGGTCGCCTCGCCCTCGAAGATCGGGTATCGCGCCAGCCCGTGACCGATCGGGTCCGTCGTCCCAGCGCTCACGAGGTCTGCCGCTACGACGTCGATGGCCGGGCCGTTCTCGGCGTGCATCAGGATCAGGCCGCCGTTGCGGGCGGTCCGCTGCATGGCCCGGAAGACGGCGCCGTCATCGCTGAAGAAGACGCCGGGGTAGGCCGTGAAGAGCTTGAAGTCGGTCACGCCCTCGGTCACCAGCTGGTCCATCTCGGCCAGCGTGTCGTCGTTGACGTCGCTCATGATCATGTGGAAGCCGTAGTCGATGACGGCGTTGCCCTGTGCCTTGGCGTGCCAGGCATCGAGCCCCTCGCGCAGGGTCTTGCCTCTCGACTGGACGGCGAAGTCGACGATCGTCGTGGTGCCACCGAACGCTGCCGCACGTGTGCCGGTCTCGAAGGTGTCCTTGGCGAACGTGCCCCCGAAGGGCAGCTCCATGTGCGTATGGACGTCGATGGCGCCCGGGATGACGTACTTGCCGGTGGCGTCGATGCGCCGATCCACGCCGCTGCCGGTGAGCACGGACGCGAGGCTGCCGGCCAGCCCACCACCGGGCGCGACGGCACCGACCGCCGCGATCGTCTCGCCGTCGATGAGCACGTCAGCGCGGTACGAGCTATCCGCGTTGACCACGGTCCCGTTGGTGATCAGCGTGCGCATCGGTCCCTCTCCTGGCAGTCGCTCCCGCTCGACCACGACAGGATAGCCGCGAGTCAGCCGCGCTTGGCGCCCGGCATGCGCGCACCTCGAGCGCCGAAGGCCTCACCGCGGCGCCCATCGCCGGCGGCCGCGAGGGTGCTGCGCTCAGGTATAGAGACGGATGAAGATGGCGGCCCAGAGTGCGGTCAGGCTGACCGCGAAGGCGACCAGCTCGACGATCATGCGCGTCCGGCGACCGCGCCTGGCGGTCTTGCCCTCGAGATCGAACCAGGGGTCGCGCGGCCCCACCGCGCGGTGGCGTAGACGCTCGGCCATCGGTGCTCCTCCGTGCGGCTTGGGATCCCTCCGGCCGAGTGTGAGCACGAAGGGTCCCGGCGTCGAGAGGGACGACTGGGCCATCGACCCATCGTCACCACCCTGCAGGGCCCCTGACCCGCCAGGCGAGCGACGAGAACATCGAGACAAGGCGGTGACCGGCGACACCGCGCCGAACCGGCCACGGCCGTCGTCGTGGATCAGCGTCCGATGCTTGCGATCGCCCCGAGCAGCACACCGGTAGCAGGGAAGTCCTCGCAGTACTGGGCGCGATGGGCGAGCGCGATCCGGCCATCGGCACCGACCACGAACTCGCCAGGCAGCTGCCACGGATCGTCCATCAACGCTCGCTCCGTGCCGCGCCGAGCCGAGCGGCCCATCTCCTCGGCGAGGGCCTCGTCGCCAGCGTGCCAGGCGAAGTCATGGACGACCTGTGGCGGCGTCCCCTGGAGGACGCCGTAGGCGTCGTATGCCGCGCGATCCGGGTCGCACCAGACGGGAGACGGGTAGCCACGCCGCGCGGCGACCGCCGCCGTTCGTTCGGGTTCCGCCTGACCGATGAGGTGGACGGTAGCCGCCCGCGTCGCTGATGGCACCGAGCGCGGGCTCCAGGCTCTCCCATCGCTCGCGCAGGCACGAGCAGCCGAAATGGCGCAGGAAGACCAGCACAGCGGGTCCCGACGCCCACGCGTCCGAGAGTCGGCGCCGTGCGCCCGTCGAGTCTGCGAGCTCCAGGTCCGGCGCCGGATCACCGACCTGCACGGGCAGGCTCGTCCAGCGCGTTCGCGTCGGGCCCGCCAGCCAGCCCGCAAGCCACGCGGCTTCGGCGGCCGCGACCTGGGCCGCGATGGTCCCTGCCAGGTCGTCTGCCGTCATCGGCTGGCCTCCACGCTTCGAAGCGCCGGGATGATGTCCCGGCCGTACGCCTCGATCTGCGCCTCCTCGTCGCCATTCATGAGGTAGAGGTTGAACTGATCGACGCCGGCCGCGGCCAGCTCGCGGAGCTTGGCGATGTGCTCGTCGGCCCCGCCGAGGACGCAGAAGCGGTCGGTCACCTCGTCGCCCACGAAGGCCGCATTGCCCGAGCCGACCTCGGCGTGGTGGAGGTAGTCGTAGCCGGCTCGGTCCTGGATGTAGCCGGTCAGTGACTGGGGCAGCTGCTCGCGCGGGTACTTGTTGACGAGGTCCACGACGTGGTTCGAGACCAGGGCCGGGAACCAGTTCGTGCGTGCACGCCCGACCTCGCGCGGGCCGATGTGCGCGGGCGCGGCCGCCTGGACCTTGAGCGAAGCGGGATCGCGGCCGGCATCGGTTGCGGCCTCGCGAAGCTGGGCGACGAACCAACGGATGAGGTCGGGATCGGCGAGCTGGAGGATGATGCCGTCGGCGACGCGGCCGATCATCTTGATGGCCATCGGGCCGTAGCCAGCGACCCATACCGGGAGCGTCCAGCGGCCGGTCCACGGCAGGCTCAGCTCGGTCCCCTCGAAGGTCACCGCGCGACCTTCGACCAGGCTCTTGATGACGTTGATGGCCTCCTCGAGATGGGCCATCGTGGTCGGTGGCTTGCCGAGCACGCGCCGCGCCGAGTCGCCGCGGCCGATGCCGAGCTCCATCCGTCCCCCGCTGATCTCGTCGAGCACGGCGATGGTCGACGCCGTCACGCTCGGCTCGCGAGTCGCCGGGTTTGTCACGCAGGTGCCCAGCCGCAATGAGGTCGTGACGCCGGCCATGAGGGTCAACAGCGGATACGGATCGCGCCACAGGACATGCGAGTCGAAGAGCCAGCCGTAGCTGAAGCCGGCCGCCTCGGCCTGGCGGGTCAAGGCCGAGCGTGCGCTCGATGGTGTGGTCGGGCTTGAGGGTGAAGCCGAAGTCCATGGGCGACCTCCGGATCCAGTCGGTCGGGCGGTCCAGCGCGACCTATGGTCGAACGAGGTCTCCGTAGGCGTCTGGCCGGCGGTCGCGGTAGAACTGCCAGGTCTGCCGCACCTCGGTGATCTTGTCGAGGTCCATGTCCCGCACGAGGAGCTCCTCTTCGTGCGCATCTCCGACGTCACCGATGAACTGCCCGCGCGGGTCGCAGAAGTAGCTCTGCCCGTAGAAGTCGTCCTCGCCCAACGGCTCGATGCCGACCCGGTTGATGGTGCCCACGAAGTAGCCGTTGGCGACCGCGTGGCTGACCTGCTCGATGCGCCAGAGATACTCCGACAAGCCCCGCGAGGTCGCGCTCGGGATGAAGACCATCTCGGCTCCGTTCAGACCCAAGGCTCGAGCGCCTTCCGGGAAATGGCGGTCATAGCAGATGTAGACCCCGACCTTGCCGACGGCGGTCTCGAAGACCGGGTAGCCGGTGTTGCCGGGCCGGAAGTAGAACTTCTCCCAGAAGCCCTTGACGTGCGGGATGTGGGTCTTGCGGTACTTGCCCAGGTAGCTGCCGTCGGCATCGATCACGGCCGCCGTGTTGTAGTAGATACCCGACGCGTGCTCATCCTCTTCGTACATCGGGACGATCAGGACCATGCCGGTCTGCTTCGCGAGGTCCTGCATCCGTTTCGTCGTCGGGCCGTCCGGGATGTGCTCGGTATAGGCGTAGTACTCGGCGTCCTGTACCTGGCAGAAGTACGGCCCGTAGAAGAGCTCCTGCATGCAGAAGACCTGGGCACCCTGCTTGGCCGCCTCATGGGCGTACGACTCGTGCTTCTGGATCATCGACTCCTTGTCGCCGGTCCAGCTGGCCTGGAGCAGCGCCCCGCGAACGTTCCTGGGCATCCGAGTCCTCCGAGGTGGCTGTCGGTCGAGCGGTGATTCGAGGCCGTGAGTGTAGTACGAGCGAACCGGCGTCAGCCGAGGAGCGCGACGGTCATGCCGCCGATGACGCTGCCGAGGACGACTGCGAGGCCGGCTCCGACCAAGGTCACCGCGGGGCCCCAGGCGCGCCCGCTGATGACCCGCGTCACGAGGGCCAGGACCAACGCGACCGGCGTAGCCACGAGGACGAGTCCGGTCACGGTATCGAGCAGCTGGTTCGAGCTGCTGCCGGTGGTCATCTGCCAGGCGATGCCAAGCACGAAGGCGGCGATGAGGAGCGGCATGCGCGCCGCGCCGAGCGGCCGCGCGGCGATCGGGATGGCCGATCGAGGCGGCGCAAGCGTGTTCGACGGCGCGGACGGCGTCATGGTCGACGTCGTGATAGCCCAACTGTTGGAACGGCCGCTGGAGCGCCGGCGAGACCGCCGGCTCGATGCGCCAGGTGCCTTGACCCACGGCTGCTGGGCCATCGGCGGGTTCACGCGCCCGGTCGCGCCCGGTGGGCGGAGTGCCGCGGGCGCGTTACCGGCCACCCGCGACAGGAGCAGGCCGACTGCCCCGACGACGGTCGCCAGCAAGCCGCCGAGCGCGATCGCGGCCTCGAACTCGACCTCGGACGCGACCACCGCGGCCGCGACGGTCGTCGCGATCCCGCCGAGCATCAAGATCCACGAGAGGAGGGCTGGCATGGTGTGTCATGGCCAGTATGCGCCAGTCGCGCTCGCTCTCCAGCGTCGGCGGCCGCCAGTGTGACGAGACGGCGTACCCTGTGTCGGGCCGGTGCCGACACAGTGCACCACGGCGCGAGCGCGGAGGCGGCATTGGCCGAGCGGACGATCGTCATCGTGGGGGCGGGCCTGGGCGCCGCTCGTGCGGCGGTCAACCTGCGCAAGGAAGGCTTCGACGGGCGGATCGTGATGTTCGCCGACGAAGCCGAGCCACCCTATGAGCGGCCGCCGCTGTCCAAGGACTACCTGCGCGGGAGCACCGGTCGCGACGCGGTCCGCGTCAAGGCCGCCGACGCCTGGGCCGCGGATGGCGTGGAGCTCGAGCTCGAGACGCCTGTCGAGGCGATCGACCTTCGCGCGCGCCAGGTGCTCACCGGGGGCGGACGTCGATGGGGCTTCTGGCGACTCCTCCTGGCGACGGGCAGCAAGGCACGGTCGCTGCCCGTGCCAGGAGCGGACCTGCCAGGCGTCTTCACGTTGCGGACCTTCGACCAGGCGGACGCCATCCGGGCGTCCGCCATGGCGGCTGGCGAGGTGGCCGTCGTCGGTGGCGGCTGGATCGGCGCCGAGGTGGCGGCCTCCCTGCGACAGCTCGACGTGGCCGTGACCATGATCATCAGCGCCTCGCTGCCCCTCGCACGGGTCCTCGGGCGCAAGATCGGTGCTGTCTACCGTGACCTGCACCTGGCACACGGCGTCCGCATCGTGCCCGATGCGCGGGTCGAGGCCATCGTCGGCGAGGGTTCCGCCGCTGGCGTCCGCCTCGCCGATGGCTCGATCGTCGCGGCGTCCGTCGTCGTGACCGGCGTGGGTGCTCGTCCGCGGGACGAGCTGGCGCGCGCCGCCGGGCTGACCATCGTTGACGGCGTCGAGGTCGACGAGCTGCTGCGCACGTCCGACCCCGACGTCTTTGCCATCGGCGATGTGGCCGCGGCGTGGCATCCCCTGCTCAAGGCGCGCGTCCGCGTCGAGCACTGGGACACGGCACGCCGCCATGGCATCGCGGTCGCGAAGTCGATGCTCGACCGAGGTACGCCGTACCGAAAGGCGCCCTACTTCTACTCGGATCAGTACGACCTGGACATGGAGTACGTCGGCCACCCGAGTCACAGGGACCAGCTCATCTTCCGAGGCGCGGTCGAGTCTGGCTCGTTCTGCGCTTTCTGGCTCGACGGTGCCAAGGTCGTGGCCGGCCTGAATGCCCGGGTCCCCGGCGCCTCGCCGGTCATCGCCAAGCTCATCGAGGCGGAGGCCGAGGTGGACCCCGTCGCTCTGGCGGATCCGGAACGCCCGCTCGAGTCGCTATTGCCCGCAGTCCCGGAGGGAAAGGAGCCCGCGTGACCGTCAAGATCGGCTGGGTCGAGATCGCCGAGGGCGTCTTCGTGAGGCGCTATCCATTCCTCGACCAGAACATCGGCGTCGTGGTCGGCGAGACCGGTGTCCTGATCGTCGATTCGCGGGCCTCGGAACGCCACGCGCGCGAGATCCTGGCTGACATCCGGATCATCACGCCGCGCGCCCCGACGTCCGTCGTCAACAC
Organism: uncultured Chloroflexia bacterium; assembly: GCA_963777975.1. Classification (GTDB taxonomy): domain Bacteria; phylum Chloroflexota; class Limnocylindria; order Limnocylindrales; family CSP1-4; genus CSP1-4. The sequence goes on along the minus strand of CAVZSO010000010.1, from coordinate 247,807 downwards.
GCACGCGCACTGGGATCACTGCTTCGGCAACCGCGCGTTCCGACCGTGCACGATCTGGGGCCACGAGGGCATGGCCGACTTCCTGGCTCGTACGCTCGAGGACCAGCGCGCGACGACCATCGAATCGGCCCCTGAGCTGGCCGACGAGATGGCCGGCTTCGCCCCTGACCTGCCCGACCGCACGATGCGCGACGAGGCGACCATCGATCTGGGCGGTCGGTCGGTCGACCTTCGGTTCCTTGGCCGTGGCCACACCGACAACGACATCGTGGTCGTCGTCAGCGGCACCGATGTCGTCTTCGCCGGCGACCTCATCGAGGGCGGCGATCCGCCGGGCTTCGGCGACGGCTACCCCATCGATTGGCCTGCCACGGACGACGCGCTGCTGGCGCTGGCGGCCGGCCAGTACGTGCCCGGCCATGGACCCGTCTTCGACCACTCGCAGGTCGCGGCGCAGGCCGAGGACGTGCGTCAGATCGCTGACCTCGCCCAACGCGTCGCCGAGGGCCACCTGGAGTTCGAGCAGGCTGCCCTCCTGGCACCGTGGCCACCCGACATCGCGCGCGAGCCGATCGCTCGGGGCGTCGGGCAGCTACGGGGCGATCTCGACTAGGTCGCCCTCGAGCTACGCCGCGAGCGGCAGCTCCTCGGCGACGATCTCGCGGACGCACGGGCCGCAGCGCAGCCCGTCGAGCAGTTCGGCGTCCGCGTCGCCGGGGTCGATGTCGAGGGTGCAGCTCGAGCAGGTCAGCTCGAGCTGATGGATGGTGCCGTCCGGGTCGGTGATGTCGATGGTCGTCATGCGGGCAGCCTGCGCGGCCACCGTGCCACCTTGCGTGGCACGAGCGACCAGACCAGCGCCGGAGGTCCTACGCATGGCCCAGAATGTGCGGCGATGCGTCCCACCCTGAACGTGCTCAGCCCCGCGCTCATCGAGCGCATCATCGAGGAGGCGATGCGCATCCTGGCCGAGACGGGCATGGAGGTCCGCGGCCCGGAGATGCGCCGGCGGTTGCTCGAGGCCGGGCTGCCGAGCGACGACACCGGCCATCGAGTGCGCTTTCCTCGCGATGTCGTGGAACGAGCCATCGCCAGCGCCCCCAAGGCCTTCTGGCTCTACGACCGCGACGGCAACCCGCACGCCGACATCGGTGGCGACCGTGTCCACTTCGTGCCCGGTTCGAGCGGGCTGAAGATCCTCGACCATCGGAGCGGCGAGGCACGCCTGGCGAACTCGACCGACTTCGTCGAGTACGTCCGGCTGGGTGATGGCCTCCAGCACATCCCGTACCTCGCCACGGCCTTCTCGACCAACGCTGACATCGAAGCCCAGGTCTCCGACGCCTGGCGCCTGTACATGATCCTGACCAACACCCGGAAGCCGGTCGTGAGCGGCGCCTTCACGGAGACCGGCGTGCCCCGCATGGCGGCCATGATGGAGCTCTTCCGAGCCGACCGAGCCGACCTCATCGCACGCCCGATGTCGATCTTCACGATCACCGCGACCGGCAACTTCCGCTACAGCGAAGACTCCTGTCAGAACCTCATCGATTGCGTCGAAGCGGGCATCCCGGTCGAGATCGTGCCGGTCACGCTGATGGGCCTCATCGCACCGGTGACCCTCGTCGGCGCGACCATCTTCCACACTGCTGACGTGCTGGCCGGCATCACCATGGCCCAGGTCATCCGGCCTGGAGCGGCGGTGCTCTTCGGGGGAGCGCCGGCGACCTTCCACATGAAGGCCGCCTCATCGCCGATGGCCGCTGTCGAGGCCCTTCATCTCGACGTCGCCTACATCGCCGTGGCCAAGTCCCTGGCCCTGCCCTGCCAGTCGTACATGGCGCTCTCGGACGCCAAGATCCTCGACGCCCAGGCAGGCGCCGAGACATTCGCCAGCGCCCTGCTCGCCGGCCTGGCCGGCGTCAACTCCGTGTCCGGTCCCGGGATGCTCGACTTCCTGCTCGTCTTCAGCCTGCCCAAGCTCATCTTCGACGACGAGGTCGCCGGGCAGGTCCAGCACTTCCTGCGCGAGATCCGCATCCTCGACGACCTGCCGACCGGCCCCCTGGTCGACCAGCTGATGGTCGATCAGCACCTCATCATGGCTGACCACACGATGGCCAACTGGCCGACCGAGCTGTATCTCACCGGGCCGACCATCGACCGCGAGAACCGCGAGAACTGGTTGAGGGCCGGCGGCAAGGACACCTACGCTCGCGCGTGTGATGAGGTCGATCGCCGACTGGCCGCCTACCAGCCGGTGATGACCGACCCGCTCGTCGAGGCCGAGCTGCAGGCCATCATCCGCTCAGGGCTCATCGATCAGGCAGAGTTGCCCGAGCTTCCCGTTGCCATCGCTCCGACGACGAGCATCGACGCCGGTCCCGCCCGCCGTCGCAACCTCCGACGGGAGCGCGCAGAGGCGTCCTGACACGGGACTGCAACGCGTCGCCCGGCTGGTCGCACTCCGGCACGATACGTGGCACTCGTACGCTGCCCCTCCACACGACTCCTCAAGGACCATCGGACCGTGCTACGCATCCTCCTGTTTCGCCTGCTTTCGGGTCGCCTGTTCCCGCTCCTCGTCGCGTACGAGCTGTACCGCCTCTTCCGCGACCTCCAGGAACAGCGACGATCGGCGCGCGCCCGATCGGTCTCGCCGATCGACGGCTCGGTGGTGGTGGCGCCGCGCGATCGGTTCGCGGCGCCAATCCTGCGTCGCCCATGACGCGGAAGGAGAACGCGATCCCGGACGGTCGCAAGCCCGATGCGGGACCCGATCCCGATGTCGCGCATGTCGTGACGGGTCCCGTCGGCAGCGCTCATCTCACGGATCCGGCAGCTTCCGGCGACATCGAAGGTGATGTCTACGAGCTGCCGGGAGCCGACCGACCGACCGAGATCCCCGCCGCCGATCCCCCGCGACAAGCCGACCGCGAGTCTCGGGTTCCGTCCGATGGCCCAGGGGACGCGGACCCGACCTAGGCACCAAAGAGCGAGGCTTCCCCGTCCGGCCGCGCGACACCGATGGGTTCGTGCAGTTCGCCCACGATGGTAGGCTCGTCAGCATCGGAACCGAGGTCCGGACCCTGCGCGGACCGAGCGACCGGGCGTGCGTCTGGAGGGTCCCTGCTGTGAGCGAACCGTTCTTTCCGGGGGTCGAGGCGCCGATCCCCTTCCGCGGCCTGGGTTCGGCGGACCCCCTGAGCTACAAGGTCTACCAGCCCGACCGGCTCGTGCTCGGCAAGCGCATGGAAGAGCACCTGCGGATCGGCGTCTGCCTGTGGCATTCGTTCGCCTGGGCTGGCACCGACATGTTCGGGTTGGGTACCTTCGATCGGCCCTGGATCGGCGCCGCCGATCCGATGGCTGGCGCGCGCGCTCGGCTGGCGGCGGCCTTCGAGTTCCTCGAGAAGCTTGGCGTCCCGTATTACTGCTTCCACGACCGCGACGTCGCTCCGGAGGGCCGGACCTTCGCCGAATCGAGCGCCAACCTGGATGCCATCGTCGACGAAGCGGCGGCCCACCAGGAGCGCACCGGGGTCGTCCTCCTGTGGGGTACCGCCAACCTCTTCAGCCATCCTCGGTACGCGGCCGGCGCGGCGACGAATCCGGACCCCGAGGTCTTCGCCTATGCCGCCGCCCAGGTCCGGCAGATGATGGCCGTGACCAAGCGGCTGGGCGGCACGAACTACACGCTGTGGGGCGGCCGCGAGGGCTACGAGACGCTGCTCAACACCGATCTCGGACGCGAGGGCCGGCAGTTCGCGCGCTTCCTGCACCTGGTCGCCGAGCACAAGCACAAGATCGGCTTCCAGGGCACGCTCCTCATCGAGCCCAAGCCCATGGAGCCGACGAAGCACCAGTACGACTACGACACCGCGACCGTCCACGGCTTCCTGGTCCGCAACGGCCTCGAGGACGAGTACCGGGTCAACATCGAAGCCAACCATGCGACGCTGGCCGGCCACAGCTTCCACCACGAGGTGGCCTACGCCATCGCCAACGGCGTCTTCGGCAGCATCGATGCCAACCGCGGCGACTACCAGAACGGCTGGGACACGGACCAGTTCCCGAACTCGGTCGAGGAGCTCTCGCTGGCGGTCTACGAGATCCTGCGGGGCGGCGGATTCACGACCGGGGGCTTCAACTTCGACGCCAAGCTGCGCCGCCAGAGCATGGCCCGCGATGACCTGTTCCACGCCCACATCGGCGGCATCGACACCCTGGCGCGCTCGCTCCTGGTGGCGGCCGAGATGATCGAGGCCGGAGGCCTCGAGGCGGCACGCGAGGCCCGCTACAGCGGCTGGGCGACGGCTCTCGGCACCTCGATCCTGGGCGGCGAAGCGAGCCTGGAGTCGCTCGCCGGCCGGGTCGCGGCGGGCGAGATCGACCCACGGCCGGTCTCCGGTCGACAGGAGATGCTGGAGGGCCTGGTGAACCAGCACATCTGGGCCGTCGACCGCGGCGAGACGGCCTGACGTCCGGCATCCGCTGACGCTGGCGGCGATGGTGTCCGGATCGAGCCTCGTCATCGGCATCGACGTCTCGACGACAGCGACCAAGGCCGTCCTGATCGACATCGCCGGTGTCGTTCGCGGCATCGGTGTCGCCGAGTACGGCTACGAGCAACCAGCTCCGCTGTGGAGCGAGCAGGACCCGGTGCTCTGGTGGGACGGGGCGGTCTCCGCCATCGGCGATGTCCTGGCGCGCACCGGCACGCCGGGCGAGGCGGTCGTCGCCGTCGGCCTGACCGGCCAGATGCACGGCCTCGTCATCCTCGACGAAGCGGAGGCCGTGCTCAGGCCGGCCATCCTCTGGAACGACCAGCGCACCGGCGCGGAGTGCGACCGCATCCGTGCCGCTGTCGGGCCCGCGCGGCTCATCGAGTTGACCGGCAACGACGCCCTGCCGGGTTTCACGGCACCCAAGCTGGTCTGGGTCCGCGACCACGAGCCGGCGACTCTGGGCGCGCATCAGTCACGTGCTGCTGCCCAAGGACTACCTGCGCCTGCGCCTGACCGACGGCCTGGCCATGGACAAGGCCGACAGCGCCGGAACGCTGCTGTTCGACCTGGCCGCACGCGATTGGTCAGCCGAGATGCTCGGCGCGCTGCATGTCGACCCAGCCTGGATGCCGCCGACGTTCGAGGGTCCGGAGGTGACCGGGGTCATCAGCGCCGCGGCCGCCGCCGCCACGGGCCTGCGGGCGGGCACGCCGGTCGTCGCCGGCGGCGGCGACCAGTCGGCCAATGCTGTCGGCGTCGGTGCCGTCTCGGCCGGCACAGTCGCCCTCTCGCTGGGCACGTCGGGCGTCATCTTCGCCACCACGGAGCAGCCGATCCACGAACCGCACGGTCGTGTCCACGCGTTCTGCCACGCGGTGCCAGGGCGCTGGCACCTGATGTCGGTGATGCTGTCAGCCGCCGGCAGCCTGCGCTGGTACCGCGATGCGCTGGCGCCGGGAACCGCGTTCGGCGAGTTGGTCGAGGAAGCCGCCGCCGCGCCCGCCGGCAGCGACGGCCTGCGCTTCCTGCCCTATCTGACCGGCGAGCGCAGCCCACACGTCGATCCGCTGGCGCGCGGCGCCTTCGTCGGCCTCACCGCGTCGCACGAGCGGCGGCACCTGACCCGCTCCGTGCTCGAAGGCGTTGCCTTCGGCCTGCATGATGGGTTGGCGTCGATGCTCGATGCCGGCATGCCCATGCCGACCCAGATCCGTGCATCTGGCGGTGGCACGGTCAGCCCACTCTGGCTCCAGATCCTGGCCGACGTGCTGGGAGCGGAGATCGCGACGGTCAGCACGTCCGAGGGTGCCGCCTACGGCGCCGCCATCCTGGCCGCCGTCGGAGCGGGCTGGTTCCCCTCGGTGGAGGCAGCCACCGGCGCGCTGGTCACCGCCACGCCGGTCGCAGAACCCGGCCCGAACGCCGCCAGATACGCCGAGGCCTATGAGACGTATCGCGACCTGTATCCCGCGTTGGCGCCCATCTTCCCCCGCCTGACCGGCTGAGGGCCGCGGCGATCAGCCGCGCAGCTCGATGGCCGCCTTGTCCTTCTCGGACACCTCGTCGGGCTTCTTGCCCAGGATGATCATGCCCAGCACGTCGTCTGCCGTGACGGAAGCCTTGTCGACGGTGTCGACGATCCGGCCGTGGTACATGACGCTGATCCGATCGGACAGGTCGAAGACGTCGTGGATGTCGTGGCTGATCAGGAAGATGCCGATGCCCTCGTCCTTGAGCTGGCGGACCAGGTTGCGGACCTGAGCGGTCTCGGCCGGGCCGAGAGCGGCGGTGGGCTCGTCCATGATCAGGATCCGAGCGTTGAAATGGACGGCACGAGCGATGGCCACAGCCTGTCGCTGGCCGCCGGAGAGGGACTTGACGGGCGTGATGAAGTTCGTGAAGTTCGGGTTCAGGCGGCCCATCACCTTTCGGGTGGCGTCCTCCATGGCTCCGTCGTCGAGCGTGCCCCAGCGGGTCGTCATCTCCCGTCCCAGGAAGACATTCGCCGGTGCATCGACGTTGTCCGCCAGGGCGAGGGTCTGGTAGATGGTCTCGATGTTCAAGGCCTTGGCGTCGCGTGGGTTGCCGATGGTCACGGGCTTGCCATCGATGAGGATCGAGCCGCTGTCGGCAGGACGGGCGCCTGAGAGGACGCGCATGAGCGTCGACTTGCCGGCACCGTTGCCGCCGACGAGGCCGATGACCTCGCCGGCGAAGAGCTCGATATTCACCTCGCGCACGGCATGGACGCCGCCGAAGGCGACGTTGATGTCCTGCATCTGGACAAGCGGTGTGCGTTCCGCGACGGTCATGGCTGCCTCACGATCCGCCGCCACGGCGGCGGTTGAAGGTGTCGAAGCCGACGGCCACGACGAGGACGACGCCGGCCACGATGTTCTGCGTCGGCGAGTTGACACCGACGAAGGCCAGGCCGTAGGCGAGCGACTGCATGACGAAGGCACCGAGCACTGCACCGGGGATGGTGCCGATGCCACCGGCGAAGGACGTCCCGCCGACGACGGCGGCGGCGATGACGTAGAGCTCGTTGCTCGCGCCGACGTCGAGTGTCGCGCCGTTCAGGCGTGCGGACGCGACTGCCGCCGCGATGCCGCACAGCAGGCCCATCAGCATGTAGATCTTCATGAGCGTCCAGCGGGTGTTGATACCACCCAGCTCGGCGGCTTCCGGGTTGCCGCCGTAGGCATACACATAGCGCCCGAACTTCCGCCGGTTGGCAAGGAAGGTCATGGCGATGGTCACGCCGATGAGGAGAAGGATCGGCCACGGGAAGCCCGACGGGATCTGAAGCCCGCCTTCGGGGATGGCGATGCCATTCGCCGCGGCATAGTCGTCGGCCAGGCCCCTGGGCCAGTAGTTGGCGTTGGCGATGGCGGCCACGCCGATCACGGCCAGGATGCCGAAGGTGGCCAGGAGCACCTCAGCCCAGACCGGGCGGACCTGGAAGCCGAACCGACGACGTTGCCGTCGACCGTTGACCAGCAGGCCGACGACGGCGATGCAGCCGATGGCAGCCAGGGCCCAGGTCAGGGTGCCTCCGATGGATCCCGTCGCGCCGCCGCCGAAGTGCTGGAAGGTCGCGTCGATGCCGGAGATCGCCGCCCCGTTCGACATCGTCCAGACCACGCCACGCAGCGACAGCAGCCCACCCAGCGTGACGATGAACGAGGGCACACCGATGTAGGCGATGATGAAGCCCTGCAGCGCGCCGATCGCGGTGCCCAGCGACAGCCCGATGGCCAGCGCGAGGATCCACATCAGCGGGCTGTCGAGCGGGATGCCCACGATGTTCGGCAGCCAGTCGGTCATCAGCAGGGCGTAGGCCATGGCGATGACGCCGACCGTCGAGCCCACCGACAGGTCGATGTTGCGCGAGACGATGACCAGCACCATCCCGGTGGCCATGATGGCCACGACCGTCGTCTGGACCGAGAGCGTCACGACGCTGGCCGGGTTGAGGATCTGGCCGCCGGTCACGATGCCGAAGCCGATCCAGATGGCAGCCAGGGCGATGAGCATGCCGAAGAGGCGCATGTCGATCTCGGTCGCTGCGACCATCCGTCGCAGCGATCGCCCACCCGTACCCTGGGTCTGCTCCGGCGCGGTAGCGGCGAGGTCAGTCATGGGCTGTCTCCGACCCTGGCAGAAGAAGGAGCGCCCTGTGCCGCGGCCGATCCGCGAGCACAGGGCGCTTTCAACGGGTTACTGGATGGACGTTACTTGCAGACGGCCGCGGCGTTCGCTGCGTTTTCCGGCAGGATCGCCTTCTGGCACAGGACCGCCTTGGTCAGCCACTTGGCATCGAGGATCTTCTGCAGGTTGTCCTGGATGACGGGCTGGACCGTGAGGATGATGGACTTGACGGTGTTGCCACCCGGCGTGGTGAAGTCGACGACCGCGTTGCCCTTGGCGGGCGCGCTGGCGGCATCGACGACGCCATCCGGGAGCTTCACGTTGGCGATCGTCGGGTCCTTGCAGAGCTGAAGCGCGGCCGCACCGGCGGCCTTGCCGAGCTGGTTGGCGTCCTTCCAGACGTCGACGTACTGGATGCCAGCGGCGACGTTCTGCAGGTTGGCCGTGTCGCCGTCCTGGCCGCTGATCGGCACGTTGCCGTACGACTTGGCCTTCAAGGCATTGGCGACGCCGAGCGCCGTGCTGTCGTTCTCGGCCAGCACCGCGTCGATCTTCTGCTTGGCCTGATTGGCCGCGTCGATGATCGCTTCCATGTTGTTCTGGGCCTTGGTGGTATCCCAGTCATCCGTGAACGTGCCGTCCGGGGGGTTGTTCAGGATCTTGATGGTTCCGGCATCGACTGCCGCCTTGAGACCGGCCTGATCCCAGCCGGCGGGCAGGAAGGTCTTGGCGTTGGCGTCACCGGGGTGGCCCTTGATCAGGACGTAGTTGGCGGGCTTGTCCGTGGTGCCGGGCGGAACCTTGGCCAGCATGGCTCGTGGCCTCGGCCACGCCGACGTCGGTGTTGTTGAAGGACAGGTAGAGCACGCTCGGGTCTTCGATGAGCCGGTCGTAGGCGATGACCGGGATGCCGTTGTCCGTTGCCAGCTTGACCGCCGCGGCGCCGACCTTGTCGTCAGCCGCCAGGAGGACCAGGACCTTCATGCCCTGGTTGATCAAGGTCTGGACGTCGGTCAGCTGCTGCGTGCTGCTGAGGTTGGCGTCGAAGTCGATGAACGATGCCGCCACCGTCGGTGATGGTGCGCTGCATGCTCGGTCGGTCCTTGGCCGCCCAACGCGGCTGCTGGAAGTTGTTCCACGAGACGCCGACGACGCACGTGTCCGGCGGCGGCGCTGGCCGGCGCGCTCGCTCGCGCTGGGCGCGGTCGTCTCCGTGCCGCCACCCGTGGATGCGCTGGGTGCTGTGCTGGCCGCTGGCGAGCACGCGGCGAGCGCGATGGCCGCCACTGCGGTAAGCGCCGCTACTCGGCGATAGAACATGGATGACTCCTCCTACGATGTGACCCGTTCTGACGCTCGGGGACGCGCTGTTCGCTACCTTCGCAATCCTCCCTAGGCTACCACCCTCCAGTCCCCGTTTGTGGGTGAAGTTCCATCTCGCTGAGCGTCCCCGGAACGGGGGCCCAGCCATGCGGCGGGATCTGCCAGGAGCGGCTCCATGGCCAGCTCAGCGGCGCCGAGCAGCGCTGCCTGATCGCCGAGCGTCGCCGGCACGACCCGCACGAGGTCCCTTGGGGCCGCCAGGGCATGCCGATCGAGCTCTGCCTCGACCATGGCGCTGACGTAGGGCGTCAGCCGGGCGAAGCGTCCACCCAGGACGATGATGCGCGGGTCGAAGATGTTGACCAGGCCGGCCAGGCCGATGCCCAGCCAGCGACCGATGTGATCGACCGCGGCCTGTGCCATCGGCTCGCCGGCATCGGCGGCGGCCAGCACCCGATCCACGGCGGCCTGTCCGCCCCGCTCGTGCTGGCCAGCCAGTGCGAGGAGGACGTCCTCGCCGATCTCGGTCTCCCAGCAGCCGGCCGAACCGCAGCGACACGGCGCACCGTCCGGATTGACGGGCATGTGGCCGATCTCGCCGCCGTAACCCGCCGCGCCCGACAGGGGTCGCCCGTCGACGATGATGCCGCCCCCGATGCCGACCTCGCCCGAGACGTAGACCACGTCATCGGCGCCCATCGCGGCCCCGCGGCGAGACTCGGCCAGCGCGCCCAGATCGGCATCGTTGGCGACGGTCACGGGCACCTGTGCCGAGAGCGCGCGCGCGAGCGGCTCGGCGAGGGCGACGTCCCGCCAGCCCAGGTTGGGTGCGGTGCGAACGAGGCCGTCCTCGCGGCGCACGACGCCGGCGACCGCCACGCCGACGCCGACCAGCGTCGTCCGGGGTGAGCGGGGCGGGATGGATGTCGATGGCCAGGCTCGCCAGGTCGGCCACGACCTCGGCGACCGAGCTGCGGCCGCGAGGACGCTGCCTGCGGCCGAGGGCGACGATCTCCCCGGCCGGCCCCACATGCGCGGCGGCGAGCGAGTCGACGTTGATCTCGAGCGCCAGGACCGAGGCGCGATCGCCATCGAGCGAAACGACCGGCGAGGGTCGGCCGGGCAGACCGAGCGGCGCCGGGCGTTCCTCCGAAACGAGCCCCGCAGCCTCCAGCTCGCCGATGTGCCCCCGGATGGCGCTTCGCGTCAGCCCCGTCCGCAGCACGAGCTCGGACCGCGACAGCGGCCCGCTGGCGTGGAGTGCTCGGACGATCGCGCTCAGGTTGGCGCGCCGGACGGTCTCGCTGCGGTGGCCGATCATCGGTGGTCGCATCGGCGATGGTCGATCCTCAGTCTTGGCTCGACGCGACGGGCTCCGGACCCTGGCGGCGGCTCCAGGGCGCCACGGTCGGACGTCGGGGGCGCTCGGCGGAGGGTTTGTGTTCCTCTCGCTCAAATGTCGCCCGGAGACTCTACCATTGGTCATCCATTGTCAAGCGCTGGGAGGTCGCCTGATGGGCCTGCTCGATGGGCGCGTCGCCCTCATCACCGGGGCCAGCCGAGGCATCGGCGCGGCCACCGCCCGTGCCCTCGCCGCCGAGGGTGCACAGCTCGGCCTCGCTTCTCGAAGCGGGTCGGACCTGGGCATCGCGGGCTCGGTCGCGCAGCCGGCCGACGTGCGCGATGCGGCCGCCATGCAGGCCATCGCGGCCGCGACGGCCGCCCGCTTCGGGGGCATCGACATCCTGGTCATCAACGCGGGCGTCGGCGCCTACGGGCCCTTCCTCGAGCTGCCCGAGGCGGACCTCGAGGCGATGATCGATGTCAACGTCAAGGGCGCGTTGTACTCCGCCCGAGCCGCCCTGCCGTGGCTGATCAAGAGCCGGAACGCCGATCTGGTGACCATCGCCAGCGAAGCCGGCCGACGCGGCCTGCCCTTCGAAGCGACCTACTGCGCATCGAAGTTCGCCCAGGTCGGCCTGACCAGCGCCCTCGACCACGAGCTGCGTGAGCAGGGCGTCCGCTGCACCAGCATCTGTCCGGGCGGCGTCGCGACCGACTTCGCGATGGGCCACGGACGGACGCCGGACATGCCGCAGCTGGCCGGCATGATGCGGCCCGAGGACGTCGCCGAGGCCGTCGTCTTCGTCGTGACCCGACCCCGAACGCACCGCATCCTCGAGGTCGCTTTCCGCCCCGTGACCGAGACCTCGTGGGGCTGATGGTGGCCGGCTGGTGGCATCGGGCCGCACGTCGATGAGCGAGCTGCGCTTCGGCATCCTCTCGACCGCCAACATCGCCGACACCAAGGTCATCCCTGGCATGCGCAAAGCGGCCCGCGTGCGGGTGGCCGCCATCGGATCCCGAGACGTCGCTCGCGCGCGTGAGGTCGCCGCTCGCCACGGCATCGAGCGCGTCCATGGCTCGTACGAGGCGCTGCTCGCGGACCCGGAGATCGACGCCGTCTACATCCCGCTGCCCAACCATCTGCACCCGGAGTGGACGATGGCCGCCGCCCTGGCAGGCAAGCACGTCCTGTGCGAGAAGCCGCTGGCCATGACGGCGGCCGCGGCCGAAGAGATGGTCGGGGCCTGCGAACGGGCCGGCGTGCGGCTCATGGAGGCGTTCATGTACCGCCTCCACCCGTCATGGCAGGCTGTCGTCGAGATCGTCGCCAGCGGCCGCATCGGCCGGCTGCTGGCGGTCCAAAGCTGGTTCAGCTACTACAACGACGACCCGACGAACATCCGGAACATCCAGGCCGTCGGCGGTGGCGCCCTGTACGACATCGGCTGCTACAACGTCAACCTGTCGCGGATGCTCTTCGGCGGCGAGCCGGACCGTGTCGAGGCGGCCATCACCCGCGACCCGCTGAGCGGCGTCGACATCCTGACCAGCGCGATCCTGCGATTCGGCGATGGGCTGGCAACCTTCACCTGCTCGACGCGGGCCGAGTCCGACCAGCGCGTCCACGTCTACGGCAGTGAGGGCCGGATCTCGATCGGCATCCCGTTCAACATCCCGCCGGATCGGCCGACCCAGATCTTCATCACGGCCGGCGGCGATCCGCCCGTGGCCCCGGCGACCGAGACGCTGACCTTCCAGACCGCCGACCCCTACGCGGTCGAAACCGAGCGCTTCGCGGAGGCGATCCTCGACGACCTGCCGACGCCGGTCGAGCCCGAGGACGCCGTCGCCAACCTGCGCGTCATCGAGGCCATCTTCGCTGCCGCCGAGCCCGGTGGGCCGACGGATCGACGTCGTGAGGGGTGATCTTCCGGCCGATCGCGCGGTCGTCAGGCCGGCCCGAGCGAGGTGGTACCCTGCCCCGGCCGCCCGGGGGGCGAGACGATCGCACCGGAGGATGATCGGGCGACACGCAGGAGATGAAGCACATGGCACGTGACGACGAGCGCCTGGCGCGCTCCCAGCAGGACCCCATCGTCGGCGGCCTGCCGGATGTCCCCGGGATCCTGGCCGCGATCATGCTGACACCGGGCCTCGGCATCCACCTTCGCGGCCTGGCCGACGAGGTCCTGGTCAAGGACTTCCCGGGCGCGACCATCAGCCGCGTCGAACGCGAGATGCTGGCGACGGCCGTCTCGGCGGCCAACGATTGCTTCTACTGCATGGACTCTCACGGCGCCTTCGCGACGGCGCTCATCGAGCGCAGCGAGACGACGGAGCGAGCGCCGGTCATCGATGACATCAAGCGTGGCTCGTTCGACGGCCTCGATGCCAAGATGCAGGCGCTGCTCCACATCGCGCGGACCGTCCGCCGCGACGCGCTCCAGCTGACCGCCGCCGACATCGCGGCTGCCAAGGCCGCCGGAGCATCCGACGCGGACGTGCAGCTGGCCGTCCTCATCGCGTCAGCCTTCTCCATGTACAACCGGCTGGTGGACGGCTTCCGGGCCAAGACGCCCCCGAGCGCGGAGGCCTATCGAGAGCGCGCCGGCGAGATCGCCGAGCACGGCTACAGCGACCGACGGGTCGCGTCCATCCCGAACTGATCGCCGGATCCGGCCGCTGAAGCGAGCCGCATGATCCAGACCGACCCGCCGAAGGTCTCTCGCTGATGGCCAGCAGTCATGCCCTGACGCTCGGCCAGCGCAGCTACCCGGTCGTGCTGCCGAGCGTTCGGGATCCGCGCCTGCACGTTGCCGCGGTCATCATCTCGATCCACGTGCTCGGACAGGTCGCGCTCGGGTTCCGGGTCACGGTGCCGCAGATCCTGGCGGCCATCGTGACCTGCGCGGTCATCGAGGTCGCGCTGACCTTCCGCAAGACGGGCATGTTCGTCTGGCCAGCCAGCGCGATGCTGACCGGTAGCGGCGTGGCCCTCATCCTGCGCACGACCGACACGACGGCCGGCGACCCCTGGGGCACCAACGACTGGTACGTGTTCGCCGTCGTGGCCGGTCTGGCCCTGCTCACGAAGTACGTCATCCAGTACCGCGGCTCGCATGTCTTCAACCCGTCGAACGTCGGCCTCGTGGTCGCGTTCCTCGTGCTCGGCCTCGAGCGGGTCCAGCCGCTGGACTTCTATTGGGGCCCGCTCGACGGCTGGCTGGCGCTCGCCTATCTGCTGATCATCGGCGGCGGGATGCTCGTGACGCGCCGCCTGAACCTGCTGGCGATGGCGGCCACGTACTGGCTCACGCTGGCGATCGGCACGGCCATCCTGGCGGGATCGGGGCACTGCATGACCGCCGACTGGGCCTTCGGACCGGTCTGTGGCAGCGACTTCTGGCGGACGATCGTGATCTCGCCGGAGGTCCTCATCTTCCTGTTCTTCATGCTCACCGACCCCAAGACCATCCCGGCAGGCCGAATGGCGACGGATCGTCTTCGCCCTGGCGGTCGGCATCGGGAGCGTGCTGCTCATGGCGCCCCAGACGACCGAGTGGGGGACGAAGGTCGGCTTGCTGGCAAGCCTCGTCATCATGTGCGCCATCCGGCCGGTCTTCGATCGCTACCTGCCCGAAGCCCGCTCGGAGGCCGATCGGCCCGGCCCCTTCCTCTCTCGGCTCATGGGCTCCGGCGCAGCTGGCGCCACGGTCGCTGCGCTCGGCCGCTCGACTGGGCCTGGCGGGGGCGATCGTCCTCGTCCTCGGCGCTGGGATCGTGCTCGCCGGCACGCCCGCCCGCGGCATCGCCGGCGCGAGCAGCGTCGTCTACCTCGACGCGCCGCCGACCGATCGACCCGGCGTCGTTGCCGACGGTCGCCATCGACCCAGGGGTCACCTCCTGGAATGCCGAGCGCGTCAAGACAGGAGGCGCCCGGGCTGGCCCTCACACTGGCGCAGAACCTGGAGGTCGAGAACCTGGCGGCGCTGCGCGGTGACGCGAGCCTGCTGACCTCGGTCGACCATGGCGACCGACTGAAGGAGACGACGGCGGCGATGGCCGCGGCCAAGGCTTCCGGCCGAACCACCGTCCCGCATTACGCGTTCGACTCGCTCTTCATGACCACGAAGCTGCTCGGTAGCCAGAGCGGCATCGGCATCGCCTTCGAGGGGCGCGGGACGAAGACGGTCGAAACGTACGATGCCGCCGGCGGCCTCCTGGACAGCCAGGCCTCACCGTTCGCCGAGACGTTCGTGATCCGCCAGGCGCTCGGCGACGAGCGCTGGTTCAACGTCGGGGTGCTGCCGGGGCCCTGACGTTCCGCTGGCATGGCGCCTGGTGTCGCGAAGGCGCTTCGAGCGGGTTGTGCTTCAATGCCGCGGTGTCCGGCCCGAACGTCGCCGACGGCCCGCGCGGTCGTCGGCGCCTGCTCATCGTCCTCTTCGCCCTCGGCCTTCTCCTCCTGGTGGTCGCGGTCGCTGCCGTCGCGCTCGGCGCCGTCCGGTCCGGCAACAAGGACACGCCCACGGCTGCAGCGCCGGCCCCGCGGTTCGTGGAGGAGGCGGCGGCCGCCGGCCTCGATCACATCTACGACGGCGAGTTCTCCTACTTCGTCGGCGGCGGCGTGGCGGCGTTCGACTGCGATGATGACGGCAAGCCTGAGCTCTATCTCGCCGGTGGCACCCGGCCGGCGGCGCTCTTCGAGAACAAGAGTCCGATCGGCGGTGCGCTCCGCTTCGAACGGCTGTCCGATCCGACGACCGACCTCGACGCGGTCACCGGTGCCTACCCGCTCGACATCGACGGCGATGGCGTCACCGACCTGGCGGTGCTGCGCCACGGCGAGAACGTCCTCCTGCGCGGGCTCGGCGATTGCCGGTTCGAGCGAGCCAACGAGGCGTGGGGCTTCGACGGTGGCAACGAGTGGACGACCGCCTTCGCGGCGACCTGGGAAGCGGGCTCGACGTGGCCGACGGTGGCGATCGGCAACTATCACGACGAGGACTTCACCGACCCGGACGAGCTCTGCCAGCCCAACCAGCTCGTCCGTCCGGCGACCTCGGGCGGCTTCGGCCCGCCATCGACGCTCGGATCATCGTCGTGGTGCCCGCTCTCGATGCTCTTCAGCGACTGGGACCACGTCGGTCAGCGCGACCTGCGGGTCTCCAACGATCATCACTACTACAGCGACCTGTCCGACGGCGAGGAGCAGCTCTGGAAGATGACGCCCGGTGAGCCGCCGCGGCTCTACACCCGCGACGAGGGCTGGCAGCTGTTGCGCATCTGGGGCATGGGCATCGCCAGCCAGGACATCGACGGCGATGGCAAGCCGGAGGTCTTCCTGACCAACCAGGCCGACAACATGCTCCAGACGCTCGTCGATGGCGCGCAGGGGCCCGACTACACGGACATCAGCCGGAAGATGGGCACGACCGCCACGCGCCCGTACGCGGGCGGCGACACCAGGAACTCGACCGCCTGGCATGCCGAGTTCCAGGACGTCAACAACGACGGCTTCATGGATCTCTTCGTGACCAAGGGCAACGTCGAGGCGATGGAGGAGTTCGCGGCCAAGGATCCGCCCAACCTGCTCATCGGCCAGCCCGATCACACCTTCGTCGAGGGCGCCGAGGACGCCGGCATCGTCGACTTCGCCAGGGGTCGCGGGGCGGCGGTGGTCGATCTCAACCTGGATGGCCTGCTCGACATCGTCGAGGTCGCGCGTCGCGAAAACGTCCGCCTGTGGCGAGGCGTCGGGGCGGGCACGGCCGATGCGCCGGCGCCGATGGGTCATTGGGCGGCCGTCCGTCTCGAGCAGCCAGGCGCGAACCGCGACGCGATCGGCGCCTGGATCAGCGTCAAGATCGGCGATCGGGTCATCGACCGCGAGCTGACCGTCGGCGGTGGCCACGAGGGCGGCCAGCTCGGTTGGACGCACTTCGGGCTGGGTCCGTCGCAGACGGCCGAGGTCCAGGTCCAGTGGCCGGATGGCGAGCTCGGTCCCTGGCAGTCCCTGCCGGCCGACGGCTTCGCCGTCATCGAACGCGGCGCCGACGCCGTGCGACCATGGACGCCGGGCGCCGACTGAGCGTCGCCCGACAGGACCAGGCAGACAGGGAGTGGCAGCGATGGATCGCGCGCGGCTGGCACCCGTCACCCTGCCCGACTTCGGCAGGCCACGTGCGATGCCGTCCGTCCCGGCCGCGACCTACGCCGCCCGCCTCGAAGCGCTGCGCGAGCGCGCCGAGCGTCGCGGCTACCAGCACGTCGTGGTCTACGCGGACCGCGAGCACAGCGCCAACATGAGCTACCTGACGGGCTTCGACCCGCGCTTCGAGGAGGCCATCCTCGTCGTCGGCCGTGACGAGGCTCCGGCCATCCTGGTCGGCAACGAGTGCTACGCCATGGCCGGCGCCGCAGCGCTGCCGATGCGCCGCATCCTGCATCAGGACCTCAGCCTGCCGGGCCAGCCACGTGACCGCTCCCGCCCGCTGGCCGCCGTCCTCGCCGACGAAGGCATCGTCGCTGGCGGTCATGTCGGCGTCGCGGGCTGGAAGACGTATGCCAGTCGAGCGACGATGGAGGCACCGGCCTTCCTGGTCGACGAGCTGCGCGGCCTGGTCGGCGGCGCCGGCCTCGTCGAGAACGCCAATGACCTGCTCATCGACGCCGCGGATGGGCTGCGCGTCATCAACGACGTCGATCAGCTGGCGTGCCTGGAGTGGGCCGCCTGCCAGACATCCGCCGGCGTGCACGACCTGCTGGTCGGCCTCCGACCCGGCATGACCGAGCACGAGGCTGTGGCGCTGCTGGGCTGGAACGGGACCCCGCTCTCGTGCCACCTGATGCTCACCGCCGGCCCGCGCGCCACCTTCGGCCTGCTCAGCCCCAGCGACCGGCCCGTCGAGCGTGGCGATCGGTTCACCGTCGCGTTCGGGATCTGGGGCGCGCTCACCTGTCGGGCCGGCTTCGTGGTCGAGGAAGCCGCCGAGCTGCCGGGCGGCATCGCCGACTACGTGGAGCGGCTCGTGGCGCCGTATTTCGAAGCCATCGCCGAGTGGTACCGCGCGCTTCATGTGGGCGCTGTCGGTGGTGAGCTGGCGGCGATCATCGAGCGTCGCTTGGGCGACCCGTTCTTCGGCGTCTTCCTCAACCCGGGCCATCAGATCCAGCTCGACGAATGGGTCAACTCGCCGATCTTCGCGGGCTCGACCATCGAGCTCCGATCGGGCATGGCCTTCCAGTCGGACGTCATCCCGGCCACCGGGACCGACTACTTCACGACCAACATCGAGGACGGGCTGGCGCTGGCCGACGAAGCCCTGCGCGGCGAGATCGCTGCGCGCTACCCCGATGCCTGGACGCGCATCGGGGCCCGCCGGAGCTTCATGCGCGAGGCCCTCGGCATCGACCTCCACCCGGACGTGCTGCCCTTCTCGAACATGCCGGCGCTGCTGCCGCCCTTCCTGCTCCGGTCCGACCACGCCATGACATTGGTCGGCTGAGATGCGCAGCGCACGCGGCGGTCGACGCTGATGGTCGGCAACGCCAGCGCCGGCGGGACGGGGAGCGAGGTCCGCATCGGCGGCGAGCCGCTCGAAGTCGTCGTCCTGCCCGGCCTCGGCGCCAGGCTGCACCGGCTGCGGGCGTTCGGCCATGATCTGCTGCTGAGCCCAGACGACCCAGCGACGTATATCGACGATCCGTTCATGTGGGGCAGCTACGTGATGGCGCCATGGTGCAATCGACTCGAGCCGACGCCGACCGAGGTCGGTGGCCGGACCGTGGCGCTGGGCGTCAACTTCGTCGACGGCACGGCCATCCACGGCCAGGTCTACCTGCGTCCGTGGGCGATCGAAGCGCCGGGCTCCTTCGTCGTCGCCGGTGGCGGTGACGGCTGGCCCTGGCGCTACGAGGTCCGCCAGCAGGTCACCGTCGTCGGTACCGACCTGCGGGTGGCCCTGGCGCTGACGAACCTCGATGACAGCACCGATGCCGGCGGGCATCGGCCTGCATCCCTGGTTCCTCAAGCCGATCGAGGTCGCCATCCGCGGCGAGTCCGTCTACCTCAGCAACCTGGACACCTCTCCGCGGCCGATCGCGGTCAGCGGCACGTCCGACCTGCGGGTCGTGGCCAGGATGGCCGATGGACTTGACGGCACCTGGGCGAATCTGACCGGGACCCCCGTCGAGCTGCGCTGGCCCGACCTCGGGATCCGGGCCGAGATGCGTGTCGAGTCCCCGTCGTTGTGCATCGTGGCCGCCAGCCCGGGTGGCGCGCCGGCGGTGGCCGTCGAACCGGAGACGCACGCCCCGCAGGGACTGCGGCGTCTCCTGCGAAGCGAGCCCGACGCGTTGACCATGCTCCCGCCCGGTGAACGATTGGAGCTGCTCATGGTGCTCGCCTTCGAGCGGTCCTGATCCCGGGCCGAGATGCGAGCGTGGGGCAACGTCGGCGAGCCGACAGCAGGCCTTGCCGCGGACACGCCACACTGAGCCGGTGACGTCCCCCTCGCGCCACGCTCGCCGGGCCACGACGCATCGGGCGCTCCGACGAGCCACGTCTCGGCCGCACCGCCCCCGGACCAGCGACCCGAGCCAGGCGACGGCGCGACGGCGCTGCCGGCGCCGGATGCCGCGTCTCGTCGATGGCGGACGCGGCGCGGCTGGCTCGGGCTGGTCGTGTCCCGCATCGGCGACGACCGCATCCTGGTGGCGGCCGCCTGGCTGACCATCGTCATCGCGACGACGGCCATGGTCGCCAGCGCGATGCGCTCGGACGCGGTCGCGCGGTCGGCCATCCAGCAGGTCCTCGCCGCGGCGCCCGGGGCCGATGCCGACCTGCAGATGACGGCCTCGATCCACCCTGAGGAAGCCGAGCAGGTCGATGGCATCGTGCACACAGAGCTGTCCCGTGCGCTCGGTCCGGCCCTGGGCACGATCTGGAGCTCCGTCACCTCCGATGGCTACCGTCTCGCCGGCCGCGCCCCACGAGACATCCTCGTCTTCGGCAGCTGGGATGGCCTGGCCGACCATGCCCGTCTCGTCGCAGGCGATTGGCCGCCGGCCGAGGCGGACGCCGACGGCACGATCGTGGCCGCGATCTCCAGCGCCGCCGCGGCCAAGCTCGGGCTCGAGGTCGGTCAGCGCATCACCGTCCAGGGCCGCGGGGTCGACGGCTTGTCGGTGCCGGTCCGCATCGGCGGTATCTACGAGCCGCTCGATCCGAGCGATCGATACTGGTTCGCGGACGCCCTGGCCATCGACGGATCGCAGTCGGTCGCGAACTTCACGACGCTGGGGCCCCTGATGGTCGATCGTGCACTCCTGCTCGGCCGGCTGACCGACATCTGGGCGGTCATGGGCTGGCGGGTGGTGCCGGATCGGGAGGCCCTCGATCCGACCACGGTCGCCGGCGTCGCCGCCGGCGTCGGAGGGCTCGCGCAACGGATCGATGCGGACGTCGGCCGCAAGGGCACGGCCGACGTGGCTTCGGACCTGCCGGCGTTGCTGACCCGGGCCACGTCCGGCACGCGATCGAGCAGCAGCGGCATCCTCCTCCTCGACGGGCAGATCATCATCCTCGGTGGCTACGCCTTGATCATGGTCGCGGCCATGGTCGTCGAGCGACGCCGGGGCACGACGGCGGTCCTGCGTGTGCGCGGCGCAACGACGGCGCAGCTCCTCCGACTGGCCGCCACCGAGGCGATCCTCCTCGTCGCTGCCGGCCGTGCTGCTGGCGCCCATCCTGGCGGCCGGTCTCCTCGTCGTGCTCGGCGCGCTCGGTCCTGCCGGGACCGTCTTCGTCGCCCCGCGACTGACGTCCGAGGCCGTCACCCTGGCGGCCATCGCGGCCGGCGTGGCGGTCATCGGCATGGCCATCCCCGTACTGACGACGAGCGGCCCGATCGCCTCGGTCCGCCGATCGGTCGGCCGGCAGCTGTCGCGCACCGCGGCCCACCGCACCGGGCTCGACCTCGCCTTCGTCGCCTTCGCCGCGGTCGTCCTCTGGGAGCTGCGTGCCAACGGTGCGCCGATCTCGCAGTCCTTCCGCGGCAGCGTCGGCATCGATCCCTTGCTGGTGGCGGCACCCGCCATCGGGTTGGCCGCCGGTGCCGTGCTGACGATGCGCGTGGTCCCGGCCCTGGCCACGCTGATGGAGCGGCTCGCCGCCCGTCGGCCGGGTGTGGTCGGTCCGATGGCGGCGCGCTCCATCGCGCGACGCTCGTCCCGCTACAGCCGCTCGGCGTTGCTCCTCGTGGTAGCGGTGGCCATCGCCTTCCTGGCCGCCAGCTACGAGCGCACGTGGCGCCAGTCCCAGGTCGACCAGGTCTCGACCGCGGTGCCGGTCGACATCATCGCCAAGGCGGCCGACGCGACCACGGATGCCCTGCCAGCGATGGCCCTCGCACGCGGCGCCTATGAGGGCATCGACGGGATCGCCGAAGCGGCGCCGATCGTCGTGCAGCCGTTCGACACGCGCCGACCGAACGGCAGGGGCACGTTCGTCGCGCTGGTGCCGGAGCTGGCCGCCGGGGTCGTCGATCTCCGCTCGGATCTCGCGAGTGCGCCGTTCGCCGACCAGCTGCGCGCCATGGCGGCGGCGCGGCCGACGCTCAGCGTCGTGCCGCTGCCCGCTGATGCGATGCGGCTGCGCGCGAGCGTGGACTCGAGCGTCCGCTCGGAACCGGCACCCGGCCCGTCCTCCATCGTGCCCGTCGACCGGACCGCTCGACCTGACCGTGACCGCGGTCGTTCGTGATTCGGCCGGTCTGCTCCATCGCGCGTCGTCGAACGGGCGCGTCGGATCTGGCACGGAAACGGTCGAGATCCCGCTCGACCTGCGGCTTCCCGACGGCACGACGATGCCAGCGGATGGCCCGCTCGAGCTGGTGGCCGTCGAGTTGAGCGGGACGATCCCACCGGGCACCATCGCCGAGGGCTCCGCCCGGTTGACCGGCCTGGAAGTCGCCGCGGCGCCGAGCGGGGCGACGGCCAGCGGCTCCGACTGGACGCCGCTCGACATGACGACCATCGACTCGGCGTGGACCTGGGCGAAGGTCGTCACACCGCGCATGGATCCGGACGGCCGGGTGACGACCACCGGTCCCGGCGCCAGCGTGAGCCTGGACGCCGCGTCGCCACCGGCCGGTCTCGACGACCTGATCATGACCGTCGGCGCTCGCGAGCTGGCCGACATCGGCGGCGTCGCGCTGCCAAGCCTGGCCGATGAGCGACTGGTCAGCCAATCGCCGCCCGCCGCCGACGGCTCGGTCTCGTTGACCCAGGGGTTCGCGGACATCCGGACCATCGACGTGGTCGGCACGGTCGCGTTGGTGCCGACGCTCGATCCGTCACGTCCCGCCGCGCTCCTCGACCTGCCGACGATGCAGCTCGCCGAGTGGGTCCGCAGCGGCGCGCTGATGCCGGCGGACGGCTGGTGGCTGACGCTCGACGCCGGTGCCGACCCCGCTGCGGCCAGCGCGGCGCTGGTCGCATCCCCGTTCCCGATCGAGACCAAGGCCGTGCGATCGGATGCCCTCGAGGCGCGCACCAGCGACCCGTTCCAGGCCGGCGTCACCGCCATCCTCGGTCTGGTCGCAGGAGCGGCCCTCCTCTTCGCGCTCGTCGGCCTGGCCATCAGCCTGTGGTACACGGTCTCCAGCCGACGAGGGGAGTTCGCCGTGGCTCGGGCCCTGGGGCTGGGTCGACGACAGCTGCTCGGATGGCTGGCCATCGAGTCGGCCTTCCTGATCGTCGTCGGCGTCGTCGGTGGCATCCTCGTCGGCCTTGTCCTGGCCTGGGTCGTGATGCCCTCGATCACGCTCACGCTCGAGGGCCAGGCGCCGGTGCCGCCACCGGTCGCTGCCATGGCGTGGGACCTCGCCGTGGGGCTGGTCGGCGCTCGGCGCACTCGCCTTCCTGCTCAGCGTCCTGGCCGCCCGGCGCGCCATCGCCAGCGTCCGCGTCGCCGCCACCCTGCGCATCGCTGAGGCCGATCGATGAGCACGCGTTCCGGCCGACCTCGCGCGCTGCACCTGGCGCGGTTGGATCTGCGAGCCGATCGCGCGGGTTCGCTTTCGCTCGCCATCCTGGTGCTCGTCACGACGACGCTCGCGATGGCTGCACCGATCGTCTTCACCAGAGCTGCCGACGCGGCGTTGCCGGCCATGATGGCGGCCGCACCGCCGCTCCAGCGCGACCTTGCGTTCACCCTCGACGGGCGCCTCGATGGCCCGCCGTCGGACCCGCTCGCCGAGGTGCGGGCGGCCGGGGAACGCCTTCAGGCCGATCTGCCGCCGAGCGTCGCTGGACTGGTCGATCATGTCGTGACCACGGCCGACACCCCGGACCTGGGCGCCTCCGAGCTGGCACGGTGACGGGTACACCGCAAGCCTCCGCCTGCGGGCGCAGCCGAACATCGAGCAGCGCATCCGCTTCCTGGAAGGTCGCGCGCCCGAGGCGACCGGCGAGATCACCGAGATCGCCGTCTCGGCAGAGACGCTCTCGAGCCTCAAGAGCGGTGGCTGGGTCATCGGTCGTCAGCTGGCCGTCGGCGACCAGGTCACGCTCAACCCTGAGCGAGGCGACTCGGTGCCAGTCCGGATCGTCGGCGTCTTCGAGCCGCTCGAGCCAACGAACGACGAATGGGCGGATGGCGCGCTTCTGATCCCCCGTGTCATCATCGAGAAGGACTACGAATCGGTGGCCGTCCATGCGACGGCGCTCATGGCGACCGACCAGCTCGCGAGCGTCGCCGGCCGATTCGGCAGCGCGTTCGAGCTATGCCTGGCACTTCATCCTCGATTGGGGCCGCAGGTCGGGAGCGGCCGCGGAGACCATCGCGGCCGAGCTTGGCAGGCTCCGCGTCAGGTACCCGTTCCGTGGCTCGACCGAGGGTTCGGATGTGCCCAGCCTCTCGACCGGCCTGCTGACCATCCTCGAGCGCTACATCGCCGAGCGGAGCACCGCCCAGGCGGCCATCATCCTCGCGCTCATCGGGCCGGCGGCGGCGGCCGTCGGTGCGCTCGGGATGATCGCCGCGACCATCGCCCGGCGGCGGCAGTCGGCGGTGCGCGTGATCCGTGCCCGGGGCGCCACCGATCGGCAGGTCATCCTGACGCGACTCATCCTTGCGCTCGTCATCGTGGTGCCGGCGACGATCCTCCCCGCGGTGATCGATGATCGTGCTCGCCGGTCCTGCCTGGGCCATCGGCATCGGCCTCATCGCCGTCGCCATGGCGGCCCTCACCCTGGCGCTGGTCATCATCACGACCAGGCACGTCCTTCGCGAGGACGCCGGCCTCCTGCGACAGGCGCGCCCGACAGCCTGGTGGGGCGGACCCCGATCGCTCGTCCGAGACGGCCTGCTGGTCGCCGTGGCCGTGGCTGGCGTGATCTGGATCGGCCAACGAGGCGCGACCGAGGCGGCCGGTTCGAGCACGAACGGGGTCACCTCCGCGTCAGCCCTCGCCGGCGTCGATCCGCTCCTCGTGCTGGTGCCGACCATCGTCGCGCTGACGGGCGGCCTGATCGCCTGGCGCTGCTACCTGCCGATCGTCCGCGTCCTCTCCGCAGTAGCTGCAGCGTATCGTGGCTTCGTACCCGTGCATGCCCTGCGTGGGCCGTCGCGCGGAGGCGGCTCGCTTCAGGTGCCCCTCGTCATCCTGGTCGTGACGCTCGCCATCGGTGTCTTCAGCACCATCGTGCTCGCCAGCCTCCAACGCCAACAGGACCTCGTCGCCTGGATGGCGGTCGGCGCGGAGTATCGGATCGACTCCGCCACCCGCGACAACCTGCCCCTCGGGGTCGCTGACGTGCCGGGCGTGGAATCCGCGGCCGAGGTCATCCTGCGGGATGGATTCCTGGCTGGAGGCTCGGTGCGTGCGATGCCGGTCGTGGCCGAGGCGCTCGACGCCGAGGCGTACCGTCGCGTCGTGGCTGGCACACCAGCGGATGGCCTGCTGCCGGAGGCCTTCACCTCCACCGCGTGGGATGGATCGGCGGGCACGACGCCAGAAACCGCGATCCCAGCCATCCTCGTCGGCCAGGCCGCCCGGCGGCCCGCGCTCAAGGTCGGCGAGCTCTTCGAGCTCTCGGGACTCGGCAAAGCCGCCCACTTCCGCGTGGCAGGCATCGCGGCTGAGTTCCCTGGCGCAGGGTCGCCGCAGGGGACCGTCATCGTCCCCGCGGGGGCCGTCCGGGCAGCGGACCCGACACACGCGTTCGCCCCGAACCAGATCTTCGTCCGTGCGTCGCCGGCGATGGGCGCAGCGATGCGCGAGGGGACCGTCGGGCGTTTCGGTGCGCCGAACGTCGCCCTGGCCTCGCGTGCCGACGTCCGGGCGGGGCTGGAGTCGGATCCCCTGGTCCGCGACACCTCGACCGGCTTCCTGCTCGCGTTCGGCGTCGCGCTTGCTTTCGCGGCCCTGGTCGTGGCCGCCGCCGTCGTGGGCGATGTTGCCGCTCGGCACGGCGAGATCGCCCTCCTGCGGGCCCTCGGGACGCGTCCGCGACAGGTGCTCGGCGTCATCGTCGTGGAGCAGGGCACCGTGGTCATCACGGCCGTCCTCGGCGGGCTGGCGCTGGGCTGCCTGATGGGCCTCATCGCCGTGCCCAGCCTGGGGCTCGACCAGTTCGTGCGACCGGGCCAGATCGTCGAGGCGACCATCGAGTGGCCGGTCGTCTCCGGCGTCGCCATCGCCCAGGCGGCCCTGGCGCTGATGGTCATGCTCGCGGCGACCCTCGTCGCGCGACGCCGCGACCCCGTCCCGGCGATGATGCGCGACGCATGAGCAGCTTCGGATCACGCAGTCCGCGCACGGTCGACCTCGGCGCCGGGACGGGCAAGGACGCGGACCTCGCCATCCGCTGCGACAACCTGGTCAAGATCTACAAGGTCGCCGACCTCGAGGTCGTGGCCCTCCAGGGCCTGGACCTGCACGTCGAGCCGGCCGAGATGATCGCGCTGGTCGGCGCGTCGGGCAGTGGCAAGTCGACGCTCATGAACATCCTCGGCGGCCTCGACGTTCCTTCAGCGGGCAGAGCCACGGTCGCCGGGCACGACCTGACGCGGATGGACGGGCGCGCCAGGACCACGTACCGGCGCCGGGTCGTCGGCTTCGTCTGGCAGCAGACGGAGCGCAACCTGCTCAGTCATCTCTCGGCGTCCGAGAACGTCGAGCTGCCCATGCTCCTCGACGGCATCGATGCCCGCCAGCGCCGCCAGCGGGCGTCCCTGCTGATGGATCTCGTCGGCGTGCCGACCGCACGCCGACACGGCCATCCCGGCGAGCTCTCGGGCGGCGAGCAGCAGCGCGTCGCCGTGGCCATCGCGCTCGCCAACCAGCCACCGGTCCTGCTGGCCGACGAGCCGACCGGCGAGCTCGACGGCGACACGGCCGCGCAGCTCCTGACGGCCCTTCGACGGGTGAACGCCGAGCTGCGCACGACGATCGTCATCGTCACCCACGACCCCTTGGTGAGCGACCATGTCCAGCGCACGATCGCCATCCGGGACGGCCGCACCAGCACGGAGACGGTCCATTCCGGTGAGGCGGTCTGGCTCGGCGACCGACGCGCTGCGGCCGCGGCCGGCAGCGACGGCGAAGGCGCATCGGGCGGCCGGACGTCCGAGGAGTTCGCCGTCCTCGATCAGGCAGGCCGGCTGCAGCTGCCACGAGCCCATGTCGACGCGCTCGGCCTGCGTCGCCGGGTCACGCTGCGCCTCGCGGCGGACCACATCGAGATCTGGCCTGACCGCGCCACGCCGGCTGAACCGCCCGCGCGCGAGCCAGCGGACGACCGCCGGACGACCCGCGACGGCACGCCGCCAGACCAGAAGCCCGAGCCACCACGCGCTCCACAGCGTCGCTCCGATGGCTGACCCGATGGCCGCCGGCGGAGCTGGCGACTGGCCCATGGCTGGTCGAGACCGAGGGCGTGACGCGGGACTTCCCGAGCGGCACGGGCATGCTCCACGCGTTGCGGGGCATCGATCTGCGTGTCCGCCCTGGCGAGTTCCTGGCCGTGACCGGCCGATCGGGGGCCGGCAAGTCGACGCTCCTCAACGTCATCGGCGGCCTCGACCGCCCGACCGCCGGACGCGTCGTCGTCGACGGCGAGGAGGTCACAGCCCTCGACGAAGCCGGGCACGTCCGCCTCCGACGAGAGACCGTGGCCTACATCTTCCAGTCGTTCGGGCTCATCCCGATCCTCTCCGCGGCCGAGAACGTCGAGCTGCCACTACGTCTCCGCGGTACGGAGCCCGACGATCGACGCGCCCGTGTCGAAGAGGTGCTCGACCTGGTCGGTCTGGGAGAGCGCGCCAACCATCGACCCTACGAGATGTCCGGCGGGGAGCAGCAGCGGGTGGCCATCGCCCGGGCGCTGGTCAACCATCCGCGCCTGCTGCTGGCCGACGAGCCGACCGGCCAGCTCGACGCCGCCACTGGCCGGACGATCATGGAGCTCCTGCGGTCGGTCGTCGAAAGCGAAGGCGTAACGGCTATCGTCGCGTCGCACGATCCGATGCTCCTCGAGGTCGCCCATGCGGTCGTCGAGCTGCGGGATGGCGCGATGGTCGACGGACGCGACCCGGCCGCGGACGTGAGGCCGGTCGACCGAGCTTCGCGCAGGCTGGCGGCGCAGCACGCCGCGCAGCCGCCGGTGGCTTGCGGCGTCCGCCAAGGGATCGCGGCGTCCGCATGCACGATCTGCCCAGCCGGGCGACCATGTGGGCATGACGCGTCCTCGACGATGGCTGGTGGCTGCCTGGGCGCTGGCGTTGGCCGTGACCTCCCTGGGCGGGCTGATGGCCCCGCCGCCGGCCAGCGCGCTGTCGGCCTGGGACGGCAGCATCAACCTCTATCGGACGGGCGTCTTCACGACCCAGAAGACCTGGTACTACTGCACGGCCGCCGACGTCCAGATCATCCGCAACATCGTGCGCCACGAGGACGACCACAGCCGGGCCGGGCAAGACCGCTACTTCAGCTACATGCGCAACCACCTGCGCTATGCCATCCCCGTCAAGCAGGGCGTCGATCCCGCCGGCTGGACAGCGGGCATGCGCCACTTCGTCGACGATCGGTATCGCCTCGTGCGGAGTGCGACCTTCACCTCGCTCATCCGAACGGCGGTCAAGGCCCTGCGCCGCACCAACCTGCCGGTGGCGCTCTTCGTCGACCACGGCAACCACGGCTGGGTCTTGCATGGCTTCTCGGCCACGGCTGATCCGGCGGTGACCAACGATTTCAAGGTCATCAGCGTCCGGGTGACCGGACCGCTCTGGGGTCGGCAGAACAGGACGTACGGCTACGACATGAAGCCGAACAAGAAGCTCACCCGCGCCCAGCTCAAGGACTTCGTCACGCGCTGGCACTACGCCGCCATCCGGATGGTCTGGGAGGGCGAGTACCTGTCGATCGCGCCGACGGGATCAGCGCCCTAGGGCCTGCCTCGTCGCCGCCCGAAGCGCCGCCGGCCGCGCTCGAGTCACTTCGAAGGGCTGATCGTCGACTTGGACGCCATCAGGTCGAGGACCTGCTTGTCGGTCGTATAGGTGTCGCTGGCCTGACCCTGGGTCACGAACAGGACGCTGCCCTGGGCACCCCGGTCGACGAGGTAGAAGTAGCGCATCGTGCCCACGGTGTAGGGCGCCCTGCCGATCCACGACGCCTCGGCGACCGTCGCCGGCAGACCCGAGACCTTCGTCGTCGTCTGCGAGATGACCTTCCACCTGGTGGGGTCGGTCATCGCCGTCAACGCCTCTTGGTACGGCGTCTCGTCGGCCAGCACAGCCACCGGCGCATCCGGGAAGGTCTGGTCGGGCGGGATGACGATGGGCGACGAGTCGAAGAAGGCGCAGGCGTACTGGGGTGGCTCGTCGATCGTGTACCAGTTCTTGGGATAGACGACGGTCACACCGGTGTCGGGCTGGTCGCACGACGTCGTCGGGACCGGGATCGGCGTCGGGCTGGGCTTCGCTGATGGGGCCGCGCTTGGCCCGGGCGTCCCGGTCGCGCCTGGCGTCCCCGTCGGGCCGGCGGTCGGCTCGGCGGTCGGGGCCGCGCTGGGGCTGGCGGTCGCCGCTGCGGACGCACTCGCGAGACGGGGAGGGCGACGAACTCGGTGAGACCGACGGGCTCGGGCTCGGCGATGCCGACGGGCTTGGCGAGGCCTTGGCGGTCGGTGCGGCGGTCGGCGAAGGCGAAGGGAGAGCGACCGGGACCGGGTTGACGAAGGCCCGGAAGAGCAGTGCGAGCACGATGGCTACGCCGGCCACCCCAGCGACGAGGATCCACGTGGACGTGCTCGCGGCGGCAGTCGAAGAGGCGGCAGCCGGCTCGGTCGGCGGGGGCGGCGGTGGTGTGGCGGTCATCGGTGCTTCGTTCCTCGTGGTGCGTGGCGTCGCGCAGGGTACCAGAGGCTTCGGCGGCGGCCACTCGAGCGTCGGGCTCCGACGCTCGCAGCCGGGGCGCGAGGCCCGTGCGCGTGCCACAATCGGGCCGTTCCTAGCGCCAGCCGATCCGTGTCCAGGAGGCCCGCATGGCCGTCGAACCCGCGACATCGATGAGCAGCGCGGAGATCGTCCGCCTGGCTCGCGAGCACACCTTCTTCTCCTGGTCCATCCAGGGCCAGCTCGACCCCATCGCCATCGACCACGCCGAGGGCGTCTACCTCTACACCCCCGAAGGCCAGCGCATCCTCGACTTCAACAGCCAGCTGATGAGCGTCAACATCGGCCACGGCGATCGGCGCGTCATCGACGCCATCACCGCCCAGGCGGAGAAGCTCCAGTACGTCCAGCCCGCCTTCGTGACCGAGTCACGCGCGCGGCTGGGCGCCAAGCTCGCCGAGCTGCTGCCGGGCGACCTGGACAAGGTCTTCTTCACGCTCGGCGGGGCCGAGGCGATCGAGAACGCCATCAAGCTGGCCCGCCACTACACGGGCCGCTACAAGGTCCTCAGCCGGTACCGCGCCTACCACGGCGCGACGCTGGGCGCGATGACATTGACCGGCGACCCGCGCCGCTGGGCCAACGAGCCCGGACTCGTCGGCGTCGTGCGCTATCCCGACACCCATCGCTGGGGTGAGGCCGAGTCCCGACCGGCCGCGGAGGCGCTCCAGGGGCTCGAGGACGTCATCCGATACGAAGGCCCGCAGACGATCGCGGCCGTCTTCCTCGAGACCATCGTCGGCACCAACGGCATCCTCATCCCGCCCGACGGCTACATCCAGGGCGTGCGCGAGCTCTGCGACCGATACGACATCCTGATGGTCGCCGACGAGGTCATGGCCGGCTTCGGGCGGACCGGCAAGATGTTCGCCATCGAGCATTGGGACACCGTGCCCGACCTGATGACGATGGCCAAGGGCCTGACCTCGTCCTACCTGCCGCTCGGTGCCGTGGCCATGCGCCGCAAGATCGCCGAGGCCTTCGAGACCAAGATGTTCTACGGCGGGCTGACCTACTCCTCGCACGCCGTCTCCTGCGCGGCCGCCCTGGCCACCATCCAGGTCTACGAGGAGGACGGGTTGGTCGAGCATTCCGCGCGCATGGGCCACGTCATGCGACGCCACCACGACGATCTGTACGATCGGCATCCGTCCGTGGGCGCGGTCCGGAACCTCGGGCTGTTCGGGATCCTCGACCTCGTCCGATCCCGCGACCCGTGGACGCCGATGACGCCGTTCAACGGCTCATCCGACGAGATGAAGGCCGTCGGCAAGTATCTGCGCGAGCACGGTCTGTACACCATGATCGCCAACAACTCGATCCACACCAATCCGCCGCTGATCATCACCGAGGAGCAGCTCGGCGAGGGCTTCGCCATCATCGACGCCGCCCTCGACATCGCCGACCAGGCCGTCACCGGCTAGCTCCATCGTCGGTCGCTCCTCGGACAGTCCGAAAGCCCTGCAGGCTTCGGTCGCCCTGGCACTCGGCAACGAGCGTGCTCGATGGTGTGCTGTCGCTCGGCAGCGAGCGCGCTCTCGGCGCCCATCGAACACGCCGGGCCGCCCTGCCAAGGGAGGTCCCGAAGATGACAGCACCGTTCCGGATCCGGCTCGCCGACGGCTTCGCCTGGGCCGTCGTCGTCCTCACCGCCATCGCCTCCGCGACGGGTGTCCTGCTGCCGGGCCTGTACCGCGACAACGCCGCCGTGGTCGCCCAGGCTCAGGGCAGCGACCTTGCCACGCTCCTGGTGGCGGTACCGGTTCTCGCCGTCGGGCTGTGGCGTGCTCGCGGCCTGGTCCCGGGCCAGTCGCTCACGGGTCGCTTCGCCGCAACCTCGACCGGCGCCATGCTCTCGCTC
Organism: uncultured Chloroflexia bacterium; assembly: GCA_963777975.1. GTDB lineage: Bacteria > Chloroflexota > Limnocylindria > Limnocylindrales > CSP1-4 > CSP1-4. The sequence continues at coordinate 216,654 of CAVZSO010000010.1, read as the reverse complement.
GACTCGGCGCCCGTGACGCCGATCGGGGCGGGCCGTCTGCTCGCCATGGGCGCGCTCGGGTTCATCGCGTACACGTACGCGATCTATAGCTTCTCGGTCGTCATCAACCCGGCAACGCCCTTCCATATCGCGATCCTGTCGCTCTCGACCTGGTCGCTCGTCCTGATGGTCCTCGGGCTCGACTCGTCGGCCATCGACCCGGAGGTAGGTGCCCGACTACTGCGCCGGACGACCGCTGGCTTCCTGCTCATCTGCGTCGCGCTGTTTGCGCTGACCTGGTCGTCGGGCATCGCCGGCGCCATCGTCAGCGGGCAGCTGCCGGATGCGGTGACGACGCTGGCCCTGCCGACCAGCCCGGTCTACGCCCTGGACCTGGCCTTCGCGCTGCCGATCACCGCGCTGGCCGCGCTGCTGCTGGTGCGGCGCGATCGGCGGGGCCCGGCCGCGGCCATCGCCGTGCTGACGTTCGTCATCGTCATGGGCCTCGGCGTGCTCGGCTCGTTCGCCTACGCGGTCGCTCGAGGTGAACCCATCGACCCGATCGTGACCGGGATGTTCGTCGGCATCATCGGTGCCGGCGTCGTGCTCCTGACGATCGGGCTGTGGCCCGACGGGTTCCATCGCGTGCAGGCGCATCCTGCCCGCGTGTAGCCGCTGATCCGGAGGCACGCGGCGGACCGATACGACGCGTGCCGCCGATGACGCTCTCGAGGTCGGCATTTTGATAGCCGGACGTACGGAGCGAGGGGGTATCTTCGTGCCAACGCGGATCGCGCCACGACGTGCGTTCGCCGATGGTAGGCCGCTCGACGAGCCCTCGACCGGGCCCACGTGCGTGCCCCGGCCGAAGCGTCGTGGCCAGAGTGCGTGAGAGGGACGAGAGATGACGACCGCCCAGACGACCCAGCGTGCCGACGTTGTCGGCACCCTGCTGACCGCCGCCATCGTGATCCTGGCGCTGGCGAGCGGGTACATCCACACCACGCTCGGCCAGTGGTACTTCTACCTGAACGCCATCGGCTACCTGACCCTGGCCATCCTCATGGTCCTGCCGGTCGGCCTGGCGCGTCGCTTCCGGTGGCTGATCCGACTGGCGTTGCTGGGCTACGCCCTGGGCAGCATCGTCATGTGGCTGATCTTCGGCGCCCGCTTCGACCTCGCCTATCTCGACAAGGGGATCGAGATCGTCATGGTCCTCCTGCTGCTCGTGGTCATCTATCGGTCCGACGGCGGGCCTCGTGGTGTCGTCGCCCACCTGCGAGGACTACCAGCCGAGCTGTCGAGCTTGCGAGGCGGAGGGCGCTAGGCGCCGAGCCGATGGGACGACGCGCCGGACTCGGCCTGATCCTGTTCGGCGCGGCCGCGATGGCGGCCTGCTCTGCATCCTCGGAGCCGCTGCCATCCGCGTCGCTCCCGGCCGACGCGGTCACCGTGCGCACGGTCAAGTCGGAGTCCCTCGACGCCAGCCTCCGTTTCGAGCCCCACAGCATCGAGGCGGCGGCTGATCAAGCCTTCGAGCTGGCCTACGTGAACACGGACGGGTTCCCGCACGATGTCGTGATCGCGTCCGACGACGGATCGGTCGCGTTCGCGACCGACATCCATAGCACGCGCGGCCAGCAGATCTATCAGGTCCCTCCGCTCAGCCGCCGGAACGTACCAGCTGCGGTGCGACGTCCATCCCGACATGCGCGGCGTCCTGGAGGTGCACTGAACCCGGCAAGGTCGCGGGATCCACGTCGGCAGCGACACGATGATGGCCTGACGGGCCTCCGTTCGTCGGGAGCCGCTGCCGGGTACTCTTCCGCCATGACCGCCCGTCGCCGGTTGCGTCCAGTCTTCGGCGTCCTCGGCGTCGTCGCCTTCATCGTCGTGACCTGGCTCCTGCTCAAGGTCCTGGCCGGTGATCCGTGGCGTCTGGATGCCGCCGACCCGACCGCCATCACCTGGGACCCGCCGTTCCGCTGGAAGCCCGTCAACGACATCAACCTGCCCCACCTGTGGTCGGTCGCCGCCGCCTTCTTCGTGCGCGATGCGGCGGGTCGAGCCATTCTGGGCGTCGCTCCTGCAGGCCGCCCTCTTCACCCTCCGCGAGTCGATCCTCGGATTCGCCCTGGGCGCCGGCGTCGGGATGCTGCTGGCCATCGTCCTGATCCACGTGCGCGTGCTCGAGCGCGGCCTGGTGCCGCTGCTGGTGGCCAGCCAGACCGTGCCCATCATCGCCATCGCCCCGGTCATCGTCGTCGGGCTCAAGGCCGGCTGGGCCGGGGTCGCCATCGTGGCCACCTACCTGACCTTCTTCCCGGTCACCATCGCCGCCCTGCGAGGCATGCGCTCCGCCGATCCGCGGGCGTTCGAGCTGATGCGGTCTTACGCGGCCGACCGCCGGACCGTGCTTCGACGGCTGCGGCTGCCCGCCTCGCCGCCGTACCTCTTCACCGCCTTCAAGATCGCGGCCACCGCCAGCGTCGTCGGCTCCATCGTCGGCGAGTTCCCGGCCGGCATCCGGGATGGGCTGGGCGGCCGGCTGCTGACGGCGATGCAGTACTACTCGTTCTCGCCGGCCGACCTGTGGGCCGCCATCGTCGCCTGCGGCATCGTCGGCGTGCTGGCCTTCAGCCTCGTCGTCATCGCCGAGCGGATGGTCCTCAAGAACTACCGACCGACCGAGGAACTGCGCGCATGACCGACCAGCCGACGGGCCAGGGGACCTCCGACCAGCCGACCGGCCAGCGGACGTCCGACACCGTCGTCTTCAGCGGGTCGATCACCGACCTCCTGGCCGAGGCCGAGGCGGACGCGGCCCAGAAGAAGGCGTCGGTCGAGGTCGTCGCCTTGAAGGGTGTCAGCAAGGTCTTCGCCGGCGGTCAGGGTGGCGCCGGCGTCGAGGCCCTGTCGAACATCGATCTGACCGTCCGGGTCGGGCGAGTTCATCTCGCTCATCGGGCCGTCCGGCTGCGGCAAGTCGACCCTGCTTCGCATCATCGGCGATCTGACCGGCGCCTCGGGCGGGACCGTCACGGTCAACGGCAAGCCGGCCGGCCAGGCTCGCCTCGATCGCGATTACGGCATGGTCTTCCAGGCGCCGGTGCTCTTCGATTGGCGTTCGGTCCAGCGCAACGTCGAGCTGCCGCTCGAGATCACCGGCGTCGACAAGGCCACGCGCACGGCCAAGGCCAAGGCGATGCTCGAGCTGGTCGAGCTGGGCGAGTTCGCCGAGCACCATCCATGGCAGCTGTCGGGCGGCATGCAGCAGCGCGCCGCGATCGCCAGAGCCCTTGCCCTCGACCCCTCGATCCTGCTCATGGACGAGCCCTTCGGCGCGCTCGACGAGATGACGCGCGAGCGCATGAACCTGGAGCTCCTGCGCATCTGGGATCGGACGGGGACGACGGTCATCTTCGTGACCCACTCCATCGCCGAGGCCGTCTTCCTCTCGACCCGCGTCGTGGTCATGAGCGCGCGTCCCGGCCGCATCACCAAGATCGTGCCCATCGACCTGCCCCGGCAGCGGGATGTCGAGACGCGCGAGATGGAGCGCTACTTCCAGCTCGTGACCGTCGTCCGCGAGGCGCTGCGTGGCGGCGAGGGCGAGATCGACGAGGCCGACGCGCGCCGCGTCGCCGCCGAGGGCCTGTCCGGATGACGCTGGCCTCGACGCCCGGCGACGCGTCGATGGCGACGGTCGTCGGGCGAACGCTGCGCAGCTGGCTCCTGCCGCTGGGCATCTTCTTCGGAGCCATCATCGTCTGGGACCTGCTGACGCGCGTCCTCGGCCTGCCCCAGTTCATCCTGCCGGCACCGTCGAAGATCGCCGAGGCCTGGGTCACGTACCTGCCGGAGCTCTGGTCGTCCGCGACCTACACGCTGGTCGAGATCCTGCTGGGCATGGCCATCGGCGGGTTGGCGGGCCTGGCGGCCGGGCATCGGGATCGCCCGCTGGGCCAGCCTGCGCGAGTCGATCCTGCCCGTCGCCATCGGCATCAGCGCCATCCCCATCATCGCCTTCGCGCCGCTCTTCAACAATTGGTTCGGGCTCGACAAGCAGCTCTCCAAGGCGATGGTCGCGGCCGCCCTCGTCTTCTTCCCGGTCATGATCAACACGGCCCGCGGCCTGATGCACGTCGAGCCGGCAGCCATCGAGCTGATGCGATCCATGGCCGCCAGCGACGGCCAGGTCTTCCGCGAGCTGCGCAGCCATTGCGCCATGCCGTTCGTCTTCACCGCGCTCAAGGTGGGGACCACGCTGGCGACCATCGGCGCCATCATCGGCGAGTACTTCGGCGCGCCGAGCATCTCGCTCGGCCAGTACATCGTTCGCTATGCCGCCTTCCTCGACCTCGAGCGCTCGTGGGCGGCGATCGTCTTCGCCTCCGCCATCGGCATCAGCCTGTACCTCGTGGTGGCCATCGTGGAGCGCCTCGTGATGCCCTGGCACAGCTCGTATCGGACGGCCACCGAGGTGTCCTAGGCGCCCGGCCACGGCGCTCGCGCGAGGCTCGACGACGGAGACGTAGCCCGGGACGATGTTCGCCTCGTTAGACTGGGCGCCATCGGCGGCGACATGGCCCAGGGCCGGCTGCCATCAATGAGGAGGGATCGATGAGCTTGCGACGTGTCGCGGCGATGGCCATCGCGACGATCATGCTGCTGGCCGCCTGCAATGCCGGTGGCGGCAGCAGCGCCGCCGCGTTGAAGCCGGTCCGCCTGCAGTTGCAGTGGCTCCCGCAGGAGCAGTTCTGCGGCTACTACGCGGCGCTCGACCAGGGCTACTACAAGGACCAGGGTCTTGACGTCACGATCCTGCCCGGCGCGGTCGACATCGTGCCTGCGACGGTGGTCGCGGCCGGCAACGCCGAGTTCGGCATCAGCTGGCTGCCGAAGGCCCTCGCCTCGCGCGAGAACGGCGCCGACATCCAGTTCATCGGGCAGCCATTCCAGCGTTCGCCCACCCTGCAGATCGCCTTCAAGGACAAGGGCATCACGAAGCCCACGGACTGGAAGGGCAAGAAGGTCGGCAGCTGGGGCTTCGGCAACGAGGCCGAGCTGTACGCCGCCATCCGCAAGGCCGGCCTCGATCCCAACAACCCGGCCGACGTGACCATCGTCAGCCAGGACTTCACGATGAACGCCTTCGTGAACGGCGAGATCGACGCCGCCCAGGCGATGCTCTACAACGAGTATGCCCAGGTGCTGGAGACCAAGAACCCGGCCACGGGCGAGCTCTACAAGCCCGAGGACCTGGACGTCATCTCGATGCAGGACGCCGGCACCTCGATGCTCCAGGACGGCATCTTCGCCGACGAGTCCTGGCTCAAGGAGACCGGCAACGAGGACACCGCGGTGGCCTTCCTGACGGCCGCCTACAAGGGCTGGCAGTTCTGCCGCGACAATCCCGACAAGGCCGTGGACATGATCCTGAAGTACGACGCCAAGCTGCCCAAGGTCCATCAGGCCTGGCAGCTGAACGAGGTCAACAAGCTCATCTGGCCGTCGCCCAAGGGCATCGGCACGATGGATCAGGCGCTCTACGACCAGACCGTCAAGATCGCCACCGACGGCAAGATCCTGACCAAGCCCGTCGAGGGCCAGGCGTTCCGGAACGACCTGACCGAGAAGGCGCTCAAGGCGCTCGAAGGAACGGACACGACCGGCGCGTCCTGGACGCCGACGACGGTCACGCTCACGGCGGGTGGCCAGTAGGGCTGCTCCCGATCATGTCGTTCGGCTGGAGGCCGGGCCCGCGAGGGTCCGGCCTCTTCGTCTCGCCAGATACCGCCGCTCGGCGGCAGTCGCAGCCCAGGGGATCCGTCGAGCCGCGATGCGCCCTGCGACGTCCGGCGGTCGTATCGTCGAGCCCGACCTGAGGAGGACTTCAGATGCGCAGCGTGACCTATTCGATGGGCGTCTCGCTTGACGGCTACATCGTCGGGCCGGACGGGGGCTTCGACTGGACCGCACCCGATGCGGAGGTGTTTCGCTTCTGGATCGACGAGATACGAGGGGTCGGCGTCCACCTGATGGGACGAAAGCTCTACGAGACGATGCTGTACTGGGACACCGTCGACCAGGATCCTCGCTCGACGACGCAGAGCTCGAGTGGGCCGCGCTCTGGAAGCCGCTCCCGAAGGTGGTCTTCTCCACCACGCTGTCGGCGGTGCAGGGCAATGCCCGCCTGGCCACCGGCGGCCTGGCGGAGGAGATCGGGCGGTTGCGAGCCGAGCCGGGCGAGGGCGACATCGCGATCGGCGGCGCGACCCTCGCCGCCGATGCGGCCGCGTTGGGCCTGATCGACGAGTACCAGGCCATGGTCTACCCGGTGCTGGTCGGCGGGGGCATTCCGTTCTTTCCCCGGGACGAGCGCCGGGTGGACCTCGAGGTCGTCGAGACGCGCACCTTCAGCTCGGGGGTCGTGTTACTGCGCTACCGCGTGTCGCGCTAGCCGCCGCGTCCGCCGGGCGCGTATGGCCGCTACGTCCGTTCGCGTGCTCGCCAGCCTGTCCGTGAACGGAAGCGTGCTGGACGACAACGCCAGCTTGAGAGGCCCGTCGGAACGTACCGACCGTCCTTGACGCACACGCGTCCGGGAAGGGCTTGACATGCATGTCGTACGGTCTCGACATGAGCACGAACGACCTCACAGCACCTGACCCGGAGTCCATCGTCCGCTACATCCGTGAGACATATCCGGAGACCGCCGTCCTCGAGTCGGGCGGCACGTGGTTCTTCTCCCTGGATCCCGAGCGGCACTTCCCGAACTACGCGACGATCGTCACCAACAACGACTACGACGACGGCTCCGATCTCGATCGCGCCGGCGTCTACCGGCTGAACCTGGGGCTCAGCCGCGCCACGTTCGAGCGACTCGTCGGCGATGCCCTCGATCCGGCGGCGCCGCCCGACTACACGGCCCTCGACACGGCTCCTCCCACATCCGACCTACGCGGCCCAGCTCTGGATCTCGATCCTCAACCCGTCAGCGGCGACGTTCCGAGACATCGTCGTCCCGCTCATCGCCGAGGCCCACGATCGCCTCGCCGCCCAGCGGGCGCGCCACGGCAAGAGCTGACGGCCGGCCCGACCTCGATCGGCGGTCGGCAGCACGTGCCGATCGAGTGACCTCGATGGACCTAGGGCACGCGGCAACGCCGATGCCGCCGACACGGGCTCGGGTCCGTCGGACCTTGCGGCGGCTGCCAACAGGCGTTGGCTGGTATCGTCGCCGACCATGGGACTCGGCTTCGGACTGCTCAGCGCGCAGCTTCGTCCCGGCGAGACCGACTGGACGCGTGCCTACGACGAGGCGGTCCGCCTGGCCGTCGAGGCGGAACGGCTCGGCTTCACGTCCGTCTGGACGACCGAACACCACTTCGTCGATGACGGCTACATGCCCTCGCTCCTCGTCGTCAGCGCGGCGCTCGCGCAGGCGACGTCGCGCATCGAGATCGGCACCGGCGTCGTTCTGGCACCGATGCACCACCCGCTGCGCCTGGCGGAGGACGCGGCGACCGTCCAGCTGCTCAGCCATGGCCGGCTCGTCCTGGGCCTCGGGCTCGGCTGGTCCGGAGTGGAGTTCGTCGGACTCGGCGCCGACATGCACCGGCGTGGCGCGGCCATGGACGAGATCCTCCGGATCCTGCCGCAGGCGTGGACCGGCGACCCGTTCACGCACCACGGCGAGGTCTACGACCTCCCGACGCTGGCCGTCCGGCCCACGCCGTCGAAGCGGATCCCGGTCGTCGTCGGCGGCGGAGCAGAGCCCGCGATCCGCCGCGCCGCGCGCCTCGCCGATGGGATCTTCGCGAACGCCCCTGCCGAGAAGTTCGTCGAGCTGGTGCGCTGGGTGCTCGACGAGTGCGAGCGCATCGGTCGTGACCCGTCGACCTTCCGCTTCATCCACTACTCCGTGCTGCTGCCAGGCGCCTCCCGCGAGGCGGCGCTCGCCCGCTATCGCGACGTGCTGTGGGCGATGCAGTGGAAGTACTCCGACATGGAGGCCTCGGCGACTCGGCCGCTCCCGCCGCCGTCTCCGCCGCCGTTCGATCGCCCCGATGACGCCCTGGTCAAGGGGCGGGCTGCGTACGCCGGGGCCCCCGACGAGCTCGTCGACGCGCTGCTCGACATCCGGCGAGCAGGCGGGCGTGCCCGTGGAGTTCGTCGCCCGGAGCCACTTCCCGTTCCTCGAGTACGAGGCACAGGCCGAGCTGATGGGGCTGCTCGCCGAAGGTGTCGCGCCCCACATCTGAGCGGCACCGAGCCAGGACAGCGCACGCTGAGGGCATCCAGGATCCTGGCGCTCCGACTCGGCCCTTCAGAGCCTGACAGGCCAAGGCACAATGTCCACCGAGCGACCTGAGCGACCGTCGGAGATGCCGTCGATGCTGGATCGCCTTGCGGTCGCCGACGCTCCTCGACGTCGGGCGCGGCGAGGTCTTCGGCTTCCTCGGGCCGAACGGCGCTGGCAAGACGACGACCGTCCGAGCGCTCGGCACGCTCATCGCGCCGACCTCGGGCTCGGCGACGGTCGCGGGATCCCGCTCACGCCCGAGAACGTCGTCGAGATCCGTCGGCGGATCGCGATCTTGCCCGAGTCGCCGGGTCTCGACCTCCGCCTGAGCGTGCTGAGAACCTCGAGTGCTTCGCCGACCTCTACGAGGTGCCGACGCGCGTGATCGCATCGACCGCGTCCTGGTGGCGATCGATCTGACGGACCGAGCCCATGACCCGTGCGGCAGCCTGTCCAAGGGCCTCCGACAGCGCGCTGCCCTTGCGCGAGCTCTGCTCAGCGACCCAGAGGTGCTGTTCCTGGCCGAGCCGACGGCGGCCTCGTCCCGGTCGCGACTCTCGAGGTCCACGAGCTGATCACCGGCCTCCGCCGCGGGGTGTGACGATCTTCCTCACGACGCACCGCCTCGAAGAAGCCGAACGACTCTGCGATCGTGTCGCGATCCTGAACACGACCCTGCGCTCGGTCGGTCGGCCTGACGAGCTTCGCGACCGGCTCTTCGCGCGCGTGCTCGCCGTCCGGACGCCGCCCCGCTCGACGAGCCCGACCGCGTCCTTGGCCGGCGTGGCGGCGGTCGACGGCTTGGGGTCGTCACCGCCAGTTCGAGTTCCGGCTCCTCGACGGTCGCCGATCCTGCGTCAGCCGCGCCCGCCGTACCCGGGCCCTGGTGGCCGCGGGTGCTGACGTGCTGTCGATCAGCGAGTCGCGCCACTCGCTCGAGGATGTCTACCTCGAGCTGATCGACGCGGACGCACGAGCCGGATCCCGATGAGCGTGAGCAGGAGGCGCGTCCGCGCCATCGTCCGCAAGGAGCTTCGCGAGTACCGTCTCAACCGCTCCGTCGCCGAGGCGACGGCGGTCGTCGCGCTGATCTTCCTCATCCAGCCGCTCTTCGTGGTCTTCGTCGCCTCCGGACCTCGGCGGCAACGCTCAGCAACGAGCACCTCCTGCTGTACATGCTCGCCATCCCGGTGCTCGCGCCGGTCGCGCTCGCCGCCTACGCGGTGGCCGGCGAGCGTCAGCAGGACGGCCTGAGCCGATCCTCGAGACACCGATCCCTCGTCAGAGTTCCTGCTCGTCAAGGCCCTCGCGGCACTCGGTCATCGCCATCGAGCCGATGGGTGGTGCGATCGCGCTGGTCGCTGAGACCGACACGGCCTTCCAGCACCGGACGCCGCGTTCAGCCTGCTCATCCTCGGCGGATGGACGTCGACGCCAGCGAGAGCGAGGCCAATGCTCGCCTGGGCTCGCGACGTCTGGGACCGGCATCGCGGCCGCTCGATCGACCGATGCGGCGTACGTGAACTATCTCGGCCGCCTCGAGGGCGAGCAACGCGTCAAGGACGCGTTCGGCGTCAACCTACCGACGGCTGACCGAGGTCAAACGAGCCTACGACCCCGACAACGTCTTTCGATCTCAACCAGAACATCGAGCCAGCTGTCGTCGCGTCGATGTTCGACCGCGAGCGGCTGATCACCGGCATGCGCGGACCGGCGACTACCGGTGGCTGGTCCCGAACTGGCGGTCGCCCGCATCACCGAGACCAGGCAGGATGTAGCCCTTCTCGTTGAGCTGCCGGTCGAGCGCCGCGCAGTAGATGGGCACGTCAGGATGCGCCGCGGCGACGGCGCGCACGCCCTCTGGCGCGGCGATGAGATTGACGAGCTTGATGCGGCGGGCACCCCAGGCCTTGAGGACCTCGATGGCCGCGGTGGCCGAGCCGCCCGTGGCCAGCATCGGGTCGAGGATGAGGCAGAGGTCCACGGTCGCGGTGTCGGGTAGCTTGTTGTAGTACTCGACCGGTTGCAGCGTCCGCTCGTCCCGGAAGAGGCCGAGGTGCCAGACCTCGGCGGTCGGCATCAGCTCCAGCATGGCGTCGACCATGCCCAGGCCCGCGCGCAGGATGGGGATGAGCCCGATGCGGTCGGCAAGCTTGGCGCCGGGCGTGATCTCGAGCGGCGTCTCGACGTCGATGGTCAGCGTCCGGGCATCGGCCAGCGCCTCGTAGCCCAGCAGCCAGCTGATCTCGCGCACCAGCTCGCGGAACTTCTTGGGCTCGGTCGTGGTCGCGCGCAGGAGCGCCAGCTTGTGCTGGACGGCGGGGTGTCGGCTGACGTGGAAGGTCTCGGGCAGGTCGGTCGCCGCGGGGGCGGCGGCGGGCGCAGTCTCGCTTGGCATCAGGGTCGAGCTCCTGGCGGGGGTGGCCGAGGCAATTCTAGCGATGCGCGACGGTCACCAGATATCACCGACGGTGTAACCCTCCGGAAAGGGATCGCTCGGATCCAGGACCCATGAGGCGAAGCCCGTGATCCAGGCGGTGCCGGTGAGCTCTGCGACGACGGCCGGCCGCGTCGCCTTGCCGCTGCCGACGGTCGTCTCCTCGATCAGGCGCCCGGTGAACGTCGTGCCCAGGATGCCCTCGTGGACGAACGCCTCGCCGATGCCCAGCCGGCCCTTGGCGTGCAGCACCGCCATGGCCGCGCAGGTTCCGGTGCCGCACGGTGAGCGGTCGATCGCGCCGGTCCAGGTGGAGGGCCGCTCCCAGTCGAGGACGCCGGTCGAGACCGTGACCGCGTTGCGGCGCGACGACGTCACCGCGTGCGGCGGCCCTGAGAGCTGGGCGATGGTGATGCCCGCGAAGCCTGGCTGATCGGGATGGACGACCGGCAGCTGTTCGCTGGCCGCGGCCTTGATCATCTCCGAGATGCGCGTGATGTCGCGTCCTTCGTCGGGCGTCAGGCGCAGGCCGAATGCCTCGGCCGAGGCGATGACGTAGAACATGCCGCCATAGGCGACATCGACCACGACCGTGCCCAGCTGCGGCACCTCGACCGGCGTGTCCAAGTAGGCGGCGAATGCCGGCACGTTCCGGAAGGTGACGCTCGTGACCTTGCCGTCCCGACACTCGGCGCGGACGCGGATGAGCCCGGCCGGCGCCTCGAGGACGAGCTCGGTGACCGGTTCGGTCATCGGCAGCATGCCGGTTTCGAGGATCGCAGTCACGGTGCACATCGTGTTGGTGCCGGACATGCCCGGGTACTCGACCTGCTCCATGATGACGTAGCCTGCCTGCGCCTCGGGATCGTTCGATGGCAGCACGAGGTTGACGTTGGCGGCGGGATAGCCGCGCGGCTCGCGCAGCATCAGCCGACGCAGGTCGTCGCCCTCCTGCCACAGCCACTGCATCTTGTCGTACATGGTCTGGCCGGGGACGTCGAGCACGCCACCGACGATGACGCGGCCGTGCTCGCCACCGGCGTGGGCCTCGACCGACTGGATCATGCGAGCGAAGCGCATCGCTGCGATGGTACCCGGCCGTCTTGGTCTGCCTGGCCGGCCGCGCCGTGCCGCCTGCGTGCTGACCGGGCGCCCGTAGGCGGATCAACCATCGGCGGGCCGGAGGCATCGCCGGGTCCGGCTGGGTCCCCTAGCGGGCCACGTCCCGCCGCGACATGCCCCAGGCGCCCAAGAGGATGCCGCCGAGCGCGATCACGAGGCAGGCCACGATGCCGACCCCGTCCCACTGGCCGACCATGGGCTGCCCCATGTGCGCGGTCAGGGCAAGCTGGTGGAGCGCGTCGAGCTTGAGCGGCGGCGCGACCAGGTCGAGCAGGTAGGTGGCCACGACGAACAGGGCGGCGATCTCGGCAGCCAGCGACGTCCTCCACAGGCCGCCGACCGCGAAGCCCACGCCGATGATCGCGGCGGCGTACAGGCCGAGTGCCGCGCAGCCGAGCATCGCCTGACCGAAGTCAAGGCCGCCCGAGGCCGAGCCGAGGCCGACCCCGGCCGCGAACAGGACGGTCATCGCCGCGGTGGCGACCAGCGCCGCGGCACCGCCTGCGACGACCCACCGAGCCCGTGCCATGGGCGTGGCCAGGAGCACCTCGAGACGGCCGTCCGTCTCGTCCGATGCCCATCGCGACACGAACGTGGCCGCCGCGAAGCCGGCCGCGATGTACAGCAGCTCCGCATAGAGCTGCAGCCACCCGCCGACCGATGCGAGGTCGATGCCAGGGAACAGGGCCGCGAAGACGCCCTGGAAGCTCGGAGCGCTCCCAAGCTGTTCTGCGAGCACGCCGGAGAGCGAGGAGTAGAGGATCCCGATCAGGCCGAGGCCGATGCCCCACGAGAGCGCCCGCGGGAGCAGCTCGCCGAATGCCCGGGCGGTCGGTCCGTGGACGCCAAGGAACACGGCCGGCACGGCCGGGAGTGACAAGCCCGGCGGTGACGCCGAGGTCGCGGCGCTCGAAGAGCTCGACGCCGATCGCCACGAAGACGATGCCGAGGATCGCGACGAGCGCGAGCGGCGGCCAGTCGTACGCCCCGACGAGCGGGACGTGGTCGAACGTCCAGGAGAACGGGCTCAGGGCCAGGAGCGGGCCGCCCACGTTGAGGCCCGTCATGATCCAGGCGGCGGCCATCGCCAAACCTGCGATCCCGGCCGATCCGGCGCGACCCAGCAACGGCGAGAGGGCTAGTGCGAGACCGCCGAAGAGGACTGCGAGGAAGCCGACCCAGAGGGCGAAACCGGCGGAGGACAGCAGCGAGATCGAGTCGCCCAGCGAGGCCTCCCCGAAGACGTTCGAGCTGAACGTCAGCATGACGGTCAGGACCAGCATCGCCAGCGCCAGCAGCGTCAGGTGCGCGCCGACTTTCTCGAGTGCGATGCGGCGCTTGCCGAACGGTGCCGCTGCCACGAAGTCGAGGCTGCCGCGACGCGCCTCGCCCGCGAGGGTCCCGGAGAGGGCGAAGACGGACCACAGGGCGGTGCCGAGTGCGAAGATCGCGCCGTACTTGAAGGTGACGTAGCCGCCCAGGGTGCCGACCTTCGAGCCGATGAGGTCGACGTTGCCGAAGAGGTTCATCATCGACGGGGGGATGCTCCCGAAGAGCGCGCCGACCTCTTGCCTGGCCGCCTCCGTCGGGAAGATGTTCGACACGGCGACACCCATCACGAGCGACATCCCGCCGAGGAGCCCGGCCGCGATGATGAAGGCCAGACGCGAGTCGCGGATGGTCTTGCCGTAGATGGAGCCGAAGCCGTAGAGCTTGCGGCGGAGGGGGATCGGGGGGAAGGCCGCAGCCCGGTCGGGGCTCGTCGCCTGGGTGGCCACGTCAGTCCACCTCCACGGTCTCGCGGCCGTACTGGGCGAGGAAGGTCTCCTCCAGGCTCGGCTCGCGCGAGACGAAGTCGAGCAGCTCGTAGCGGGCCGCCGCCTGGACCACCGGCGTGATCGGCCCGGCCACGCGGAGACGCAAGATGTGGTCGTTGACCACGACTTCGCTAACGCCCGGCAGCGCCTCGAACGCAGATGCAGGGACCTCGCCGGCGAAGCGGAGCTCCACCTGGTGGTGGGCGAGATCGCGCAGGTCGTCGACGGTCCCGAGCTTCACCAGCCGCCCATCCCGGATGATGCCGACCCGGTCTGCCGTCTTCTCCACCTCGGAGAGGATGTGCGAGGAGAGGAACACCGTCGCACCCGCCGCCACCGACTCGTGGAGCACGGTGAAGAAGGTCTGTTGGACGAGCGGGTCGAGTCCTGATGTGGGCTCGTCGAGGAGCAGCAGCTCCGGGCGATGCTGGAGGGCGATGACGAGGGCGACCTTCTGCTTGTTGCCCTTGCTGTACTCCTTGAACCGGCGCGATGGGTCGAGGTCGAAGCGCTCGATCAACGAGGCCTGATAGGCCTTGTCGACACCGCCGCGCAGGTTGGCGAAGTACTCGAGGTGCTGGACGCCGGTGAGTCGGTCGTAGAGGGCGAACTCACCGGGCAGGTAGCCGACGCGGCGATGGATGGCGACAGGGTCGACCGTCGTCTCGATGCCGAAGACGAACGCCTTGCCGCCGGTCGGTCGGATGAGGTCCAGGATCGTCCGGATCGTCGTCGTCTTGCCTGCCCCGTTGGGACCGAGGAAGCCGAACACCTCGCCCTCGGCGATCTCGAGATCGATGTCGACGATGCCTCGATGCGAGCCGTAGGACTTGGTCAGCTTCTGGGTCTGGATGATGGTGGTCATCGATGTCCTTTCATGCGATCGACTGGTCGACGGTCAGCGGAACCAGCGACGAAGGTCGCCGGGTCCGAGCCACCGGAGCGACCCGGAACGAGCTCCGAGGATCTGTTCGATCGCTTCGGGGTAGGCGTTCAGCGCAGCCTCGACCTCGTCGAGCGTCACGAGCCGGTCCCGATGCCGGCTGAACAGCTCACCGGCATGCTCGTTGGCGCCAAGCAGGAGCGAGACCAGGACGCGCGCGACGCGGTCGGCGCCGGTCACAGCGAAGCTGCCGTCCACGACGCCCTGCTCGACGATGGTCGTCAGGACGGGGGTCAGGCTTACGACCACGCTGTGTCGGAAGCGCTCACGCACGAGGGCGTTGCCGTCCGACAACCAGACCTCCAGGATGGCCATGAGCAGGTCCATCCGCTCGGTCTTCCAGCTGGCGATGCCCGAGAACAATCCAGCCAGCTTCTCGGTCGCCGACAAGCGTGGATCGTCGACGACCGGTCGGACCGCGGCCATCGCGTCGGTGACCATGCGCGCCACGACGGCGTCGAGCAAGGCTGCCTTGGAGTCGAAGTAGTGGTAGAAGGCGCCGCGCGACGCACCCAGCTCGTCGAGCAGGTCCTGGATGCTCATCTGCTCGTAGCCCTTGGTCTGGATGAGCCGTTGGGCGGCGTCGATGAAGGCATCCCGCCGAACGGCATATCCGACCGCGTCGACCGTCCGAGCCACTGGCTCTGGCACCTCGATATTCACAGACCGACTGTCGGTCTGATGATACTCCGGACGTCAACGGAGGTGCGCTGGTCCGATGCTGGGTCAGATCGACCGATGTCCTCCGATCGCCCGTTGACGGGCAGGCGACGATATCGAGCGTGACCATCGCGCGTCCTCGCGCCCCATCTCGCACCAGCCACCGCACGGACTGGCTGATGGCTGGTCTCGGCACCTTGCTCGTGTACGGCGTCTATCTCGGCGCCTGGGCCGATCGGCACGGTCTGTATCAGGGCAACCTGCTTTCGACGTGGTACCTGCCGGCCTTCCTTGGCTACCTCGGGAGCATCGTCGCCTTGCTCCTGCTCGGGGCGCGCCATGCGGCCAGGCAGGCCGGCTCGCGGCGCCTCGCTCCGCCGGGCTACGAAGTCGCCTTCGCCGGCGTCGTGCTCGTCGCGGTCGCGCTGCTCTTCGACATCGCCTGGCAGGCGATCCTCGGCGACGAGAACGCCGACGAGCGAACGCTGGCACCCACCCGTCTCCTGCTCGCGCTCGGCATCGCCATGGTCGCGGCCGGCCCGCTGGTGGCTGCCTGGCGGCGGATCGATGCCGCGGGCGATGTGGCGGTCGCCGACCACGAACGTCGAGCCGATCATGATCGGAACCTCGGGCCGCACCTTCGTTCCCGCCTTCCGCAGGTCATCTCGCTCGGCCTGACCGTGGCCACGCTCGCGTTCCTGACGAGCGTCGCCGACCCCAGCACGCAGCACTGGGCCGAGCTCGATCCAGGGGGCGACCGGCTGGCCCGCCCGGACGACATCTGGACCATGGCGACGGACGGCTCGCGACAGACGCGCCTGACCACAGCCCGGGCAGGTGTCGAGACGTTCCAGGAGCCGACCTGGACGCCCGACGGCGCGGCCATCATGGTGACGCTCGGTCGCGCCCTCGCGGATGCGAACGAAGGCACCAAAGGTATCGCGTTCGATGTCGGGGCCATCGGGATCGACGGCAAGCCGATGACGGCGATCACCGACACGCCCGATTTCGATGCGCAGGCGCACCTCTCGCCGGATGGCCGACAGGTGGTCTACAGCTCTGAGCGGCAGACGACCGCATCGCTTCCGACACCCGCTCGCGGCGGGTGCGACCGCCGCGGCATCGACCTCCACGACCTCGGCGCGGCGGCGGGACCGCAACCGGGTCGCGACCCGGGTCTCGGCGTCCAAAGCGGCGGCACCTCGGCGACCCCGGGCTTCCGCTGGGACGTCTACGTGGCCAACGCCGACGGCACGGGCGAGCGACGGTTGACCGAGGGCGGGACCATCAACATCGCGACCGGCTGGGGCGCGGACGGCCGGATCCTGTTCCACTCCGACCGCGACGGCGACTACGACATCTACTCGATGCGCGCCGACGGCAGCGACCTGCGCCAGCTGACGGACGATCCAGCCGACGAGACCTGGCCCGCCCTGGCGGCCGACGGACGCATCGCCTTCACCTCGAACCGCCAAGGCGGATACGAGATCTGGGCGGCAGGCGCCGATGGCTCGCAGCCCATCCGATTGACCGACGATCCGGCGGATGACTGGATGCCCGCCTGGTCGCCGGACGGCGCGACGATCGCCTTCCTCAGCAACCGTGACGACATGGTCGAGATCTATGCCGTGCCGAGCGCCGGTGGTGTCGCACGAGATCTCAGCCGGACACCGGGTATGGACGAGCTCATCACCGCCGGAGCCTGGTCGCCCGATGGCTCGACCATCGTGTACTCATCGTCGCCGGCTGGTACGGCGGCGACTGACCCGCGGACCAGGTCCTTCCTGGCCATGGCGGCCATCATGGTCTGGTCGGTCGTCCTGTCGGGCCTGATGCTGGCGTCCATCCGGCGTGGCAGCCTGCCGCCGGCCGCCATCACGATCGCCCTCCTGATCGCGGCCATCCCGGCCGGCATAGCCAGCGACGAGCCGCGCGTCGTGGCCGCGGCGGCCGTGGCCGGGATCGTCGGGGATCTGCTGGTCTGGTTCACCCGGCCTGGTCCGACGCGCCCGCGGGCGGCCTGGCTCTTCGGGCTCGTCTTGCCCGCGACATGGACCGCGACGTATCTCGCCGCCGTGGTCGCCACGACGGGCACCAGCCTCTCGACGCATGTGCTCGCCGGGGCCATCGTGATGTCCGGCATCATCGGCCTGTTGATGGCCTTGCTCGTCATGCGCGAACGCGGCCCCCAGCCCAGTCCTCGCCGGCGAAGGGACGAGCTGACAGACGTCCTCGCCTGGCATGCGCGGCCGGGCGCGATGCGCGATACCATCGAGTCGTGCCACAGACGAGGACGGCTGCGCGTCCGACGACGACCGCGACCAGTCGCGCCTCGCGAGCGACGCGTCCCCGGACCAACGGCAATACCCCGCCCTGGCCGGCCAATGTCGCCGCGCCGGTCCTCATCGAGCAGCGGCGCGGTTCGATCACCGAGAGCCGCCACCGCGGTCATGTGGTCCAGGTCGGGAGCGACGGCGCGATCGAACGCGCGACCGGCGATCCCAACGTCGTGGTCAGCCTGCGCAGCGCCGTCAAGCCCTTCGCGCTGCTCGCCCTCGTCGAGTCCGGGGCCGCCGACGACCTCCACCTGACCGATCCCGAGCTCGCCGTGATGGCCGCCTCGCATCATGGCGAGGACCTTCACGTGCGCACCCTCCAGGCGGTCTTCCGACGCGCCACCCTGAGCCAGAACCTGCTCGCCTGCGGGACGGCCGGGGCACCGCTCGACGAGCTCACCCGGGTCCGCCTGGCGCGCGATGGCGAGGCGCCCGGCCCCATCCGGCACATGTGCTCCGGCTTCCACGCCGCCAGCATCCTGCTCAGCCATCACGCCGGGTGGTCGCTCGAGGACTATTGGCACCCCGACCATCCCAGCCAGGTGGCCGTCCGCTCGGCGGTCGCCCGGATCTTCGGCACCACGCCCGACGACCTGGTCACGGCCGGGGACGACTGTGGCCTGCTGACCTATGCATTTCCGTTGGTCGAGGTCGCACGCGCCTTCGCGCTGCTTGCCGACCCGGCCGGCGGCGCGTCCGATCAACGTCGCGCAGCCCTCGTGCCATCACTGACCCGAGTGCGTGACGCGATGGTCGCGGCGCCGGAGCTCGTCGGTGGCGCGCGCGACAGCCTGACGACCTCGATCATGAAGGCCACCGCCGGGCGGATCGTCTCGAAGTCCGGCGCCGAATCGCTCGAGGGCATCGGCTTCCTTCCCGGCCCGGGCAACCTGCCGGGTGGCGGCATGGCCGCCAAGATCGACGACGGCGATGGACGCGACCGGGCCCTGGCCCCGACCGTCGTCGAGGCCCTGGCCCAGGTCGGAGCCTTGGACGACCGAGCCATCGCGACGCTGGCCAGCTTCGCCTCGCCCTTCGCTCGCGACGCCCATGGCGACGTCGTTGCGCGCGCTGTTCCGGTCTTCGAGCTGGCCCCCATCTCCGAGCTTGCCTGAGCCGCCCGTGCAACGCGTCCCGGACCCCTACCGCGTGCTTGGCGTCGGTCGTGAGGCGACGCCGGCCGAGGTCAAGGCCGCCCATCGGCGCCTCGCCAAGCGATACCACCCAGATGCCCCCAACGCCGATGCCGCCCGCTTCCTGGCGGCCCAGGACGCCTACGAGCTGCTGCGCGACCCACTCCGCCGCCGTGATTGGGATCGCAAGCACGCGACCGGCCCGGTCCGCGCCGAGCCGACCACGATGTCGGGACGACGGCGCCGTGCCAGCGAAGCGGCGCCGGCGGTCGACCCATCGGCCGCCAGCCGGCCACCGAAGAGCCGTCGTCGGGCTAGCCACGGCGGGTCGGACGCGACGTTCGGGCCGAACGACCGACCGCCACACGCCGACAGCTGGACGTGGACCGCCGAGGGTGTGCCGTGGTGGGAGGATGGCGGGTCGCCGAAGGGTCGGCGGCCGTCCCGGCGGCGAGGCGCAGGCGCTCCACCTGAGCCAGCCGGTACCGCCCACAGCGGCCGCCCATCCCGTGCCTCGGCCCCCGACCAGCCACCAACGGCCGGGACTGCAGATCGTCGAACCCCGCCCGCCGGCGCCGAGCCCGACCCTGGCTTGCGCCCTGACATCGATGTCTTCTCGCGCTCCAGCGGTGCCGCCTGGTCGTCCGCCTCGAGGGCCTACTTCCGTCGCCGCTCGGCCGAGATGCCGAGCGGCGCCGCGAACCCCAACACGCCTCGCTGGACGACCCCGGTCGGAGCCCCGATGCCGCGACGGTATGGGCCATTGCCGACAGCCGAGACCGAGCACGAGACGGCGGCCAAGGAGACCGATCCCTCGGCCCGTGGCCTCGGCTCGACACTGTCGGCCATCTTTCGGCGGGGTGGGCGTTGACCGAGCGACCTCTCGCCGGACCCGACCTCCTGCGCTCGGTCGGGCTGGACGTCGACGGCCCGGCCGCATGGGGCACCCGGGTGCGGTCCAAGCGACCTGGCGTCTACCTCGTCGAGCTGCCGTCCGCGCCCGACTCCGCTCCGGTCGATTTCGACGCCGTCGGCCAATGGCTGGATCGCGTGCCGACCCTGACGCTCGACGGCGTCCGACCGACCGGCCGCGAGCTCGCGGCCCGGCTGCATCGCTTCTGGCTGCCGAGTCAGCCGGTCCTCTACGTCGGGATGTCGGCGGCCTCGCTCGGCGCGCGACTCGATGCCTTCGACAGGACGCCACTCGGTGACAAGCGGCCCTACGCCGGTGGCTACTGGCTGAAGGCGCTCAGCGGGCTCGACCGGATGCGTATCTGGTGGGCGGAGACCGATGCGGTCGAGGAGTACCTCGACGGGCTCCTCGATGCCTTCGCCGCCGGCGTCCCGACGAGGTCGCGGGCGCCATGCTCGACACCTCCGTCGTGCTCCCCTTCGCCAACCTGCAGGCGCCCGACGGTCGGCGCAAGCAGCACGGTATCCGAGCCGCGCTCGGCGACGATGAGCCGACCGGACCGGTGACGCCCGCCCAGCGACGCGCAGCCGCGGTGAAACCGACGCGTAGCCCCGCCCAGGGCGTCCGGCGCTCGAACCGCGTGCTGTCGGACCCGGCGCCGCGCCGGGCCCCGGTCCGGCGCGAGGCTGCCATCCCCGCCAGCGGTCCGAACGCACCCCGTCCGGCGACCCGCGTCACGGCCAGCGGCCTGGCCGCCATGCAGGCCGAGCACGAGCAGCTGACGACCATCGCGCGGCCAGCCATCGTGGCCCGCATCAAGGCCGCCCGCGAGCTCGGTGACCTGCGCGAGAACTCGGAGTACCAGGAAGCGCGGCGCGAGCAGTCGTTCGCCGAAGGCCGGATCCAGACTCTCGAAGAGCTGCTGCGGCACGTCGAGATCATCGAGGAAGGTGCCACCATCCACCGGGTCGAGCTCGGCTCGGCGGTCGTCGTCGAGGACGGCTCCGGGGAGTCGACGTTCCGGATCGTCGGGCCTTCGGAGTCGGACCCGCGCAACGGCCGGATCTCGTCGCGCTCACCCATCGGCGCGGCCATGCTCGGCCACCTGCCGGGCGACGAGGTCGAAGTCGTCTCGCCAGCCGGTTCGACGGTCTATCGCATCGTCAGCATCGGCTGAACCCCGGACCCTGCGCCATGACCATCCGCTGTCGTATCGCGCCCAGCCCGACCGGTCCGCTCCACATCGGGACCGCACGGACCGCGCTCTACAACTTCCTGTTCGCGCGCCACGTGGGCGGCACCTTCGTGCTGCGGATGGAGGATACGGACGCGGCACGCTCGACCGTCGAGTACGAACGCGACATCCTCGAAGGGCTGCATTGGCTGGGCCTCGAGTGGGATGAAGGACCAGAGGTCGCCGGCCTGCCCGCCCGCGGTCCGTTCGGGCCGTATCGTCAGATGCAGCGGATGCCGCTCTACCAGGAAGCCGCCGAGCGACTCCTCCGGGAGGACAAGGCTTACCACTGTTACTGCACGCCCGAGGAGCTGACGGCCGACCGCATGGCCCAGGAGGCCGCCCACCAGGCGCCGCACTACGTCGGCCGCTGCGCCCAGCTCTCGGCCGCCGATCGACGCGCCCGCGAGGCCGACGGACGACGGCCGGTCATCCGCTTCCGGGTCGGGGAGGGAAGCGTCGCCTTCGACGACATCGTCCGCGGCCGGGTCGAGATCCCGACCGACGCACTGGGCGGCGACCTGATCATCGTCCGTTCCGATGGCAGCCCGCTCTACCACTTCGTGGTCGTGGTCGATGACGCCGCGATGGCCATCAGCCATGTCATCCGCGGCGAGGATCACCTCTCCAACACGCCCAAGCACATCCTCCTCTTCCAGGCGCTCGGTGCCGAGGTGCCTGCGTTCGCCCACCTGCCGCTCATCCTCAACGCCGATCGCACGAAGATGAGCAAGCGCAAGAGCCAGACGGCGGTCGCCGACTACATCGCCCAGGGCTTCGTCCGGGAGGCGATGGTCAACTTCCTGGCCTTGCTCGGCTGGGCGAGCGGGACCGAGGAGGAGATCTTCACGCTGGATGAGCTGATCGAGCGCTTCGATCTCGCTGCGGTCCACCAGGGCGGAGCCGTGTTCGACCGCGAGCGCCTGGAATGGCTGGACGGCCAGTGGATCCGCCGTCTGTCGCCCGATGAGCTGGTCGATCGGCTGTCCCCGTTCCTGACCGCCGACCTGGCCGTCCTGCGCGCTGGCGGGACTGCCGTCCGCGAGCCGACCGAGGGCGAGCTGCGGGCGCTGGTCCCGCTCGTTCAGGAGCGGTTACCGGTGCTCGGCGCGATCGGCAGCCTGGTCGACTTCATCTTCATGGAGTCGGTCCCCGTCGACGCCGGAGGTCCTGGTGCCCAAGCGCTGGGACCCGCCGACCACGCTCGAGGGTCTGACCGAAGCACGTCGCGTCATCGCCGACGTCGGCACCGTGGCCTATGAGGCCGACGAGCTCGAGCCGCCGCTCCGCGCCCTGTGTGAGGCGCGAGGCTGGAAGGCTGGCGACCTGTTCATGGCCATCCGCGTCGCTGTCACCGGTCGGACGACGGCGCCGCCGCTCTTCGACTCGCTGGTCGCGCTCGGTTACGAGCGGACACTGGCGCGGCTGGACGCGGCTCGTGAGGCGCTCGACGCAGCCATCTGACCTGCGGGCGGACGCCCATTTGACCGACCGTTGACCGCGCGTTGATGACGCCGTCGGGGACGCGCGCGAGACTTCGACCAGAGACGAATGAACCTCGCATCCGAGACCTGGTCCCCACACCAGGTCCTCCTCCACGGGTGCGATCCTCTCGAAGGCTCGGTGCCGTCCCGCCGGGCCTTCGACGTATCCGCGAACGACGTCTAGCTGGTCGAGCCGTCCGACTCGGCGTGGATGCGGCCGTCCTTGACCGCCTTGACCAACGCTTCGTGGTCACGCTCGGTCTGGTCCGCGTAGGCCACCGCGAAGCTGGTGACGGCCTCGTCGAACGCGTCGCCGGAGCCCAGGTAGCCCGAGATCATCGAGGCGTCCCCGGATCGCGCATGCGCCAGGGCGAGCGCCCAGCCGCAGAGGGCGGTGTACTCGATGGTGCCTGCCGGGCGGGTCACGCCAGGCACGACGTCGACGGAACCCTTCATGTCGCGCAGCTGGCGGACGTAGAAGTCGACCGTCGGGCCGTCGCCTCGTTGCAGGCGCCCCCAGCCGAGGAAGATGTCCGGTGCCGCCTGGAGCAGCCGCTGGCCCTCGACGACCCGCTTGCCGTGGTACGGCCGCCGGCCGCCGGGTCGCTCGAGAACGGACGTCGTTGCCTCCTTGACCTGCAGGAACAACGGGTCTCGCTCGTCTTCGCCGCGCAGCAGGAGGACGAAGCAGCGGGTGCCGACGCTGCCGACGCCGACGACCTTGCGCACGGCATCGATCATCCGGTACTTGGCCAGCAGTTCGCGGCGGTCGCTGACGAGCGAGGCGCCGTATGACTCGAGCCAAGCGGCGAGGACCGTCTGAAGGAGTCGCCGCCGACCGACTCCGGGATCCGGACGATGAGCGGCGGGCTCTCGATGATCCGGAAGTCGGAGCCGACGAGCTCGGTCGTCTTGGCCATGACCTGCAGGTTCGTTCGGCCGCGAGCCTTGGCGATGATCTCCTCGGCCTTGGCCCGGGTCGCCGGCGAGAGGACGCCCAGGATGTGGTCGGTATCGAGATAGGTGTACCAGAGCTCGAGGTTGCCCAACTCGGCGTACTCCGCGATCCGCGTGCGATAGGAGCGGACGGCAGAGCGGGCGGCTTCGGCGGCCTGGCTCTCGCTGGCGCCGATGAAACGGGCGGCGACGACGGCGCTGGCCGCCAGCCGCTTGACGTCCCACTCCCAGGCGCCCGGATACGTCTCGTCAAAGTCGTTGATGCCGAAGACGAGGTTGCGCTCCTGGGTCCCGAAGACACCGTAGTTGAGGAGGTGTGCGTCGCCACAGGCCTGGACCTGGATGCCGGTCGCTGGCAGTCGGGCCAGGTCGCGGGCCATGACCATGGCCGAGCCGCGGAGGAAGGCGAAGGGGGAGGTCAACATCCGGCCGAATCGGATGGGCACGAGCTCCCGGACGCGCGAGCGATTCTGGCTCTCGAGGAGAGCGAGTGGATCGTCTCGGTCGGGGGCCGGCGACCAGCCCGCGTGTGAGCTGCGCGGCGCCGTGGCGCGCATCGCTTTGCCGGCGGCCGCGCGCTCGGCTCGCGTCATCGGTGGCAGGCTGGTCGGCTGGCTCGTTGCGCTGGCGACCGCGGTCGGAGCGCCGGGTGTCGTCATCGGGGGTCTCCGTGAGGTGGTGGCAGGCCAGCATAGCCTCGCCCACAGCGCCGTGCGGGGCGACCGACGGCGGTGGTGCTCAGACGCACCGAGGCAGCGATCGGAACAGTCGCGGCTTCCACTCGCGGCTACCCTGTGGGCGAGGCAGCAGGAGGGCAGGACGTGGATCGAGACGGTTTCGCGGCGTGGCTTGATCGCTATGTCGCCGCCTGGCGGACGTACGACCCGGTCGCCATCGGGGACCTCTTCAGCGTCGATGCGACCTATCGCTACCACCCCGAGGACGAGCCGGTCCGAGGGCGCGCGGCCATCGTGGCCGACTGGCTCAGCTCGCCCGACGAGCCGGCGTCATGGCGCTCCGACTATGCGCCGTACGCGGTCGAGGGCGAACGCGCCGTGATGCGTGGCTCGACGGAGTACGTTGCCGCGGATGGAGAGACCGTCCAGCGGCGCTTTTACAACGTCTGGGTCTGCCACTTCGATGATGACGGCCGGTGCCGCGACTTCACCGAGTACTACATGGAGCCTCGGCGCCGCGCCGCGACGGCGGCGTTCGACGGATCATCCGCCGCCTGACGTGGTGATGCTCGTCGCTCAGACCCGCCTCCCATCCTGCGACCGGCGTTATCGATGACGGCGATGCGCAGCTGGCTGGCAGAGGCAAGGCCATACCTCGGGCCGATCCTGGCCGGGACCCTGGCGCTCTCCCTGGCGACCGTCGTCGCGGTCGCCCTGGAGACGTGGTTCGCGGTCGACGATGCCTCGCCCGTCTATCTCCTGGCCGTGATCGTGATGGCCGGTCGCTACGGCACGGTGGCCGCCGTGGCGACGTCCTTCATCGCCTTCCTGCTGTATGACTTCCTGCTCACGGCGCCACGCTTCACGCTCGTCGTCGCTGATCCGCTCGAGTGGCTGAGCCTGCTCCTCTTCCTCGTGGTCGGCGTCGTCATCGGGCGCCTGGCCGGCCTCCAGGGAGAACGTGCCGCCGAAGCCGAGGCGCGTGCCTTCGAGGCCGAGGTCTCGTTCGGTGTCAGCCGGTCCCTGGCCGTCGCGACCAGCGTGCGGGCCGCTGCCAGCGAGATGGTCGAGCCGCTGCGGGCGGCCGTGGGCATGGAACGCCTGTGGATCGCCACCGGTCCCACGACCCAGCAGGAGCGGATCCTGGCCGACTCCACACCCGACCGACCAGCCCCGGTGCCCCGCCTCGCCTGGCAGCTGCACCGCAGCGCCGGCCCGGAGGTCTCCGACTGGATCCGAACGCACTCGGCCGCCGCCGCCGCGCGCGGCGCGACCGACCTCGACACCTTCCGCGTGCCGATCGAGGCCGATGGTCAGTCCGTCGGCTCGATCTGGGCGACACGCGACCGCCGCCGTGGCCTGCCGGACCGAGGCGGCACGCGACTGTTGGCGTCGGCGGCCGACCAGCTCGGGCTGGCGCTGCGACGCGAGCGACTGGCAGGGGAGGCGACGAGCGCCGAGATCGCCCGCCGGAGCGACGCCCTCAAGTCGGCCTTGCTCGACTCCGTTTCGCACGACCTGCGCACGCCCCTGGCCACCATCCGCGCCGTGGCTGGCGGCCTGCTGGACCCCGACCTCGAGCCCTCCCAGGAGACCGTCCGCGCGTCCGCGGCCCAGATCGACGAGCAGGCCGCGCACCTCAGCGAGACGGTCCGGGACCTGCTCGACCTGGGTCGGATCGAGGCTGGCGAGCTGCAGGCCCGCGTCGAGTTCCACGATCTGGGCGAGCTGGTCGAGGCGGTCGTGGCACGCCAGCAGGCGAGCCTGAGCGGTCACCCACTGGCCATCGAGGTGCCTGCCGACCTGCCTCCCGTAGCCGTCGACGCCCTGTTCTTCGACCACGCTCTGGGCAACGTCCTGGAGAACGCCACGCAGCACGCCGGGGCGAGCGCATCGATCCGCATCAGCGCGGAGCTCGATGGCGGCGATGACGTGGATCTGCACGTCGACGACGATGGTCCTGGTCTGGGGTCGATCGATCCCGAGCGCATCTTCGACAAGTTCCGGCGCGGGCGTCGCAGCGGCGATGGCGCCCGGGGCATGGGCATCGGCCTGAGTGTCGCGCGCGGCATGACGGAGGCGATGGGCGGCCGCATCGACGCCGAGCCGAGCCCGCTTGGCGGCCTGCGCATCCGCATGCGCTTGCCGATCGCGATCCTCGTTGACGGCTTGGCAGGCGAGCAGTGACCCCGGCCTCCCGCCCCGCCAGCGCCGGCAGGTCGTGACCGGCGCCTCGCGTCCCAGCCACGCGGGCGCCCGGATCCTCATCGTCGAGGACGACGAGGCGACCCGTCGCGCGGTGGCGGAGAACCTGGCGGCCCATGGCTATCGGCTCGCGGAGGCCGGAACGGCCGCCGCCGCGATCCGCTCGTGGGACGGTGGCAGGCCAGATCTGGTGCTCCTCGATCTCGGCCTGCCCGATCGCGACGGCCTGTCCGTCGTCCGACGCATCCGCCGCGAGGCCATGACCCCGGTCCTCATCCTGTCAGCGCGTGGCGAGGAATCGGATCGCGTGGCGGCGCTCGACCAGGGCGCCGACGACTACCTCACGAAGCCGTTCGGGCTGGCCGAGCTTCGGGCGCGCGTCGGGGCCCTGCTGCGTCGGGCCGGCGGTGGCGGCGTCGACCAGGCCGGGGTGCTGCGGGTCGGTCCCGTCTCGCTCGACATCGGTCGCCGCGAAGCCCGGGTCAACGAGGCACCGATCGAGCTGACGCCGCGCGAATACGAGCTGCTCAAGGCGCTCCTCGCGCGGGCCGGCACGGTCGTCACGCAGGGCCGGCTCCTGCGGGCCGTGTGGGGCACCGACTACTCCGACGAGACGCACTACCTGCACGTCTACATCAGCCGACTGCGACGCAAGCTGCGCCAAGCTGATCCGACCGGCGAGGCCGGCCAGCTCATCGTGGCCGAACCGGGCATCGGCTACCGCGTGCGCGAGGCCTGAGCCGGTGTCCTGGTCCTGACCGAGAGGCCTCCTCGCCCTGGCTCCGCAGAACGGACACGGGTGGGCTGACGGTGGCATGTTGAGGGGCTGTTGAGCCGACGGCGGCGCGATCCCGGATGCTGCCTCTTGGATGCCAGGGCTACGTTCGGTGCATGGCAACCAAGACGCCTCCGCGCCGGCGTGCAGCAACGTCGGCCATGACCACCGATCTCGTCACCATCCGCGGCGCCATCGAGCTCGTCGCGGCCAGGCAGGCGCGACGTGTGACCCTCAGCGGGCTCCGCTTCGGGGAACGCCTCCTGCCACGCGTGACCCTCGAAGGCGCTGAGGTCGGCGTCGACGTCGTCCTGGATCGAGGCAGCGTGGGCACGACCGCCCTCGTGGTCACGCCTGCCAGGGGATGACGGGGATCGCGTCGGAGGGGACCGTCGACGCGAACAGCGAGTCCGGGGATGGCGACGAGCGCGTCGAGCCGTCGAACGGCCTGACCGGACGTCATCCCGGTGACCGACGCGTACGGGTCAGCCGCGTCGCGTCGCGCCCGTTCCGGTACCGGTCACCGGGCGTCCTCACGGCGCAGCCGGCCGCGCTGGCACCACGCGGGACCGGCGAGGCCGCCAGCGGCATCATCCGCCGCGCGCTCTTCGGACGGCCGCTGGCCAGCGAGCAGGAGTCCGAGGAGCGCCTGAGCAAGGTCAAGGCGCTGGCCGTCTTCTCGAGCGACAACCTGTCCTCGGTGGCCTATGCGACCGAGTCGATCATGTTCACCCTGCTCGTGCTGGGCTCGACCTGGATGTGGCTGACGATGCCCATCTCGATCCTCATCGTCGGCATCTTCGGCATCATCATCGTCTCCTACCGGCAGACGATCCGCGCCTATCCCAACGGCGGCGGAAGCTACATCGTGGCCAAGGAGAACCTGGGCACCATGCCCAGCCTGGTGGCCGGGGCAGCGTTGCTGACCGACTACGTGCTGACCGTCTCGGTCAGCGTCGCCGCCGGCGTGGCGGCCATCACGTCGGCCTTTCCCGGTCCGCTGGTCGACTACCGGGTGGCCATCGCGGCCGCCTTCATCGTGGCCATCATGCTGGTCAACCTGCGCGGCATCCGCGAGAGCGGCACGATCTTCGCGCTGCCGACGTACGTCTTCCTGATCACCACGCTGGCGCTCATCGGCATCGGCGTCGCCCGCATGATCCTCGGCGACCCACCGACCGTGACCGGGGTGGTGACCGAGAACGCGGCCGTCGAGTCGCTCGGGCTCTTGCTGCTGATGCGAGCCTTCGCCGACGGGTGCAGCGCGATCACGGGCGTCGAGGCCATCTCCAACGGCGTCCCCGCCTTCAAGGCGACCGAGTGGCGCAATGCGCGTCTGACCCTCTCGGTCATGGGCATCCTGGTGGCCGTCATGTTCCTGGGCATCTCGGCCCTTGCGCTCGCCGCCGGCGCGCAGCCATCGACCCACGAGACCGTGCTCTCGCAGCTCGGTCGTGCCGTCTTCGGCGTGGGGCCGGTCTACTACGTCTTCCAGCTGGCCACGACGGGCATCCTCATCCTGGCCGCCAACACGAGCTTCGCCGACTTCCCGCGCCTGGCGTCGTTCCTGGCTCGTGACGGCTTCATGCCCAGCCGCTTCGCCTATCGCGGCGAGCGGCTGGCGTTCAGCGCCGGCATCGTCGCCCTGGCCATCCTGTCGATCGTCGTCCTGGCCGCCTTCGGTGGACGGGTCGAGGCGCTCATCCCGCTCTACGCCATCGGCGTCTTCACCTCGATCACCGTCTCGCAGATCGGCATGGTCCGCCACTGGCTGCGGGAGAAGGGCGACGGCTGGCGTCGCGGCATCTGGATCAACGGCATCGGTGCCGCCGCCTGCGCCCTGGTGGCTCTCATCTTCGCGGTCGCCAAGTTCGCGCTCGGCGCCTGGGTGATCATCTTCCTCATCCCGGTCCTGGTCGGCATGATGGTCTTCATCCACCGCCAGTACGAGCGGCGCCGGCTCGAGATCCACGTTCGCCCGGAGGTCGTCATCGGGCCGCCGCACCGGGGCCAGCAGGTCTATCTGCCGGTCGCCGACCTGACCCGCGACGTCGTCCAATCGGTCAAGTTCGCGCGGACCATGGCCGAGCACGTGACCGCCGTCCACGCGACCGATGACGTGGAAGCCGGCGAGGCGCTGCGCGACCGGTTCGCTCGGCAGCTGCCCGGCGTCGACTTCGTGATCGTCGAGTCACCCTACCGCAAGCTCGTTCGGCCGCTCGTGCGCTACTTCGAGCATGTCGCGCGCAGCGACGGTGATGACGTCGTCATCGTGCTGCTGCCGGAGTACGTCCCACGACACTGGTGGGAGCGCTTCCTGTACAACGAGAACGCCCACCGCATCCGCGAGGAGCTCCTGGGCCGGACGGACATCCTCGTCGCCAACGTCCCCTTCCGGCGCGCCTGACCTGCTGCCGATCGGGACGATCCGGCGCGGGCGGGGCGGAACGGGAGCTCGTTGACGCTCCGTTAACCCTGCGGCCATACCATGCGTCCGATGCCCCGCACGATCCTGGTCGTCGACGACGAGCCGACCATCCTCGACACGCTGGCCTACACCCTCGAACGCGACGGCTACGCGGTCGTCACGGCTGCTGATGGCGCACAGGCCCTGACCGCCTTCCGGCGTGACGCGCCCGACCTGATCATCCTCGACCTGATGCTGCCCGAGCTGTCCGGGACCGAGATCTGCCGCATCATCCGGCGCGAGTCACAGGTCCCCATCCTGATGCTCACCGCCCGCGACTCGGAGATCGACAAAGTCGTCGGCCTCGAGCTCGGCGCCGACGACTACGTGACCAAGCCCTTCAGCCTGCCGGAGCTGCAGGCTCGCGTCCGAGCGCTGCTGCGGCGGACGGAGACCCCGATCCCCGGCTCCGAGCCGGCGGCCACCGTCGTCCTGGACGAGGTGCACGTCGACCTGGCGGGCCACCGGCTCCTGCGCGACGGGCACGAGCTGCCGCTCAAGCCCAAGGCCTTCGAGCTGCTCGCCTTCCTGGTCCGCCATCCGGGTCAGGCATTCACCCGCGACCAGCTCCTCGAGCAGGTCTGGGGCTACGACTACGCCGGCGAGACGCGCACGGTCGATGTGCACATGCACTGGCTACGGGCGCAGGTCGAGACGGATCCCTCCCGGCCGCGCTTCCTGCACACGGTGCGCGGCGTGGGCTACGTCTTCCGTCGCCCGGGGGATTGACGGCCGGCACGACCCGGCGAGCCGTGCCCCACAAGAGCTGCGGGCTCCGCGGGTCAGGTGATCGCGTTCAGGGCCACCCAGGCACCGACCGCCACGGCCGCGCTGAGGGGGATGGTCAGGATCCAGGCGATGACGATGTTGCCGGCCACGCCCCACCGGACCCGCGAGAACCGGTCGCTCGACCCGACGCCCATGATGGCCGACGAGATGACGTGCGTGGTCGAGACCGGCATGCCGAAGTGCGAGGCGGTGAGGATGATCGTCGCGGCCGTCGTCTCGGCCGCGAAGCCGTGGATGGGGTCGAGCTTGACGACCTTCTGGCCCATCGTCTTCATGATCCGCCAGCCGCCGCCGGCCGTGCCCAGCGAGATCGCGCTAGCCGACAGGAGGATGACCCAGAGCGGGATCGTCTCGCCGCTCTGAAGCCCGGCCGCGACGAGGGCCAGGGTGATGACACCCATCGTCTTCTGGGCGTCGTTGGAGCCGTGGCTGAAGGCCATGAAGGCGGCCGATCCGACCTGAGCCTTGCGGAATCCGTCGTTGACGCCACGTGGCCGGGCGCGCTGGAAGAGGTTGAACAGCAGGATCATCAGCAGGAGGCCGATGCCGATGCCCAGGATCGGCGAGGCGACCAACGGGAAGAGCACCTTGGTCACGATGCCGTCGATGTTCAGGCCGCCCGGCTGGCCGCCGAGCCAGACGGCGGCCAGCGTGCCCCCGATCATGCCGCCGATGAGCGCATGCGAGCTGGAGCTGGGGATGCCGATCCGCCACGTCAGCAGGTTCCAGATGATGGCGCCGACGAGAGCCGCCGCGACGACCACCTGCCCCTCGTGCCCCGGCGGCGTGTCCACGATGCCGGTGGCCACGAAGGTCGCCACCGCCGTCCCCGCCAGGGCGCCCAGGAAGTTGGCTGCCGCAGACATCAGGATCGCCTGGTGCGGTCGGAGCGCCTGTGTCGAAACGGAGGTGGCGATGGAGTTGGCCGTGTCGTGGAAGCCGTTGATGTAGTCGAACCCGACCGCAAGGCCGACGACGACGATGAGGATGAGCGTGATGCCCTCAGGCATGCTTGACGCAGATCTTCTCGATGATGTCGGCCACGTCTTCGCATTTGTCGACGCCCGCCTCGAGCAGGCTGTAGATGTCCTTCCACTTGACCATGTCGATGGCCTTCGTCTTCTCGTCGAAGAGGGCCGCCACGGCCGCGCGGGCGATCCGGTCGCCCTCGTTCTCCAGGCGGTGGATCTCGATCCAATAGGTCTCCAGACCCTGGAAGTCGCGCAGCTTGGTGAGCGCCTCATGGATCAGCTCGCACTGCCGCGTGATGATGGCGGCCTGCTGGATGGCGGTCGGCGTCGGCGCGCTGACGTTGTAGAGGATGAAGGTGTCGGCGACCTCCTCGATGAGGTCGAGCACGTCATCCAGGCCGCTGATCAGGCCGTGGATGTCCTCGCGATCGAAGGGCGTGATGAATGACGTGTTGAGGCGCTTGCCGATCTCGTGGCTGAGCTCGTCGCCATGGTGCTCCATGGCGTAGATCTCCTTGGCTCGCTGTTCCACGTCCTGATAGGTGCGCAGCATCTCCTCGAGATGGCGAGCGGCGGCGAGGACATTGGCGGCGTCCTCGACGAACATGTCGAAGAAGCGCTCCTCGCGCGGGATGAAGCGGAACCGCATGCGGCCTCCGAATTGGGAATGGATCGACTTTCCTTGGCCCGAGCGCGGGCGGGATGCGACCCGGCCGGTGCGAGCCACATGGTACCCGTCGTCCCGCCGGCGTGAGCCGCGCACTCGGCGGCCCGTAGACTTCGAGTCGTGGGTCCAGAGCTCTTCCTGTTCCTGGGCGGTATGGCGATCGCGCTGGCTGTTGCGATCGGGCTGGCCATCTCACGCGGCACCACGCTGGCGAGGATCCGCGAATCGCTCGGGGCAGCGGAGGGTGAGGACCTCGAGGCGGCCGCGCGGGCCCTCGTCGACCGCGAACGCGAGGCGACCTTTCGGGCGCAGCTCGGCGAACGCGATCTTTCGTTCCTGCTCGATCTCATCGGGGTCGGCATCGTCCGTGTCGCCGACGACATGACGGTCCAGCACGCCAACCACGCGGCGCACGTCTTCCTGGGCGCCAGCCCAGGCGGCCTCGTCGGCCGCACGACGATGGAGGCCTTCGTCGATCATGGTGTCGAGGCCATCGTGGAGCGGGCACGCCACGATGGCGCGGCTAACGGCGAGCTGGCTGCGCGCGAGGGCGAGCGACTCGGGCTCGTCGTGCGCGCCCGGCGCTCACCCTCGGCCGGCGTCTGGCTGGTGCTCGAAGACGTCACCGAGCTGCGTCGGCTGCAGCGGATCCGGGCCGAGTTCGTCGACAACCTTTCGCACGAGCTGCGCACGCCGGTCACGAATGTCCGGCTCCTGGCCGAGACGCTGATGCGCGAGATGGATGACGTGGGCGCTTCGGATCGAGCCCACGACATGGTCGGCAAGATCGACGTCGAGACCAGCCACCTGGCGCAGATGGTCAGCGAGCTGCTGGACCTGACGAAGATCGAGCAGGGCAGCGCCCCGCTCTACCTCGACGACGTCGACCTCGGCCTCCTGGTCAGCGCCAGCGTCGAACGCCTGGCCCTGTTCGCCGAGCGCCAGGACGTCACTCTGGTCGGCGAGGTGCCCTCCGAGCCGCTCTGGATCCGCGGCGACGAAGACCGGTTGGGCCAGGTGCTCGTCAACCTCATCCACAACGCCGTTACCTTCTCGCCACCTGGCGCTCGGGTATCGGTCAGCGCCCGCGCCGCCGAGGGCGAGGTCGTCGCCTCGGTCGAGGATCGCGGACCCGGCATCCCTCGAGCCGACCTCGATCGTGTCTTCGAGCGCTTCTACAAGGTCGACAAAGCGCGCGTTCGCGGCAAGGGGGGCACGGGCCTGGGTCTGGCCATCGCCCGCCATATCGTGGAGGCCCATGGCGGCAGGATCTGGGTCGAGAGCATCGAGGGCCGGGGCGCCACCTTCTCCTTCGCCATCCCGGCTCGCGAACCGGCGGAGGTCGCGTGACCACCGGGGCCGGTCATATCCTGGCCCTCGATCAGGGCACCTCGAGCTCACGGGCCATCGTCTTCGACCGCTATGCGCGGCCGATCGCGCGCGCACAGCACGAGCTGCCATCGACCTTCCCGGCCCCGGGCTGGGTCGAGCAGGATGCCGACGAGATCTGGCAGACGCAGCTCCGGGCGGGTCGCGAGGCGCTGGCCGCGGCCGGCCTGGCGGCCGCCGACATCGCCGCCATCGGCATCACGAACCAGCGCGAGACGACCATCGCCTGGGCCCCGGATGAGGGACCCCTGGCGCCCGCCATCGTGTGGCAGGATCGCCGCACCGCCGATCGCTGCGCAGCCCTCCGGGCGGAGGGGCTGGAGCCGCTCGTGCGCGGTCGGACGGGGCTCCTCCTCGATCCGTACTTCAGCGCCACGAAGATGGCCTGGCTGCTTGACCACCTGATCGATGGTCGCCGGCGAGCAGGGGCCGGTGCACTGCAGCTGGGGACCGTCGACAGCTGGCTCATCGACCGACTGACCGGCGGCCGCACCTTCGCCACGGACGTCAGCAACGCCAGTCGGACGCTCCTCCTGGATCTTGGCTCAAGGACCTGGTCGGCGGAGCAGCTCGAGCTCTTCGGTATCCCGGTGGCCGCGCTGCCCGAGGTTCGAGCCACCGACGCCGGCTTCGGGATGACCGAGCCGACCCACTTCGGCGCGCCGATCCCGATCGCAGCCGCGGTCGGGGACCAGCAGGCGGCGCTCTTCGGCCAGCTGTGCCTGGGCCCCGGCGAGGCCAAGAACACCTACGGCACCGGCTGCTTCCTGCTCGAAACGACGGGCGCCATGGTGCCCGAGCCGCCCGCCGGCCTGCTGGCCACGGTCGCCTGGCAGCGCCGCATCGCAGGCGCTGGCAACGCCGACGTCGCCTATGCCATCGAGGGCAGCGTCTTCGTGGCAGGGTCGGCCGTCCGCTGGCTGCGAGACGGCCTGGGCATCATCGAGGCCGCCGGCGACGTGGAGGTGTTGGCGGGCTCCGTGCCCGACAGCGCCGGCGTCGTCTTCGTGCCGGCATTCGCCGGTCTCGGAGCTCCGCACTGGGATGCCGAGGCGCGTGGCACCATCACGGGCATGACTGCAGGCACGACCCGCGCCCATCTCGCTCGTGCGACCCTCGACGCCATCGCTCACCAGGTCGTCGATCTGGTCGAGGCGCTGGAGAACGGCGGCGCCCCGCACCTTGCCACGTTGCGGGCCGACGGCGGCGCCTCGACCAACGACCTGCTGCTCCAGATCCAGGCGGACTTGCTCGGCCGGCCCGTCGAGCGAGCCGCCATCCCCGAGACGACGGCCCTCGGCGCCGCCCTGCTGGCCGGTCGAGCCGTCGGCCTCTGGGCGGACGATGCCGAGCTGTCGGCCCTGGTCGGTACCCCAGCTCGGTTCGAGCCAGCGATGCCGGCGGCCCGTCGAGCCGCTGAGCGTGCCCGTTGGGCCGACGCCGTGGAGCGGACACGGAGCCGGCCGCGGTGAGCGTCGACCGGGTCACGACCTCGGGCGTGGCCGGGCTCGACGGGTCCAGGGTCGACGCGGTCGTCATCGGTGGCGGCATCCTCGGCGCAGGCGTGGCCAAGGAGCTCTCGCGGCGCGGCCTGTCGACCCTGCTCGTGGAGCGCCGAGACTTCGCCTGGGGCACCACGGCCCGCTCCACGCGGCTCATCCACGGCGGCCTCCGGTACCTCGCCAACTACGACATCGGCGTCGTTCGCGAGGGGCTGCGAGAGCGCGCCTGGCAGCTTCGACGGATGCCCAACCTGGTCACGCCGCTGCCCTTCATCCTGCCCTTCTACCACGAGCCGCTCTGGCACCGACTGCGCCTCCGGGCCGGCCTGACGCTCTACGACCTGCTGTCCCCACGCCGCTCGATGCCGCGACACCGGTTCATGAGCCGCACCGCCGCGGCGGCCATCGAGCCGGGCCTCTCGACGGATCGACTGAGCGAGGCCGCGCTCTACTGGGACGCCCAGGTCGAGCTGCCCGAGCGCCTCGTGCTCGACGCCCTGCGCGCCGCGCAGGAGGCCGGCACCGAGGTGCGCAACCACACGGCCGCGACGGGCCTGCGCCGTGACGGCGGCGGGCGGGTCGTCGGTGTCGAGCTCAGCGGCACGCTGGATGGGGTCTCGGCGACGGTCATGGCCGGGCGGACCATCAACGCCACCGGCCCGTGGGCGGACGCGACCCTGGCCGGCATGGGCCTCGAGGCTCGACCGCTGCTGCGCCTCGTCCAGGGCATCCACATCGTCTATCCGCGGCTGGCCGAGCATGCCGTGGCCTTCGAGCATCCCGATGATCGGCGCCTCTGTTTCGCGGTCCCCTGGCAAGGCATGACGATGATCGGCACCACCGAGCGCGACGTGCCCGGTGGACCGGACGATGCCAGCGTGACGCCCGAAGAAGTGGCCTACCTCGTGCGCGGCGCGAACCGCGTGCTGCCGGCGTCGAACGCCATGGAGCCGCTCTGGGGCAGCGTCGGCGTTCGATCGCTCGTCCGTGAGTCGGGCCTCGCCAACCGCGTCTCGCGGCGGCATCTCCTGGTGGACCACGCGCGCGACGGTGCACCGGGCCTGACGACGGTCGCCGGTGGCAAGCTGACCGCCTGGCGTTCCATCGCCGCCGAAGTCGTCGACGAGCTGCTCGACCGACGCGATCGACACGCGCTCGCGGACACCGATGTCGGCTCGCTGGCCTTGCCGCCCGAGCCGACGGCCGCCGCCGGCCCGTACGCCCACCGCCTGTGGCGGATCTACGGCGCTCGCGCTGCCGAGGTCAGCGCCATCGCCGACGCCGACGGCTGGTGGTCGTTGCCGCTGCTGCCGGTCGGCGATGCGCTGCGCGCCGAGGTCGCCCACGCCATCGGCGTCGAGTGGGCGCAGACGCTCGGCGACATCGTGCTCCGTCGTCTGATGCTGGGCTTCGGGCCCGACCTCGGTCGCGAGGCTGCCGAGGCGGTCGCCGCCATCGCGGTCGAGCGCCTGGGCTGGGATGCCGAACGCGTCGCTCGAGAGCTGGCCAGGTTCGAGGTCGAGAACCTCGAGCGCCGACTCGTGCCTGCCTGACGCATGGGAGTCCGACGATGCCGACGCTCCGAGTCCTGACCCTCAACATCCTCAACATGGCGGACCGCTGGCCGGAGCGCCTGCCGCTGCTGCTGGCCGAGTTCGCGGCGCTCCAGCCGGACGTCGCAGGGCTCCAGGAGGCGGTCTACGTCATGCAGCAGGACCGGCTGCTGGCAGCCTCGGGCGAAGGCCACTATGCCATCCGGCGCGCCTGGGCCTACCGGCCCGATGAGGCCGGCAACAGCATCCTGGTCCGCCGTCCGATGGCCGACGGGCTGGCGCCGGCGGACGACGCCGATCGCCTGGCACTGGGCTTTGAACGGAGCGCCGGCCGGGCCGAGCTGCAGCTCGGGAACGGGCTGCACGTGCGCCTCGTCAACACGCACCTCCATCACATGATCGGTGACGAGCACGACCAGATCCGGGCCGCGCAGGCCGATGCGCTGCTGACCTGGCTGTCGGGGCTGCCCGCTGCCGATGCCACGATCGTGACCGGCGACTTCAATGCCGATCCGCTCGAACCGACCTATGGCCGCATGATCGACGGCGGATTCCGGTCCGCCTATCGAGAGGCGAATGGCGCCGAGCCCGACGTGACCTGGCCGTCCGGGCTCCAGGCGCCGGCCATGGACACCGATGGCCAGCCTCGCTGCCTCGACTATGTCTGGGTCAGCGCCCTGGTCAGGGTGCGCTCGGCCCGCCTGGCCTTCGATCGGCCGGATGTCGATGACCCGACCCTCTTCCCCTCCGACCACCGAGGCATCCTGGCCGAGCTCGAGATCGGCGCCTGATGGCGGTCGAGCCCGGTACGTCATCGGGCACGCCGCCGATGCGCATCCTGCGGCTGGCGCATCGTGGCGACTGGCGATCGGCGCCCGAGAACAGCCTCGCGGCGCTGATCGCGGGCACGCGGGCCGCTCGCTCCGACGGGCTCGAGTTCGACGTCCACCTGGCCGCCGACGGAACGCCGGTCGTCATCCATGATCCGTCGCTGACGCGTGTCCAGGGCGTCGACGGCCCGGTCGTCGGGGCCGAAACGGGCGTCCTCGCGAGCTACGGGGTGCCCACGCTGGCCGATGTGCTCGCCGCCCTGCCGTCGACGGCGTTCCTCGACGTCGAGCTGAAGGTCACGCCAAACGCGACGGTCGCGCGCCTGCTCGAGGCGGCACGAGGACCTCAGCCTGCCGATGCCGTGGTGTCGTCCTACCTGCCCGATGCCCTGGTCGCGGTCGCGCGACGCCTCCCCCGGTGGCCGCGTTGGCTGAACAGCGACTGGCTCGACGCCGGCGTCGTCGAGCGCGCCCGGTCGCTCGGGTGCCGCGGGATCGCCGCTCAGTGGCGGTCCATCAGCCCGAGCTCGGTGCGGATCGTCCGCGAGGCCGGGCTCGAGCTGGCCGCCTTCACGGTCCGTCGCGAGGTGACCGTTCGACGCCTGGAGCGGCTCGGCGTCCAGGTGGTCTGCGTCGAGGGTCGCCCGCTGGATGGAGCCCCTTAGCCAGGCGGGGCCCCGGGGATCCGCCACAGAGGTCCGAGGGATCAGGCCCGAACGGCGGTGATGATGGCCGACCACATCCCGTCGGCCACGGCGTGCGTCGCCGTCACCGCGATGTCGGCGAAGCCGACGGCCTCGAGGCCGTGCCGATACTCGTGGAACGAGAGTGCGCCGGCGATGCAGCCGACGAAGCTGCCGCGCCGCGCGCGCTCCTCGGGCTCGAGCGCGTCGTCGGCGACGACGTCGCTGATGCCGATCCGTCCACCGGGCCGCAGGACGCGCGCCATCTCGGCCAGGACCGCCGGCTTGTCGGCGGAGAGGTTGATGACGCAGTTGCTGATGACGACGTCGATCGATCCCGCGGGCAGTGGGATGGCCTCGATGCGCCCCTTCAGGAACTCGACGTTCGTGGCTCCGGCGTCGGCGGCATTGCGCTGGGCGAGTGCGAGCATCTCGTCCGTCATGTCGAGGCCGAAGGCACGCCCGGCCGAGCCGACACGCTGGGCCGAGAGCAGGACATCGATGCCGCCTCCGGAACCCAGGTCGAGGACGCGATCGCCTTCCTGCAGGTCGGCGATCGCGGTCGGGTTCCCGCAGCCGAGGCTGGCCAGCACCGCGGCATCGGGCAGCGACGTGCGATCCCTGAGGTCGTAGAGGGTGGCGCCCCATCGAGCGTCCGTGCCGCCACAGCAGCCATCGTCACAGCAAGCTGCCGTCGCGTCGCTCGACTCGAGCACGCTCAAGGCGGTGCGGGCGTAGTGACTTCGGACGGACTCGGTCAGCTCGTCGGCGGCGGTCGGGATGGTGGTCATGGTCGGTGCTCCTTCTGCTCCTCGCCCGCGCCTTGATGGCAGGGCGTTGGCTGACATGGCTATGACTGGACGAGGTCGACGAGGATCAGCCCGGCCAGGCCCAGGATGATCAGGCTGCCGAGGATCGAGGTCAGGGTCCGGATCCGCGTCGACGCTGTGTGATGGACGACGGCCCCGACACCGGCGATGAACGTTTGCCAGGCCAGCGAGGCGGCGAACGCCGAGGCCGCGAAGACGACGCGGGAGCCGGGGTCCTGGGCAAGCGACGGCAATCCCAGGATGAGCGCCACGAAGTAGGTGACGGTGAGCGGGTTGATGGCGGTCAAGCCGAGGATCAGCAGGTAGGCGCGGCGCATCGTCGGCGGGTCTTGCCCGATGTCCGCCTCGGGCGGCCGGCGCAATGCCAACAGCCCACGCATCGCGATGGCAACCAGGAGCCCGACGGAGATGAGCTGCAGAGGCACCGTCCAGGGCGCAAGGACGGCGGCGACAGCGGTGCCGAAGAACGCGGCCAGCAGCGCGTAGCCGCCATCGACCGTGGCGGCCCCCGCGCCACCGGCCCAGCCGACACGAAAGCCATGGCGAACCGTGGTCTCGATGATCAGGACGGCGATGGCGCCGACCGGGATGGCGACACCGAGGCCGGCCACGATCCCGGCGATGATGACATTCGTCATGCCGGTGACCCTACTGGCTGTATTGATAGTTGTCAATATAGACGATGATGGATATTATAGCGGGGTGACACGAGAGGCCGATCCAGATGCGCGGCTGCTCCACGCGCTGGCCGATCCGATGCGCCTGGCCATCGTGCGCCAGCTGGCCGTCGAACTGGAGACGTGTGCCTGCGACTTGACCGTCGGGATCGACCGATCGCAGCCGACGGTCTCCCACCACCTGCGCGTCCTGCGAGAGGCGGGTGTCGTGACCGCAGAGCGGCGGGGCACCTGGATCTACTACGCCCTCGAGCCCGCCGCTGTCGAGCGGCTGGCTCGGTTGGCACGCGAGCTGACCCCGGCCAGCCCGGGCACGGCGCTCGACCGCGCTCGTGGCGAGGCGTTGGCG
Source organism: uncultured Chloroflexia bacterium (assembly GCA_963777975.1). Classification (GTDB taxonomy): domain Bacteria; phylum Chloroflexota; class Limnocylindria; order Limnocylindrales; family CSP1-4; genus CSP1-4. The sequence goes on along the minus strand of CAVZSO010000010.1, from coordinate 176,967 downwards.
GGACGGCGGCTGCCGGTCCTGCCCGCCTAGTCGCTAGGGCAGCAGCTCCGGCGGCACCAACCAGCGCAGCGTGCCGCACCCGGGACACAGTGGCCGTGGCGCGTCGATGCGCACCAGGGCTCCCTTGCGCATGGGCACCGATGGCGCGTGGCAGAGGACGGCAACGAGCGACGTGAAGTCAGGATCGTGGCCCACGAGCATCGGGCGTTCCGGGTCGCCCAGGTCGACGAGCAACGCCTCGATCTCGGCCAGGCCGAAGGGTTCGGCCAGGCGCTCGTCGACTCGCACCTTCAGGCCCAGCTCGTCGGCGACTGGCGTGGCCGTCTGCATCGCTCGGGCCTTCGGGCTGGAGACGATGACGTCGGGCCGGACCCCGGCTCGCAGCCAGGAAGGTGGCCATGCGGGCCGCCTGGTCGCGGCCCTTCTTGGACAGCGGTCGGATGTCGTCGGACTTGGTCCAGGCCATCGGATCGCCGGCGTGGGCGTGGCGCAGCATGAGCAGCTCGGTCATCGCGTCTCCGTTTCGACGAGGGCATCGATGTGCGTGGCGATCTCGTCGCGAACGCGTCGAAAGGTCGTCAGCCGTTGCGCGTCGCCTGCCGGTCGCGGCAGCCGGGTCGTCGAACGACCAGTGCAGGACGCGGGTCGGTGGCGGGATGTAGGGGCAGGCCTCGACCGCCTCATCGCAGACCGTCACCACCAGGTCCCAGTCGTGCTCGAGCATCGGCGCCAGCGCCTTCGAGGTGGCCCTTGACCAGTCGATCCCCAGCTCCGCCAGGACCGCGATCGTGAGCGGGTGGACGCGGCTGGCCACGACACCCGCGCTGGCCGGCGTGAAGCTGGCGCCGCCCCGAGCGGCCAGCAGGGCCTCGGCCATCTGGCTCCGTGCCGAGTTCGCCACGCAGGCGAACAGGACACGAGCGGGTCGAGCGGTCGTCGTCAGGGGTTGAGGTCCTCGATCTGCCCTGAGGCCAGGAAGACGATGTCCTCGGCGATGTTCGTGACCCGGTCGCCGATGCGCTCGAGGTAATGCGCGGCGAAGAGGATGCGCGTGCCACGATCGACGTTGTCGGGGTTCGCGCGCATGAGCTCGACGACCTGATCGAAGATGTGGTGATAGAGGGTGTCGATCTCGTCATCGACGGCTGCCACCGTTCGAGCGCGCTCGACGTCGATGTCGACCAGCGCATGGAGGATGCCTCTGACCTGATCGGCGACCAGGGAGGCCAGGCGGGGCAGGTCGACATAGCCTTTGAGCGGAGGGAAGGGCGCCAGCTTGCGGGCCTGCTTGGCGACCGACGATGCGTGGTCGCCCATCCGCTCCAGCTCGTAGGTCACGTGGTCGAGCGTCAGCAGGAAGCGCAGGTCGCGCGCGACCGGACCCTGGGTCGCGATGGCCGTGGTGATGACGTTGGAGACCTCGACCTGGACCTCGTTGATGCGCCGGTCGCCGATGATGACCGCCGTGGCCGCCGCCTCGTCGTGCGCGACGAGTGCCTCGAGGGCCTTGCGAATCTGGATCTCGACCATCGAGCCCATGCGCAGCACGCCATCCTTGGCTTCGCGCATCTCCCGGTCGAGCGGCGAGCGCGCGATGTCGGCCCGCGGCGAGGGCTCGTGGCTGGGCCCTTCGTTGCTGGCCTCGACGGGCACGGCGCCGGAGCCCCGTTCGAGCTCGCTCATCCGAAGCGTCCCGACACGTAGTCCTCGGTCAGCTGGTTGGCCGGCTGCGTGAAGATGCGGTTCGTCTCGTCGGCCTCGACGACGTAGCCGGCCCGATCCTCGCCCATAGTCATGAAGATGGTGCGGTCCGATGCGCGTGCCGCTTGCTGCATGTTGTGGGTCACGATGACGATCGTGTAGCGCTCCTTGAGATCCCGCATCAGCTCCTCGATCTGGAGCGTGGCCCGCGGGTCCAGCGCCGAGCACGGCTCGTCCATCAGGATGACCTCTGGCTCGGTGGCGATGGCGCGGGCGATACACAGGCGCTGCTGCTGGCCGCCCGAGAGTGCGAGGCCGGACGACTTGAGCTTGTCCTTGACCTCGTCCCACAGCGCGGCGCGGCGGAGGCTGGTCTCGACGAGCCCGTCGAGGTCTCCCTTGAAGCCGCTCAGCCGCGGGCCGAAGGCGACGTTGTCGTAGATGGACTTGGGGAATGGGTTGGGCTTCTGGAAGACCATGCCGATGCGCCGACGAACCTCGACCGCATCGATGCCGGCGCCGTAGAGGTCTTGTCCGTGATAGAGGACGCCACCCTCCAATCGGGCGCCAGGGATCAGGTCGTTCATGCGGTTGATCGACCGGAGCAACGTGGACTTCCCGCTGCCCGACGGACCGATGAGGGACGTCACCCGATTGGCCGGGATCTCCGCCGAGAAGCCGCGCACGGCCCGGAAGAGCCCGTACCAGATGGAGACGTCCACGAGTCTGATGATGGGCTCGACGGCCACAGCCGCCCCGAAGACCTCGGGCGAGAGTCGCGGTGATGTCATCGTCGCGGAACCGTGCCCTGGCGCCTCGCTGGGCGCGACCATCGGGTCGTCGTGCGTCACCGTCAGGTCCTCTTGCATCACCATCTCTTCTGGTACCTGTTGCGGAGGTAGATGGAGACCGCGGTGGCAAAGAGCGTGATCACCAGCAACACGATGATAGCGGCCGAGGTCAGGTCCCTGAACTCGCTCTGGGGGCGCCGAGCCCAGTCGTAGATGAGGGTCGGCAAGGCCGTGAACTTGCCGAACAGCTGCTCGAGGGGCCCCTGGCTACCACTCGAGAAGTAGCCCAGCACCGCGCCCACGAGCAGCAGGGGAGCCGTCTCGCCGATCGCCCGCGCGAGGGCCAGGATGGTACCCGTCAGGATCCCCGGCATGGCCGCCGGCAGGACGAGCTCTCGGGTCACCTGCCAGCGCGAGGCGCCGATCCCGTAGCCACCTTCGCGAAGCTCGTGCGGCACCGACCGGATAGCCTCGGCCGAGGCGATGATGACGATGGGCAGCACGAGTGCGGCAAGCGTCAGCCCTGCCGACAGCATGGTCGTGCCGCCAGTCACTGGTGCCAGGACCGTCACGAAGACCGTGAAGCCGAGGAGGCCGTAGACGATCGAGGGCACGCCGGCCAGGTTGCGGATGTTGATGTCGATGAAGCGCGAGAGCCGGCTCGCGGGCGCGTACTCCTCGAGGTAGATGGCGGTCATGATGCCCAGCGGGATGGCGACCAGGGCCACGATCGCGGTCATGATGAGCGAGCCGATGATGCCTTGCACGACGCCGGCCTTGTTCGGGTTGGCCGACGTCGGGCTGGTCAGAAAGTCGAGCCCGCGCTCCATGAGGACCGGCAGACCGCCGATCAGGACGCTGATCACGAGCGTCGCGAGCACGCCCAGCGAGAAGAGCAGTGCGATGAGCAGCAGCACGTGAAACGTCAGGCCGCCCACGTTCCGGCGGTGCTCACCAAGTGGGATCGAGGTGGCCGCCTGGGCTGATACGGGCGGTGCGACGGTGGTCATCGCGCGGCTCAGTAGCGCTGCCGCGTCCGACGCACGAAGGCGTCGCCGAGGACGTTCAGGCCGAGGGTCGCCAGGAAGAGCATCAGGCCCAGGAAGAAGAGGCTCTGGAAGGCCGCCGTGTTGCCAGTCACCTGGTCGGAGCCCGTGGCCAGGGCCGCCATCGCGGCGGTCACCGTCTGGCCGGGTCCCAGGACGTTCGTCGTGAACAGCGTGCCACCGGACGCGCCCGCCGCGAGCGCCACGACCATCGTCTCGCCGATGCTGCGCGAGATGCCGAGGATGAGCGCGGCCACGATGCCCGAGATGGCCGCCGGTACCACGATGCGCAGGCTGACGGTGGCGCGCCGTGCGCCCAGGCCGTAGGCCCCCTCCCGGAGCGAGTGAGGCACGGCGCGCATGGCGTCCTCCGAGATGGTCGCGATGAGCGGGATGGTCAGGATGCCGACGCCGATGCCGGCCGCCAGCAGGTTGAAGCCGTTGGCAGTCGGGAAGAAGACCTGGATGACCTTTGGCGTGATGACCGTGAGCGCGAAGAAACCGAGCACGACGCTCGGGATGCCTGCCAGGATCTCCAGGATGGGCTTGACGATGCCGCGTGTCCGCGGACCGGAGTACTCCGCGAGGTAGATCGCGGACGCGATGCCGACCGGTGCTGCGATGACGATGGCGATGCCGGTCACCAGGAGCGATCCGACGATGAGCGTCGAGATCCCGAACAGGCCGCGACGTGGGAACCACCCCTCGGCGGTCAGCTGGGACAGGTCGATCTGGGCCAGGAAGCTGAACGCCTGACCGATGATGCTCAGGACGATGAACGCGGAGATGAGGATCGATACGAGCGCCGCAAGGAACAAGACGGAACGCACGATCCGCTCGTTGCGGCGTCGCGTGGGCGACCCCGTCAGGTGCGGCCGTGGCGCGACGGGTATCGCGCCTGAGCTCGCGGTCATCGGTCAGCTTGGCCTCGCGTCACCGGCAGGAGGGCGAGGCCGAGACCCAGGATGGGAGTCCGGCCTCGGAGGGAAGAGGACGTATCCAAGACGACGATCAGTGGCTGCCGGTCCAGGTCGCCACGGTCTTGGCTAGCTCTTCTGGCGCGAGGTTGATGTAGGGGACCGTCTCGAGTGCCGTCGAGATGGTGCCATCAGCCAGGTAGTAGTCGACGAACGGCGCCAGGGCGGCGTTGTCGGCGAGCTTGGCCTTGTTGACGTAGATGTACAGGGCACGCGACAGCGGATACTCGCCGCTCGCGATCGTCTCGGCATTCGGCGACACGCACGTGCCGTTGGGGTCCTTGGAGACGGCGATCTCGCCGACCTTGTCCTTGTTCTCCTCGGCATAGGCGAAGCCCACCCAGCCCAGCGAGGTCGCCGAATTGGCGATGCCATCGATGATCGCGTTGTCGTTGGCCGACGAGGTGTAGTCGGGGCGGGTGGCCGTGCCCGTTTGACCTCGGGCGACGGCGATCGTCTTGAGGGCCAGTTCGATGAAGCTGTCGTAGGTGCCCGATTCCTCGCCGGGACCGAAGATGTCGAGGGAGCCACTCGGGAACGTCGTGTTCGAGCCGAGTTCCTTGGCCAGTGGCTGCGCGTCGGCCCAGGTCTTGAAGCCCTTGGACTGCTCGCCGATGAGCGCGTACAAGTCGGCGAACGACAGGCAGGCGACCGCGGTGTTGTCCGTCGACGTCAGCACGGAGATGCCATCGATGGCGATCTTGAGCTCGATGTAGTCGATGCCGGCCGTCTTGCACAGCGCGGCCTCCTCGTCCTTGATCGTGCGCGAGGCGTCGCTGATGTCGATCGACCCGGCGCAGAAGAGCTTGAAGCCGTCACCGGTGCCCGGTCCGTCGACCGAGATCGCAACGTCAGGATTGGTGCCGTTGAAGGCCTCCGCGATGGCCGACGTGATGGGCTGGACCGTCGATGAGCCCGAGATGGCGATGGTGCCCTCGAGGCCCGCGGCCCCGGACGCTGCCGTCGTCGGGGTTGGCTCGGATGATGTCCCCGTGCTCGCGGCTGGCGAGCTCCCCCCGGTGGCGCAGGCGCTGACCAGCATGAGACTGGCTGCCGCAAGGCCAGCGAGACGGGCGCGGCGGGGCAGGGTCGTGGTGCGAATCGTGTGGTTCATGGCCCGCAGTCTCGGCTGCGTGCGTCAACGCACCATTTTCTTGTCGTGTTCGGCGTGTTAACGATGCGCCATGGCTTGGTACGCGTCGGAGGGTGGGATACTGCGCGTCCCGGACGAGCAAGGGTCCGGCACGGTGCCCACCGACAAGGAGCTCCTCGAGATGGCCAAGCACAAGTCAGGCGGCGAAGCCGCTGCCGGGGCGGCCGACGCGCCCGCTCCAAAGCCCTCCAAGGCCGAGCGGGCCGCGGCCAGGGCCGCCGCCGAGGCGACCAAGAAGGCGGCCGCCAAGGCCGCCAAGGCCGAGAAGAAGCGCCTCAAGAAGGTCGCCGAGCTCGAGGAGCAGCTGGTCACCGCCAAAGAGCTCCAGGCCGCCGTCAACGCGCTCGTGGCCGCGATCCGGTCGGATCTCGCCGCAGCCCGAAGGGCGGGGACGCCGTCGCGACCTCGCGCCACGACCACCGCGGCGAAGAAGCCAGCCGTGCGCCGCCGAACGACGGGGCGTCGCGCCCCGGCGCAAGCGACAGCGGTGGAGTCCACGTCCGGTACCTCAGCCGAGCCGGCGCCGGTCGCGCGCAGCCCGAGGTCGGCCGCGACCACGCCGCGGAGCGCGAGGCAAGGCGGCCGGCTGAACGGCGCCAGGTTCGGCGCCCGGCTTCGCCAGCGGCGGCCGGCCTCGACCTGGCCCCCGCATCCGTCGCGGGCCCTGTCATCCTTGAGGTGTGCAGGCGCCTGAGGTCATCGCGGCCGTCGACATCGGAAGCAACACGGCTCACCTGCTGGTGGCGCTGGTTGGCGACCACACGGTCACGCCTCTGGCCGACGAGAGCGCCCTGCTCGGCCTGGGCGGCATCGTCGATCGCGATGGGCGGCTGCCCTTCGCGGCGCGCACCGCACTCGTCGAGACGCTCGAGGGCTTCGCTACCACGGCCCGCCGATGGCATGCCAACGAGCTGCTCCTGCTGGGGGCGGAACCGTTCCGTCGGGCGACGGATGCCGACGAGGTCTCCGAGATGGTCCTGGGCCGGATCGGCGTGCCCATCGTGGTCCTCGATCATGCCGACGAGGCCGAGCTGACCCTGCTCGGCGTGACCGGCGGGGCGCCGGTCGAGGCGCCGCTCCTGGTCGTCGATATCGGCGGCGGCTCGACGGAAGCCATCGTCCAGGGTCCGGGCGTCCCGCCTCGGACGTTCATCATCGCGACCGGCTCCAGCCGACTGACCCAGGCCTGCGAGCCGGCCGACCCGCCGATGCCGGCCGATCGAGAGCAGCTCGCGATACGGGCCCGCGAGCTCCTGGCCGCCGCGCCGCGTGGCCATCCGTCGCGCGCGGTCTTCGTCGGTGGCAGCGCCACGAACGTCGCTCGGGTGGTGGCCGGGGTCAGGGGCGGTGACCCGGCGGCGCCGGACACGGCCGTGCCGCGGGTCGGCGTCGAACAGGCGATCCACGAGATCGACCGAACGCCAAGCGCCGTGCTGGCCGAGCGCTATCGCCTGACCCCGACTCGGGCCCGCCTGCTGCCGGCCGGCGCGGCGCTGGTGCTGGCGTTCATGGAGCGCTACGAGCTCGAGACCGTCGAGGTCAGCGAAGCGAGCCTGCGTGAAGGTGCGGTCCTGGCCCTGCGGCACGCGGGCCCGGGTTGGCGCTCACAGCTGACCGCATTGACCGCCGGCTGGCCGGACGCGGGCTGACTCGCCTCGCCGCGGGTGCCGCGCCTGCCTAGAGCGCGCTGACGGCCCGTCCGAGCGCGCGCCGGAAGCTCTCGGCCGCCAGCGGGCGCCAGGCGGCGGGCAGCGAACGTCGGAGCCGGGCCACGTCGCGGTCGCGGGCACCGAGATAGCGTCCGACCGCCTCGATCGTCGGCGGTGCCAGCCTGGCCGCGGAGGCGACGAGGAACTCACGGGCGAGTCGGGCCGCGACGTCGGCATCGTTGAGCAGGCCGAGATGATCCTGGAGTCGCGTCACACGCTCGATCAGCGGACCGGCGTCCGGCCCGAGCACCTCGCGGAAGAACTCGAGCGAGTAGCGCAACCGCTTCGAGGCGATGCGCAGCTGATGGATCGTCGCCACGTCCGCCCAGGCCAGCGTCGCGTCATAGGCTCGGACCTGCTCGTAGGCGCCCCAGATACGGCTGGTGGCCGTGTCGCGAACGCGGCTGGGCTGGGTGGCCTCGACGGCCCGAGCGGCCGCGGCGTCGGTCTCGACGAAGGCGAGGTAGTCGTCCACGAAGTGCCGGTATGTGCCGGAGTCGAGCATCGCCGCCATGTTCCGGCGAGCCGTCTCGCGTTGCTCCTGCCAGGCGCTGGCCAGCGGCTCGAGTGCGGCACCCTCCTCGGCGGGATGCAGCGCGACGTAGGCGGCCAGGTTCTCCAGCAGGACGTCGAGGTCGCGCACCGCGCCCAGGCTGTTGGCCACCGTTCGCAGCTCGCGGACGTAGCGGCGCTCGGCCTTTGGCTTGTACGCGTCGCCGAAGAGCCGCCAGGCCGCCCGCATCCGGCGTGTCGCGACACGCATCCGATGCAGGTCCTCGATGTCCTCGCCGCTGAGGGTGCCGGCTTCGCGCTCGAGCATGCGCGCGAAATGGAAGCGCAGGATCTTCCGGCCGGCCTCAGCCAAGGGGTCGCCGCCGACGACCCCAGGTGTCCGGCCGGTGACCAGGCGCGGCTCTGGTTTGGCCGCTGGGGCGGCTGCTTCCTCGCCCGCGTCGACACTGTCGCCCGTGTCCGTCTGTTCCGATTCGTCGGGCGAACGTTCGTCGACGACCGGCAGGTCATCGTCGCTGTGGGCCGTGCCCAGGGTCGACAGCTCGGCTGTCAACAGCCGATCGACCGCAGCGTCCTCGCGGTCGGCGCCGGCGCTGCGCTCGAGCGCTGCCTCGAGGTCCACGCCTCCGATCTCCGGGCTCGCCAGATCCTCCATCGTCGAGGCAGGGTCGATCGTCGGAACATCATCGCGCTCCCCATCGCGACGGCGACCAGCGTCGACGCCGATCAGGCTATCGGAGATGCCATCGCCGGCGCTCGCGTCCGAGAGGTCCTCGACATCGGACGCCGCGACCTCATCATCGATCTCGGCCGGGGTCGGCTCGACGAGCGCCGGCGTGTAGGCCGATGGGACGTCGATGCCGGCGCGAGCCAGCATCGTCAAGGCGGCCTCCAGCTTCGAGGCCGGCGCATCCTCGACCACGCCGCTCGACTCCAGCAGCTCGGCCACGCTGTCGAGCAGCTTGTCGTCGCCGCCCTTCATCTCGATCTCCAGGGCGCCGAAACGACCGATCGGCCGCCCATCGTGTTCCACCTTGACGTCGTCGAGGCTCAGGATCGCCCACCCGCTGGTGCCCCTCAGCTCACGCTCGCGACGGGTCTGACGGAGCGTGAATCGCTCTTCGAGCGGAGCATCGGCCGCCAGCGCGGCGAGCCTCGCGCGAGCTCCCGATTCCGGCCATTCGCTCGGATCGAGGTGCTCCGTCGCTGGGCCACTCCATTCGATCCGACGGCGCAGGGACGCGCCCTGGGGTCGTCGGCCGGCCTCGGGCTCGACGGCCACGTCATCGAGCGACTTGAGGTCCAGGCTGGTGCCCGCCTCGGTCGTCCGCAGCCGGGCGTTCCAGCCCTCCGTCTCGAGACGCAGGTCGGCGGTGTCGATGTAGCGATCGACGACCTCGACCGTGCCCCACGGTCCGACCACCAGGTCGCCCAGGCGATCGCCTTCGAGCAGGCGCTCGACGGCCTCCGGATCGCGCACCCCGTACTTGAGCTCGATCTCGACCGGGCTCCCCGTCATGCCACCTCCGTCGCGCCCGCGGAGAGGGCTTCCTGCTTGAAGACCTCGAACGTGTCGAGGCCCGTGGGGTTCTCGAGTCGCCACTCGACCCGTTGCCAGCGCTCGTCGGGACCAAGCTCCCAGGCTCGTCGGTCGTCGGCCAGCATGACCTCGAGGATGTGATCGAGGCGGCCCTTGCTGACGGGGTCGAGGACCGGCGCCACGGCCTCGACGCGGCGGTCGAGGTTGCGATCCATCATGTCGGCCGAGCCGATCCAGTGCGTCGTCCGCTCGCCCTGTCCGAAGCGCAGGATCCGAGAGTGCTCGAGCAAGGGGCCGATGATGGAACGGACGCGGATCCCCTCGCTGACGTCCTTGACGCCCGGCCGGAGGGCGCAGGCACCCCGCACGATGAGATCCACTGGCACGCCCGCCTGACTGGCACGGCAGAGGGCAGCGATGATGCCCGGATCGACGAGCGCGTTGAGCTTCATGGTGATGGCGCCATCAGCATCCGACGCCTGGCGCTCGATCTCACCTTCGATGAGCTCCTCGATGCGCGGCCGCAGGCTGACCGGTGCGATCAGCAGCCGGCGGAAGCGGCGCTGGCGGGAGAGTCCGGTCAGGAAGTTGAAGAGGTCGGTCACATCGGCGCCGATCTCGTCGTCGCAGGTCAGCATGCCCAAGTCGACGTAGAGCCTGTGCGGTCCTGTGGTTGTAGTTGCCGGTCCCGATGTGGACGTAGCGACGCAGGCCGCCGCCCTCGCGGCGCACGACGAGCGCCGTCTTGGAGTGGGTCTTGAGGCCGACCAGGCCGTAGACGACGTGGGCGCCGGCGCGCTCCAGCGTGCGGCCCCAGACGATGTTCGCCTGCTCGTCGAAACGGGCCTTGATCTCGACCAGGACGACGACCTGCTTGCCGTTCTCGGCGGCCCGGATGAGCGCCTTGAGGATCGGTGAGTCGCCCGTCGTCCGGTAGAGGGTCATCTTGATGGTCAGCACGTCTGGATCGCTGGCCGCCTGCTCGATGAAGCGCTGGACGGAGCCGACGAACGACTCATACGGGTGGTGGACGAGCAGGTCGCCGGTGCGGATGGCGGCGAAGACGTCTGCCTCCTCGTCCTCGTCGTGCGGCAGCAGCCGCGCGGGGACGACCGGGTGCCAGGGCTCGCGCTGCAGCTCGGGGATCTCGAGGTCGGCGATCGTCTCCAGCGCCCGCAGATCGAGCATGCCCGAGATCTCGTAGACATCCTCGGGGCCGACGCCCAGGCCACGCCGCAGGATCGACCGCGTCTCGGTCGGCATCGAGCGCTCGACCTCGAGGCGCACCGCCTCGCCGAACCGTCGCCGCCGGAGCTCCTCCTCGATGGCCAGCAGGAGGTCATCCGCCTCGTCCTCCTCGATCGCCAGGTCGGCATTCCTGGTCACTCGGAAGAGATGGTGCTCGACGATCTCCATGCCCGGGAAGAGCGCATCGAGGTTGGCCGCGATGATCTGCTCCAGGAGCATGTAGGTCCGAACGCCGACCTCGACCATGCGCGGCAGGACCTCGGGGACCTTGATGCGGGCGAAGTCTCGCTCGCCCGTCTCGGGATCGCGCACGGTCACCGCGAGGGAGAGTGACAGATCGCTGATGTACGGAAAGGGATGGCCAGGGTCGACGGCCAGCGGCGTCAGGACCGGGAAGATCTGGTCGATGAACATCCGTCGCAGCTCGAGGTGGCGCTCGGGTCGTTCGTCGTAGCGCACGATGGTGATGCCCTGCTCGGCCATCGCCTCGCGAACCTTGTTGAAGGCCAGCGTGTGCTCGACGATCAGGTCGAGCACCTTGCGTCGTGCCTCGGACAGCGTCTCGGCAGCGCTGCGTCCGTCCGGCCCGAGCTTCGAATGTCCTGCCTCGACCTGCTGCTTGAGGCCCGCCACGCGGATCTGGAAGAACTCGTCGAGGATGCCCGAGACGATCGACAGGAAGCGAACCCGCTCCAGCAGCGGGTTGCGCTCATCGGTCGCCTCGTGCAGGACGCGCGCGTTCAGGTCGAGCAACGAGAGCTCGCGGTTGATGTAGGGGATGGCCGGCGGGTCGATCGGACGCGGTCGACGTCGAGTCGCAGGCGGGCGGATGGCGGTCATCAGGGGTCGGTGTCGGGCCTCGTGGACGGGGCTGCTTGGCTTCATCGTACCGCGCTCGCGTCCGACGTCGTCCATGACCCTTCGGTCAGTCCGCAACGTGGGACCTGCTGCGCGGCTGCGCCCGAACCGGTCTCAGCGATGGTCGGCGTGCGGCGCCGCCGCGCGCAGCGCCGTGTCCTCCTCGCACGGACAGTCGGCCCGCAGGCGTTCGAAGGTGTAGTAGCCGGTGTGATGTCCGTCGCCCCAGGTCGGGCAGACCGCATACTGACCGACCAGCTGGATGTCGACGAGCCGGGTCTGGTCAGCGCTGAGGGTCGGTGCGGAGTCGAGCCAGCCGGGCAGCCCGGCCTCGCCGCGACAATAGGCGCAGGGGCAGAGCCAGCGCAGCGTGAGACCGTCGTAGACCGTCCGGTGGCCGTCCGACCAGTCGATCTCCAGACGGCCTTCGGCCCGGTCGGCGTGGATACGCAGCGGGGAGAGGTATTCGCCGCCTGTGACGTAGGAGCTCACGACGCGATGCTAGGCGCCTTCAGGCGTCTTCGTCGAACGGCAACGTCCGGAGGAGCGCGATGTCCGGGCGAGACGGGACATGAACCCCGTCCGGCGCCGCGCCTTCGAGGACGACGCCCGATCCAGCCGCGCCGTCGGCCATGACGTCTGCGACCCGGATGAGTGTCCAGAGACGACTGCGCATGCCGGGCAGGTAGGGAGAGTCGGCGCGCTTGGCGACCACACCGACGAGGCCGTGCAGGGCGATGAGCTGGAGGACGGCGGCGGCGCCACGGGCGGGCTCCAGGACGACGACCGAAGGCGCCGCGATGGCCAGCTCGGCCAGCCGCTCCCGACGCCGCTCGAGTGCCTCGGCCAGCAGGAGCCGGCCGGCCAGCCAGGGCAGGTCGCTGACCACGAGCGTGGCTGGACGGACGGCTCCGCGACGACGGACGGCATCGGCGGTGGCGCGGCCGACCATCCCAGGCACCACGATCTCACCGTCGAGGACCGCGCCGGGCAGATCGAGGGAACGCAGGGAGGCGACGACGTCGGGGAATCGATGGGCGACGTCGTCGGCACCGACGGACAGTCGGACGTGCCCGCGCTGGGCCGAGGCGAGGATGCGCAGCCCGCCCCAGGTCGGGTCGACGACCCGGTCGTCATCGATGGTCAGCTGGCGGGCCGATCTCGAGAGCATCGGACGCAGGTCGTCGGGCGGCAGCGGCAGGCGGGCGTCGAGCTCGAGCGATCGCTGGCCCGCGGGCGTTGGCACCGCCGCAGGATACGACCAGCCGGTCGCGTGTGACCCTCGCAGCCGGTCCCATCCGACATCCGGACCGACCGCCGTAGCCAGCCTGCCGGGCCCACCATCGCGCCGGTAGACTGGACCACCACAGCCCTTTCCGCTCGAGGTGACCCTATGACGCGCGCGCCGCGCCCGGATGATCTGTTCGACCTGCGCGTCCCGACCCAGGTCCGTCTGTCGCCGGACGGGTCGCAGGTCGTCTTCACGGTCCGCTCCAGCGCACCGAAGCTCGACGGCTATCGGTACGCGCTGTGGATCGTGGCCGCCGACGGTTCGACCCCGGCGCGTCCGTTGACCCTCGGCCGACGCAGCGACACCGCGCCACGCTGGAGCCCCGATGGACGCAGCCTGGCCTTCCTGAGCGACCGCGCCGCCGTCTTCCAGGCAGCTGGTGCCGCCGATCGTCCGGCCGCTGTCGAGGCACCCAAGGAAGGCGGCACGCAGGTCTGGCTGCTGCCCATGGACGGCGGTGAAGCACGCCAGGTCACGCGGCTGCCGCGCGATGTCTCCGACATCGCCTGGAGCCCCGATGGCCGCTCGTTGTGCGTCGTGAGCGCCGCCTTGACCGAGGTGCCGGAGCCGCGCAAAGCACCAGAGGCCGTCCCCGACCCGGACATCCGCCAGATCGACCGGCTCTTCTACGAGCTCAACGGCGCCGGCTTCACCTACGATCGCCCGGGTCAGCTGTGGCGGATCGATCTCGAGTCGGGCGCAGCGCGCCGCTTGACGTCCGGTCCGGCCGATGATGGCCAGCCCCGCTGGAGCCCCGATGGCTTACGCATCGCCTTCATCTCCAGTCGTCATCGGGATGCCGACCTGACCTTTCAGCAGGACGTCTATGTCGTGCCCTCGGATGGCGGACGCGTCGAGCGCATCACGGCCGGTCGCGGTGAGCAGCTCTTCGATGCCCCGGCCTGGAGCCCCGACGGTGGCTGGATCGCGGTCGTCGGTCATCGGCACCCGGCCAAGGCCGGCTCGCGCGGCGATGTCTGGCGCTTCCGGGCGACGCCGCAGGATCGTGGCGAGGACCTGACCGCCGACGCGGATCTCTTCGCCGATGCCGGCATGAATTCCGATCTGCTGGGCGCCGGGGGCAGTGCCATCCACTGGAGCGGCGATGGCCGCTGGATCACCTTCGCTGCCCCCATCGAGGGCACCTACGAGCTCTGGCGGGTGGAGGTCGAGACGCGCCGCATCGAGCGTCTGACCGAGGACCGGCACTTCCTCTATGGCGCCGATCAGGCCGTCGTCGCCGGCGGCGCCCGGGTGGCATCGGCATGCGTGACCGCCACGCGTGCCGCAGACATCGTGGTCCACGACCTGCCTGCGGAACCACTCATGGATGGCGCGCGCATCGTCGGCCACCGATTGACCGACCTGATGGGCGAGGCCTGGGCCGACATCGAGCTGGTCGAGCCGCAGTCTCGCTGGCACGAAGCCGACGAACGACGGATCCAGGGCTGGTTCCTGCCCGCCGCGGGGACGGCACCGGGCAGCCCCAAACCGCTCGTGCTCGAGATCCACGGTGGCCCGCAGACGCTCTACGGCTGGTCGCTCATGTGGGAGTGGCAGTGCCTCGTCGCACAGGGCATCAGCGTCTACGCCAGCAACCCGCGTGGCTCGCAGGGTTACGGCCAGGACTTCGCGGCCGCCAACTTCGGTGATTGGGGCACTGGCCCGATGGCCGACGTGATGGCCGGCATCGATGGCCTCATCGCCGACGGCTTGGCCGATCCCGATCGGCTCGGCGTCACGGGTGGCTCGTACGGCGGCTACCTGACCAGCTGGATCATCGGCCACACCGATCGCTTCCGAGCCGCCGTGACCTGCCGTTCGGTCAACGACATGACCTCGCAGATGGAGACCGGAGACATCGCCGGTCCCCAGTTCGGCAACCTCGAGTACGGCGCCAATCCGTGGCAGGACCCGGACATGTACCACCGTGAGTCGCCCCTGACCTATGCCCCGGCCATCCACACGCCGCTGCTCATCCAGCATGCGGAGAAGGACCTCCGGACGCCGATGGGTCAGGCCGAGCAGCTGTTCACGGTCCTCCGCTCGCTCAAGCGGCCGGTGCGCCTGATGCGCGTGCCCGACGAGACCCACGAGCTGACGCGCTCGGGCACGCCATTCCGGCGCGTCGACAACCTCATCCTCATCCGCGACTGGTTCCGCCACTACCTCGTCGACGGGGCCACGCGGTTGCCGCCGGCCCGACCGCCGCGCCGGGGCTGATCGCTCCCGATCAGGCGCCGAGCCAGTCGCGCAACGGCTCGAGGGCGGCGGGTTCGAGGTAATGCCGCCGCCGGCGCCCCTCGTCCATGGAGCGCACCAGCCCCGACCGCCTGAGCACGTCGAGGTGCTTCATGACCGCGAAGCGCGTCATGCTCGGGGCCAGCGCCGCCAGATCTGCCGTGGTCACCCCGGGATCGACGCGCAAGCGCTCGATGATCCGTCGGCGGGTGGCATCGGAGACCGCATGCGCCAGTACGTCCAGACGGGTGTCGACGGTGCCGATCATGTGACCGTAGAGTAACATGGATCGTCGACTGATCGGGGTGCGGTTGGCGACGGGTGTAGGATGGGCTCATGACGTCGACCGTCGAGGGCAGTGCTCACGAGCAGGCCGAGACCCGCGCCCACGAGCTGGTCCGCGCCTGGGATGGACGGGCCGTCGGCCTGGGCGGTCTGCTGGGCCGCATCGGCGGCGTCGACCAGGTCGGCGTCGAGGAACGGGCGGCGGCCCTGGCCAAGCGATCCATCAAGCGCGAGTCGAAGCGTTGGGCGCTCGACCTCATCATCCGCATGATCGATCTGACGACCCTCGAGGGCAAGGACACCAGCGGCAAGGTCCACGCGCTCTGCCAGAAGGCTCGACGACCGGATCCGTCAGACCCGACGATCCCCTCCGTGGCCGCCGTGTGCGTCTATCCGGCCCGTGTCGCGGACGCCCGTGAGGCGCTGGCCGGCAGCAGCATCCATGTCGCCAGCGTCGCCACCGGCTTCCCGTCGGGACAGACCTTCCTGGAGCTGAAGGTGCTCGAGACGCGACAAGCGGTCGACGCTGGCGCCGATGAGATCGACATGGTCATCGATCGCGGTGCGTTCCTGGCCGGGGACTACGCTGCGGTCTTCGATGAGATCGTGGCCGTCAAGGCGGCTGCCGGGGAAGCCCATCTCAAGGTCATCCTCGAGACCGGTGAGCTGGGCTCGTATGACGACGTCCGTCGAGCCAGCATCCTGGCCATGGCGGCCGGTGCCGACTTCATCAAGACCTCGACCGGCAAGGTGACCCCGGCGGCCACGCTGCCGGTCACGCTCGTGATGCTGGAAGCCATCCGTGACTTCGAACGGCGCACCGGTCGAGCCGTTGGCATGAAGCCCGCTGGCGGCATCCGAACATCGAAGGAGGCCATCGCCTACCTGACGGTCCTGTACGAGACCCTCGGTCCGCGCTGGATGACGCCCGATCGCTTCCGCTTCGGCGCCAGCACGCTGCTCAACGATGTGCTCATGCAGCTCCGCAAGGAGCGAGATGGCCGCTACTCCGGTGGCGACTACTTCACGCTCGACTGAGGCGACACCATGACAACGAGTGACCGTTCGGTCACCAAACGCGCGACATCGGATGCCGTCGGCCGAGACACCGCGTCCCCGTCGACCTGGGGCTTCGGCGACGGCCAGGCTGTGCCCTGGGAGTACGCACCCGCGCCAGAAGCGCGCGACGTGGTCAAGCTCCAGGCGCGGTATGGGCTCTTCATCGGTGGCAAGGAGGTCGCTCCGCGCAGCGGCCAATGGTTCACGACCATCGATCCGGCGACCGAGGAGCCGCTGGCCGAGGTCGCTCGCGCCGGCATGGAGGATGTCGATCAGGCGGTCGGGACCGCCAGGCGGGCGTTCCGTCGATCGTGGGGCGAGCTGCCCGGTCGTGAGCGGGCCAAGTACCTCTTCCGGATCGCGCGCATCCTTCAGGAGCGCAGCCGAGAGTTCGCGGTCCTCGAGACGCTCGATACCGGCAAGCCGATCAAGGAATCCCGCGACGTGGACATCCCGCTCGTGGCCGCGCACTTCTGGTACTACGCCGGCTGGGCGGACAAGCTCGACTACGCATTCCCCGGCCGGATCGCCCGGCCGCTCGGCGTGGCCGCGCAGATCATCCCCTGGAACTTCCCGCTCCTGATGCTTGCCTGGAAGATCGCGCCCGCGCTGGCCGCAGGCAACACGGTCGTCCTCAAGCCGGCCTCGTCGACGCCCCTCAGCGCCCTGCTCTTCGCCGACGTCTGCCGCCAGGCGGATCTGCCGCCAGGCGTCGTCAACATCGTGACCGGGCCGGGCGAGATCGGCCTCGGGCTGGTCAAGCACCCTGATATCGACAAGGTCGCCTTCACGGGCTCGACGGCTGTCGGCAAGGAGATCGGGCGTGCCATCGCCGGCTCCGACAAGGCGCTGACGCTCGAGCTGGGCGGCAAGGCCGCCAACATCGTCTTCGACGACGCCCCGCTCGATCAGGCCGTCGAGGGCATCGTCAACGGCATCTTCTTCAACCAGGGCGAGGTCTGCTGCGCCGGCAGTCGTCTGCTGGTCCAGGAGTCGATCGCCGAGCCGCTCATCGAGAAGCTCAAGGATCGGCTGGCGACGTTGCGCGTGGGCGACCCGCTCGACAAGAACACCGACGTCGGCGCCATCAACAACGCTGCTCAGCTGGCCAAGATCGAGGAGCTCATCGAGGTCGGCGTCGCCGAGGGCGCCGAGCTCTATCAGCCGGCCTGCGAGCTGCCCTCGCGCGGCTACTTCGTGCGCCCGACCCTCTTCACGAACGTCGCCCAGAGTCATCGCATCGCGCAGGAGGAGATCTTCGGGCCGGTCCTCTCGGTGCTCACCTTCCGGACCCCGGATGAAGCCGTCGAGAAGGCCAACAACACGCCCTACGGTCTGTCCGCCGGCGTCTGGACGGAGAAGGGCAGCCGCATCCTGAAGATGGTCAAGCAGCTCCGGGCGGGCGTCGTCTGGGCCAACACCTTCAATCGCTTCGACCCTACCAGCCCCTTCGGTGGCTACAAGGAGTCGGGCTTCGGCCGGGAGGGCGGGCTGCCGGGCCTGCTCGCCTACGTCCGACTCGAGGATCGCTGATGGCTCGTCCGAAGCCCTCGCCAAGCCTGCCGCCAGGGCCGTCGCGGCAGGCGGCCAGGCGGTGACCACGATCGCGTCGGGGAGCGACCGTATCGCCGTGCGCAAGACGTACAAGCTGTACATCGGCGGCGGGTTCCCGCGTTCCGAATCCGGGCGCGCATACGTCGTTCGCGCCGCGGACGGAGCGCCGCTGGCGAACGCGGTCCGTGGCTCGCGCAAGGACGTGCGCGACGCCGTCCGAGCGGCGCGCGGGGCGTTCGCCGGCTGGGAGGCGAAGACGGCCATGAACCGTGGCCAGATCCTGTACCGCGTGGCCGAGCTGCTCGAGGGTCGGCGTGACCAGTTCGAGGCGGAGGTCGCGGCAGCCGAGGGTCTCGACGCGCAAGGCGCGCGGGAGCAGGTCGATCGGGCCGTCGATCGCTGGGTCTGGTACGCCGGCTGGGCCGACAAGATCAGCCAGGTCCTTGGCACGGTCAACCCGGTCGGCGCCAGCTACTTCGACTTCACCATCCCGGAGGCGACCGGTGTCGTCGGCGTCGTCGCACCGGAGAGCTCTTCCTTGCTCGGGCTCGTCTCACGGCTGGCGCCCGTCCTGGTGGGCGGCAACACCGCCGTCGTGCTGGCCTCCGAGCGACGACCGTTGCCGGCCGTGACGCTCGCCGAGGTGCTGGCCACGAGCGACGTCCCGGGTGGCGTCGTCAACCTCATCACCGGCCACCGACGCGAGCTCGTGCCGACCCTCGCCAGCCACATGGACGTCAACGCCATCGACGCCTGGGGCGTGCCCAACGACCTCCGGACGGCGGTCGACGAGGCCGCCATCGAGAACGTCAAGCGGGTCGCCCGAGCGCCGGCCGGCAGCGCCGAGCGGATCGACTGGCTCGACGACCGCGCGGCGCAGCGACCGGAGTGGATCGCCGCCTTCCTCGAGCTCAAGACCGTCTGGCACCCGATCGGGCTCTGAGCCGGTCCGTGTCGCGGCGCGACCATCGCCGGCGCCACGCGTGACCCGCATCCACCTCGACACGGCCGAGCGGCGGCGACGCCTCGTCCAGCGACATCGGCTCGAGCCGAGCGCCGCGGCGAGCTCACTGGCCGAGGCCGCCAGCGCCATGGTCGGGCTCCACAGCAGCGATCCGGCGACCGTCTTCCTGTCGGCGCGAGCGCGGATCCCGAGTGCCACGGTGGCGGACGTCGAACGCGAGCTCTACGAGACGCGGTCCGTGCTGCGCATCCTCGGCATGCGTCGCACGTTGTTCGTGGTGCCGCCGGACCTGGCCGTCGTCGTCCGCGCAGCCTGTGGCGAACCGATCGCCAGCGCCGAGCGTCGCCGCCTGATCGGCTTCCTCGAGGCCTCGATGCCCGAGCGCGACGCGGTCGCCTGGCTGGCCGGCGTCGAGGCGGACACGCTGGCAGCCCTCGACCGACTCGGCACCGCTGCCGCGGCCGAGCTGACCCGGGCGGTGCCGGCGCTGACCGAGCAGTTCCACGTCGGCGTCGGCAAGCGCTGGGAGGGCACGGTCGGCCTCTCGACACGCTTGCTCTTCCTGATGGCCGCCGAGTGGACCATCGTCCGAGCCCGGCCACGTGGCAGCTGGGTCAGCGGCCAATACCGCTGGTCGCGCCTCGAGTCCTGGGCTCCCGAGCTGCCACCGCCTCCCGCACCGGCCGCCGCGCGTCGGATGCTCGTCGAGCGCTGGCTGGCGACCTTCGGGCCGGCGACCGAGCGCGACCTGGCCTGGTGGAGCGGCCTGACGCTCGGCCAGCTGCGTGCCGCGCTGGCATCGCTCGACGTGGTCACCGTGCGGCTCGACGAAGGCGAAGGGCTCGCCCTGGCCACGGACCTCGAGTCGACGCCGGCGTCGGGTCCGACCGCATTCCTGCTGCCCGGCCTCGACTCGACGCCGATGGGCTGGAAGGTCCGGGACTGGTTCCTGGGGCCGCACGGAGCGGCCATCTTCGACACCAACGGCAACGTCGGGCCGACCGTCTGGTGGGCGGGGCGGATCGTCGGCGCCTGGGGCCAGCGACCCGACGGAACGGTCGTCCAGCGTCTGGTCGAGGACGTCGGCCGCGAGGCTGCCGATGCCTGTGAGACGGCGGCCGCGGCGCTCACCACCTGGCTCGGCGGGGTCCGCGTCTCGCCGCGCTTCCCGACGCCCCTCCAGAAGGTGCTCGCCGGCTGAGCCTCAGCTCGGAGCGTAGGCCGGCAGGCGCCGAGCCAGCGCCAGGGCCAGCTCGCCGCCGCGCCCGACCGGGTCGTGTTTGAAGAAGACGTAGGCATCGGTGCCTGTCGCCAGGAATGGCTCGAACCGCGCGGCCCAGGCATCGAGCTCGACCGGCTCGTAGTCGTCGCGCCGCAGCCGCGCGTAGATCGCGGGGCCCGTCAGGCGCAGCGTGGGCGGTTCGCTGGCCTCGGGCAGGTCGGTCGCGCAGAGCATCGTCCCGGCAGCCCGCAGTCGGGCGTGGACCTCATCGTCGACCCAGGACGGATCCTGGAACTCGAGCACGAGGGGCACCTCTCGGGGCCAGGCAGCCAGCAGCCGATCGAGGCGCTCGTCGTTGCGAGGCTGCTCGGCGCCGACGCGGAAGAGCACGGCCCCCAGCCGCTCGCCGAAGCCACGGGCTGGCTCCAGGAGCCAGGGCAGGGCACCGATGGGATCGCTGGCCCAGGCTCGCAGCGAGCCGCTGCGCAGGGCCTTGACCACGAACCGGAACTCGGGCGGGGTGGTCGCCAGCCAGCCCGCGATGGTCGCTGGCGTCGGCGACCGGTAGAACGTGCCGTTCAGCTCGACGGCCGCCAGCCGAGCGGCGTAGGCGGGCAGCAGATCCGCGGCGCGGGTGCCCGGGGGATAGAAGCGCGGCACCCAGGCCGGGTAGCCGAAGCCACTGGTGCCCACGTAGAGGCGCCCGGTCATCGCCTCGCGCGCCCCGTCATCGCGTTCCGCGCCCGGTCATCGCGCCGTCGTGCTATTGCCAGCGGAAGAAGCGGCCGGACACGTAGGTGCAGGCGAGCATCCAGATCGCCAGCACGGCAACGTCCACCGGTAGCGGCGCGAACGGGATGCCGCCGACCATGACCTGGCGGAGGGCATCCCCGAGGTACGTCAGCGGCATCAGGATGGCCACGCCGCGCAGCCACTCGGGCAGGATCTCGAGCGGGAAGAAGATCCCCGACAGGAACATCATCGGCACCTGGACGAGCTGGGTGACCCCGTTCGCCGCCTCTTCCGTCTTGGTGAACGATGCGATGACATAGCCGAGCGCGATGAAGGTCAGGGCGCCCAGGACGACGAGCCCGGCGACCGCCAGCGGTCCGCCGATGATGGTCACGTTCAGCAGCGTGACCCCGATGCCGACGATGATGGCCGTTTGGACCGCTCCGATGACGAGGCGCACCGAGACGTTGCCGCCGACCAGCGTCCGTCGCGTGAGCGGCGTCGCCGAGAGGCGCTTGAGGACGAGCTTCTCACGCAGCGCCACCAGCGGCACGGCTGCGAAGACGCCGAGCTGCATGAGCGCCATGGCCAGGATGCTGGGCACGAAATAGCTGGCGCCGTTGAGCGTCTCGGCCTGGATCGTCTCGGCCTGGATGCCCAGCACCGCCGTCCGCCCCGTGAGCTGCAGGTTCATGGCGCCGGCGACGCCGGCCATGGTCTGGGTGATGGCCGCCGACGCGTTCGGACTGCTCGGATCGGTGAAGACGACCAGGTCCACCCGCGCGACCGGCTGACCCGACTGCCCAGCGGCGATGGCGGCTCCGAGCCCCTTTGGCACGACGACGACGGCGTCGATGTCCCCAGCTCGCATGGCGGCCTCGGCGCCGGCCTGATCCGGCTCGTCAGTCGGGACCAGGATCGTCGTCTGGCCGACGGCCGAGCGGAGCTGGCCGATGGCTGGCGTGCCGTCGAGGTCCACCCAGCCGACCTTGTAGGAGGGTGCCTGACCACCCGAGAAGATGGTCCCGAAGAGGACGACGAAGATGACCGGGAAGGCGAGCGTCCAGAAGAGTGCGGCGCGATCGCGCACGAAGCTCTTGAGGTTGGCGACGGAGAGCATCCAGAGCGCGCGCATCGTCGGCCTCAGTCGCGCAGCGCTCGGCCGGTCAGGTCGAGGAAGACGTCCTCCAGCGTCGGCCGCCGGACGAGCAGGTTCTCCGTCTCGACGCCGAACTCCTCGGCGGCGGCCAGGAGCGCCCCGATCGTGGCCGGCACGTCGCGCGTGTAGAGGATCGTCTCACCCTCCTCATCGGCCACCCGAGTGACGCCCGGGAAGGCCGCCATCCGCTCGCGTCCCACGGTGGCCAGCCCGCCGACGCTGACGGCGCGGTCCTTGAACCGTCGACCGACCAGCTCGGCGACCGTGCCCTCCTCCATGACCTTGCCGTGGTCCATGATCGCCAGCCGATCGCAGAGGACCTCCGCCTCCTCCATGTAGTGCGTCGTGAGCAGGATCGTCTTGCCGTCGTTCCGGAGGCCGGCGATCAGGGTCCAGAGCGCACGTCGGGCAGCGGGGTCCATGCCCGTGCTGGGCTCGTCGAGGAAGACGATCTCCGGATCGTTGACCAGCGCCAGCGCCACGGACAACCGCTGCTGCTGCCCGCCCGACAGGGTCTTGACGCGGGCCGCGCGCTTCTCGGCCAGGTCGAGCGCCTCGACCAGCTGTGACGTCGGCAGCGCGCGCGGATAGAAGCTGGCGAAGAGCTCGATGAGCTCCTCGACGGTCAAGTTCGGGAAGAGCGCGGCGGTCTGGAGCTGGACGCCGATGCGTGGCTTGATCCGCTCCGGGTGCCGGGCGGCGTCGACGCCCAGGACGTGCAGGGTGCCAGAGTCCGGCCGTCGCAGACCCTCGAGCATCTCCACCGTCGTGGTCTTGCCCGCACCGTTGGGACCCAGCAGCCCGAAGATCTCGCCGCGCCGGACCTCGAAGCTGACGCCGTCGACGGCCTGCACGTCGCCGTACGCCTTGCGCACGTCCTCGACGCGGATGACGGTCTCGGCGCCCGGCGCGGCCGGATCCACGGCTGCCTTGTCGGTCTCGATCATCGGCGCGCGCATG
The DNA here is from genome assembly GCA_963777975.1 of uncultured Chloroflexia bacterium. Lineage (GTDB taxonomy): Bacteria > Chloroflexota > Limnocylindria > Limnocylindrales > CSP1-4 > CSP1-4. The sequence continues at coordinate 153,964 of CAVZSO010000010.1, read as the reverse complement.
GTACCCGCTAGGCCGCGAGGAGCCTGATGGTCACGACCAGGAGTGCGCCAAGAGCGGCCAGGACGACGAGCGGCGGCGCCTGGAGCGGCCGCTGATGCTGCGCCTCGGGCAGCAGGTGCCCGGCCCCGATGGCCACGAACACGCCGGCGAAGACCGCCAGCAGGATGCCCAGCACAGCTGTCGACACGCCCAAGGTGATGCCGATGAACGCGCCGACGGGTGCCGCCACGGCATCGATGGCCAGCAGGGTCAGTGCCGTCCGCCGGCTGCCGCCGCCCTCCAGGGCGAGCGTCGTGATGTTGATGCCGTCGGCGAAGTCGTGGGCCATGACCGCCAGCCCGACGACGATGCCGACCTCGGCGCTGGCCGCGAACCCGAGGCCGATGGCGACGCCATCGAGGGCCGAGTGGACGACCAGCCCGAGCGGTCCGATGATGCCCATGCGGGTGGTCGGTTGGCGGTGGGCGTGGTCATGGGGCAGGTGCGGGTCGACGCCAGGCTCGTGCTCGTGCTCGTAGCTCGAGCGGTGAACGAACGACTCGACCGCCGAGAAGAGCAGGAAGCCCACCAGCGCCGCCACGCCGACGATCAGCGCCGGCTCTGCGGCTTCGACCAGCTCGAGGGCTTCCGGCATCAGGTCGACCAGCGCGGTGGCCACCAGGATGCCGGCCGAGAACGCCATCACCGGGTGCAATCGGTGGCGCAGGCGGAAGACCGCCAGGCCGCCGAGGAACGTGCTGACGACCGGCAGGAGCGCGAAGAGGACGACGAGCGGGCTCACGCCCTGCCGCCCCGGCAGATCGGGCAGCGACCGTAGAGCTCGAGTCGGTGACCGTCGATGGCGTAGCCCGTCGCCCGCTCGACGGCGGCCGTGACGGCCCGCAGGTCGCCATCGTCGACGTCCGTCGACCGCCCACAGACGGTACAGATGACGTGGTGATGGTGGCTCGGGCCGCAGGCCACATAGGCGTGCTCACCGTCGGGCAGGTCGAGGCGCTCGATGATGCCGCTGGCCAGGAACAGATCGAGCGTCCGGAAGACGGTCGCCCGGCCGATGTGGATGCCCCGGATCCGGGCATCGCTGACCAGGTCGGCCGCGGCGAAGTGGCCGCCGCCGCGCGCCGCGACGAGCTCCAGGACGACGCGTCGAGGCTCGGTCACCCGGACATCGGCGTCATCGAGCGCGCGCACGAGCCGCGCGGTCACGGGCTCGGTCGCTGCGGTCCGCGACCTGCGGGCGATGGTCGCGGCCCGTGTCATGTCGGCGATGATACTGAGTATCAGTTCACAGCGTCAATCACAGCCAGCAGCGTCGGCCGGACTCCCGCATCGATGGCGACGGGCCGAGTCGATCGTTCCGCCGGGTCGATCATTCCGTCGCCGAGCCGGCCCGGTCCCCCGGTCAGTCGATGGCCGGCACCTGCCTGGCGATCGCGTCGCTCGTCGGCGCGGGCAGGATGGTCGCCGGCGGCCGCCGTCCGCGGCGGTAGATGACGCGGCGACCGAACGGTGCGTTGGCCAGCGCGATGCCGCCGATGACCATGGCCGTGCCGACGAGGGTCTGCAGGTCGATGATCTCGTTGAGGACCAGGACGCCGAGCAGGATGCCGACGACCGGCATGGCGTAGGTGATGAGCGAGGCACGGTAGGCGCCCCAGGCGTTGAGCAAGCGGTAGTAGAGCAGGTAGGCGATGGCCGAACCGACCAAGCCCAGCCAGACGACGCTGAGCCAGGCGGTGGCGTCGGGCGGGACCGGCAGGCCGGCGCCCGTTTCGAAGATCAGGGCCAGCGGCAGGACGATGGCCAGCGCGACGACGTTCTGGGGCAGCGCGATCTCCAGCGGCCGCAGCGCTCGCCGGCCGACGAGTGGGTCATCGATGAGCGGCCGCGAGCCGATCGCGCGCCGCTGGAAGACGGCCGCACCGGCGTAGGAGACGCAGGACAGGATGAGGGCCAGCTCCCCGGTCAGCCCCGATGTCGGATCAGCGCCGGTCACGGGTGCCAGGTGTCGTGCCAGGATGACGACGGCACCACCGAACCCGAGGACGAGGCCGCCGAGCTTGTTGATGGTGACCGGCTCCTCCTCCAGGACGAGTGCAGCGATGACGAGGGCGAAGAGCGGCGTCAGGGCCTGGAGGATGGTCGCCAGGGCGGAGCCGATCGACTGTTCGGCCCAGGTGATGAGCATGAACGGGACGGCGACGTAGAAGATGCCCATGACGGCGATCCGCGCCAGCACGCGCCATTCGCGCGAAACGCGCGAACGCGTCGGACGCAGCAGCACGAGCAACCCGAGGATGCCGATGGTCAGTCGCCAGGCCACGAGCGTGAGCGGCTGGAGGCCGCTGTCGATGCCGACCTTGATGAAGAAGTACGAGCTGCCCCAGGCGAAGGCGAGGGCGATGAAGACGATCCACAGGAGGGCTGGCGAGGAGGATCTGGCAGGCATCACGCTGGGCTCCGTGTGCGGTCGAGATGGGACGGACTCGATCGTCGAGGCATCGTAGACGAAACCGGTGTAGATGTCCATACCGGTTACTTCAGCGGACGTCGAGTAGGATGGTCACGATGGCTTACCACCCCCTGACGGCGCTCGTCGTCGTCGACGTCCAGAACGACTTCGCCGATCCCGCTGGCTCCCTGTCGGTGGCCGGTGGAGAGGCGGCAGTCACTGTCCTCAACACGCACATCGACGAGGCGGTTTCAGCCGGCGCGCTGGTGGTCTACACGCAGGACTGGCATCCGCCATCGACACCCCACTTCGCCAAGGACGGCGGCATCTGGCCAGTCCATTGCGTGGCCGACACCTGGGGGGCCGCCCTGCACCCCCGCCTCAAGGTCGTTGGGCCAGTCGTTCACAAGGGCATCAGCGGAGAAGACGGCTACTCGGGCTTCACCTGCCGCGACCCGCGCACCGGGCTGACATCACCGACCGATCTGGAGGTCATCCTCCAGGAGCACCGGATCGAACGCGTGGTGGTCGGCGGATTGGCCACCGACTACTGCATCCTGGCGACCGTCCTCGACGCGGTGACTCTCGGCTTCGAGACGACCGTCCTGAGCGGCGCGATCGCCGCCGTCGATCTGCAGCCCGGCGATGGCGAGCGGGCGCTGGCCACGATGGCGGAAGCCGGGGCACGGATCGCGTAGATGGCGGTCGGGTCGGTCCGGCCGGCCCGCCGGGATCGGGCGTTGATCAAGAACCCGAAAACGCGCGAACGGCGAGTGCCGGCAGGATGGCGTCCGCGCCGGCCAGGAAGATGACGCCGACGACGAGGCTGAAGACACCCGCCACGACCCCGACCGCGACGTACAGGCGCTGACGGGTCTGGCTGGCGACGAACCCCGTCGCGGAGATGATGACGATGACGGTGTTGGAGATGAGCAGGCCGAGGACGAAGGCGAAGAGCATCGGCACGCCGAGACCGGACCCTGATGCGCCCCCGAGCGCCGCGATGAGCAGGACCTGGGTCCCGGTCTCCGCCCCGATGCCGTGGATGGCGCCGACGGTGAACGCGGTCTTGGCTCCGTAGGCGCTCGCCTCGAGGGGCTCGACGTGGCGATGGCCGTGGACCTTGGCTCCGAACCAGCGCCAGCCGTAGCGCACGCTGTCGAAGGCCAGCATCCATCGACTGCGAAGGCGGAACGACGCCCCATGGCGGACATAGCGATATGCGGAGTAGAGGACCCAGAGGCCGAGCAGGACGAGGGTCACGCCGACGATCCGACCCATGATCGGATCGATCCATGAGGGCAGCAGGGCGCCGAAGGTCAGCGCGGCCAGTCCCAGGGCGATGACCACGGCAGCATGACCGAACGCATACAGCGAGCCGAGGCCGATCGATCGGCGCTGATCCTCCAGGAAGCGCTGGCGCGTGATCGGCATCGCGGTCGGGAGGCCGGTCGCGGTCGGATCGGTCGGCGAGCTGACGTGGACGTCCTGTTCGCGATCGCCGCCATGCGTGTGCTCGTGGGCTGGATCGCTGACCTCGTGCACCGACTCATGGACTTCCTCGGCTGCCTCCGTCGCCGCGGTCGTGCTCGTGATGTCGGCGATGGCCGCGATGTGATCCCAGTCGATGCCGTGGCGAAGCCCGAGCGCGAGCGCCGTCGCCAGGAGCGCGACGCCGCTCGTGGCGGCAGTGGCTTCAGCGGCCAGGTGCTCGAAGGCCATGGGTCGTCGGGGATCCTCGGCGGATGGCCATTATTGCAGCATGTCGCAATAAGGGGATCTTGGCTTCGCTCGGGGGTCGCTGATGACGTGCCGCAGTGGCGCCGCCGAACCGACCGCTGGCTCAGGCCGGCTGACTGAGGCTGAAGAGCGCCACGAGCGTGCCGAATGCCGCCAGACCGGCCACGGCACCGATGACCAGCACCGCCATCGCCGGTTGCAGCCCGGTCGCCTCCGATGCGGCCCCGCTCTTGATCCGCCGCCCCGTGATCGTGGGCACCAGGGCCAGCGCCAGGCCGATCTCGAGCAGCGACGAGATCACGTCGGCTGGGCCGACCGCCTCCGGGACCCCGGGCTCCGGTCCGATGGGGAGGCCCCAGCCGCGCGACCAGACCCAGACGACGACGGCGCCGAGGTTGATGGCCACGGCCAGGAGGGCCAGCGAGCGCGTCGGGCGACGCAGGTAGGCCAGCGGCCAGACCAGCTGGAAGATGGCCAGCAGGGCGAAGGCGATGCCGAACGGCACGTACTCCGCGAGGTGCTCCTCGATGACCGCCAGGTGGATGATGGCGGCCGCGATCGAACAGGCCGCCGCCACCCAGCCCCCCCAGGTCGCCGCGGCGACCGGCCCGCTTGGCCCACCGCGCCGACGGCGCACGATGGTCAGCACGACCTCGGCGGCGATGACCGCGACGATGACGACGACGATCGCCAGCGTCGCCAGGTCGTGGGTCGTGGGCAGCTGTCCGCCCATGTCGTGAAGGATGACCGCGAGATGGGGCACGCCTCGAAGGATAGGCGCCCGACTGCTCGCCTACACTCCACAGCAGGAGGACCCGCGACTCGATGCGCATGTGGGGCGGCCGTTTTGCCGCCGAGACCGACCCGCTGGCCGCCGACTTCACGCGCTCGATCGAGGTCGACCGCGCGCTGGCGCTCGACGACCTGGCCGGCTCGGTCGCGCACGTCCATGGACTGGCGCGCGCCGACCTCGTGACACCCGAGGAGGAAGCCGCCCTCGTCGCCGGGCTCGAGGGTCTGGCCGATGAGGTGGCCACGGGTGCCTTCGCCTGGGATGTGAGCCTCGAGGACGTCCACCTCAACCTCGAGGCGGCCCTCGCGGCGCGTATCGGGCCGGTCGCGAGCAAGCTGCATACCGGCCGATCCCGCAACGACCAGGTCGCCCTCGACCTCCGGCTCTGGCTGCGACGATCGCTGGCGGTCATCGACGGGGCCGTGCTCGATCTCGAACGGGTGCTCGTCGAGCGTGCCGAGCGAGATGGCGAGGCGGTCATGCCCGGCATGACTCATGTCCAGCCGGCTCAGCCGGTCCTACTGGCCCACCATCTGCTGGCCTACGTCGAGATGCTCGAGCGCGATCGGGGCCGCTTCCGGGATGCCTGGGCGCGCGCCGACCGATCGCCGCTCGGTGCGGGCGCCCTGGCCGGGGCCGGCTTCCCGCTCGATCGCGAGGCGGTCGCGGCGGAGCTCGGGTTCGGTGGCGTGACCGCCAACTCGCTCGATGCCGTGAGCGACCGTGACTTCGTGGTCGAGGCCCTTGCCGCAGCCGCGCTGTGCATGGCGCACCTCAGCCGGCTGGCCGAGGAGCTCGTCTGGTGGTCCAGCCCGGCCTATGGCTGGATCGTGGTCGCCGACGCCTGGAGCACGGGCTCGTCGATGATGCCGAACAAGAAGAACCCCGATCCGGCCGAGCTCATCCGCGGTCGGGCAGGGCGCGTCATCGGGCAGCTGACGGGGTTGTTGGCGACGCTCAAGGGCCTGCCGCTGGCCTACCAGCGCGACCTCCAGGAGTCGGTCGCCCCGTTGCTCGATGGCATGGCGGTGCTGGAGTCCTCGTTGCGGGTCATGGCCGGCCTCATCGCCACGCTTGCCGTTCGACCGGAACGGATGCGCGCGGCGGCTCTCGAGGGCTACGTGACCGCGACCTCGGTCGCCGACACGCTCGTCGAACGGGGCCTGCCGTTCCGCGATGCGCATGGCGTCGTGGGCGCCCTGGTGGCCGAGGCGGAGTCCCGCGGCTGTCGGCTCGACGAGCTGCCCGACGACGCCTTCTCGACCCTGCTCGACCTGCCTGCCAGCCCCGATGAGCTGCGTGCGGCGGCCACGCTGGAGGCCGCCCTCGCGCGTCCTCGGGTCATCGGCGGCACGGCCCTCGAACGCGTTCGCGAGGCGCTGAGCGCCGCTCGCGCACGGCTCGACGCCGAGGGCTGAGCTCCGATCAGCGGGCCTCGGGCTCGATGATCGGCAGGCGGCGACCAGCGGCCACGACCTCGAGATGCTCGGGCATGCCCGGCGCACGAGGCGGCACGACGTGGGCGACCCGGGCCAGCGCAGCTGGGTCGGGCGCCAGCAGGTGGTCGATGGCTCCGGGCTCCAGGGCGCGGACGACGGCGACCTCGTCGCAGGCGTTGCGGAACGGGCAGCGCGCACAGTCGCCCCACACCTTCTGGTACAGGACGCCGCGGTCGACGGCGGTGAAGCCGTGGCCCACGAACCAGGGCTCGACGCGCGTCAGCGCGAAAAGGACCTTGACCCCGTAGCGTTGCGCCTCGTGGGCGACGGCCTCGACCAGGCGGCCGCCGTAACCATGGCCGCCAGCGTCGCTATCGACGGCCAGCGAGCGGACCTCCGCCAGGTCGTGCCACCAGATGCGCATCGCGACACAGCCCACGACGCTGCCCTGCCGGTCGGTGGCGACCCAGAAGTCGCGGATACGGTCGTAGATGTCGGCCAGCGGGCGCGGCAGGAGCAGATCCTGCCCGGCATAGCGATGGATGAGGGCGTGGATGGCGGGCGCGTCCTCGGCCTTGGCGCGTCGGATCATGGTGCGGCCCCGGGTGGCCCGTCGGCCGTGGCGAGCGGGTCGATGCCCTCGAAGATCTGCCAGTTCCAGCGGTCTTCACCGGCCAGCAAGGCGCGCGTCCGATTGATCTCGCCGGCGTGGTAGACGTCGTGCTCGAGGAGCACCGACAGCAGCCAGCGGGTCTCGCGGAGCTCGCCCCAGTTCGCGGGCCGCGCGACGAGCAGGTCGTCGTCGGTCAGTCCGCGGACGTGGGCCATGAGCGCCGCGTGCGACGTCCGGAGCCAGTCGAGGGTCTCGACCATCGGCGCCTCGAACTCCGGCCATGGCGCGACCTCGGGGCTCTCCCAGGTCAGCCGTCCGTCCTCGAAGGCGTAGTTCGCGTACATGACCTTGCAGCTGGCGACATGGACCGCGATCGAGCCGATCGTGCGGACCGAGCCCGGCAGCCGTGTCTGCCACATGACGGGTTCGACCGACTCCAGGTTGGGCACCAGGGCCTGGGACTCGTCCGTGGCCCCGCTCCCAGCGCCAGAGAAGGCGTCGTCCATGAGGTACGCGAGCAGCTCGACCTCCGACATGTGGCCACGATACCAATCCTGCGACCCGAACCCTCGCGGATCGCCCATCCAGCCGTAGCGCCCGCCCAGATCGGGACGTCCGGCACGACCGCTCCGGAGCCTCAGGGCTAGAATGCCGACCGTGACCGAGACGGTGAAGGCGGACCCACCGATGGCTGACGTCCCTGCGACGCCGGGACCGGACGCCCCGCCATATTCACCCGGCCTCGAGGGCGTTCTGGCAGGCGAGACCGCCATCGCGCTCGTCGACGGGGCTGCCGGCCGTCTGCTCTACCGTGGCTATGCCATCGGCGACCTGGTCGAGCACGGCACCTATGCGCAGGTCGCGGAGCTGCTGTGGACCGGCGAGTGGCCGGCGCATGCGCATCTGCCATGCGCGCCGTTGCCCGACGACGTCGAGGCTGCGCTTCGGTTGCTGCCGCGGGATGCTCACCCCATGGATGCGCTGCGTACCGGCATCAGCGCCTGGGGCGCCCGGCAGCACATGGCCTGGCCGCCGACGGTCGATCAGGCGCGCGCCGTGACGGCCATCGCGCCGACCGTCCTGGCCGCCTTCGGGCGCCTGCGCCAGGGCCTCGATCCGATCTCCCCCGACCCCGTGCTCGGCCTCGCGGCGGGGTTCCTGTATCAGCTCGACGGGGTCCGGCCGGCCGTCGCCTCGGCCCGCGCGCTGGATGCCTACTTCATCGTCGGCGCCGAGCACGGCTTCAACGCCTCGACGTTCGCCGCCCTGGTCATCACCTCGACCAAGAGCGACCTGGTGAGCGGCATCTGCGGCGCCATCGGCGCCCTCAAGGGCCCGCTCCACGGCGGTGCGCCATCGGAGGTCGTCGACCAGCTCAACCAGATCGGCACGCCCGAGCATGCCGAGGCCTGGCTCCGCGACGCGGTCACTCGTGGCGAGCGATTGATGGGCTTCGGTCATCGCGTCTACAAGGCCTACGACCCGCGCGCCGCCGCGCTGCGCAAGGTGGCCGAGGGGATGAGCGGCATGGCCGACTGGCTCGACCTGGCCGTCGCGGTCGAGGATGTCGCGTTGCGCGTCCTGGCGGAGATGAAGCCAGACCGCATCCTCAAGACCAATGTCGAGTACTACGCTGCGGCCGTCCTGCAGGGCGTCGGCCTGCCACCGGACCTCTTCCCGGCCACCTTCGCCATCGCTCGCCACGCAGGCTGGACGGCCCATTGCATCGAGTACGCCGCCGACAGTCGGCTCATCCGGCCGGACGTCATCTACACCGGCCCCCAGGAGCGACCGCTGCCCGTCGGCTAGCCCCGTCAGCTGACCGGCGCCTCGATGTCGCTCGCGTCGGCGACCTTCAGCGGCAGCTGGTCGACGAGCGGCTCGGTCCACGCCCAGGCGGAGCCCTGACGGGCGGCCTCGGTGACCAGCGGCAGGCCGAAGATCTTGATGAATCCGACCGCGCTGGCGTGGTCGAAGCGATCCTCCGCCTCATAGGTCGCCAGGGCTCGGTCGTAGAGCGACAGGTCGCTGCGCCGGCCGACCACGGCCAGCGATCCGCGATCCAGACGGAGCCGGACCTCGCCGCTCACGACACGCTGCGTCGAGCGGACGTACTCGCGCAGGTCGCGGTGCAGGGCGCTGAACCAGAGGCCGTCATAGGTCGCCTGGGCCAGCTCGTCGGCCACCAGGCGATCGAAGCGGAGCTGCTCCTTGGACAGCGTCAGCCCCTCGAGCGCCCGATGTGCGACGTGGAGGATGACCGCCGCCGGCGCCTCGTAGATCTCGCGGCTCTTGATGCCGACCAGGCGATCCTCGACGTGGTCGATGCGCCCGACCCCATGCTTGCCACCAAGCTCGGAGAGGCCGTCGACGATGCCGACCGGATCGGTCGGGATGCCGTCCAGGGCGACCGGCACGCCGCCCGCGAAGGTGATGGTGACCTCGGCGGGCACGGCCGGCGTCGCGGCCGGATCGACCGTCCATTGGTACACGTCGGCCGGCGGCGCGGTCCAGGGGTCCTCGAGCACGCCGGTCTCGATCGACCGTCCCCAGAGGTTGGCATCGATGGAGTACGGCGAGGCTCGGGTGATGGGGATCTCGATGCCGCGCGCATCGGCGTACTCGATCTCCTGGTCGCGTGAGAGGCCCATCCCGACGCGCATCGGGGCGATGACCTCGAGCGATGGGTCGAGGGCGTGGACGGCGACATCGAAGCGGACCTGGTCGTTGCCCTTGCCGGTACAGCCGTGGGCGACCGCGTCGGCTCCTTCCCGCTGGGCGACCTCGACCAGGAGCTGGGCGATGAGGGGCCGCGCCAGGGCCGTCGCCAGCGGGTAGACGCCCTGATAGAGGGCGTTGGCCTGCAGGTTGGGCCAGCAGAAGTCGGTCACGAAGCGCTGGCGGGCATCGATGACGTAGGCCCGTGCAGCGCCGGCGCTGATGGCTCGTCGTTCGACGCCGTCGCGGAGGGAGCCGCCGCCGACGTCGACGGTCAGGGTCACGACCTCGACCTCCAGCGTCTCCTTCATCCACGAGACGGCGACCGAGGTGTCGAGGCCTCCGGAGTAGGCGAGGATGACCTTCTTCATGGTCGTGCTCCCTGTGGTTCGCTGGGCAGGCCCTGAAGGGCTCGGAAACGTCGATGCCATGCCACCAGGCGCTCTTCGTCGGCGAAGAGGACGAGGACGGTGTCGTCACCGGCCAGGGTGCCTTCCTGCTCGCGCATGCCGGACTGGTCGATGGCTCGCGCCAGGGCCTGCGCGCTGCCGACCGGGCCACGGACGACGAGGATCAGGCCGCTCCGCCCGACCGTCAGCGGCGTCTCGTCGAGGAGCCGGACCAGCCGACCGTCGGCATCCGGATCGGGCGTGTTGGCGAGGTCGTCCGGGCTGACGTAGACGTGGCGGTCGCCACGCAGGAGCTTGACCAGGCGCAGCTCGGCCACGTCGCGCGAGACGGTCGCCTGGGTGACCGCGAAGCCGCGCGACAGCGAGCTGCTCGACGAGCTCTTCCTGGCTGGCGATGGGCGTGCGCGCCACGATCTCGATGATGGCCCGCTGGCGGGCACGTTTGGTGGTCGGGCTGGCCGAAACGACCATCAGCGGGCTCCGGTCGCGGCGGGCCCGGTGGTGGCCACGATGCGCGTGCCGACGTCCTCGTCGGCGAGAGCGCGCGACAGGGCGTGTGGCGAGGCTGCATCGGCGATGACGACCTGCCCGGCCCCGGCCAGGGCACCAGCAGCGGATCGCACCTTGGGCACCATGCCCTGGCCGATGGTGCCGTCGGTGATGAGGGCCTCGAGCTCGGCCGCGCCGAGGGTGGCGATGCGCTGGCCGTCGCTGCCCAGCACCCCGTCCGTGTCCGTCAGCAGGACCAAGCGCTGCGCGCCAAGCCCGCGGGCCAGACCGGCGGCCACGTCGTCGGCGTTGACGTTGCACACCACGCCCATCTCATCGAGTGCGAGCGGGGCCACGACCGGCACCCGGCCGTCGACGAGCAGCGCGTCGATGAGCGATCGGCGAACGTCGACGACGGTCGCGACCAGGCCCTTGTCCGGCGTCCGTTCGGCGACCAGCAGGCCGCCATCGACCCCGGACAACCCGACCGCATCGGCCCCGCGAGCGCGCAGGGCGGCCACGAGCGCCGTATTGATGGCGCCGCGCAACACCGCGGCGACGACCTCGATGGCCGCCTCGTCGGTGATGCGCAGGCCATCCTCGAAACGGGTCGGCACGCCCATCCGTGTCAGCCACTCGGTGACCTGGACGCCGCCGCCATGGACCACGACCACCGGCCGCTGGCGGGCGGTGGCGGCGATCTCCGAGAGGACCGCCTCCTGTCCGGCCACGGTCGTGCCGCCGAGCTTGACGACGACCATCGTGCTCATGTCGAGTACGCGCTGTTCTCGAGGACGTAGGCCTCGGTCAGGTCGCATCCGAAGGCCTCCGCGCTGGCGGTGCCCCGCGCCAGGTCGACCTCGATGACCAGCTCCGGCGCGTCCATGGCCGCCGAGACGGCGGCCGCGTCGAAGGGCAGCGGCAGGCCGGAGAAGACGGCCGAGCCGGCCAGCCCGATGGTCAACGTCGCGGGGTCGAGGTCGACCGCCGAGCCATCCGGACGGAGCGCGGCACCGGCCGCCGCCGCGACGCGACCCCAGTTCGGGTCGCGGCCATGGACGGCGGCCTTGAGCAGGTTGCTGCGCACGACCGCCCGCGACACCGCGCGCGCGTCGGTCACGTCGGCGGCACCGGTCACGAGACAGGTGATGAGCGTCGTGGCTCCCTCGCCGTCGGCCGCCTGCTGCCGGGCCAGCGATCGGCAGACCGCGGTCAGCGCCGCACCGAGCTGCGCGGCCTCGGGGCTGCCGGGTCGCGGCGACTCCGCATCCGAGGCGCCCGACGCGAGCACGAAGACGGTGTCGTTGGTCGAGGTGTCGCCATCGATGCTCGTCTGCTCGAATGTCGCCGCGGACGCCTCGCGCAAGAGCGTCGCCAGCAGCTCCGGACTGGCCGCCGCGTCGGTCAGGACGACGGCGATCATGGTCGCCATCCGGGGATGGATCATGCCCACGCCCTTGGCGACCCCGGAGACGCGCACCAGGCGGAGCGAGAGGTCGTCGGTCGGCAGGGCGATGGTCGTCGTCGCCGCCTTGCGCCGCGAGTCGGTGGTCATGATCGCGGTCCCGAACGCCTCCCAGCCGCCGGCATCCGTGCGCAGCCCCTCGGCCGCCAGCAACGTCAGCCCATCACGCACGCGGTCGACCGGCAGGCGCGTGCCGATGAGCCCGGTCGAGGCCGCTACCGTCTCCACCGCCTCGATGCCGAAGGTGGTCGCCAGCGCCTCGGCGATGGCCGCTTGATCATCGTCGCCGGCAGGTCCCGTAGCCGCATTGGCACAGCCGCTGGTGACGATCAGGGCGCGCACCCGTCCGGTGGTCTGCTCGAGGTGGCGCCGGCTCATCCGGACCGGCGCCGCCTGGACCAGGTTGGCCGTGAAGACCGCCGCGGCGCTGGCCGGTTCCGGACCGGCCACCATGACGACCCCGAGGTCCGGCCGGCCGCTGGCCTTGATGCCCGCGCTCAGGCCGCCGGCCCGGAAGCCGACCGGCAGCTCCGCCCGCTCCTCGACCCTCGGTGCGCTCACGACGACCCGGTCATGGGTAGATGGGCAGCTGCTCGAGGCCGGCCGTCTCGGGCTGGCCGGTGGCCACGTTGAACGCCTGGACAGCCTGGCCGGCGGCACCCTTGACCAGGTTGTCGATGGCGCCCATCGCGATGATCCGGCCGCTCCGCTCGTCGAGGTCGACGAAGACGCGAGCGACGTTGGCGCCGGTCGTCGTCTTCGTCGCCGGCGGTGACGCCGTTATCGCCACGCAGGGCTCGTCGCCGTATGCCGCGTCGTAGAGCGCATCGATCGTGGACTGGGCGGTCGGACGCGTGGTGCGCACGTAGCACGTCGCCAGCAGCCCACGCGTCATGGGCACGAGGTGCGGCGTGAAGACGAGCGACGCCAGGGCAGCGGGCTCCACGCCCAACGATGCCAGCTCCTGGTGGATCTCGGCGAAATGCCGATGACCGCCGATCCCGTAGGCGCGCAGCGACTCGTCGACCTCGCTGAAGTGGGTCTCGAGCTTGGGCTCGCGTCCGGCGCCGCTGACGCCGCTCTTGGCATCGACGACGACGTCGCCGATCAGCCCGGCGCGGGCCAGGGGCGCGAGCGCGAGCAGGGTGGCGGTCGGATAGCAGCCCGGTGAAGCGATCAGGCGCGCGCCAGCGAGCTCGGAGCGATGGAGCTCCGGCAGACCGTAGACGGCCGCCGGGATGGCGTCACGATCGCCGGTCGCCGCCAGCCCCGCGCCGCCTGGCAGCAGGGCCGGGGTCGGATGCTCGAAGCCGTACCAGGTCGGGTAGTCGGCCGGGTCGCTCAATCGGAAGTCGGAGCCGAGATCGACGACCAACGGTCCCTGCTCGAGCAGGGCCGGCACCACGGCCGCCGACTGGCCGTGGGGGAGGGCCAGGAAGACCGCGTCGAGGGAGCTCGCGTCGGGCAGCTCGGCGTCGATGCGGTGGCCGGTCTCGGCGAGATGGGCGAACGCATCGCCGACCGGCAGGCCATCCCGGTTGCGGGCCGCGAGCGCGACGATCCGGACGCCGGGATGCCGCTCCAGGATGCGGACGAGCTCCGCGCCGACGTAGCCCGTGGCCCCGAGGATGGCGACTCGCAGACGCGAATCGACCGTCCCATCGCGCGTCCTGCTCGCGGTCGGTGCGGATCGGCTGATGGGGTCGGATCCGGCGATCGTCATGGGTGCATGAGCATACATCGCCATGAATAATCATGCACGGTCGAACGGCGTCGTCTACCCCCGAACCTCTCCGGCTTGCTGCTCGGCGAAGACCACGAGGTGGCCATGCGGACCCGTCTCGGCGACCGTAACGGGCTCGGCGTCGCCGAGGCGGTAGCGGTGGCTGATGGTCACATCGCCCGACGCGAGCTGTGCGGTGACCGCGCAGTAGCGCGTGACCGAGAGCTCGATGGAGCGGCGCACGGCCTCGGCGTCGACCCACTCGCCGGCGATCTCGTGGAGCACGTCGATGCGCACGAACGAGCGCGGATGCTCGGCCCGTTGATCGCCACGGACCTCGACGTGGTAGGCGCTCATCGGCTGGCGCTTCTTGCGCAGGATCGAGACGACGTCGGCGCCGGCGCAGGCGCCCAGCGCGACCAGCACGCCCTCGCTCGGGCGGAGGCCGGCGACGTCATCGTCCATGGCCAGCCGGGCCGTGCCCCCGAGGCCGCTCGTCGCCTCGAAGCTCAGGTCACCCCGCCACTCGACGCGGACGGACTTGTCGGCCATCGGGTGCTCGGGCCGTCAGTCCTGGTCGGCCGCGAGGCAGGCCGCGCAGCGGCCGGTGACCGTCAGATGCGAGAGGTCGACCGCGAAGCCGCGCCCCGTTCGCAGCGCCTCGACCAGGGTCGCCGCCTCGACGGCGTCGATCTCCCAGCGGCCGCCGCAGTTGCGACAGTGGAGGTGCCCGTGGTCGGCCAGCGGCTGGACATGGAACTCCTCGCGGCCGTCGGCGCCATGGTTGTGCCTGACGAGCCCCAGGTCCTCGAGCACGTCGAGCGTCCGGTAGACGGTCGAGGGGATGGTCGTCGGGTCGAGCTCCCGGCAGCGCTCCACGAGCTCAGCGCCGGTGACATGTCCGTCGGTCCGCGAGAGCACCTCGATGAGCGTGCGCCGCTGCGGGGTCCAGCGCAGGCCGCGCGCATGGAGGGCGTCGCGAACGCCGTCCCAACCGGTCGCCGCCGGGGACGGCAGAGGGGACTGCGCCGTGCTCACCATGCGCCCGAGTATAGGCGCGGGACTCGGGCGCGCCGATCTCAGGCGCGGACCTCCTGGCGCATGAAGGCCACGTAGGCGAGCGCGAAGCATGTGACCGTCAGGGCGACGAGGACGACGACCAGCGGCGAGACGACGAGGAGGCTCTGGCCGAACGAGAGGACGGACGGGATGGCCTCGCCCGCCTGGTTCGAGATCGCCAGCTGGACCTGGTCGCCGACCCCGATGGCCTGGACACCCGGGTCGAGGATGGCCCGGGTGCTCTCCGTGAAGATCTCGCCGGGAAAGAGCCGCGCCAGATCCTGGTGCATCGTCGCGTTGGCGAGCTGTTCATCGAAGGTGGGGCTCGCTGGGATCGGCGCCAGCGCATCGGCGATGACGCCGACCAGGACCGTCGCGAAGGCCGAGGCGATGAGCCAGACCGAGAGTGCCGCCAGGGCCGATGCCGCGGCGCGCCGAAGAACGACCGAGAAGAGCGTCGCCAGCGCCAGCCAGAAGCCGACGTAGACGATGGCGACGATGTACCAGACGGCCAGGCGCAGGATGTCCTCGGGCTTGGGCACGACGCCCAGACGCACGATGCCCACGCCGGCGATGACGATGACGATGGCGGCCAGGATGAGCGCGATGGCTGCCAGCGCGCCGGCGAACTTGCCATTGATGACGTCGTCGCGCCAGATGGGCTGCGACAGCAGGCGAGGCAGCGTCCGCTCGGCACGTTCGTTGTTGATGGCGTCGAAGCCGAACGCGATCCCGAGCAACGGACCCAGGAAGGCGATCCAGGTCACCAGGGGCGGCAGGTTCGACGAGCCGATCGTGAAGAGCTTCAGGAAGACGGCCGGCGATCCGCTGGCCAGGGGAGCGACATCGCGGATCCCGCCACTGGTCGCGACGACGGAGGCGACCGCCGCCAGGCCAAGGCCGAGCGTCAGGAGCAGGAACCGAAGGCTATGGAGGTGGTCGGCGAGCTCCTTCCGGGCGATGATCCGCCAGCCGCCGCTGAAACGACGCTCGTCGGCGCCGGCGTCCCGCTGCTGGACCTCGGTGGTCTCGGGTGGCGCCGCTGGCGCCAGCGGCGCCACGATCGGCTCAGGCTGCGGAGTCATCGGCGTCCTCCTCGGCCTGATGGAAGTAGCGCCGATAGACCTCCTCGAGGCCGACGCCGGTGCTGCGAAGGTGGAAGATGGCGAGGCCGCGATCGGACAGCCCGGCGGCAAGCTCACGCCGGCGATCGCCGTCGCTGGCGACGACCCAGATGCGCGGATCAGCGCGGTCCTGCTCGAGGACGTGGAGGCCGTCCATCTCCGACAGCGCCCGACGTGTTGCCGCCGGGTCGCCGTCACAGCCGACCTCGATCCGGATCTGCTCGGTCGGCATCCGCCCGGCCAGCTCGGCGACCGTGCCCTGCTCGACCATGCGGCCGCGCACGAAGATGCCGACCCGGCTGCAGACGCGCTCGACCTGAAGGAGGAGGTGGCTCGAGAGCAGGACCGCCACACCCTCCTCGTCGGCCAGGTTGCGGATGAGCCCGAGCAGCTCGTTGGCACCGACCGGGTCGATGGCGGCCGTCGGCTCGTCGAGGATCGCGATGCGAGGCTCGGGCAGCAGGACGTCCGCGAGGCCGAGTCGCTGTCGCATACCGCGCGAGTAGGTCTCGACCGCCCGGTCCGCCGCCTCGACCAGCCCGACTCGCTCGAGCAAGCGCATCGATGCGCTGCTCGGTCGACGCCGACGACATCCGATTGAGTCGCGCGGTGTAGCGCAGGTTCTCGCGGCCGGTCATGCCCGAGTAGAAGCCGACGTCGTCCGGCAGGTAGCCGACGCGGCGCTTGACCTCGAGCGGGTGGCGGGCAGGGTCGAGGCCCAGGACCTCGGCCGTGCCCTCGTCGCGCTCGGTCAATCCCAGGAGCATCAGGATGGTCGTCGTCTTGCCCGCTCCGTTGGGGCCCAGGAGACCGAACACCTCGCCGAAGCGGACCTCGAGGTCGAGGCCGTCGACGGCCGTCACCTCGCCATATGACTTGGTCAGATCCTGGGTCCGGATGGCGACCGATCCCGGACCCGAGTCGGCTGGCGTCGCCGCGCCCCTGGTATCCATTCGAGCGACCTCCGAGGGCTGGGCTAGCGGCGGCCGAACCGCTGGAAGACCAGGAAGAGGATCACGAACACCAGGCCGATCGCGGCCAGGCCCACGAATCCCCAGATGGGTGAGGTCTGGACGGTGGTCCGGACATCCATGGAGCCGCTCGCCTGATCGCTCTTGGCAGCCACCGTCAGGACGTAGTCGCCGGCGATGGCGCTGTCGGCGGCTGTGATCGACGCTGTCACCGTCGCCGAGTCCCCCGCCGCGATGGCCTCGATGACAGCTGGATCGAAGGTCACCTTCCAGCCCTGCGGCGGCGTCGCGCTCATGGCCACGCCGGCCAGGGGCGCGGAACCGGTGTTATGGACCTCGACGGTCATCGGCGATGCCGTGCCGGCGGTGACATCCGCGTTGAGGCGGCCGTCCGGCGTGGTCACGTTCATCGTGTAGCTGCCCACGATCTCGACGGCGAGGTCGGCATGGGCGACGGTCGGTCCGCCGACGGCCTCCACGGCGATGGGATAGGAGCCCGCCGTCGCGTCGACCGGGGGCTGGGCCGTCACCTGGATCTGTGTCGAACTGCCGGCGTCGACGACGGCCGTGGCTGCCTGGTTCGAGCTCGATGGCCGCGCGTCGACCGTCCAGCCGGTCGGTCCCGAGGCCTGCAGGGTGAAGGTCTGCTGCTGGCTGGTGTCGTTGCTGAGCGTCAGATCGAATCGGTAGGTCGCGCTGGCGGGACCCTTGAGCGTGGGATAGGTGGCTTCGAGCTTGACTCCGCCGGCGGATGCGTCGGAGACACGGATCTCGACCGCCAGGTTGCCGCTGCCTCCGCTGCCGTCGTTGGCTCGGACGCCGATGCGATGGCTGCCCGGGGCGGCATCTGAAGGGACCTTGACCTCCAGATCGACCGATGACGCCTTGCCGCCCGTGACGTAGACCGCCGAGACGATCGAGCCACCGCCACGGAAGCTCGCCGTCCAGCCGGTCGGCACGCCGGTGGCCTCGAGGGCCACCGTGCCCGCGCTTCTGGCGTCGATCGTCAGCGGGAATCGTGCGGTGCCGCCCGGATCGGCGACGACAGCCGGGTACGGGGTGGTCACCGTCACGGCATCGGCTGCCTGGGCTGCGAGGCCGACCGGCAGCGCGACCGCCAGGACGGCCAGGCCAAGGGATCGCAGCAGGGAAGCTGGTCGCGGCACCGTGGCTACCTCCTCATCGGGATCATGGATCACGTCGACCGCGGCGGATCGTAGGTCAGGTCGGTTCAGGGACTGCCATGGGCTGGTAAAGGATCGTCAACCTTGTCCGAGAGGCAGCGACGCCTGGCGTCCGATATCGGGCGCCTCGCCAGCCGGATCAGCCTCGGCTGCGACCGCCGCCGCGGTCAGGAATTGCTCGTGATACAGCCGTGCATAGAGGCCGTCCAGGCCGAGCAGCTCGTGGTGCGTGCCGCGCTCGACGATGTGGCCGCCTTCGAAGACCAGGATCAGGTCGGCGCGCAGGATGGTCGACAGCCGGTGGGCGATGGCCAGGGTCGTGCGTCCGGCTTCGGCCCGCTCGAGAGCCGCCTGGATGAGGCGCTCGCTGACGGTGTCGAGTGCCGACGTCGCCTCGTCGAGGATGAGCACCCGTGGATCCTTGAGCAGCACCCGAGCGATAGCGACGCGCTGTTTCTCCCCGCCGGAGAGCTTGTAACCGCGCTCGCCGACGATGGTGTCGTAGCCCTCGGGCAACTCCATGATCCGATCGTGGATGGCTGCCGCCCGCCCGGCGGCCTCCAGCTCGGCCTGGCTGGCATCGGGCCGGGCATAGAGGAGGTTGTCGCGGACCGAAGCGTGGAAGAGGTATGTCTCCTGGGTCACGAAGCCGATGACCCGGCCGAGCGACTCGAGCGTCAGCGTCCGGATGTCGTGCCCGTCAAGCTCGATGGCGCCGGCGTCGACCTCATAGAGGCGCGGCAGCAAGTAGGTCGTCGTCGTCTTGCCCGCCCCCGATGGGCCGACCAGCGCCACCAGCTGTCCTGCACGGGCCTCGAAATCGACGCCTTCGATGCCGAAGGGCGCGATGGGCTCGACGTCGGCGGCGGCGGCCTCGTCTTCGGGCGAGATCGGGTCCTCGAGCGCGACCGCCAGGGCCACCCCGGTCGCTCGTGCCGACTCCGCCTCGGCCTCGACGGCGGCACCGGCGCCGGCTTCTGCCGCTGCCACCGCCTCCTCGACGTCCTCGTCGGCCTCCATGGTCTGGTCTGCCGCCTCGGCCTCGGGCTGGATGGCCGCCGGTGCGGTCGTCCGATATCGGAAGCTGACGCCTCGATAGCGTACGTCGCCGCGGACGCTCGACGGGTCGAGCTCGAGGGCGTCGGCCGCGTCCTTGATCTCGGGCTCCAGGTCGAGGTAGGCGAAGATGCGGTCGAAGAGCGCCAGCGCGCCCTGGACCTCGACATGGACGTTGAGCAGCTGGCCGAGAGGGAAGAAGAGGCGGCTCTGGAGCGTCGTGAAGGCCACGATGTCGCCGATCGTCGGCGCGTTCGAGACGCCGGCGAAGATGAGCGCGCCGGCCAGCCAGTACACGAAGGCCGGCATGATGCTGAAGATGGTGCCCACGATCATGAAGAACCAGCGTCCGACCATGCTCTGGCGGATCTGCAGCGCGGCCAGCTTGGCGTTGGCGAGCCGGAAACGCTCGACCGAGGCGGTCTGCTGACCGAAGGTCTTGGAGAGCAGGATGCCGCTCACGCTGAGCGTCTCCTGGGTGATGGCGCTCACGTCCGCCATCGTCTCCTGCGTCTCGGTGCTGATGCTCCGCCGGATCTTGCCCACGCGGTAGGTCAGCCACATGAAGAATGGCAGCACGATCAGCGACAACAGCGTCAGCTGCCAGGAGATGAAGAGCATGACGATGATCGTCGTCACCGCGATGACCATGTTGCTGACGACGGAGCTGGCCGTGTCCGTGACCACGCTCTGGACGCCACCGACATCGTTGGCCAGGCGGCTCTGGATCTCCCCGGTGCGCGTCTCGGCGAAGAAGCGCAGCGGCATCTTCTGGAGATGTGCGTAGAGCGCGTTGCGCAGGTCCTGCATGACATGCTGCCCGACGACGTTGTTCCAGTACGACTGACCGACGCCGATCAGGCCGCTGACGATGGGCACGATGATCATCAGCGCCACGAAGAGGTTGAGCTGCGGCCAACTGCCCGACGGGATGGCGCTGTCGATGAGCGCCTTGAGCAGGAGCGGATTGATCAGCCCCAGCATGCTCGTCAGCAGGATGGCGCCAAGGACGACCAGCACCTGCCAGCGGTAGGGTCGGAAGAAAGCCGCGATGCGGCGCATGGTCGCGCCGCGCCGCTCTTTCGGCACCCGCGCGGCGGGATCGTCGCCCGCGCTGTAGGCCGCGCTTCGCCCGCCGCCTCGCGGCCCGAAGCCCATCAGGTCGCCCCCTCCAGCACGGTGCCCGGCTCGGTCGTGCCGGCGTGGTCGATGCCGGCCTGGTCGGCCGTGCCCGCCTCCAGGTCGCGGTCGGCCAGGCGACGCCAGCGGGTGGCGAAGAGCCAGGCCAGCAGGTACAGGACGGCGACCAGCGGCAGCAGGGCGCGGTAGCCGGTCAGCAGCGCCAGGTACTCCAGGGCGCCGCCGACCATCGCCCCCAGCAGGTTGCTGGCGAAGGCCATGTCGGCCGTGGTCGTGTCGCGGAACGAGTGGCTGAAGACGAGGTTGGCGAAGAAGACGGGCGTGAAGGCGAGCGCGGCGGCCACGACGTAGCGCAGCCAGGGCGGGTCGATGAGCAGCTGCTCGGGCGGCAGCAGGAAGGCGACCCCGAGGGCCACGAAGAGCCCGATGTAGAAGACGTTCGGGTGGCGGATGGGGAAGCGGGCGTTGATGAGGATGGCCACCAGGACGCTGGCCAGGATGGCGAAGAAGGCCAGCGCGTTGACGATCCAGGTCGTGCCGAAGAGCAGGCTGAAGCTGACCAGGCTGCGGGTCTCGAGCAGCAGGAAGGCCGTGCCGAGGACGAAGAAGTGCGGGCTGAAGCGTCGGATGGGGGTCCCCGTCACGCGCGCCGCCCCGAGCACCGCGACCAGCGCGAAGCCGAGGATGATGGCCAGGGCGACGAGGTAGTAGGGCGCGATGAAGCCCGTGCGCAGGTACAGGAACGGCCAGTCATCGGTCGCCGGCCGGGGCTCCGGCTGGCCCGGGTCGGGCACCTCGCTGACGCCGTCGCCCGGTGGCACGCCGCCGACAGCCGCCACGCCCGGTCCCGCGGCGAGGGCCGCCTGGACGTTGGAATAGGTGCGCACGAGCGGAGGCGAGCCGAAGGCGTCCGTCAGCATCCCCTGCAGCTTGGCCACCAGCCATGGCTCGCGGTAGTAGTTGTAGAGCACGAAGATGCCGCCTGGCTTGAGGTGGTCGCGCACGCTCGCGAAGGCCTCCTCGGTGAACAGGAACGACTCCAGCCGGATGTTGGCTGCGGTGCTGACCAGGGTCAGCGAGTCGGGCAGCGCGAAGACGACCAGGTCGTACTGCTTGTCCGTCGTCGCGCAGGAACGCCCGGCCGTCGTTGACGATCCGCGTCACCCGCGGGTCGTCGTAGGGGTGATCGGGGTGATGCTCGACGCCGATGCGCTGGATGGCGGGGTCGATCTCGACCGCATCCACGTGCTTGGCGCCGCGATCGAGCGCGATGGCCACGTCCGAGCCGCTGCCGGCGCCGACGATGAGCACGTCGTCGTACGTGCGACCCGGGAACCACTCGTAGACCTGGTCGTAGAACGGTTCCTTCGGCTCGATCGACCGGATGGAGGGCCTGGTGCGGGATGCCGTTGACGTTGACGTTCAGCGTGCCATCCGCGAGCGGGTAGGTCGTGATCCGATAGTAGGGCGACCAGATGTCCCCGCTGCCGGCCTGGATGACGACGGCGTAGATGACGCCCAGCATCGGCCGCGCCGGCCACGAACGACCAGGGCGTGATGCCCCCGCCCAGCGCGATCAGCAGGACGAGGACGGCGAGCACGCTGAACCAGACGACCGGGTTCGTGCCGGCCGCCGAGAGTGCCGTGAAGCCGATGATGCCGACCATCGAGCCGACGATGTCGATGGCGTAGGCGTCGCAGGGGCGGCATCGCCCGGAAGAGCGGCCCGAGTGGCAACGCGAGTGACGCCATGACGGCCGCCACCAGGCCGACGACGAGGGGCAGGACGATGAAGTTGGCGTCCGCGGCGGTGTTCTCGGCGAGGCCGAAGAAGAGCTCGTCCTGGGAGTTGATCTGGACGTTGAGCTCGGCCGTGACGACGAGGGCCACGACGACGAAGAGGAGCAGGGTGAACGGCGAGAACGGCAGCCGCCAGCCCTTCCGCCCCAGGAGGATGCCGAGGCCGATGCCCAGGAAGCTGGCCATCAGCAGGAAGTTGCTGAAGAAGCCGACGTAACGGACGTTGGCCGGGATCCAGCGGATGAGCAGCAGCTCGACGAAGAGCAGCGTCGCGCTGGTCAGGAAGAGTCGGATGCGTGGGTCGGCCAGCGCCTCGACCCGGAAGATGACCTGGCGCGGGCTCGGCAGGGCGCCGATCGAGGGCGCCGTCACCAGGCGGTCGAGGTCGCCGCCTCGGCCAGGCCGACCGATTCGAGCCAGCGCTCGGCATCGATGGCCGCCCGACAGCCGTCTCCCGCGGCGGTGACGGCCTGCCGGTAGCGATGATCGTGGACGTCGCCGGCGACGAAGACCCCCTCGACCTTGGTGCCGGTCTGGTCGTGCACGACGAGGTAGCCCTTCGGGTCGACCTCGAGCCAGTCGCGGAAGACGTCGGTATTGGGCTGATGCCCGATGGCGACGAAGAGCCCGTCCATCGGCTCCTCGTGCTCCTGGCCGGTCGCGGTGTCGCGCAGGCGCAGGCCGCTGACCACGTCGTCGCCGATGACCTCGGCGACCTCGCTGTTCCAGCGGACGTCGATCTTGGGGTCGTTGAGTGCGCGGTCGCGCATGATCTTGGAGCCACGAAACTCATCGCGGCGATGGATCATCGTGACCCGCCTGGCGAACTTGGTCAGGAAGGTCGCCTCTTCGAGCGCGGAGTCGCCGCCTCCGACGACGCCGACGTGCTTGTCGCGGAAGAAGAAGCCGTCACAGGTCGCGCAGGCGCTGACGCCCCGACCGCGCAGCCGCGTCTCGCTCTCCAGGCCCAGCCAGATGGCCGACGCCCCGGTGGCGACGATGACGGATTCGGCGCGGTGCTCGATGCCGCCGGCCCAGAGTCTGAAGGGCCGCTGGCTGAAGTCGACCCGCTCCAGGTCCTTGTCGACGAAGCGCGTCCCGAAGCGCGCGGCCTGTTTCCGAAAGAGGTCCATCAGCTCGGGTCCCTGGATGCCGTCCGGGAAGCCTGGGTAGTTCTCGACGTCGCTGGTGATCATCAGCTGACCGCCGGGCACGAGGCCGGCGATGACCAGCGGCTCGAGGTTGGCGCGCGCCGCGTAGATGGCCGCCGTCAGGCCGGCGGGGCCGGAGCCGACGATGACGACCTTGCTGACGCCGCCGCCGAACTCACCTGCCTCGACCGCCGCCGGCTCGGCCGGCTGGAGGCTGGGCTCGGCGACCTGCGCGATGGTCGGAAAGGCGCTCACCGGCTTCGTCGCCGGGACCGCATCGGCTGCCCCCGCGTCGATCATCTGGATGCCGGTAAAGCCCTTGGATTCGTTGACCATGCACCTATCCTAGCACGCAACCTGCATACTCCCTGGGAGTATTTCCGCGGCGGCGACCCTGCGGCGTAGTGTGCCATGCGGTCGGCGATGTGGCGCGACGATGCGCACGACCACGAACAGGTTGAGCTCGCCCAGGGCGGTCGACCCCGGCGCTGCCCCGAGCAGCAGGACGGCCGCCAGGAGCAGGGCGCCGATGAGCCAGATGCCCCACGCCGATGCGGGGGCCCAGCGGCGCAGGGTGGTGCCACGCATCACGCGCGAAATCGTAGGCGCGGCCGTCGTCTCGGGGAAGGGGTCGTCAGGGAAAGAGGTCGTTCTCGGTGGGCATGACCAACTCGCGCTGGATCGACCCGTCACCGGCCGGCAGGCCCGCGCCCCGGACGAGGACGACCGGTCGCCCGCTGGTCTTGCCCGACGCGAGCTCTGCCGCGGAAGCGATCTCGTCGGCGACCGCCACGACCGTCGAGCGCATCACGCGACCCGCCGTGTCCGGTCGGCCGCGTTGGTCGTCGAGCGGGCCGAAGCCCGCCACGCCAAGGGCGACGTCGACGATGCCCCAGCGCCACGGCCGGCCGAACGAGTCGCTGATCACGATGGCCGGGGTGCGCTCCGGCGGCAGATCGAGCAGATCGGCCAGGCGCGCCATGATCGCTCGGGCCGATCGGTCCGGATCCTCGGGCAGGATCGTCACGGTGTCTGGCGCGACATTCGAGGCATCGACGCCACCGTTGGCGCAGACGAAGCCGTGGCGCGTGCGGGTGATGATCACGCCACGCTCCATGCGCACGATGGCCGCGGCCTCACGCAGCACGACCTCGACCTGCCGCGGGTCGCGCTCCCAGCGCTCGGCGAAGGCGACCGCTTCGGCGCGGGGCGTGACCGTGCGCAGATCGACGACCGCGCCCTCCGCCTTGGAGACGACCTTCTGGGTCACGACGAGCACGTCACCGCTGGCCGGCGTCAGTTCCGGTTCGTCGGCGATGGCGAGTCGCCACGCCGCCGCGACCAGCCCCGGCAGGTCGTCGCCTGGCCGGACCTCGGGCAGCGGCGGCAGCGCGACAGCGAGCAGGCGATGCATCAGTGCTATGGGCACCCCGACCGTCGGCTCATGGGACCGTCGAGGCGCGTGGTGGGGTCGGCCGCATCAGCTTCGCCAGGCGTGCTGGCCCCAGCAGCGTCAGGTCGTCGGGCGTGTCGAGGTCGAAGCCAAGAGCGGCATCGACCACGAGCTGCGTCGAGGCCCCGGCGGCCTCCGCGGCCCGAAGGTGGCGCTCCAGGCTGGCTGGCCCGAAGCCGGGCGCGATCGCGTCGGGTGGGGAGAGCAGGAGCCCATTCGTGCCGCTTCGCGCATCTGCCGGCGCGACGACGACGACCGGCCGACCGCCGCCCGCCGCGAGCGCGGCATCCGCCGCGTCGACGAGCGCGTCGAGGGCGTCGGCTTCCAGGACGGGCAGGTCGGCGGGCAGGATCAGGATGGCCGTGGCGCCGCCGCCGACGGCGATCGCGCGCGCCGCGCCGATGCCCTCGTTGAGCCCTTCGTCCGCCTGGAGGATCGGCCGAGCCCCGGCCGAGCGCGCGAGCGGCATGACGGCAGGGTCGGGGCTCACGACATGGATCGCCGCCGCCCCGCCCCACGCCCGAAGGACCTCAAGCGTGCGTTCGAGGAGGCCGGCTACGAGCAGCGCTCGTTGCTGCTCGCCCAGCACCGGGCTGAGGCGCTTCTTACCGTCGTCGAGCGCGCGGACCGGCACGATGACGTGGAGCTGGCTGAGGTCGGCAGGTCTGGTGGGCGCCACGGACGGATGGTAGGCGACGCTCGCGGTCGGATGTCGCCGGCCCTCACGCGACTCGTGCAGCGGCTAATCGTGGAGGCCGGCGGCGTATTCGATCACCTCATCGATGGTCATCCGCCGGCCCTCCCGCTGTGCCGCCTCCACCGCGGCGGCTCCCAGGGCGCGCGTTGCCGGGCCCACGACATCGATCGCGTGCGTGAACATCAAGGGTGCCGAAGCGCCGGTCGTCGCACGCAGCGCCTCGACCGCCGCCGCCAGCTGGACGGCAGGCGCGTGGTGGCCGCCCGTCGACTCGAGCATCGCCAACACCTCCAGGCCGGCTCCGATGCCGGGCAGGTTCCTGGCTTCGGCGTGCAGCCTCAGGCTCTCCATGTATCTCGCCCGCGCCTCCGCGCGCCGACCCAGGAAGGCGAAGGCGAGACCGATGCCGGACAGCGTCCAAGCGGTCTGGAAGCGGTCGCCCGAGGCCCGGAAGTAGGCCAGCGAGGCCTCCTGGTATGCGAGCCCGGACCGAGGATCGCCGCCCACCGTCATCACGAGGCCCAAGGAGTGCTGGGCCAGCGCGACGACATCGGGACGCCCCGCCACCTTGGCCAGCTCAAGGCTCGCCTCGAGCCGCCGGCGCGCTTCGTCGTGGTCACCGCGCATGACGGGCACGAACGCCAGGTCGTACATCGCCGCTGCCTCGGCGCCGCGGTCGCCCGAACCGCGGCGCAGCCGTACCGCGCCCTCGTAGGCGAGCTCGGTGGCTTCGGCATCCGACAGCCAGTAGGTCAATCCGCCGAGTGCCGTGTACGCCTTGGCCAGGATCGCCGGCGAACAATCTGGCTCCGTCGCGAGGAGCGTCTCGAGCCAGGTACGACCCTCGCGCAGGTACCCGCGCTGCAGCCAGAAGCGCCAGATCGCCGACGCCAGCCGCAGGCCGGTCTCGGAGTCGCCGGACTCCGATGATCGTCCCAGCGTGCCCCGGACGTTGTCGGCCTCGGCCTCGAAACGGTCGAGCCACTCGCCGCGGTCCGGTCCCAGGAAGTGCGCCTCGGCGGTCTCGCCGAGAGCTCGGAAATGCGCAGAGTGTCGACGTCCGATGGTCGTCATCGAATCCTCGATCGTCAATCGATCCAGCCCGTAGTCGCGGATCGTCTGGAGCATCTGGAACCGGGATCGGCCGGAGTCGGCTGCCTGCCGCAGCAGGCTGCGATCGACCAGGGAGGCGATCCCGTCGAAGGTGTCGAGCCCCAGCTCGCCGTCCGGATTGCAGACCTCATCTGCGGACTCCAGGGTGCAACCGCCCGAGAACACGGCCAGTCGAGCGAAGAGGGCCTGCTCCTGTCCCGTCAGCAGGTCGTAGCTCCAGTCGATCGCACCCTGCAGGGTTCGCTGGCGAGCCGGCACGCCGCTGCCGCCGGCGCCCATGACCGGCAGCCGATCCAAGAGCCGGATGAGGATCTCCGCCGGTTCGAGCATCCGGACCCGGCTGGCCACCAGCTCGATTGCGAGCGGCAGACCGTCGAGCCGGAGGCAGATATCGGCCACGGCTGCCGCGTTCTCCGGCGACAGCACGAATGCGGGCTTCACCGCCTGTGCGCGGTCGATGAACAGCGCGATGGCGGCAAACCGTGCCAACGCGTCCTCGTCGAGCCGCTCGTCGGCGGCCGGCAGGGCGAGCGGCGGGACCGGGAACTCCTGCTCCCCATAGACGTGCAGGGCGCTGCGGCTGGTGGCGAGGACACGCAGTCCAGCGGAGTCCGCCAGCAGCTCTTCGATGAGGCCGGCTGCCGGCAGCAGTCGCTCGAGGTTGTCGAGGACCAGCAGCATGTGGCGCGGTCTGAGGTGGTCCTTGAGCGACTCGGTCATCGATCGCGAGGCGTCTTCGCGAAGGCCGAGGCTGCGAGCGATGGTCGGGCCCACCAATGTCGCGTCGGCAAGAGCCGACAGGTCCACGAACTGCACGCCGTCTCGGAATCCGTCCCGCACCTCGGCCGCGATCCTGATCGCGAGCCGCGTCTTGCCAGTGCCTCCTGGGCCGGTCAGGGTCAACAGGCGGCTGGTCGTCAGCAGCATCGTCGCCTCGTCGATCTCCTGGCGGCGCCCGACGAAGCTTGTCGCCTCTCTCGGCAGGGCGACCCGCACATCGAGCGAGGCCAGAGCCGGGAAGTCGTTGGCAAGGCCCTCGATGACCAGCTGGACCAGGCGTTCTGGCTGGTCGAAGTCCTTGAGCTGATGGGCACCCAGGTCGCGCAGGGACACCCCGTCCGGCAGCACGTCCTCGACGAGCGACCGCGTCGCCGCGGACAGGAGCACCTGGCCTCCCTGCGCCAGGCCGGCGATCCGGGCGGCGCGATGGACGTCCAGGCCGGCGTAGCTGTCGCCGCCCAGGCGTCCCTCGCCGGTATGCAGGCCCATCCGGACTCGCACCGTCGAGTCGTCCGGCCAGCCCTCCGCGGCCATGTCACGTTGAGCGGTGACGGCGGCCGCGACGGCCTGCGAGGCGATCGGGAAGACGGCGAAGAAGCCATCGCCCTCGGTGCCGACCTCGACGCCGCCATGTGCCGTCAGCGCGTCACGAACGATGGCGCCGTGTCGTTCGAGCACGTCCGCGTAGCGAGCTCCGAGGCGCTGCAGCAGGCGCGTGGACCCCTCGATGTCGGTGAACAGAAAGGTCAGGGTCCCCGTCGGCAGCTGGTGCGGCACCGACGGATGATGCGCCGACCTCGTCGATCCGTGGAGGGTTACGAGCCGACCGCTCGGCCCCTCCAGCCGAGAGGCGGACGAAGGAGACCGCCGAGCCCATCAACGCGTCTCCAGGGCGAGCGCTGCCAGAGCCACCTCACGTCGGTCGTCGTTCGAGAGCATGAGCGTGCGTGCCACGTCGACGGCGATGCCGAGGGCACGGACGGCGTCCGCCTCGTGGGCGTCGACCTCGTCGATGATGATGGCATCGAGGAGGCCCGGGTAGCGCTCCACGTAGTGACGCGCGACGCCGCTGGCCGACGCCTCGCCGCCAAGGGTCACGAACATCCGGTCGGCCGGGCCGCGCACGGCGGCGCCGCCGATGAGCGGGCTGACGGCGATGATCGGCGCCTCGGCGTCGAGCAGCGCGTCGAGCAGGCCAGGCACGGCCAGGATGGTGCCGACGCTGACGAACGGGTTCGACGGCGCGATCAGGATCCGGTCG
This sequence comes from uncultured Chloroflexia bacterium, assembly GCA_963777975.1. GTDB lineage: Bacteria > Chloroflexota > Limnocylindria > Limnocylindrales > CSP1-4 > CSP1-4. The sequence continues at coordinate 125,333 of CAVZSO010000010.1, read as the reverse complement.
GCGTGGGCGATGGCTTCGAGCGCCTCGGTCGTCGCCTGCGCGTGCTCGATGCCGTGGAAGTGCACCTCGTGGACGTCGTCGGCATGATGGCGCTGGACGAAGTAGTCCTGGAACGAGAGCCAGCCGTCGTCGGTCCGCAGCTTGGTGCGCACGATGTCGTCGGTCATGGGCAGCAGCTGGGCGTGGATGCCCAGGGCGTGTGTCAGCTCGGCCTCGACCTCGGTCAGCCGGACGCCGGCGCGCATCCGCTTCGAGCGCAGGAGGTGGGTCGCGATGTCCCGGTCGCCGAGGCCGAACCACGTCTCCTGCCCATAGCGCTCGAGCATCGCTCGCGCCGACCAGGTCTCGTCGCGCACCCCCCAGCCGGTGGCGTCGTTGGCCAGGCCGGCCAATGTGTACATGACGGTGTCGAGGTCCGGGCAGACGAGCAGGCCGTGGAGCTCGAGGTCGTCGCCGGTGTTGACGATGACCGAGAGCTCGATATCCGACCCCGGTGCCTCTGCCAGCATGGCCACGCCGTGGCTCAGCTTGGCGCCGCCGTAGCCGCCGGCCAGCATCACGACCCGATCGGTCATGCGCCTGCCATGAGCGCTCGTACCTCTGGCCAGCGCTCGATCGTCTCGCGATCGTACGGCGATGGCAGGTCGGCGATGGCGAAGGTGACCCCGATGTCGGCGAAGGGACGCCAGCGCTCGGCGATCCGCTCGGGCGGGCCGAGCCACGTGTCCTCGCTGTCTTCGGCCGAGCTGTCGTACGGTGCCAGCGCGGCATTCAGGACGCGCAGCGCTTCGGCCGGCTCGTCGCGGATGCAGACGTATGGCCCGCACGAGAACGCGATCTCCGTGAGGTCGCGGCCGACCGCGGCGCAGTGGCCCTCGAGGATGTCGAGCTTGCGCTTGAAGCGCTCGACGCCGCCGAAGCCGTGCCAGGCATCGGCGTACCGAGCCGTCGTGCGCAGCGTCTTCTTCTCGCCGCCGCCACCGACCAGGATCGGCAGCCGCCCCGGCCCACGTACCGGAAGCGGACGGGCCACGAGGTCATGAAAGCCGTAGGCGCCGCCCTCCGGCGAGGTCACAGACGCTCCACGAAAGAGCGCGGTGATGGCCGCCAGCGCCTCGTCGAGCCGGTCCAGCCGCTCGCCGAAGCCGCTGCCGAAGTCGAGGCCGAAGGCTTCATGCTCGACCCCGTTCCAGGCACCACCCAGGCCGAGCCAGGCCCGACCGCCGCTGATGTGGTCGATGGTCAGGGCAGCCTTGGCGGTCAGGCCGGGATTGCGAAACGTATTGGCCCCGACGAGCAACCCGACCTCGATGCGCTCGGTCAGGGCGGCCCAGGCGGCCAGCGTCGTCCACGCCTCGAAGATCGGGCGGTCCGGCTCGCCTTCGATCGCGTACAGGTGATCCCACGTCCAGAGCGAGTCGACGCCGGCGCGATCGGCAGCCACGGCCGCGTCGCGCAGCTCCGGCCAGGCTCCGTCCTGCGGCCAGAGGTTGATGCCGATCGTCGGCGGGCGACGAAGGGCGCTCATGCCCGGGAGCCGATACAGGTCGGTTTGCCGGGCTCGGCCCGGTTCACGCGGTCAACCCTGGCAGGACCTCACGGCCGAAGACCTCCGCCCATTCGAGCTGATTGCGACCGACGTTGTGGAGGTAGATCTCGTCGAAGCCGACGTCCAGGTAGCGCTGGATCTCCTGTCGGTGCGCCTCGAGATCGGAGCTGATGAGCATGCGGCCCTGGAAGTCCTCGGGACGCACGAGTCGGGCCATCTGCTCGAGGTCGTGCGGCGAGCGGATGTCCTGCTTGGGGAAGCGCATGCCCCCGTTCGGCCACTCGAGCAACGCGTTGGCCATCGCCTCTTCGTCCGTCGCTGCCCACGACAGGTGGAGCTGGAGGATCGACTTGAACTTCGCCGGATCCTTGCCCGCCTCGACGCAGCCCTCGAAGCATTTCTCCATCAGGGTCTGGACCCGGCCCTCGGGAGCGCCGACCGTGATGATCCCGTCCGCCAGGGCGCCCACCTTCTTGGCCGTGATCGGCCCCGCAGTGGCGACATAGATGAGCGGCGTCGTGGCGGGCATCGTCCACAAGCGCATCGTCTCCATGCGGTAGTACTCGCCCTTGTGCTTGACGTCCTTGCCGCTGAAGAGCTTGCGTATGATCTCGATGGCCTCGAACATGCGCGCGATCCGCTCCGGCGCCTCGGGCCAGTACGTGGCCACGATGTGCTCGTTGAGCGCCTCGCCGGACCCCAACCCGAGCCAGAATCGGCCCGGATACATGGCCGCCATGGTCGCGGCCGCCTGCGCCACCATGGCCGGGTGCTGGCGGAAGCTGGGACAGGTCACGCCTGGACCGACGTCGCCGCGCGTGCGCTCCAGGGCCGCCGTCATGAAGCTCCAGACATAGGCCGCCTGGCCCTGCTGCGGGACCCAGGGCTGGACGTGGTCGGCCGCCATGATGCCGTCGAAGCCGGCCGCTTCCGCGGCCGTGCACATCTCGAGCAGCTCGGTCGGATGGAACTGCTCGAGCATCGCCGCGTAGCCGATCTTCGGCCGGCTCACGCGCCGACCTCGGCCGCTGCCGGCTCGAGCGCACCGTGGACGACGACCGACGTCGGCCGCAGGCGGAAGCTGATGCGCGACTGGCCCTCGAACTTGGCCGGATCGCCACCGTACCGCCGCGCCAGCGCCTGGATGTCGGCCAGCGCCGCGGCCCCGGTCGCCACGACCTCGGCCTCGGCCTGGATGGCGACGTACAGCTCGTGGTCGATGTCCGGATGGATGACCGTCAGGGCGCAGCGCGGATCAGCCTGCAGCTCACGCGGCCATCGCCGCCCCACGCGCGAGTTGACGAGGATGTCGTCCCCCTCGAGGCGATACCAGATGACGCTCACATGGGGCGTCCCGTCGGTGCCGCTCGTGGCCAGCGTGGCGTGGCGTGGCGGGACGTCGAGGTACCGGCGAACGGCGGGCGTCAATCCGGCAACGGCATCGGGCATGGGCGGCTCCGGGTGGCGAGAGGGTAGGCCGATGGTACGCGAGAGAGGGTCACGTGTCGCATCGGCCGTCCTGGGACCGCCGGGCGGCATGACGTGATCGTCGGCGAGTGATCAGGCGGGAGCCGGGAGGCGGTCGCCGACACGGACCGCTGCGTCCAATCGACTGCCTGGCGGCGCCAGCGGGCATGTCCATCGCGGGTCGTAGACGCAGGAAGGGTGGTAGACGACGTTGAAGTCCAGGACCAACTCCTCCGTCACCGGATCGCGGCCGTGGTCCGCGGACTTCGCCGTATCGATCAGATATCGGCCCGCCCCGTACGTCTCGTTTCCCGACGTCAGGTCGCGAAACGGGATGAAGAGACCGCCGGTATAACCCTCGATCCAGAAGACCGGCAGCCGCTGGCCGGCCAACGGCACGGTCAGATCGACGTGGCCGATGAGCCGCATGGCGACCGTGGACGGCGCCGTCCACGGCACGGGCAGCAGCCCCGGTTCGGATCCCGCATCGAGCACGAGGGACGCGCGCAGGCGCCACGCCGGATCGTAGGGCCACGTCGGGACTCCGGCGAACCGCTCCCGATCCTGCTCGGGCAGTGGAGACTGTGGGTGGGTCCTGTACAGCACGTCGCGGGTGGCGCGCAGCTTCGCCGTCGCGGCCGCAGGATCCGTCTGGCAGCCGGACCGCCATTCGGACCACATCTCCGCCACTCGTCGACGCCAGTCGGCGAGATCCAGCAGGCTCGTGTCGTCTGTCACCAGCCGGACGACCTGCTAGTCGCTGCTGGCGCTGCCGAGGGCCGTGGCACAGGGGCAGTCTCGTTCGACCGGGATGCGCGGCACCAGCGCGAAGAGCAGGCGGCGGACCTTCTCGACGTTGGCGTCGAAGACCTCGAGCACGCCCTCGTGCGTCACCGGCGCATCGTCGTCCTCGAGGCCGGCGTCGTAGTCGGTCACCAGCGAGACGTTGACGAAGCAGATCTCGAGCTCGCGGGCCAGGTACGCCTCCGGGTACTGCGTCATGCCGACCACGGACCAGCCCGCCGACGAGAACCAGCGCGACTCGGCACGGGTCGAGAAGCGCGGTCCCTGGATGACGACCATGGTGCCCCGGTCGTGGACGCTGATGCCCTCGTCGCGCGCGGTCTGGACGGCGATCGGGCGGAGCGTCGGGCAGTACGGGTCGGCGAAGGAGACGTGCGTGGTCTTGGGCCCGTCGTAGAACGTGTCCTTGCGGGCGTTGGTCCGATCGACCAGCTGGTCGGCGATGAGGAACTCGCCCGGATGGACATCGGCACGAAGCGAGCCGACGGCGCACGGTCCCACGATCCGGCTGCACGCCACAGGCCTGCATCGCCCACAGGTTGGCCCGGTAGTTGATCATGTGCGGCGGGAACTGGTGGGCCCTGCCGTGGCGCGGCAGGAAGGCCACCGACCGACCGCCGATCGAGCCCAGGGTCAGCGGTGCGGACGGCGCACCATAGGGCGTCTCGATCTCGACCTCGTGCGCGTCGTCGAGGAAGGAGTAGAAGCCCGACCCGCCGAAGATGCCGATCTCTGCGCGTTCGTTGGTCATCGAGGGGCCTCCACGCGGTACGCTGCGCTGCATTCGTGGGGCGGCAGTGAGTGGACCGCGACAGCGTAGACGAGGCAGCCCGTGAGCGAGCGGCAACGACCGCGCATCGGCATCAATCCGACGTCCATCGGCGTGTCGCCGTTGTGGTGGCTGCGGACGGCAGGCTGGCTGGACCTTGCCGGTTTCGATGGCATCTACATCTGGGACCACTTCCTCAGTCGGGGCGAGACGCATCGGGCCGTGTTGGAGTGCTGGACGACCCTGGCCGGCGCGGCAACGGTCACCCAGCGAGCGACCATCGGGTCCTTCGTCACCAACGTCATGAACCGTCACCCGAGCGTGCTGGCCCGGATGACCGCCAACGTCGCGGCCATGGCGCCGGGGCGGCTGGACGTCGGCATCGGCATCGGCGGCTTCGCGAACGAGATGGCGATGCTGGGCATCGACTTCCCGGCGCCGGCCGAACGGGTCGCGCATCTCGAGGAGACGGTCGCCATCCTGCGTGCGCTGTGGACCGGCGGGCCGGTCTCGTATGAGGGTCGCTGGACGCGACTGACCGAAGCCGTCGCCAACCCCGTGCCCGATCCCACGCCGCGCATCGTCATCGGCGGCGAGACGCCGGCCGGGGCCCGACTGGCCGCCCGGGTCGGCGACGCGTGGGCGACCACCGAGGCGCGTCTGGCCAAGGACCTGCCGGCCTTCGAGGAGGCCCTCGCGGCCGCCGGGCGGAGCCGCCACGATGTGAAGGTCATCGTGGCGGTGGACCTGCGACCGCTCGAGGAGGCCGATTCCGACCCGCTCCTGGTGGATATGGTCGGCGCCGCCGAGGGTTGGCGCGAGGCCGGCGCCGATGAGCTCATCCTGAACTGGGTCCGACGCGATCGGATCGGCGAGGTCCTGGCGGCCGCGGAGCGCGCCTCGCTGAACTGACACATCGACCGTCCATCCGCGATACGCTGCCGGCGCCATGACGACGGGCGTGCCGACCATCGACCTGACCAAGCCCCACGACACGTGCGTCCGCTGCGGCAAGCCGACGCCCCTCGGCGTGGCCCTCTGTGACGAGGACAACCCCGCCGCGCTCAAGGGCCCCAGCACGACCCAGGTCCACGGCACGATCGTGGTCGGCATCGGCATCGGCTTCCTCATCCTGGCCTTCGTCGCCAACTGGGCACTCGGCAGCATCGGACCGTTCCCGGTCGAGGTGCTCGGCGCGGTCGGCCTCGCCGACGGCGGCGCGGACATCGTCTTCGCCGTCACCAACTCGGGGAGCTCGCCCAACATCGCAACCTGCCGGATCACTCGCGGCGGCGTCAGCACACCGGCCGACCCGGTCTTCCGGACGTCCTCGATCGAGGCGGGCGGGACGATCCAGGTCGCGCGCACGGTCCCGCCGCCGGGACCTGACGATCCGCCCTGGGTCGCCGAGCGACTGCTCGTCCACTGCAGTTGAACTGCGACGCCCGACGCCGATGACGACCGAGCATGCGGCGGAGCTGGCGATGGCCATCGAAGCCGCGCGCGGCGCCGGCGCCATCCAGCTCGAGCGCTACGAGCGCCTCGAGCGCATCGTCCACAAGGGCCCGAAGGACGTGGTGACCGAAGTCGACCACCTCTGCGAGGCGCTCATCCTGGGTGCCATCCGGAGCCACTTCCCCGACGACGCCATCGTGGCCGAGGAGTCGGGTGAACACCGGTCCAAACGTGGCCAGGGTGCCCATGCATCCGAAGGCGCCGGCCGAGCCTGGGTCGTCGATCCCCTCGACGGCACCGTCAACTACGCCAACGGCGTGCCCCTCTTCTGCGTCAGCATCGGCTTCGTGCTCGATGGACGCCCGACCGTCGGCGTGGTCTACGACCCGATGCGCGACGAGCTCTTCAGCGCCGTCGCCGGCTGGGGCGCACAGCTCGATGGCCGACCGATCCGGATGCCGGACAAGGAGCGCCTGGAAGATTGCCTCATCTCGCTGGCCATGCCCTGGACCGGCTATCGACGACGCGAGGCCGCCATCCGCCGGGCGACCCGCGTGAGTCGCAACCTGGGCAGCTCCGCCCTGGCATTGACCTACGTCGCCAACGGTCGTTTCGACATCTTCGTGCAGCTGCGCTCACTGTCCAACTGGGACGTCGCCGCGGCCGGGCTCATCGCCCAGGAGGGTGGCGCCGTGGTGACCGACCCCGCGGCCGGGCCCTGGTTCGACGCCACGCGGCGGAGCCGAGGCGTCTCCATCGTGGCCGCATCGTCTCGCCACCACGCGTCGATCCTCGATCTCGTCCGCTAGCCGCATTCGGGCCGCGAGCCCCCCCGGTGGCCGAGCGCCCAGGGTGCCGCGCACGGCGGTCCGCCTGCGCTAGGCTGCGGGCATGACGGCTGCTGGCAGGGCTCCTTCGAAGACTCGTCACGCGACGCCAGTACCCATCCGCAGCCGATTCCGGCGACAGCACCTCTACGTCTGGGTCGGCGCGGTCGTCGTCGCGGTCGTCGTGGGCAGCGCCGGCTATGTGCTTCTGCTCGGCTGGACGCCGATGGACGCGCTTTACATGACGATCATCACCTTGACCACGGTCGGCTTCCGTGAAGTCGGCGAGCTCGGGGCCGTCGGCCAGATCTGGACCAGTCTCTTGGCCATCACCGCGGTGGCCATCATCTTTGGCACGGTCGGCATCGCCGCGGAGTTCATCGTGGAGGAGGTCACCAGCGGACGGCGGGAGGTACGACGGATGCAGGATGCGATCGACGGCCTGAGCGGGCACTTCGTGCTCTGCGGCTATGGGCGCGTCGGGGCGACGGTGGCGCGAGAGTTGGTCGAGGCGGGCCGATCGGTGGTCGTCGTCGACCTCGTCCAGGAGTCGCTCCAGCGCGCCCGTGAGGACGGCCACATCGTCGTCCTCGGCGACGCCACCACCGACGCCATCCTGCGCCAGGCCGGGGTGGAGCGTGCCCAGGGCTTGGTCACGGCCATCGACACCGACGCACTCAATGTCTACGTCATCCTGTCCGCCCGGAACCTCAACCCGAGACTGACCATCATCGGCCGGGCGAATACGCTGGAGGCCGAGGAGAAGCTCGTGCGCGCAGGCGCCGATCGCATCGTCTCGCCGTACACCCGGGCTGGACACCGCATGGCCGAGTTGGCCGTGCGGCCCGGTGTCGTCGACTACCTCGACGCCGCGCTCGACCATAACGAGCCTGCCTTCGGGCTCGAGTCGGTCTCGGTCGTCGCTTCGGGCGGCCTCGATGGCCGGATGGTCGGCGAGATCCGCGCCGATGGCATCGTCGTGCTGGCGATCGCTCACGCGGAAGGCGCCCATGCCCGCTACGAATCGAACCCGGCCGACGATCGACGAATGGTGGCCGGCGAAACGGTCATCGCGAGCGGCGATGCGGATGCGCTCGCGAGGCTCCGACTCAACGCTTGACAGGGCATCCATCGGCGCCACCATGGCGGGCACCGATCTGAGTCCCCACGAGGAGTCGATGATGCCGACGATCAGCGAGGTCGCCGCCCGAGCAACGTTCGCAGACCTGGTCAGCCGCGTGGCCTACGGGGGCGAGCGGATCGTGGTCACACGCCGGGGCCAGCGACTCGTGGCCCTTGTTCCAGCCGAGGACATGGCCCTTCTGGAACTGCTCGAGTACGAGCTCGACCTCAGCCAGGCGCGGGACGCGCTGGCCGACCCGGAGAACGCCCGACCGATCGACTGGGACACCGCCAACCTGCATCGCAGCAGCTGATCCGGCCGAACGCGGATCAACGGATCTCCCGGACTGTCCATATCCTTGCCGGGTGCGCGCGGTCCTCGTCTCGAACCCGAAGTCGTTCCGCGGCCCGTACCCAGTCGAGCGCCTCGAGCCGATCCTGACGGCAGCGGGCTGGTCGGTCCGCGTCGTCGAGCGCCTGCCCGGCGTCGACGTCCATCAGTTGCTGGCGCCCGTCCTCGATGCAGGCACGGCCGATGTCATCCTGGCGGCAGGCGGCGATGGCACCGCCCGCGACGTGGCCGCCGAGCTGGCTGGCACCGGCGTCCTGCTGGCGATCCTGGCCGGAGGGTCGACGAACGTCCTGGCGCGCGAGATGGGCATGCCAAGCGGGCCCGAGGCGACCGCGCGCGCGCTGCTCGCAGCGACGCCGACGCCGATGGATCTCGGACGCCTGACGCTGCCGGACGGACGCGCCGAACAGTTCCTGCTGGCCGCCGGCATCGGGTTGGACGCACACGTGCTCGACGCCACCGACGACGCGCTGAAACGCAAGATCGGGCCCTTCGCGATCGCCTCTGCTGCCGTCGCGGCTGCTCCGCACCTGCGGCCGTTCAACGCGCGCATCGATCTCGACGGCAGGCGACTCCACGATGGCCGCGTCTGGCAGATCGTGCTGCCCAACACGCGGATGTGGGGCGGCGTCTTTGCCATCGCGCCCGGTGCGTCATCCGAGGACGGCCTGCTCGACGTGGTGGCGCTGCGCGATCGGGGCCGCTTCCGGCTGCTGGTCGACCTTACCGAGCTCCTCGTCCTTCGGCATCCGCATCCATCCGACGTGGCCACCGGCCGCGGTCGGGTGATCAGCATCGAGACGGACGATCCGGTCGCCCTCGAGCTCGATGGCACGCCGCTGGGGACTGGCTTCGTTGGGCCGTTCGTGTTCGAGATCCGACCGGGCGCGCTCAGGGTGCTGGCGCCACGCGTCACATGACGATAGGCATATCCGGCCCGCGACATCCCTCGTTTGCGTTCGCCGTCAGTCGGCCCAGCGCGGCACGCGGCCTCGGAGGTGGTCGGCGCCGGTCAGCGCGATGAGGGCCTCGAACGGCTGGCGGGGCACGCCACGCCAGCGAAGGTCGTCGAGTGACTCTGGCACTGGCGCATCCGCGCGGAGCGTGGCCAGCTCCCGGAAGAGGAAGGCGTCGTCGCGATGGTCGCGCAGGTTGGCGGCCAGGTTCAGGGCACCACGGACCGAGACATCCCACTGCGAGGCGCGCTCCGGGATCGCCTCGAGATGCCCGTAGCGTGTCAGGACTGCGCCCGCAGACTTCGAGCCCCAGCCGGGGATGCCTGGGTAGCCGTCGGCGCTGTCGCCGACGAGGGCCAGGTAGTCGGGGATGGAGGCCGGCGAGACACCGAACTTGGCCCGCACGGCATCGGCGTCGATCCACAGGCCCCGGCGCCGATCGAAGCAGACGACGCGCGCGTCCTCGCGCACGCATTGCGTCATGTCCTTGTCGGGCGAGAGGATGACGACGCGCTCGACGAGCGGATCGTCGCCCCAGCGGGCGGCCGCCGCCCCGATGGCGTCGTCGGCCTCGAACTCGATCATCGGCCAGACGACCAGCCCGATGGCCTGGAGGGCGAGCTCGGCCAGCGAGAACTGCGCCAGCAGTTCCGGTGGCATGCCTGCCTCGGTCTTGTAGCCGGGGTACCGCTTGTTGCGCCACGAGCGGATGACGTGGTCGGTGGCACAGCCGACATGGGTCACGCCGGGATCGTGGAGCAGCCCGAGGATGCTCTCGACGATGCCGACCGTCGCGCCGACCGCCTTGCCGTCGGGCGCGGCCGTCGGCGGCCGGCCGAAGTGGGCGCGAAACAGCTCGTACGTCGCGTCGAGAAGATGGACCTGCATGACCGAAACCGTAGCACCGGTGCCGCGCGCGAGATGGTCACGGGGCTCGACCCGAGACGATGGCTCGCTGACGCGACGATGACCCTGCCAACCGTCGGGAAGGCGCGGTCTAGACGGCCCATGCCTGCGAGATGGCGCTCATCGAGAATGAGGCCGTGACGCCCATCACCGACAGGATGCGGCCGTGCCGCACGGAGCCGCCACGGCTGACGCGCCGACGACCGACGAGACACCCGATCCGGCTGGCCACTCGGCATTGCCGGGCGCGTTCGCCCTGCCCGCCGGCGAGGTCGCTCGGGCGTTGGCGGTCGACCCAGCTCATGGCCTGAGCGCCGCGGAAGCCGCAACCCGGCTGGCATCGGTCGGGGCCAACGAGCTCGAGCCGCCGCGCCATGAGTCGGTCGCCCATATGGTCTTCGAGGCGGCCACCGAGCCGTTCGTCGTGCTCCTGGCGATCGCCGGTGCACTGGCCGTCATCGTTGGTGAGGGTCGCGACGGCTTGCTCGTGCTGGTCGGGCTGCTGCCCATCGTCTGCGCCGACGTCGTGACCGAATACCGAGGCCAGCGCGCCCTCGAGGCGCTGCGCGAAGCCAGCGCCCCGATGACCAGAGCCCGGCGCGGCGGGCAGGTCGAGGATCTGCCGGCGATGGCGCTGGTGCCGGGCGACATCGTGCTGCTTCGCGGCGGCGATGTCGTGCCGGCGGACGTTCGGATCGCCCGGGCGGAAGGGCTGCTCATCGATCGCAGCCTGCTGACAGGCGAGTCGTTGCCCGAGCCCGGCACGGTCGCCCCGGACGGCGCGGGCGCGACCCTGAACGAGCGCCATGCGATCGCCTATGCGGGCACGTGTGTCGTCGCCGGCCGCGCCGAAGGCATCGTCGTCGCCACCGGCGCCGCCAGCGAGGTCGGGGTCATCGCCAAGGGCCTCGAGGGCGACGAGCGCCGTCGCTCGCCGCTCCAGCTGGAGCTCGATCGGCTGGTCAAGATCCTGCTCGTCGTCGCCATCGGGCTCATCGGCATCACCTTCGGCCTGGGCGTCCTGCGTGGGAATCCGCTCGGCGAGAACATCCTGGCCGGTGTCTCGGCGGCCATCGCGGCCATCCCGGAAGAGCCGCCCATCCTGCTGGCGGTCGTCCTCGGGCTGGGCGCCTACCGCCTGCTCAAGCGCGACGTGCTCGTCAGGCACTTGAACGCCGAGGAGACGCTCGGTGCCGTCGATCTCATCCTGACCGACAAGACCGGCACCCTGACCGAGAACCGGTTGGCGGTTCGTGGCGTGCGGACGACCGACGGCGAGGTGCTCGCAGACGGACCGGCGACGCGACCTGCTCACCGATGCCCTGCGGGCAGAAGACGATGCCTGGCGGGTGGCGGACGGTGTGCGCCCGAGCTCCTTCACGGCCGGTTTGCTGGCGGCCCTGGCCGAACTCGGCGTCGACGGTCTGCCGGACGCCGATCGACTCATCGCCTCCGCCCCGGCGGACGACGTCCGGCCGTACACCAGCGCCGAGTTCGTGGCCGCCGACGGGATGGCTCGAGCGGTTGCGCTCGGCGCGCCCGAGGCGCTCATCGGTGGGACCGGCCGGGACTCCGAGTCCTGGGCAGAATGGCGGGACCTCGTCGAGTCCGGCGCCGGGGCCGGTGAGCGCTTGGTACTCCTCGCCGAGCGCGGGATCGGTCGGACCGCTGCAGCATCAGACGCTGCCATCGATGGCAAATGGACTCCGCGGGCGGTCATCGCCTTCGCCGATCCGCTGCGGCCCGGCATGGCCGAGGCGATCGGGACGGTCCAGGGCGCGGGCATCCACGTCCTGGTCGTGACCGGCGACCACCCGGCGACCGCGCTGGCCATCGCCCAGGAAGCCGGCCTCGAGACGCCACGCGTCGTGACCGGCGCCGAGATCGAGGCCTGGTCCGACGATCGGCTGGCGACCGAGCTCGGCTCGGTCGGGGTCGTGGCTCGGGCGACGCCGAGTCAGAAGCTGCGCATCGTCCAGGCCGCGCAGCGGGCCGGTCGCACGATCGCCGTCACCGGCGACGGCGTCAACGACGCACCGGCGCTCCATGCCGCCGACGTGGCCGTGGCCATGGGCAGCGGCACCGCCGTGGCCAAGGGCGCGTCGGACCTGGTGTTGAGCGACGACTCCTTCGCCACCCTCGGCTTCGCCATCCGCGAGGGACGCCGGATCATCGCCAACGTCCAGAAGGGCCTCGTCTTCCTGGTTTCGACGCACGTGGCGCTGCTGGGCTTCCTGCTCATCGCGACGCTGGCCGGGTTCTCGCTGCCGCTCCTGCCGCTCCAGATCCTGTGGCTCGAGCTGTTCATCGACCTGTCGACCTCGGTCGCCTTCGAGCGCGAGCCCGAGGAGCCCGATGCGATGCGCCGCCGACCTCGGCCGCGGGCCATCCCCCTGCTGACCGACACGCTGCTGGTCAAGATCACGGCCGCGGGCGGCTTCTCGGCCTTCGCCGCCCTGCTCATCATGCTCTTCGGCCCGATCGACCCCGAGCGGGCTCGCTGGATGGCCTACTCCGTCCTGGTCGTCGGCCAGGCCGTGCGGGCATACGCCAACCGCAGCCTGACGTTGCCCGTCTGGCGGCTGCCGACCAACGGGTTCCTGCTGCTGGCGGCCATCGCCGCCGTCGCCATCCAGGTCGCGATCCCATACCTGCCGGCGGTGGCCAGCGCCTTCCACGCCGTGCCGCTGGATGCCGGGCAGTGGCTCGTCGTGCTCGATCATCGCGTTCCTGCCGGCCACGGTCGCCCAGGTGGTCCGCGCGGTCAGCGGCCGCGAGTGGGTAGGCTGACCTGCTCCCCGACCCCAGGCTGCCGCGCAGCCCGCAACGGCTCGACGAACGTCAGTCGGTCGTCGACTCCACTGCCGGCAGCGAGGCGGTGCCCTGTTCGGCTGCCGCCTGGCCGAGCATCGCCGCGCCGACGATGCCCGCTGAGTTGAGGAGCCGGGCCGTGACGATGGGGGCGCGCGTGGTCAGGTAGCCCATGTACTTGGCATAGACCTTGCTGCCGCCGCCGCCGAGGATGATGAGGTCGGGCCCGAAGTAGAGCTCGACCTGCGCCAGGTATTCGTTGAAGTCTCGCGCCCAACGCTTCCAGCTCAAGCCGCGCCGCTCACGCGCGGTCGCGCTGAGCAGCTTCTCGGCGTCCTTGCCGTGGAACTGGAGATGGCCGAACTCGGTGTTGGGGACCAGCCGGCCATCGACGAACAGGGCGCTGCCGATGCCCGTGCCGAGCGTCAACATGAGGACCGTCCCCATCTCCCCACGTGCGGCGCCGAAGACCAGCTCGGCCATGCCGGCCACATCGGCGTCGTTGCCGATGACGACAGGGCGGGCCAGCCGATCGGCGAGCATCTGCTGGACTGGGGCGTTGACCCAGCCCGGGTCGATGTTGGCGGCCGTCGTCAGCCGACCGAACTTGACGACACCGGGCAGACCGCAGCCGGCGGGCATGCCATCGGTCGCCCAGCCACCGGCCGAGAGCTCATCGACGACGATCTGGATCACGTCCAGCACCGCTTCAGGCGTGGACGGCTGCGGTGTCGGGCGGCGAACCCGCGGGGAGACCAGCTCACCCAGCTCGAGGTCGACGACCCCGGCCTTGACGCCCGTGCCGCCGATGTCGATGCCGATCGAGCGCGGGGCCGCATCTCCAACCTCCCTCGCCGGCGACGCCACCCCTGCCGGCGCGGGCACCACTGGTCCCGCGAGGGACGCCGGTAAGGCGATGCTGGCGGTGGGCTCGGCCATGCTTCAGAGGATAGCGGCCGCACGAGCGCCTACGCGTCTCCGGAAGGTGTGCGAAGCCATCGACGCAACCCGGACGGCCGGCCGCCCTGCGCCCTACACTGCGCCCCGACATGTTCGACCAATACGGCGACTTCAAGCGACAGCTGCCCGACCGCGACGCCGCCGAGACCCAGGACTGGGTCGATTCGCTCGACTCGATCGTCGAGACCGGCGGCGGCCCGGAGCGTGCCCAGTTCATCCTCTACCGACTGCTCAAGCGGGCGCGCCAGCTCAACATCGGGCTGCCGCCGCTGACCCAGACGCGCTACATCAACACCATCAGCCCCGAGCAGGAGCCGCCGTTCCCGGGCGACGAGGGCATGGAGCTGCGCATCCGACGGATGGTCCGCTGGAACGCGGTGGCCATGGTCCTGCGCGCCAACAACGCCTATCCCGGCATCGGCGGCCACCTGGCCACGTATCAAAGCGCGGCCAGCCTGTACGAGGTCGGCTTCAACCACTTCTTCCGGGGCAAGGACGCGGCCGGCATGGGCGACCAGGTCTATTACCAGGGCCACGCGGCGCCCGGCATCTATGCTCGCGCCTTCCTGGAGGGCCGGCTGAGCGAGGGCCAGCTCGACCACTTCCGGCGCGAGGTCGTGCCCGGCCAGGGGCTTTCGAGCTATCCACATCCGCGCCTGATGCCCGACTTCTGGGAGTTCCCGACCGTCTCCATGGGACTCGGCCCGCTGGCCGCCATCTACCAGGCCCGATTCAATCGCTACCTCCAGGGTCGTGGCATCAAGGACACCAGCCAGCAGCGCGTGTGGGCCTTCCTCGGCGACGGAGAGACCGACGAGCCGGAGGCCCTGGGCGCCCTCCACGTGGCCGCCAACGAGGGCCTCGACAACCTGACCTTCGTGGTCAACTGCAACCTGCAGCGACTCGACGGTCCGGTGCGCGGCAACGGCAAGATCATCCAGGAGCTCGAGGCGGTCTTCCGCGGCTCGGGCTGGAACGTCATCAAGGTCATCTGGGGCCGGGAATGGGATCCGCTCCTGGCTGTCGACGATGAGGGTGCCCTGGTCGCGCGCATGGGCGAGGCGCTCGACGGCGACTTCCAGAAGTATTCGGTCGAGACGGGCGCCTACATCCGCGAGCACTTCTTCGGCGCCGACCCGCGCCTGCTGGCGATGGTCGAGCACCTCACCGACGACGACATCGTGCGCCTGCGCCGCGGGGGCCACGACTACACCAAGGTCTACGCCGCCTACCGAGCGGCGACTGCCCACACGGGACAGCCGACGGTCATCCTGGCCAAGACCGTCAAGGGCTGGACCCTCGGTCCGGGCATGGAAGCCCGCAACATCACGCATCAGGCGAAGAAGCTCTCCGAGGCCGAGCTGAAGGTCTTCCGCGACCGGCTCGAGCTGCCCATCCCCGACTCCAAGATCAAGGACGCGCCCTACTTCCACCCCGGCCCCGACGCACCGGAGATCCGCTACCTGCACGAACGCCGCGCCGCGCTGGGCGGGCCGGCGCCACGGCGGACGGTCGTTCGGAAGGCCATCGAGCTGCCCGGCGACGGGGCATACCAGGAGTTCATGGCCGGCTCGGGGACGCAGGAGGCCTCGACCACCATGGTCTTCGCCAAGCTGCTCCGGAACCTGATGCGCGACAAGACGCTCGGCCCGCGCGTGGTGCCCATCGTGCCCGACGAGGCACGCACGTTCGGCATGGAGGCGCTCTTCAAGGAGGCCGGCATCTACGCACCGCACGGCCAGCTCTATGAGCCGGTCGACTCGAACCTGGTGCTCAGCTATCGCGAGGCGAAGGACGGTCAGGTGCTCGAGGAGGGCATCACCGAGGCCGGTTCGTCGGCTTCCTTCCAGGCCGCCGGGACCAGCTATGCCACGCACGGCGAGCCGATGATGCCCTTCTACACGTTCTACTCGATGTTCGGCTTCCAGCGCGTCGGCGATCAGCTCTGGGCCTTCGGCGACGCCCGCGGGCGTGGCTTCCTGCTCGGTGCTACGGCCGGTCGTACGACGCTCAACGGCGAGGGCCTGCAGCACGAGGACGGCCACAGCATGCTCGTCGCCACGACCATCCCGAACTGCCAGGCCTACGATCCGGCCTTCGCCTACGAGACCGCCGTCATCGTGCGCGACGGCCTGCGCCGGATGCTGGAGGTCGGTGAGGACGTCTTCTACTACCTCGCCCTGTACAACGAGAACCACGTCATGCCCGCCCGTCCCGAGGGTGTCAGCGACGCCGATATCGTGGGCGGGCTCTACCGCTTCGCCCCGCCTCCGAAGGTGGCCAAGGGCGCACCTCGGGCGACGCTGCTCGGCTCCGGCTCGATCATGCAGCAGGTCCTTCGGGCCCAGGCGCTCCTCGCCGAGCGCTTCGGCGTCGCAGCAGAGGTCTGGAGCGCCCCGTCCTATCAACGCGTCCGCGCCGAGGCGTTGGCGGTCGAGCGCTGGAACCGGCTGCATCCCGATCAGCCGCGACGCACACCGTTCGTGACGACCGCACTGACGGCGGCGGCGTCGGCTGGTCCGATCGTGGCGGCCAGTGACTGGGTCAAGGGCGTGCCGGACCAGATCGCCCGCTGGGTGCCGGGCGACAGCTGGGTCTCGCTGGGAACCGACGGCTTCGGGCGCAGCGACACGCGCGAGGCCCTGCGCCGACTCTTCGGGATCGACACCGAGCACATCGCGGCCGCGGTCCTCTCCGAGCTGGCCCGGACCGCGCGCATGGAGCCTGCCGCGGCGGCCTCGGCCATCGCCGACCTCGGTATCGACCCCGAGGCCGCCGACCCGCTCGCGCTCTAGCCCTCGGCGGCGATGCTCCGCCTGAGCCTCGGCGCCGGCTTCTCGCGCGTCGGCTTCGACGCCTACGTGGCCTCGTTGCCGATCGCTCTGCTCGCGGCCGGCTGGACCGATGGAGCCATCGGCGCCCTGATGGGCGTAGCGGCGCTGACGCAGCTGCCGACGTCGTTCATCGGTGGCGGCTTGCTCGATCGCTTCGGCGGGCGCCTGCTGTTCCTGGCCGGTGCCGGCAGCTTCACGGTGGCCTCGTTGCTGGTCGCGACCGGCATCGCATCGCCCGACGGACCGCCGGCGGTGATGGTCCTCGTCCGTGTCTTCCAGGGCATGGGCATCGCCGTGTTGATGCCGGCCGCACTGAGCCTGGTCCCGAACATGGTCGCTGCGGCCAGCCTGCCGACGGCCTTCGCCGTCGTTGGCCTGGCGGCCAACGTGTCGCTGGCCATCGCGCCGGCGGTCTCCGTCCTCGTCCTGGACCGGACGTCCATCCAGGTCGTGGCCGGTGTCGCGCTGGTCTCGTTGGTGGTCGGAGCCACCATGGCCTGGCCCATCGGACGGGTCGACCAGGCGCGCCGCGAAGGCGACCGCGCCGACATGCGCGCCGCATCGGTCCGGGGCCGTACGTTTCGACCGGCGTGGCGATCGGCGTGGTGGCCGCCGCTGGCCGTCTCGTTCCTGTTCGTCGCGCACTGGGGCGTCGTGACCGGCTACCTGCCCCAGCGTGCGGAGCTTGCCGGCGCCGACATCGCGCTCTTCTTCACGGCTGATGCCGCGTCCCTGGTGATCGCGCGCATCCCGGCCGCGCGGCTGGTCGAGCGCGTCGGCTCCAGGCGCTCGATGCTCATCGGGATCGCTACGACCGCCGTCTGCCTGCTCTTCCTGCTGCCGCCGGCGACGACGCCGTTGCTGATCGCGGCGGGCATCGGGACCGGCGTCGGTGCCGCCTTCCTGCTGCCGCCCGTCAACTTCGAGCTCGCACGCCGCTCCACCGATGCCATCAGGGGCTCGGCCTTCGCGCTCTTCTCCTTCGCCTTCTCCGCCGGCGTCGCGCTGGGCAGCATCGGCATCAGCCCGATCATCGGGACCGTCGGCTTCGAGGTCGCGTTAGCTTGTGGCATCGGGCTGTGCCTCCTTGGCGGTGTGGTCGTGCTCGTCGACCCCTGGCTCCGGGGTCGGCCGCCGTTGTCCCCGGTGCCGACCGAGGGCAGCATGCCGACGGGATTGCCGGTCGCCGGCTGAGCGGCCTCAATACGGTCGAATCGAGGCGTGGCGCCTGGGGCGTCCGGCGGCGCCGCCCAGGCCCGGGCCTCATGGCCAATGCACGGGGTCCGACCTGACCTCTGCGGCGGGAGCCCTCTCGTGCGACGATGCGCGCCATGCGTGACCGTCGTCGCCCGCCAAGCCGGTCTGTTCGCGACTGCCCTCACCCTGGTCGCACTAGCGTCGCCGGTAGGGGTCTTGGCCCATGCCATGCTCGAGTCGGCGGCGCCGGCCGTGGGGTCGACCGTCGAGACCCCGCCTCCCGTCGTCTCGGCGACGTTCGACGACGATCTTGTGGCCTCGAAGAGCTCGATCGAGGTCGTCGGTCCCGACGGCGCGACCATCGCCAAGGGCGGTGTCCTGGCCGACGATCCCAAGACGCTCTCGGTCGAAGTCCCGGTGCTGGCAGCGGCGACCTATGACGTGCGCTGGGCGGCCGCCAGCGAGGATGGCCATCTCGAACGAGGCCGATATCAGTTCGCGGTCGCGGCCGTCGGCAGCCCCGGGCCGTCCACGACAGCCGGCTCCAGCGCCTCGACGTCGAGCGGCGCGGCCAGTCCCTCGTCCGCGTATGCGCCGCCGGGCACGGCGCAGCCGTCCGCCAGCCCGGGGCCCGGTGATGCGAGCGGGGGCTCGGAGTCGGCCGGACAGATCCTGGTCATCGCCCTCGTCGGGCTAGGACTCGGCCTCGGAGTGGGCTGGTGGCGGAGCCGTCGGTCGGGATGACCCGGACGCTGGCGTGACCCCGCGCCCCAGGGCGCATCGCTTGCTGTCGCTCGTGGCATGCGCGGCCGTCGCCCTCGCCATGTTGGCCTGTGACGACGGTGGCGTGGTCACCACGGGCATCGTCATCGATGTCCGCCAGACCGGCCCCGCGACGGTGACCGGTTTCACCCTGCGCACCGATGATGGCCGGCTCATGGATTTCCAGCTCGGTGCGACGGGGGCCGGAGACGGCAGCTTTCCGAGCATCCATCTGCGCGACCACATGGCCTCCGCACAGCGCGTGGCCGTGCGCTACGTGACCACCGACGGCGGCCTGGTCGCCATCCGCCTCGCCGATGCGCCTTGACCGCCCGATCCCCCGGCGGTGGCCGGCAATGAGCTGGCGATCGCGCCTCTCGCATGAGGCCTGGAACCGGTCGCCACGTCGACGGTGGTGGTCGGTGGTGCTGCCGACGGTCGCACTGTGGGTCGCGGTGCTGCCCGTGCCCGTGCTGGCCCACCAGATCAGCGACGTCTTCCGGTCGCCGCTGCCGCTCAGCGTCTACCTGCTCGGGGCAGCCATCGCCGTGGGCGTCTCGTTCGCCCTCGCCTTCCAGACGACCGTCTCCCCCGAAGCCCGCGCGTCGCCTCGCGTCCGGCAGTTCCCCCGATGGGCGCGGGCGTTGTTGCGCACGATCGGCGTCGTCGCCTGGCTCTGGATCATCGTCCAGGTCCTCGTCATCGGCGGCTCCAGCGACGCCGACGTGTCGTCGCTCTTCCTGTGGGTGTACGGATGGGTCGGCCTGGCGCTCGTCTCGGCGCTCGTCGGCCCGGTCTGGTCCTGGCTCGACCCCTTCCTGTCCGGCTTCGACCTCATGGCCGCCGCCGTCCGGCGTGTCCGCGCCGCGCGCGCCCCGACCACGACCTGGCCGGCGCGCCTCGGCCACTGGCCAGCCGTGGCGTTCTTCGCCTTCTACGTCTGGCTCGAGCTGGTCGTGACCGGTGGCGCCGGCGGCACGAACCTCGCCCTGGCGCTGCTCGCCTACACCATCGTGACCTGGCTGGGCATGGCCTGGTATGGGCGCAGCCGATGGCGTCGGCAGGCGGAGGTCTTCTCGGTCTGGTTCGGACTCCTTGGGCGCCTCGCCCCGTGGCGAACGTCCGACGACATGGCAGCCGGTCGCGAACCCGGAGCCCGTCGCGTCGTCCGCCAGCCATTCGGCCAGGGGCTGATCCACGCCAGCTGGCGGACCGACGAGGTGGTGCTCGTCGCCATGGCCACGGGCGCGGTGATGTTCGACGGCCTGTCGCAGACGCTGCCCTTCTTCCAGCTCTTCGGGCTGCCCGGGTTCGCCGGCTCGACCGTGCTTGCTCTTCGGTTTCCTTGGCTTGGTGGTCGGCGCCGTGCTCTTGGTGGCACGTGTGGCTGGGCTGGCACCGGTCGGGGCGGGCCTGGTGCCCATCGCGGTCGGTTACATCACCGCGCACTACCTGACCTTTCTGATCGCCGACGGTCAACGCATCGTGATCGCCATCTCCGACCCGTTCCAGCAAGGCTGGGACCTCTTCGGGACGGCGTTCTGGACGGTCTCGATCAGCTGGCTGCCGGGAGCGATGATCTGGCTCATCCAGCTGCTGGCCGTCGTCGGGGGCCACGCCGTCGGGGCATGGGCAGGGCACGCCACTGCCGTCACCCAAGCCGGACCTGGGGCGGACCGGCAGGCCATCGTCCGGCGGCAGATCCCGCTGGCCATCCTGATGGTCTGTCTGACCGTGATCACCCTCTGGTCGTTGGGGCAGCTGGTGGTCGAGCCGGCCGCCTGACGCCCGGTCGGGGAGGGGCCGAGGAGCGCCGCAAAGCGGTGCGCTCGAGCGCGGAGAAGGTGCTTCCCAGGCCGCGGATAGTGTGGTACCGTCGCTCGACCAACGCCCGCACGAGCGGGCATCAGAGATGCACGGCGCACACGATCACTCCTCTCACGGACTTTCGCGAGAACAGGTCGCGGAAGCCGGCACGAGAGGAGTTTCTTCGTTGTATACGGATAAGGTGCTTTCCTGCGCCGACTGCGGGCAGGAGTTCGCCTTCACCGCCAGTGAGCAAGAGTTCTACGCTCAGCGCCAGTTCAGCGACCCGCGTCGCTGCCCGTCGTGCCGCGCCAGCCGCAAGGCTGCTCGTGGTGACACCGGTGGTGGATCGAGCTATGGCGCCAGCAGCTACGGCTCCCGCCCCAGCGGTGGGTCTTCCTACGGTGGCTCGAGCTACGGCGCCAGCCGTGGCCCGCGTGAGATGTTCACGGCCACCTGCTCGAGCTGCGGCCGCGAGGCCCAGGTCCCCTTCCGCCCGACCAACGGCAAGCCGGTCTACTGCAACGACTGCTTCGCCACCCGGCGAGCATAGTCGCGGGGCCGGGCGACCGGCCTGACCACGGCCCAAGACGAGACCCGGCGAGCGATCGCCGGGTCTCGTGATTCCCGGCATCTCGGCATCGCTCGTACGATTCCGCGATGACCACTGGGGCCGGCCGGCGCGCGATCGCGCTGTGCCTCGCGTCGATCGCGTTGGCCGGCTGTCTGGCGAGCCCAGCCAGCCCGAAACCGACGATCGGGCCATCGATCCCGCCGGCGGCTGCGACCACGCCGACGCCAACGCGACGCCGAGCGATGGCACCACGCCCGACCCCGCGGCGACCGAGCCGTCTGAGCCTCCGGCTCGGAGCCTCGTCCTGGCCCCGATCGTCGAGGACCTCGCGCAGCCGGTGGCCGTGGCCGCGCCCGATGACGGCAGCGGTGACCTGTACGTCGTCGAGCAGGCCGGCCGCATCCTCCGCCTGCCCGCCGGGCAGGGTCCACCGGAGGTCGCCCTCGACATCCGCGATCGCGTCGGCAGCGGCGGTGAGCGCGGGCTGCTGGGGCTGGCCTTCCACCCCATGCTCGCCGACGATGGCCGCCTCTTCGTCGACTACACCGACAAGGACGGCGACACGATCATCGCGGAGTATCGGCTCGCCGGACGGGCGGATCCGCAAGGGCAGCGAGCGGATCGTGCTGAAGGTCGCGCAGCCGGCCGCCAACCACAACGGCGGTGACCTGCACTTCGGGCCCGACGGCATGCTCTACATCTCGTTCGGCGACGGCGGCGGCGGCAACAGCGGCAACGGCCAGCGCCGGGACACGCTGCTCGGGAAGATCCTGCGCATCGACGTCAGCGGACCCGCCGACGCCGGCCTCGGCTATGCCGTCCCGGCCGACAACCCGTTCGTCGGGCAGGCCGGCGTGCGCCCCGAGATCTGGACGACCGGCCTGCGCAACCCGTGGCGCTTCTCGATCGAGCCAGGCACGGGCGCCCTGTGGATCGGCGACGTCGGTGCGAGTACGCGCGAGGAGATCGACTATGTCCCGCAGGGTGGCCTGAACCTTGGCTGGGATCGCGTCGAGGGCACGCTCTGCCACGACCCGGCCGGTTGTAGCGACGCTGGACCTCACGCCACCGATCGCCGAGTACGGCCGTGACGACGGCTGCGTCGTGACCGGCGGCCTGGTCTACGCCGGCGCCGCCCTCGACGAGCTCGCGGGTCGCTACCTGTTCGCCGACTACTGCACCGGGCGCATCAGCACCCTCGACGCCCTGCTCGGCTACGGGTCCATCCAGTCGCCGGAGCCATTGCTGGACACCGGCCGCAGCATCGTCGCCTTCGGGCAGGACGCCGATGGCGAGGTGCTCGTCGTCGATCATGGCGGCGCGCTGTTGCGGCTGGTCGCCCAGGAGTGAGCACGGCGGTTCGTCATCTGCAGCCTCCGGTCGCGCCTGTTCCCCGACGCCTCGCCAGACGGGATGCGAAGCCGGACGGGCCGGCCGGTGTACCGTTGCCTGCCATGAGCAGCCCCGACCGCGTCGTCTATGCCCCCGACGGCACGCTCATCGGCGCCTGGCGATCGGGCAACGGGCCACCGATGGTGCTCGTCCACGGCAGCGCCGACGACCACACCGCCTGGGACCTCGTGGCGCCGCGCCTGGCGATGCGCTTCGAGGTCTACGCCGTCGACCGGCGCGGCCGCGGCGGCAGCCCATGGAGCGGCCCCGTCTACATGATCGAGCAGGAGTTCGACGACATCGCCGCCTTCGTCGACTCGACGGGCACGCCGACCTGGCTCTTCGGCCACGGCTATGGCGCCGATGTGGCCATCGGGGCGGCCCTCCGGACGCGCAACCTGGCCGGGCTCATCCTGTACGAGCCGGCGCCGGGCATCCCGACCGTCGACCCGGCGATCCTCGTAGAGGCCGAACGGCGCATCAGCGACGGCGACCCGGATGGCGCGCTGACGCTGCTGCTCTCGAGCGTCCTCCTGCTCGATGATCAGGCCGTGGCCGATCTGCGTGCGCATCCCGGCTGGGCCGCGAGCCTGGAGATGGTCGAGACGATGCCGCGAGAGCTTCGGGCCGAGGAAGCCTGGCAGCCCAGGGGCTACAACGACCTGGTGCTGCCGACCCTGCTCCTGCTCGGCAGCACGAGCCCGGACTGGGCTCGACGCTGGACGTCGATGGCGCAATCCGCGGTGCCCAACAGCCGGCTGCTCGAGCTCGATGGCCAGGGCCATCTCGCCCTGACGACCGCGCCAGATCGGGTCGCCGAGGCGGTCACCGACTTCGTCTTCGACCCGTCGCGGTCCTGACCTCAGCTCGGCGTCGATGCTCCGCTGCCGAGGTTCGGGCCGGGCGCGCCGACCAGCTCGGCCAGCCCCCACAGGTCGCGCCACTCGTGATCGGCTCGCTCGGCGCCGGGCGCCGCCTCCGCGTGGCGGTTGACCCAGGCGGTTCGCATGCCCTGCCGCTTCGCCGGCGCGATGTCGTACTTGAAGCCGAAGGCGACGTGCAGGACATGCTCGGGCGCTTCGTCGATGCGCGACAGCGCGTACTCGAAGCCGACGCTTGACGGCTTGTACGCCTCGACGTCCTCGGCCGTGATGACGTCGTCGAACGGCAGGTCGAGCTGGCGCAGAGAGTGGGCCATGATGTCCGCGTCGGTATTGGAGAGGATGACCAGGCGCAAACCCTGGGCCTTGGCCTGGAGGAGCGCCGGGCGCGTGTCCGGGAAGGGCTGCCAGGCCCGCATCGAGCGCAGGAAGGCCTCGCCATCCTTCTTCCGGTACGGCCAGCCGCGCTCCTCGCAGAATGCCTCCAGGCTGCGGGCGAGGACCTCGCGGTATGGTCGCCAGGGCCCGGTCAAGAGACCGAACTGGATCGCCTCCCAACGGTCGCGCAGGACCTGGCCGCGATCCAGGTGCGGGTCCTCGTTGCGCAACCCGAGCTGATACAGGAAGGCACCGGCGCCGCCCTCCCAGTCGATGAGGGTGCCATAGCAGTCGAAGGTGGCGACGCGGATCTCCGGCTCGGTCATCCCCGTAGCGTACGCCGGCCATCGGGTCGCCTCACACGCCGCCGGCCGGCTGTCGACCCGCCTCACGCGCCCGTTCGATCGGACATGGCACGATGACCGGGTGTCCGCCATCGTCGCCCGCTACGACCGTCACGCCCGCCGATACGAGCGCTACTGGGCGCCGGTCATCGGTCCGACGGCGCTCCGCATCCTCGATGTCGTCGCGCCCTGGCTGGCCGCGGACGGCGCCGGCGCCACCATCCTCGACGTCGGTGCCGGCACCGGCACCCTCAGCCGCGCGGTGGCAGCTCGATGGCCACACGCCGATGTCATCGCCCTCGATCCCGCTTCCGAGATGTTGGCCCTGGCGGCGGTGCACCTGCGTGCCGATGGCGCCCTACAACGCCCGAGTCGTGGTCGCGGGCGCCGAGGCGATGCCCCTGGCCTCGGCGTCCGTGGACGTGACCATCAGCTCGTTCGCGATGCAGCTCGTGCCCGATCGTCCGGCCGCCCTTCGCGAGATCCGACGCGTGCTCCGACCGGGCGGCCATCTCGCCTACATCACCTGGCTCGACCGCGGGGAGGCGTTCGCGCCGCACGATGCCTTCGACGAAGCGGTCCTCGACCTCGACATCGACGAGCCCGACGAGCCGGAGGAGACGCGAGCCGGCGACCTGGCCTCGCCCGCCGCCGCGGCCGCCCAGCTCCGACGCGAGGGATTCGAGCGCTGCGGCGCGACCGTCACGCGGCTTCGGCATGCCTGGACGCTCGGAGGCCTACCTGGCCTACAAGCTCGGCTACGACGAGCTCGCGCTGGTCTCGTCGCTGTCGCGGGGGGATCGTGCGCGCCTCGAGCGGCTGGCCCGTCGACGCCTCGAGCCGCTGCCTGCCGATGCCTTCGTCTGGGAGACCGAGGTCGTCATGGCCTGGGGCCGGGTGCCGCTCAGCTTCCCAGCCTGAACCCCGCCAGGAGCTGCTCGAACCTGGCCCGATCGGCCGCCTCGTGGCCCGGCGGGCTGAACCACTGGACGTCGCAGGCGACGCCATCCGCGACGATGGCCAGGTCGAGGATGAACGCGGAGCGGCCCTCGGCCGTGCCGTGCCAGGTCGACAACGTGGCCGGCGTAGAACCGCCGGCGGCGCGAACGACGACGGGCTCGACCGACTCGGGCTCGGCGGCCCACAGCTCGTTGTAGACGGTCGTGCCGTCGTTGACCCAGTTCGGGAGCTTCATCGACCCGGCCGCGCAATAGGTGATCACGTAGGCGCCGTCGAGGCCGATCAGATGGCCAGAGGTGCCGCGCTCGCGGACATCCCACGAGGCCGGGAGGACGAACGAGTAGCGCAGCGCCGACGACACGAGCGAGGCGAGTGCCGGCGGGGCATGGATGGGCGCCGCCTGACCCAGCGTCAGCGGATCGAGATCCACCGTCAGCGGTCCGGTCTCGACCCGCAGCCGCACCGGCGCGCCGTCGTCGTCGACCCAGGCATCGAGCGTCGCCGGCGAAGGCTCCGATCCCTCGATGCCGAAGGCCGCCGGGCCGATGGGCAGGCCGCTCGCCCGAAGGTGCTGCAGGCGCTGGCCGTCGACGACCTCGCTGCCGACGACGTCCACGGCCTCGATCCCGGCCAGGGCCGTGCGAAAGACATCGGTCGCGTCGGCCAGGGCGACCGGATCCGACCATGAGGCGGCGTCGCGCCGCTCCGTGACCATCGCTTCGCGGACGATCTGCTCGCGAGCCTCGATGCCCAGCGGGCCCTCCATGGCCGTCACCAGGCGCGCGTCTGGCCCATCGATGGCCAGTGCGCCCCAGACCGGAAAGACCTCGTCCGAGGACAGGGAGTAGCTGCCCTTGAGGCCAGCCACCAGGTCGAAGGCCGGGTCCTGGAGCCGCGCCACGAACCGTTCGCCGGGGCCGGCCACGCTCGGTGTCGGCGCCCCGCAGCCCAGCACGGCGACCACGAGCATGAGGACGGCGACGGCCGTCGATCGTGGGAGCCGGCGATGCGCTGACATGGCCTCGATCGTACGCCCGGCATGCGGAACCCTGCCCGCGACCGATCCGAGCCACGGGCATCGTCGCCCTTGAGTCTGCCCGTCGCGGCGACGGCGATGACGGGGCCGGTGTACTGTCAGCCGCGATGACCGACCCGCTGGCGCTCGACCCGGTCCTCCCGCCCTCGGAGCGCCTGCGCCTGCCGCACAACGACGAGTCCCTCTCGCACGACGAGCGGTATGCGGCGTTCGAGGCGCACGTCACGGCCGGTGGCAAGGTCGAGGCCGGCGACTGGATGCCCGATGAGTACCGGATCGGCGTCCTGCGCTTCGTCGAGATGCATGCCAACTCGGAGCTGATGGGCGTCCTGCCGGAGCGCGAGTGGCTCCTTCGCGCGCCGACGTTGCGACGCAAGCTGGCCCTGACGGCCAAGGTCCAGGACGAGGTCGGCCACGCCCAGCTCCTCTATCGGGTGGCCGAGGACCTCGGCAAGTCGCGCGACGCGATGATCGGCGACCTGATCGACGGCAAGACGAAGTTCCACAACGTCTTCCACTACCCGACGCGGACGTGGGGCGATGTCGGCATCATCGCCTGGCTGGTCGACGCCGCCGCCATCGTCGCCCAGCAGGCGTTGCGCGACTCGTCGTACGCGCCGTACGCGCGGACGATGCGCAAGATCTGCTGGGAGGAGTCGGTCCACATCATGCACGGGCGGGACGTCGTGCTGACCCTGGTCAACGGCACGCACGCGCAGTCCGCGATGGCCCAGGAAGCGCTCGATCGATGGTGGGGTCCGCTGATGCAGATGCACGGCCCGCGCACGCCGCGCGAGAAGGATCGCGACCTGCACTGGCGGATCAAGGCCAAGACGAGCGAGGAGCTGCGCCAGGAGTTCCTGACCATCTACGTGCCGCGCTTGCTCGAGGTCGGGCTGGTCATCCCCGATCCGCGCTCGAGCGCGACGAGACGACCGGCGTCTGGTCGTACACGGAGCCGGACTGGAACGAGCTGCGCACCGTGGTCACCAACCACGGACCGATGTCCCAGGAACGGCTCGAGTTCCGCCGTCTCAACCGCGAGGAGACGGCCTGGGTGCGCCGGACGGTCCTCGGCGTGCCGCTCGCGGCCTGATGGCGCGGTGACCGACGAGGCGCCCGAGTCGGCCTACCCCGAGGGCGAGCCCCGCAGCGCGCACCAGGAGCCGTGGGAGGTCTTCCGCCAGGAGAAGGACGGCGACCCGATGACGCACGGCGGCAGCGTGCTGGCCCCCGATGCCGAGCTGGCCCTTCACTACGCCCGCGAGATGTACGGCCGCCGCCAGGAGAGCGTCCGCCTGTGGGTCATCCGCCGCGCGGACATCGCCGTGCTCGACGACGTCGACCTGTTGGCCCCGCCCCTCGACCGCTCGTTCAAGAAGCCCGGCGGCTACGTCATGCGCGACAAGCTGGCCGACGCGCGTGCCCGGACCGGCGTCGCCAAGAAGACGGCGTCCGACCGATGACGACCACGAAGGCAGGCATCGCGATCGCCTTCCCGCCGGAGACGGCGCTCGCGCTGGAGGCGCTCCTGCGCGCGATGGCCGACGACGAGCTCATCCTCGGCTACTGGGACTCCGAGTGGACCGGCATCGCGCCGATCCTCGAGGAGGACGTGGCCATGAGCTCGCTGGCGCAGGACGAGATCGGCCACGCCCGCGCGCTGCTGGGGCTGCTCGGCGAGCTGCGCGGCGAGGACCCGGACGCGCTGGCCTACGACCGCGAGGTCGAGGCGCTCACCCACTGCCGTCTGCTCGACCACCCGCGGACCGACTGGGCCTTCACCATCGCTCGCCGCTACCTGTACGACGAAGCCGACGCCGTCCGACTCGAGGCGCTCGCCGACTCGACCTTCACGCCGCTGGCGGAGCTCGTCGCCAAGATCCGACGCGAGGAGGTCTATCACCGGCTGCATGCCTCGGCCTGGCTGCGTCGGCTGGCAGACGACACGGGCGAGGCTCGGGCACGGCTGGAGGTCGCCTGGCGTGCCCTGCTGCCGGATGCCGCGACCGTCTTCACGCCCCTGCCCGGCGAGGATCGGCTGGTCGAAGCCGGCGTCATCGCAGCTCCCAACGACGTTCTCGAGGCACGCTGGCGGCAGGCCATCGGCGCGACCTGTCGAGAGCTCGGGCTGGCCGTGCCCGGCCCGGCGGTGGATCCGGCGAACGGTCGGACGAGCCACGGCGATGCCATCCGCTGGCTGTGGGGTCAGGCGACGATGGTCCGTCGCGTCGATCCGGAGGCGGCCTGGTGACGGCGCCGATCATCGGCGTCGTCGAGCAGGCGACCACGGTCGGGCGGTGAGGCTCGACCGGCGATCGGAGCTCGAGGCCCGCATCTGGTCGGCGCTGGCCGAGGTCCCCGATCCCGAGCTGCCGCTGGTCTCGGTCGTCGATCTCGGGCTCATCGGTCGGGTCTCCGCCAGTCCGGCGCGCATCCACGTCGAGCTGCTGCCGACCTTCGTCGGCTGTCACGCGCTCGAGGTGATGCAGACCGCCATCGCCGATCGGTTGGCCGGCCTGGCCCCGGTGGTCGAGGTCGAGGCGGTCTTCGATCCGCCCTGGACGAGCGACCGGATCAGCGCCGAGGGGCGTCGGCGCCTGCGCACGATGGGCGTCGCGCCCCCTGGTGACGGCGGTGCCTCGTTGATCAGCCTCGACGCCCCGGTCGCCTGTCCCCACTGCGGCTCGTCACGGACGCGCCTGGAGAATGCCTTCGGCCCGACCCAGTGCCGGACGATCCGCTACTGCCCCGACTGCCGCCAGCCGTTCGAGGCCTTCAAGCCGGTCTGATGCGTCCGCTCAAGGTCCTCCTGGTCGGCGTCGGCACGGTCGGCGAAGCGATCGCCGTCATCTCGCGCGAGCGTCCCTGGATCGAGACGATGGTCCTCGCCGACTACGACCTCGAGCGCGCCACTCGGGTCCAGGCTCGTGTCGGTGGCGGGGACGCTGACAGCGCGGCCGCTCGCCGCTTCCCGGTCGAGCGCATCGATGCCCGCGACCAGTCACAGGTCGTCGCGCTGGCTCGGAAGCACGGCGTGGACCTGGTCATGAACGCGGCCGACCCGCGCTTCATCCCGGCCATCTTCGACGGCGCCTTCGAGGCCGGCGTGGGCTACCTCGACATGGCCACCAGCCTGTCCGAGCCGCACCCGACCGACCCCTTCAACCAGGTCGGCGTGCCGCTGGCCGACCACCAGTTCCCGAAGCACGACCAGTGGCAGGCCGCCGGTCGCCTGGCGATCCTGGGCACCGGCATGGACCCGGGCCTGACCGACGTCTTCGCCCGCTTCGCGGCCGACACCCTGTTCGACGAGATCGACGAGATCCACGTCCGGGACGGCGGCGACCTGGAGATCCGCGGCTATCCCTTCGCGCCGGTCTTCAGCATCTGGACGACGATCGAGGAGTGCCTCAACCCGCCCATCATCTGGGAGCGGGGTCGTGGCCTCTACACGACCGAGCCGTTCTCGGCGCCGGAGGCGTTCGACTTTCCCGAGGGCATCGGCCCGGTCGAGTGCGTCAACGTCGAGCACGAGGAGGTGATGCTCGTGCCGCGCGTCATCGACTGTCGGAAGGTGACCTTCAAGTACGCCCTCGGAGCCGACTTCATCGCCATCCTCAAGACGCTCCACCGCCTCGGCCTCGACTCGACGAAGCCGATCAGGGTCAAGGGTGTCGAGGTGGCGCCGCGCGACGTCGTGGCTGCCCTGACGCCCGACCCGGCCACGGTCGGCGATCGGATGTTCGGCCGGGCCATCGTCGGGACCTGGGTCATCGGCCGCAAGGACGGTCAGGCGCGCGAGGTCTACCTCTACCAGAAGACCGTAGGCGAGGACTGCTGGCGCGACCTCGGCCTGCAGGCCGTCGGCTGGCAGACCGGCTTCAATCCGGTCATCGCCATGGAGATGCTCTCGTCAGGCGCCTGGAGCGGTGCCGGCGTGCTCGGGCCGGAGTCCTTCCCGGCCGACCCGTACCTGACCGCCATGACGGCACACGGCATCCACTGGGCGCTCGAAGAGCGCGAACCGGGCCGGAACCGCCCGACCTAACGGGATGGGTATCCGGTACCGCGGTTCGGTCAGACGCCCGGGTCGGCTGACGTGCGTCGCGTCGGCTCCGAGGCCGGCCAGGATGAGGTCGACCCACGACTCCAGGTCGTCGGCTGCCGTCGGCACGCCGACGCTGCGCAAGGCGAGGAACATCGGTTCGCCGATGACCCGCAGCGCGATGGGCGTGATCAGCAGCTGAAGGGCGAGTGCCGGGTGCACCGGCCGGAAGACGCCGGCCGTCATGCGCTCCTGGAACCAGGGAAAGAGGACGCTGCCGACCCGGCCGATGATCTCGCCCGCGAGCACTTCGGCCAGCAACGGCTCCGACCTGGCACGCGTCATGAGGCCACGGATGAGCTCTCCGCGCGCGAGCAGCTCCGCCTCGTAGACGCGCAGCAGACCGACCAGGCGATCGCGATCGGGTATGGCCCTCGGAACGCGCCAGCTCGGCGGGGAAGGCATCGCTGGGGATGACCCGCTCGGCGACCGCGATGAGCAACGTCCGCTTGTCGCCGAAGTGGTGATAGAGCGCGCCGCGGGTGACGCCGGCTTCGTCGGCGATGGCGTCGAAGCTGTCGCGTCCGTCGGGTCGCGACATGACGCGGACGGCGGCCTCGATGATCCGCTGGCGGGACGTTCCCTCGGGCTCGTCCGGGCACGGCGTGACCGCGCTCGGCCAGCGCGGCTCGCAGCTCGCCCAGCCGGCCGAAGTGGTAGTAGACGGCCTGGCGGCTGACACCGGCGCGGGTGGCGACTCGGGTCGCCGACAGGCTTCCCGCACGAAGCTCGACCTCGGCTGCATCGAGGATCCGTTGGCGCGTCTGGTCGGTCCCGGTCGGGGTCCGTCGTACCCTCGCCGGCGACCGTTCGGCCGCTGTCTGTCTTGACATCCATACTAGTATGCATGTCGTGACAAGTCAGGTCGAACCTGGGGTCGATCCGCAGTCGCCAGTCCCGGCCACGCCGGCGGTCGAGGCCGCCGAGCTGCGCAAGTCCTTCGGCGCCATCCAGGCGGTGGACGGGATCACCCTGTCGCTGCCGGCAGGTCGCATCTACGGCCTGCTGGGGCCCAACGGCTCGGGCAAGACGACGCTCATCCGCCTGCTGACCGGCCTGGCCAGGCCCAGCTCCGGCCAGGCGCGCGTGCTCGGCATCCCGATGCCGTCGCGGACCAACCTCGCGCGCATCGGCTACATGACCCAGGCCGACGGCATCTACGGCGAGCTGTCCGTCTTCGAGAACGTCCGCTTCTTCGCCACGCTGTATGGCGTCACCGATCGCGGCGCGATGCTCGACGCGTTGCGGCTGGTCGAGCTCGACGGTCGCACGACGACGCTGGCCGGCGAGCTGTCGGGCGGCATGCGCCGGCGCCTGTCCCTGGCCTGTGCCCTCGTCCACACGCCGCCGATCGCCTTCCTCGACGAGCCGACGGTGGGCATCGATCCCGCCCTGCGCGTCCAGTTCTGGGACCACTTCCGCACCATCGCTTCGACGGGCACGACGTTCGTCATCTCCAGCCACGTGATGGACGAGGCCGATCGCTGCGACGAGCTGGTCTTCATGCGCGAGGGCCGCGTCATCGCCCGCGGCACGGGCAGGGACCTGCGGGCGGGTGCCGGGACGGATGACCTCGAGCAAGCCTTCCTGCGCTACGCGGAGCAGGGTGCGTCCGTCGGCACATCAGCGGGCGAGCAGCCGTGAGGCCGCGTCGGGCGCTGGCCGTCTGCCGGCGGCTGCTCGAAGAGCTGCGCCGCGATCACCGCTCGCTGGCCCTCCTCTTCATCGCGCCCATCGTCATCACCGGGTTGCTGGCCTTCATCCTGCGTGAGCAGGACGCGCCCGAGCCGCGGATCGCGGTCGTGGCGATCGACCAGCAGGTCGGTCCGATCGTCGCGTCCGCCATCTCCGATGCGGCGACCCGTGACGGCAGCCTCGTGATCGTCGACCTCGGCGCGAACGCCGACGAAGCGACCGCTCGGCAGGCCATCCAGGACGACCGCGTCGATCTTGCCGTCGTCATCCCCGACGGCTTCGCTGCCGGCCTGTCGGCGGGCACGGGCACCCTCGTCGTC
The DNA here is from genome assembly GCA_963777975.1 of uncultured Chloroflexia bacterium. Classification (GTDB taxonomy): domain Bacteria; phylum Chloroflexota; class Limnocylindria; order Limnocylindrales; family CSP1-4; genus CSP1-4. The sequence continues at coordinate 93,068 of CAVZSO010000010.1, read as the reverse complement.
CTGACGGCCGGCGTCAACTCGGCGCAGGAGGGCGGCTACGTCGGCGATCTGCAGTCCGCGATCGGCGACGCCGTCGGCGCCCTGGCACCGCCGGGCACGACCGTCCCGCACCTCGCCATCGAGCATCAGGTCGTCTACGGCTCGGCCGACGCGGATGTCCTCGACCTCTTCGCGCCGGCCTTCGTGGCCTTCTTCTCGTACTTCTTCGTCTTCGTGCTGACCGGCGTCAGCTTCCTGCGCGAGCGGGTCGGCGGCACCCTGGAGCGACTGCTCGCCACGCCCGTCACGCGGGGCGAGATCGTGACCGGCTACAGCCTCGGCTTCGGCGTGCTGGCCGTGGTGCAGGTCGCCCTGCTGCTCATCTGGCTCCTCTCGCAGGTCACCGTCCCGGCCATCGGGCCGCTGCCCTCGTTCACCGTCGGACTGGGCGTGCCGACCGCCGGCAGCCCGGCGCTCGTCTATGGCATCACGCTCCTGGCCGCGCTGGGCGCCGTCAACCTGGGCGTCTTCCTGTCGACCTATGCCCGGACCGAGCTGCAGATCATCCAGTTCATCCCCATCGTCATCGTGCCGCAAGCCCTGCTCAGCGGGGTCCTCTTCCCGGTCGCCGCGCTGCCCCCGATCCTGCAGCCCATCTCCCACCTGATGCCGATGACCTACGCCATCGAGGGCCTGCGCGAGGTGATGATCAAGGGCGCCACGCTGGGTTCATCGGTCGTCCAGGTCGACCTGCTCTTCCTGGCCGGCGTGGCCGTCCTGTTCGTGGTCCTGGCGGCACGGACGATCCGACGCGAGATCGCCTGATGCGGTCCCTGCGATCGGCCGCTCGGCGACGCGTGCGCGCGCCTGATGGATCGTCAGGCGCGGATCCCGAACTCCCGCTTCAGCGCCGATCGCGCGGCCCAGACGCCGCACATGCCGTGCACGCCGCCACCCGGCGGAGTCGACGACGAGCAGAGGTAGAGCCCGCGGGTGGGCGTCGCGTACGGGATCGATCTTCGCGACCGGCCGCGTGAACAGCTGGCGCCAGTCCTGGATGCCGCCGTTGATGTCGCCGCCGATGTAGTTCGGGTTGTCGTGCTCGAGCTGCGCCGGGCTGCGCACGGCGCGAGCGAGGATGCGGTCGCGGAAGCCCGGCGCGAAGCGCTCGACCTGTGCCTCGATGCGCTCGGTCATGTCGACCGTCGAGCCGTTGGGCACATGGCAGTACGCCCAACCCGTCTCACGGCCCTGTGGGGCTCGCGAGGGGTCGGCCTTGCGATGCCTGGACGAGGATGACGAACGGTCGGTCCGGATGCCGACGGTGCGTCACGTCGTCCTCGGCCGCCGCGACCTCGCGCCAGGTGCCACCCAGGTGGACGGTCCCAGCGCGCCCGACCGACTCGGTCCGCCACGGGATCGGGCCGTCCAGGGCCCAGTCGAGCTTGAAGATGCCGGCCCCGTAGCGGAAGCCCTCGATGCGTCGCCGATAGCGATCGGGCAGCCGGTCGCCGGCGATGGCGGCCAGGGCGCGCGGCGTGGTGTCGAAGAGGATCGCCCGGGCCGCGGGCAGCTCGTCGAGCGAGGCGATCGGGTCGGCCGGTGACGATCTCGCCGCCGAGCGAGCGGAGGCGGGCCGCCATCGCATCGGCCATGACCTGGGTCCCGCCGCGCACGACCGGCCAGCCATACGCGTGGGCGGAGATGCCGAGCACGAGCCCGAAGGCGGAGGTCAGCGGCTGCCCGAGGGGGACCATGGCGTGCCCGCTCAAGCCGGTCATCAGCGCCGGTGCGAGCTCGTCGTGGAAGCTGCCCGCCAGGCTCTTCGCGGAGCGCAGGGCGGCGAAGCCGAAGCGGGCCGCGGCCAGCGGGTGGCGCGGGAAGGGGTCGAACGGGCCGAGCACGAAGGGCATCAGCTTGTCCGCGTCGCGCACGAGCGGCGCCATGAGGTGGCGATAGCGATCGGCGTCGATCCCAAGGCCGGTCGCGGTCGCGGCGACGGACCGCTCGAGCATGGCCACGCGGCCGTCATCGAGGGGGTGCGCGACCGGCGCGCCGGGATGGAGGAGCTCGACGCCGAGGCTCGGCAGGTCGAGGGCCCGGAAGAACGGGGAGGCGAGCGACGTGCCCTGGATGGTCGAGCAGACGTCGTGGACGATGCCCGGCAGGGTCAGCTCGGCGCTGCGCATGCCCCCGCCGATCGTCTCGGCACCTTCGTAGACGACGACCGATCGGCCCGCCTGGGCAAGGGTGATGGCGGCCGCGAGCCCGTTGGGGCCGGATCCGACGACGACAGCATCGGGGGCGTCGCGGGTCACGCGACGCCCCTCGGCGGCTCATCGGCCGGAGTCGGCACCGTCACTGCGTGTCGGGCTGTCCGAACCAGACGCGTGGATGGGTCATGCGGTAGATCCCCGATCGGATGGCGGCGTTGTGCCGGATATTGCCGGCGTTGTTCCACTGGCGGCGCGCGTCGACGCAGGTCTGCTCCATCGTCGCCTGCGCGTCGACGCCGAACCTCGTGGCCAGATTGTGGAGCGTCGCGACCCAGAACGCGTTCTCCTGCTTGTGGCCGAAGAGGCTCATCCCGACTTCATAGAGCGGGTCGTTGGCGCGCAGCAGGACCTCGATGCGCGGCACGGTGACACCCTCCTGGCGCAGGGCGCTGAAGGTGATCCACGACGCGAACATGTGTCCCTCTGGGGTCATGAAGGTGAACGACTCCTCGTCGGCGTAGATGACCATGACGCCGGTCGAGAGGGTCTGGCGGCCGGGCATGGCCAGGTTGAGGAGCGCGACCTCGCCCGGCGCGAGGCTGGTGATGGGGCCGTAGAAGCGGTTGCCCTTGGGCCAGAACGAGCCGAACTCGGCCTTCCAGGTCGCGATGACCGCCTCCGGCGTCACGTCGGCGCCATCGAGGCGGACCTCGTACCGCTTCTGCCACAGCTGGCCGAAGCCCTGCACCGGTCCCACCAGCCGCCGTCCGTCGACATTCAGGTTCATCGCGCTCGATGGCACGGCGCCAGTGGCCAGGCGATCGACCGGACGAGACCAGTTGCTGTCCGCACGGCTGGCGGGCTGGCCCGGGGTCGCCACCGACTCGGGCGCGGTCGTCGCAGGCTCCGGTCGGTCGGTCGTCGATGCCTGCTCGGTCGCTTCAGCCACGGTCGTCTTGTCCATTTCGTCCGCCTGTCCCTTCGCGCGCTACTCGGTCAGGAGACCGAGGCGAGGACGTCGGCCTCGCTCGGATAGATGGCGATGGCCTCGTCGAGGCGGGTCAGCGACAGGATCTCCCGGTAGTGGTCGCTGAGGCCCACGGCCGTCAGGCGCTGGCCCTGCCGCTGGACGCGCACGAGGAGCGTCACCAGGAGGCCGATGCCACCACTGTTCATGTAGTCGAGGCCGGCGAAGTCGAGCACGATCGTCTGGGCGCCGGCGGCGCTTGCTGACGCGTACGCATCCATCAGTGGACCTTCGCTGGCGGATGTCACGTCGCCGCTGATGACGATGGCGCTGGCGGTCGGGGTGAGCGTCCGCACATCGACGGACGTGGTGCCGGTGGTCATGCGATGCCTCCTACTGGTGTCATGCCGTCTACGGTGGTCAGGTCGTCGCGCTCGATGCGCATGAAGTCGGAGATGCGGGTGATCTCGAAGATCTCGATGTAGTGCGGGCTGAGCCCGCGGGCGCGGACCTCGATGCCATCTCGCCGCCCGGCGGCGAGGATGCGGACGAGGACTGCGATACCCGTGCTGTTGATGTAGGCGGCCTGCGAGAAGTCGATCGTCAAGCCCGTCATCCCCGCCGTGCGCGCCTCGTCGTAGGCGCGGGTCAGCTCCGCGTCGGCGGCCCCGCTGAGGTCGCCGTGGATGGTGATGGTGGCCTGGCCGTCGACGACGACCGTCTCGGCGCTAAAGGGCTGTGCTGGCATCGCCGGCTCCTTCCAGGTGGAGCGTCAGGATCACGGTCTGCGCGTTCCCATCGGTCACCACTTCCATGGCATCGACCATGTGCTTGATGAGGAAGAGGCCCCAGCCGCGCGGCTTCTGCTCGCCGGCCAGCTTGGCCTCGATGTCGGGTACCTCGGACTCCGTGATCACGCCACTCAGGCCCTGGTCGGTGATGCGCACGATCAGGTCGTCGGCGACGACCGTCACGTCGATCTCGACAGGGATGGTGGGATCGCTCTTGCTGCCGTACTCGATGGCGTTCATGGTCGCCTCGCTGACGGCGGTCTTGAGCCGCTCCAGCCGAGCCTCTGGCAGAGCCAGCGGCGCGACCGCATCGGCGACGCGGTCCATGGCCTCGCGCTCGTTGCCCTGCTGGCCGGGGAGGACGATGTGGAGGAGCCGTCCGTCCGTTTCGTCGACGGCTGCGGGTCGCGCATCGGTCGTGGTGGCATCACGGCGCAAGGCGACCATCGTGATGTCGTCCTCCTGCTCCCAGCCCGGGCCCGTGAAGGCGTGGAGCTGTTCGAGGATGGCGTCGATGATCTGTGCGCCGCTCAGGTCGGCGGCCATCAGCTCGCGCAGGCGCGGGAACCCGAACATGTCCCCGTCCGGCCCGTGCGCCTCGATGATGCCGTCGCTGTAGAGCACGACGCTCTGGTCGGCTGCAAGCGTGGCCTCGCGGGCTTCGTAGCGCATGTCCTCGAGCAGCCCGAGCGGCATGCCGGTCGCGCGCAGCTCGATGACGCCGTCAGCGGTCCGGGCGTAGGCCGGGTTGTGGCCCGCGTTGGCGTAGGTGAAGCGGCCTGTCGTGGGGTCGAGAACGCCATAGAGGCAGGTCACGAACATGCGCTCCGGCATCTCCGGCAGGAGGATCTCATTGACCCGTTGGAGCACCTCGGATGGCTCGATCAAGCGCGGTGCCTCGCCGCGCAGCACGGACTGCGTGCGGGCCATGATCAGCGCCGCTGGCACACCCTTGTCGGTCACGTCGCCGACGACGATGCCGATGCGGCCGTCGGGCAGCGGGATGAAGTCATAGAAGTCGCCGCCAACGGCCCGCGCTGGCCCGTAGTACGCAGCGACCTGCCAGCCGTCGAGCTGTGGCAGCTCGCGCGGCAGGAACTGCTGCTGGATGAGCGTCGCGACGCGCATCTCCTGTTCGAGCCGTTCGCGGACCTGGATCTCGATGGCCTGCTCTCGGACCAGTTGCGCGACCCGGATGGCAGGTGCCGCCTGGGCCGCGAGGGTGGAGAGGAGCTTGCGATCGTCCGTCGAGTAGTCCTGGTCGGAGAGTCGCGGGCCGAGGTAGAGAGCGCCGATCAGCTCGCCCTGCGTGACCAGCGGCACGATGACCCGGACGCCGGACGAACGCAGTTCGGTCAACGCCGGCGACTCGAGTGTGACGCGCTCGACGTCCACGACGCCGGGCGCCCCTTGGAGGTAGGCGAAGAGCGGGTCGGATGGGTTGATCTCGATGGCCGGGCCCGGTGGCCACGGCCGGGGGCTCGGGCCGCACGACGGCAACCGTCGCCTCGGGCACCGGCTCGGATCTGCTCCGCCCGACCGTCCTGTCGGATCGATTCGATGAATGTCATGGCCGTGTTCTACGCCTCCATCGTCCAGAAACCGTTACGGAATCGCTGAGCTTGAGCTGACTTCGTCACGAATCGACACCGCTCGCCGCCGATCGGACCTGTGCATCGTGTGCGCACGTCAACCTTGTCCGCGCATCTGGCGCAGCCAGACCGAGGCACTACCGGGGCGCACGGCATCGTCGGCCGTGCCGACCAGGCGATCCGGAGGTGGTCGAGGTCGACCTCGTCACGAAGTCGCGCGGCGAAGGCATCGGCGACTCGCGCTCGCCGTCGTAGCGGGCTGCGGTCGAAGCGTCGATCCACGGCGCGCTGGATGCGTCGGCGGAGCGGCTGGAAGAGGGCCGCCACGACGAGCGTCGAGGCCGCCACGGCGACGGTGTTGCCGCCGGTGAACGGGCTCGAGGATCGCCGTCAGTCCGAGGACGCCCGCCGACGAAGACGACGGCCAGAGTCATCGTCACGACCCCGTAGCCCAGCGTGCGGCTGATGATCCGGTCGATCTCGTAGAGGCGGTAGCGCAGGACGGCGATGGCGGCGGCGATCGGCAGGATGCTGAGACCCAGGATGACGCATACCAGAGCCACTGATCCGCGTGAAGATCGCGGCACTGAACGTGGCCAGGAGGAACGCGACCGCGAACAGCAACCACTTGAGCTGCTGACGCTCGATACCCGTGGACCTGCGGAATCGAAGGGCCGACGAGGCGAACGCCAGGACGGCGAAGACCAGCAGCAACGGCGAGTCCGGACGAGCGCCGTCGAGAGGTCGCCGAGCGGACCGCCGACTGCGATCGGGTTGGGAAGCATCCCGCCATACCCGGTCGGACCGAAGGGGCCGATCGGCCCGGAGGGCTCGACCGCCTGGGCGACGATCGTCACGCCGAGCGCGACGCGGCGCTCCACGCAACCATCCGCCATCGGGCCCCAAGGAGTGGCCATCCGGAAAGACGATCGGGATCAAGACGACCAGGATGGCAGAGCGAGACTGAGCTGGACCAGGCGCGCGACCCAGTCGACGAGGGCGTAGTCCGGGCAGGTTCGCCCCGAGGAAGGTGCTGCGGCCAACGTACTCGGTGGCGAAGACGTTGACGATGAAACCGATGCCTGCGACAAGGAAGAGCCAACCGATCGGGTTGCGCGGGCGAAGGATGGCCAGCGATCGCCCCGACGGACGGCAACGTCACGAACGAGCACAAGACGCCGCCATGCACGGTGACGACATCCGGTCGATCCGGCAGCAGCTCGTGGCCTGGCACAACGACCGAGACGAGGGTGAAAGCGATCATCCCCAGAGAGACAGCCAGCAGCGCGAGGGCGATCCACGTCGACGCGCGGTCGCCACTGTCGAGTCGGCGCAACCGTGGCCGCGAGCGCGCCGGTCTTCGCGCTCGGACCGCCTAGCGGTCACTCCCGGGCCTCCGCCTGATGGATCCAGAGCCCGAGGGTGGTCGGGGCGACGGTCCGTCGGACGACGGCGTCAAGGTCGACCTCGAGGCCTTCGAGGTCGACCTGATCTCGGAGTCGCGCCGCGAAGGCGGCCACGTTCGCTCGCCGTCGTAGCGCGCCCGGTCGAAGCGTCGATCGACGACCCGTCTGGACCCGTCGGCGAAGCGGCTGGAAGAGCGCGACCACGACGAGCGTCGAGGCGGCCACGGCGACCGTGCTGCCGCCGGTGAACGGACGCAAGGACGGCCTGCAGCCCGAGCACGACCCGCACGAAGACGCCGCGAGGGTGACCCCGTCACCAGCGCCCTAGCTCAGCGTCCGGCTGATGATCCGGTCGATCTCGTAGAGGTGGTAGCGAAGGATCGCGATCGCCGATCGCCACGGGCACCGTCGGGAAGGCGACGGCGGCCGGGATCGACCAGATGCCCACCGAGTTACCGAAGGGTCGAGTCGAAACAAGGCCGAGCCCGACGGAGACGAGCGTGGACCATCGACGAGACGAGCCAGCGAAGCTGGAGTCGGACGATGCCCGTCGATCGACGGTAGCGGACGACCATCGCGACCACGGCGCTGACCAGCAGGCCGATCACGTACGCCATGGCCAGCGAGCCATCGGCAGGCAGCAGCGACCAAGGCCTGACAGCGAGGGCAGGATCGCCATCGGATTGGAGATCAGGAGTTGGTCGCGCCACCGTCGACGTTGTACGTAGAACGAGGCGCCACCCCGGTCAGGACCACGAGCATGACCCCGATGGCCAGGGAGACCTCGATCGGCCGCCGCCAGCGGTCGACCGGCAGATGACCGGATCCGGGAAGAGGACGACGAGGCAGAAGAACGCGAGGTAGATGGCCATAGCCGTGCCCAGCTGCTGCGCCACACGAAGAGGGGATGCGCGGCGGGCGCCGTCGCCGGCTTGAAGCGCTCTCCGCGTTCATGCCCGGGCGAGGGGTCGTGCCGATGAAGGCGAACGCGATCAGCAGGAGGAGCCAGCCGATCGCGCTCGACGGGCGCCTGACGACCAGCAGCGCACCGATCGATCCGTACCCGAGGAAGAACAACAGGTTGATCGGATCGGTGGCGGCGAGGATGCTCCCGCCGAACAGGACCCCGGCCAGCGGCGACACGCCCGACCCGGCCCAGCGGGCGCCCCGGTCGCCACGACGGTCATCGTGCCACCTCTCCGCGAGCGCAGCCACACCGAGGCGCTGACCGGGCGGACGACGTCGTCGGCGATGGCGAGCAAGGTCGGCTCCGAGGCCGGTCGAGGTCGACCTCGTCCCGGAGCTGCCGCCGAACGCGTCGACGACCTTCTGTCCGTCGTAGCGGGCGCGGTCGAAGCGCCGGTCGACGGCCCTCTGTACCCGTCGGCGAAGCGGCTGGAAGAGGGCGGCCACCACGAGCGTCGAGGCGGCCACGGCGATCGTATTGTCGCGGGTGAATGGGGCAAGGACGGCCTGCAGCCCGAGCACCCCGCCCACGAACACGAGCGCCAACGTGACCGTCACCAGTCCATAGCTCAGCGTCCGGCTGATGATCCGGTCGATCTCGTACAGGCGGTAGCGCGTGACCGCGATGCCGATCGCGATGGGCATGAGGAGAACTCCGAGATAGGCGACGAAGCCCGAGATATTCGGGCCATCATCGGTGCGGACGGCCAACTCGATCAGTACCCCGGCGAAGCCGGCGATCGTGATCGCCATGGCAGCGAGCAGCCAGCGGATCTGCAGCCGGCTCGACACGATCTCCGCGACGGTACCGCGTCGCCAGCGCCGCCATGGCCAGGATCAAGAGCGCCGCCATCTCGAAGGGGAGCGCGTCCGCGAGCGGCTGAAGGGCCGATGGCCAGCCCTCGATCCCCAGCGGGTTCACCGCGCGGCTGGGCCCGTAGGATCCCGGCCGGAATGCGAATGCAGCCAGGCTGATGCTCGACACGACGACGAGTGCCACGGCCGGTACGCGCCACCGAGGGCCAGGCAGGGTTCCCGTCGGGAAGAGCAGGGGCAGCCAGCCGGCAAAGAGCGCGACCCCTGGGTAGGAGAGGATCGCCGTCGCCCAAGAGAGCGCGGCAAAGGCGGCGGGATCGATCAACGGGGCGAAGGAGTAATCGGCAACCGTCCAGCCTATGAACAGCGTTGCGTACAGCGGCCCGCTCAGCATCAGCAGGCGCCCGATGGCATGGCCCGGCCTTCGCCACTCGATGACGGCCCCGACCACGGACATCAGGATCACCGTGGCGTTGAACGGAAGCACCAGCGCCGGGGCGCCCATGGATGCGTTCGGAAAGCTGAAGACGAACCAGTCGAGTGCCAGTGACAGGCCCACAGAGAGCCCGATCGATGTGACGATCATGACCATCGAGACCAAGCCCGGGCGTCGGGTCGTCACAGCCGCCGTCATCGCGTGACCTCGCCGGAGCGCAGCCAGATCGAAGTGCTGACCGGACGCACGGCTTCGTCCGCGGTCGCGACGAGAGACGTTCGCAGCCGCTCGAGGTCGACCTCGTCGCGCAGCTGTCGCGCGAAGTCGTCGATAACGCGCTGCCCGTCGTATCGCGCGCGGTCGAACCGTCTGTCGACGACGCGCTGGATCCGCCGACGCAGCGGCTGGAACAACGCCGCCACGATCAGGGTCGAGGCGGCCACGGCCACGGTGTTCGCCCCGGTCACCGACTCGAGGATCGACGTCAGGGCGACGATGACAGCGACAAAGACGAACACGAGCAGCAGCGAGATGACGCCGTAGCTCAGCGTCCGGCTGATGATCCGATCGATGTCGTACAGCCGATACCGAAGGATGGCGACGGCTACCGCGACCGGGACGAGGACGATGCCGAGGATGCCGGCGAACCCGACCGTCCCGCCGAGCTCGGGCGCGACGACCGAGTCGAAGATGCCCGTCACGAGCAGCACCGCGATGGCGTAGGCAAACCAGCGCATCTGCTGGCGTTCGACGCCGACGGAACGCCGGAGTCGAACGATGACCGCTGTCGCCCCGACCAGCGGGCCGAGGATGCCAGTCAGCACGTTGCCGACGCCGTGGAGGACGCCGAGAAGCCAGGGCGTGACCCGCTCGACGTCGGTCTTGCCGAGGAGGCTGGCAGCCGCATCGACCGGAGGCCAGAACACGAGGAGCTGGGCGCCCGTGGCGAAGACCGCGCCGATGACGACGAGCCAGGCGATCCAGCGCCACCGCGGCGACGGGAGGTTGCCGTCCGGGAAGACGAGCGGCAGGGCGGTCAGCAGAAGGACGGTCCCTGGGACCCAGATCCACGTCTGGATCCAGGCGGCGAGATCGCCACCCGGAAGGGCGGCTGGGTCGGTGAAGGTCACGAACCAGGCGTACTGCTCGCTGAACAGCGAGACGGCCCAGCAGAGCGCACCCGCGAGGACGATCCAGCCCACGCGGTTGCCGGGCACGCGGATGGCGAGCAGCCCGCCGATGGCGGGGAAGACGATGCCCGCGATGACGACCTGCGGCCGAAATCCTTCGAGGAGCGGCACGCCGTTCCGAAGGACCAGGCCTGCGCCGACCACCGTGAGCACGATCGACAGGCCCGCTAAGGCCATCGCGAGCCACCGGCGTCGATGGTCGCGTCGTCTTCACGGGATTCGCGCTCAACGAACGGGCCGTCATCTGGTCGGACCGCGCAGCCAGACGGACGCGTTGACGGGCCGGACCACGTCGCCCGTGGTGGTCGAGGAGCAAGGCCCGGAGGGTGTCGAGGTCGACCTCGTCTCGCAGTTGGCGAGCGAAGCTGTCGACGATCGTCTGCCCGTCGTAGCGCGCCCTGTCGAAGCGTCGATCGACCACTCGCTGGACCCGGCGGCGGAGTGGCTGGAACAAGGCCGCCACGATCAGCGTGGAGGCCGCCACAGCGATCGTGTTCTCGCCGGTCATCGGCTCGAGGACCGCCTGAAGCCCGAGAACGACTGTCACGAAGACGAGCGCCAGGGTCACCGTCACAGCCGCGTAACTCAGGGTCCGGCTGATGATCCGGTCGATCTCGTACAGCCGGTAGCGCAGGATGGCGATGCCGATGGCGACCGGGATGAGCGAGATGGTCACGATGCCAGCGGCCCATCCGATGTCCGAGAGCGGTGCGATCGGCAGGATCGCGAGGCCGAAGCAGACGCCGGTCAGTCCGACCGCGGCAGCGAACCACTTGAGCTGCTCCCGCTCGGTGGCAGTGCCACGCCGGTAGCGGAGCACGACCGAGGCGACCGCCAGGGGGAGAGCGATCGCGAACGCGATCAAGGTGATCGCGTTCAGGGCGTCTTTCATCTGTCCGACGGCCGCGATGCCCACGGGATTCAGGAGCGTCGCGCTGTCTCCCAACGGCCCTGGCGCGAAGGCCGCGGGGAGGATCGAGAGGACGATCGCGAGCACGGTGAACCAGGCGACCCACCGCCATCGCGGACTGAGCAGCCGCCCGGTCGGGAAGAGCAGGGGGATGAAGACGAGCACCGTGATGATCGCGGGCAGGAAGGTCATCCCAGAGAGCCAGGCGGCCCAGATGGTGCCCGGCCATGTGCCACCGGCTGCCGCGAGGCTCGTGGTCGCGTAGTCGTCGCCTGCGATCGACCAGGTCACCGCGATGGCCACCGACCAGAGGATCCAGCCGATGACGTTGCGCGGCTGGCGCGTCGCGACGAACGCCCCGACGATGCCGATGGAGGCGACCTCGAGCGCGAAGAGCACCCGGGCGAAGAGCGGCATGTCCGGCCGCTCAGGCACCAGGAACAGGCTCGTCACGACATAGACGAGCTCGGCGGCAACCACCAGCCACACGGCCGCCGCTCGCCAGCCCGTAAGCCGCGTCTGGATCATGGGCGATCGGCTCATGGGATGCCACTCGCTTGGTTGCGTGTCCAGATGGCGACGGATGCCGGCTGCAGGCTGCCGACGACGACACCCAGCAGGTCGCCCTGGACCGAAGCCAGGTCGACGTCGTTGCGAAGACGCTCGGCAAAGGCATCGGCGGTCCGTCGCGCGTCATAGCGCCCCCGATCGAAGCGCCGGTCGACCGCCACCTGGATCCGTCGCCGCAAGGGCTGGAAGAGCGCGAAGACGACGAGGGTCGAGCCGGCGACCGCAAAGGTGCTGCCCCCAGCGACCGAGCCGAGCAGCGCGGTGAGGCCGATGACCAGCCCCACGAACGCGGCGACGAGCAGCCCCGTGACCAGCGCCCAGGAGAGCGTGCGGCTGATGATCCGGTCGAGGTCATAGAGCCGGTAACGCAGGATGGCGATGCCGATGGCGATGGGGATGAGCGGGATGGCCAAGATCCAGGCCAACCAGAAGTCGATCGGGAACGGACCGACCGGCAGCAGCGCGACCGCGAAGCACGAGCCGGTCAGGATGACCGCGGCGGCGAACCACTTGAGCTGTTGCTGCTCGGTCCCGGTTCCGCGTCGATAGCGGAGGACGAGGGACATGAGCACCAGGGGCAGCACGATCGCGAGGCCGATCCCGGACGCGGCGTCGAAGACCTCACGCATCGTGCCGACGGCTTCGATGCCCAACGGATTGACGATCTGGTCCGTGCCCTCGAGCGTACCTGGCGTGAACAGCGTCGGGAGGATCCACGCGATGCCCATCGCGACGGCGAGCCCGAGGACCCATCGCCACCGTGGCGTGAGCAGGTGGCCGTTCGGGAAGAGCAGGGGCAGGACGATGAGCAGGGCGCCGATGACAGGCGTGTACAGCAAGCCGAGGAGCCATGCGAGCCAGGTGGTCCCGGGCAGTTGCCCGCCCGCCGACGTCAGGCTCGCCGTCACATAGCCATCGATGGCCATCCCCAGCGCAAGCACCAGCGCGCTCAGCCACAGCAGCCAGCCGATCGGATTGCGGCGCTGCCGTATGGCAATGAGTGCCCCAACGGTGCCCAATGAGGCGACCTCGAGCGTGATCGCGGCTGCTACGAGGCCAGGCTCGTCGGGCCGCGTGAACGATCCGATGGCGGCGGCAGCGGTGGTGACCGCGATACCGGCCAGAGCGAGGAGCCACACGAGCCCCGCGCGCCAGCCGGTCAGCCGATCGCCAGCGACCATGGCATGGATCACGTGATACCGCTCGGCTGGTTGCGGGTCCAGATGGCGACGGATGCCGGCTGCAGGCTGCCGACGACGACGCCCAGCAGATCGCCCTGGACCGAGGCCAGGTCGACGTCGTTGCGAAGGCGCTCGGCAAAGGCATCGGCGGTCCGTCGTGCGTCATACCGAGCCCGATCGAAACGCCGGTCGACCGCCACCTGGACCCGTCGCCGCAGGGGCTGGAAGAGGGCGAAGACGACGAGGGTCGAGCCGGCGACCGCGAAGGTGCTGCCGCCCGCGAGCGAGCCGAGCAACCCGGTGAGGCCGATCACGAGGCCCACGAATGCGGCCACGAGCAACCCCGTGACCAGCGCCCAGGAGAGCGTGCGGCTGATGATCCGGTCGATGTCGTAGAGCCGGTAGCGCAGGATCGCGATGCCGATCGCGATGGGGATCAGGGTCAGGCCGAGGTTGCTCAGGTCGCTGACGATGGCGGCGGTGCCCGATGCCTCGGTCTGCGCGGCGCTGGCGAAGAAGAGGCTGATCTCGAGCGCCACGGCGGCGGCCACGAGCTTGATCTGCTGGCGCTCGGTCGCGTCGCCACGGCGATAGCGGACGACGACGGCCCCGAACGACGCCGCGATCGTCGACAGTGCGAGCACGCTGGCGACAAGATCCGACACGTCGAGCCAAGTCTCGACACCGGGAACACCGAGGGGGTTGGTAAGGCCCGGGACGTTGTCCGACAGGTCGCCGACCTCGAACATCGGCCTTAGGAAGCTGATGCCGACGACGACCACGGCGAGGGCGACGACGAGGCGCCAGCGTGGACCGAGCAGCCGACCGGTCGGGAAGATGAGCGGGACGCCGACCAGGATCAGGACCACTGCAGGGGCGTAGAGAAGATTGTCGAGCCACGCGGCGGCGGCGGCTCCAGGCGCGGTCGGATCGGCGCCGACGACGACGTAGATCTCCAGCATCATCGAGGTGGCCAGGACCGTCGTGAAGGCCATCAGCAGCCAGCCGGTGGCATTGCCCGGTACGCGGGTGATGAGCAGCGCCCCCACGCCGACGAAGACGATCGGCACGGCCAGAAAGGTGACCGTATCGAGCATGCTCACGAGGTCGAGCTGACCTGGCGATGACAGGTCGTGCCAGAGCACGACGAGGACTGCGAATGCGACGACGAGGACGTCGAAGGCCGTCAGCGCCCATCCAGCAGCGCGCCGTGACACCGACCTTGAGGCGGTCGGCTTGGATGTCGTCGGACTCGATCCCATCGTGACCAAGCATGACGGACGGAGCGTTCCCGAATCGTTACGGTCCGCGGGCGTCCTCCGGTATCGTTGCGCGGATGCAGCCTCCCGCCGCCGGCCTGTCCGTCCGGCTCCTCGGCCCCGTCGAGGTCGCCGTCGATGGCCGCCGGGTCGCCTTCGACACCCGCAAGGCGGTCGCGCTGCTGGCCTATCTGGCGGTGGTCCAGCGTCCGACGAGCCGTGAAGGACTGGCAGCACTGCTCTGGCCGGAGTCGGATGGGACGGACGCCCGCAACGCGCTTCGGCGCACGCTCTCGGTCCTCCGTGCCGGGCTCGCCGGCTCGTGGTCTGGTCGTCGATCGTTCGGCCGTCGCACTCGAGGAGGCATCGGTCGAGGTCGACCTGTCGCACTTCCGGTCGGCGCTGGCGCGGGCGAGGGGCCACGGCCACCCGGCCACCGAGGCCTGCCCCGCCTGCGTCGTCGCCCTCGACGAGGCCCTGGCCTGGGATCGGGGACCGTTCATGGAGGGCTTCGCCCTCAGGGACAGCGAGGCGTTCGATGAGTGGCAGGCGGCCGAGGGCGAGGCCCATCGGCGGGATCTTGCCGGAGCGCTCGAGCGGCTCGCGCGGGCCCGGGCCGCCGAGCGACGATGGGACCTGGCCACGGACGTGACGCGCCGCTGGCTCGAGGTCGACCCGCTCCACGAGCCCGCCCACCAGCTCATGATCTCGGCTCTCGCCCGCTCGGGTGAAGTGGCCGGTGCCATCGCGCAGTACCGCGACCTCGTGCGCACCCTCGATCGCGAGCTGGGGGTCGCGCCGCTGCCAGAGACGAGCGAACTCGCCGACGCCATCCGCGACGGTCGGTTGGGGCCCGACCCGGTGGCGAGCGAGGCGAGCCAGCCCGTGGATGCCCAGGCTAACGAACGTGCGCAAGGTGGCGACACACTGGCCCTCCCGCTCATCGGCCGCGATGCCGACGTGGCGAGGCTCGTGACTGCGGCTGCAGGCGTCGAACGGGACGGGCGGCTCCTCGTCGTCGAGGGTGAGGCGGGCATCGGCAAGACCCGACTCGCCGAGGCGGTCGTGGCCGCGATCCGGCGCCAAGGGCGGCGTCGTCCTCGAAGCGCGCACCGTCGCCGGCGAGTCGACCATCCCCTTCGCGGTCATCGCCGAGCTCATCCGCTCCGCCTCGGCGGAGCCCGGGGTTGCCGAGCGCATCGCCGCCATGCCGTCACGCTGGCAAGCCGACGCGGCGAGGCTCAGCCCACTGCCGGGCGCGACGGGAGCGTCGCCAGGCTCGACCGCCGGTACGGATCCCTACGGGCGGCTCCGCCTCTTCGAGTCGCTGAGCGGCGCCCTGGCGGCGCTCGCGGACGGACCGCGCGGCGGTCTCATCTGGGTCGATGACATCGATCGAGCCGATGCGTCATCGGCCGAGGTCATCGCCTACCTGGCCCGTCGCCTGCACGGCACATCCGTGTCGATCCTGCTCTCGGGACGGTTCGAGGCCGCCGATACGCCCGAGGTGCCGCCATCGCTGATCCTGGCCCTGCGCGACGCCGACGTCCGCGTCCATCTCGAGCGCCTCGGTCGGTCGGATGTGACGCTGATCGCCGAGAGCGCCCTAGGCGCGCGCGCGACGAGCGATGTCGTCGATGCCCTGGTGGCCGAGACGGAAGGGCTGCCCCTCTACCTGGCGGAGGCGCTCGCGTCGCCCGACTCGATCGGCGGGTCCGTTCCGGGCGGCATGCTGGCGCTGCTACGGGGGCGGATCGCGTCGGTCGACGAGGTCGGTCGCCAGGTCCTGGCCGGCGGCCGCCGTCATCGGACGCTCGTTCGACCTCGAGATCGTCCGGGCCGCCGCGGGCCGCGGTGAGGAGGAGACCGTGGACGGGCTCGAGGCGCTCATCCGGCGCGGCCTCATCCGCGAAGTCCTCGTCGCCGGCGACAGTGACGTTCACTACGACTTCACGCACGGGCGACTGCGCGACGTGGCCTACGAGGACACGAGCCTGGCCCGCCGTCGGCTGCTGCACGGCCGCGTGGCCGATGCGCTGACGCGCACCGGTACGGGCGAGCCCGACGCCACGCGCTGGGCGCGCATCGCCGCCCATGCGACCCTGGCCGGGCGCGGCGACGAGGCAGCATCAGCGCACCTGCGCGCCGGCGAGGGGGCTCGCGAGGTCTACGCCAATCCGGAGGCACGGGAGCACTTCGAGGCCGCCCTCGCGCTTGGGACATCCCGACGCGGCGACGATCCACGAGGCGCTCGGCGACCTGCTCACGTTGATGGGCGACTACGCCGGGGCGCTCGGCCACTACGAGACCGCCGAGGCCCAGGGTGACCGTTCGCGCGAAGGCTCGATCGAGCATCGCATCGGACTCGTCCACGCGCGTCGCGGCGACCTGATGCGTGCAGAGCGCCATCTCGCGCGAGCCTCGGTGCTGGCCGGCGACGGCCCGCAGGCCGGACGCATCCTGGTCGACCATGGGGCGATCGCGATCGGCCTCGGCGACGAGGCCGGCGCCGGGCGACTCGCGGAGCAGGCCTTCGACCTCTGCGCCGACCAGGGGGACACGATCGGCATGGCCAGAGCCGAGGCGTTGCTCGGCATGCTCGCGAGGCGAGCCGGCGATCCGAACGAGGCGCGACGGCACCTCGACGCCGCGCTGGTCACCCTCGACGATGCCGATCGACAGGCAACGACGGACGAGCCGTCCGACCCGGGCGTCCGCATCGCCATCCTCAATACGCTCGCGCTGCTCGAGTCGGACGAGGGGACACGTCGAGGCGGCGGAGAGCTCTGATGCGCGAGGCGCTCGCTCGCTGCGAACGCAGGGCGACCGCCATCGGCAGGCGGCCCTCGAGAACAACCTGGCCGACCTGCTCCATGCCCAGGGCCGCGAGGCCGAGTCCATGGACCATCTCAAACGCGCGGTCGCCATCTTCGCGGAGATCGGCGGTCGTCCCGGCGAGCTGGAGCCGGAGGTCTGGAAGCTCGTCGAGTGGTGACGGCCCCGAGCCGAGGCCGCGCCTGTGTGGGCCTGCTCCCGCCTGTCGTCAGACCGGCCGGCAGTCCTTGCAGCCGCGGTAGCCGGCGGCCCGCGCCGCCTCGAGCGAGGCGAACGGCATGCGGTGCCGATCGGTGATCTTCTTCGCGTGGCGACAGGTCGGCAGGCAGACGATGTGGGTCGTGTCGCTGCCCAGGTAGCGCTCGCCGTGCCGGGCGAGTCGTTCGAAGGCCTCCGGGTCCAGCCCTTCGGCGGCCAGCGCCCGGCGCTTGGTCTCCGTGCCCCAGGCGTAGTCGCCGATGAGCCCGTCGCTGCGCACGATGCGATGGCAGGGGATGAGGATGGGGATCGGGTTGTGGCCGAGCGCCGTGCCCACGGCGCGCACGGCCTTCGGGCGCCCGACCTCGCTGGCCAGCCAGGCGTACGGCCGGATCTCCCCCGGCGGGATGGTCAGCGCGCCATCGAGGACATCGGTCGCGAAGGATGTCAGGCCACGCAGGTCGAAGGTGAGGCCGTGCGGTCGGCCATCGGCCAGGGCGCGGTCGACCCGCTGGACGACGCCCGACTCGGGTCGCCGGGCGGCGCGGATCGCCCGCCCGAAGCGGGCCCCGAACGCAGCCTCGAAGGCATCCGCGCCGTCGGGCTGATCGGCGGGCGCCGTGGCCGACACCCCGCGACCGTTGTAGGCCACGAAGATCGGCCCGATGCCAGCGTCGGCCGTGAAGTACTCGTCGGCCAGCCCGACGCGGATCAGGACGGTGGGAGCAAGGTCGGTCGGTGCTGCAGTCCGGAGCCCAGCCAGCTCTGGAAGCTGGGTCTCGGTCTCGGCAGCGCCGGTGTCGGACGTGGTCAGGTCGGTCGGGGTCATGCGTGGGCCTCCTGGATGACGGCGGCGCGCAGGAGCGCGACGCCGCGATGGACGTGGGTCTTGACGGTGTTGACTGGGCGGTCGAGCGCGACCGCGACCTCCTCGTAGGACAGGCCGTGCACGTGGCGCAGCTCGACCGCGGATCGGTAGCGGTCCGGCAAGGCGGCCAGACGCTGCCCCCACTCGGCGTCGCTCTCGCGTTCCAGGAGGACAGCCTCAGGGCGAGGTGCGGGATCGGACGGTGGCGCCACGGCCAGCGATGAGGCCTCCCAGGCGACCTCGACCGGCCGGCTGCGCCGCGTCCGGGCCCGATTACGGCACAGGTTCATCGTGATCCGCGCTAGCCAGGCTCGGAGCTGCAGGGACCGGATGCGCTCGGCGTCGTACTCGGCCAGCGCTCGGTAGGCGCGCACGAAGACCTCCTGGGCGAGGTCCTCCGCGGCGGCAGCGTCGCGCGTCGACCGGATGGCGATGCCGTAGACGAGGTCCTGCTCGGCGAGGACGAAGGCCTCGAACGCAGTGTCGAGGTCACGGGCCAGTCGCTCGACGAGGTCGATCGGGCTCGAGCTCGCGGTCTGACGTCGGCGATCGGTCGGTCGGTGCTCCATCGCAGCTGTCAACACGCCGTCGGGCGGCGTGGTTTCAGCGGTCCGCCTCGCGTGCCAGGGCGACGGCCTGGCTGGGCGTGCCGCGGAACGGCTCTCCGTGTCCGGGCAGGATGAGCTCGGCCGCGACACCTTCCAGCCGCGCCAGCGACTGACGGGCTCCGGCCGGGTCGCTCGAGAACGCGGCCGCTTGCAGGCGTGGCCCGGTCTGGCCGGTCACCGAATCCAGCGTCACCATCGCGTCCCCGGTGCACAGCACGCCGCGGTCCTCGAAGTGCAGCGCTGCCGATCCGGGCGTATGCCCCGGCGCGTGGACGACCCGCGGATGGCCGGGAAGGTCGAGGACCTGGCCGTCGACGAACGTACCTGCCTCGGCCACCCTGGGCGTCGACAGGGCGCCCTTGCGAGCGAAGTACCAGAGCAATCGGTAGGCGAAGCCGTGGCGCAGGGCAGCCGAGAGCCCGACCGTGTTGTCGGGTGCGTTCGGCGGTCGCTTGCCCGCTACCAGGAAGTCGCGATCGGCCTCGTGGATCAGGACGGGCGCAGGCGCCTCGACGCGGATCCGGTCGGCCATGCCGATGTGGTCGGTGTGGGCATGCGTCAGGAGGACGGCCTCGATGTCGGCCAGCGAACGACCGATCCCGGCGAGCCCGGCCAGGAGGAGGTCCCAGGTGGCGCCGATGCCGGCGTCGACGAGGGTCAGGCTGCCGGCTTCCTCGACGAGGTAGCAGTTGATCACGAACTCGTGGACGCGCTCCACGCCCGGTGCGACCTGCATCGGCCGATGGTAGCCGGTACCCTGCGGTCGATGACCGAGGCCCCGACCGACCAGTCAGCGATCCACGGACTGGCTTCGGCCGACCTTGCAGCGGCCTCGGAGACCCAAGGCACCTTCCGCGGCGTCGGCGGCCTCGAGCTCTTCGCCAGGCGCTGGGCGCCCAGCGGGCGACCTCGGGCTGCGGTCGCCATCGTCCACGGCTTCGGTGATCACTCGGGTCGCTACGCAGACGCGGTCGAGCCACTCACGGCGGCCGGGTTTGCAGTTCACGGCTTCGACCTTCGTGGCCACGGACGCTCGTCCGGCCGACGCGGCCACATCGATGCCTGGTCGGACTACCGCGATGACATCGACCGCTACCTCGACCATATCCGTTCGCAGGAGACGGAGGGCACGCCGCTCGTCCTCTACGGCCACAGCCTCGGCGCTGCCATCGTGCTCGAGTCCGCGCTTCGTCACTGGGAGCACGCGGCCGGAGTCCAGGATGGTCTCGTAGGCGTCATCGCCAGCTCGCCTGCGCTGCGGCCAACGGGCGTTCGCAGCCCGGTCCTCGAAGGTCTGGCGGCGGGTCATGTCGCCCGTCTGGCCGACGATCGCGCTGAACGTCCCGCTCGAGGACGAGGCCCTCTCGCGCTCGGCCGAGCGGGTCGCGGCGGCCAAGGCGGACCCGCTCAATCACCGCCGCTTGACCGCTCGGGGGACCGTGGAAACGCTCCGCGCGTTGGCCTGGATCGAGGCGCACGCCGGCGACTGGCGCCTGCCCTTGTTCATCTTCCACGGCAGCGCCGATCGCGTCATCGATCCGGCGGGGACGCGTCGCCTTCGCCGACAACGCGCGAGCCGGCGGCGCGCCCGATGTCGAGCTCCGCATCTACGAGGGCGGCTACCACGAAGCGCACAACGACGTCGACGCCGCGGTCGTCGAGGCCGATGTCGTCGATTGGCTCGATCGTCACCTCGCAGCCCCGATCCCAGCCTGAAGGAGTGCGCCATGGTCACCAGGATCCAGCTCGTCTTCGATGCCGCCGATCCGCGCGCCTTGGGCGAGTTCTGGAAGGCGGCCCTCGGCTATCACAGCCCGGCACCCCCGGACGGCTTCGACGACTGGGATGCCTGGGCCCGAGCGCAGGGCATCCCGGAGGAGCACTGGAACGATGCCAACGCCATCGAAGATCCCGATGGCGTCGGGCCGCGCATCTTCATCCAGCGCGTGCCCGAGGGCAAGGTCGCCAAGAACCGACTGCACATGGATCTGAACGTGAGCGGCGGGCATGACGTGCCGCTCGACGAGCGCAAGCTGAAGGTCGACGCCGAGGTCAACCGGCTGAAGGCGCTGGGCGCCAGCGACGAGCGTGGTGCCATCGAGCAGCGCGGCGAGTACTGGGTGCGCATGAACGACCCAGAGGGCAACGAGTTCTGCGTCCAGTGAGCCTGCCCGAAACGGCCACGCGGGCGTACGGCGCGCAGGGCATGGTGGCGCCGTTGCGCGAGGTCATGGTCCAGCGCCCGGGCGCAGCCTTCGGTCGAGCGTTCGAGGACGCCGCGCATGGCTTCTTCCATCCGGTCGACCTGCCGCGCGCTCAAGCCGAGCACGACGGCTTCGTGGCCACCCTGCGAGGGCTGGGTGTCGTGGTCCATGAGCTCGCCGTCGAGACCGACGACCCGGACCTCGTCTACACCTTCGATGCCTCCCTGGTCACCGACCGCGGCGCCATCCTCCTGCGCTCGGGCAAGGCCAACCGGCTCGGCGAGGAAGCCGTTCATGCCGCCTGGTACCGGGCAAGGGGCATCCCGGTCATCGGTGCCATCGAGGCACCTGGCACGGTCGATGGTGGCGACACGTTCTGGATCGACCCTGAGACGCTGTGCGTCGGACGAACCCTGCGTACGAACCGGCTCGGCGGGGAGCAGCTCGCCGCCATCTGGGGTGGCGACGTGCGCGTCTTCGACGTGCCCTATGGCGACGGGCCGGAGAAGCTCATCCACCTGTTGAGCGTCATCTCGTCGGTCGCCGACGATCTCGCCGTCGTCTACCTGCCGCTCCTGCCGGTCGGACTCTGGGAGCTGCTGCGTGACCGAGGTGTGACCATGATCCCCGTTCCGCCCGAGGAGTACGACTCGCTGGGGCCGAACGTGCTGACCGTCCGGCCGCGCGTCGTGGTCATCGCCGCCGGCAACCCGGTGACCGCGGGTCGACTGCGGGATCACGGCGTCGAAGTCCACGAGGTGCCGCTCGACGAGGTCGGCGCCAATGGCTCGGGCGGCCCGACCTGCCTGACACGACCGATCCTGCGAGGTTGACCGGATGAGCGCCGACGCCGAGCCAAGCGCCGCCGCCGGCTCTCTGGGCGCCTCGTTGTCAGAAGGCGAACGCGCCCTCATCGCCGCCGTCGATCCTGCCCGGGTCGAGGCGGACCTTCGTGCGGTGGTGGCTGTCCCCAGCGTGACCGGTGACGAGGGCCCGATCCAGGACCTGATGGCCGCGCTGATGGCCGAGGCGGGCCTGGCGGTCGAGCGCGTCGAGACGGACCCGGCAGCTTTGGCCCGTGACCCAGACTTCCCGGGCGTCGAGATGCCCCGCGAGCGGTTGCCGGTCGTCGCCGGGCGGATCCGTGGTGCGCGACGAGGGCCGCGGCTCTTGATCGTCGCTCACGTCGACGTCGTGCCGCCCGGCGATCCTGGGACCTGGACGACGCCAGCCTTCACGCCCGATGTCCGAGACGGCGACCTGTACGGTCGTGGCGCCAACGACATGAAGGGCGGCGTCGTGGCGGGCCTGGCGGCGATGCGAGCGCTGGCGGGCGAGGCCGATCCTGGCGACCTGGCGGGCGAAGCGGTCTTCGTGACCGTGCCGGCGGAGGAGGACGGCGGCGCGGGCATGCTGGCCGCCATCCGCGCCGGCTACGTCGGCGAAATGGCCGTCATCACCGAGCCGACCAACCTCGACATCGTCGTCACCCAGGCGGGCGCGATCACCTTCCGGCTGACCGTTCCCGGCAAGGCCGCTCATGCCTCCATGCGCCGCCATGGCGTCTCGGCGCTCGAGAAGCTGGAGATCTTGCACGAGGCGTTGCGAGCCGACGAGACCGCTCGCAACGAGGCCGAGACGGACTCCCTGATGCGCGCGCTGGGGTTGCCGTATCCGACCATCATCGGCAGGATCTCCGGTGGCGACTGGGCTTCGACAGTGCCAGACCGGATCATCGCCGAGGGACGCTACGGCGTCCGTGCCGGCCAGACCTCCGAGGAGGCCGAGGCGGACCTGCGCCGCTGCATCGAGGCAGCCAGCTCGGACGACCCCTTCCTGCGCGACCACCCTGTCGGCGTCGAGGTCTTCGGAGGTCGCTTCGACTCCGCTCGAGCCGACCCCGACGCGCCGCTGGCGACCGGGCTTCGAGCGACCGCCGAAGCGGTCGACGGGCGACGCCCGAGCTTCATCGGCGTGCCGTATGGCGCTGATATGCGCCTGCTCGTCAACGAGGGCGCCACGCCGACCGTCATCTTCGGGCCCGGCGACCCGCGCTACGCCCACGCAGCCGACGAGCGCGTCCCGCTCGACCAGGTCGCGCGCTGCGCCCGCGTCCTGGCGGTTTGGCTCGACCGTGGGTTGCGTGCCAACCCAGGAACGGGATAGTCCTTGGACGCTACGACACTCGCTACCGGGATCCTGCTGATCGCCCTGCCGATCGCCTTCAACGTGGCCTTCTTCGAACTCGGGCGCGCCTTCGACTACCCCGGCATCCTCCGGCAGCCGACGCCGGTCATCCTGACGCGCTTCGCAGCCGGCGGTAGCGCCCTGGTCTTCCGTTGGTGGCTCTTCATGCTGCTGGCGCTGGCGCTGCTGCCGCTGGCCGTCCTGGTCGGCGTCGTCCTGGGATCATCGCCCGGGGCGCTGGTGCCGATCGGCATCGCCGTCGGCGTCGCGGCCTCGATCGTCCAGGTCATCGGGCTCATCCGCTGGCCGTTCGTCGTACCGGAACTGGCCAGGCGCTACGCGGCGGCGAAGGAGGGGCCGGCCGGGGATGCGACGCGAGCGACGATCGAGGTCGCCTTCGCCACGCTCCACCGTCTGCTCGGGGTCGCCATCGGCGAGCATCTCGGATACCTGTTGACCGGCGCGTGGACCATGCTCGTTGGGGCCGCCATGCTGGCCACGACGGTCGTGCCCGGGTGGCTGGGCGCCATCGGGCTCGTCGTCGGTCTGGCACTGATCGTCGGCAGCCTCGAATTCGTCGGCCCCAATGAGGAGCACGGCTGGGCCTTCGCCGAGAAGCTGGTGCCGATCGCCTACATCGCCTGGTCGCTGTGGCTCGTGGTCTTCGGGGTGCTGCTGCTGGTCGGCTAGTCGTCCGGCACGCGTAGCTCGAGCCCACCGGCCACGAACGACGAGGGCCCCGGCTTTCGCCGGAGCCCTCCGTCATGGGTCGTACGGTGATCCGTGGTCGCACCCACGGTCCGTGGTTCGCGGCCGAGGGCGTCGGGTCGGCCCAGGGTCAGCGGCTTTCGAGCACCGACAGGATGTTGCCTGACGGATCGCGGAACCAGGCGATGCTCGGACCCCGGCCGCCACCCGGTTGGCCCTCACCTCGAGCGATGCCCTTGTCGTCGGTGGTGATGCCGATCTCACCGTTGTAGTGCTCCATCTTGACGCCTGCCGCGATCAGGGCCTCGACGGCGTCATCGATCTTCTGGACCTGCAGATTGAGCACCGTGAAGGTGGCCGGCTGATGGTCCGGCTTGGGATAGACCAACACCGGGACGCTCGACTTGCCGTGGATCTCGAGGATGCCTTCCTCGCCGACCTTCTCGGACGTCGAGCCCGAGCGTCTGGCCATAGAACCGCCGGGCGGCCTCGAGGTCCTTGACCGCGAAGCTGGGCATGATCGGGGCGTCGCGGAAGATGGCCTTCGCTTCAGTCATCGTGCTGGCGTTCTGCATCGGTTTGCCTCCATGGTCGGTGCCCCTGCTCGGGGCACGCACGCTATTAGGTTGCCACGCTTGACAGGGCATCGCCCTCATCGTCGGCGGCTCTGCCTTTGCAGCTTCGTTGCAGTCGCCCTGCGACCGAGGCCGAACGCACAGCTTCGGCCGCTCGCAGGCCAGGATCCGCTCAGCCTTCGATGGGCACTCGCACCGGTTCCAGCTCCCGGGCGCCGATCCCCGCCGTCTCGGACGCTGCCGCTGTCGCTCGATGTGCCCGTGGGATGGCGAAGGCAGCCAGCGAACCGACGGCCACCACGGCCGCGCCGACGATGATGGCGACCTGCAGGCCGTCGACGAACGTCTGGGGGCTTTGATAGCCACCATAGCGACTGAAGACGGAGGCCAGCACGGCGACCCCGAAGACGCCGCCGATCTCGCGGATCGCATTGTTCGCGCCCGATGCCTTGCCTTCCTCCGTCCGCCGGACCGCGCTCAGGACGACGTTCGCCACCGGTGCGAAGAAGAGGCCCATGCCGACGCCCGAGATGACGAAGGGCAGGACGAGCTGCTCGTAGGGCACGGTCGGCGTCGCGACGATCGCGATCCAGGTGAGGCCGACGGCCTGCAGCGCCAGTCCGACGCCCATCAGCAGCCCACCGCCGATGCGGTCGGACATCGCGCCCGCGATGGGCGCCACGAAGATCGGGGCGATGGTCCATGGGAGGACGCGCAAGCCGGCCTGGAAGGGCGAGTAGCCCTGCACGACCTGGAGGAATTGGCTGAGCAGGAAGATCGATCCGAACATCCCGAAGTACATCAGCAGTGACGACAGGTTGGCCATCGAGAACGCCCGGCTGCGGAAGAATGTCAGCGGCAGCATCGGTGCCACCGTGTAGCGCTCCCAGGCGACGAAGCCCGCCAGCAAGATCAGGCCGATCGTGATCGAAGCGACCACACCGGCACTCGTCCAGCCGTCCGGATTGCCGCGGATGATGCCCCAGACCAGTGCCAGGAGCCCGCCGCTGACCAGGGCGAGGCCGGGCAGGTCGAGTCGAGCGGATGGACCGCGGCTCTCGGTCAGGCGGATGCGGGCGAGCGGGACCAAGACGATGCCGATGGGCACGTTGATCCAGAAGATCCAGTGCCAATCGAGACCTTCGGTGATGGCGCCACCCACGATAGGCCCGAGGGCGATGGCCAGGCCGGCCACGGCACCCCAGGCACCGAGTGCGAGGCCACGGCGCTCCGCCGAGACCGCGGCGCTCAGGATGGTCAGCGAGAGCGGCACGACCATGGCCGCGCCGGCGCCCTGGATCGCGCGGGCCAGGATCAGGCTCTCGATGCTGCCCGAGAGGGCGGAGGCCGCCGAGGCCAGGGTAAAGGTCGCCAGCCCGATGACGAACACGCGCCGCCGGCCGAACCGATCGCCCAGCGCCGCGCCGGTCAGGAGCAGGACCGCGAACGTCAGGGTGTAGGCATTGACGGTCCACTCGAGGCCTTCGAGCGACGCGCCGAGCTCCATGCGGATGACCGGCAGTGCGGTCGTCACGACGAGGTTATCGAGGGTCACCATCAGCAGGGCCAGGGCGGTGATGGCGAAGGTCCAGCCGGTGCGAGCACGGGACGACATCGGGATCTCCTTCCTCCAGAACATTGATTAGTGAGCGCTTACTACCAAATGCGGCGAAAAAAAGGGGCTGGTCGAGTCGGTCAGGGACGCTGGGCCATGCATCCCTCGCGGATCGTCGCAGCCCACGGCTCGCTGGATTCGAGCACGTCCATCGACGCCATCACATTGAGCAGCATGCCCTGGGCCAGGAAGTGCGCCAGCTCGACATGGCGTGAATCCGGTCGCGCCCTGGATGTACGCGGACGAGGCGGGCAAAGCCCTGCTGGACGACTCGTCGGACGTCCGGGTCGTCGCAAGCGGCATAGGCCTGCATCTGCATCCGGAGCTTCTGGCGGTCGTGGATCATCTCGAAATAGGCATCGCCCATGCGGTGTTTCGCCTCCGCGGGCGGCCCGCCCGCGACCGCCTCGCGAAAGACCGCCTCGGTCTGCGCGAAGCAGAGCTCGACGGCGGCCAGGAAGAGCTGCTTCTTGGTGCCGAAGAGCCGGAAGAGGTACGGCTGCGAGATCCCGGCCGCGCGCGCGATGTCCTCGGTCGACGTGCCGTCCAGGCCGGTGTCGGCGAAGGCGGCGAAGGCGGCCGCGACGACGTCCTCGCGTCGCTCGTTGGCGGTGGATCGTGTCGCGGTGGCCGGCATGCGCAGTAAGTTAGTGGCTACTCACTACCTTGTCAAGCCTGGGGTGCGACGTTCACGCGCCAAACAGGCTGGCTGCCGCCTCGGCGAACGCCTCGGTGTGCCGGTCCACGTCCGCCTCGGTCGTGGCCGGGCACATGAGGGCCATGTTGTGGAACGGCGTCAGCAGGATGCCCCGATTGAGCGCGTGGAGGTGGAGATAGCGCTCCAGCTCCGTATCGCCGGCGGCCCATTGCTCGGCACCGGTTCGGGGCGGTGAGGGCAGGAAGTGGTACTCGGCGCGACAGCCAAGGCGGGTCACGTGCCACGGTGCGTCGTTGGCGGCGATGACGTCGTTGACGCCAGCCTCCCAACGGGCGGCGAGCGGGATCATGCGCGCGTACGCCTCCTCCGTCAGCACCTCGCCGAGCGTCGCCCGGACCGCCGCCAGCGACAGCGGATTGCCGGCCAGCGTGCCGCCGATGCCGCCGACGTCGGAGTCCTCGACGGTCACCGCCGCGCGCACGCGATCCGCCACGGCAGTGGACATCCCGTAGGTGCCGACCGGAACGCCGCCGCCGATGGCCTTGCCACAGACCAGGATGTCCGGCTCGAGCCCATACGCGGCCGTCATGCCTCCGGGACCGGCACACAAGGTGTGCGTCTCGTCGATCAGCAGCAGCGTGCCCGTCTCGCGGGTCAGCCGACGGACTGCGTCGTGGTAGCCCGGCTCGGGCAGCACGATGCCGACGTTGGTCAGGGCTGGCTCGATGAGCACGATGGCCACGTCGCCCGGGGCCAGGGCACGCTCCATGGCCTCGATGTCGTTGAAGGGCACGACCTTCGTCGTCTGCGTCGGGTCGACCGCCGGGCCGAGGTTGCCTCGCCGGGCCTCCACCCGGCCGTCGGCCGTCAGCCAGGCGAAGGTCTCGTCGACCGAGCCGTGGTAGCAGTGGTCATGAACGACGACCTTGGGACGGCCGGTGATCGCGCGCGCCAGGCGGAGCGCGAAACGGTTGGCGTCGGTCGCCGTGAGCGTGAATTGCCAGAGCGGGAGGCCGAAGCGGCGTGTCAGCTCCTCGCCGACCCAGACGGCGTCGTCGGACGGCAGCATGGTCGTGATGCCACGGGCGACCTGCCGCTGGACAGCGGCGACGGTGGGGGCAGGGGAGTGGCCAGCCATGGCGCCCGTGTCGCCGAGGCAGAAGTCGACGTACTCGTGACCGTCCACGTCCGCGAATCGCGCGCCCTCCGCCCAGTCGACGAAGACCGGGAAGGGGCTTGCCCACTTGACCATCCAGTTCATCGGCACGCCGTCGAGGAGCGAGGCCTTCGCTCGCTCGTGCAGGGCATGCGAGCGTGGATTGGCCTCGGTGAAGCGGCGCTCCTCGGCCGCCATCAGGTCGGCGAGGCGCTGGCGATCGACGGTCTTCATGCCGTGTCGGGCTCCCCGGATCGGTCGCCGGTGCGTGTCGGTCTGAGTCGACGCACCATCTCGTATCCAGGCGCGATCCGACGCCATCGCCGACTCGGTGGGCCTGCGCGCACTAGTCATCGAGCCGTCGCCCGGCGACGCCGTGTCGCGATCGCGTGCCCGGATGATCGGCGAGCGAGCAAGCTCAACAAGGAGGCGCAGCATGGAGCAGCGAGTCAGCCTGGTGACGCTCGGTGTCGCCGACCTCCGCCGAGCCAGGGCGTTCTATGAAGCGCTCGGCTGGCGTCGGGCCAACGACGACGACGAGGTCGACTTCTACCAGTCGGGTGGCATGGTCGTCGCCCTCTGGGACCGGGCGGAGCTGGCCACCGACTCGCGGGTGACCGACGGCGGCGGCTGGGGCGGTGTGACCCTGGCCCACAACGTTCGCTCGCCGTCCGAGGTCGATGCCGTGCTCGCCGAGGCTCTCGCCGCGGGTGCCACCATCGGGCGTCCTGGCGCGGCGACCTTCTGGGGCGGCTACTCGGGCGTCTTCATCGACCCCGACGGCCATCCCTGGGAGGTCGCCCACAACCCCGGCTGGGTGATCGACGAGGACGGCTCGATCCGGCTGCCGTAGTCCGCATCGCCGCCTTGGGTGGCCGACCGAGCACGGGGCGGCCAGGGCCTCCCCGTTACCCTTACGGCCATGAGTGACAACGGGAGGGACGTGGTCGATCGCTTCGACTTCATCGTCATCGGGGCGGGACCCGCCGGCGAGGCGGCCGCCTACAAGGCTCGGGAGCTCGGAGCCAGCGTGGCGGTCGTGGAGCGCGACCTGTTCGGCGGCTCGTGCCCGCACTGGGGCTGCGTGCCGTCGAAGACGCTGCTCAACGGCGCGCTGCGCCACGCGCACGGTGGCGACTACCCCTGGGCCCGCGCGTCTGATCGGCGCGACTACATGATCAACCGCATCGGGCTCGACTATCCCGATGACAGCGGGCACGTCAAGGGATTGGAGGCCGCGGGAGCGACGGCCATCCGCGGCTCGGCGCGGATCGTCGGTCCAGGACGGATCGTCGTCTCGGCCACGCTGCCCGGTGGCGCGGCGGATCCCGCGGGCGCTGAGCGCACGCTCCAGGCGACCGATATCGTCATAGCCGTCGGATCGTCATCCAAGGTCCCGCCCGTGGCCGGGCATCGAGACCATCCGCACATGGACCAATCGGGACGCCACCTCGGCCCGCCGGCTGCCGCAGAGCCTGCTGGTGCTCGGCGGTGGGCCGACCGGCGTCGAGCTTGCCCAGGTCTACGCCCGGTTCGGGGTTCCGGTGACCGTCGTCCAGTCGGGCGCCCGGCTCGCTCCGACCGATCACCCGCGCAACTCGGATGCGGCGCTCCGAGCCCTGGAGCGCGACGGCGTGACCGTCCGTCTCGGGGTCCGGGCGCTGGCGGCGCGGGCCGGCGCGGGCGCCGCTCGGTGCGGACGTCGTCGAGCTGGACGATGGCACGACCGCCGCCGGTCACGTCACGCTGCTGGCGGTCGGACGGACCTTTCCGCTCGACGGCCTCGGCTTCGAGTCGGTCGGCCTGTCGCCGCGAGAGCTGCCACATGACGGACGCCTGCGGATCGGCGACGGACTGTGGCTGATCGGCGACCCCGCGGGACCGGAGCTGCACACGCACCAGGCTCACTACCAGGGCGAGCTGGCGGTCCGGATGGCGCGCGGCGAGCCCATCACGCCCGACTACCGCGCCCTGCCGCGGGCGACCTATGTCGAGCCCGAGCTGGCCTCGGTCGGCCTGACCCTCGAAGGAGCCCAGGCGGCCGGGCTCGATGCCTTCGAGCTGGTGGCGGATTTCCCGACCTCGATCAAGGGCTACACGGTCGAGGCCGACTTCGGGCACGTGACCGTGGTCTTCGATCGTGCCTCGCGCGAGCTGGTCGGTGCGGCCATGGCCGTGCCCGACGCTTCGGCTGCCATCCATGAATGCGTGCTGGCCATCAAGGCACACGTACCGATCGACGTCCTGGCTGAGACCATCCACGCCTTCCCGTCGACGTCGCGCATCCTCAACGGGCTCTTCGCCGATGCCGCGCCGAGCCGTCGCCGCCTAGGTGGCACGTCGGCGACGGCTATGGCCTTGGCTCATCGGCTTCGCGATCGTCGGCGTCCTCCTTGGCGCGATGGCTGCCGCCGTCGCCCGTGATCGCGCGTCGCACGTCGGCCAGCCGACAGCGCGACCGGCGGTCGTCCTGACGCCGGCCGCCCGATCGCCGACACCCGATCTCGCGGCCGGCGCGACGGTTTCGCCGATCGCCGCCCAGCCGACGGAGCCGGCGGCGACAGCCGCGCCGAACACCTCGCTGGCGACCTTCGTGCGCCATGTCGGCCGAGCCATCAAACAGGGCGAGACCCTGTTGACGCCGCTTCGGGAGGCGGCACAGGCCTTGGACGTCAAGGCCGTCCGGGCAGACGCGGCCGCGCTCTCGGGCTGGGCTGCCACCGAATCAACCTGGTTGGATCGCCACCCACCGGAGCGCTGCTACGCCGACGTGCACCGCGCGTACGGGAGCGCCATCGACGACTTCGCCGAGGCGGCCGCCATCACGGAGCAGTTCGCGAAGGACTTCCCGTTCGCGGACTACGACGCGCTGCAGCGAGCCCAGGATCTAGCCGCGTCAGGATCCGCATCGATGCAGGGCGCCGTGGATCGGCTGCCGGCCGTGCGCTGCTGAACCGCCCGGCGCGCGACCGCCGTCAGCGGACGAACCGCCGCTGCAGGACGGCGTGGATCGAGACCGAGATCAGGATGATCGCGCCGTAGATCAGGTTGACGTAGTAGTCGGTCAGGCCGATAGCCACGATGCCCGCGGTGATGCCGCCGATCATGAACGCGCCGATGAACGTGCCATAGATGCTGCCCCGTCCGCCGAATACCGAGGTGCCGCCGACGAAGACCGCCGCCAGGGTGGGCAGCAGGTATCCGGGCCCGATCGAAGGGTAGAAGTTGACGACCTGGAGGCTGTTCAGGAGTCCAGCGAACGCGGCCGCGAAGCCCATCATCACGAAGAGCAGGATCCGGGTCCGACGGATGGGGATGCCCATCAGGGCCGCCGCGTTCTTGTTGTCGCCGACCGTGTAGGCGTTCTGTCCGAGCCGATGGCGGTTCAGGAGCAGCCAGACGACGATCGCAGCCAGGACGAGCCAATAGAACTCCATCGGGATGCCGAAGAGGCGACCGACCATCAGGTCGTACGAGGCAGCCTCTTTCGTCTGGACGAGGGCATAGCTCTTGCCGGCCACGAGCACGAGGGCGAGCCCTCGGAACAGGAACTGCGTGCCGATGGTGACGACGAGCGATGGGATGCCGATGAACGTGATGACCACGCCGTTGAAGAGCCCTGCCAGGCACCCGATGGCAAGCGCGGCGAGGATGCCCAGCTCGACGCTGCCGGTGCCCTGCCAGGCGAACACGAAGCCGACCATGCCGAGGGCCATGATCGACGGGAACGAGAGGTCGATGTCGCCGGCGATGATGACCATCGTCAGTGGCAGGGCCATCAGCGCGAAGTAGGGCGTCGTTTGCGCGAACGACAGGTAGATGCGGTCGCTCAGGAAGGTTCCCGGTGCGAAGGCGACGAACACCAGCCAGAGGGCCAGGAAGGCGACGGTGATGCCGATCTGCGACGCCCAGGTGGTCGTGAACGCGTTGATCGAGCGTCGTACGGTCGGTTTGGCGCTTTGCGCCGCGACCCCACTCATGCCTGGTCCGTTGGCCCTGGTGGCGTGGCTTCGTCCGGCCGATACCGCTCCAGCTCCTTGTAGGCGCCTTTCGAAGCCACCTCTCGCATGATGTCCATGAGCTCTTCGAGCGAGTAGCGCTGGGTCGGGAACTCACCGGCGATCCGACCGCGATCCAGGACCACGATCCGGTCGGCCACCGAGTAGACGTGGAAGATGTTGTGGTCGATGAAGATGCACGACTTGCCGGCCGAACGGATCCCGTCCACGAAGTGCAGGAGCTTCTCCGTCTCCTTGAGCGAGAGTCCCATCGTGGGCTCGTCGAGGATGATGATGTCGGCCTCGAAATGGAGGGCTCGGACGATCGCCAAACCCTGGCGCTCTCCGCCCGACAGCCCGGTCACGGAGGTGTCGGGTGTCAGGGCGAGTGACGTGAAGCCCATCGAGGTGCCCATCAGCTCGGCCGTCACGCGTCGCATCTCGCCGACCTTCAGGAACCCGAAGCGTCCGCTGATCGGGCGGCCCATGAAGATGTTTCGCCAGAGAGGCAGCTGCTCGGCGAGGGCACGCTCCTGGTAGACGGTCTCGACGCCGAGGGCTCGCGCCTTCTGGACATCGAGGTCGTGGACAGGCTGGCCTCCGAAGAGGATCTCTCCTTGGTCCGGCTGGTGGAAGCCGGTGATGATCTTGATGAGGGTCGACTTTCCAGCCCCGTTGTCGCCCAACAGGCCGACCACCTCGCCGGCGGCCAGTCGGAGGTCGACGCCGTTCAGGACGCGGACCCCGCCGAAGGACTTCGAGACACCGCGCAGCTCGAGGCGGACGTCACCGGTGGCGTCGACGCCTTCGCCGACCGCTGGTGTGGTTGCCCCTTCAGCCGGCTGGCGAGGGTGGTCGCCCTCGCCAGCCAACATCTCACTCAAGTCGATGACCCTATGTCACCGGATCTGCTGCTCGACGAGCGGGGCGATGACGTCGATGTTCGACTTGTCGATGAAGCCACCACCGGTGTTCACGAACAGTCCACTGAAGCCGTACTTGTGCGACAGGCAGAGCTGCTGAACGGCCAGGAAGCCCTGGAGGTACTGCTGCTGGTCGATGACCAGGTTGATGTATCCGTCCTTGACACCCTGCACGGTCGCCGCCGAGGCATCGAACCCGGCCGCGTAGATGCTGCCCGGTGCGAGGTTGGCGGCCTTCATGTAGGTCGGGATGGTCGAGGTGACGTTGCCGTGGTCGGTGAAGATCGCCTTCAGGTCCGGGTTGGCCGAGGCCATGCCCGTGAAGGCGGAGACTCCGGCTGCCGGATCGGCGTTCGTCGCATCGTCGATCTCGAGGTAGACGACGTTCATGCCCGCCTTCTCCAGGGTGTCGGTGATGCCGAGCGTCCGCTCACCGCGGCCGGGCTGAGCCTTGAGGCCCCACACGAAGACCTTGTCGCCGGACTTGAGGCCGCCCCGATTGATCGCTTCGGTCGCCAAGGCGGCGCCGGCGTCGTGCAGCACGGCTCCGACATAGCCGGTCCCCGCGCTGGCGTACTTCGCCTCGGCCTTCGGGAGCTCGGTATTCATCACGGTCACCAGGATCCCCTGGCTCTCCGCATCGTCGATCAGTGAGTCGAATGCATCGTCACCCGGGTGACCCATGACGGCGATGCCATCGGGCTTGGTCGCCACGGCTTCCTGGAACTGCGTGACCATCTTGCTCGGGTCCCAGTCGGACCACTGATAGGTCATCGTCGGCCCGAAGGCCGCCTCGGCCGCCTTGGCTCCGTTGTAGACGACCGTTTCGAACCCGCCGCCTGCTGTGCCTCCTGGGAAGAAGGTGATCTTCA
Organism: uncultured Chloroflexia bacterium; assembly: GCA_963777975.1. Taxonomy (GTDB): domain Bacteria; phylum Chloroflexota; class Limnocylindria; order Limnocylindrales; family CSP1-4; genus CSP1-4. Next base: position 59,384 of record CAVZSO010000010.1, on the reverse strand, counting down.
TGTCCTTGCAGAACTGAGCGTCGGGTGTGCTGGCGGTCCCTGCCGATGGCGATGGGCTGCTCGCGCTGGTGCACGAGGCGATGACCAGCGCGGCCGAGATCATCACGACCGGCACCACCCAACGAACATGGCGCCTGCCCGGGACCTTCGAGGTTCGTAGCATCGCGAGTCCTCCATCCTGCTCATGCGACCGATCCATGGCCGGGCTGGCCGCCCCGCCCGTGCAGGGCTGCCGACCCGCCAGGGGCCGACGACCGTTCCCTCAGATCGTGCGTGCAATCGTATGCAGTCAATGGTATGCTGTCAACTACGTTTGGAGTCCGAACCACCGACCGAGGCGCCCCTCCGAATGTCCGCCAGGCGACGACTCGAGCCGCTCCGATGACCTCGGAAGCGAGCGCGCATCCAGCTATCTCGAAGCCGCACGTGACCATGGCCGACATCGCGCGTGAGGCCGGCGTCTCGCAGAGCACCGTCTCCCGGGTCCTGAATGCGACCGCCTCGCAGATCCCGATCAGCGAGCCTACCCGCGAGCGGGTCCTCGCGGCCGCGCGCCGCCTCGGCTACCGTCCGAACCCACTCGCGCGCGGCCTGCGCGGCGCGAGCACGATGCTCCTCGGGGTCATCGTCCGCGACATCGTCGACCCCTTCTTCAGCGGCGCCGTCGAGGCCGTGACCACGTCGGCCGCGGCGCATGGTTACAACGTCGTGCTCGGCCACGCGCACGGCCGTGCGGACGAGGCGATCCTGCTGCGCTCGGTCCTCGAGACGCGCCACGTCGACGCCATCCTCGTGCTGGGCGACATGGGCGACCAGCCGCGACTCATCGAAGAGCTTCGCGGCGACCATGTGCCCGTGGTCGCACTCTGGCAAGGCTCCGCGTCACATGGCCTGGCGATGGTCAGCGTCGACAACGCCTATGGCATCTCCGAGGCGCTCGATCACCTGCTCGCTCTCGGACATCGACGTATCGCCTTCATCAGTGGCCACCCGCTCGGCGACATCGAGGAGCGATCGGCGGCTTACGCGGCCAGGATGCGGGCGGAGGGCCTGGATATCGCACCCGGATACGTCCAACACGTCTCGAACGAACCTGCCGGGGGCGAGCAGGCCTTGGCCGCGCTCATGGAGCTGGCGGTCCCGCCGACGTCCATCGTCTGCTCCACGGACCAGCTGGCGATCGGTGTCCTCCATGGGGCGGCGATCCGTGGACTGGCCGTCCCCGACGAGCTGTCGGTGGTCGGCTTCGACGACCTCCCCATCTCGGCCTTCACCGTCCCGTCGCTCACCACCATCCGCATGCCCGTCCGTGAGATGGCGGCGAAGGCGGTCCAGATGGCGATCGAGGGAACGCAACAGGACGGATCGGTGACCGTCGAGGTCTTGCGCCCTGAGCTCGTCGTCCGACAGTCGACGGCCGTCGTACCGGGTCCTGCGATGCCACCCACGACCTCCGCACCGGCGGCACATCGTCGCGCAGCGACACTCGCGCGGGGCACACGGTCATGAAGCCCATGGAACAGCTCGAGGTCTGGTTCGTCACCGGCAGTCAGGATCTCTATGGCGAGACGGCCCTTCGCCAGGTGGCCGACAACGCCAAGCACGTGGCCGAGGCCCTGGATGCCTCGCCGACGATCCCGGTCCACGTCGTCTATCGGCCGATCGTGACCTCGGCCGAGGGCATCCGTCAGGTCTGCCTCGAGGCGAACGCCTCGGACGCGTGCGTCGGGATCGTCGCCTGGATGCATACGTTCTCACCAGCCCGGATGTGGATCGCCGGCTTGCAGGCGCTCCAGAGGCCGCTCCTGCATCTGCACACGCAGTTCGACCGGGATCTCCCGTGGAACGCGATCGACATGGACTTCATGAACCTGCACCAGGCGGCGCACGGAGACCGTGAGTTCGGCTTCATCGGCTCGCGCCTGGGCAGCTCCCGGAAGATCGTCGTCGGCCACTGGCGTGACCCCTCCGTCTCGGAGCGGATCGCGGCCTGGGCCCGGGCTGGTGCTGCCTGGCGAGAGGCTCATCAGCTGCGGGTCGCCCGATTCGGCGACAACATGCGTCAGGTCGCGGTGACGGAGGGGGACAAGGTCGAAGCCCAGATCCGGCTCGGGGTGGCTGTCAACGGATACGGCGTGACGGACCTCGTCGACGCGGTGCGATCGGTCCCGGAGGCGGACGTAGATGCGCTCACCACGGTGTATGACCGCGAGTATCTGGTGGCGCCCGATCTCGGGCCCGCCGGCGGCCGCCGGGCCGAGCTCAAGGAGGCCGCGCGGATCGAGGTCGGCCTGCGCGGGTTCCTCGAGGCTGGTCGCTTCGGTGCCTTCACCGACACGTTCGAGGACCTCGATGGCCTGGTGCAGCTGCCGGGCATCGCGGTCCAGCGCCTGATGGCCGACGGCTATGGCTTCGGCGCGGAGGGTGACTGGAAGACGGCGGTCATGGTGCGTCTGGTGAAGACGATGGCAGCCGGCCTGCCGGGTGGAACGTCGTTCATGGAGGACTACACGTACCATCTCGATCCGGCGGGGCCGAAGGTCCTCGGCGCCCACATGCTGGAGGTCTGTCCGACGATCGCCGGTGACCGGCCGTCGTGCGAGATCCACCCACTCGCCATCGGTGCACGGTCGGATCCCATCCGGCTGGTCTTCACCGCAGGCGCCCGGGCCTGCTTTGGTGATCGCCCTGGTCGATCTTGGCGATCGCTTCCGTTTCGTGGCCAACGAGGTCGACATCGTCGAGCCCGATGAACCGCTGCCGCGACTACCCGTCGCTCGGGCAGTCTGGCAACCGCGCCCCGATCTGCACGTCGCCGCCGAAGCATGGCTGCACGCGGGGGGCTCTCACCATACGGTCCTGACGCAGGCGATCGGTCGGGAGTCGCTGGCCGACTTTGCCGAGATGGCGGGAATCGAGCTCCTGCTGGTCGATGCCGATACCCGGGTGCCAGCATTCGTGAAGGAGATGCGTTGGAATCAGGCGTACTACCACCTGGCGCGAGGTCTCTGACCGGTCGCAAGACGGCAGGCTAGACAGATGCGCTCCGCAGTGCCGTCCGAGCTCCGCGACGAGGTCTGGCGCTCGAACCTGAGACTCGTCAGCGCCGGCTTGGTGACGCTGTCCTTCGGCAACGCGAGCGGCATCGACCGCGCCATGGGCATCGTGCTGATCAAGCCGAGCGGCGTCCCGTACGACGAGTTGCTGCCGGAGCAGCTCGTCGCGGTCTCGCTCGACGACGGCCGGCCGGTTTCGGGCGACCTTCGGCCATCCTCCGACCTGGCGACCCACCTCGCGCTGTATCGGGCCTATCCCACGATCGGTGGTATCGCGCACACGCACTCGATCGAGGCGACCGCGTGGGCGCAGGCTGAGCGGTCGATCCCCGCCTTCGGGACCACGCACGCCGACCACTTCAACGGACCGGTGCCTGTCAGTCGGCAGCTGACGGTCGCCGAGATCGATGGCGAGTACGAGGTCGAGACGGGCCGTGTGATCATCGAGACCGTCGACGCGACCCATGAAGATCCGCTGTCCGTGCCGGCCGTTCTGGTCGCTTCCCACGGTCCATTCACGTGGGGGCCGAGCGCGGCTGCCGCGGTCGATAACGCCATCGCGCTCGAGGCAGTCGCCGCGATGGCGACGCGGACCGTGGCGCTCGACCCGGGCGCCAGGCCGATCGCCGACGTGCTCCTCGAGCGGCACCACCGGCGAAAGCACGGGGCAGACGCGTATTACGGCCAGGTGCGACGGTGACCGAACGCGGCTCGCCGGTCGTCGAGGTCGCCAGGCTGCACGCCCCGCGGGACGTGCGAGTCCAGCGCGAGCCTGCCGCGCGCCCGGCGAGAGGCGAAGTGCGTCTGCGGGTGGCGGCCGTCGGCCTGTGCGGCTCTGACATCCGGTGGTACGAGGAAGGGGCGATCGGCGATGCGCGCCTCCAGCGTCCGCTCGTCCTCGGCCACGAGTTCGCGGGGGTCATCGAGGATGGCCCCGACGCCGGCCTGCGCGTGGTGGCCGACCCCGCCGTCGCCTGCCTTGCGTGTGAGCAGTGCACGGCTGGCTGGCCGAATCTCTGCCAGGCGGGTCGGTTTGCTGGTCACGGTGCCACCGATGGCGCGCTTCGCTCGGCCATGACCTGGCCGCGCAGGGCCCTCCATCCCCTGCCTGACACCATCGCGGACGCGGAGGCCACGTTGCTCGAGCCGCTCGGCGTGGCGCTTCACGCCGCGGATCTTGCCCGCCCCACCCTGGGCGGCAGCGCAGGGGTGTTCGGCTGCGGACCGCTCGGCCTCCTGCTCATCCAGGTCCTGCGGGCGTCCGGTGCCTCGACCGTGGTCGCGACCGACCCGCTCCGCCATCGCCGGTCCGCGGCCGCGACCGCGGGGGCGACAGAGGTCAGGAAACCGAACGGCAAGGTCGAGGATCAGAGCGTCGCAGACGTGCCAGTCGATGTCGCCTTCGAGGTCGCCGGCGACGATGGGGCGCTCGCCGACGCCATCGTGGCGGTGCGACCGGGTGGCCGGGTCGTCCTCGTCGGCATCCCGTCCGGGGACAGGACGACATTCGCGGCGGGACTCGCCCGCAGGAAAGGCATCTCGATGCTCTTGTGCCGCCGGATGCAGCCCGCCGACCTGCCACGCGCGATCGCGCTGGTCGCGGCGGGTTCGATCGACCTGACACACCTGATCAGCGAGCGCTTCCCGATCAACGGCGCGTCGCAGGCGTTCGCGGCGCTCGTCGCGCGGCGCGGCCTCAAGGTCGTGGTCACGCCCGGCGCTGGCTCGGCCTAGATCGGGCACGAGATGGCTGGCGCGGCCTACTCCATCGGTGTCGACTTCGGGACCGAGTCTGCACGCGCGCTCCTCGTCGACGTGGCCGACGGTCGCGCGCTCGCGACCGCAGTCCATCCGTACCGCAGCGGCGTCATCGACGAACGACTGCCGGCGCCCGACGAGGACGTCGTGCTGCCGTCCGATTGGGCACTCCAGGACCCCGACGACTACCTGGACGCGCTACGCGTCATGATCCCTGACCTGCTGGTGGACTCGGGGGTGGATCGGGCATCCGTCATCGGGATCGGCGTCGATTTCACGGCCTGCACCATGCTGCCGACCACCGCCGACGGCACCCCGCTCTGTGCGCTGGACCGATTCCGGCGCAACCCCCATGCATGGGTGAAGCTCTGGAAGCATCATGCCGCGCAGCCGGAGGCCGACCAGGTCAACGCCGTCGCCCGGGCTCGGCGCGAGCCGTGGCTGGCGCGATACGGCGGCAAGATCTCGTCCGAGTGGTTCTTTCCGAAGGCGCTCCAGATCCTGGATGAGGCTCCGGACGTCTACCAGGCAGCCGATCGGCTGGTCGAGGCCGGCGACTGGGTGGTCTGGCAGCTGACCGGCGTCGAGTCGCGCAATAGCTGCACGGCCGGTTACAAAGCCATCTGGTCGAAGCGGGATGGCTTCCCGTCCGACGCGTACTTCGCCGCCCTGGACCCGCGCCTCGAGCACATCGTGGACGAGAAGATGTCGCGGCGGATCGTACCCATCGGCGAGCGTGCCGGCATCCTGTCCGAACTGGCGGCCAGCTGGACCGGCCTGCTGCCTGGCACCGCTGTGGCCGTGGCCAACGTCGATGCCCACGTGTCGGTGCCAGCGGCCGGCATCACCGAGCCGGGCACGATGGTCGCGATCATGGGCACCAGCATCTGCCACATGGTCCTGGGCGACAGGATGGCCGAGGTGGCGGGCATGTGCGGTGTGGCCGAGGACGGCATCATCCCTGGCCTCTTCGGTTTCGAGGCCGGCCAGTCGGCTGTCGGCGACATCTTCGGCTGGTTCGTCGACACTTGTGTGCCACCCGAGTACCACGAGCTCGCGCGGCAACAGGGGACCGATGTCCACCAGGTCCTCGAAGCCGAGGCCGCACGCTTGCGGCCGGGCGAGTCGGGGCTCGTGGCCCTCGACTGGTGGAACGGCAACCGCTCCGTGCTCGTGGATGTGGATCTGTCCGGGTTGCTGATCGGGATGACGCTGGCGACGCGCCCATCCGACATCTATCGGGCACTGATCGAAGCGACCGCCTTCGGCTCGCGCGTCATCATCGAGGCGCTCCAGGCCGGTGGCGTCAAGGTGGAACGGATCGTCGCCTGCGGCGGCCTGCCCGAGCGCAACCGTCTGGCGATGCAGATCTTCGCCGACGTCACCGGCCTTGACATCCGCATCGCTGCCTCGCCTCAGACGCCGGCGCTCGGGTCGGCGATGTTCGGAGCCGTGGCGGCCGGTTCAGAGGCTGGTGGTCACGACACGATCATCGAAGCGTCGCGACGGATGGCCCCGGTCGAAGGCGAAGTGGTCCGGCCGATCGCAGCCCATCGGCCGGCGTACGACGAGCTCTTCGACGAGTACGTCCGCCTGCACGATTGGTTCGGGCGCGACGGCGATAGCGTCATGAAACGGCTCAAGCGGCTTCGATCCAGCGTCCTGGCAGGGATGCCGGAGCCTGTCGGCGGGGCGGATCCAGCCTAGTCGACGGCTCGTTGCGTGTCCGGGCCCGTCGACCCGTCGTTCTCCGAGCCCGCGGCTCTGAGTCGGCTTGCGGCGTCCTCCGGGCTCAGGTCCCGCTGCGGTTCGGCAAGCAGCTCGTAGCCGACCATGAACTTGCGCGCGGAGGCGCGCAGCAGTGGCGGATATACATGTCCGTGGAGCTGCCACGACGCCGGGTCCCCTCCCTCCTCGTACGGGGCACCGTGCCAGCCCAACGAATAGGGAAAGGGCATCCCGAACAAGGCGTCGTAGCGACCGAGCAGCCGCTTGAGGATGGCTGCCAGACCGTCGCGCGCCACGTGGTCGAGATCGGGGAAACGGGCGAATGGACGACGCGGGATGAGGAGCGTCTCGTAGGGCCACGCAGCCCAGAAGGGCACGATCGCCAGCCATTCGGGATCCTCGTCCACCACGCGTGGCCCACCCGACTCCTGCTCTGCGTAGTCGGAGAGCAGCCGCCGCAGCGTGAGTTCGTGGTGGCGACGTTGTGCGGCATCTTCCTTGGCAGCCGCGCTCGGGATGGCCGCCCCAGCCCAGATCTGCCCGTGCGGATGCGGACTCGACGCGCCCATCGCGGTGCCGCGGTTCTCGAAGACCTGGACCCAGCGATAGCGTCCTCCGAGCTCGCTGGTCTGGTCGGCCCAGACATCGACGACCTGGCGCACGCCATCGAGGGGAAGTCGGCCGAGATCGAGGTCATGGCGCGGCGTGTAGCACAGGACTCGGCACATCCCGGCCTCGGTCTCGGCGCGGAGAAGCCCATCCTCGTAGGACGACCGGGTGTCCGTCGGCGTGAGCGCTGCGAAGTCGTTGGTGAACGCGAACGGCCCGGTGTAGGACGGGTTCCGAGCCCCGCCGGCACGCGCATTCCCCGGGCAGAGATAGCAGCCGGGGTCGAACGTCGGCCTCGACTTCGACGTGCACCGGCTCGACTGCCCCGAGCCATGGCCGGGCGTCCCGTCCCGCCGACACCAGGATCCATTCATCGGTCAGTGCGTTGTAGCGCCTGTGGGGTGATGACGGCAGGTCGCCCTTCATGCCGACGGCGCTCCGACCCCGGTCTCCACGACGCCGGCGCCATCGACCGCACGGACCGTCCAGACCGTGGCGACGAGACCGGTCCGCGCCAGGTACTCGCTCGTGAGGCGAGCCGACAGCGCCTCGGCGCTACGGGCATCGACGATCGTGAGCGTGCAACCACCGAAGCCCGCGCCGGTCATGCGCGCGCCCACGACGCCGGGTGTCCTCATGGCGATCTCGACGAGGGCGTCGAGCTCGGGAGAGCTGACCTCGAAGCGGTCGCGCAGGGACGCGTGGCTGGCAAGCATCAGTCGGCCGATGGTGTCGAGGTCGCCGGACGCGAGAGCCGCCGCGGTCGCCGAGACGCGTGCGTTCTCCGTGATGACGTGCAAGGCACGTTGATAGGCGATCGGGTCGACGATGTCCCGATGACGCTCGAGCATCGCCTCGTCCACGTCGCGGAGCGAGCGCACGGAGGGTTCGCGCATGGCGATGATCGAGGCGGCGCGTTGGCATTCCGCGCGACGGTCGTTGTAGGCGGAGGCATCGAGTCGACGGGGCTTTCCGGTGTGCGCCACCACGAGCGCGAGCTCGTCGGGTACGTGCACGACCACGTGCTCGAGCGTGCGGCAATCGAGGAGGATGGCGGCGCCTCGGACGCCGTTGGCGGCGGCGTATTGATCCATCACCCCGCAACGAACGCCGACATAGTCGTTCTCCGCGCGCTGGCACAGCACGGCCAGGCTACGGCCGTCCGGGACAGGAGCGAGGCGGCCGGACAAGGCCCAGGCGGAGGCGAGCTCGAGCGCCGCCGAGGAAGCCAGGCCCGCCCCGATGGGAACCGTGCTGGCGAGCACGCCACCGAACCCCTGCAGCCGGCCGCCGTCCGAACCGAGGGCCCAGGCGACTCCGGCCAGGTAGTCGCGCCAATCGCCGCGGGGTGGGCCGGGATCGTCGAGACGGACCGAACCTGTCTCGCCGGTCGCCAGGAGGGTCAGCGTGGCCGTCGGATCGTCCGTCGGTCGATAGGCGATGCGGACCTCGAGGTCGATCGCAGCGGGCAGGACGAGCCCCTCGTTGTAGTCGGTATGCTCGCCGATGAGGTTGATCCGCCCGGGCGCTCGTACGATGCGCGTCGGGCCGACGGTCTGTGACCCCATGGGATACAGGTCATCGACGGCGGCCAGGAGCCTGCCGACGGAGAGGTCCTCGACGGTGGAGATCGCGGGCGCGGCGTGACCACTCGTCATGTCGACATCGTAGTCGCGCACCCTCGCCCGCGAGCGCTCCTAGAACGGAGGCCAGGGCACGGCCGGCCAGTCGGGGTTGGGCATCGGGAAGCGCAGGTCGGCCAGCAACAGGTCGACCCGCTCGACCGTCGCGGCGATCTCATCCTCATGCAGGTGGGCCTGCAGCGAGCCACGCAGCGGGCCCACGAGCGCCTTCCGTAGCCCGCTCAGCTCGTCGATCTCCTCGTCGGACAGGGCCGTCCCTCGCCAGCCCCAGAGGATCGTCCGCAGCTTCGGCTCGGCCGAGAAGCAGACGCCGTGGTCCACGCCAAGCAAGCGGCCGTCGGCCAGGGGCAGCAGATGGCCGCCCTTTCGATCGGTGTTGTTGACCACGGCATCGAAGAGCGCGATCCGGCGCAGCGCCGGCGTGCCAGACCGAAGGGCCGCCACCAGGTCGAAGCTCTCGTCGACGTCGATCCACTGCTGTGCCATGCCGGCCCCGAACGGGCCGTCGTCCCGAAAGACGGTGACCGGCACCACGGCCCAGCCAGCCGCCTCGGACACGAGGTAGGCGGCGACTTCCCGGTGCGCGAGGGTGCCATCGGGGAAATCCCACAGCGGCGCCTCACCGGCGATCGGCTTGTAGACGCAGCGGATCTCGTCCGACCTGTCGCCTCTCGCGAAGCCCACGAAGGAGGCGTTCGAGGCGTCGACGAGCCGCCCATCCAGCTCGAGCTCGCCGTCGCGCAGGGTGCGCGCGATGCGCTCGCGATCCGGCTCGTCGCTCAGTGGACGTATCCGTTGCGGCGCGGACAGAGGTGGCCCTGGGGATCGAGCGGCTCACCGCAGACGGGACAGGGCGGCCGACCGCCCGCCACCGCCCGGGCCGCGCGACGGGTGAAGGCGTAGACGGCTGGCGCCTCGAGGAACACCCGCACGAGGTCGGGCCCCTCGGGATCGTCGTCCTCGACCTCCGGCGGATCCTCTTCGTCCTCGACCATGGCGCGGGTCTCGATCATCGCGCAGCCGCGCCCGACGTCCCAGCCCATGGCGATCGTGCCGACCCGGAACGACTCGTGGATGGGCTCGTCGAGCGGCGCCGTGTCGTCCTCGCCCGAGTCGATCGGGGGCAGCTCGACGCCTCGCTCGCGGATGGCGTCGAGCAGGTCGACGAGGCGCTCGGCCAGCAGCGCGACCTGGACCTTTTCGAGGGCCACGGTCACCTGGCGCTCGCCCTCGCTGGCCTGGAGGTAGAACGTCCGGCTGCCGGGCTGGCCGATGGCGTCGGCCACGAATTGGTCGGGGGCATCGAAGACGTGGATGCGGCGGGTCATGTGCTCTTCATACCACGGATTCGCCGGGGACGGCCACGGATGCGACTCGGATCGACGCGTGTGTCGGCTGCAGGCTCGGTACCATCGATGCCATGCGACGGATCCTCCTCTGGGCGTCCCGCAACCGCTGGCTCAAGGCGCGGCTGCCTCGCTTCGGCTGGGTCCGGCGGGCGACCCGGCGGTTCATGCCCGGCGAGACGGCCGAGGATGCCATCGACGCCGCCGTGACCCATCAGGCGTGGGGCATCGATGGCGTCTTCACGCTGCTGGGCGAGAACCTGACGGACCTTGCCGAGGCGGTGGCCGTCGCCGACGCCTACCACGCGCTCATCGACGAGATCGCCGCTCGCGGTCTCGACGGCGAGATCTCGCTCAAGCTCACGCAGCTCGGCTTCGACCTCGACGCCGCCACGGCCTTCGAGCACTTCGACGCGCTGGCCGGCCATCGGCTGAACGGGGCAGCTGGGTCTGGATCGACATGGAGGGCAGCGCCTACACGGAGTCGACCATCGAGTTCTACGAGCGGGCGCGAGCCAGGCACGAGAACGTCGGCATCTGCCTGCAGGCGTACCTCCATCGCACACCGGTCGATATCCAGCGGCTGCTGCCCGTGAAGCCGGCCATCCGCCTCGTCAAGGGTGCCTACGACGAGCCCAAGGCCGTCGCCTATCGGTCCGGACCGGAGGTCGACGGCTCGTTCCTGGCCCTCTCGACCCAACTTCTCGAGGCCGTCCGCGATGACCGCGCCAGGTTCGTGGCGGCGACCCACGATGTCTCGCTCATCGACCGCATGACGCGCGTCGGTGCGGCCATCGGCCTGGCACCCGGCCAGATGGAGATCCAGATGCTGTACGGCATCCGGACCGACCAGCAGCGGCGGTTGTCGCGAGCCGGCTACGACGTCCGGGCGCTCATCGCCTACGGCGCCGCCTGGTACCCCTGGTACATGCGCCGGCTGGCGGAGCGACCGGCCAACGTCTGGTTCGCGCTGCGCCAGATGCTGCCCTGGTAGGCGACACCGTCGCGCTGGGCGCCGGCGCTACCTGCGCGTGCCGACCATGAGGATGCCGTTCCAGAGGACGTAGTGGGATCGGAAGGTCTCGCGATGGATGATCCGACCATGCATGTCGCGCACCGTGCGCGTGACCGCGACATCCATCCCGTCGGCGGGGTACTCCGTGCGTTCGCTCTGGCCCACGCGAAGGCGGCTGGTGCGGACGACGCGGTCGGTGGCGCGGATGCGGTTCGAGACCTGCGGTCGGCTGAAGCTGACCTGGCGCGTCTGCTCGAGGGCGAAGAACTGGACCCGCACCCAGCCGAAACCGTCCTGCGTGCTGATGAAGATCGGATTCGGCGTGTCGTTTCGGAAGCGCATGTCCTGGACGATGCGTCCAGCCTGCGTCGAGACCGTCGCGTCGAGCCCGAGGGGATAGCGCGAGATGTAGTAGGAGTGGTTGTCGCGCGTCAGGATGTCGAGACCCGCCCGTGCGGCGGCGTTGAAGACCGTCGTCGAGGCCGAGCAGATACCGCCCGCGACCGCACCCGTCGGATCGGTGTGATCGCCCCTGATGACGCCGCCCATGCGGTAGCCCCGCGCCCAGGAGAGCGGTCCCACGGTCCGCACGAAGTCGAAGATCGTCGCCCGGCTTGATGACCATGCCGTTGATGATCCGGGCCGGGAGGTGGATGTTGACCCCGTTGCCGTTGTGGCTGCCCTGCGGGAAGTAGGTCGTCCAGCTCGACAGGAGGACCACCTGGGGCACGATCTGCGACGCTTCGGCGGCCGACAGCTTGATCTCCACGCCCCGGGTGGCGACGGCGATGGCGCCACCTTCGGGCAGTCCCACCCGGCGGCCGATGACCCGGGCGACCACGCGCTGCGACGTCGTCGCGGTATCGAGCTGGCGACCCGGACGGCCGGCCACGAAGCCGAACTTCTTGCCCGCCTTGGTGATCAGGAAGCGCGTCTCGAGCGGCTTGCGCTTGACCTTCTTGGCGAGCGTGGCGACATCGGCGCTGACGGCCGCCGGGTCGATGACCGGGACCGAGCCGTGGGGACCGGCGACGAGCTCGAGCCAGGCGCGCACGCGCTTGCTGCTGAACGTCCAGTGCCGCCCGCCGAGCGCCACCGTCACCGGCCGCGCCATCTGCGCGACGGCGACCTTGGTGCCCAGGACGTCGACGTCGTTGCTGCTCGACTCGAGCGTCACGGGCGTCGACGCGGTCTCGATCGGCGCCGTCGCCGATGGGTCTGCCAGGACGGGTGCCAGCGCAGCGGCCAGCTTGCCCTGGTCGACGGCGATCCCGGTCGTGTCTGGCGTGATGACCAGGCGCCGTCCGACCAACGCGACCGAGGCCGGCGTCGGCGCCAGGCGTTTGGCGGCAGCGTGATCGGAGATCCAGGCATCGAGCACCTTGCGGTCGAAGGTCATGACGGGCTCGATGGGTCGGCCGGCGGTCAAGGCGCCGAATCGATCGCGGAGCTGCTCCTCGAGCGTGGCACCGCGCCCGACGGTCATCGCAGCGGCCAGGGTGGCCGCCACGTCCGGCGTCCGGCCCAGGTCGGCGAAGGTCGGTCGCAGCCTGCGTGCCGGCCATGTTGATGTCGGCCGTGCCCCCGAAGCGCTCGGCCATGACAGGGGTCAGGGCTGCCGTCGCCTGGTCGGTCGTCATGCCGCCGACATCGACGCCCGCGACGCTGACCCCGGGGTAGGCCTGGCCATCGTGGATGCGCTCATAGGCGGTCCAGGCTCCGGCCAGGATGGCCGCCACCGAGGCCGTGAAGAGGGTCAGTCCGACGATCAGGGCGAGCACGACCTTGATGGCGAACGGCAGGTGGCGCTCGGCGACGGGCTCGAGGCGGATCTGTTCCGGATGGGTGACGGCCAACAGTCGGTCTCTCCGGCGCGGCTCGGCGCCTGTCTGCTCCCGTGTCATCGCGCGGTCGAAACCCGAACCGTCGTTCCCCCGGGGAGCGCCATGTTGGGGCCGGAACGCCCGGACTGCAAGACCCAGTCGGTCATGGTCTCAGATCGTCCCCAGTGGGACCTATCGGGGGCCCGATTTGTCCGACGCCAGGGCCGTCCCGTAGCATGGCTGTCATGACACTCCCCACAGAACCGATCGGCAGCATCCCCCGACCGAAGGCACTCCAGGACGGCATGCAGGCAGCGGCCGCCGGCGAGATCTCTTCCGAGATGCTCGACGACCTATTCGACGCCGCGGTCCGCGATACGTTGCGGCGCTTCGATGAGACCGGCTCCCCGGTCGTCACCGACGGCGAACAGCGGAAGCAGAGCTTCGCGACCTACCCGGTCGCCGCCCTCACCAGCCTCACCTCCGGCGGCGTGGCCATCCCATTCGAGGACGGCCACACGCGACACCTGCCGGTCTTGACCGCCGCTCCGTTCCGATATGCCACCCCGGCCTGGGAATACCTCGATGGCGCCCGACGGTATACCGATGCCCAGCTCAAGCAAGCCGTCATCTCCGCGTCCGCGATCAGCCTCATGTATCCGGGAGACGGCATCACGGGCTACCCGCGCGAGGCGTTCATCGAGGATCTCGTGACCGAGGCGGCGTCCGAGATGCGCGGCTGTCTCGAGCGGGGCGCGATCGTCCAGATCGACTTCACCGAGGCCCGCCTGTCGCTCAAGCTCGACCCGTCCGGTGGGCTGCTCGGCGCGTTCGTCGACCTGAACAACCGCGTCCTCGACGGCCTGACCGATGAGGAGCGCTCGCGGGTCGGCGTGCACTCGTGTCCCGGCGGCGACCAGGACTCGACCCATAGCGCCGACGTCGACTATGCGGAGCTCTTGCCGGCCCTGTGTCGGATGAACGTCGGCTCGTTCTACGTCCAGCTCGCCAGCGAGGCGGATCGGGAACCCGCGCTCAGGATCCTTGGCCAGCGCGCGGGCGAGCGCCGCGTCTTCGTCGGTGTGATCGATCCCATCGATCCGCGCGTCGAGACACCCGAAGAAGTCCGCGACCGGATCCTCGAAGCGGCGCGGTTCATCGATCCCAGCCACCTGGGCACGACCGATGACTGTGGGTTCTCGCCCTTCGGCGACGACACGTCGACCTCGCGCGACATCGCGTTCGCGAAGATCCAGGCCCGCGTCACGGGAACGGCGATGGCATCGAGCGTGCTCGGGGTCTGAGCCAGCGTTCGACGCCCGTGGCGCCCTGCGCTTCGCGCCGGGCCCCGTTAGGTTGTCGAGGCGCGCTCGATCGACGCTAGGCCGAGCCACGACGCCAGCGCCTCGAGCTCGGCGTCGACGGCGTCCGTCATCGCGCTGGTGAAGGGGATGTCCTGGTGGACAGCCCGTACGCGTAGCGTCGAGCTCTTGCGATCGGCCGTGGCGTCGACCTTGCCCACCAGCTGGTCGTGGTGCAGGATCGGAAGGGCGAAGTAGCCCCATCGGCGCTTGGCCTCGGGCTTGTACATCTCGAGGACGTACTCGAAGTCGAACAACTCGGTGGCTCGTTTGCGGTCGTACGGCAGGCGGTCGAAGGGCGACAACAACGCGGTGCGCCCCTCGAAGGGCTTGCCGATCGCCTCCGGGTCCACGCGCCACGTTCCGCGCACGCCCTCGACCGTCGCCGGCTCGCCGACATCGCCGACGACATTCGGCTCGACCGGGACGGCGGTGCCTCTCTCGCGCGCGATGCCCAGCGATCGCAGACGCCGTTCGTTCTGGATCCGATGCGCCTCCTCGGCCGGCACGACCGGGGTGTCGACCGGATACACCCGCGCAGCCAGGTCCCACACGCGCTCGCGCCCGATGCGGGCCGCGATCGCGATCTCGCCGCAGATCATCAAGAGTTCCAGCATCTGCGTGACATTGCGGTCGTTGGTCCAGCCCGACGACGGCCATGGGACCACGCTGGTGTCCGGGATGTCTCGGGACAGCAGCGGCCCAGACGTGCCGAGGCGGTCGAGGACGTCGCGTCGGAACCGATCATTAGCCCGCATCCACTCCCGTGTCCGCTCGCGGCTGGGTCGGGCCGCCATGTCCGCGAGATAGAGGCCAAGGTCGCTCATCGGCCGGACGACCGCGTTGTACTCGAAGAGCGTCCGGTCCCGCTCGAGCGCCTGCTGCAGGTGATCCGGCTGGTATGACGATCCGAGTCGACTCCAGAGGACCAGGTCCGCGCTCGGCGCGATGGCGGCCGTCGGGTCGAGCTGCAGGAACGTCAGCCGATCGACGACCGCCAGCAGGTCGGTCGGTCGCGGAACATCCAGCAGCTGGGCGCGAACCGCGATACGCCGCGCGTCCGCGAGATCGAGTCGGTGGACGGCCACATCGCGAGCATACAAAGACCGACCGGGTCGAGCCGCTCAGGCCTGGGACGGCAGCCCGGGCGGAGCGTCACGGCCGCATCAATGGACTGGAGCGAGCGTATCCGAGGCGCGAGGGGGATCGGCAGGCGCGGTCGATGGCGAGAGGTCGCCTGACTCCTGCGACCGCGAACGCGCCGACCAGGACGTGCCAGGAACACGCCGATGACCACGGCCGGGTAGGTGGATGCTCGTCATGACGGGAGGCGACTGAGTCGTGCTTCGAAGAGTGGCTGGCGAGGAAGGATTCGAACCTTCAATCCCCTGATCCAGAGTCAGGTGCCTTACCGTTAGGCCACTCGCCAGCGAGCCCGTTTCGGGGACCCGAGTCTACCCTGTGCCTCGCGTCGCCTCAACGTGGCAGCAGCTCAGCGCCGGCCGACGACCCGCTACCGTCCCTGCGCCTGGACCTTCGCCCAGCTGTCCTTGAGCGTCACCGTTCGGTTGAAGACGAGTGCGCCGGGTGCTGAGTCGATGTCCGCGCAGAAGTAGCCGAGCCGCTCGAACTGGACCGTCTCTTCGACGCCTGTCTCGGCCAGCGCGGGCTCGACGAACCGCCTGCACGACCGTCTCGGAGGCGGGATCGAGGTCGGTCGAACAGGTCCCCGGCTGCCCCGGGATCGGGCCGCGAGAAGAGGTGGCCATAGAGACGGACTTCGGCGGGCAACGCGTGGGCCGCCGACACCCAGTGCAAGGTCGCCTTCGGCCGTCGTCCGTCGGGGGCATCACCGCCACGTGTGGATGGGTCGTAGGTGCAGCGCAGCTCGACGACGCGGCCAGACGCGTCCTTGACGATGCCCGTGCAGGTCACGAAGTACGCGGATCGCAGCCGGACCTCGCGGCCCGGTGCCAGGCGGAAGAACTTCGGCGCTGGCTCCTCCATGAAGTCGTCGCGCTCGATCCACAGCTCGCGCCCGAACGCCACGGTCCGGGTGCCTGCGGCCGGGTCCTCCGGGTTGTTGACGACGTCCATCGCTTCGACCTGCCCCTCCGGGAAGTTCTCGATGACGACCCTGAGGGGATCCAGGACGGCGAACCGCCGCGGCGCCGTCCGGTTGAGCACGGTCCGGACCGCATGCTCGAGCTGGCCGACCTCGATCGTGCTGTCGGCCTTGGCGACCCCGATCATCGCTGCGAAGTCGCGGATGCCCTCGGCGGGGAAGCCGCGCCGACGGAGGCCGCGGATGGTCGGCATCCGGGGATCGTCCCAGCCCCGGACGTGGCCCTCGTTGACCAGCTGCAGCAGGACGCGCTTCGAGAGCACCGTGTACGTCAGGTTGAGCCGGGCGAACTCGATCTGGCGCGGCCTGGACGGGACCGGCAGGTTGTCGATCAGCCAGTCGTAGAGCGGGCGGTGGGCCTCGAACTCGAGCGTGCAGAGCGAGTGGGTCACGCCCTCGATGGCGTCTGACTGGCCGTGCGCGAAGTCGTAGGTCGGGTAGATGCACCAGGCATCACCGGTGCGTGGGTGTGCCGCGTGCACGATGCGGTAGAGGACGGGGTCGCGCAGGTTGATGTTGGGACTGGCCATGTCGATCCGCGCCCGCAGGACCCGGGCGCCGTCGGGGAACTCGCGGTTCCGCATCCGCTCGAAGAGGTCCAGGTTCTCCTCGGCAGTGCGGTCCCGCCAGGGGCTGTCGCGGCCGGGCTCGGTGAGCGTGCCGCGGTGCTCGCGGATCTCGTCCGCCGTGAGATCGTCCACGTAGGCCTTGCCGGCACCGATGAGGTGGACGGCCCAGGCGTAGAGCTGCTCGAAGTAGTCAGACGCGTGATAGAGGTGCTCGCCCCAGTCGAACCCGAGCCAGCGCACGTCCGCCTCGATGGCGTCGATGTACGCCTGCTCCTCCCGCTCCGGGTTCGTATCGTCGAAGCGGAGGTGGCAGCGGCCACCGAACTCGCTCGCGATGCCGAAGTTGAGGCAGATCGACTTCGCGTGCCCGATGTGCAGGTAGCCATTGGGTTCCGGCGGAAAGCGCGTGACGATCGAGGTCTGCCGACCATCGCGCAGGTCGGCGGCCACGATGTCCCGGATGAAGTCGGAGCGCTCTGGGTCGGGCGGCATCGGGAGGCTCATGTCGAGGGCGCGCTCAGGCTGCGGGTGGTCTTTGGGAGGTGGCTGGCGAGCAAGGACTCGAACCTTGAATCCCCTGATCCAGAATCAGGTGCCTTACCGTTTGGCCACTCGCCAGTGACGGTCGGGATTGTAGCCGATGCCATCGCTCAGCCGGCCCGTGGGGCGGTCGCCAGCCGCACCCGACCACGGGGCAGTGCCAGCAGCCCGACGATCATCGCCAGCACTCCGGCGATGGCCGCCAGCCCGAAGACGGCAGCGTAGCCCTGGGTCCCGTAGACCAGGCCGCCGCCGACATTGGCGATGATGGCGGCCATGCCGAAGGCCGTCGTCTGGTACAGCGACTGACCGGTCCCCTGGAGCCGATCAGGCAGCAGGGTGGCGATGGTCAACACCGCCGCCACGCCGATGCCCGCGAAGCCGAAGCCGGTAACGACACGCGTCGCCACGATGAGGATCGGCGAGTCGAGCACCATCCACGACACGAAGCATGCCGTGTAGATGAGGGTCGAGGCCAGGAACACCGAGCCGGATACCGAAGCGCTGTGCCAGGCCGCCCATGACCAGGAAGGCGGGGATCTCGGCGAACGCGGAGACGCCGGCCGACAGCGCGATCGATGACGGCTCGGCGCCAAGCTGCTGGAGGCGAACGGAGAGGAACGTGAAGCCGGCCAGGATGCCGACGTGGATGAGCCCGATGGCCAGCAGCGCCAGGGGCAACCGCGGCGCGAGGGCGAGCGCGACGCCGACCGAGCCGAATCGCGCGGTCGAGATCGGGCTGGCCTCGGTGCTCGGCTGGAGCGGGGTGGAGCGGGGCAGCGTGTCGCCGTCTGCAGGGTCGGTCTCGCTCGTGGTCGGCGCCATGGCTCGCAGGTCCGCGCGCTCCACATCTGGCACGAAGACGGCGCTGCCGACGACGACGAGGGCGGCCAGCCCGAACAGGATCGGCATCGGCGCGTAGCCCGCCAGGTCGTAGACGACGAAGCCGGCCACGATGGCAGCCACCGCGAACGTGAGGCTCGACATCAACCGGACGCGTGCGTAGTCCCGCCGGGCGTCCGGGACGCCGTTGACCGCCAGCGCGTCGGACAGTGGCGCGAAGGCCGACTCGAAGGCCGAGAAGACGATGAAGCAGATCGCGACCACGAGCGGTGGCACCGGCAGCAGTGTCACCGCCAGCGCCAGGCCACCACCGATGGCCGAGACCTGCAACGCGCGCGGGCGCCCCAGGAGCACGTCAGCCACGTGGCCCCAGATGGGCACCGAAGCGGTGAAGGCGACGGCTGATAGTGCGGTCACGACACCGACGCCGACGACGTCGAAGCCTCGGCCGAGCAGGATGACGGCGATGAACGGGTAGACGACCCCGACCGCGCCGCCGACGGCCAGGAAGAGGGCACGGAGCGCGTTCACGTTTGGCTCGTTGCGCGGCTGTTCATCCTGGACCGCTCAGTCGAGGTATCGGACGAGCGATCGCGCCGCGCGCGCCTATGCTGCCGATCCTCGCCCCGAACGCAAGCCCGGGGCCCGCCCTCCAGGTCATGAACGACCGGTTATGGCACGACGCTGTAGCGGTCCTGCGGGCCGGGCGCCACCGGCGAGTGGGCGGCGAAGTAGGCGACCAGCGCGTCCAGGTCTACCGGACCGGTGACCCGGTTGGTACCACCGGCCAGGACGGTGAAGTTGTCACCGCCGCCGGACAGGAAGATGTTCATCGTGGCGCGGTAGGTCGTCGTCGGCACGATCGGCACACCGTCGATGGTGATATTGCTGACCTTGTTGCCCACGGCCCCAGATGTGCTCCACGTGTACGTGAAGCCATCCGAAACCTGCAGGAACCGTTGCTGACCCACGGCGGGGTTGTCGAATTGCTGCTCGAGGACCTGGTCGATCTGCGCGCCGGTCAGGTCGAGGGTCACCATCTCGTTGCCGAACGGCTGGCTGGTGAAGAGCTCGTTGAAGATGACCGGGCATGGCGAGACCTCACCCGGGTCACAGACGATGTCGGCGCGGATACCGCCGGGGTTCATGAAGGCGAACTGGGCACCGAACTCGTTGTCGGCTGCCTCGTGTTGCGCATCGGCGATGACGTCGCCAAGCGCCGATTCACCGGCCGCATTCCCGGTCCTGGTGAGGTCGGCGGTGATCGAGCCGACGACCGCGTTCTTGACGTCGGCGATGAGCGCGTTGTACTTGGCGATGATGGCGTCCTCGGCGGCATCGGTCGGGACGTCCCGCGTGACGATGACGTTTTCGGCCTGCGCCTGGGTGACGTCGCCGGTGGCCCGGTCGATGCGCAGGTCGACATCGGTCACGAGGCGGCCGAACGAGCTCGCGCTCGTGACGAGGATCTTCTTTCCGGCGGCGTTCGGCAGCTGGCAGTCGTACGGCTGGTGGGTGTGGCCCGAGATGACGGCATCGACGCGAGGGCTGAGCTGGCTGACGATGCCCACGACGGCGCCCGACATGCCAGCGCAGTCGTTGATGAATCCGGGCGGAGACTGGATGCCGCCTTCATGGAGGAGCACGACGAAGGTCTCGATGCGCTTCCGCCGCTCCAGCTGCCGCACGATCTCGTTGACCGTCTCCGCCTCGTCCTTGAAGGTCAGGCCGGCGACGCCCGACGGGGTCACGATGGTCGGCGTGGCCTCGAGCGTAAGGCCGATGAAGGCGACCCGGACGCCGTCGACGTTCCGGATCTGGTAGGCGGGGAAGAGGGTCTCGCCGGTGTCCTTGCGCACGACGTTGGCCGACAGGTACTGGAAGTCGGCACCAGCGAATGGATGGTCGGGATCCGGACAGCTGTCGATGGGATCGGTGGTCGAAGGCCGGCAGCCGCCGTTCTGCATGCGCAGCAGCTCGGCGGATCCCTCGTCGAACTCGTGGTTGCCGACGGCTGCGATGTCGAGCTTGAGGGCGTTGAGGGCCTCGATAGTGGGCTCGTCGTGGAAGTACCCGCTGATGAGCGGGCTGGCCCCGATATTGTCGCCGGCCGAAACCGTGATCGAATTCGCATGCCCCGCGCGGAGCTGCTGGAGGTGCGTCGCTAGGTACGTCACGCCGCCGGCGTTGACGGTTCCGCCGGGCACGGGGATGCGTCCGGACGAACCGGAGGGCGGCTCGAGGTTGCCGTGGAAGTCATTGAAAGCCAGAAGCTGCAGGTCGACGGACCGCGCCGCAGCTCCCGTCGGGCTCGCCGCGCCAACGACGCCGGTCGGGCCGAGCAGTGCGACGAGCAAGGCCGCGACGAGGACGAGCGCACGCTGGCGATGGCGTCCAGGATCGGCTGAGAAGGGGACCACGGCTCGACCTCCTTGACGTAGCGGCAGCTGAGTGCCGGGGACCAGGCGTCGGTGCGAGGGGCTTGGTGGAGTCTACCCCTCGGGCACCTGCCGAGGTGTCGTGCGTCCCCGCGAAGTGGTGCCTTGGCGCACCATGCGGCGCCGCCAGACGGCGTCGGTCAGCCGAGGCTGGGCAGGACCTGGTCCCGCTCGAGCGCTCCCGCGAACAGATCCCCGCGTTCAGCCAGGCGGGCCGGCATCGAGGTCATCGTCCAGCGGTCGGGCCGCAGCTCCGGGTCGTCCAGCTCGTCCCAGTCGATCGGTGCCGAGACCGGGGCCGTGCCCACCGGCCGCACGGAGTAGGGCGCGACGAGGGTCTTGTTGCTCGCGTTCTGCGTGTAATCGAGACGAGCTCGGCCGCGCCGGTCGCGGACCGACCACTGCCAGGAGATCAGCTCCGGCACCGTGGCTCCCACCGCTCGGCTGAGGGCCTCGACCCAGGCGGATGTCTCGGCGAACGTGTAGCGGGTCTCGACCGGGATCCAGACCTGGATGCCCCGTTTGCCCGTCACCTTGGGATAGCCACGCACCGCGAGGTGCCCGAGCGCCGTTCGGTAGAGGCGAGCCAGGACGAGCACCTCCGGCCAGGTCGTCTTTGGTCCGGGATCGATGTCGATGAGCGCATAGGTCGGTCGTTGGGCGGCCTCGGTGCGAGACGTCCAGGGGTGCAGCTCGATGGCCGCCTGGTTGGCCAGGAAGGCCAGCGCGGCGACACGATCTGCGACGGCGTAGGTGTGCGAATCCTCCGGGTTCGGGCTCTCGTAGTGCCAGCGCGCCAGCCAGGGTGGTGCGTGCTTGGGCACCTCTTTCTCCCAGAAGTGCGGGCCGCCGGTCCCGTTCGGGTAACGGGTCAGGGTCAGCCCTCGGTCGCGCAGGTAGGGCAGGATCGCCGGCGCCATGGTCACGTCGTAGCGGATCAGGTCGCGCTTGGTCAGCCCGGCGTCGGGGAAGATGACCTTGTCGAGGTTGGTCAGCGCGACCTCATGGCCGCCGATCGACCACGTGCCGGCAGCGCCCATGGCGTCGAGCGCGGCGAGCTCGGCGGGGGTCGCGGACTGTGCAGGCGCGTCCGTCCCGGACTTGGATCGAGGCATGGCAGGCGTCGCCTCCTTGGCAGCCGGATGGGTCGACTTCGTCGCTCGCCCGGCCATCCTGGTCGTCGAGTCGGGGGGTGCTTCCGTCGTTGGTCGATCGTCCGCTGGTCGGGCGGTCGGGCGCTCGCGGCGAACGCTGCGCGGATCCTTCTCGGGCTCGATGCCACGGTAGGCCGACTGACGGATGAGCTCGTCCCGGGTCCACTCCGCGAACTCGACGCGGACCACGAGCTCGGGCTCGACCCAATGGACGCGCGGCAGGCGAGGCGGGGGGTCGAATGGGCTGGTGTCTCTGGCGATGGCGGTCATCCGGGCGATCAGGTCGCGCCGCGTCCGAGCATCGAGTCCGCTGCCGACCTCGCCCGCGAACCGGAGCCGACCCTCGTCGTCGTAGACACCCAGCACGAGCGAGCCCAGGTCCCGGTGTGCGACGCTGCCCGGCTCCCAGCCCGCCACGACGAACTCCTGCTCCGGCCGGTTCTTGATCTTGAGCCAGGCATGCGACCGGCGTCCCGGCTCGTACCGGCTCGACCGTCGCTTGGCCATGATGCCCTCGAGTCCTTCCGCCTGGACCGAGGCGAAGAGGGACTCGCCGTCGGCCTCGATGTGCCCGGCGTAGCGGACGAGCGGGTGGTCGCGCAGGACGCCCCGCAGTCGCACCTTGCGTGCGTCGAGCGGGACGTCGAGCATCGACTCGCCGTCGAGGAAGAGGAGGTCGAAGACCTGATAGACGATGGGCACCGTCACGTCCCGGCGTTGCTGGAAGCCGGCCCGGGCCTGGAGCAGCGCGAACGACGGCCGGCCGGCCTCGTCGAGCGCGACGACCTCGCCGTCGACGATCGCCTGCCTGCGCGTCGATCCACTCCGGTGGGGCCGCAGCGAGGTCCGGGAAGTAGCGCGCGGCATCGCCTCGATTCCGGGTCCACAGTCGCGCCTTGCCCGCGCTGACGACCGCTTCGACACGATAGCCATCCCACTTGACCTCGAAGAACCAGTCGTCATCGCTGAACGCGCGCTCCGAGAGCGAGGCCGTCATCGGGGGGATGAAGTCGGGCATCGGGACGCTCGGCTGTCGTGGGCTCGGCACGCTCCGAGGGTACCGCGTCGCAGCGCCGTAGACTGCCGGCCGTGACCCTCGACGACGCCGCGGCGGCACGGCTCCAGTCCGCCGTCCTGGCCTGGTTCGATCGCCAGGCCCGTGCCTTCGACTTCCGGGGCGTTCGTGATCCCTACGCGATCCTCGTCTCCGAAGTCATCCTGCAGCAGACGCAAGCGACGCGTGGCGAACCAGCCTGGCGCGCATTCATGGATCGCTTCCCGACTGTCGAGGTCCTGGCAGCCGCGGCGCCAGCCGACGTGCTACGCCAGTGGTCCGGACTCGGTTACAACCGCCGCGCGCTCAACCTGCAGCGAGCTGCTCGTGCCATCGTCGAGCGGCATGGCGGGCGGGTGCCGGACGACCTGGCCGCCCTCCAGGCGTTGCCCGGTGTCGGGCCATACACCGCGCGAGCCGTGGCGGCGATCGCGTTCGGGAGGCCGGTCGGGCCGGTCGACACCAACGTCCGGCGGGTACTTGGTCGGGTCGTGGCCGGGCATGGCAGCGCCCGCGATCCGGGCGTCGCGATGCCGCCGAGGGACCTCCAGGCGACGGCCGACGCCATCGTGCCGGTCGATCGCCCGGCCGATTGGACGGCCGCGCTGATGGACATCGGGGCCACGATCTGCAAGCCGTCGCGGCCGGACTGCGCCGCGTGTCCGCTCGTCGGGGATTGCCGCTTCGCGACGTCGGACGCGGAGTCCGTCGATCGTGGCGCCGCCTCGGCCCGGCATCGAGCGGCTGAAGCCGCGGCCCCGTACGAGACCACGAACCGCTGGCTCCGGGGCCGGATCATGGCCTGCCTGAGCGGGGCGGACGGGGACGCGTGGCAGACGATCGCGGCGCCCATCGGCGCGCACGGGCCAGATGCCGTGGCATCGGCGCTGGCCGAGCTTGATTCCGAGGGGCTGGCCGAGACCGACGGTTCGGGACGCTGGCGGCTCCCGGTCGACTGACCTGCCGGCCGCAGTACGATGGCGGCGCCGTGACGACACCGACCAGCGACGCGACCCTGCCCGTGCCGCTGCCCTCGAAAGACCTCCTCCTGGCCGATCCTGACCTTGACCTGGCCCTCCTCGCGACGCATTGGCGGGCGACGACGACCCGGGCAGCGATGGGCGGCGAGGCGATGCGCGGCGCTGACCACAAAGCACAGCGCCTGGGTGTCAGCGGCGGAGCACTGATGGAGGAGGCTGGAGCCGCCGTTGCGGCCGCCATCCGTGCCTTGCTGGTGACGACAGAGCGGAGCGGGCACGGACCGGTCCTGATCCTGGCCGGACCCGGCAACAACGGTGGCGATGGCAGCGTCGCCGCACGCTACCTCGCCGCCGCCGGCGTGCGCGTCGTGTGCGTGCTCGTGGCCTCGGAGGATCGGCCCACCACCGCGGATGCGCGGCGGGCCTGGGATCGCCTCGAGGGCACCGACGTCGAGCGGATCCACGCATCGAACGAGCGCGACATCCGCTTCCTGCTGGCTGGCATCGAGAAAGCGGCCGTGATCGTCGATGGGTTGCTCGGCAGCGGCGTGCACGGGCCGCTGCGCGAGCCGATCCGGTCCGCCGTCGACCTCATCATCCGCGGCCGCGAGGCGGGGGTGCCGGTGCTCGCCGTCGACACGCCGACCGCGGTCGACCTGACCGGCGGCCAGGCCTCCGACCCGGTCGTGCGCGCCGATGTCACGGTCACGTTCCACAGGCCCAAGCTCGGCCACCTGACGCGCGTCGGCAAGGCGCTCGCTGGACGG
The DNA here is from genome assembly GCA_963777975.1 of uncultured Chloroflexia bacterium. Taxonomy (GTDB): domain Bacteria; phylum Chloroflexota; class Limnocylindria; order Limnocylindrales; family CSP1-4; genus CSP1-4. Next base: position 34,575 of record CAVZSO010000010.1, on the reverse strand, counting down.
GTGCTCGTGGCGCCCATCGGCATCCCGGCCGCCGCCGACCCGGACGCATGATCCGCCCCGGTCGCATGACGCGACCCGGTCGCGCGGTCCGACCCTGCGGCTGAGGCGGCCCCGAGCCATGGATCGACCACTGCCGTCTTGGCTGAAGGTCCTGGCCATCGGCGTGGGCGTGGTGCTGGCCGTCGGGCTGATCGCCCTCGTCGCGCTCTTCATACCGCCGATCGGCGAGGCGGTTCGTCGGGCGCCGGTCGTCGTCATCGTGCTCGTGGTCGGGACCGTGGCCGTGCTGTGGACCACCATCCGGGCCGCGATGCGGCGCCGTTGACGACCGCGGCGCTGACGACCGCGGCGCGTCTCGACGTCGCTCAGGCGCGACGCCCGGGCGATCTCTTAGGAGCGTTGGCCTCGATCGAAGGAGAGCTTCCGTTCCTGGCCATGGATCAGCCGGTCGATGTTGTCGGCATGAGCCAGCCAGACGATGACGGCACCGGCGATGCCGAAGACGAGCAGGGCCGGCGGGATGACGCCCGCCACGACCAAGCCGAGCATGATCAGCGCCGCGGCCGCTGAGCCGAGCAGCGAACCGAGCGAGACGTAGCGGCTGAGCCCGATGACGATGAGGAACACGGGCGCGGCCAGGATGCAGACCAGCGGGGCGATGGCGAACATGGCGCCGATACCGGTCGCCACGCCACGACCGCCGTGGAAGCCCAGGAAGATCGAGCGCCAGGCCCCGACGACGGCAGCCACGCCGACCAGCGCCAGGACCACGTCCGGCGCATGGAAGTACATGGCGATGAGCACCGGCACGGCACCCTTGCAGCCGTCGAACAGCCCGACCGCGACCCCGCGCGTCCAGCCCATCGCCCGTAGCGCGTTGGTGCCGCCGGTCCTGCCGCTGCCGACCTCACGGGGGTCGACGCCGCCGGTCAGCTTGGCCACCAGGACGCCCGTCGGGATGGATCCGATGAGGTAGGCGACCAGCAAGAGCAGGCCATAGCCGAGCCACGCGTCGGACATGCGCCGAGCATAGCGCAACATCGCGAGGCCACCGGGCTCGACGCTCGGTCGGCGCACGGAGGCCGGACCCGAAGGAGCAGGCGTCCAGGACGTGGCAAGCGGTGCCGCGTCATGCGGGCGTCATCGGATGATGCGAGGCTAGTCGCATGTCAGACGCCACACCCGGTCGCCGCGCGTTCCTGGCTGGGCTCGTCGCGGCCGGTCCAGCGCTGCTCATCCTGATCCTCGGTCGCCTGGTCACCGATCGACCGGGGCTCATCGAGACGATCTCCGACGGCTTCAACCGCTACCTGCCGCTGTCAGCGTTCGAGTTCATGGTCTCGACCTTCGGGCCGCTGGCCAAGGGCCTGCTGACGCTCGGCATCGCGGCTGTCATCGTCCTCGCCGGCGGCCTGCTCGGCTCGTTCGCCCTGCGCGCCACGAGCCGCCTGGGGCCGGTGGTCGCGGCCGCTGCCATCGCCCTCAGCGCGCTGGCCGTCGTCGAGCTCATCGTCCTGCCCGTCTTCGGGGCCGGGCTTCTGGGCTCGTCGCTCGTCTCGGAAGGCGTGGCCGTCCAGGGCCCGATCGTCATCGCCTCGATCGTCTTCGCGACCCTCCTCATCGGGCTGCGCGAAACCTGGTTGGCGGAAGCGGTGCAGATGGGGGCCGCTGGCGCCGTCGACGGGTCCGACACCGCGAGCGGTCTCTCGGACGAGCGACCGACCGTTCGCCAGGGCCGAGCCGCGGGCGACCTGTCACGCCGCGGTTTCATCGGCCGCGCCCTGCTCGTCGTCGGTGGCGCCGCATTCGCCGGCTCGTTCCTGTCGCTCTTCTCCCAGGTCGTCGCCGCCGGGCGCAAGGGCGACCAGACCGCGGTCGGAGCCGGCGACCCCGGTGGCTTCGGGCCGACGCCCGCGCAGACCCCGGTGCCCGACTTCTACACCGTCAACAAGAACCTGGGCCCGACGACCGTCGATGCCGCCTCGTGGGCGCTGGTCATCGACGGCCTCGTCGACCAGCCGGCGAGCATCGGCCTGGCCGAGCTGCAGGGCCTGCCGTACCACGAGGCCTATCGCACGCTGGAATGCATCTCGACCGACATCGTCCGCGGCGATCACCTCATCGGCAACCAGAAGTGGCGCGGCGTGCGCGTCTCGGACCTCCTGGACCGGGTCGGGGTCAAGCCGGAGGCGGGCTGGATCCTGTGGCAGGCGGACGACGGCTTCACGGAGTCGCTGCCCCTCGAGGTCGCTCGCCACCCCGACACCTGGATCGCCTACCTGATGGCCGACCAGCCGCTGACCCCGGAACACGGCTTCCCGGCTCGGGTGCTCATCCCCGGCCGCTTCGGCATGAAGCAGCCCAAGTGGGTGCGCAGGATGCAGCTGGCCGACCACGAGGAAGACGGCTATTGGGTCCAGCGCGGGTGGGACCCAGATGCCTATGTGCGGACGATGTCGCGCATCGATTGGCCGTTGAGCCAGGCGTCGGTGGCGGCATCGGCGCCGTTCACGGCCTACGGTGTCGCCTTCTCCGGCGATCGCGGCATCGCGCGCGTCGAGGTCAGCCCTGATGGCGGCCAGACATGGCTCGACGCGGAGCTCGAAGATGCCGTCACGCCGCCCCTCGGCGAGCTGACCTGGGTCCGCTGGCGCGCCGACCTGACAGCCCCTGCGTCTGGCTCGATGGAGATCGCCGTCAGGGCCACCGATGGCGATGGCGCCATGCAGTCCGGCGACGAAACGCCGCCGCTACCGTCCGGCTCGACCGGCTGGCATCGGATCGTGGTCACGACCGACGCTGGCTGAGGAGGAACAGGCCGGTGCGGCCCTTTTACACCGGCGCGGCCTCGGCGCCCGCACGCTTGTCGGTGATGGTCGTGCGCCCAGACATCAGATCCACCGTCAGCGAGCAGGTCGCGCGCCCCGCCCGCCAACGTAAGCGGAGCTCGTGGCGGCCAGTCACATCGACCTCAAGGTCACCATCGAAGGCTGGGTGGCTGTTCCGCAAGTGGATCAGGCTCAATGTCCGCGAGACGACCGGTCGCAGCCGGGCGGTATCGATCTCAGCCTGCGTATAGTCGTGACGGTTGATCGCGCGCCCTTCGCCGGTGCGCTCGACCGACGCCTCATCGTTCTCTCCGGCAAGCATCCCCATGTAATAGATCTGGGGGATGCCTCGCGCGAAGAGCTGGATCGCTCGTGCTGCGACGAAACGATCGTCATCGCCATCGAGTGCCGAGTAGTAGGTGCAATTGAGTTGGTGGACATCGATGCTCTGGGCCGATCCACCAGACATGGTGCGGTTGACGTTCCCACCCCGACGCTCGATGCGATCCGCCAAGGCACGTTGCTCTGCAGGATCCAGGATGCCGTCCAGGTCTGGACGGACGGGGATGCCATCATGGCAGTCGAGCATGGTGAACTGCCGCCTCGGCGAGCGGGCGAGGTGTGAGGCGAGCCGAGCCGTCTCGCCGGTGTGGAAGGCATGGAGCACCAGTCCGGGCAGGACGAAGTCGTACGTCCACATGCCGTGGGCCGAGAGACGTTCGTGGGTGGCGTAGCTATCGTGGATCTCCGGAAGGACGGTCAGCCCACGCGAGCCCGCCACGTCCGTCACCCAATCGAGGAACTCCCAGATCTCGGGCTCGACCATGAAGCAGCTCGTCCCAGGCTTCTTGATGACGTATCCGACGGCGTCGAGCCGTACGACACGAACGCCGTGGGAGGCCAGGGCGCCCAGCCAATCCGTGATCAGGGCGCGGGTGGCCGGCGCCTGGACGTCGAGGTCGATCTGTTCGGACCATGTCGCAGTCCCGAATGACGTCCAGACCCTCTCTCTTTGACCGGTCTCCGCGACGGTGATCGACGAGAAGGGCGACTCAGGCTTCCGCAGATGGATCTGCGCGACGTCATCCGGCGGCGCATCTCCTGACGGCCAGACCTTATCCAAGGTGATGAACAGATCGGCGTAGGGGGACTGACGACCACGACGCGCGAAGTCCTGGAATTCACGGCTCTGGCGGGAGAGATGGTTGATCATCAGGTCGAGAACGACGTCGTAGCGTTCCGCGATGCGGTCGATGTCGCCCCATGTCCCGAACTTGGGGTCGATCTCACCGTATGTGATCGGCGCGAACCCTCGGTCCGCCGAGGACGGGAAGGGCGGCAGGATGTGCACGCCGCGGAACAGCCCCTCCAGTGGGCCTTCGAGCTGGGCGGCGAGCGATGCGAGGTCGCCGCCGAGCGAGTCGGGATAGGTCAGGAGCTGCGGTCTCGCGGCAATCAGGGTCCGCGTGGTCTGGATCATCCGTGATCAGATGGCGAGGACGGCGCCGAGGGCGTCGGTCAGCGCGCTGGCCCGGCGGTCGCCATAGCCACCCATCTGGTTGCTCAGATAGGCGAAGCCGACCTTGTGCTCGGCGTCAGCGAAGGCGAGTTGCCCTCCAGCGCCAGCATGACCGAAGCTCGCCGACCCGAGCATCGGCTGCGATGGCGGCGACGACAGCTGGAACCCCGTCCCCCATCGAGAGCCATCGTCTGGCATGCCCGAGAGCTGCGGCCCTGCCGCGAGGACGCGTGTCGCGTCTACGATCGTGAGCGGGGCGAGGAGCGGCGGCCCATCGACGGCCGAGACGCAGGCGCCGTAGAGCCGTGCCAGCGACTCGGCCGTGCTGATGCCGTTCGCAGCCGGGATCTCGGCAGCCTGGATGGCCGGATCGTTGAACGTGACGTAGCCGTCGGCAGCCGGGAACGCGAAAGCGCCACCCATCGTCAGGCTCCGCTCGATGAGCGAGTTCTCACGGACGATGCGGGCACTCTCGCGCGCCGCCTCCGACGCTTCGTCTGGGAGCGGCGCCTCCATCCAGGCGACTGATGACCGCTCGGCTTGCGGGAGCCCGATCCAGGTCCTGAGGTCCAGGCGATCGCCGACGGCCTGGCGGAAGTACCGGCCGGGCGTCTGGCCAGTCACGCATCGGATGACCTCGCCAACGAGCCACCCGAACACCATAGCGTGATAGAAGTGGCCGGCCGTCGGCGGGTAGATGGGCTGCTGCGCCTCGATCGCCCTGATGACCGGGTCCCACGCGAGCACCTGGTCCAGGGTCAGGTCGACGTCGAGGGCTGGCAGGCCCGCACGATGGCTCATCGCATCGCGGATGGTGATGGCCGACTTGCCATGCTTGCCGAACGTTGGCCAGTACACGGCGATCGGCACGTCAAGGTCGAGACGACCCTCTTGCACGAGAAGGCAGACGCAGATCGCCAGCACGCCCTTGGAACAGGAGAAGGTCACCGCGGTCGTGTCAGGAAGCCAAGGCCGCTGTGAACGCTGATCCGCGAGGCCGCCCGACAGGTCGACGACAAGCCTCCCATCGACGTACGCGCTGCAGCCCGCGCCGACGTCCTGGCGGTCGACGAAGCCGGCGACGAAGGCATCGAAGACAGGCCCGTAGCCTTCGTCGACGAAGCCGCGCACGTGTCGACCGTCAGAGAGCTCGAGCTCCTCGGTCACGTCAGGCGATTCGGCGCGTCGGTCGGACAGCTCGGTCAGCCCTTCACGGATCCCTGCAACAGGGAATTGATGATGTGCCGCTGGAAGAGGATGAAGACGATGAGCGTGGGCAGCAGGATCAGGATCGTGCCCGCGCTGAGCAGGGGAACATCGGTCGCGTAGTGGCCCTGGAACGCGCCAAGCGCACCAGCCATGGTCCGCTGCGTCGGATCCTCGACCAGAACCAGCGCAAGCAGGAATTGGTTCCACGTCCAGATGGCCATCAGGATCCCGAGCGAGGCGATCGGCGCCCGCGCGAGCGGCACATGGATCCTCCAGAAGAGGTCCCAGGTGCTAGCGCCATCGACACGCGCTGCCTCCGTCAGGTCGCCGGGCATGTTAACGAAGTGCGCGCGCATCCAGAAGACTGCGAAAGGCATGAACAAGGCGATCAAGGGCAGGACGATGGCAAGGCGCGTGTTGAGGAAGCCCATCTGACGCACGATGTAGTAGAGGGGCGTGATGATGCCTTCGAACGGCAGCGTCAGTCCGAAGATGAAGAGCAGCAGGATCAGGCGACCTCCGGGGATGCGCAAGAGACCGATGGCAAAGCCGGCCATCGTGGCGATGACGAGGGCGATCGGCACGACCATCACCACGATGAAGATGCTCGAGGCCAGCAGTGCGGTCATGTTGGCGACCTCGAAGGCCTCCACGAAGTTGCCCCACTGCGGATCCGCTGGCCAGTCCAGGCCGCTCGGCAGCGACCCCGAAGGATGGAGCGCGGTCACGAAGATGCTGATGAAGGGCAGGATGATGATCGCCATCAGCACGACGAGAAGCGCGCGGCCAGCGTATAGCTCGCTGCGGGGTACCCGCATCGCTCAGCGCTCCCGTGTCATGCGCTGGATGGGCAGAACGACGACCAGGACCAAGAACATCAGCGCCACCGCCAGCGCCGAGGCCTGTCCGACCTGCCTCTCGAGGAACGCCGTGTAGTAGATCTGGATGCCCGGGACCGCCGTAGCGTTGCCGGGCCCACCGCCAGTCGCCACGTACACGATGTCGAAGGCAGCGAGTGCGGCGATGATGGTCACGGTCAGGCAAACGCCGATCTCGTAACGAAGACTCGGGATCGTGATGGCCCGGAACTCCTGGAACCAGGTCGCACCGTCGATACGCGCCGCCTCGTACAGCGCTTGGTCGATCTTGCCGATACCCGTCAACAGCAGAACGGTGCAGAAACCAAGCAGGACCCAGACGCCGATGACGCCAACGGCGGGCAAGGCCGTGTCGAAGTCGCCCAGCCACGCGCGGGTCACGCCGCCGAGACCGATGGCGGTGAGGCCTTGATTGACCAGCCCTGGAGCTGAGAGCAGCCAGCCCCAGATGATGCCCGCGGCCACGAGCGGGATGACTTGCGGCAGGAAGAGGACCGTCCTGGCGACCGTCCCGAAGCGGCCCATCGCCACCCGGTGGATGATGCTCGCCACGATGAGGCCGAGTCCGACCGGGATGATGCTGAAGAAGATCACCAGCCGGAATGCGTTGAAGATCGACCCGAGCAGCGTCGGATCGTTCAGGATCAAGCCATAGTTCGATAGGCCGACCCATGTCGCGGGACCGACGCCGTCCCACTTGTAGAACGAGTATTGGACGGTCAGGACGAGTGGCTGCAGCACGAAGACGGCGTAGATGGCGAGCGCTGGCAGGACGAACAGCCAGCCGATGGCCGTGTCCCGGCGGACCACCCTGGTCAGGGACTTCCGCCGGGACTTGAGACGGCCGACGGTGGCAGTCGTCACCGTCGGCCGTTCGTCATGCCATTGCCGTGAACGGTGCCGATCACTGCTGCTCGGCCAGCTCCTTCTCGTACTCTGCCTGGACGGCCTTCAGGAGGCCGGCGGCGTCCAGTTTGCCTCCGACCATCTTCTGCAAGATTCGGCGTCCAGCCCTCGGGTCCCAGGAAGATGGCGCCGGTGGCGTTGGCGATGAAGTCCATCAGGCCGTTCGACTTCGCGACCTGGGAACCTGCCGCCAGTGTGTCGTTCGTCACCGAACCTTCCGCCACGGGCGGGATCGCGAGATCCGCCGGACCGCCTGGGTTGGAACCAAAGCCCTTGACGTTGATCTGACGGGCCGAGTCGTTGGTGGCGACCCAGTCGAAGAAGAACGCTGCACAGTCAGCGTGCTTGGCGTTGGCGGCGATGCCGAAGGTCAGTGGCGAGGACATCCCGGCCGTGCCACCCTGGGCGGACGGGAAGGCGAAGAATCCGATGTTGCCTGCCAGGTCCTTGTCGTAGCCCCCATCCTGCCAATCGCCGTTGAACATGAAGACGCCCTCGCCCTTGCCGAAGCGCGCGTTCGCATCGGTGTAGCCGATGGCATTCACGTCCTTGGGGAAGTATCCAGCCTCGATCCACTGCTGGAGGTGCTGGGCCGCTTCCAGGTTGCTCGCCGTGTCGATGGAGGCCCCGGGCTTCTGGAAAACCCAGTCGTTGATGGGCTGCGTCGGACCGTAGGCCGCCATCAGCTGCTGGAGCGGGAAGGCGAGCCCGCCACCGCTCTTGGAATCGTTCCATTGCATGATCGGGAGCAATTTGGCGGCCTTGGCTTTGGCCAGGAGCGCCTCGAACTCTTCGACTGTCGCAGGCGGAGCGGTCATCCCGATCTGCTCGGCCAGCCGCTTGTCATAGAACACGCCGGTCAGGCTGTTGTTCAAGCCGGCCGCATAGAGCGAGCCGGAACCGCGCGTGAAGTTCGAGGTGTCGACGCGGTTCGGAGCAAGCGCCGCCGCTGGCCACTTGTCCCAACCGAATGCGGTCGCGTATTCATCCAGATTCTTGAGCAGCCCGTCCTTGACAAGCGAGATCAGCGTGGGCAGCCGGATGAGGTCCGGCGGGTTGTCGCTCGACAGCAGCCGTGGCGTCGAGTTGACGAGGTTGGCGAACTGGTCCTGACTGACCTTGAAGGTCACATTGGGGTACTGCTTGCTGAACTCGTCGGCGAGCGCTGGAACCGTTGGGAAGCCGGTCTCGAAGACGGCGTTGAGTTCGACGGGATCGGTCCCGCAATCTGGGCGCGTCGCCGTGCTGGCTGAGGGTTGCGTGCTCGCCGCAGTGCTGCCCGACGGGGCAGCCGCGCTCGGCGACGGTACCTGCGTTTCTACGGCACCGGGCTGTGCGCAGGCGGCCGCCAGGATGGCGGCAAGCACCACCGCAGCGAGCGGCGCGAACCGCCGCCGGCTCTTGGGCCTCTGAGTGGATCCATTACGAGTCATCGATCCTCCTCCGCAGTTCTACCTGACTCCTACCCCTGGGGCTGACTTCGCCGTCCTCATCCACGGCCCGCCTTCGGAGGCGCCGTGGTCGCTCGAACCACCAGCTCAGGCGCAAGGCGAGCGACCACGGGTTGCGCGGAGCGGTGCTCGATCTCGCCGAGGAGGAGTTGTGCGCCTCGGCGCCCGGAGTCGAACAGCTGCTGGCGCACGGTCGTCAGGCCGACGTAGTCCGCGGCCTCGATGTCGTCGTAGCCGATGACCGAAAGGTCGTCAGGGACATGCAGGCTGAGCTCTCGCGCGGCGGCGACGACGCCGAGGGCCTGCGTGTCGCTGGCCGCGAGGATCGCCGTCGGCCGATCGTCTGTCACGAGCATCTGGCGGGCGCGCTCGCGAGCTTCGTAGCGTCCGTGCGCCCCGAGCCCCATCCAGTTCGGCGCGATGGTCACTCCCGCCGTGGACAGCTCGTCGGCCATACCGGAGTGACGATCGCGGCTGGAGGTGAACCCGAACGGATCCTCCTCGGCGTCGCCGATGAACCCGATGGACCGGTGCCCGAGCTCCAGCAGATGGCGGGCGGCCAACGCCCCGCCCGCGGCGTCGTCACCGATGACCCTGTGCATCGCCGCGATCGACGACGTGTGGACATCGATGAAGACGACCGGGACCGGCGCTGTCCGCAGGGCCTCAACGGCTCCCGCCGAGGGGGGCAACGAGATGACGAGCAGTCCGTCCGTCCGGTGCGCATCGCGTCAGGGTGGCGAAATAGTGGTCCCGCTTCTGGACCGACTCGACGTTGTAGATGACGAGGTCGAACTCGCTGTCCGCCAGGACGGCATCGACGCCTCGGAGCCGTTCCGCGGCCTGGGGTCGTGTCAGGAAGGAGATGACGACCCCGACCGTCAGCGTCCGACCAAGACTCAGGCGGCGGGCGGCTGGGCTGGGGGTAAATCCCAGCTCGTCCACGACAGTCAGGACGCGGTCTCGGGTCTTGGCGTTGACAGCCAGGCTTCCGTTCAGCGCTCGCGACGCCGTCGCCACGCTGACGCCGGCCTGCCTGGCCACATCGCGGATGGTGACAGCCTTCCTTGCCACGGCTCTCCAGCTGGCTGTAACCGGTTACATGAAACCGGTTACGAAACGCTATCACTGGCGTCAAGGGTCCGCCAGCGACCCGTTCCGGTTGCGGGTGTGCGCTGGCGCCCCTACCATCGACACGTGATTCGCCGCGCTGTCGAGGTCCTCGGCCGCCGCCCCGAACCCATCGTGATCGGAGCCCGCTGAACCGTGGCCGTCGGATCGTCGAACAGCTTCGACCTGGTCGTCCTCGGCGCCGGGACCGGCGGCTATACGGCGGCCTTCCGAGCCGGGCAGCTGGGCCTCAAGGTCGCCCTCGTCGACGCCCACAAGATCGGCGGCACCTGCCTGCACGTTGGCTGCATCCCGACCAAGGCGATGCTCGAGTCGGCCGACCTCTACGCCCGGGTCAAGAAGGCCAAGGACTTCGGCATCACGACCGGCGAGACATCGGTCGACTTCGCGGTCATCGCCAAGCGCCGTGATGGCGTCGTCGACCGCCTGACCAAGGGGCTGATGAGCCTGGTCAAGAAGAACCAGGTCGAGTTCATCCGCGGGCGGGGCACGCTGAACGGGGGCAAGAAGGTCGAGGTCGACCTCGTCAACGACGACGGCTCCGCCGCGGGCCACCGGACCCTCGACGCGACCGACACGATCCTGGCCACGGGGAGCCGGGTCAAGTCGCTGCCCGGCCTCGAGCCGGACGGCACGTTCATCGTCACGAGCGACGACATCCTGGCGTCGACCAGCCTTCCGACGAGCCTCATCGTCGTCGGCGGCGGGGCCGTCGGCGTCGAATTCGCCAGCTTCTACGCGGACATGGGTGCCAAGGTCACGGTCCTCGAGTATCTGCCGAACCTCGTGCCGCTCGAGGACCGCGAGGTGTCCGTCGAGCTGGAACGCGCCTTCAAGCGCCGTGGCATCGACATCATCACCGGATGCTCGCTTCGACGTGAAGGCGGTCAAGACGGGCAAGGCTGCGGGCGGTGGCGTAGCGCTCATGGTCGGCCCAGAAGGCAAGGAGCCGACTGAGCTGAAGGCCGATCAGATGCTGGTCGCGACCGGGCGCGCGGCCAACATCGAAGACGTCGGCTTGGAGACCACGCGCGCCAAGGTCGACCGCGGCGTCGTCCTCGTCGATCCAAAGACGATGCGTACGGCTGAACCACATCTGTATGCCATCGGCGACATCATCGGTGGCCTCTGGCTCGCGCACGTGGCAGGTCATGAGGGCTTGGCTGCGGTGGCGTCGATCGTCGGCGCAGAGGCGGAGCCGGTCGACTACCTGAAGATGCCGCGCGGCACCTATTGCCGGCCGCAGATCGCCAGCATCGGGCGTAGCGAGGCCGAGTGCGAGCGCGACGGCATCGCCTTCAAGACCGGCAAGTTCCCCTGGATCGCCAACGGCAAGGCGCTCATCGGTGGCGAGTACGAAGGCTTCGCCAAGGTCATCGCCGACAAGGAGACCGACGAGGTCATCGGCGTCCACCTCGTCGGGCCGCACGTCACCGACCTCATCGCCGAAGCCAGCGCTGCGATGCTGCTCGAGGCGACCGCCTGGGAGCTTGGGGCAGCCGTCCATCCGCACCCGACGCTCTCCGAGGCGCTCGGCGAGGCCGCCATGAACATCGAAGGTCGGGCGATCAATGTCTGAGCACGGAACCATCCAGCCCAAGAGCCCTGGCGCCTGAGCTCATGAGCAGCCGTACCGCCGCCAAGGCACGACTCGGCGAGGATGTCGGGCTGTCGCCCGAGCGTCTGCTCGAGATGTACCGCCTGATCTGGCTGACGCGCGCGCTCGACGAGCGCATGTGGATCCTCAATCGAGCGGGCAAGGTGCCCTTCGTCATCTCCGGCCAGGGCCACGAGGGTGCGCAGGTCGGGCTCTTCAGCGACCTGCGGCACGGCCACGACTGGATGGTCCCGTACTACCGCTCGGTGGCGGCCTGCCTGACCTTCGGCATGACGCCGCGCGAGATCATGCTCGCCCAGTTCGCCCGCGCCATCGATCCCAGCTCAGCCGGCCGTCAGATGCCAGGGCACTACGGCGGCGCCCAGCACAACATCATGTCCCAGTCGTCGCCGGTCGCGACCCAGGTGCTGCATGCCGTCGGCATCGCGCTGGCGGCCAAGATCCGGGGCACCGACCAGGTCGCCGTGACCGAGCTCGGCGAGGGTGCCAGCAACCAGGGCGACTTCCACGAGGGCCTCAACTTCGCCGGCATCCACAAGCTGCCTGTCATCGTGGTCGTCGAGAACAACGGCTATGCCATCAGCGTGCCGGCCAAGATGCAGAGTGCCGTCGAGGACATCGCCTCTCGCGCGGCCGGCTACGACATGCCCGGCGTCATCGTCGACGGCGCCGACGTCCTGGGTTGCTTCCGCGCCGGCCGCGAGGCGATCGCCCGGGCCCGACGCGGAGATGGGCCGACGCTCATCGAAGCCAAGGTCACCAGGCTCACGGCACACTCCTCGGACGACCAGCAGACGAAATACCGCAGCGCCGAGGACCTCGAGGAGGGCCTCCAGCACGATCCGCTGCCACGCTTCCGTGGCGAGCTGCGGGACGACAAGATCCTCGATGACGAGATCGAGGCGCGGATGGCCGAGGACATCAAAGCGGTCGTCGAGGATGCCACCGACTGGGCCGAGGCCCAGCCCGAGCCCGACCCCGCCACCGCCGAGCGCCACGTCTACTTCGAGCCGGAAGGCTGAGCCGACGATGGCCATCCGGACGCTGGTCGAGACCATCCGCGAGACGCTCGCCGACGAGATGCGTCGCGACGAGACGATGATCATCCTGGGCGAGGACGTTGGTCGCAAGGGCGGCGTCTTCCTGGCCACCGACGGGCTCTTCGGGGAGTTCGGCGGCGATCGCGTCATGGACACGCCGTTGAGCGAGTCACTCATCGTCGGGGCGTCGATCGGCGCCGCCGTCAACGGCCTGCGGCCGGTGCCGGAGATCCAGTTCGCCGACTTCATCTTCCCGGCCTTCAATCAGATCGTGAGCGAGGCGGCGCGCCTGCGCTATCGGTCCAACGGCACCTTCGGCTGCCCCATCACGATCCGGACTCCCTATGGTGGCGGCGTCCATGGGGCGCTCTATCACAGCCAGTCGATCGAGGCCTTCTTCGCCCACGTGCCCGGCCTCAAGATCGTCGTGCCGTCGACGCCGTACGACGCCCGCGGCCTGCTGCGAAGCAGCATCCGCGACCCCGACCCGGTCCTCTTCTTCGAGCACAAGAAGCTCTATCGCTCCGTGCGCGGCGAGGTGCCCGACACCGACTACGTGGTCCCGCTCGGGCGGGCGCAGGTGACCCGCGCCGGCGATCACGTGACCGTCATCGCGTATGGCCTGATGGCCCACTACAGCCTGGAAGCCGCCGAGCTGGTCGGCAGCGAGGGCATCAGCGCCGAAGTCATCGACCTGCGCACGCTTCGGCCGCTCGATCGCGAGACCGTCCTGTCGTCGGTCAAGAAGACCGGCAAGGTGGTCATCGTCTACGAGGACAACCGCTTCGGTGGCTACGGGGCCGAGGTCGCCGCGATCATCGCCGAGGAGGCCTTCGACTACCTCGATGGCCCGGTCATCCGCGTCGCCGGCCCCGACGTCCCTGGTGTCCCGTACAACCACCGTCTCGAGGACTGGTTCATGGTCAGTCCCGAAAAGATCGCGGACGCCATCCGGAAACTCGCGGCGTACTGACGCGCGCTGGCAGTGGCCTGAAGCGTGGATCGGCTGGCCGGCAAGACCTGCCTGATCACCGGCTCGACCGGCATCGCTGGCGCCGCAGCGATGCTCTTCGCCGCCGAGGGCGCGCGTGTCTTCGTGACCTCGAAGACCGAGGCACACTGCGCCGAGCTGGTCGACCGACTCCGGGCGACCGGGGCCGAGGCGGCCTACGCCATCGCCGATCTGAGCGACGAGGCCCAGGCCGATGCCGCCGTCGACGCCTGCCGGGCGACATTCGGGCGGATCGATGGCTTGCTGGCCGTGGCCGGTGGCAGCGGCCGCGGTTTCGGCGACGGCCCGGTCCACACGCTGACCGGTGAGGCTTGGGACGCGACGCTGGCCCTCAACGCACGCAGCCAGGCGCTCGTCCTCGCCGCTGTCCTGCGGGTGATGCTGGAGCAGGCGCCGGACACGACGGCATCCCGGGGCGCCGCCGTCCTGGTGTCCAGCGTGCTGGCGACCGACCCCGTCCCGGATCTCTTCGCGACGCACGCCTACGCCGCCTCCAAAGGTGCCGTCAACGCGCTGATGCGGACCGCGGCTGCGTACTACGCCCCGCGCGGGATCCGCGTCAATGGGCTGGCACCCGCCCTGACGTCGACGCCGATGGCTGCGCGCGCCGCGACGGATCCAGCCACGGTCGACTTCGCACGACGGAAACAACCGCTCGCCGGCGGCTTCCTCGACCCGACCGACGTCGCGCAGGCGGCGCTCTTTCTCCTTTCCGACGATGCGTCGCGCGTCACCGGGCAGCTGCTGGCCGTCGATGGCGGCTGGTCGGTGACGGCGGTCGAGCCGGGCGACTTGGGCGCGCAGGCACTTCGGCCCGACGCGATCGGGGATGCCGACTGATGGGGGCCTGCGCCCGCGTTGGACGTCCTCGTCGTCGGCTCCGCGGCATGACATCGTGGCCCGGACCGCGCTCGTGGCACCGTTCGTGCGCACCGTCCTCGGCGACATCCCCTCCGCCGACCTTGGCGTGACCTACGCGCACGAGCATCTCGTCATCGATGGCGGACCGATGGTCGAACTGTCGCCCGACTTCCTGCTCGCCGACGTCGACAAGGCGGTCGAGGAGGTCGGCTCGGCGATCCGACTGGGCCTGCGTTCGGTGATCGATGCCATGCCCTGCGACATGGGACGGAACGTCATCAAGCTCGCCACGATCTCAGGGCGCAGCCAGCTGCACGTCGTGGCCTCGACCGGGCTCCACCTCGAGACGCTCTATGCCCAGGATCACTGGAGCCAGAGCCTGCCGGTCGACGAGCTCGCCGAGCGCTTCATCGCCGACGTCGTCGATGGCATCGACGCCAACGACGATCACGCGTCGACGGCGATCCGGACGCAACACCGCGCCGGCGTCATCAAGGTCGCCGGCGGCGGCACGTTGAGCCCTCGCGACGTTCGGGTCTTCGAGGCCGCCGCAGCGGCGCACCGTGCGACGGGCGTGCCCATCCTGACCCACTGCACCGACGGCACGGCGGCCCTCGAGCAGGTCCGGCTGCTGACCGGCGCCGGGGTCCCGGCTGCAGCCGTGACGCTCTCGCACACCGACAAGGTCGTCGACCGCGCCTACCACCGCGCGATCCTGGCGACCGGCGCCTTCGTCGAGTACGACCAGGCCTTCCGCTGGCCGTCGGGAGGCGACAACGGGACGCTGACGCTTGCTCGGCTGGATGCTCGAGGACGGCTTCGGCGACCAGCTCATGCTCGGCCTCGATGCCGCGCGTCAGGGCTATTGGGGCGCGTATGGCGGCCGCCCGGGCATGGCCTTCCTGCTCGGCGACTTCAGCGCGATGATGGACGCGGCCGGCATCACCGCCGAGGCTCGTCATCGGATCTTCGTCGACAATCCGGCCCGCGCCTTCGCCTTCAAGGCGCTCCGCTAGCCAAGCCACCCCGACTGACCACGGAGGCCTGACGTGGACCGACCGCCCGGCGGCCTGCTGACCAGCACAGCGGGCTCCTACGCTCGACCGTCCTGGCTCTTCGCCGGCCTGACCGCCGCCGAGCGGGGAGAGATCGGTGAGGCCGACGTCGCCGAGCTGCTCGACGACGCCGTCGATCTCGCCATCCGCGAGCAGGAGGTGGCCGGCATCGACATCCTGACCGACGGCGAGATGCGCAGGGCTGGCTTCTTCACGGCCGCCTTCTACGGTCGTCTGACAGGCCTCCGACCGCTGCCGCCGGGGCGCCTGGTCGGTCCCACCGGCCACGATCAGCAGCATCGCTTCGAGGTCCTCGAGCCGATCACCGCGCCGAGCGGCCTGGGCGTCGTGGCCGAATACGCCTACGCCAGGGGGCACACGGCGAAGCCCCTCAAGATGACCATCCCGGGGCCGTTCACCCTGTCCGGGCGCCTGACCTTCGGGCCTGGCCAGGTCTACCCCGACCGGCTGGCGGCTGCGTGGGCGTTCGTGCCCATCCTCAACTCGGAGCTGCACGCCCTGGCGGCCGCCGGCGTCGACTTCGTCCAGATCGACGAGCCCTCGCCGGCCATCCATCCCGAGGCGCACGCCGACTTCGCCGGCCTCCTCAATGCCGCGCTGGACGGTGTCGGCGGCCTGCGCGTGGCGGTCCATTGCTGTTTCGGCAACTACATGGGCCGGCCGCTGGCCAAGCGAACCTATCGGCCGGTGCTCGAGTCGATGCTCGCCTTCCGTGCCGACGAGCTCGTCCTGGAATATGCCAACCGCGAGATGACCGAGCTCGACCTGCTGGCCGAGATCGCTCCGCATCGCGACCTCGCCGTCGGCGTCGTCGACGTCAAGAACTACTACCTCGAGACGGCCGAGGACGTCGCCGAGCGCATCGACAAGGTTCTCGCCGCCGGAGTCCCGGCGGAGCGGCTGACCCTTGTCCCGGACTGCGGCTTCAGCCAGACCGCGCGCTGGGCAGCCCGAGCCAAGCTCCACGCGCTCGTCGACGGCACGCGCCTGGTGCTCGGCCGCGGCTGATCGCGCCGACACCCATCGGCGGCGCAAGGATTCGGACCGCTCGCGTGTTGTACGGACGAAGGAGGGTGCATGGATCTCACCCGCGTCGTCCCGATCGAGGTCGACCTCGAGGCTGAGCTGGTCGCCGCCTACCCGCTGCTCGTCCGTCGGCTGACCCTCGTCCTGCACGATGGCGATGAGGCCCAGGACGTAGCGCAGGCGGCATTCGCGCGGGCGCTTGAGCGTCGATCGCGCTTTCACGGCGGCGACGCGCGAGGCTGGCTGTACACCATCGGGTTACGCCTCGCGTTCAACGAGCTGCGTCGACGACGCCGGCTCGTGGCGCTGCCCGATGAGGGCGGGCCGACGTGGGCGATGCAGTCCGATCCAGACCTTTGGGCGGCGCTCGCGCAGCTTGACCCGCAGCAGCGCGCGGCGATCGTCCTCAGCACCCTCGATGGCTATACCCACGCCGAGATCGCGACCATCCTCGGCGTTCGCACCGGCACGGTGTCGAGCTGGCTGTCGCGCAGCAAGGAGCGCCTTCGCGGCCTCCTGGGAGACGAACGATGACGACCTTCGACGACCGGCTCAGCGCCCGGTTCCGGAGCCTCGATGCCGCCATCCCGAGCCCTGCCGCCCCCGACCTGCTGATCGGCCAGGCCATCCTCCGCGAGCGCCGGAGGCGACGAGGTCCCGGCCTGCGTCGAGGGCTCGTGCTTCTCGCCGCGGTCGTCGCCGTGCTGATCGCGACCGGCGTCGTGGCCGGCAACCGGATCTTCTACGCAGAGACACGGGAACCCCGGCTGGAGGCGGCTCTCATGGAGCTCTCCGCCGCGCAGGACTGCCTCTCGCCGGCCGATGCGGATACCCGGATCGGTGGATTGCTCGTTTCCCTCGGCTACCGAGGCTGGACGGTCGAGCGCACGCAGGGCGTGCGCGACGATTCGTGCGTAGCGACCGCGGTCGCATCGGACGTGCACGCGGTCTGGCTCCTGCCCGGCTGGAGCCACGCGGCCGCCGCGATGGTCGAGACCCTTCGTGCCGAGCTGCTCGCGCGCTGCCTTGACCGCGACGCGGCGATCGAGTTCGTTCGGACGGCGATGGCCGGCGTCGGCTGGCCCGACATCGATGTCCGCGCGGATGGACTCGGCCCGGAAGCCGTACCGGCCGACGAGGTCGAGGCCACGAAGTGGCGCCAGCATGTGGCCGATGGCTGCTACGTCCTGCCCGGGGATCACCTCCTGGGACGCAAGCGGCCAGACGGACGCTGTACCTCTGGGGCCGCTGACCGGCCGCGCCCGACGACCCGCCGGGCGACGCTGGGCCGTCTTCCCTGCCGTCGGCGACCCGTATCGCGAAATGCGCGGATAGGCGAAACTACGCTGCGGCAGCCGCATCCCGGTCCCGCACCGGCGGGACATGCCAGGAGGATCCAGAACCGTGCCCAAGGTGACGATGCCACAGCTCGGCGAGAGCGTGGCCGAAGGGACCATCGGGCGCTGGCTCAAGCAGGTCGGCGACCACGTCGACAAGTACGAGCCGATCGTCGAGGTCGTCACCGACAAGGTCAACGCCGAGGTCCCCTCGCCGTTCGAGGGCACCCTCTCGGCCATCCTCGTCCAGGAAGGCGAGACGGTCGCCAACAACACCGAGATCGCCGTCATCGACGGCGCCGGCGATGCGCCCGCGGCAGCCGCGGCTTCGACCGCCGCCTCTGCCACCGCGGCGGATCCCGCACCTGTTGCCGTGGCGCCTGCCGCCGAGGCGTCCCCAGCCACGGTTCCCGTCGCACCGGCCGCCATGGCCCCCTCACCGGCGACGACCGGTGGCAACGGCGCCGCCAGCCACGGACCCGCGGGCTCGGATGAGCGGTCTCCGGCCGCGGACTACGAGGGCCGCGTCACGCCAGCCGTGCGCCGTCTGGCGCGCGAGCACGAGCTCGACCTCTCCCAGGTGCCGGGCACCGGTCATGCCGGTCGCGTCACCCGGGAGGACGTCCTGGCCTACATCGAGCGCCAGCGCACGGGCGCCGCTCAGCCCGCCACGACACCAACGCCGGCAGCGCCGACCGCATCCGGGGTCAGCCCGGCCGGGACCGCCCCGCCGGCTCCCGCAGCGCCGCGCTGGCGCCGCCGCCCGCGCCCGCCGCCGCCGACTCCCTCAAGCCGGCGACCCAGATGCGCAAGGCCATCGCCGCCCAGATGACGCGCGCCCTGCAGGTGCCGCACGCCTACACGACCGTCGAGGTCGACATGTCGGCCGGTCGTTCGCCAGCGCGACGCCAACAAGCGGGCGTACCAGGAGCGCGAGGGCATCGGCCTGTCCTACGTCGCCTTCGTGACCAAGGCCACGGTCGAGGCGCTGCGTCGCCATCCCGACATGAACGCGCACTGGACCGACGAAGGTCTCTGGCGTCGCCGGGCGATCAACGTCGGCATCGCCGTCGCGGTCGACGACGGGTTGGTCGTGCCCGTCATCAAGGACGCCGACGGGCTCAGCATCCATGGGCTCAACCGGGCGATCCATGAGCTGGCCGATCGAGCCCGAACCAATCGCCTCCGGCTCGACGACATCCAGGGCGGGACCTTCACGGTCGACAACACCGGCTGGACGGGCTCCGTGCTGACCATGCCCATCATCAACGTGCCGGAGGTCGGCATCGTGACCATGGAGTCCATCGTCAAGCGACCGGTCGTCATCGAGACTCCGCAGGGCGACGTCATCGGCGTGCGATCGATGATGAACATGGTCCTGGCCATCGACCACCGCGCCACCGACGGCGCGCAGGCGGGCCGCTTCCTGGCAACCATCCGCCAATGGCTCGAGTCGGTCGACGACTCGACCTCGATCTGGTGACCGATCCGGCCTGGCCATGTCCGACTCGCCGCTGACCGAGCCGCCGACCGAGCGCTTGAGCATCTCCGAGCGGGCGGCCAAGCGCGACCGGATCGTCAATTCCGGGCGCGATCGCTACGGCAGCCTGCTGCGCACCCTGCAGGCCGGGCAGGAGCTGCCCATCGGCACCGCCAAGCGGGACCGCCTGGTGTGGAACCCCATCTTCGGGAAGCTCATCGTGGCGGTCATCGCCGTCGTCGTCGCCTGGCTCATCTTGCGCGCGGGCGTGACCATCTGGCGCGACAACACGACCGACACCTGGTCCGGGCCAGACCGTAGCGTCCAGTCCGGCCAGCGGCTCGACGGATGCCAGCCGGTCAACATCCTGCATGACGATGGCTTCCCGACCTGGATCCGCTTCCAGGGCTCGATCTTCGCGCTGGCCAACGCCCGGCGTCCGGTGGCCGCGGTGACCGCCGAGAACGGATATCAGGCCACCGGCTACGAGGACGACTCGCGGCAGCTGCTCCGGATGTTCGACACGGATGGGGTCCTGCAGGACGACGTGCTGCTCGTCTACGATCCGCGCGCCAGCACGGGAGAGATGTACCGCCTCGTGCCGGAGTGCAGCTGATGGGTCGCGAGCTGCCCATGTTCACGCCGCCGGGCGAGGGTGCCCATGCCCATGCCGCGCGCGAGGCCTTGACCATCGCGATGGGCGGCGGCTCGTATGCCGCACCAGCTGCGGACGGCTCGCTGCCGCTCCGCCGGCACCCCGAGTGGATCCGGGCTCGGCTGCCATCGGGCGCCAACTACCACGAGCTGAAGGGCGTGTTGCGCGAGCTGACCCTCAACACGGTCTGCGAAGAGGCTCGCTGCCCCAACATCGGGGAGTGCTGGGAGCAGCGCACGGCGACGATCATGATCCTCGGCGACACCTGTACCCGTGCCTGCGGCTTCTGTGCCGTCAAGACCGGCCGCCCGACCTGGAACGACGAGGACGAGCCGCGACGGGTGGCCGAGGCGATCCGCCAGATGCGCCTCGAGCACGTGGTCGTGACCAGCGTCGCCCGCGACGACCTGCCGGACGGCGGCGCGCACATCTTCGCGGAGACCATCCGCGCCTTGCGCCGCGAGTGCCCGGGCATGGGCGTCGAGGTCCTCATCCCCGACTTCGACGGCGCCGATGCGCCGCTCCACACGGTCATGGAGGCCGGGCCGGACATCCTCAACCACAATGTCGAGACCGTCGAGCGCCTCCAGAAGCCCGTCCGCAAGCGCGCCCGGTACCACCGCTCGCTGGATGTCCTGGCCCGCGCGAAGTGGTTCTCGCGCGAGCTCTCCGGCCGCGACGATGCAGTCCATACGAAGTCGAGCCTGATGGTCGGCCTTGGCGAGACGCGCGACGAGCTGTCGCAGACCTTCATCGACCTGCGCGTCGTCGATTGCGACATCCTGACCATCGGCCAATACCTGCGTCCGACCCAGGCCCATCTCCCCGTCGAGCGCTACGTCCATCCCGATGAGTTCGCGGAGATGAAGGTCGAGGCGCTCGCGCTCGGCTTCAAGCATGTCGAATCCGGGCCGCTCGTCCGGTCCAGCTATCACGCTCGGGATCAGGTCCCGGGAGCGGAGCTGAAGCGAGCCCGTCGCCAGGCGACGCTGGACGCCGAGGGTCGGGTCATCCCCGTCGCCAGCTAGGCGCCGTCTCAGCCCACGCTAGCGCGGTTCGGCCTCCGCCAGCGCGCGGTCTCAGCCCGCCAGGCGCCCGATCGTCGATCGCGGGACCGTCGCATGGTCGGACCACCAGCGCAACGCATCGGCGAGCGTCGTGGCCAGCGGCCGGTAGGGTCGACCAAGCAGGCGCTCGCCGCTCGAGCCGTCGATCGGCCCGATGGTCAGCGTCCACTCCAGGCTGGCACGTGTCGGCAGGTCGGCCATCAGGCGCCCACCGATCCGGTCGTTGAGTCGCGCCGCCCCGGCAACCAGGCCGGCGGGCAGCCAGATGCGGCGGATCCGACGGCCGGTCAGGCGATCGAGCTCCGAGGCCACCTGGCGATACCTCGCGTCCGTCCCGCTGAGGATGACGCGGTCGCCGGGTGGTCGGTCGGCCAGGCGGAGGACGGCTTCGGCGACATCGCGGACGTCCACCCAGCCGGCGCCGCCATCGAGGTAGATGCACGGGTCAGCGAGGAGCGCGACGACGACTGAGCCCGACTGGCCCGGCCCGCGATCGCCTGGTCCGATGATCAACGATGGGTGGATCGACGAGACGGCGACGCCCTTGACGCGATGGCGGCCGACGACCTCCTCCGCGAGCACCTTGCTCTGCAGGTAGGGGTCACCCCATTGCCGCTGCGCAGGGTCCCAGTACGGGGCTTGGATGCCGACCGTGCCGGCATGTGGTCCGTCCGGGTGCGGCCGGAAGACGACGGCGCTGCTGATGTCGATGACGTGCGGCGTGCCGGCGTCGCGCGCGGCAGCCAGCACGGTCTCGGCCATCGCCGGGTTGTCCCGGATCATCGTCGCGGCAGCATCGCGACGGTACGAGTACGTCGCTGCCGCGTGCACCAGGACATCGACCCCTTCGAGGGCAAGGAGCAGATCCCGACGCGACTGCACGTCCCCCAGGACGAGGTCGACCGGCCGCTCACGAAAGACCGCGGCCGCCTTGGCAGGGTCGCGGATCAGGCCCCGGACCGCATGTCCGGCATCCAGCGCGGCCAGAACGACGGCCTGACCGACGAAGCCCGTCGCGCCGGTGACCAGCAGACGCATGCCCATGAGGATACGGCTCGTCGGGGTTCTCGGCCTCCGCCGAGGCTCCAGGAAAGGGTGCCAGCGGGCACCGTAATCGGCCCGAATGACCGATGGTCCTATGGGCGCGATCTGCGAAGGTGCGCTAGCCTCTGGGCATGGAACGACTACGAACCCGCTCAGCCGCGCTTGTCGTGGCGCTGTTTCTGCTGCTGTCGGTCGCCGGCGTCGCCGGTGCCGCCCACATCGCCCTCCCCGCTGCGCCACAGGCGCAGGACCAGGTCGAGAACGACCAGGGGGAGAACGAGCAGGGTGCCGATGAGGACACCGACGAGGACACCACGCAAGACGAGGACACCGACCAGGACACGACCGAGGACACCACCGAGGACACGTCTGACGGCGCCCAGGGCGAGCACGGCGCGCTCGTCTCGGCCGTCGCACAGAACGAGGCGTGTGTCGGTGGCCCGAACGACAACCACGGCTGGGCCGTGAGCCAGGTCGCCCGCGGCCTGCTCGTCCCCGATGTGCTGACCGGGTGCCCCGTCGAGGCGCCGCCGACGGTCACCACGCAGACGACCGATACGACCGACGTGACGACCTCGCACGGCAAGTCGGCTGAGCATCGCAAGGACAAGGCGCACAAAGCCAAGCACAACTCCGGCGACTGACCATTCGGCGGTCGGCCGCGACAGCCAAACACGTTTGGGCCCGGGAAACCGGGCCCATTCGATTCCTGGCGCAGCGACCTACGATGCCCTGGTGACGCCCTCCCGATCCCTCGCGACCAAGCTTCTGTATCGGCGCCATCGGAGCGATCGGAGGTGCCTGCTGTCGACCAGTCTTGCACTCGTCATCCTCCTCGTTGTCTCCTCGTGTCAGCTGACGACTCGGCAGGGACCCGCCGTCGGCTGCCTCGGGGTGCGGCTCGATCAGTGTCGGCTGCTCGCGGATGTGGCCATCGATGCCCTGCCGGGTCACCCGCCGGTGACGTACACGGTCGTCGGTTCGCCGCCCTGCGCCGGAGCTCCATGCCCCGATTCGCTGCTCCCCGGGGATCGGCTGGACGTGACCGTCCAGTTCGTCGGAGAAGCCCCTCAGGTGGTGACCGTGGCTGCCGCGGCCGACGGCTTCAAGGCGACCGACGCTGGTGAGGCCGGGCTCATCGAACTCAGCCCCAGCTCGGCCCACCGATCCGGCCCGGGTCCACACCGCTTCGCGCTCGGCCACTGCGGGATCGGCTCGCCGATCGACTTCGACGGCAGCTTCTGGGATCCGAGCGGCTGGATCGACATCGATAGCGGGGCGGCCAGCGACGGTGCGGAGGGGCGACTCGTGCTGACATCGGCCGAGAGCGCCCGCTTCTCGACTGACAGCGGATCTGTGATGGACCTCGTCCGTCATCCTGGGACGAAGTACTTCCCCGGCTGCATGTAGGCGGTCGCGGGGAGTCGGCGCCCCGTCGATTCCCCTTAGCATGGGGACGTGCCTCCTGCCCTCGCTCCGTGCCCCTGACCGATCTGCACTGCCATCTGGGTGGTGCGGTGGCGCCCGCGATCATGTGGGGCATCGCGCACTCCCAGGGCATCAAGCTGCCGACCAATGAAGCCGGCCGTGGGCGCGATGGCTGGTGCGGTGCCCGTGTTTGGCGTTCAGTGCCTGATCCCGTGGGCTCGTTTCCGAGCCGGCTGACCCCAGGCCGAGCGGCCTACGGCGCCGGCGATATCGACGGCGCAGCGGGGGCGTTCGACGGCGTCTTGGGCAGCGTCGTGGAGCTGATGGTCATCGGATCGTCGGTCACGGCGCGTAGCTTGAAGTAGCCGTGCGGTCCGGGAAAGGCCCCTCCATAGGTGCTCGCAAGACGGTACTCCGCGGTCTGCCCCGGCTCGAGCGTCTCTGGCCCATCGATCATGCGCCAATACGGCGACATCGAGTGGTTGTCGCTGACGGCGAAGTGCGGCCTGAGCGCAGAGGTACCTTCGTTCCTCACCCGTACGTCGATCTCCGCGACGCCGGGCTGCTCGTCGTCCGCCCGGGTAGCGAGCACCTGCATCTGGAGTGGCGGGGCGCTCGTGATGGCGATGAGGAGGCAGGCGGCCGTCGGCATCAGGAGCAGCGCCACGAGCAACGCCCGGATCGGCGCTCGCCCGAGCCAGCCTATGCGCGGCTGCCACGCGGTCGCGAACTCGTCCTGTGGCACCGTCGCGAGCGAGGCGAGCCAAAGCGGCGTCATCAGGAGGTAGTAGCCGTCTTGCGAACGGGTGGCCAGGAAGAAGACAGTCCAAGGCAGGATGAAGATCGCTGGGCCGAGGCGGCGCATGAACAGGACGGTGATGCCGAGCAACCCGACCGCGAACGCGAGGGCCGCGTAGCTGTAGAAGGACAGCTGGGCGCTCCCGTCCAACAGGTAGTACGAGATGCCGACCAGGCCTTGGCCATGTGGTACGGCATGGGCAATCAGGGGTACGAGGATGCCGTCAAGCCAGGCCCGCGGGTCCGTTGCCATGAAGGGCAGGTCGATCACCAGGAATGTCGTGGCGGCCACGACCGCGAACCGGCCGACGACCCTCACGCTCTGACGCACCGGCAGTTCGGCGCGGCGTACCGACCAGAGACCGACGAGCAGGAAAGGGACCACGAACCACGCCAGCTGCTGGGCGGCGCATGCCGCGCCTAGACAGATCGCACGGATGATGTCGCCTCGGCCGAGTCGGCCGTCGCGGCCGATGTACGCCCAACCGATGGCGACCGGAATGAGCAACGCGCTGGCGATGATGGCGGGATAACCGCGATGCGCGTAATTGGCCAGCAGTCCGAATCCGAGCATGATGGCGGTCCCCGCCGACCGCCACTGGGCTGGCAGTAGCAGCCAGAGCACGATGGCACCGACGATGAACGTGCCCATGGTCACGATCGTCGCCGCTACGTAGCCGGGGATGACCAGCTTCACCGCAGCCGTCAGGATGGCCATGAGCGGCGGGTATGGCATGGTGTCCACGAACCCACCATCCATGGTTTTCGTGACCGCGACGTTCGCCTCGGCGAAGATGTCTGGCCAATGCACGCCGTAGGCCGGGGTGCCGCGCAGGATCGCGTCCGCCGCTCGGGCGGCGAAGGCCCCCTCGTCGGCGACGTGGTGATGGAGGATGAACAGGAAACAGGCCAGGACAACGGCGACGCCCAGCACGGCGGCCTCCACCAGCGTCATCAGCTGCCGCGATGAGACGGTCGAGATGAGCACGGCCAACGCGAAGATCGCGGCGTAGCACCCGCTGATGAGCACGGCCATGGCGGGTGCCGCCGGCAGCGCGTCGGTCCACAGGGCCCGGCTGCCGATGAAGAGGCTGACGACGGCGAGCAGCGCGAAGCCGCGATGCCACTGGGTGATCGGTGACGGACCGGGAACCTGCGGCTTGCCGCTCATCGCGATGACTGCAGGCTCGATCATGTTCGATGTGTCCCGATCCAGCACGGGCTAATCGTAAGACCGCTGGCTCGCTCGCGACCGACTCGTGCCGACAGGCCCACGGGCCGCCCCAGCAGGGAGCGCTCCCGCCAGACCACTGAGGGCCCAGTTCGAACCGGGCCCTCTCGATTCCCCTAGCATTGGGGCGTGCCACCCGCACTTGCCCGCACGATCCCCCTGACCGAGCTGCACTGCCACCTCGGCGGTGCCGTCGCGCCGGCGATCATGTGGGGCATCGCGCACTCGCAGGGCATCAAGTTGCCGACCAAGGACTACTGGGAGTTCCGTGAGCTGATCACGGTCTCGGCGCGGCGCGGGCGGTCGTTCGATGGCTACCTCGAGCTCTTCCACTGGACCGAGCTCATCCAATCGTCGCCACTGGCGGTGGAGCGCAGTGTCTACGAGGTCGTCGGGGGCGCGTATCGCAAGAACAACGTGACCACCTGCGAGCTGCGCTTCAACCCCATGAAGCGCAACCGGGGCGGCGAGCAGGACCTCGATCACATCATCAGCGCCGCCATCCGGGGCATGGATCGCGCCATGCTGGAATACCCGGTCACCCCCGGTCTGATCTTCTGCCTCGACCGCGCCTTCCCTTACGCCATGAACGAGATCATCGTCGAAAAGGCCATCGCCTACCGCGGGCGCGGGGTGGTCGGGATCGATATCGCCGGCCCGGAGAGCCTGACGTTCCGACCCAGGGACTACCGTCGCCTGTTCGATCGGGCGCGACGCCGCGGGCTCGGGATCACCGTGCACACTGGGGAGTCGGGCCCCGTCGAGGAGATCGCCGATGTCGTCGAGCAGCTCGAGCCCTCGCGCATCGGACATGGCGTCAAGGCCGCCTTCGATCCCCGCACCATGGGCATGCTGCGCGAGCGGGGCATCGTTCTCGAAGTCTGCCCGACGAGCAATCTGAACACGCGAGTCGTCTCCGGCTGGGACGAGTTTCGGTGGATCTTCGACACGTTCCGCCGCAACGGGGTGCGCTTCACCATCAACACGGACGGGCCGGAGATGCTCAAGACGTACATCCGCGACGAGCTCACGACGCTCGGGCGGCTCGGCATCTTGGGCCACGAGGAGCAGGCGCAGTCGGCCGAGTGGGCCCGCCAGGCCTCGTTCGTCGAGGGCGTCAGCGACGTGCCACCGCCGAAGCGGCGGCCACCTGGCCGGTCGCAGCTCGAGCGCGAGGAGGCCTAGCAAGGTCGGCCTTTGCCACCGGGCTCCAGAGCCATACTTCGGACGTGACCCACCTACCGCATCGTCGCCTGATCGCACCTGCGCTGCCTCGATGAACCGACTCGAGTACGCCCTCGCCAGCCGCGTCCTTCGGGTCGTCGGGTGGCTCTGCTCATTCCTCCCCATCGTGGAAGATCGGGTCGTGCTGGCCAGCCCACGCACGAGCCGTCTGGAGGGCAACCTGCTGACGATCGACGCCGCCATCAGGGCGCGGCATCCGCACCTGCGTCCAGTCGTCCTCCTGGAGACCTATGGCCACGGGCTGCGCGCCAAGCTCGGCTATCTCCTGCGGACGATGCGCGGCATGTACTACGTGCGGACGTCGCGGCTCGTGGTCGTCGACAACGCCTTCCTGCCGGTCCACGTCGCGCCGCACCGTTCGGGCACGACTGTCGTCCAGGTCTGGCACGCGGTCAGCGCCGTCAAGCGCTTCGGCCTCGATACGACGGTCCCGCCCGTGGAGCCCGAGCGGACGTTCCTGCACCGCTATTACGACTTCGTCGTCGTCTCGTCCGAAGCGGTGCGCGACACCTACGCCATCGCCCTGCGGACGCCCGTCGAGCGGGTCGTGGCCCTGGGTACGCCGCGCACGGATGCCTTCTTCGATCCGTCCACTCTCGAAGCCGCCCGCGTCCGGGTCCTCGGCGCGCACCCCGCTCTCGCCGGGCGACGGGTCGTCCTGCACGCACCCACGCTCCGCGGCCGCGGCAGCCGGAAGGCGTCCGCCGCCGCCCTCGACCCACTGCGACTGCGCGCCCGCCTGCCAGCCGACGTCGCCCTGGTGCTCAAGGTCCATCCCAACGTCGATCCCGCATCCGTGCCCGCGGAGGGCTACGACGTCGTCGTCGACCCGACCGACGAGATCAATGACCTGCTCGCGCTGACCGATGTCCTGGTTACCGACTACTCATCGGCGATCTTCGAGTTTGCCCTGCTGCGGCGTCCGATCGTGCTCCTTGTCGGCGATCTCGACGAGTACGCCCGCGATCCCGGCGTCTGTCTCGACTTCGCGACCGAGATGATCGGCACCCAGGTCGCCGACGCCGATGGCGTCGCTCGGGCCATCCTCGACGATGACTTCGACTTGTCCGGCTACGACGAGTTCATCTCGCACCACCTGGGCGCGTGCGATGGGCACGCCAGCGAGCGGTTCGTGGCGCGCTTCATCGATGGCATCGTGGACGGGTCGGCCCGTTGAACCCCGCCTCGGCGTCATCGGCTCCGATCGCCACGAACACGCTACGATACCGGTCCCGGTCGTCCGCGACGCGGTGTCAGCTGCGCTCGCGGTCCTCCACTTGAAGCGCCCGAAGGACGACCGACCCGTCGCGTCGGGAACGGGCTCAACGCAGATCCGTGGAGCAAGCATGACGACCGACTTCTGGATGGGTCGCCGCGTGATGGTCACGGGCGGCGCCGGCTTCCTGGGCTCGCGCGTCGTCGCGCGACTCGAGGCGGCCGGCGCGACCGACGTCTTCGTGCCGCGCAGCGCCGCGTACGACCTGCGCACGTCGGAGGGCATCCGGCGGGCGTTGGAAGACAGCCATCCGGACCTGATCATCCACCTGGCCGCCGTCGTCGGCGGCATCGGCGCCAACCGCGAGAACCCGGGCCGCTTCTTCTACGAGAACGCGATCATGGGCATCGAGCTCATGGAGCAGGCGCGCCTGGCATCGGTCTCGAAGTTCGTCGGCGTCGGCACCGTCTGCTCGTACCCCAAGTTCACGCCGGTGCCCTTCCAGCGAGGACGACCTCTGGAACGGCTACCCCGAGGAGACGAACGCGCCCTACGGCCTGGCCAAGAAGATGCTCCTCGTCCAGGCGCAGGCCTACCGAGCAGCAGTACGGCTTCGATGCCATCCACCTGGTGCCGGTCAACCTCTACGGACCGGGCGACAACTTCGACCCAGCCAGCTCGCACGTCATCCCGGCGCTCATCAAGAAGTGCGTCGACGCCCGAGAGAAGCGCGCCGACCACATCGACATCTGGGGCACCGGATCCGCCTCGCGCGAGTTCCTCTATGTCGACGATGCCGCCGAGGCGATCGCGCTTCGCCGCCGAGCGCTACGACGGCGCCGACCCGGTCAACCTCGGCGTCGGCCACGAGATCACCATCCGCGAACTCGTCGAGTCTCATCGTCGCGCTGACCGGCTTCGAGGGCGAGATCCGCTGGGATGCCACCAAACCAGACGGGCAGCCCCGTCGTGCCCTCGACACGAGCCGGGCCCGCGAGCGTTTCGGGTTCACGGCGCAGACGAGCTTCGAGGAAGGGTTGCGGCGGACCGTAGAGTGGTACGAGGCGACGCGGTCATGAGGAAGTTCGGGCGCCGATGGGCGCGTCGCGTCGAAGACCTCTCGATCGCCGGATGACTTAGCGCTCCGCGACCTTCCAGTCCGCAAGGATGTCGCGATACCAGGCGATCGTCGTGTCGAGCTGGAGGTCGAGGTCGAATCGCTGCGCAGCGTCGCGTACGGCATTCGCCGAGAGAGCCGCCCTCGTGTCGTCGTCGAGAAGCAGGGCTGCGGCGGCGGCCGCCATCCCTCGAGCGTCGCCCGCGGCGACGAGCACGCCCGTGGCCTGATCCCGTCCGTATGCGGCACCCATCCATGCACCTGGGGATCCGGCCAGGCTTCGGACCTCCTCCGGGATGCCACCGACCGCCGTGGCGATGATGGGCAGACCGCAAGCCAATGCCTCGAGGATCGTCGTCGGCAAGTTCTCGGCTTTCGCGGCATGGAGGTAGACGTCCGCGGCTTGATAGAAGGCCGCGACATCGGTCAGGTCGGTACGGTATGGCGCGAAGCGGAGCTCGCCGTTTTCGAACTGTGTGGTCGGCCCATCGTCGCCGAGCGCGATGCAGAGCACGGGCCGAGAGGTGGCCATGGACGCGGCCCGAATCGCGGCCTCCGACACCGTCGCCCAGTCCTTGAATGGGCTGCGACGAGCCCGATTCGCCGTGAAGAGCAGGATGAATGGCTGCGGCGGGAGCTCCAGTCGCGCCCGAGCCTCCAACCGATCACCCGGTCGGAAGGCCGATCGGTCGACGCCATTCGGGATGACCTTGCGGTCGACCGTGCCCGAGGCCAGGCTCGAGACTTGGGCTCGATCCATGAGCCACTGCGACGGGGTCGAGACATACAAGCGGCTGCGGCTGTAGATGGCCTCTTTGGCGCGCCAATTCGCACGCGTGCCGTCCCGCCGTATCGCCGGGTAGATGGTCAGATCGGGGCACGACCCGCAGCCCGTCCTCCATCGCTCGCACCCGAGCCCGTAAGCGCAGTGACCCGTGAAGGTCCACTCATCGTGGAGGGTTAGCACGACCGGCAGGCGATGGCTCATCGGGGCCAGCTGGCGCAGGTCGAAGTAGCCACCGTGCAGGTTGTGGCAATGGACGATATCCGGCCGCTCGGGCGGCAGGTCCGGGATGGCCGCCGTGCCAGGGAAATCGAACATCTCGCGACCCAGGGCCTGCCCCAGCCATTGCCGAGGAGCGGCAGCTGCTCGCAGGGTGCTCTGGATCCGGCCCTTGAGGAGACCGGCGTCGTCCTTTGGGCCCATCGCCCGGGCGACGCGCCGGAGGCCACGACTGGCCGCGCTGTCGCGCCGTGGCGACGGAATGACTAGGATCGACGGATCGTCTCCACTGTTCCGCGCGGTAGCCATCCACGAGCGATGACCTCGCCGTCGCAGCCCCTCGTGCAGCATGGTCGCGACCCGCTCGGCCCCGCCACCCTGCGCGACCTTGGTCACCTGGATGACGCGGAGTCGGCGACCGGTGTCCGTCTGGGTCACCTGAACATCCCGCCCCGAGCGCGGAGGATCCGCCATCCGAAGCGGGCGACCCGACGACTGACGCGCCCAGCACGGCGTGAGAGCCGTCCGACGTCGCGTCCCAGACGGCGCGCGCGGAGATCCACGGGATCGAGTCGGATCAGAAGGGCACGCCCGACGCGATACGAGCGCGAATCGAGCAGGCGTTCGATGTCCGCTGTCGGACGAAGCTGGATCGATCCATCGCCGTGACGGAGGTCGTCGATCATCCGTCGGACGTGTTCCGGGTGAGGGCCGTCATACCGCTCCAGCCAGCTCGGGTAGGCGAAGACGTTGTGGACCCGATACGGGCGGCGCAGGGAAAGGTAGCCCTCATTGGCCCATTCGATCGCGCCGGTTCGTTTCGCCCAGTCGGCGGTGGCGTAGTAGTCGCACTTCTCGATGACTTGCTTCGGCAGAAGGAGAGAATAGTGGTAGAGGCGCACCCCGCGATCGAGCATCGAGGCGGCATCGAGCCATCGTTTCGTTCTCAGGTTCCGACCCGCTTCGTCGACCACGGTCGGCGGGCGATGGGTCACGTAGTCGTACCCCGGCCCCCACTTGAACAGTCGGTGATAGTCCATAGCGCCCCGCCTCAGATACCAACCATCACAGACGTAATCGAGGCCTCCCCAGAACGTGACCTGCCTGAAGGTCACCGCATCGATGGCTGGCTGCGACGCGAGCATGGCCAGCACCAGCTCCATCTCCTCGGGCCGATAGAACTCGTCGATGTCGACCTGCCACAGCCAGTCTCCATTCGCCCGCGCGGCATAGGCGCGGCTCTGCTCGTGCTTCTCGCCGGGCCAGAAGCCGTCGGGGTGACCCTCGTCTTCGGCCGTCACGATGGTCACCTTGCCCTCGGGATCCTCCTCCGCTTGGAATCGATGCAAGATCTCAAGCGTGCCGTCCCGCGAGTGGCCATCGCTAGTCGCGATGTGCCGTGCTCCCGGCGCCGCACCTTCGACGACGATGATCTGATGGGCGAACGGGTAGAGCGAACGCAAGGTGTAGCGAGTGAACGGCTCGCCGTCGAGCACGATGATCCCGAAGGTCACCCGCGGCCACGACGGACCTTCGACCGTCATGTCCGTCGCACCGTGCCCGTCCTGATGATTTCGCTGCGGACGAATGTGAGATTCCAGTGGTCGACGGCGACCAGGATGTAACCGATCGTACGAAGCCTCCGCACCGTCCGCCAGAACGTTCGCAGGCTGACCGGCTGGTCGACCTCCATACAGATGACCGTTGGCCGGATCCCAGCCCCGACCATTGATCGCACCACCCGGTGCTCAGCCCCTTCGATATCGATCTTCAGTAGATCGATCCGAGCATGACCCAGCTCACGCATCAGCGTCGGGAGGCTCTTGCATGGAGCCTCGAAGTAGGTCTCCGTCCGCTGCAGGTTGACCACCGAGTGCGAGACGTGCGTGGGGTCCCGGGGTGCGAAGAACCGCAGTGTCGTGTCCTCCGACCAGAGTCCGACGGGCAGGAAGTGGAACAGTGGCTCGCCAGCTGTGTGCTCCGCGACGTAGGCGACAGCTCGTGGGGTCGGATCGAAAGCGAACACCTGGCACCCAAAGCGGTGGATCGCACCCATGTCGAAGCTGATGTCTTCGCCCACGCCGCCGCAGTAGCAGACCCACGAATCCGAGATGATTGCGGTTGGCACCGATCCAGCCGCCGTAGCGGGTGCCGATGCGGGCGAGGCCGAGCCGATCCGGCGGCTCCGGGTGGCGCAGCAGCACGCGGCGCTCCATCCCGCAGGAGGCGAGGGCGAAGGGCTCGGCTGAAACGTCGCCGTAGCGACCGCAACCCACTGCGCATCATCAAGGTCGTGCGGACCCGACCAGGAGGCCCTTCTCGATGAGCCGTATGCCTTGGATTCGGCAATACGGCAACGCGGACCACCGCCCTGCGACATCGAGTTCTCCGTCTCGGAGGGCGTCATCGAGGGCGAACGGTGCCCCCCTGCGCAGGTAGGCACGTGCCAATGGGAGCGTGCCGAACCGGACGCCAGGCGGACCTGCGGGTCCGTCGATGATCACCAGGTCGACCAGCCTGCCATGCAGGGCCGCGCCGAGGTCGTTGCCAAGCGCATAGCACGTCGTCGGTTGCCCCTCGAT
This sequence comes from uncultured Chloroflexia bacterium, assembly GCA_963777975.1. Taxonomy (GTDB): domain Bacteria; phylum Chloroflexota; class Limnocylindria; order Limnocylindrales; family CSP1-4; genus CSP1-4. The sequence goes on along the minus strand of CAVZSO010000010.1, from coordinate 1,817 downwards.
GACCTGGTCAGTCAGCGGCGCGACCATCACTAGCGCCTCCTGCTCGAGGTTGGCCCGACGAAGCAGGTCCCGGGTGCGGTCCGCCTGCTCGGCGTCCTGCTCGACTGAGATCACCCGCGGTCCGAAATCGGCCGGCCCAACTTGGCTGACGGCCCAGGCCAGCGCGACCGTGCTGCTGCCACTACCGAACTCGAGGATCATCGCTGGTCGGTGATGCTGAACCATCCTGACGATCTCCGAGATCGATCCTGGGCCCAAAGCCCAAGTCCCGAGTTCGACGCCTGCCAACGCTCGCGCGAGCGAGGCTGGGCGAAGTAGGCCCGCGTCGGCCGGTGATGAGTGGGGCGCCAGGGGGCTGTTTCCGCTGGCGATCCATCGGATGGTGCAAATCAGCACCAATGGGACGGCCCGTCTCCCTGCGATGACCCGGACGAGGCGTAGGACGTACCGTGCGATCCGACGTCGGCCCCAGCGCCCTCGCTTACGACTCATCGGCCGCCTGATTCGGATCGATCTTCGGCCTCCGCCCGCCGATCTGCCCCGATGCCCGACGGCCTCGCTGGCCGACCATGCCGTCCTAGCCGCATCGGCTCGGTGATGCGCCGTCGTACACTCGTCACCCCGCGATTGTGACATCCGGACGTCGATTCACCCGTCTGCGGCTCGTCTCGCGGGCACTTCCATCAAACGCCGGCCACTGCATCAGGATGAGCCATGAGCCACGAATCGCATTCCTCCAGCTTGCCGCGGTTCTCGGTCATCGTGGCGGTCTATAACGGCGCCAGGACACTGCAGCGCGCGCTCGACAGCGTCTTCGAGCAGACCCACGTCGGCGTCGAGCTCATCGTCATCGACGGAGCGTCGACCCACGGGACCCGGCGATCATCGAGCGCAACGCGACGCGCATCGCGTATTGGGAGTCGGAGCCCGATCGAGGCATCTACCACGCTTGGAACAAGGCCCTGGATCACGTGACGGGCGATTCGATCTGCTTCCCTGGCGCGGACGATCGATACCACGCGCCGGAAGTCCTGACCCACATCGCGGAGGCGATCGCCGTCGACGAGGGACGGCACACTCTCGTGTATCGGACCATCGACATCGTTCGTGAGGACGCGTCGGTAGACCATCGGATGGGCACGCCATCGGATAACGAGCAACGGGCGCGGTTCCGGCGGGGCAAGATGATCCCGCACCCTGCCACGTTCCATCGCCGGTCGCTCTTCCAGGAGCATGGCCGTTTCGACGAAACGTTCGAGATCGCGGGGGACTACGAATTCCTGCTTCGTGAGCTCCTCGAGCACGATCCGCTCTTCGTTCCTGAACTCGTGGTCGACATGGCCATCGGGGGGATCTCGGATCGACCATCAGCTAGGTTCAAGAGGATGTGGGAGGTCCATCGAGCTCGGTATGTGCATGGGCTTGCGAAGGCGCCTCCTTGGCGCTCGAGGCGACTGATGGGTCAGCTCTTGAAGCTCTGGATCTCCTACCATGTCGGCCCACGCCTGTCCGCCATGCGCGAGCAACTCGCGCGCGGGCTGCATCCCGAGTAGCCGACGATGGAACCTCCGCGACAGACGCCCCTCCGCTCTGCCGTCAAATGCTCGCGAAGTTCTGTCTCACATACGGGCGGCTAAGCTCCTCGATGGCCGCAACGGCCCGGGCACACGCCCGGCCGTCACGGTTCACGAACGTCCGGTCGATGCGCGCTTGGTACTCCGGCGTCGGACGCGCCCCGCGCTCGATGGCCGCCACGATCGCCTTGACGGCGTTGAACGTATCTGTCACGACCCAGCCAATCCATCGCGCTCGTAGTC